>NZ_FPBH01000041.1 GCF_900116445.1 Paraburkholderia aspalathi
CACTTTTTTAAATATTCCCCTTTCCGGGTGTCCAGGTTTACTTGACCACTACAGTGCCGCCCCGCACAGGGGCAACGCTAATAGACCACTAACAAAACAAGGCACCAAAGCCAGAACAAGGAAAGGCCAAAGCCCCAAGAACACGGCCAATGCCGCCGCAAAAGGCAAAAAAGCCAAAAACCAAAACCACTAGCCGCCGCGAGGCGCCCGAATCGCCTCTTCAAACCTCCGGTTAGCCTCCCCAACCTCAGCCCTGAACTGCTGCAAAGCACTAACCTCCAAATCCGGCGGCATCAAAGCCGCCCACAACACATCGATTAACTGCCCCGCGGTAGCGTCAATATCGATATGCCGATTAGCCAGCGTAGCGTCCCACAGCACATGTTCCATCGGCCCAAACACCATCGACCGCAATAACCTCAACGGCATATCAGCCCGAATCTGCCCCGTCTCCTGGCCCTGCGCCAACACCCTCATCAACGGCGCCGTATACCGCCGCTGCAATTCAGTCAGCGCCTCACTCAACTCATGATGCCGGGCCCGGCCCTCCGACAACACCAAAGCACACAGATCCGTGCCATTCACCAGCATCAACCGCAAATGCGTCCGCACAATAAAAGCAAACTGCTGCCGCACGCTGCCATCCCGTGGCAGCCCCGACTCGATCGCTTCAATGATCTCGTCGTACCAGTCGCCAATCACCCGCGCGCATAACTCGCGCTTGCCGCGGAAATAACTGAATACCGTCGCCTCGGAAATCCCCAGGCGCTGCGCAATCTCCGCCGTCGTCGCGCGCTCGTAGCCCTTCTCGGAGAACACGTCGCGCCCCGCCTGCAAGATCTCTTTCACGCGCTGCTGAGACTTGCGCCCCGCCGGCTGGCGGCGCGAGGCAGGTAACTCAGCCTTCATGGCAACCGTCATATGAGTCCAGTTCAGTTTTGTGAGGCCAATCGCCTCGGTCACACCCATCCCATCACTGTATAGCGGCTCCAGACGCCTGCCAACCGGTTTCTGAGTGATACTCAAAAATACCACTTGACGCTTACGTAAATCTGGCGTGAAATGCGCCTTGAACGTTTCGCGCCTCGTGCGGGGCGGTAATGGCGGCCCATAAGGCCGCTGCCGCCAGCTGAGCCGCACTCAGACGGGCCGGTGCCTACCCAGGCAACCCGGTCCGCCAACGAACTCTGGAGACACTGCAATGAGCAACCTGCCCGGTTTGCAATTCCCGCTCGGCGAAGAAATCGAAATGCTGCGCGACAGCATCGCCGGATTCGCCGCCAAAGAAATCGCCCCGCGTGCCGCGGAAATCGATCGCACGGATCAGTTCCCCATGGACCTGTGGCGAAAATTCGGCGACCTGGGCGTGCTCGGCATGACGGTCTCGGAGGAGTACGGCGGCGCGAATATGGGCTACACGGCGCACATGATCGCGATGGAAGAAATCTCGCGCGCGTCGGCATCGGTCGGTCTCTCGTACGGCGCGCACTCGAATCTGTGCGTCAACCAGATTCATCGCAACGGCACGGCAGCGCAGAAGGAAAAATATCTGCCCAAGCTGGTCTCCGGCGAACACATCGGCGCTCTCGCCATGAGCGAACCGAACGCGGGTTCGGACGTCGTCAGCATGAAGCTGCGCGCGGAGAAGAAGGGCGATCACTATGTGCTGAACGGCACGAAAATGTGGATCACCAACGGCCCGGATTGCGACACGCTGGTCGTCTATGCCAAAACCGATCCCGAAGCGAATTCGCGTGGCATTACCGCGTTTATCGTCGAGAAGGGCATGAAGGGTTTCTCGGTCGCGCAAAAACTCGACAAGCTCGGCATGCGCGGTTCGCACACCGGCGAATTGGTGTTCCAGGACGTCGAAGTGCCGGAAGAAAATATCCTCGGCCAGTTGAACGGCGGCGCGAAGGTGCTGATGAGCGGCCTCGATTACGAACGCGCCGTGCTCGCCGGTGGTCCGACCGGCATCATGGTCGCGGTTATGGACGCAGTCGTGCCGTATATCCACGACCGCAAGCAATTCGGTCAGCCGATCGGCGAATTCCAGCTGATTCAAGGCAAGGTCGCGGATCTGTACACCACGCTGCAAGCGTGCCGCGCGTATCTCTACGCGGTGGGCCGGCAACTCGATACGCTCGGCAAGGACCACGTGCGCCAGGTGCGCAAAGACTGCGCGGGCGTGATTCTCTACACGGCTGAAAAAGCGACGTGGATGGCCGGCGAGGCAATCCAGATTCTCGGCGGCAATGGCTATATCAACGAGTATCCGGTCGGCCGTCTGTGGCGCGATGCGAAGCTCTATGAAATCGGCGCGGGCACGAGCGAAATCCGCCGCATGCTGATCGGCCGCGAACTGTTCGCCGAGACGGCTTGAGCCACACTTTGCATGGGATCGGAGTAAGGGCTTTGCATCCAACTCCGATCGACAGAGGAGATTCCAAGCAATGCCGATCATCGAATCAAAACTGAATCCGCGCTCGGACGACTTCCGCACCAATGCGGCGGCGCTCGAAGCGCTGGTCGCCGATCTTCGCGCGAAGGTCGAGAAACTCGCG
Organism: Paraburkholderia aspalathi; assembly: GCF_900116445.1. Lineage (GTDB taxonomy): Bacteria > Pseudomonadota > Gammaproteobacteria > Burkholderiales > Burkholderiaceae > Paraburkholderia > Paraburkholderia aspalathi. The sequence goes on from NZ_FPBH01000041.1 coordinate 2,565, forward strand.
CTGGGTGGCGGGCAGGCGGCGCGCGACAAACACACGGGCCGCGGCAAGCTGCTGCCGCGCGACCGCATCGAGAAACTGCTCGATCCTGGCACGCCGTTTCTCGAGTTCTCGCAACTCGCAGCCTATGGCATGTACCACAACGATGCGCCGGGCGCGGGCGTCATCACCGGCATTGGCCGTATCGCGGGGCAGGAGTGCGTGATCGTTTGCAATGACGCGACGGTCAAAGGCGGCACCTACTATCCCGTCACCGTGAAAAAGCACGTACGGGCGCAGGAAATCGCCGCCGAAAACCATCTGCCGTGCGTCTACCTGGTCGACTCGGGCGGCGCGAATCTGCCGAATCAGGACGACGTGTTCCCCGATCGCGATCACTTCGGCCGCATCTTCTTCAATCAGGCGAATCTGTCCGCGGCAGGCATTCCGCAGATCGCCGTCGTGATGGGTTCGTGCACGGCAGGCGGCGCCTACGTGCCGGCCATGAGCGACGAATCGATCATCGTCAAGAATCAGGGGACGATTTTTCTGGGCGGACCGCCGCTCGTCAAAGCCGCAACCGGTGAAGTGGTGAGCGCGGAAGACCTCGGCGGCGGCGACGTGCATACGCGTCTGTCGGGCGTGGTCGATCATCTCGCGCAGAACGACGCGCATGCGTTGGGTATTGCGCGCAGCATCGTCGGCAATCTGAATCGCACGAAGCAGGTGCCGGTGGCGTTGCAGGAGCCGAAGCCGCCGCGCTATGACGTGAAGAGCATGTACGGCGTGATTCCCGTCGATACGCGCAAGCCCTTCGATATTCGCGAGGTAATCGCGCGTATCGTCGACGATTCCGCGTTCGACGAATTCAAGGCCCGTTATGGCACCACACTCGTGTGCGGCTTCGCGCATATCTGGGGACATCCGGTCGGCATCATCGCGAACAACGGCATTCTGTTTTCGGAGTCGGCGCTCAAGGGCGCGCACTTCATCGAACTGTGCTGCCAGCGCAAGATTCCGCTGGTGTTCCTGCAGAACATCACGGGCTTCATGGTGGGCCGCAAGTACGAAAACGAAGGCATCGCGCGTAACGGCGCGAAGATGGTGACGGCGGTGGCCACGGCGAAGGTGCCGAAGTTCACGGTGATCATCGGCGGTTCGTTCGGGGCAGGCAACTATGGCATGTGCGGCCGCGCGTATTCGCCGCGCTTCCTGTGGATGTGGCCGAACGCGCGGATCTCGGTGATGGGCGGCGAGCAGGCGGCCTCGGTGCTGGCCACGGTCAAGCGCGACGGCATCGAAGGCAAGGGCGGTGCGTGGAGCGCGGAAGAAGAAGAGGCGTTCAAGCAACCGATCCGCGATCAATACGAGCATCAGGGCCACCCGTACTATGCCAGCGCCCGTCTCTGGGACGACGGCGTGATCGACCCGGCGCAAACGCGCGATGTGCTTGGGCTCGGCCTCTCGGCGACGATGAACGCACCGATCGAAGACACGCGTTTCGGCGTGTTCAGAATGTGACAGAGCGCAACGCGCAGGAGCTGTAACGATGCAATACGAAACGCTGAATGTCGCTTTCGCCGGGCAGATCGCCACGGTCACGCTGAATCGGCCTGACGTGCGCAACGCGTTCAATGAAACGATGATCGCCGAGATTACCTCGGTTTTCAAGGCCCTGAACGCGCGCGACGACGTGCGTGCGGTAGTGCTCGCCGCGAACGGCAAGGCATTCTGCGCGGGCGCCGATCTGAACTGGATGAAGAAGATGGCCGGTTACTCGGACGACGAGAACCGTGCCGACGCGATGCTGCTGGCGAACATGCTGTCGTCGATCTATCGCTGCAGCAAACCGGTAATCGCACGGGTGAACGGCGACGCCTACGCTGGCGGCATGGGTCTGATCTCGGCGTGCGATATCGTCGTCGCGGTGGAGAGCGCGCGTTTTTGCCTGTCGGAAGCGCGTCTCGGCCTGATCCCGGCCACCATCGCGCCGTACGTGATCCGCGCGCTGGGTGAGCAGGCGTCGCGCCGCTACTTCGCGACCGCTGAGCAGTTCGATTGCGCGACGGCGTTCCGCCTCGGCCTGGTTAGCGAAGCGGTCAGCGCGGAACAACTCGACGCTACCGTGCAGCAGATCGCCGAGACGCTTTGCGCAAACGGTCCGCAAGCGGTGCGTGCCTGCAAGCAGCTCGTACAGGATATCGCCGGCCGTGAGTTGAACGCGGCGCTGATCGAGGACACGGCGGCGCGCATCGCGCGCACGCGAGCCGGCGCGGAAGGCCGCGAAGGCGTCGCGTCGTTCCTCGAAAAACGCACACCTTCGTGGCGCAACTGAAGCGCAAACAAGCAGACATTCCGAGGCGCTCGTCAGCCCTCATCAGAACAACAGCCCGAGCGGGACATTCACCGAGACACCTCATGTTCAACAAGATCCTGATTGCCAACCGAGGCGAGATTGCGTGCCGCGTCGCCGCGACCTGCAAGCGGCTCGGTATCGCGAGTGTGGCCGTGTATTCCGATGCGGACGCCAACGCAAAACACGTAGCCGCATGCGACGAGGCGGTGCATATCGGCGGATCGACCGCGGCGGAAAGCTATCTGCGGGTCGAGCGCATCATCGAAGCCGCTCGCGCAACCGGCGCACAGGCGGTGCATCCGGGCTACGGTTTTCTGTCGGAAAACGAAGATTTCGCGCATGCCTGCGAAGCGGCCGGCATCGTCTTCATTGGACCGCCGGTCGAAGCGATCGCCGCCATGGGCTCAAAGGCGGCCGCGAAGGCGCTGATGCATGCGGCGGCCGTGCCGCTCGTGCCGGGTTATCACGGCGACGATCAGGACGCTGAGTTGCTGCATCGTGAAGCCGATGCGATCGGTTATCCGGTCTTGCTGAAGGCGAGCGCGGGTGGCGGCGGTAAAGGCATGCGCGTGGTCGAGCGCACGGAAGACTTCGCGGCGGCGTTGGCGTCGTGCAAACGCGAAGCGGCCAGCAGTTTCGGCAATGACCGCGTGCTGATCGAAAAGTATCTGACGCGGCCACGTCACGTGGAAGTGCAGGTGTTCGCGGACCGTCACGGCGGCGCGGTGTATCTGTTCGACCGCGACTGCTCGGTGCAACGGCGTCACCAGAAGGTGCTGGAAGAAGCGCCGGCGCCGGGCTTGTCGGCGGAGGTCAAACGTGAGATGGGCGAAGCGGCCGTGGCCGCCGCGCGCGCGGTGAATTACGTGGGCGCGGGCACGGTCGAGTTCATCATGACCAGCACGGGCGACTTCTACTTCATGGAGATGAACACGCGCCTGCAGGTCGAGCATCCGGTCACGGAAATGGTGACGGGACAGGATCTGGTGGAGTGGCAACTGCGCGTCGCCGCTGACGAACCGTTGCCGCTCTCGCAAGAGCAACTGAAAATCGACGGCCATGCGATCGAAGCGCGCATTTACGCGGAGCATCCTGCCCGCGGCTTCCTGCCGTCGACGGGTACGCTCAAGCATTTGCGCATGCCCGAAGGCGTCGAATTCACCCTAGGCGAGCCCGACCGCAAGGCGCCGGTGCGTATCGACAGCGGCGTACGCGAAGGCGACGCCATCACGCCGTTCTACGATCCGATGATTGCCAAGCTGATCGTCCACGGCGCGACGCGCGAAGAGGCGCTCGCGCGGATGAATCGTGCGCTGCGTGCCTGCGAAGTGGTCGGTCCGCACACCAACGTCGAGTTCCTGCAACGCATTGTCACGAGCGAACCGTTTGCGACGGGCGATCTCGATACGGGTTTGATCGAGCGTCATCACGACGCCTTGTTCGCGCCCGTGAAAAAGCCCTTCAAGGAAGCGCTGGCGCTTGCTTGCGCAGCATTGTTGACGCGTGAAGGCGGCACGGCGCACGGCGCGTCGCCGTGGGATGCACTCTCGCACTGGCGTCTGAACAGTGGCTATACGCAGACGCTCGGCTGGCGTGACGTCGAAAACGAAAGCGTTTTCACGGCCACGTTTGCTCGCGACGGCGCCACGCAAACGCTCGAACACGACGGCGTGCGCGAAGGCTTCACCTGGTCGGAAGGCACCGGTCAGCACGAATACCGCGCGACGATCGGCGATGCGCGAGTCACGGGGCGTGTTTTCATCGACGGCGATACGTTCCACGTGTTCTGCCTCGGCGAGGCGCTGGCGTTCGAGTGGCAGAACCTGCTCGCCCATGCCGCGGATGCTGAAGGCGGCGAAGGCCGTTTGACCGCGCCGATGCCTGGCAAGGTAATCGCCGTACTGGTCGAACCGGGCACGGTGGTGGAGAAGGGCACGCCGCTGATCGTGATGGAAGCGATGAAGATGGAGCACACCATCGGCGCGCCGGCGGCAGGCACCGTAACGGAAGTGCTGTATGCGGTTGGCGATCAGGTCGCCGATGGCGCGCAGCTTCTGGTGCTGGACGTAGGCTAACGGTAACGGCCGTGCTTAAACGAGGCGCGCGTAGCCGGCGGCGCGCGCTTCGTTTTCGAGTTGCTCGATCCGTTCGTAGTCGGTGAGCGGCAACGCGGAAAAGCCCTTCAGACGCAGGCGTTTGGCACGTTCGGGCTGGGCGCGGTGCGCTTCGTTGAGTGCCTCGCGCAGCGTCTCGATCGTCGCGGACGGCACGTTGTTGGAAGCAATCAAAGGCAAGCCCGGCGATGCCGCCGTCAAGCCGATTTGCCGAACCTTTTGCGCCAGTTCCGGCAATTCATCACAGACAAACGCGAACGTCACGCAGTCGATTGCGGCGACGTCCGCGCGATTGTCGACCACCGCTCGCAACGACCCGAGATGCGAACCGGTGCGCAGCACCGCGCTGAAAAACGCGCTCTTGCGCGCAAGCGGCGCCACCGCGTGGCGAAACACATTCATGCCGCTATTCGAATCGTCCTGATTGTAGGCGGCACGCGCGCCACGGCACGCCGCGAGCGAATCGAACTGCGACTCCGCTCGCGTGACCAGCACGCTCGAATAATCCGCGCCTGCGCAGCCCGGCGCATCGAATTGCGGCGTGGCGATCACCTGAACCTGCTCGTTCAAGCCATGCACCAAGGGATAGCCGCAGGTTTGCGAGAGCAGTACGTTAGGGCGCCGCCAGAAGCCATGCAATTCTTCGTCGGGCTCGACGATGCGGCAGGCCGGGCTCACCATGCGCAGGACGTCGTCCAGCCACTCGCGCCACACAGTGGCGAGCGCGGGTGTCACGTTGTACATCGGCAGGGCGGCGATCCAGGTCATGGACGCGATTCTGGCATACCTAATGTCTGACCATTCGGAATTCGTCGAGACCCAGGCGCACCGGCTCGGTCTCTTTGAACGGCCACTTGCACTCCACCACCTTCAGTATTTCCAGTTGCGCGTCTTCGAACGCGACGAGCAAATCCGTGCGCCGCTTGCTCGCGGCCCCGCAATAGGTCATCAGCGCCTCGGCGCTGACCTCGAAGACCTGCACCCGATCGTCATAGCAGACGCGGAAGGCGACAGTCGCGCATTCCGTGACACAGGGCCTGAATCCTTCATCGACATATACCGACATGACAACCTCCCGCCGCACGCCTGAGTCATCAGGATGACTGGCCCTAAGCTTTCGGTATGTGGGAAAACCGGCATTTGCTGTGAAAATGCCGGGCCTCCGTTCCATCTTACCGGTCGAAAATAATTGTCGCTTGAGTGGCCGCGTGCGCGTAGTCAGAATTCGCGTCAGGACGGCGGGCCCGTCATTCAGAGTTCCAACGTCAGTCCGTCCGTTGCGGCGACGTCGTCGGCGACCGGCCGGCCCATGCAGATGAGGGCATGGCCTTCCTCGATGGAGGCGTCCGTCGGTGCTTCGTAGGCGACTCGCCCGTTCAACACGCGCGTGGAGCATGTGCCGCACATCCCGGAGCGGCAGCTCGACGGCGCGGCGATCCCGGATGCCTCGGCGAGATCGAGAAGCGTGCCGTTCTCCGGCAGCCATTGAACCGTGCGCTGCGAGCGCGCGAACGTCACGGGTATGCCTGCGCCGTCGCTTGCCGGCACGTTTGCGGGGCGCGCGCTTTGGCCGTTTTCCGCCGCCGCCGGTGGGATTGCCGGCGTGCGTTTGACAGTTGCCGGTCCAAACGCCTCAAAGCGAATTCTGTTATCGGCGACGTTGAGCGCGCGTAATCCTTCATACAGTTCACGCATGAACGACTCGGGTCCGCACAGATAGAAGTCGTAGTCGTCGAAGGGCAGCGCGCGTTTGATTTCAGCCAGGGTCACGCGACCGGGTAAGGCGCCGTAAGGCGATTGGGTGGCTGGATCGGCGGCGCTGTCGAACAGGTGCATCGAGACGGCCGGATGGCGCGACGAGAGTTCCTGCAGGTGCGCGCTGAACGGCCGGTCGCCGTCGCGTCGCGCGCCATGGAAAAAATACAGCGGCTTGGGCGGACTATTCGGTTCGCGCGCGGCAATCGCGTGATGCAGCATCGTGATCATCGGCGTGATGCCGATGCCCGCCGAAATGAACACGGCAGGGCGCGGGCTGGCTGAATCGTAGGTGAATGCGCCACGTGGCACCATCGCTTCGATCTGCATGCCGGCGGCGAAGCGGTCATGCAGCCAGGCGGAGCCGACGCCGTCGCGTTTCACGGTGATTCGGTACTGCTGCCGGTTGCTCGCGTCGGACAGCGTATAAGTGCGCGTCAGCGGCTTGTCCAAGCCGTCGACCGGGACGCGGATCGGCAAGTATTGCCCAGGCTCGTACACCGGCAACGGCGAGCCGTCCGCCGATTCAAAATAGAACGATCGGATCATGGGCGTTTCTTCGCGCACGGCGGCGATCTTGAGCTTTTTCCACGGCGATTCGAGTTGTGAAGCTGGCAGTGAAGCGGGCACCGAAGCCTGCGTCACGAACTGCGGCGCATAGCCGACTTCCGACCAACGAAACGGTAACGCCTGGCGGCTGCGCCGCACTTCGGTAATACGAAAGCGCACCAGCCGCTCGGCCAATGGAAACCTGGCCAGTTCCGGACCGTCCCACACGATCTCAGCGAGGGCCGCGATGTACAGCATGTCGCCGCTCGCAAAGTCTACGAACAGCAGGCCGGCGCGTGGATCGTGGACCAGGTTGCCCAGTGTGTTGAAGAAGCGGTTGCCGCTGAAATCGGGCGTTGTCAGGGTAGTCGCGTCGTCAACGCGTACGAAGCCCGGCATGCCGCCGCGATGCGAAACATCGGCGCCGCGAGCCGGACCCGCATCTTCACTGACGTTCGCGCTGGCGATAAAGAAAGTATCCGCGTTGGCCAGCACTGCGCGGTCCGCGTCGCTGAGTTGAGTCGACGTCTCAACGGGTGTCCCAGTGCCGGTTGCACCACGCGTAACAAAAGTCGGCGTACGACTTTGAATATATTTGGCGCAGTTGCCGAAGCTTTGCATGACCTCGAGCGTGACCGTATCGCCATCTACCGACGACACCACGCCGTTGACGCGATTGCGTCGGCGGGTCTGCGCCTGCAGCCCCAGGCCACCGATCATCATGCCGGGCTGCCAGTACCCAGCCAACGGATCACCCGGTAAAACGCCGCCTTCGATCCGCAACGTGCGCGGGTCCGGGGACGATACAAAGCCCGGTTCGGCCGCGCGCAGGGTTGCCCACGGCTGGCCGTTTGCGTCGAGGCCGCCGAACACCATGAATGGCTGTTCGGCATAAAACTGCCGATGCTGATCCGGCATATAGCGACGGATGCCGCGACGACCGATCGATTCTGCCTCTTTGTCCACTCCGGCATGTTGCTGTACCAGGAGTTCGGCGGCGTGAAACGGCGACTCGGCGGCGTCCCAGCCGCGCGGCGCGCTGGAAGAATGCTGGGACATATCGGCCTCTGCCCATTAGGGCGTGTGCACTTCTCTGGTTAGGCGGCGAGCAGTCCAGCCTTCGTCGCAGGCATCGCGATGAAGCGCGGCAGCGCTTCAACACGGCGGAGCCACGCCCGGATGTTCGGGTACGGCTCGAGCGAGACACCGCCTTCCGGCGCATGGGCGATGTACGTATGCGCGGCGATGTCGGCAATGCTTACGTGGTCGCCCGTAGCGAAATTCTTGTCGGCAAGCTCCGCGTCGAGCACGTCGAACAGCTTGAGCGCGATCTTCTGCGCGGTGTCGAGATTGAGCGGCGCACCGAATACGGTGACCAGCCGCGCGGCGCACGGTCCATATGCGATCTGCCCAGCTGCGAGCGACAGCCACCGTTGCACGGTGGCGGCGCCGAGCGCGTCTTCCGGCAGCCATGACGGGTCGCCATAGCGTTTCGCCAGATAGACGAGGATTGCGTTGGAATCGAACAGCACCGTCTCGCCGTCTTCGATCGTCGGCACCTGGCCGAACGGGTTGAGCTTCAGGTATTCCGGGCGACGATTGTCGCCGGCAGCCATGTTCAGCTCGATCACTTCAAAAGGCAGATCGAGCAAAGTCAGGAACAACTTGACGCGGTGTCCGTGCCCGGAGAGAAGCGTAGTGTGAAGGCGGATGGGCTGGGCGGGTTTAGCGGCTGACATTGAAAGCTCCTGGGGCGGGGAAAGCCGACAACCGTCGACTGGAATGGAGTAAGCGTACCGGTCCGTGGCGCCGCGCAGAAGCCTGCTAAGCTAGAAAACATAATCAATCAAAGATGGACAATCGGCGAATGGCAGATCTAAAAGATGTCAATCTGAACCGCCTTGCGATTTTTGTTGCCGTGGTGGAAGCGGGTTCGTTTACCGCCGCCGCGGCGCGTCTCGGCCTCACGAAAACCATGGTCAGCACGCATCTGCAGCGGCTCGAGCGCGAAATCGGCGCGGGTCTGCTGGTCCGAACCACAAGGCGGCTCAGCGTGACCGAGAGCGGGCGTGCCTTCTACGAGGCAAGTTGCAAGATCTTGCAGGCGGCGGAGGAAGCGCTATCGGCCGTAACAGGGGAATCGGCGCCGTTGCGCGGCACGTTGCGCGTGAATGCGCCGATCGACTATGGAGCGTTGGTGGTGACACCCGCGTTGGTGGAGATGCGCCGTGCGTATCCGGAACTCGACATCGAACTGGTCTGCAACGACCACTATGTCGATCTGATCGCGGAAGGCATCGACGTGGCCATCCGTCTGGGGCAACTGGCCGACTCGGGCTACCGCGCTGTGAAGCTGGGTGGTTTCGTCAAATGGATCGTCGCGAGTCCGGAGTTCATCGATACGTGGGGTAAGCCGAAGACGCCGGCTGCGCTCGCGCCCATGCCTCATGTCGCGCTATCTGTCTTGCAGCATCCGCTTACGCTTGAGCTGCAGCGCGTGAAAGGCGCAAAACAAAGCGTGCGCTGCGAGAATGTTCTGCTGGTGAATACGGCCGATTCAGCCCGTGCGGCGACACTCGCGGGCGGTGGCTTCGGATTGCTGACGGATTTTTCGATCGCTGACGATGTGGCGGCGGGGCGGTTGGTGCGCCTGTTGCCGGACTGGGCCGGAAAGCCCAAGGGCATCTACGCGGTGTTTCCGCCTACCCGTTATCCGACGGCAAAGGTACGCGCGTTGATCGACGTGATCAGAAGAAGGCTCGAGGCGCCGGTGGACGGTTAGCGCCTCGCAGAGCATGGAGTACGCACTGGCTCTCAATGCCGTTTTTCATCGTTATGCCTTAGCCTGCTAAGCATAGCTAAAACGCTCGCTTATCCATGCGATTCGGCGTTGTTACGATCGCGGTTTGATCGTATTGACCAGACCGGAATTTCGAGCCGTGACCTTTTCTATTTTTCGTTTGCTCGCTCGTGCGGCGCTGACTTCGTTGCTCGTCATCAGTACCGCTCACGCGCAGACCACCACCAATTCTTCGGCTCCGATAAAACTGCGGATCGGCTATCAAAAGTCCTCAACGCTCATCACGATCCTGAAGGTGCGTGGTTCGCTCGAGCAGGCGCTGGCGCCGCTAGGCGTCAGCATTAGCTGGAACGAGTTTGCCAGCGGCTTGCCGCTGACCGAAGCGCTCAACGCCGACGCGGTCGACTTTAGCGCCGATGTCGCCGATACAGTCCCGGTGTTCGCCCAGGCCGCTCATGCACGTTTCGTGTATGTCGCGCAGGAAGCGCCGTCGCCTGGCGCCCAGGCCATCATCGTGAAGCGCGACGGGCCGCTGCATACGCTTGCCGACCTGAAAGGCCAGCGCATCGCGGTGACCAAGGCGGCAGGCAGCCACTATCTGTTGCTCGCCGCGCTCGCCAAAGCGGGCCTTGCACCTGCTGACGTACGCATCAGCTATCTGACGCCCGCCGATGGACGTGCCGCGTTCGAGCGCGGCAGCGTGGATGCCTGGATCACCTGGGATCCGTATGTCGCGTCGGTGGACAAAGCGCCGGACGTGCGCATCCTCGCCAACGGTGAAGGCCTCGCCTCGTATCAACGGTACTACCTCGCGTCCAGCAGCTTCGCCGCGGCTCACCCTGATGTGATCAGCATCGTGGTTGCACAGTTGACGTCGGCGGGGGGATGGGTCCGCAGCCATCCTGACGATGCGGCAAAGCTGCTCGCGCCGATCTGGGGCCTGGACGCAGCGACGATCGAGCGTGCGAATGGACGCCGCAGCTATGCCGTACGCGCTGTAGACGCGCAGAATTTCGGTGAGCAGCAAAAGATCGCCGACACCTTCTATCGAGCGGGTCTTCTGCCGGCGCCAGTCGATACGGCCACAGCGCAACGCTGGAACTTCACCACGAAGCGGGCCGAAACAGCGGCCGTTTCGACCACCACTCCGACCACAGCTTCTGGTGGATAAGCCCTGCAGCGAACAGGGGTTTGGGGCCGAACGCGGCCCGCAGCGCGTTAAAGCATCGGGTTTATCACTCCAGCAGATAACCGTATGGGATTTGCTTCGTTGTCGTCGCGCGTATGCACCGGTAAATTCGTCTGACTTCGCCTTTGCCGGCGTCCTTCGAACAGATTCGACGAAGAGCTTCCTGTGACGACTGCTATTACACCCACCGCCGCCAGCGCCGCTGGCCATGCCAATCAAGCCCAGCACATCGAAATTCGCGCTTTCGACGGTCCCGTCGGCGCTGAAGTTCTGGGGCTCGATCTCAGCAAGCCGTTAGGTCAGGAGGATTTCGCACGCATTCACCGCGCGCATCTGGACCATCACGTGCTGGTGTTTCGCGATCAACGCATTACGCCGGATCAGCAGATTGCCTTCAGTCGCCGCTTCGGCCCGCTGCAGATTCACGTGCTGCATCAATTCCAGTTGCCGGGTTATCCGGAGGTGCTGGTCGTCTCGAACATCGTCGAGAACGGCCAGCCGATCGGTCTCGGTGACGCCGGTCATTACTGGCATTCCGATCTGTCGTACAAGGAGAAGCCGAGCCTCGGTTCGCTTCTGCATGCGCAGGAGCTGCCTTCGGAAGGCGGCGACACGTTGTTCGCCAACATGCACCTTGCGTGGGACACATTGCCGGAGCACTTGCGCAGCGCAGTGGAAGGGCGTTCGGCGGAACACACGTATCTAGCGAAATACGCGGAACTGCAGAAGCGCAGCCCGTGGCGGCCGAATCTGTCGGCGGAGCAGATCGCACAGGTGAAACCGGTGGTCCAGCCGATCGTGCGCACCCATCCTGAGACCGGGCGGCGCGCGCTCTTCGTCAGCGAGCATTTCACGACCCGTGTGATCGGCTTGCCGGAAGACGAGAGCAAATCGCTGCTCGAAGAGATTTTCGCGCACAGTGTGCGCCCCGAGCATCTGTACCGGCATCAATGGTCCGAGCACGACATGGTGTTCTGGGACAACCGCTCGCTGATGCATCTTGCGGCTGGCACGCCGGATCATCTGCGCCGCAAACTGTATCGCACGACGATTGAAGGCGACGTGCCGTTCTGACGGCAACGCCGCCCGCTATAACCACACCCACACGCTCACACGCTGACCGGAGTTCCGATGCTTGCCAGGTTTCACCCGACCGCTCTTCGGTCGTCCCTTTCCCGTCGTTTGACCGCCACGCTGCTTACTTTATCGATGGGTGTCGCCGGCTTTGGCGCAGCCGTACCCGCGCATGCCGAAGGGCAGATCCGCATCGCGGAGCAGTTCGGCATCGTCTATCTGCTGCTGAACGTGGCGCGCGACCAGCAATTCGTCGAGAAAGAAGGGCGTAAGCAGGGCCTCGATATCAAGGTCGACTGGGTGAAGCTCTCGGGCGGCTCCGCGGTCAACGACGCGCTGCTCTCCGGCGCGGTGGATGTCGCCGGTGCGGGCGTTGGCCCCTTGCTGACGATCTGGGACCGCACACATGGCAAGCAGAACGTGAAGGGCGTGGCGTCGCTCGGTAATCTGCCGTACTACCTCGTCAGCAACAATCCCAATGTGAAGACGATCGCCGACTTCACGGAGAAGGACCGCATCGCGCTGCCGGCGGTCAATGTGTCGGTGCAATCGCGCGTGCTGCAGTACGCGGCGGCGAAACGCTGGGGCGACAAGGATTACAACCGCCTCGACAAGTTCACGCAGGCGCTGCCGCATCCCGATGCCGCGGCGGCGATCATCGCGGGCGGCACGGAAATCACCGGGCACTTTGGCAATCCGCCGTTTCAGGAGCAGGAACTCGCCGGCAATCCGAAGGCGCACATCGTGCTGAATTCGTACGACGTGCTGGGTGGTCCGAGCTCCGCAACTGTGCTGTACGCGACAGAAAAATTCCGCGACAACAATCCGAAGACCTATCGCGCGTTCGTCGATCCGCTGGCGGATGCCGCACGCTTTATCTCGGCGAATCCCGATGCCGCAGCCGATATCTACATCCGCACGAACCAGTCGAAAATCGACCGCAATCTGCTGCTGAAGGTCATCAAGGACCCGCAAGTGCAGTTCAAGGTCGCGCCGCAGAACACGTTTGGACTCGCGCAGTTCATGTATCGCGTCGGTGTTATCAAAAACGAGCCGAAGTCGTGGAAGGATTATTTCTTCGACGATCCGGCAACCGCGGCGGGAAGTTGAACGTGATTTTCTTCGCCAGCTTCGCCGGCTATTCATCGGCGCGCGCGGTCGGCTTACAGGGAGCGATCTGATGGTGGCCAATCCTACCTTGCTGTTTCCGAACGATGCTGAGCAGACCGCTCCGGCGACCAGCGAAAGACTGCTCGCAGTCGAACACGTCAACCTCGAATACCGCACGCGTGAACGGATCGTCCGCGCGACCCATGACGTGAGTTTCGATGTTTACGGCGGAGACCGCTTCGTGCTGCTGGGACCCTCAGGTTGCGGCAAGTCGACGCTGCTCAAAGCCGTGGCCGGTTTTATCCAGCCGACGTCGGGCAGCATCTCGCTCGAAGGCGTTGCCGTGCGCGGCCCAGGCGCCGATCGTATTGTCGTGTTTCAGGAATTCGACCAGTTGCCGCCATGGAAAACGGTTCTGCAGAACGTGGCTTTCCCGCTGCAGGTGGCGAAGAAGCTTTCACGCGCAGAAGCCAAAGAACGAGCGCTGCATTATCTCGACAAGGTGGGGCTGGCTTCGTTTGCCAATGCCTATCCGCATACGTTGTCGGGCGGTATGAAGCAGCGCGTTGCAATTGCCCGCGCGTTGGCGATGCAACCGCGCGTGCTGCTGATGGACGAGCCGTTTGCCGCGCTCGATGCGCTGACTCGCCGCAAGATGCAGGAGGAACTGCTGCGCTTGTGGGAAGAGGTGAACTTCACGCTGCTGTTCGTCACGCATTCAATCGAAGAGGCGCTCGTGGTCGGCAACCGGATTCTGTTGCTGTCGCCGCATCCGGGCCGCGTCAGAGCCGAGCTGAACAGTCACCAGTACTCGCAGGATAGTTTCGGGCGCAGCGACTTTCAGCACAGCGTTGCGCGCATCCATCACCTGTTGTTCGAACAAACGGAGGCCGTTCAATGAGTACGCCCACCGTGCTGCTACCGCCGGTTCGCGAAGAGTATGAGCGTCCGCTCGAACCGCTCGGTGAACTTGTTCTCGAAGCACCGCTTCCGCTCGGCAGGCGCCTCTTTTCGCAAAGCTGGTTGCGCAAGACGCTGATTGCGCTGGTGTTGATCGCGATATGGGAAATCGCCGCGCGTGCGGTCGACAACGATCTGCTGCTGCCGACTTTCGGCGCGACGTTCAGCGCCTTCGTACAAGGTGTCTGGTCGGGCGAACTGCTGCAGAAAACGGCGGTGTCGATGTCCGTGCTGCTGCGCGGCTATCTGCTTGGCGCCGCACTCGCCTTTGTTCTGACCTCGCTTGCAGTATCGACGCGCATAGGCCGCGATTTACTCTCGATGCTGACCGCGATGTTCAACCCGTTGCCTTCCATCGCGCTGTTGCCGCTCGCTTTGCTCTGGTTCGGCCTTGGCACCGGCAGCCTGCTGTTCGTGCTGGTGCACTCGGTGCTGTGGCCGCTTGCGCTCAACACGTACTCCGGTTTTCAATCGGTGCCGGCGACGCTGCGCATGACGGGACGTAACTACGGCCTCACCGGTATGCGCCATGTGCTGTTGATCCTGGTGCCGGCCGCCTTGCCGTCGATTCTTGCCGGCCTGCGCGTGGGCTGGGCCTTTGCGTGGCGCACGCTGATCGCCGCCGAACTCGTATTCGGTGCGAGTTCCGGCAGCGGTGGGCTGGGGTGGTATATCTTTCAGAATCGCAACGAGTTGTATACGGATCGCGTTTTCGCGGGGCTGGCTGCCGTCATCGTGATTGGCCTGCTGATCGAGCATCTGGTGTTCGATACGCTCGAACGCGTGACCGTGCGGCGTTGGGGCGTGCAGCACTAACGGTCCAATGTCGCGACAATGAGGGTACGGTAACGCGCTTAAGTATGACGAAATGGGAAGCGCGCTGAAGTTCGCGAAACAACCGGTCGCTCCATCCGCTACCGGCCCCGAACCAGATCGACAGGAGACCCCGTCATGGGAATGCGCCCAGATCCTACGTTTCACGCATCGCCGAAACTCGCCATGGATGCGCCAGCGGAAGACTTCGCTTATACGCTGCTGCTCAGCCCCGATTTCTCGCAGCCCGATGCGCTCGCCGTCATCGACGTGAAGCCCGGATCGCCCACCTATAGCCAGGTGGTGCACACGGTGCCGGTGCCGAACAAGGGGGACGAGTTTCACCACTTCGGCTGGAACGCCTGCTCGTCGTCACTGTCGCCGCTGACCGGCCACGCCTTTCTCGAACGGCGTTATCTGATCATTCCGGGGATGCGCTCCTCGCGCATCTACATCGTGGATACCAAGCCCCATCCGACTCAGGCGAAGATCCACAAGATCATCGAACCCGAGGAAATCTTCCGCAAGACGGGCTACTCGCGTCCCCACACGGTTCATTGCGGACCGGAAGGCATCTACGTCAGCACGCTCGGCGGCGCTGGGAAGGATGGCACAGACGGGCCGCCGGGAATCTTTATCATGGACTGCGAGACTTTCGAGGTCCTTGGCCGCTGGGAAATCGACCGCGGGCCCCAGGAAAAACACTACGATTTCTGGTGGAACCTGCCGCGCGACTACATGGTGTCGAGCGAGTGGGCGTTGCCGCCGCAATTCGAGAACGGGATCGTCCCCGAAGATCTTCTCTCGAACAAGTACGGGCACCACATCCACTTCTGGGATCTGCGGGCGCGGCGCAACGTGCAAACGATCGACCTCGGCGCCAACCATCAGATGGCGCTCGAAGTGCGGCCCGCGCACGATCCCAGCCGCGAATACGGTTTCATTGGCGTGGTGGTGGATACGACGAACCTTGAAGGATCGATCTGGACCTGGTGGCGCGAGGATGGAAAGTTTCACATCGAGAAGACCGCGACGATTCCACCCGAGCCCGCAGATCCGGAACTGCTTCCGCCCTTGCTGCAGGGATTCGGCGCGGTGCCGCCGCTCGTCACCGATATTGATCTCTCCATCGACGACAAATTCCTGTACGTCGCCTGCTGGGGAACCGGCGAAATGCGCCAATACGACGTGACGGAACCCCGCAAGCCGAAACTCACGGGATCGGTGCACATCGGCGGGATCGTACGGCGCACGCCTCACCCGAACGGTCAGACCTTCGCGGGTGGTCCGCAGATGGTCGAGATCAGTCGTGACGGGAAGCGCGTCTACTGGACCAACTCGCTCTACTCGACGTGGGACGACCAGTTCTACCCGGCCGGTGTGCCGGCGGCACAGGTCATGGCGCGGGCTGAACCGGGCGGCGGCCTTGCACTGGCCGAGGAGTACTGGGTCGACTTTCCCGACGGATACCGGGCTCACCAGATCCGGCTCGAAGGCGGGGACTGCTCGACGGATTCGTTCTGCTACCCGTCGGTGGGGACTTGATTGGGAGTGGCTGGCCGCAGACCGGCCTCTGGTTAGCCGTCGCGGCGAGCGGCCTCTATCACGGGCTTAACCCGGCGATGGGATGGCCGCTCGCTGTTTCTAGCGGGCTGATGGAAAAACGTGCGCGGGCGCTGTTCTCCGCGCTCCTGTATCTCGCGGCTGGGCACGTACTGGCGATGTTCGTGGTGATCGTGCCTTTCGCCATGCTTGCAATGCTGCTCACCTGGCAGCGCGAGATCCAGATCGGCGCGAGTGTGCTGGTCATCGGCTTCGGTGTTTGCCTTCTAATCTGGCGGCGCCATCCGCGTGTCCTCGCGCGTATCCCGCCGTCGCGGCTTGCGCTCTGGTCCTTCGCCGTTGCCATCGCGCACGGCGCTGGATTGATGCTTGTGCCGATCTACCTCGGGCTGTGCCGGTCGTACGACATGGACCGAGGGCATCAGGCCGCACGCGCACTGATCGACTTCAATCTGGGGATGGCGCTGCTTGTCTCCGGCGTTCATGCCACCGCCATGATCGCGGTCGGTGGACTGCTGGCCTGGTTGGTCTATCGCTACCTGGGGCTCAAGTTCGTGTCACGGAGCTGGTTCAACCTGGACGCAGTCTGGGCATCGAGCCTCATTCTGGTGGGCACGCTCTCGTTGGTGTTCAATGCCGCGTTGTCTGGCGGTGAGGGCTGATAGGGGCGAGCGCAGCGATGCAAGCGGCGGGCTTGCGCTGCTCAGAAGCCATTCAGGCGCTGTTCAGGAGCCGCCGAACCAGTTGTAGCCCTGGTTCTCCCAGTAACCGCCGGGATATTCGTTCGTCACACTGATCGCGACGATATGCTTCGGATTCTTGTAGCCGAGCTTGGTCGGCATGCGCAGCTTCATCGGGAAGCCGTATTTCGGCGGCAGCACCGCACCGTCATAGGTCAGGGTGAGCAGGGTCTGCGCATGCAACGCCGTTGGCATGTCGATGCTGGTCCAATAGTTGTCCGCGCAATGCAATGACACGTACTTCGCCGTCATGTCCATGCCCGCACGCTTCATGAACTCGGAGAAGCGCACGCCACCCCAGCGGCCAATCGCGCTCCATCCTTCAATGCAGATATGCCGCGTAATCTGGCTTTCCTGCGGCAATGCGCGCAGCTCGTCGAGTGTCCAGACGCGTTTGCCATTCGCGAGGCCACTCACCTGGAGGCGGTAGGTCGCCGCGTCGACTTCGGGCACATCGTCGATGCCGTAAAACGCGTTGAACGGAAACGGCCGGGTGATCATCGACTCCGGATAGGTCGGGGCCATCTCTTTCGGATTGAACAGCAGTGCCTGCACATCATCGTTGAAGAACGACATCTTGCGCAGCATGGTGTTCACCGACTTGTCGTTGGACAAACTGCAGCCTGACAGCAGCGCAATGCCGCCGAGTGTGAGAATTCGTTTGCCGAGCAGGCGGCGTGCCGGATCTTTCAGTTCGCTGCGTGCATCCTTGATGATGGATTCGGCGTGAGACGAAAGAAACGTATCTAGCTTCACAGGTCGTTTTCGAAAAGTCATGGACTACCGTCCGCGAATCATCAGAAGCAGCGAGCGCGGCACCAGAGCGACCATGACGACGTGTACGAAGAAGAACGCAACCAGCACGCTCATCGCAAAGAAATGCACGACGCGCGCATTGTCGTACCCGCCGATCAGCGTGCGTAGCAACGGAAATTGCACCGACTTCCACACGGCCAGACCTGAGAGCACCAGCAGCGTGATATCGACGATTACCGCCAGGTAGGCGAGCTTCTGGATGGCGTTGTAGTGGCTGAGGTCTTCATGCCCGAGCTTGCCACGCAGCGCGGCGACGAGATCGGTTGTAAGTGACTTGAAGCTGAGCGGCAGCAGTTTGCGACGCAGACGTCCGGAAGCTAAATTCAGCCCGACGTAAACGAGGAAATTAGTCACCAGCAGCCACATGACCGCAAAGTGCCACAGTAGCGCGCCGCCAAGCCAGGTACCCAAGGTGATGGAGGAAGGAAATCGCAAGACTGGAAAGATGGGCGAGGCGTCATACACCTGCCAGCCGCTCATTACCATCAGTACAACGGCGAGCGCGTTAATCCAGTGCGTGATGCGGACCCAGGCGGGTTGAATCGTTACGTGGCTCAAAGCGATCTCGTAGTTGATGAGGTTGCCCGCGGCAGGAAGAGCGCCAACACGCTGCCTTTCCAGTCACGGGCATGCACACCGTGGCTTACTGGCCGGATTTCTGCGCTGCCTGTTCGATCATGGCGGCGACTTCCCGCGGATGGGATTCAAACACTGCATGGCTTGCACCGTTGATTTCGACCGTAGTCGCGTGAGCACGCGATGCATACATGCGTTCGAGCTCCGGATTGATTATCTTGTCGGCTTTAGCGACCATGTACCAGCTCGGCTTTGTCTTCCATGCCGGGTCAGAAACCTGCGCTGAGAACTCGGACGCCGCAAGCGGGATCTGCGCATGCGCCTCGAACTCGGCTTGCGCACGGGGCAGGTCGGGCGCGAACTGCAACGGATAGTCAGCCGGTTTCAGGTAAACAAAATTGTCCGATGTGCCGACGATGGACAGCGGACCGCCCGGGTACTTCTTGCCGTTCTCACCGATGGTTTCACCGGCGTCGAGCGCATGCGCGGCGATGTAGACCAGCGACTTCACGTGCTCGTCGTTCCCGGCTTCGCTAATGATCGCGCCGGCATAGCTGTGGCCGACAAGTACGCACGGGCCGTCGAGGCTATCGAGCACGCGTTTTGTGGCGGTCACGTCGTCGTTAAACGACGTCAGAGGTTGTTGCACCAGCGTGACGTGGTAGCCGTCCTTCGTCAGAATGTTGTAGACGGGACGCCAGCCTGCAGCATCGGCGAATGCGCCGTGGACGACTACGATGTTCTTGACGGGTGCGGCAAAAGCAGGCGCGGCGGCAACAGTAAGCAGGCAGAGCGCAGCAGCGGCTTGCGCGGCGGTGGATCGTAACGTCGGAAAGCGCATGTAAATCCTTGAATATTGAAAACGCAACAGTCGATTAGGATTGTTGAATGAATGGAAAAGACGACACGCAATGTCGGCGACGTAATGCGTTAGAACTGCGGCGCCACGCCGTCCTTTTCGACGAACAGCACGTGCGCGTCATAAACGCCGTTCGCACCCGGTGTAACCACAATGAATACCTTCTTTCCTGCCGTCAGATCCGTCTTGCTTGCCGGAACTGGTGTCACGACGGGCACGTTTGCCGGTACGGTTACCGTGCTGCTGCCGCCCTTGTATGACAGATTCAGCTCGCGGCCGCTGGTGCCAGTGACAACCGACACTACGTTTGCATTCGTCATCGTGCTGTTAGGACCGAAGTCGTAAGCGAAATGCCCTTCGGCCGTACCGCGTGCGGCCTCAGGAAAAACGATCATCGAAGTGGCCGTCAATTTTCCATCGCTGCCCGTGATCGCCGGCGTCCCCACGTATGAACCGACTTTGGCGTCGGAAAGCTTGGCGGGTTTGAACGCCGATACCCCGACGTCCGGTTTGACGTCGACAGACACGGTGTCGCCACTGTTCCGGTGTACGGTCAGAATTTCGCCCTTGAAGGACACAACATCGCCGCGAATCCGTTCCGGTTTGACGTCAGGCGTTTGCGCAAAAGATGCGCCCGAAAGCGTAAGGGCGGCAAACAGAGCACCTAATTTGTAATGAATCGACACGAGTTACTCCATCTATATGAATGTGATTGAATCGGAATGTCAGACGCTGGCGGACGTCACGTCTGCAACAAGCATCTTGTGCGGCTGGATGGGTTGGATTGGTGCGCTACCGAGGCGCAAGCAACTCACGCCAGTTGATTCTTCATGCCCAGAACATCGATCGCCTCGATCGACGGAGGGCTTGCCAGCAACTCGTCGGCGTGCGCCATCAGGGCTTTGGCAATATCACCCTGCAGGTGTGCCTGGCGATCCTCTTCACTGGCAAACGCGTCGAAGATGGCGAATGTGGTCGGCGATAGCTTGAGGGCGAACCAGATCGGCGTAGTCGCTTCCTGGCGTGCCATTTCCAGACCGGCGGCAAGGAAGTCTGCAAGCTCCTGCTCCTTTCCGGGTTTGGCTTCGAGTCGGACAAATAGCGCGGTCCTGATCATCTCTGTTCTCCGTTGTCCGCGTGATGAATTCATGCGGTGAACGACACTGTACAAACAGAGTGCGCTGCGGAATACTGTCTAAATCGACAATATTGGTACCAATCCTGCCATGCGAATTTTTGTCCTCGCACTCGAGGGAGTGTTCGACACAGGTCTCACCACGGTGCTCGATAGCCTGACGATGGCCAACGGTCTTGCGTGCACGATGGGGATGGCCACAACGCGCTTTGACATCACTATCGTGGGGATCCGGCCCGAGGTGCGTACCGCACTTGGGATGCAAGTGCCCGTTCACGATATGAGCGACGCTCCTGCGCCGGACTGGGTTGTGTTACCGGCGCTCAACCGCATGACGGGCGAAGATCTCGTGCCCGTGCTCGGCCGGAACGATGTGGTCGATGCATTCGGTGCTTTGCGTTCATGGCGTGAGGGCGGGGCCCGCGTTGCGGCCGCCTGTACGGGTACGTTCGTGCTGGCTGAAAGCGGCTTGCTCGATGGTGGCGAAGCTACGACTACCTGGTGGCTCTCGCCACTGTTCCGGCAGCGCTACCCGAAGGTGCACCTGGACGCGCATCGCATCGTCGTTCCGAGCGGTAGCGCGCTAACGGCAGGCGCGGCTTTGAGCCATGTCGACCTTGCCCTCTGGTTGATCCGCAATTACAGCCCTGAGCTTGCGGCGCTCGTCGCCAGGTACCTCGTATTCGATTCGCGCTTGTCGCAGTCTGCCTATGCGATTTCCGATCACCTTTCCCATTCGGACCCGCTCGTCGAGCGTTTCGACCGTTGGGTACGTGAACACCTCGACACGACAATTTCGCTCGACGTTGTCGCCGATGCATTGGCGACCACCACGCGGACGTTGACGCGACGTCTGAATGGCGTGCTCGGTAAAACGCCTGTCGAGTACATTCAGGATCTTCGGGTGGAGCGGGCCGTTCATCTGCTAAAGACGACCAAGCTCACGGTTGATCGCATTGCGGAGCAGGTCGGGTATGCGGACGGCCACACCTTGCGAACCTTGCTGCGGCGGCGGATAGGTAAGGGCGTGCGCGAATTGCGGGGCGCTTGAGCCGCCCCGTGCACCGCGAAATATTTCGTTTGCCGAATTAATTTTCCTGCGCCAGCGCCGCCGCCAACTCGCGTGCCGTCTGTCTCGCCGCGTGATCGAGTTCGGGACCAAGCAGTGTTTTCTCGACGACGATCGACTTGACGTCGGTCACGCCGACGGATCGCAGCCACGCTTCCATATATGGCCGCTGAAAATCGAACGAATGGGCGGGTGTGCTCGAGCCCACTGAATAGTCGAGACCTCGCGCATAAACGACCACCGCTTTCTTCTCTTTCAGCAAGCCCTGCAATCCACGCTCATCGAATGAGAACAGAATGCCGCGCTGCGACACGACGTCGATGAAATGCTTGAGCTTGTAGGGAATGGAAAAATTCCACAGCGGCACGGAGAACAGCAACGTATCGGCGTCGTGCAGTCGCTGCGCGAGTTCACGGATGCTCGTCCACGCCTGCTGCTGGCCTTCGCTGAGCGGTGTGCCGCTCAGGTCGGCATATTTGGCATCGAGCGCGTCACCGTCGAACTCCGGCAGCGCGACTGACCAGAGGTCAAGCACGTCGATCCGATGAGCCGGATGAGTGTCGCGATAAGCGTCCACGTACGCGCGTGCGACGTCGAGTGAAGCTGACCGCTTCTTACGCGGAGACGATTCAATGTGCAGCAAGGTAGACATGGCGATACTCCGAATGGGTTGGGAGTTGCCATCACAACATATTTCGATTAGAAATATAAACGACGTGTCATCGCCAAATTAAGTTCGAATCGCACTGTATAGGAAAGGGCTATTCCATGTTCGATACCGTGCTGCTGCGATCCTTCGTGGCCGTGGTTCAGGAAGGCGGCTTCACGGCCGCAGCCGCCCGTCTCAATCTGACGCAGTCTGCCGTCAGTGCGCATCTGCGGCGTCTGGAAAAACAGACCGGCCGCGAGCTGCTCGCGCGCACCACGCGCTCGATTACGCTCACGGCGGACGGCGAGCTGCTGCTGGGTTACGCGCGGGCCATCCTCGCGCTCAACCGTGACGCACGGGCACAGATGCTTCGCGGACCCAGCGAGGGAGCAATCCGGGTCGGTCTCTCCGACGACCTCGCCAACGTCAGACTGATGAATGTCATGCATGCGTTCGCAGTGCGCTACCCGCGCATCGCCTTCAGTGTCAGGGTCGGCATTCCCGCCGAACTGCTGCACGCGATGGATCAGGCCGAACTCGACATGGTGATCGGCGGCCGCTGCGAGGGTGGCCGTTCTGGACGGGTTCTCTGGCGCGAACCGCTCGTGTGGGCGGGCGCCGAGTGGGCTGCGCTCACGCCCGGCGTTCCAGTGCCGCTCGCGGTATTGCCCGAGCCGTGCCCGTATCGTGAGGTGGCATTGGCCGCACTCGCCCGGGCTGGCCGCGATTACCGGATAGCGCTGGTGTGCTCGAGCGGCGCCGGTCTGTGCGCCGCAGCGCAGGCTGGCTTTGCGGTGACGCCGGTGGTCCAGACACAACTCGTGCACGGCTTGCGCGTAATTCCGCCGGATGCCGGCTTGCCTTCGTTGCCGGATGTCGAGTTCACGATTTTCACTGCGGCGGGGGCATCCCCACACATTCAAATCGCCGACGAACTGAGCGACGCCGTCGTGCTCGCGTTCGCGAACAGAGGATGATGCGGGGCGAGCGCATGGCGGGCGGCCAAAGATAAGAAATCAAACCGTTGCTTGACCCGTGCCGGCCCATCAATCCCCGAACCTCGATCCGATTTGTTCCGCTCACGCAAAATAGTTTGTCCATAGCGGGTGTTTGCTCAGCGCGTGAATACACCTAGATTAGGCACCTATCGGAGCCACCGGCCCGGTGGGCAAGAAAGCCCAATCCAATATTCGAGGTATTCCATGAGCACGTCGCAAAAGGTCGTAGTTGTTACTGGCGCATCGCAAGGCATTGGTGCCGAGACCGTCAAAGCATTTCGCAAGCTTGATTACCGCATCGTCGCAACGGCACGCAGCATCAAGCCGTCCGAAGATCCCAACATCGTGACAGTGGCGGGTGACATCGCTGATCCGGCAACGGCGCGTCGCGTGATTGCCGAGGGCGTGGCACGCTTCGGCCGCATCGACACGCTGATCAACAACGCCGGTGTTTTCATCGCCAAGCCGTTCACCGGTTATACGTCTGAAGACTACGCTTCGGTGACGGGCGTGAATCTGAACGGTTTCTTCTACATCACGCAGTTGGCGATCGCCGAAATGGAGAAGAACAACAGCGGCCACGTGGTCAGCATCACGACCAGTCTGATCGACCACGCCATCGACGGTGTGCCGTCGGTACTGGCGTCGCTGACTAAAGGCGGTTTGAACGCAGCCACCAAGTCACTCGCAATCGAATATGCGAAGCGCGGTATCCGCGCGAACGCGGTTGCTCCCGGCATCATCAAGTCGCCGATGCACGCCCCCGAAACGCACGGGGCACTCGGCGCACTCCATCCGATGGGCCATATGGGCGAGATGAGCGACATCGTCAACGCGATCCTGTATCTGGACTCGGCGCCGTTCGTGACGGGCGAAATTCTGCACGTCGACGGCGGTCAGAGCGCTGGGCACTAAGGCAACACGGGGGGCGCTACTGGTTGCGCCCGTTATCTGAATCATCAATAAGGAACTGACTATGTCGATAGAAAACGTCCTGTACCGTGCACACGCTGAAGTTACCGGAGGCCGCGAAGGCCGCGCCGTGGCGCCGGAAGGCGGACTTGACCTGAAGCTGACGAGGCCGAAGGGATTGGGCGGGAAGGGCGAGAAAGGCACCAACCCCGAAGAGCTTTTTGCTGCCGGTTACAGCGCGTGTTTTATCGGTGCCATGCAATTCGTTGCTGCGCGCGACAAAATCGCTATCCCTGCTGATGTATCGATCAACGGAATCGTGGGTATCGGTCCCATTCCCAATGGTTTCGGCATCGAAGTCGAGTTGAAGATTTCGTTGCCGGGCATGGCACGCGAAGCGGCTCAGGACTTCATCAACAGAGCTCATATTGTGTGCCCCTATTCGAACGCAACGCGTAACAACATTGACGTTACGCTGACGCTCGTCTAAGCCGCAATCCGGTTCGACCGGTTGCAGGTCGCCGTGCGCCTGGCGACCTGCAGGGCCTGTCCCGCTGCGAGTTGCGCCAATCTGTAACAACGCGGCGCTTCACGTTGAATTTTGTAGACGGACGGTCTAATATCGGCTGTATGGACATGCATACAGCTCCGCGCCGTAGAGGGCGCCCACCGAAGAACCTTGCGGGCCACAGCGAGACCCGGGAGATTCTCGTGCGCGCGGGCGTTGCTGCGCTCACGGAAAAAGGTTTTTCCGCCACGGGTATCGACGAGATCTTGCGCAGCGTGAATGTGCCAAAGGGCTCGTTCTATCACTACTTCGGAAGCAAGGAAGAATTCGGCCTCGAATTGATCGACCGCTACGCTGCGTATTTCGCGAGAAAGCTAAACTGGTTTTTCACGGACAAATCGAAATCACCGTTGCAGCGCTTCCACGATTTCGTTGCGGATGCGGAAGCAGGGATGAAACGCTACAGCTTTCGGCGTGGGTGTCTGGTCGGTAATCTCGGGCAGGAAATGGCGGTACTTCCGGAGAGTCATTGCATACGGTTGCGCGAGGTTTTCGCCGACTGGGAAGCTCGGACGGCAAGGTGCCTGAAGGAAGCGCAGGCGGCCGGCGAGATTGCGGAAGGGGCCGATTGTTCGAAACTTGCGGCGTTCTTCTGGATCGGCTGGGAAGGCGCAGTGTTGAGGGCAAAGCTCGAAGGCGGCCCTGAAGCGTTGCACATTTTCGCGGACGGATTTTTCGCCGGGCTGGGTTAGCGCCGTTTTTTTTTCTATTTAAATAGACGATCGGTCTAATTTATGCCGGCAGCGATGAAAACGCTCGCGAGGGTAAATGGGATGCAAATGGAAAGTACGACATTTGACTTTGTTGTTATTGGCGCCGGTTCTGCCGGCAGCCTGCTCGCGAATCGCCTGAGTGCTGACAAGACCCGGAATGTCCTTCTGGTCGAGGCGGGCGGTAGTGACGATTACATGTGGATTCATATCCCCGTCGGCTATTTGTATTGCATCGACAATCCGCGCACGGACTGGCAATTCCGCACCGAGCCGGACAAAGGACTCAACGGCCGGCAGATCCTTTATCCGCGCGGCAAAACGCTGGGCGGATGCTCCAGTATCAACGGAATGATCTACATGCGTGGCCAGGCGCGCGACTACGACCAATGGGCCGAGCTGACTGACAATCCGGAATGGACGTGGAACAACTCATTGAAGGACTTCAAGGCTCACGAAGACTTCTACAAACTCGATCCGAGCCAGCACGAACGGCTGAACGCCAATGCCGAGGCGATTGCAAAGATTCACGGAAGCGGCGGCGAGTGGCGTGTCGAAAAGCAGCGTCTCAGGTGGGAAATTCTTGATGCGTTTGCCGAAGCGGCGGAGCAGGCCGGCATTCCGATCATCGACGATTTCAACAAGGGCGACAATTTCGGCGTGAGCTACTTTAATGTCACGCAGAAAAACGGTTGGCGCTGGAATACGTCAAAGGCCTTCCTGCGTCCGATCAGACACCGCTCGAATCTCACGACGTGGACTAACGCCCACGTGAAGAAGCTCAACATCGAACGCGACAGTAACGGTGCGCTGCGTTGCACCGGCGCGGAAATCGTTCGTAATGGCGAGCTTGTGTCGGTGAATGCCGCCCGCGAAGTCGTGCTTAGCGCGGGTGCGATCGGATCGCCGCACATTCTGCAGCACTCGGGGATTGGTTCGGCATCTCTATTGAAAAAGCACGGCATCGATATTGTTCAACACACACCTGGCGTCGGCGAAAATCTGCAGGATCACCTGCAGATTCGCGCGGTCTACAAGGTTGAAAACTGCGATACGTTGAACGTTCTTGCCTCGAACATGATCGGCAAGGCGAAGATCGGCCTTGAATATGCGCTGCACCGATCCGGCCCGATGAGTATGGCGCCCTCCCAGCTCGGGGCCTTTGCCAGAAGCGATCCGTCAAGGAAGCACGCAAACATCGAGTATCACGTGCAGCCACTGAGTCTCGACGCTTTCGGGCAGCCGCTGCACACGTTTCCGGCGTTCACCGCAAGTGTTGCCAACGTGAACCCGACGAGCCGGGGCACGGTGCACATCAAGAGCGGCAACTTTGAGGATGCGCCGGCCATTGCGCCGAACTACCTCAGTACGGAAGACGATCGGAAAGTCGCTGTAGATGGCCTTCGCCTGACGCGACGCATTGCGAGCCAGGCGGCGCTCGCGAAATACCGCCCGCAAGAGTACAAGCCGGGCGCGCAATACGAGTCCGACGCCGAACTCATGAAGCTGGCCGGGGACATCGCCACCACGATCTTCCATCCCGTCGGTACGGTTCGGATGGGCACGTTAGCGGATCCGAATGTCGTTGTCGACAGCCATCTGCGCGTGCGCGGCGTTGCAGGACTTCGTGTGGTGGACGCGAGTGTGATGCCCACGATCACCAGCGGCAATACGAGCTGCCCGACGATGATGATCGCCGAGAAAGCTTCGCACTGGATTCAGGAAGGCGTTTGACCTTATTCAACCAGGAACTGGCTATGGCTGAGAACAAACCCGGGGTGAAGAAGCGCTTGCCCCTTGAAGGAATAACGGTTGTCGATTTTTCGCGTGTGCTGTCCGGGCCGTATTGCGCGATGACGCTGGCTGACCTCGGAGCACGCGTCATCAAGATAGAACGTGTGGGCACCGGAGACGATACGCGTGCCTTTGGTCCGTTCGTCGAGAACGAATCGGCGTACTTCATGTGCTTCAACCGCGGAAAAGAAAGCATTGCGCTCGACTTCAAGTCTCCACGTGACCGCGAACTTCTCGACCGTCTGCTGGATAAGGCGGACGTGGTGGTCGAGAACTTCCGGCCCGGCGTGATGGAGCGGCTCGGCTACGGCCCCGAGCAATTGGCAAGGACGCATCCGCACATTGTCTATGCTTCGATTTCGGGCTTTGGCCACACCGGTCCGTTCAAGGATTTACCCGGCTATGACACCGTCGTGCAGGCCATGGGCGGCGTTATGAGTCTGACGGGCTGGCCCGACAATCAACCGGCACGTGTGGGTACGGCGTTCGGAGATCTCGGTGCCGCGCTATTTGCCGTGATAGGGATCCTGGCGGGGCTATACAAGCGCTCTAAAGATGCACAAGGCACGCATGTGGACATTGCGATGCTCGATTGCCAGGCGGCGTTGATGGAAACGGCGTTTGCGAGATTTGACGTCGAAGCAAAGGTGCCCACGAGGACTGGCGACGCCCATCCCTCGCTCGCGCCGTTCGAAAGCTTTGCTGCGCAGGATGGCCGATTCATTATCGCCGCGGGCAACGATCAGCTTTTCCTGTTGATGGCCGATGCCTTGGGCGTGCCGGAAGTGGCGCTCGACCCGCTGTTCCTGACCAATGATCTCCGCGTGCAAAACCGGCCCGCCATGATCGAGACCGTTGAGCGGGTGACCCGCTCCGCGCCGGTCAGCGTCTGGCTCTATAAGTTGAACGAGGCTGGCGTGCCCTGTGCACCGATCAACACGATCGACAAGGTCATCGATCATCCGCAACTGCACGCGCGCAACATGTTCATTCATGTCCAGGGCAAGTCCGAGCGGAAAGTAAAAACAGCCGGCAATCCGGTCAAGATGAGTACCTCGCCAGACGAGGATGTCACGGTAGTCAGAAAAGCGCCGGCGGTGGACGAGCATCGCGAAGCAATTCTGGCTGAGTTGATGGCTTCATCAGGCGCCTATGCGTCGCAAGCGGATGCTGAATCAGACAACGATCCTTTGAAGCGCTCGATAAGCCTTCCCGCATAACGCCTCACATTTGAACTGACAGGTGAATATATGTCGAACGATGTTTCAGCAGTGCGTGGCGCATCCGCTAAACAAACCAGCGTGCAAGTGATCGACGCGAATGCCGATACCGCAGGGGCCACGTCGGAAAACGGTGCGTACGAAACCATCAAGATCGACCGAAGGGAGCGCGTCGGTCTGATCACGCTCTATCGCCCGAAGAACCTGAACGCGCTCAACGTTCAGATGTCACGCGAAGTGCTCGCAGCGCTTACAGCTTTTGACCAGGACGACGGAATTGGCGCCATCGTGATCACCGGCAATGGGCGCGCATTTGCGGCAGGGGCGGACATCGAGGAAATGGTCGACAAGTCCTTCGCCGACTGGCACGCGAAAGATCTTTTCGCCGAGTGGGACCGCATTGCGACGATTTCGAAGCCCATCATCGCGGCTGTGGGTGGCTATGCCCTCGGCGGCGGATGCGAACTGGCGATGGCGTGCGATTTCATTATTGCGGCCCATGATGCTCAATTCGGCCAGCCGGAAATCAAGCTCGGAATTCCGCCAGGTATTGGCGGTTCGCAGCGCTTGACGCGTGCGGTCGGAAAGTCGCTTGCAATGGACCTGATCCTCACGGGCCGGAACTTGCGCGCCGATGAAGCACTTGCAGCCGGTCTCGTTGCGCGCGTGGTTCCCTCGACCGACTTGCTGCAAACGGCGCTCGAGACAGCGCACACCATCGCCGGTTACAACCTGCCTGCCGTACGGCTTGCAAAGGAGGCCGTCAATCGGGCATTCGAGACGCCGTTGAAAGAGGGTGTTCTGCATGAGCGCCGGCTCTTCCACGCCGCGTTTGCGACCGAAGGTCAAAAGGAAGGCATGTACGCATTCCTTGCCAAGCGCGCTCCTGTATTCCGCCATCGATAGGTCATGGTTTTTCGTTAGTAACGTGGGATGGGCGCAAGTGCCACTATGCGCCTAGTTTCTCCATCAGGAAGTCCACGAAACAGCGCACACGTGACGACAGATGGCGGCCGTGCGGATATAGCAGGATGAACGGTCGCGAACATCCGCCATACGGCTTGAGCATTTCCTTGAGCGTTCCGTCAGCTATGTCTTTCTCTACGATGAACCGATAGGTATGAAACACGCCTGCTCCATGGCGCGCCAGGGTGACGCCGGCAAGCGCATCGCCCGATGATCCATGACGGCCGTGCGTAGTGATCTCGTCGAGTTCGCCATCTCGATTGAATACCCAGGGCAGGTTGCGGCCGGTGCTCGGTAACTCGAACTGAATGCAGTTGTGATTGATTAAATCGTCCGGCGTTTCCAGTTTGGCCGCTTTTCGCAGATAAGTCGGTGATGCCACGACTACCGTTTCCGCGTCTTCGAGTTTTCGGGCAATCAGACTCGAGTCCCGTGGAGTACGACCCCGGATTGCCAGATCGAATGGTTCGTCCGCAAAGTCGATGTTACGGTTGCTCAGATGCGTTTCGACGGTGACCTCCGGGTAGCGCTCATGGAAGTCTGCCAAAAGGGGAAGGACGCGATAGTGACCGTACGGCGTTGGCATGCTGATTCGCAGCACACCCGCCGGCGTTGTCTGTTGCCCGGTAGCTTCTCGTTCTGCATCCACGAGATGACTTAGCGCCAGCCGACACTGCTCGAAGTACCGGCTCCCCACGTCGGTGAGCCGGATCTGCCGCGTGGTTCGGACAAACAGGCGTGCACCGAGTCGTTTCTCGAGACGCGCCACCGCACGGCTGACGGCTGCAGGTGTAACGCTTGCGGCGTTCGCAGCGACAGTAAAACTACCCAATTCAGCTGCCAGACAGAACAGTTCGATACTGCCTACAAGGAGGTCATCAAATTGACGCTGCATGGTTTCTCACGGTGGTTGTTATCTGCCAAACAGATAGCCGTATATTTTCTCTTCGCTTGTTAAGCGTGCAAAACGGTGCGAGGGTGGGACGTTGATCATGCTCCTGAACGCATGGACGATGTGATGGGTCTTCGCTGAAGTATTGGGCAAACGCGGATTGCCTTAGCGGTTAGTCAGACTATGTATGCCTATCCCTAACGGAGAAGTGATGACGCTTACCACCAGACAACAATCGATCAAGGATGAGTTCATTCGTGTGCGCAATACCTGGGCACCGCAGTGGGAAAGTATTCTTCGCAACGACTGCGATTTCCTTCACGCTTACCTGAAGCTCTCAGCCGTACCGCTGTCGCACAACCGTCTTGAGGACAAGGTCAAGGAGTTCATCTACATTGCCGTCAATGCATCCTCGACGCACCTCTTCGCTCCCGGCATCCAGATGCATCTGAAAGCGGCGCTGGATTTTGGCGCTACACGTGAAGAACTGATGGAGGTGCTCGAGTTGACCAGTACGGTCGGTATTCACGCTTCGAACGTGGCGATGCCCATTCTCGCCGAGGTGCTTCAGGAAGAAGGTCTGCGAAAGCCGGCGGGGTCTGACAATAGTCGTCTTCAAGCGTTGAAGCGGCATTTCACCGAAGTACAAGGGTATTGGGATCCCATATGGGACGATGCGCTGGAACTCGATCCGGATTTCTTTGAAGCGTATCTCGAGTTCTCTTCGGTTCCGTGGCAGACCGGTGTGCTCGCGCCGAAGGTCAAGGAGCTGGTGCTGTGTGCGCTCGATATCGCCGCCACGCATCTTTACAAGCCGGGCATCAAGATCCATATGCGCAACGCAATTCGCCATGGGGCAACTGCCGAAGAAATCATCGAGACTGTCGAAATTGCCAGTGTTATCGGAATTCACGGTGCGCTGATTGGAACTCCGATGCTGGACGACGCAATCGCGGCGGCGCGGGCTTCGTGAATTTGACGGGAGGTAGATCGTATTTCCTCCATCGCGGACTGGCAACTTCGGTGACAGTCGAATAGCCGAAAAAAGGCGCACGTCCGAGAGCGTGCGCCGCGACAACAGAAGGGCAGGGTTAGGAGGAGACTCCCTTCATGCCGCAAAGAGAATAAACGCGAGCACCCGATGCATTGTCTGCATCCTGTCGACGTGGTGCATCACGCTACCGAAATGTCGTGCCACAGCTTGGCCACAATCATGAAGGAGCCGTCGACATACGCCCAGTTCAAGTGATCGATAAAAACCTTGTCGTGAATGCGCAGGCGAACCTTGGTGACCGAAGTATCGGCTGACAGAAAGTCTGCGGAGATCAAGGTGTCGTCACGCGGTTGACCCTTGCTCATTGGCGACACACGTTCGGCGATCACGCGGCGGTAGTCGGCAATCGGGGCGACGGTCAGTTTTCCATCGTCTGTGTCAAACAGACTGCAACTTGTGTGGAAGACCCGATCAAATTTTTCCAGATCGCACTCGTGCAGCGCCTGGAAGTAAAGATCGACGGCTTCGACAAGCGCGGGCATTTTCTCGATAGACATACGGGCTTTCCTGTTGATTTCGGTGACTAAAAGTCCACTGCCTGGAACTGGAACGATCGCATTTCGCGAGCAAGAATATGCGACATGTGCGTCGCAAGCAACTCATCGCCGGAATATCAGTTTTTCCAGGTGGGAAGAAGAGATCCGGAATTGGACCCATCACGCTCAATGATGTTTATCTGGATGCATCCCGTCTCTACGGACAGACACGCCTGACTTGTTCTAACCGAGCAAGAGTGTTTGTCCTCGGCGGGTATTCAAACGCGATGGCAGAGAACCTAGGATTCACCATATATCAGCGCCGCTGGCCGGTGCTCCTTTGCGTCAATCACCGTAAGGCGGAAAGACATGCCTATTGTTACGATTCAGATCACCCGCGAGGGGACCACGCCCGGCACAACTTCGGTCACGGCGGAAGAAAAGGCCCGCTTGATCAACGGTGTCAGTCACCTGCTGCTCGACGTACTAAACAAACCTCTCGACGCGACGTTTGTTGTCATCGAGGAAGTGGAAACGGAGAACTGGGGCTGGGGTGGGCTGCCGGTAGACGAGTATCGCAGGCAGCGGGGAAGCAAACCGGGCTGAGGGCCCGTGGAAGGCCCATGATCGACTGGCTTAGCCGCTTCATTCCGTCGCCCATTTCGGTAAGCTGGTCCGAGCGTATTCGTTCGTGCGTGGGAGCGCTGATCGGCATTACGATCACCGGCATCACCATGCGCAGCTTCAATCAGAGCGGTGCATTGGTGCCATTCCTGGTCGCCCCTATGGGTGCGTCGGCAGTCTTGCTCTTCGCCGTGCCGGCAAGTCCAATCGCTCAGCCGTGGTCGTTCGTTGGCGGGAATCTGATTTCCGCCACGATTGGCGTGACCTGCTCGCAATTTATCTCTGACCCCGTCCTCGCGGCAGCTGCTGCAATCGCGTTTGCGCTATGCGCGATGTTCGCGTTCAGATGTGTGCATCCTCCTTCTGGCGCCGTCGCGCTCACGGCCGTGTTGGGAGGAGCTAACGTTCACGCTCTCGGATATGGCTTCGTGTTTGCGCCGATCGCTGTGCAATCTTTGATCATGCTAGCGTGTGCGATTGTCTATCACGCGCTCACCGGACACCGTTATCCCCATACCCGGCACGACAGCAGTGCCACAAACGACCCCGGCGAGTCGCGCCGAGAGATCTCCCGCGTTGAACTGGAGTCCGCCTTACGCCGACACGGGGAACTCCTCGATATCGGCACCGACGATCTTGCCTCGCTACTGCAGGAAGTACAGATGCTGGCTTACGCGCGCAGCTTCAGCGAACTGACATGTGGTGACGTCATGTCGCGCCCGGCCATCTACATACCAACCAGGACCTCGGTCAAAGCAGCACATGACATTTTACTTAGACATAGCATTAAAGCGCTTCCGGTAACCGACGAATCGGACCGGGTCATTGGCATTGTCACGCGGGCGGATGTTCGTGGACGTGAAGAAACCGCCAGCATTGCTGAGGCCTGCGATCGGTGTCTCGAGCGCGGGACTGTTCGCAATCAGGAGACGCTAGTCGATAGTTTAATGACAACACCGCCGGAGACTGTCGAAGCTGGAACATTATTGATAACGGTTGTGCCGATGTTCGCGAAGCACGGACATCACCACATACCCGTTGTCGACTCTCATGGCCGGCTCGTCGGAATGATGACCCAGGCCGATGTTGTTTCTGGCCTCTATCAGCACAGTCACGCGTTCACTGACATGCAACGCGCGGCATGACGTTGGGCGACGTCTCGTGGCTATCTACTTTTGCGATACCCCTATCGCGACAAACCGCCTATGCGTTCCGGAAACATTGCTAAGCTGTTCTCCTACGTGATACGTCAACAACCCGAACGTACGAACGCCGCCATTGGGTCCGTCGGACTTTCGATGGGACCATCAGCGATGATGGCAGCCGCCGGATTTTTGCATCCGCGACAGTCCCGGTCACGGGGGATGTTCGCTTTGTGAATCTATCAGCGAGGTAGGAGATGGACCAGCTATACATGTTGCGGACTTTCGTTGCAGTCGTACAGCATCGAAGCTTTAGCAAGGCTGCCGCGTCGTTGGGCGTGACCACCGGCTCGATCTCCAAAGCCATCACAAGACTCGAAGCGAGTATCCAGACGCGGGTTCTGTATAGAACAACTCGAACTGTTTCGGTGACAGACGCGGCGCAGTCGTACTATCTGAGTTGCTGCCGTCTCCTCGAAGAACTTGACGAAGCAAATCGCCGCATTGCGCAGGAGCGTGAAATCGACAGCGGAAGATTGCGACTCGTCGTGCACCCGATGCTGGTGAGCAAGACGCTCTCTCGACTTGTGTCGAACTATCACGCTATCGCTCCGAACGTGAACCTCATGATCTCCGTTCAGGAGGGAGCTGTGAATCTGTATGACGGCCATTTCGACGTGGCGATTCTTCCACCTCATCTTGTCGAGCAGTCTGCGGTCATTCGCCGTACGTTATCCACGTCATCGCACATTTTCGTTGCCGCACCGGGTTACCTTGAACAATGCGGTACACCCGAGACAGCTTCGCATTTGGCCGCGCATTTCCTTCTGGTGGACCCCGCCTCGAGGCAGAAGGGCACGAATTTCATCGATCTGCTGGAAAACGGGAAAAGCGTGAGTGTGCTCCCAATGTCGTCCATGGACGGTAACGAAGTGCTGCTTCGAGCGGCAGCGCTTACAGGTACCGGCATCGCGAGCTTACCTGAAGCGATGGTTCGGGAAGACATTGCCACCGGGCATCTCACGCACATCTTGCCGCAGTGTTCCACCTCAGAAAGCGGTGTCGAGATATGCCTGTTCTACTCACACCGCGAACTGCTTCCTGCAAGACTCAGGAATTTCGTCGACTTCTGCACCGAGTTTTTTCGCTCGGGGCCCCGAGATATCCCCAATGAGATCGCGACGATTTCACAACCCTTGGGCCGCAGCGCTGAGCGCACGCTAACAGCGGCCTGAGATCATCGCGCAGCCTGCTTTCAAATGCGACTGCGACCGTGAACTCAAATTTGAACGATGGCGAAAATGGTCCGTTGTCTCATCGCGAGCCGTCAACTGATGGTAAGGACACTCCCATGACATTGAAAGACGGTGTATCTGGGGGCCGTGTCACGCCTGAAGACTACAAAACCGTCGAGGCAGCACAACGTACCCAGATTGAACGACGCCGGTATCAGATGTACCCCCGTTTGACGGAAGCGCGGATTGCCAAGGCGGCTCGCTTCGGGACGACGGAACATTGGAAGGCCGGCGACGTTATGTTTCGCGCTGGAGAGCAGAGCGAAGGCATGAGAATCCTGACGCGTGGGACGGTCCATCTGATCGTACGAAACGGGTTCGGCCAGTCTCACCTTTTTCAGGAGGTCAGTGAGGGACACTTTCTCGGGGAGACGGCAACCCTCAGCGGCAAACCCTACCTCGTCGATGCGATTGCCATCACTGACGTCGACGCGTTCCTCATCTCGCCTGAGCAACTCCGGTCGCTTCTGATTGCGGAAGCTCAGCTTGGCTCGGAGATCATGCGCGCGTTCATTCTCCGACGCGTCGGACTGATTCAGGACGGCAGTGGTCCGATTCTGATCGGGTCTTCAACCGATCCGAGACTCATCGTCCTCGCGGATATGCTACGACGCACCAATCACCCGCATCGGATTCTTGATCCGGTCACGGACGACGAGGCTCGCGATTTCCTTTCGAAAACACCGTACGTAGAAGGAAAGATGCCACTGGCCGTGCTGGTTGATGGCGCTATCCTGCACAATCCTGACGAAACACTCCTCGCGTCGAAGCTTGGTCTCCTGTGCGGCTTCGATGAAGCTGACACGTACGATGTCGTTATTGTTGGCGCCGGTCCAGCCGGACTTGCAGCAGCCGTGTACGCAGCGTCAGAGGGGCTATCCGTGCTGGTTTTCGATTCAAAGGGGTTTGGCGGACAGGCCGGTGCAAGCGCCAGGATCGAAAATTATTTTGGGTTTCCAACCGGCATTTCCGGTCACGTTCTCGTGAGCCGCGCATTTGAGCAGGCGGTTAAATTCGGAGCGGAAATCGTCATACCTACCGAAGTGGCAAAACTGCACTGCACGGAATCGCCCTTGAAGGTCGAACTCCGCGATGGGCGGTGCGCGCGAGCGAAGACGGTCGTTATAGCATCCGGTGCCGCCTATCGCCGCCCGCAGATTAAGGGTTTAGATGAGCATGGGATTCATGGTGTCAACTTTTGGGCGTCGTCGATCGAGGGGCGCCTCTGTCAAGGCTCGGAAATCGTGCTTGTGGGAGGGGGAAATTCCGCTGGACAGGCAATCGTCTTCCTGGCGAGCTATGCAGCACATGTACATGTGCTCATTCGACGCGAGAGCTTGCGCGACACCATGTCGAGGTATTTGATCGATCGCGTAAGCTCGATCGCCAACGTGACGATTCATAATAATGCCGTCATCGAGTCTATAGTGTCTGACGAGGACGGCCTG
Organism: Paraburkholderia aspalathi; assembly: GCF_900116445.1. Classification (GTDB taxonomy): domain Bacteria; phylum Pseudomonadota; class Gammaproteobacteria; order Burkholderiales; family Burkholderiaceae; genus Paraburkholderia; species Paraburkholderia aspalathi. The sequence continues at coordinate 38,767 of NZ_FPBH01000041.1, forward strand.
ACGGAGGTTCATTTCTGCTCGACTGGCAGTTGCACGCGAATCCCGACTCGCCACCTCTTCCTTTTTACCGGTGCTGATCCAGCCACCGGCTGGCTACGTGGCTGCGGCGTGGAAGTTGATGACAAAGGTTTCGTCATAACCGGCCGCACGGGTTCGACGGAGTCGGCGCTCGCCCGCTTCGCCTTCCAGACAAGTGTTCCAGGCGTTTTTGCAATCGGCGACGTGCGCTCGACGTCGATCAAGCGCGTCGCATCCGCCGTCGGGGAGGGGGCTGCTGTAGTGTCGGAAGTCCATACGCTATTGGCGGCCGAATAGCAATCGCAAGCAATGGATCGGCAATCTATTGCAGGCGAGGCAACTTCGACAATTCCAATCCGGGCTGAACGATCAGCCAACTTGTGGAGCGACTAAATGACATTACGAGTGCCCGACCTTTCCCGGTATCCCAAAGCGCAATTGCGCGACGGACCTTCACCGATTGTGGCGCTCCCAAGATTGAGCCAGCACTTGGGCGGCGCTGAAATCTATGTCAAACGGGAGGACGTTGACGGCCTTGGGGGCGGAGGCAACAAGCTGCGCAAGCTCGAATTTCTGATCGGTGAGGCGCAGGCGGCCGGCGCGGACACGATCATCACGGTCGGCGGCCGGCAGTCAAACCATGCTCGGTTGACAGCAGCGGCGGCCGCGCGCGTAGGAATGAAATGTGAACTGGTGCTCTCAAGGCTGGTTCCGATCGAAGACGACGACTACGTCGAAAATGGCAATGTGGTGCTGGATCGTCTCTTTGGCGCACTCATTCACGACATTCCAGGAAACGTTGGCGCACTGCAGGTTGCGGAAGAGCGAGCCGCAACGTTGCGCGGCGAGGGACGAAAAGTTTATGTGTGTCCGCTCGGTGGATCGAGCCCGGTAGGCTGTTTGGGCTATGTTTCCTGTGCACTTGAGATTCTTGACCAGTCCACGAAAAGCGGCATTCTCTTCGACCATATTGTTGTTGCGAACGGCAGCGGCGGCATGCAAGCGGGGCTTGTGGCCGGTGCTATCGCTGCTGGTGTGTCGCCAACGAAAGTGGTGGGGTATACGGTTCTTGCGCCGCTCGAAAAAGCTTATGCCACGACTTTTGAAAAAGCGCAGCAAACGCTTGACCTGATCGATTCAGGCTTCACGGTTTCCAGCGACGACATTGTTCTCCATGGTGATCAGCTCGGGAACGGCTACGGGTTACCTACCAGTTCAATGCGCCGGGCAGTTACGCTTTTGGCCAGTCAGGAAGGTCTTCTACTAGACCCGGTATATAGCGGCAAAGCGTTCGCGGGTCTGATCCAGAGCGTCGAGAACGGAATATTCGGTGCGGGACAAAAAGTTCTGTTTCTCATGAGTGGGGGGACGCCTTCGCTGTTTGCCTATCGCACCACGTTTGAGTCCGCACTGCGCTGACGCATATGTGACGCCCAGGAACAATTGAATTGCCACCGACTGCAATAATTTCGCGTCGAAGCTCGTCCAGAATACGAGGCATTCCGATCGCGACCGAAACGCCATCGTGCGGCATCTGGAGGGCAAGCATTCGCGATTCGGCTAACGCTGAAACAGGCGCCTTTTTGACAGGACAGTGTTATGGATGTTGCCGATCTCAAGGCATTTGAAGCGGTTGCTCGCCACGGGAGCATGAACAGGGCGGCCGTCGAGTTGCATACTGTTCAGTCCAACGTAACGGCCAGGATCCGTTCACTGGAAAGAGAAGTGGGTGTAGCGCTCTTTCAGCGGCATGTCCGCGGTGTGAGTATGACGCCGGCGGGTCAGCGCATGCTTCCCTACGCGGCGCGAATTGCCAAGCTCGTTGCCGACGCCCGCGTGGCGGCCATGGACGACGGTCCGCCGCGCGGTTCCCTGGTGCTGGGAACCATGGAAACCGCAGCGGCTCTGCGGCTCTCGCCGATAGTAAGCAACTTCGCGCGGATGTATCCGCAGGTCAGACTGTCGCTGACAACTGGAACCAGCCGCAGCCTCGCGGTGGATGTCGCGGAATGCCGTCTGGATGGGGCGTTCATAGCAGGTCCGCTCGACCACCCGGAGCTTCATAGCGAGACCATTTTCCGTGAAGAGCTGGTGCTGGTGACGCCTCGCAGCATATTCTCACTGGAGTCTTTGACGTCGATCCCGCACCTGAAGACGATTGTGTTTCGCGTGGGCTGCTCGTATCGGCATCAGCTGGATGCGCTGCTTCTGGAGAGGGGAATTCTCGTGACGGCGCTCGAGTTCGGCTCGCTGGACGCAATCATCGCGTGTGTGGCGGCCGGTATCGGAATCACGTTGCTGCCGCGGGGCGTGGTCGCGGCGGCAGCGCAGCAGGATATCGTTGCGATCCATGAGATCTCGCGCGAGAAAGCTTGTGTCGAGACGCTTTTCATCCGACGGCATGACGCCTACATTTCGAGTGCCATGCGTGCTTTCGTCGAGGTGTCGCGCTCGGCGCTCGGGCCTTTGATGGCGGCGGCGTAAGGGGCGACTTGCGATTTTCGCAGACGCACTTCCTGCTTCCCCTGCATAGTACGTACATGCGAGGCCATTTCGGCGCTGGCTAATATTGTCTGAGTTTGAAAGGAGAGATTGCGATGGCTGCTGCACCTCTAACACTTGGCATCGACCACGTCGGCTTGACGGTCCGGAATTTGAACGTCACTCGGGACTTTTTCGTCAACGCCCTGGGCTGGACGCAGGTTGGTGAAAGACCAGCCTATCCGGCCGCTTTTGTGTCCGACGGGCACGTCATGCTGACACTCTGGGAGGTCAAGGATCTGGCGAATCGTGTGGAGTTTGACCGCAAGGCGAATGTCGGTCTACATCACCTCGCGCTGCGGGTTGGCAGTCAGGAGGCGCTCGACGCCATTTTCGCGCAGGTTTCCGCATGGCCAGGTGTAGTGGTTGAGTTCGCACCGGAGAACCTGGGCGAAGGACCCAAGCGTCACACGATGGTGTACGAACCGGGCGGCATCAGACTTGAGTTCGACTTCGATCCGCGAATTCAGCCTGCTTGAGTTGATCTGAGGCGCTGAGGAAGTGGTTCTGGCAATTCGAAGTTTACCCAAAGCGAGGTTTCAATCGTGAGCAAAACCGCCCAGCGGATTTTTTTGATTACCGGTGCGAGCTCCGGGTTTGGCCGCGCTTTGGCGAAAGCCGCATTGGCCGCCGGCAACATTGTGATCGGTACGGTAAGAAACCATCCCGCGAAAGTTGAATTTGAGGGATTGCACGCGAACCATGCGCACGGCGTACTCCTCGACGTGTCTGATTTCGATTCCATCGATGCCGCGATCAATGAAGTCGCCCAGCGCTTCGGCCCGATCGACGTTCTCGTGAATAGCGCGGGATATGGTCATGAAGGCATTCTCGAGGAATCACCGCTCGAGGAACTGCGTCGACAGTTCGATGTGAACGTGTTCGGCGCCGTGGCGATGATCAAGGCCGTGCTCCCGTCAATGCGCATACGACGTACCGGTCACATCATCAATATCACGTCGATGGCGGGGCTCGTTACATTTCCCGGCATCTCATACTACTGCGGTAGCAAATTTGCGCTTGAAGGGATATCGGAAGCCCTGGAGCAGGAAGTGCGCAGCTTCGGTATCAAGGTGACGGCTGTCGCGCCGGGCGCGTTTCGAACAGATTGGGCTGGGAGATCGATGGTGCGTACGGAGCACAGCATCGACGACTACGATACGGTGTTTGCGCCGATCCGCCGTGCCCGTTTGGCGAAAGACGGGAAGCAACCGGGGGACCCTGCTAAAGCGGCGAAGGTCCTGCTGGACCTGATCGACGAGGATGTCCCGCCGGTCCACCTCGTGCTGGGCGATGACGCGTTACGCGTGGTCCGGGACAAAATATCCGCATTGAGCCGTGAAATTGACGCATGGGAATCCGTTTCGAAATCTACGGGGTTCTCGTGAAAGCGTATCGGGATGTTATGGCGGAAATCCTGCCGCGAAAGTTTCCCTAAGATAGGTGACAAACAGTTCGACAGCGCGTGGTACGTGCGGGGTGTAGGGCCGAACCACATAGAGTTGCTCGGCAAAGGTGCCTATCGGTCGCCAATCGGGCAGGAGAACAACAAATTTCCCTGATTGAATCGCGGCCTGTGCCGTGAAATCGGGCAGTAACGCGATGCCCAGATCGTCAAGGGCGGCGTCTCTCAATGCTTCGCTATTGTTAGCGGAAAGAGGGCCGTTTACCGTGATCATCAGAGGAGCGGAGTGCGTGCGTCGCGCCGTTCTGCGTTCGAACGACCAGATTCCAGACCCTAACGCACGAGGGTAAAACAGGCAATCGTGAGCGGAAAGATCCGCGGGTGATTCAGGCAGGCCTCGACGCTTCAGGTAAGCGGCTGTCGCGACGATCACGGATTGCGTCTCGCACAGCTTCCATGCGACATGAGTCTCTGGAACCTGGGCGCTGTGTCTGATGGCGAGATCGAAGCCCTCGGTGGTGATCGAACTCAGACGGTCAGACGCTTCAAGTTGTACGCGTACTTCGGGATTTGCCCGTAGAAACGCAGACATTCTCGGTACCAACTGCTGCCGCGTGAACGCCACCGGCGCCGTTACCCGGATCAACCCGCGTGCAACGCCCGCCATCTCCCGTACCGTCGCAAAGCTCGTTGCAATATGCTCGTACTCCAGACGCGTGTTGTCGACGAGCCGCTGCCCGGCCTCGGTGAGTCGTACGCTGCGGGTGGTACGTTGCACCAGTGCGACGCCTGCGGCTCGCTCCAGTTCCGCGATGCGCTGGCTCATTGCGGCTTTGCTCACACCAAGGCGAGCAGCCGCCGCGGTGTACGTGCCTTGTTCGGCAAGAACCGTCAACCAGTGCAAATGCGTCCAAAGGCTTTCAACCTTTTGCGTGTTCATGTGCTTTTTGTTCACCATTGAAAACAATCATTTCAATCTTAGCGTCTTTGCATGGGCAATGGAGACTCCTAAACTTCATTCACCACCCATCAACCAAGGAATCGAGATGCAAGCGTTCAATGACACAGCCGACGTCACCCACTTTATTCATGGCGAGCGAGTACGTGGATCAGGCGTGCGTACCCAGGCGATTTTCAATCCTGCCACGGGCGAACGGCCACGCAAACTTGTGCTGGGCGACGTCGCAGATGTTGACGCCGCTGTGGCAAGCGCCAAGGCTGCATTTCCGAAGTGGAGCAATACGCCGCCGATTCGCCGGGCTCGCGTCATGCTGCGGTTTCTTGAGTTGATGAACAGGCATCGTGATGAGCTGGCTGCAATCATCACAGCGGAACACGGAAAAGTCTTCTCTGATGCTCAAGGCGAGGTGGCGCGCGGTATCGATGTCATCGAATTCGCGTGTGGCATTCCGCAACTGCTTAAGGGGGACTACACGGAGCAGGTTTCAACCGGCATGGACAACTGGACAGTACGTCAGGCGCTAGGCGTTGTCGCAGGCATTACGCCGTTCAACTTCCCGTGCATGGTGCCCTGCTGGATGTTTCCTGTTGCAATTGCGGCCGGCAACGCATTCATTCTGAAGCCAAGCGAGAGGGACCCGTCGGCGTCGTTGTTCATGGCAAGACTGATGAAAGAGGCAGGCCTGCCCGATGGCATTTTCAACGTGGTTCAGGGTGACAAAGTCGTTGTGGATGCGTTGCTGGCACACTCGGATGTGAAGGCGGTGAGTTTTGTTGGATCGACGCCGATCGCCAATTACATCTACGAAACGGGCGCGAGGAACGGTAAGCGCGTGCAGGCGCTGGGCGGCGCCAAAAACCATATGGTAGTGATGCCCGATGCCGACATCGATCAAGCTGTCGACGCACTGGTTGGTGCTGGGTACGGTTCTGCCGGCGAGCGTTGCATGGCTATTTCGGTTGCTGTTCTCGTAGGCGATGTTGCTGACAAAATCATTCCGAAGCTTGCCGAGCGTGCGCGCAGTCTCATTGTGAAGAACGGCATGGAGCCCGATGCGGAAATGGGGCCAATCGTTACGCAACAGGCGCTCGAACGCATCGAAGGGTACATCGCGATTGGCGTCGACGAAGGTGCAAAGCTGGTTGTTGACGGTCGCGGCCTTAAGGTAGACGGCTTCGAGGGCGGTTTCTTCACGGGCGGCACGCTGTTCGACAACGTCACGCCGGAGATGCGGATTTACAAGGAAGAAATCTTTGGACCCGTGCTTGCCTGCGTCCGTGTGAAGGACTTCTCGGAAGCGGTCGATCTGATCAATGCTCATGAGTTTGGCAATGGTGTGGCGTGCTACACGCGGGACGGGCACATCGCTCGCGAATTCGGTCGGCGCATCGAAGTAGGGATGGTCGGAATTAACGTGCCCATTCCGGTTCCGATGGCCTGGCATGGTTTCGGTGGCTGGAAGCGCAGCCTGTTCGGCGATACGCACGCATACGGCGAAGAAGGTGTTCGCTTCTATACAAAGCAGAAGTCGATCATGCAACGTTGGCCGGAAAGCACGGAAAAGGGTGCCGAATTTGCAATGCCTACGGCGAAGTAGACTAACTGGCATGGCATGTGATTGGACGCCGCACGCAGCACGGTGCGGCGTTTTTCTTTGTGTGAAGTCGTGGCCTGGCAATGAGTTAAACGCCCGGTCTGCAATCGGCACTTTGAACCCGGTACCTTGACATAGATTTACGCCACGATGGAAAGAGAGTTTTTCCCGCCCACCGGTTGACGGTACGTCCAGCCGAACTGAACACTCGTATAGGTTGTATTCCAGAGCGAGAATCAGATTGGGGGCGATATGAATTTCTCATCGTTAGAAATATTTTGTGCTGTCGCCACCGAACAGAGTGTGACCCGGGCGGCTCGTCATCTGGCCCGTGTTCAGTCCAATGTAACGATGCGCGTGCAACAACTGGAAGAGGAGTTGCAGGTCCAGCTTTTTTCCAGAAGTGGAAAACGGATGAGCTTGACGCCGAGTGGCCGAACAATGCTGGGCTATGCGCAACGGCTCTTGTACCTCGCAGAAGAAGCAAGGCTTGCGATGAGTCCGGAGCAGCAGCCCGGACGATTGAGCATCGGCGCTATGGAAAGCACGGCAGCGGCGCGCCTTCCGGCACTGCTCTCGAAGTACCACAGCAGGTGGCCGCAGGTCGAGCTGGAGATTTCGATCGGTACGTCACGTTCACTGGTCGATGATGTGGAGAGAGGGCATCTCGACTGCGTTTTTGTCGCGGATAGTAGTTTTCCGGGCACGCGCGATCCGCGACCAAAGTTCGCTGCGCGCGGGCTACGCGCAACGCGCGCATACCGGGAGGATCTACTGCTTGTGTTGCCGCCCAACCATCCAACGGTAAACCGGCCTACGGATCTCAGGATCAAAACGCTGGCCGCTTTTTCCGATGGTTGTGCCTATCGGAACGTACTCGAGCAATGGTTGGGTATCACTGGTCTGGAGACGGGCGGTGGCTGGAAAGTCACGGAGCTTGTTTCGTATCACGCCATTCTGGCCAGCGTTGCGGCGGGTTCGTGTTTCGCACTTTGCCCGAGGTCCATTCTGGATTTGCAGTGTGTTCCGATGGATATTTACGCGCAGAAATTCGCCACGATCGATACGTATCTGGTTGCACAAGCGAGCTATGAGAGCAGCGCTTACAAAGAGCTGCTTCAATTTCTTCAGACTGCGATGTACTCGGAGCCCGGAGGCACCAACAACTGATAAACACGCCTGGCGAGCGTGTCTCACCCCCAACGGCGGGCGTTTGCGACCATTCACTGCACCCTATCTATCTAAGAGATTACTGGTATCAAAACAAATCGTTTCTTGTGCTGCGATCTGAGTAGCAGTATTACACCTGTGATTGCAGACGAGACAGATTCGTTGACGAAAAAAGCGAGGAGACGACGATGTTTGAGCGATACGAGCAACTTAAATCGATACTTGGTGTGGATCATCCGATACTGCTTGCGCCGATGGACCGGGTGGCCGGCGGCAGGCTTGCCGCAGCGGTCACTGACGCAGGCGGGTTCGGAATAATAGGTGGCGGGTACGGCGACGAGACGTGGCTGCGGGAGGAGTTTGCCGCAGCACGTGGGGCCCGGATCGGGGTGGGGTTCATTACATGGAGTCTATCCAGGCAACCGCACCTTATCGATGTCTGCATTGAACATTCACCCGCCGCAATCATGTTTTCGTTCGGTGACGCGAGCAAACATATCGAGCGAACGAAGAAGGCAGGAATTCTCGCGATCTGCCAGGTTCAGACTGTTGCGATGGCACGTGAGGCGGTTAGCCAGGGCGCGGATATTATCGTCGCTCAAGGTGCAGAAGGCGGCGGTCATGGCGTTGCCTGCGGCACGATCTCACTTGTTCCAGCTGTCGTCGACGCAGTGGGTGAGATGGTGCCGGTGGTTGCGGCCGGCGGCATCGCCGACGGCAGGGGTTTTGCAGCGTCTCTTGCGCTTGGCGCCTCGGGCATCATGTTGGGAACCCGCATGTACGCAAGCGAGGAGGCGATTGGACACGACGATGCCAAACGACGGATCGTCGACTGTACGGGCGGCGAGCAAACCATCCGTGGGATTCTGTTTGATATAGCACGCGATAACGTTTGGCCGGCGCCGTACACGGGCCGGGTGCTGCGAAACGAGTTCTCCGAAAAGTGGGTTGGGCGTGAGCGCGAACTGTTTCAGCAAATACATGAGGAGCGGGCGAGGTATTCAAGTGCTCGAGAGAATCACGACTACGATACCGCTGCCGTGATCGCGGGCGAATCTGCTGCCTTGATCCACGATGTACTGCCGGCCAGATTGATAGTCGGAAACATCGTCAGGGAGATGGACGCGATACTTGGCTACTCCCTCTACGCGCAAAATCGGACGGTGACGTCATCAACGTAATCGCCGCCCGGCTGCTCGCGGTTAGCGTAGGTTCGAGTGCTCCATTAGATGTAGGGAGCACCTCGCAAGGGATGGTAGTTAACTCCGGAATACGCAAAACTCCTGTCAGTTTGCTTCACAACCGGACTTGTATCGAGGTTCGCAGGCTAGGCCTGGTCGGCGACGAGCAGGTAGACCTTAGTGTACATGGGGGCCTTGAGAAGGCTGTGTACATGTATCCGGTCGAACACTATGAGTGGTGGCGAGAGCGCAGGCTGGAAGCAGGCATTGCCGGTGCCGCCGACCCGCTGCCGTTTGCCGCCGTGGGAGAGAATTTGACGACCTGTGGGCTGCTCGAAACCCAGCTCTGGGTCGGGGACCGAATATTGATTGGTGACGTCGAATTTCGCGTCGAGTCGCCCCGGAATCCCTGCTACAAGTTTAATGCCGTGATGGGCTATGTACGCGCTGCCAAACATATGATAACGAGCGGGTACTCCGGTGTTTACTTAAGCGTGTCCAAGACCGGTTTTATTTCAGCGGGCTCGCCGATTCAAGTGATTCCCGGTCGTCGGCAGGAGTCGATAAACGCAGTGCTGGACCTGCGACGCAGCCGCGCGCGGCACGAACCGTAAGGCGTACATTGCGTCCGCGTCTGAAGCCATCAGAGTAGTGGCTGTTTGTGATTGAGACCGAACCAGATAACTCGATTCCGGCGACGAAATAGTCCCGGAAACTATTGGCCGTTGAGAAACAGCAAAAACCGGGGCACGCGAGCAGACTCTTTTGTGCGGCTCCGTTGGCGCAGCGACCGCATTGACGAGGATCCTGGTGTGGCAGGGTTATCTCTGGGATAGATAGCGGTATGTAATACCTTCGCTTGATGTTCGACTCAAACGGTGCGAGTTTGTATTACTGGATTGAGAACCACAATGTCACATTGAACTCGACATCAGGGTGAGGAAACAATTGGATTGTCATTCGAGGCGATCCGGTTTTTTTGGAGGGACAGACTTCAAATGAGTACACCTACGACTGCTCAGCGTATCGGCCGTTTTGCATACGACGCACGCGCGGAGCATCTTACGCCTGGCACAAGGGCAATCTTCAAGCGGAATATTCTCGACAGCCTGGGTTGCGCCATAGCAGCGCTGCCAGGTAAGCCGTTCAAGGCGCTTCGCGATCAGTTCGACGAGTACCGTGGCTCGGGGACCTGTTCATTGATTGGCGGCGGTAAGACTTCGCCCGATCAGGCCGCGTTGTACAACACGGGTTTGGTCAGGTACGTCGACTTGCTGGATAGCTACATGTCTCCTGGCGGACTATGTCATCCAAGCGATAACTTCGGAACCATTCTGGCCGCTGCTGAACATGCGTCCGCAAGTGGCGAGGAGTTCATGCTGGCATTGGCGACGTCCTACGAGATTGGCTGCCGCATTACGGCGATAGTTCCTGTTATGGCCAAGGGGTTCAATCACGCAATCCAGTTGGCGATGTCTGCCGCGGCAGGGTCGGGAAAGCTGTTCGGTCTCGATGCCGATCAGATCGCAAACGCGATTGCAATCGCAACGATCGACAACATTTCGCTGTCGTGTGTGCATTCCGAACCGGTTTCGCAGTGGAAGGGCTTTTCTCCCGGTATCACGGGTATGAGAGCCGTTTATTCAGCGTCTCTTGCCAAGCGTGGCTTTACAGGCCCTCTGCGCCTTTTTGAGGGTCCCAATGGTCTGGTGCGAATGTTTGACCAACCGCTCGAAGTCGATTGGGAAGACCAGCGGCTCGAGGTCGTTCACCAGACGGTCATGAAGAAATACTGCTCGCTTATTCACGGTCAGCCCGTTCTCGAAGCTACGCTCGCGTTAAAGCGCAAACATGGTTTGAAGGGCAGTGACGTGGATGAAGTCCAATGCGACATCTTTCAGACTGGATTTGAAATTGCCGGCGGCGGCAGCTTCGGCCCAAAGGATAACCCGCAGACTAAAGAGCAGGCGGACTACAACCTCAAGTACCTGATCGCTGCAGCGTTGCTTGACGATCAGGTTGGCCCGGCTCAGCTCGAGCCCGAGCGTGTACAGGCTGCCGATGCACAGGCGTTGCTCAGGCGAGTGACTGTAAAGCCTGATGCCGAATTCTCGGCGCAGTATCCGCGCGAGCTAAACACGCGTGTGACGATCAAATGCAAGGATGGTCGTGTGTTGGCCGAGGAGCATGTGGGATTCGAAGGCGGATTGGATAACCCGTTCACGTGGGAACGTACCGTCGAGAAATTCAACTGGTTGAGCGAACAGTACGCGGACCAGGTGCTTCGAAATCAGATCATCGATCTGGTTTCAACGCTGGAGCAACACTCAATTGAAGAGTTGATGACCATTTTGGTGAAGGTAAGTCCTGAACCACGATTCCCGGTTATGCATCCGGGGATTCAATAGTCCAGAGAGATTTTTAGGAGATATATATGGCACTCATTTCTTGTGACATGCGTTTTGGTCGGACCGACGAACAGAAGCGACTGCTTGCTGCCGGATTACTCCGGGTGGTCAGCGCCGCGACGGGCGAGACGAAGAACGACATTTTTCTCGTGATTCGCGAAGGACGCGGAATCAACTTCGTCGAGCACGGTGAGCATCTTCCCGAATATGTCGAGGGTGCGGCGAACGACAAAGAACTTATTGAGCGTCTTAAATAGAACTACCGGAGAGCCATCATGCCTTTCATCGAATGCCATATCAAGACCGGTCTCACGCATCAACGACGTGAACAACTTATCAGGGACATCATCCAGGTCACGCACGACTCGATCGGGTCGGATCCGAAGATCATTAACGTGATTTTGCATGAACATCCGGCTGAAAATATCAGCATTTCCAGTCGGATCAATGGGGAGGACTTCAAGAAATCCGCAGGATAGCCGCGCGAAATTTCGCGTTAAGGACTTCCTCTGCGTTCCGCCGACGTCGCGTCCGGCGGCCAGCGTTTCAGATGTATGCGGCGGCGATAGACCATATGACGAAGCCATAAGTTCGTTTATTTCGGGCTTCTATGAGAATCAGGTTCTTTGAGCTAAATAATACGTAGTACAAAAAATATGGAGGAGATATGAGTAGAGCAACGATGGAGGTGGACAGTGCCGACACCGGACGTGAAAGGGTGGGGCTGGCAATAGTCCTGACGCTTGTGGAGGTGTTGATGTTTTTTGGATTCATTACGCTTGCCGCCGCGTCGCCGGCAACGCTCGCTTCGCCAGTGGTAGAGGGGTCAAACATTACGCTTGCGTTTCTGTACGGAATAGTAATTCTGGTCGCTGGCGTGCTGCTTATCGGGTTGTATGTACTGATCGAAAATGCCGCAGACTCGCGAGATTTCGTATCGACACAGCCGAAAGTTATCCGTTGATTACCTGGTGACCTGCTATGACTATTCATCGGTGTGGTGCTTTGCTCGCGCTGTCATTTTCCATATGCGTTGTGAGCACCGAATCCTTTGCCGCTGGAAGCGGCGTCGGTAACGGGAACGGCGTCGCAATAGTGTTCTTTCTTGCCTTCGTTCTTGCGACACTGGCTATTACCTACTGGGCCGCGAAGCGCACCAGATCGACCGACGATTTCTACGCGGCTGGCGGCGAGATAACGGCGTTTCAGAATGGTCTTGCAATCGCGGGTGACTTCATGTCGGCCGGTGCGTTCCTTGGCCTGACAGCTTTGGTGTTCAGTAGCGGATTTGATGGTCTGGTCTATGCAGTTGGGTATTCGACGGGGATGCCGATTGTTGTCTTTCTGGTGGCAACCAGGCTGCGAAAACTCGGTAAGTATACGGTCGCAGATGCGGTTTCCGTGCGTCTTGGCGAGAAGCCGATTCGCATCTTCTCGGCCTGCGCATCGCTATGCATTGTTTCGTTGTATCTCATCGCGCAAATGGTAGGGGCGGGGCAGTTGATCAAGCTGCTGTTCGGCATCGACTACATATACGCCGAAATCCTTGTAGGCACGCTCATGATGTTTTATGTGGCCTTCGGAGGCATGGTCGCCACGACCTGGGTACAGCTCGTCAAGGCAGCGTTGCTGCTGACCGGCACACTTGTGATGAGCTTTCTGGTTTTGCGGCAATTCGACTTCAGCTTCTCCGAACTGTTGCGGCGCGCGGTGGAGATTCATCCAAAGGGCAATGCGATCCTGAGCCCCCAGTTTCTGGCCAGAGATCCCGTATCGGGATTCTCGTTGGGTCTCGCGGTGATGTTCGGTACTTCAGGCCTGCCGCATATTCTCATGCGCTTCTTCACGGTTCCTGATGCACGGGCCGCACGGGGGTCAGTATTTTGGGCCAGTGTATTTATGAACATATTCTTCGCCCTAGTGTTTGTCATCGGATTCGGATCTATCGCTCTGGTCGCCTCTAATCCGGACTTTCTGGATGCCGCGGGCAAGCCGCTGGGCGGGATAAACATGGTTGCCGTCCATCTTGCGAAGGCGGTGGGGGGAGACGCGTTGTTGGGGTTTATCTCGGCAGTTGCATTTGCCACCATCCTTGCGGTTGTGTCGGGATTGACGCTTGCCGGTTCTTCAGCGGTTTCGCATGACCTCTACGCCTGTGTGTTCCGCAAAGGTACGGCAAGTCAAGTGGATGAAGTGCGAGTATCGAGGATATCGACTTTGGTACTGGGCGTGGTCGCGGTGGTGTTGGGCATTGCATTCAGGACACAGAATGTGGCTTATATGCTTGGGCTCACGTTCTCGGTCGCCTGTAGCTCGACTTTTCCAGTGTTACTGCTTGCCCTTTACTGGAAACGATTGACCACGTTTGGGGCCGTTGCGGGAGGAACTGTCGGCTTGGTCTCCGCCGTATTGCTGACCATCGCAGGCCCGGCCGTCTGGGTGCATGTTATGGGGAATGCGAAGCCACTTTTCTCGATCGATCCGCCGACGATAGTGACTATGCCGCTCGCTTTTGTGACGTGCTGGCTGGTATCCGTGCTGGACCGCAGCAAACAGGCAGATACTGATCGGGCGCGGAGTGCTGTTCCACAAGAGCGTCGGGTGTTCGCGGGGCCGGTTGGCCACTAGATTCAGGAACGGCGGCGCATGAAAGTCGGATCGCCGTCAGGCAGTTGAGATTGCGAGCCAGTCAGTGCGGTGTTCCGGCGCGGGGAAAAGTGGCACTGCGTGTGTTCGGTTCGAAGGCGGATCCGCGAGGTCCGCCTTGCCCGTTTACGCTGCGTCTTTGCGTTGGATGCAAAACGTCTGAACTTTGGACTGTCTCGAACCTATCTGGCGTTTGCGGAAATGACCAATGGGAATTGTATCCGTTGGATGTTTAATTTCGCTTTGATGTAGGATGGAAGAGAAGTTCTATCAAGGTTGTGGACATTTCATACAGGTGCGAAGCATGGACGTTGCCGACCTCAAGGTCTTCGAAGCCGTAGCTCGTCATGGCAGTATGAACCGGGCGGCTACCGAGCTAAATACCGTTCAGTCGAACGTGACAGCGCGAATTCGAGCTCTGGAGCGGGAGGTCGGAGTCGTTCTCTTTCAGCGCCATGTGCGCGGCGTGAGCTTGACCCCTGCGGGGCAGCGCTTGCTCCCGTATGCCGCGCGTATCGCGAAGCTCATTACGGATGCCAGGATAGCTGCGCTGGATGACGGCGCACCGGGAGGCGCTCTCACACTTGGAACGCTCGAGACGACGGCGGCGCTTAGGCTTTCTCCGATATTGAGTAATTTTGCTCGAATGTATCCGCAGGTTCGGCTATCCCTGACGACCGGAACGAGTTGCGGTCTCACTGCCGATGTAGCGGAATGTCGGCTGGATGGGGCATTCATAGCAGGTCCGCTGGACCATCCGGACCTTCACACCGAGACGGTCTTTCATGAGGAACTGGTTCTGGTCACACCGCGCACCATGCGCTCGCTGGAGGTGATCAGATCGGTACCGGACCTTAAAACAATTGTCTTCCGTTTGGGTTGCTCTTACCGTCAGCGGCTCGACACCTTGCTTACCGAAATGGGGGTGCTCACGGCCGCGCCGCTCGAATTTGGTTCTATGGATGCGATCATTGCCTGCGTCGCTGCGGGTATTGGTATCACGCTTTTGCCACGAGGCGTGGTCTCGACGGCAGCGGAACAGGATCTCGTCAGTATCCACACGATATCGCCAGAGACGGCGCACGTCGAAACGCTGTTTATCCGGCGGCATGATGCTTATGTCTCGAGTGCAATGCAGGCTTTCGTTGACGTGGCACGGTCCCAGCTCGGGCCGATGATGGCCGCCGCATAGACGCGGGGCCCATAGCCGTTCGCGATTCAGTCTGCCTGTTTGAAGGCATGATGTGTCGATTTATGCCGAATTCCGGTCGATGGTTTTAATCTGGAGTTGACTTACCCGCAGACAGCACAGCGCGTCAATTCCGACGTGAATAACGCTTCGCCTTCTGTCGTCTTTGCAGCTCTCTCTCCCGTTTATTTTTCTTCAGAAGCTAACTCACGGTTAGCAGCGATGGTGCTTTTCTGATCAGCGCCGGTGCCTGTTCGTCTCCGTGATTAGCCAGGCGACACTGTTGCGCAGACGGCAACAGAATACGTAACCTGTTCACTTGTTCTCGGCAAGCTACCTGGATACGATAACTGCGTGAGCGTCGCCAATATGATCGCCACGCCACGAACAAATCCGTTAGTGATCCTGACACAATTCAAACATTTGTCGCACGCACATGCCACACTCATGGAGTCTGATTTGAACAAGCACCTGATTGCAGTCGGCATTCTTGCCGTGATCGCCGGCTCAGCCATGGCGACCCCGACAACTTACAACCTTGACCCGAGGCACACTTATCCGAGTTTCGAAGCCGACCATTTTGGCGGTATTTCGGTGTGGCGGGGCAAGTTCACGAAAAGCAGCGGCGTAGTGACGCTTGACGTCGCGGCGAAGACTGGCACGGTCGACGTGTCGATTGACACCGCGTCGATCGACACCGGAAATGTGCCACTCGATACGCGCGTGAGGTCGGCAGATTTCCTCGATGCCAGCAAATACCCGAGCGCGACATTCAAAGGCAGTGCGCTCCGTTTTGACGGCGACACGCCGGTCGAAGTCTCAGGTGACTTTACGTTTCACGGGGTAACCAAGCCGCTGACGTTGAAGATTGATTCGTTCAAGTGCTTCATGAACCCGTTGATCAAGAAAGAAGTGTGCGGTGCAGAAGCCAGCGCACAATTCGACCGCGCGGACTACGGCGTTGCTTGGGGCACCAATTACGGTTTCAAGACGCTGACCCGCCTGCAGATTCAGGTTGAAGGCGTGAAGGCGGATTAGTCTGTAGGCGGCATCGACAACTACCCGGTGCCGCCATCGCGAACGTAACTTTCCGTCCTTATTCGCCACTTCCCTGAGTCGGTGTCCTTAGCAAAACGAAAAACGGCCGAACCACCCCGCTCAGCAGTTCACGGTCGGGATTGGCGCGGGCCAGAACCCGGAGGCCCAGGATAGTGCTCAGTGCCAGCCGCGCGATGTCGGCTGGAGGTTGCGAGGTAAGGATTGATCCGTCGCGCTGCCCAGCCGCGACACATTCGCGGACACATTTTTCGATTTCGCCAAACACCCCGGTTACAACATCTCTGAAGCCCTGGTCGTGCGGCGCCACTTCCAGCGCCGTGTTCACGACAAAACACCCCTTGTGAAGCGTGTCGGCGAGCGCTTCGTCAATCGTCGCGTCGAAGTACCGCTCCAATGCCCGTAAGGGCGGCTCATCGCCTCCGAAAATCACCGAGCAGGTCTCAAGCGCCAGACGGACATACCGATCGAGCACGAGACGGTAGATGGCTCTCTTATCACCGAACGCGTTGTAGAGGCTTGGCGTAGTCATTCCGGTGAGGTCGGCGAGGTCGCGCATCGATGTCGCCTCATAGCCGTTATTCCAGAAGCGCTGCATTGCGGCTTCGAGCACCGTGTCTTCGTCGAATTCCCTGGGCCTGGCCATCTGGATCCTTCGGTTAGTGGTGAGAGTGAACAACCCAAAACTCATTTTATCGCGATCGTCACAAAAAACTGTTGCGGGTTTTCTGACGTTCGTCATAAAATACGTGGAGTCGATGTCGCACCCGGCCTCGACCGTCGAACTGCAGCGCATCTCAACCGATCCGCATTGCCCCAGGGCAAGGAAAATTCATCATGGTGAAAGTATTTGCTCTCCGCGACTCCACCCACGGACACGCCGAAAAACTTGCACGAGTTATGGCCGATGGCGCGCGTTCGGAGGGTGCAGACGTGACGGTAAAGTGTGACTGGCGTCACGGCATCCTGCGTCCGTTCTCGAATCGGGGATGCCCGTCCCCCCAGCCTAAGGAGCTGGGCATGTCCGCAGCCGTTTCGTCCACGTTCTCCCGCCGTTTCCGCCGAGTCGTCGCCGGTCTTGCCGTCAGCCTGGTGCTGGGCACCGTGTCGGCGTACGCGGCGCCCACGCCTTTTCCGGCCGACTTCCGCACCTCGCAGGTGGTGAACGACGACGCGACGATCAACGTCCGCGTCGGCGGCCACGGACCCGCGGTCGTGCTGATTCACGGCTTCGGCGAGACCGGCGACATGTGGTCGCCGATGGCCGCCGCGCTCGAGAAGGATCACACCGTCATCGTGCCCGACCTGCGCGGCATGGGCCTGTCCTCGCACCCCGCCGGCGGCTACGACAAGTGGACTCAGGCCGGCGACATCCGCGCCGTGCTCGACAAGCTCGGCATCGATCGCGCCGACATCGTGGGCCACGACATCGGCGTGATGGTCGCGTACGCCTACGCGGCACGCTATCCGGACAAAACAACCCGCCTCGTCGTGATCGATTCGCCGGTACCCGGCATCCCGCCATGGAACCAGATCGTGCGCATGCCTGCGTTGTGGCACTTCAACTTCGGCGGCCGGGACGCCGAGCGCCTGGTCGCCGGCCGCGAGCGCATCTACCTCGACCGCTTCTGGGACGAGTTCGCCGGCGATCCGTCGAAGATCGACGAAGCGACCCGCCGCCACTACGCCGCGATCTACGCCAGACCTGGCGCGATGCATTCAGCGTTCGCCCAGTTCCTCGCGATCGACCAGAAGGATGATGCCGACAACCTCAAGGCGATGCAGACGAAGCTGACGATGCCGGTGCTCGCGATCGGCGCAGAGAAGGCCTTCGGCGCCAACGTAGCGGTCCAGATGCGCAACGCGGCGACGAACGTGCAGGAAGTCATCGTGCCGAACGCCGGTCACTGGCTAATGGAGGAGGCACCTGCGCCGACAATCGCAGCGGTACAGAACTTCCTCGCAGCGAACTGAGTCCGGCAGCCGCTACTGCACCGCGGCTCTGGCGACGTTCAATGAACGCACGCCAAGCCCGCACTCTTTACGACACAGGTTCGTATCGCTGGCTTCGGCGGCGTTGCGGGCCTAGTGACTCATGCGTCCGCATCGGGCGCGCCTTCACGCCAGATGAATCAGGCCGTCGCCGCGCACTAGTCGAGCCCCATCACACGTCGCCGACGGCTTGGCGTGGTTTAAATTCCGTTATCTGGAGCCGCCCCAAAAAATCGGGAATGCTCTATCACCAGGTGTATTTCGCGTTGGCTAGCACGGTTCGCTCGTTGCCGAATGCGCAGACCGAGTACGATTGGCAGCCGCTGATGTAGTGACGGTCGAACAGGTTTGCCGCATTCAGTGTGAAACGCCAGTTGCGCATCTGATAGTGGAGTGCCGCGTCGTACAGCGTATAGCTTGCGACCGTCAGCGAGTTGTCCGGCGCACCCGCGGATGCGCTCTGGTAGCGGATCCCTCCACCGATCCCGAAGCCGGCGAGCGCTCCTGTATGCCATGACCAGTCGGTCCACAGCGACGCCATCTGGCGAGGACGAGGAATGTCGACCGGCCAGTTGTTCAGCGACGCGTCGTTTGCCTTTACGTTCTTCACGTCCTGATAGATGTATGACGCGATAATGGAGAGTTCGCGCGTGACGTTTCCGACCGCGCTCAGCTCGATACCGCGCGAACGCACCTCCCCGGTCTGCACGGAAGACGTTCCTGTCGGATCGAGGTTCGTCGGCGCCGGTGTCACGACGTTCGTCTGGTTGATCTGATAGACCGCTGCGCTCAACATCAGGTTCTTGCGGGCGGGCTGCCAGCGCAGGCCTGCCTCGATCTGCCTGCCGCGCGTCGGCTCGGGCAATCCGCCGCCGAGCATGTCCACGCCGATGACCGGATTGAACGATGTCGAATAACTAATGTATGGCGACAGCCCGTAGTCGCCTTCGTACGTGAGGCCGACACGACCGGAGAACGCGCTGACATCCTGTTTCGTCTGCAAGCGGGCCTCGTGGTCATCCAGGCGCGTGTTGACCCAATCCTCGCGGCCGCCGAGCGTCAAGGTCCAGCGGTTCCATTTGACCTGGTCCTGCGCGTACACGCCGAACGTGTTCATTGTCGTGTACTGGTCCTGGCGGCCGAGCGACGTCGGGCCCGAGAAGATCGCGGTCGTGACCGGCGTGTAGACCGGGTTGTAAAGGTTTAGCTCTGGCGCCAGCGCGAGCCACACGCTGTCGGTCGTCGTCTGCCGGTTGTACTGAAAGCCGAGCAACACAGTATGCTCGAGCTGGCCAGTACCAAAACGTGCCTGCGCGTTGTTGTCGATGTCGAAGCGGCTGTAGTTGGGCTGAAACAGTCCTGCGTAACGCGTGATATCGGTCGTGCTACCCTCGGCAAGGCCACCGCCAAAGACCGACGCGTCGCTAAGCGACAGGTGCATCCAGCGCAGGTTCTGGTTTAACGTCCAGATGGAATCGAGGTTGTGCGAGAACTGGTAGCCGAGCGACCACTGCTTCTTGTGGTAGTCATTGAATGTCGGTTCTCCCGTGTAGACGTCATGCGACAACTGCCCATTCGGGTTTGGCAGTACGGTGCCCTGCGCGGGCAGGAAGTTATGCGAAATATCATTCCAGTCTTGCAGGTAGGTCGCCGTGAACGTCAGCGAAGTGCCAGAATCCGGTCGCCAGCGAAACGACGGCGCAAGCGCGACGCGCTGGTCCGCATTCGGTCCGGTCACCGCGTTGCCGTCGCGCGCGTCGCCAACGAAGCGATATGCGTACTTACCGTCGGCGTCGAGCGTGTCGCCGATGTCGAACATTATCTGCTTGCGCGCGTAGTTGCCGACCTGCACATCCACCTCGCGCACGCGCTCGCCGTCGGCCCGCTTGCTTTGCACGTCGACGATCGCGCCCGGATCTCCTGCCCCATACAGAACCGACGTCGGCCCGCGTAGGACAGTGATGCTGTCGATCATGTACGGGTCGACGCGCCAACTCGCGATGGGTGTTGTATTCGGCGCTTGCAATCCGTCGATGAACAAGGTGGGAGTAAAGCCGCGCAGCACCGCATACAGGTCCGTGCGGCTGTCGGATCCAAACGATGCGAAGCCTGGTACGTAGCGCAGCGCCTGGTTGAGGTCGGTCGCGCCGGTCATCTCGATCTGCTGCGCAGTGACGACGTTGATCGTTTGAGGAACCTCGGTGATCGGTGTGTCGGTCTTCGTGCCGGTCACGGTGCGTTTGCCGACGAGCCCGACTGACGCCGCGTTTTCCACGTCTTTCACTTTGATTTCCGACAGCGTGACGTCGGGTTTCACATCGGCCTGTACCGCGACGCTTGCCGCTGGCATGTCGTTCGCTGGTTGTGCCACCTGCGCATTCGCATGGCCCGCAGTCGCTGCGCAAAATATCCCCTTGACTGCCACTGTGATTGCACGCTGCCTCGTGCCCATTGTCCACACCATCTTCTGCTGCTCCGTTTTGCTGGCAGCCTGCTCGGCCGGCCCGTTTGTCAAAGAGCGATAGCCGTCCGGCCGCCGCCTCGTTTGTCTCCGGTGAGCGTCGCACGCTTCAGTGGCGTGTCTCTCTTCGTTGCATTGCGCATGAGTGTTTCGAGGATATCGGCCGAAAGTTGCATTAGTTTGAAAACAGGCAGGCTACGTTAGCAGGCACGCGAGACGTCGTATGTTTCGTGCGGTGCGAGAGCAAGAACCTCGATGCTTGCGAAATCCAACGCTTCGAGGCAATGCCGCATGTCAGTCAAAAATGCAATGCAGGTGGGGTGAGCGGCGATCATGTTTTCTATCCATCGCTCTATGTCAGTCAGGCGTCCGTCCTTTGCAAGAACGGCCAGTTCCCGGCGATCGCTCTCTGGAGGAACGGCAACGGCGAACCCGTGTTTGCGTTGTGAACGAATAGGAGCAGAGCCGCCGGAAGAATGCTCTACGATGTTCGACGGCAACGCATCCTTATCTGCCGCAGATGGAACGATGAGTTCGAAGGTAAACGAGGTGCCGCGATGCGGCGCACTTGACACGCGCAAGTCGCCGCCCATGGTGTTGACAATGCGCTGCGCAATAATAAGGCCAAGCCCAGTGCTACCGTTCACAGCCTGTATCTGGCGAAAAGCCGTAAAGAGTTTCGACTGCGCTTCGACGTCGATGCCGATGCCGGTATCAGTGACCTCAAAACCCATGTGCCATTGATCGTCCTGCAGGCGCGCGCTCACCGTCATCGTGACGAAGCCGTCGCGGGTGAACTTGGATGCGTTCGAGAGCAGATTGAGCAATACCTGTTGCAACCGGCGGCCGTCGATCGTCAGTCGACGGGGCAACAACGTCAGTGCCTGATAGTTAAACTGATTGTTCAACTGCGAGCAGAGTGCGAGCGCGTATTCGGCAATGTCATCGAGAAGTGCAGGCAGATCGGTTGCGACCGGCGCGATATCCAATGGCTGCAACTCAGTTTTCGCGTACCCGACCAGTTCGTCGATCAGGCCGAGTTGATAGTTCACGCTGCGTTCGATTGCCTGGATAGGTTTCACCTGCTTCGAATCCGCCAGATCCCGCAACTGTCTGGCATAGCCCGTGATCGTAGCAAGCGGCGCACGGAGGTCATGACTCACGTAACCCAAGGTTTCGATCAGTTGCTGGTTTTTCTCCTCGGCGTAAAGCAATGCTTCGTTCAACTCCAATGTGCGCTGTGCAACCTGTTCGCGTAGTCGGTCGTGTTCGGTTCTTTGCCAGTCTGCGAGTTCGGTTCTTGCCGCGATTCGCTGCTTTCCGACGTGGTTTATCCACGCTGCGAGCACAATAAGGTTGGTGGCTAACCCAATAATTGCAACGACGGGGTTCGGGTGAATGTCGGACTTCAGCCAGGCGAGAGCTGTCGGCAAGGACCCGAGCGTTTCGAGCATGCGCAACGCAAAGCTGAACAGCGAGAAGATCATGACGAGCAGCATGATCCGCGCGGTGGGGGTCGACTGACGCGCGAGGTGTGCAGCGATAATCACCGTGAAGACGCCGAACAGCGCATTGACATACACGCCGACTTGCGCGAACACGAACAGATTGCCGAATGCGGCGCCTATTGCCGCAACGCACTCCAGAGACGCAAACCCGAACAGTATGTAGCGTGCTGGCAGGTTTGCTTTTTCGCTGTGAGAGATGCGCAGGATAAATACAATGAACAGCAGCACGGCGGTACATCCGAGCACCGTCACACTTCTCGCACTCCACTCGATTGCGAACGGCCACAGATATAACTTCGTATAGCCGCGATCCGCAGCTTCGAACAGCGCTGTCATGGCACACAGTGCTGTCAGGACGAGAAACGAGACACTGCGGGAAAAATAGGCGATGAGCAGCGCGCACCACGCCAGTGCAAGTGTGCCGCCAATCAATCCACCGTCCCAGAGCGCCGCGCGTTTCTCCAGCGCGTCGTATGCCGCTGCGGAATACAGCCTCGGTTCAAGCGTGAGTGCCGTATCGCTGGCTGCCCGGATGAGGAAAATGCGCTTCTCACCGGGAGCGAGCGTGAAATGCACCAACGAATAGCGGGATGAAAATGACTCGGATGCGGGTCGGGCAGGATCGATGCCCTCACGTGCCCAGTGGCCACTGGACACCGTGTAAAAGTCCACTTTCTGAAGGCGCGCGTCCTGGAACACGAGCACGAGCGGGGCGGCTGCTGAACTACGGTTGCCCACCGCCACGCGGAGCCACCATGCCGAGCGAGTGAAACCTGGCTTCAATCGATTCCCCTGCACCGGAAGGAAGCCTGGCGCGGCTCCCGCGGACAGTGTGAGTATGTCGTCCAACCTCATCTTGCCCGAGACGTCTTCGAATACCTGCACCTGGTCCAGGGTGGGAACCTGTTGTGTCTGTTTCCCGGTGATGTCGAGACCGACGGCAAAAGAGTGAGTGGCCCACCAGCTCAGACATAAGAATAGTAAGCGGTGCCACCGGGCTGTAGTCATGATGTCGTTACTCTGCCTCGAGGGTGGGTTCCGCGGTATCAACCAGGTCCCGACTGCGATATTCCTCTCGATAGGTTGAGGGGGGCATGCCAAACCGCTCACGAAAGGCCGTGGCGAAATTTGCAGCACTGGAAAAGCCAATTTCTTCGGCGATGCTGGCAATACTCAATGACGTGCTGCTCAACAGCTTTTGTGCAATCCGCAGGCGCTCGTCCCGGAGATACTCGAATACTGTCCGGCCCAGGTTGTCCCTGAACGCACGCGACAGTCGTTTTTCATTGGTCCCCACGAGGCGCGCGAGTTGCTCGACCGTTGGCGCATCGTTCAGCCTTTGCGACAAATGTCGAATGGCTGCGCGAACGATGACGCTGTTGCCGGTGAAGTCCGAAGCGGATACCTCATCTTCCGTATCCCGATTGCCGCGTGTCCGGGCAAGGTGAACGCGAATCCGTGCAAGTACCTCGTCCGCCTCGAATGGCTTGAGCACGTAGTCCACGCCACCGATTTCCAGACCGTTGATCCGATCGTGAAGGTCACCAGCCACGGTGAGAAATATGACGGGAATCGCAGAGGTGCGAGGGTCCGCGGCAAGAAGCCGGCAGGCGGCGAATCCGTCCATCCGCGGCATCCGTACGTCCATCAGGATCAGGTCGGGTGAAATCGCCAGTGCTCGTTGATACGCCTGTGACCCGTCGAATCCGACGCTGATCCGGCATCCAGCCTTGCGCAGCACATCAATTAGCAATCGAAGCTGGTCTGGCTGGTCGTCTACCACAAGAAGATGGGCATCCGTGAGAGCACTGTTTCGGGGCGACATCGTGTAGGCGAAATAAGCTGACGGGTAACCGTCTGGTTAACGGCGGCTGATTGCGCAGCTTGAGGCTCGCGCGGATCGGTCGCCAGCATAGAGCCGCGAAGCGTACCAGATTGTTAATTCAATTTAAATCGAGCGGTTTCCACACGGATATCAAAAGAATTTTCCCTCCGGCAAAGCATTTCGTCCCTCCGGCAAAACGATCGTGGCAGTAACGCTGCCCATAATTCCTCGCGTCCTTACGAAAAATTTCTAATTCAAAAATTTGTAGCCGTGGGTATCAGTGGCTTGACTGTGGCGGTCTACGCGTTGTAGCGACCGCCGCTATGGAACGGCGTGCCGAGAAAAACCAGATGGCATGGGCAAGCTAAAGACTCAGATAGAGCGTGACGGAGACCAGACATGAATCCTTTTATTGGCCATCAGACGAGTGAGAGCGGAACGTAATGAACAAGAGCAGATATAAATTGGTTTGGAATCGCCGATTTGGCGCGCTGGTCGCGGCAGCGGAGACGCAACGCGGCGTGCAGGGCGAAGCGGGACAAGCGGAAATAGGGCAGGTCGGTCGACCGCTGAAGTCGAAAGTAGCACTGGCTGCACTTACGGCGCTCACGCTCTCGGCTGGATATGCACATGCAGATAACCTGGCAGTTGGCGGCGAGGTCGGAGGGACGACTGCAACGATAGGGGGTGCTACGGCTCCGTCCGCGAGTACAGGCGGGACCCTTCCCGCTGTAGCCGGTGACGCGAGCAACACGAGTCAGAATACGGCGGTCGGGATCAATGTCACCGCTAATGGCGGAGCCGCAACCGCGCTGGGTGATACGGTAACGGCAAGCGGCCAGAATGCCACGGCAGTTGGCGCAAATTCGGTCGCAAGCGGCACCAGAGCAGTAGCTTTCGGCGGTGGATCGAGCGCGGTTAATGCTGACTCGACTGCGATTGGTGCTCTGGCACACACTACTGCGCAGTTCTCAACGGCGGTCGGCACCAATAGTTCAGCCGCTGGCGGAACGGCGGTGGGTTTTCAGGCGAACGCGAGCGCGGCTGACGCTACGTCCATCGGTGTGGATTCCGTTGCATCCGGGATCGGTAGCGTTGCAATTGCCCGCGCACAGGCAACTGCCCAGAACGCAATCGCTATTGGTGAGAATGCCTCGGCAGGTGATGTGAATACCGTAGCGTTAGGGACCGGGTCGAACGCATCCACCAACAGCGCCACGGCAATTGGTCCCTTAGCGACGGCAAGCGGCGGCAGCTCGACGGCGCTCGGCAACTCAAGCTTGGCGAGCGGGGGATCGGCTATTGCAATTGGTCAGTCTTCAACCGCATCAGCAATTACTTCTGTCGCGCTTGGATTTAATGCGAAAGCCGCATCGGCCAACGCGATTGCGCTGGGCACGCTCACACAAGCGACGGGCGCAAATTCAATCGCGATCGGTAACGCAGCCGCGGCTTCGACCGCAGAATCGACAGCGCTCGGTTCCGGCGCGGTCACACGTGCGGCAACGAACGTGAGTAGCGTCACGCTGAACGGCGTCACCTTCGGTGGCTTCGCAGGCGCGACGCCGACCGGCGTCGTGAGTATCGGCGCGGTCGGTCAGGAACATCAGTTGCAAAATGTCGCCGCGGGTCAGATCAGCGCCACCAGCACGGACGCGGTGAACGGCTCGCAGCTTTTCTCGATTGCTTCGCAGGTTTCGGCACTCTCGAGCAATCTGACGTCAATCACCACCACGGTCGACAGGATTTCGACATCCGGCTCGAATGGCACGGTTGCAGACCCGACAGGTACAGCAGTGGGTAACAATTCGGTCGTATCCGTTCCCAATGGAACGGCTGTTGGTAACGGCTCGAATGTCTCGGGTCAAGATGGTACGGCCATCGGCACGAACTCGACTGTCACGGCTGCGCGTGCAACCGCCATCGGCACGAATTCCAAAGTCACCGGCACGGATTCGACTGCAATCGGCACCAACAGCCAGGCCACCGCGAATAATTCGGTTGCCTTGGGTGCAAATTCAGTTGCAGACCGGGACAACACGGTTTCGGTCGGTGCGCCGGGTGCTGAGCGTCAGATTACCAACGTTGCAGACGGTACGGCTCCGACTGATGCGGTCAACGTGCGACAGCTGAATGGTGCAATCAACAGCGTTCGCGACGACATGCAGAAATATCGCCGTGACGCGAGCGCGGGTACAGCATCCGCAATCGCCATGGCGAACTTGCCGCAAGCTGTGTTGCCGGGTGAGAAGGTTGTAGCACTCGCGGCCGGCAACTACGGCGGGCAGTCCGCGATGGCTGTGGGTCTTTCGGTCGCGACGCAAAAGTGGATGGTCAAAGGCTCAGTCACAACGGGGGTCTCTGGTCACGGCTCCGTGGGTGCAGGCGCGGGCGTTGGCTATCGCTGGTAAGTAATTTGCCGGTATCCCGCTGCCGTCGCCCTTGTGTTGCGACAGCGGGCGTAGCGCCTGGAGTTAGCAGAGGAAGACCATGTTCATAAAAGTGCGAAGCGGCACGAAAAGAAAATGCTTCGATAAACCGCTCCTACTTCTACAAAAAACGAATCAGTCGGCGCGGGCAGACACTGAAGGAATAGAAACGTCTGGGAACACAGCACCACGAATGAATTTCCATTTCATTTTCACTCCATGGCTTTCATAAGGGCGTGAGAGCAATGGCGAGGCTGGAAGAGTCTTCGTTATCTGTCTTGCATGAATTTTATTAATAAGAATTGTTTCACAAAACTGACTTAAAAAAGTACCGGGCAGAGCGCCGGGAATTCATAATCTCTTAAGGAAATTCTGACCGATATTTAGCTTGTTCTGGTGACGAATGAATTTTGAAATCAAGTACGTTGCACGCATCAATGACCATCGCAGCACGGCTCGGCAGCTCTTGATAGCGCTTTATGGCCGCGACGCGAACGCCATGCAGTGTCGAGCGCGACACAGTCAAAAGGCGAATTCGCAATAGGTCCATGGTCGCAAAGGCTTTTTGTAGACAAATTAAAAGACCTATGAGAAAGTTCCCGCGGGCACTTATCTTTCTTTCCATTACACGATTTAATAAAGAGAGATGTCGCATTCAGTGCGAATGGCTTGGCGGCCTTTGTCTCACATAGTGCTCAAGATGCTGCGAGAAAGAAAACGGTGCGTGTAGCCTGGCGCAAAACTATTTGTCATGCCACGAGCCGAGAGAACGTTGCAACAGGCTACTGAGGGGGCAGTAACGATGAATATCCCAGTCGGAATAGAGCCGGGCACTGGCTCAGCGAAGAAAGCGCATCAGTTTGGCCGCCGATTGGCGCTCCGCCACGCGACCGCCCTTCCTCTGCGTCCCCCCTTCGGACCTTCATAACCCAGACATTCGTCGATCGTCTCAGCGGCCAGCTCGCCGAAAACTGGCCATCTGACCGACCCTCATCGTCTACTTAGTCATGCGAATTCCTACGCCAGCGTGGGTATTCGCTCGCGCTCAGGATTCGTCATTCACCGAGGGCGGAAGCAACTTGCCTCAGTTCCAACACTGAAGCAACGCGCGCCGTAGTGAGACGTTTTAAACACTATAAATAGGCATCCTGAATAATCAGGACGCATGCACACGCTCGCACTTATGAACTTCTCATTTCAATTATCTGGTGAGGCAACGACATGAACAAAGCATATCGGACCATCTGGAACAAGGCGCTTGGCGCCTTCGTGGCCGCGTCGGAGTTGGACTCGTCGCGTGGCAAGGGAAAGTCGGGAGCGGCTGCTTCTATATGCGACGCACGCAGTGGCGAGCAGGGTGCCGCGGTGTCGCACGGTTCGAGTCCGCGGGTCCTGACCATTCTGTTGCTGATTGGCGTGGGGGGATGGGGCGCGCAGGCACAGGCGCAGCTGAGCTGCGCGTCGGCGCCCTATAACTTCTATAGTGGCAGCACGACGTGTGTGGGCCAACAGTCTACCGCCTCTGGCGGCGGAGCAACTGCGGTAGGTTATGGCGCCAGCAGCACGGGCATTAATGCCTTGTCCTTCGGCTTTCAGGCCATTGCCAATGGTATCAACGCCATTTACGTGGGCGCGCGTACAGCTGCGGGCACCGGCGCGACGGCGCAGTCGGCGATTGGCATCGGTACGGATGTCGCCGCTAGCGGCTCGGGGGCCATCGGGATTGGCGTTGACGCTGTCTCGAGCGGCAACCAGTCGACTGCCGTCGGCGCCTTGGCGAAGGCAACTGGAGATAACGGCGTTGCACTGGGTGCGAGCGCCAACGCTGCCGCGTCAGGCGCCGTCGCATTGGGCGGCGGCGCCACCGGTTCGCAAACCAACGGTATAGCCGTTGGTGCGGGAGCCAGTGCCACCGGTG
>NZ_FPBH01000039.1 GCF_900116445.1 Paraburkholderia aspalathi
CGTAGACAACAGGAAGACAGGAAGCTGCGAAGGCGCGGCCTCACCAGTCGCTCGACAGACCGCCGGCTCACGCGTTTTTACACGGCCTCGGCCAGAACACGGCAAATACCCGAGTTGTTCGAGCGGGTTATGGTCGCGCACTACGATCCCGCCTATGCACGTTCGACACGGCGCAGTTATCCCGCACTTGCAGACGCACCAGTCGTTGACTTGCAGGAACTGTCGCCAGACAGTCTCCGCGCCGTGGCGCTTGCACTCATTCAGCGCTTCGGCTAAACGACCCTTATCTCAATCTCACTAAAACCGTGTCATTGCCCATCGCCCCAGCGATACGGGTGGAATAGGGCATATTTGCCATGTCGTCTATGCGAGAAGCATATGGACGCAGAGAAATTTCGCCTTGTAGCAGTGGGTACCTTTCTTCGTGTTTCCGTTTGTAACTGAATTGGCGGAGGGGAAGGGAGGGCGGGTATGGTCATATCTTATGAATTGATCTAATCGGGACAGATTGACTGATTGGGATTGCTTCAAATATGACCACGACGATCGAAGACCGCATGATCTTGCTCCTGAATGAGCAGGCACGCCTCGCGCCAAGTGAAGACGAAAGGCCAAAGGGCGCACTTCGCAGGGCGTTCGGTACTCTGCTCCCGAGGCCCGAGTCTGGCCGGGGTTACTTGGAGCGGCTGACGGAATACACCCGTATTTCCATTCAGCGCTGGCGTAAGGTGTTTCATCGTCGACAACGACCCGCGCCAGACATGATCGAGGCGCTGGCACGTCTTTTCCCGCACTATGCTTTCTGGCTTGTCACGGGCATTACAGACGCGGCCAATGGCCATGTTGCACCGGATAACGCGCAAACATTTCCGGAGCGCCTGTATGCGCAGTCAGATGGCGCATCCCAGTATTTCCGCAAATCACTGGTTCTATTTCGTCGCCTGTTCGAGGAGTCGGGCGTCAATCTGCAAGATGACCATCAGCGCATGTATGCAGCGGAACGCACCAGGCCGCTCGCTCACTGGCACGACAGCCCGCTTGTCGATGCGGCTTACCGGATTTCTCAATCAAGGGAGTACCGCGAGCTGCATGAGATCTGGGAATCCCGCGAGAAGTACCGGGTTGATGACCTGAAACGCATCTGGCCAACATCCCCTGACGATCGCCCGTGGGTGCAGCGTGCGAAGGAAGCAAAGGAGCAGGGGCATTCGTTTCCTATACTGGGCGTCGATCCCCGCACATCGCACCAGGACCACTGCGATCTTTACTACGTCCCGCGAGCGCCCTGCCCAACGCGCTTCGCATTGAGCGTTCTGAACACATCGCCGGCGGATCTGACTGACGAGGAGTTGAAGCGCCTGCGAACATGGTTGGAGCAGTTGCAGGACGATGACCTGTTCGTGTTCTTTCAGTATCTCGAGCATCACGGCATCGACCGTGAGTTAATTTTCCCGTTGGAGCCCGGAACCATACGATTCGCATGGCTCGGGATGGCCGACTCCGAGATAGAACAGTTCGTTAATTACGTGCAAAGCCAGCGTTCGAGTCGATCGCGCGACAAGTGTCCAGCGCGGATGGGCAGAAGGCTGGCGTAGCACCCGGGTGCATGAGGTGGCCCGGCGATTCGCCGGAGCGAAGATGATTGTTGGATTGGAAACTATGAGCGACTGTATCAGCATTGTGTGCCCTTCTTGTGGGGCCGATCACGGTGATGATGGATGGGAAGTCTTGCAGGAAAACGAAGTCCATCAAATGAAGTGCGAATTCTGCCGCGCGGAATTTTTCGTATCGATCTTCGAGTGCGAAAGATGCGTGGCAGACAATGTGATTTCGTCTCTGTCTGAGCATGAAGTCAAGAATCGGACGTGTCGTGCGTGCGGGCATCGCCCCGAGATCGAAGGCGAGGATTATGAAGAACCTTGTCTATGAACGAGCCGTTAGTGCCGATGTCGAGCAGGTGGGCATTCGCCTCTATCAGGTGCCAGGCGGTTTCATTGCGGAAAGGTATCTGATTCAGGGGGACGAACTTATGCTGGTTCAGATTATGCCGATTTCATCAAAAGGCGAGTTTGAAAAGTTCGCGCTTTCGGACCCACATCATTCGGCGATGCGGGCAATTTATATGGAAGTGCGAAACATTGTCTGGGCGGATGGGGTTGGTGAAGTAATCTAGATGGATCGACCGTAATGGAACTGAGCTTTGATGCCGTTATAAATGCAGCGGATGAATTGGAGTTGACGCCGCTTGTTAGCGACGCAATTCGATCGAAGGGAGCGGAATGGTTTGTGTTCGTTTCGTTGCATCCTACCGATCATTCAGCCAGCCGCTCTACCCATCGATTCTTGATCGGTTGTCGCCCTGAATGGTGTCAACTGTACAACGCGAATCGATGGTATCTGACGGACCCTTGTCTCGATTACGCACGATCGAACACTGCGCCAGTGTTGGGCTCGGAGTTGCCAGTCCGGACTGCCGGGCAAAAGCGGATGCTTGAGGTTGCCGCGGAATACGGGTTTCTCAGCACGTTCCTCATTCCTGCGCACGCTAGCGAGAAAGGCCGGATTGGAGCTCTCTACCTTGGCTCGAGCGTGAAGCCCGAGGAAGGTGAGCCGAAACTCAGAGAGGGGCGGGCATTTTTCCGGGCCCTGGCGTTGGAGCTCCTCGATTGGTCATCGCGGGGAGTGCGCGAAGATGCGATCAGAAAGTGTGGCCTTTCACAACAGGACGTGCAGTTGATTGGACTCGTAAGATCTGGCTTCAATGCAGGTGCGATCGCCGATGAGCTGAAGGTGTCTTCGACGACTGTCTACAGGCAGTTCCAACGGATCAACGAAAAGATTGGCGTTTCGCACATTACCGCGGCGGTGTGGTTTGCGGAAGAAAATGACATCTTTGCGCAGCAATAAGGGCGGGTTCTGGCTGTCGACGCTATTACCAGCGACCGCGACGGCATTCTTCTTTTACCGGCATCCCTGGCTGTTTTTGCTATTCCTGGTTGCGGTGGTTCCTGCCGCTGACGCGCTTATCGGGCAGGACGTGGAGGTCACGAACCAGAGGGCGAGCCAAGCGCCGAGCGGTCCTGTAGTCCCGGTCACTTATATTTGCGTGTGGAGCGCTGCGGTGCTTGTTGCCCTCGAAAGAGCGATGATCGCGAGGCCACTGGAGTTTGCCGGGCTCGTTGTTGCCTCCGGGGTGGTGAGTGCATTCGCGATGGCGCATATTCACGAGGTAATGCACCGCGGCGGCCGTGCATCCAGGTTGATCTCCGACGTAGCGCTAGCAGTCGCTGGATACCCTCACTACCGAGTCGTGCATCAACTCCATCACGGGCATGTCGGCGATCCACGATTTGGCTCAACGGCCCATGTTGGCCTGTCGGTTTGGCGTCACGTCGGCCGCTCCTTCTTCTCGGCGCTGAGATCCGCTATTGCTTACGAGCTAAGTCAGACCCGCAGTTGGAGGGGAAGCCGGCTCCTGCAGATCGTCCTGGTCAGCGTAGTGGTCGTGGGTCTTTTCGCGTGGTTTGGTGGGTGGCGTGGGGCGGTCTTCTACGCGGGGCAGGGCATAGTCTCTGTCTTCGTCGTAGAGGCGGTTGGCTACCTACAGCACTATGGCCTGTGTGGTAGTCCTGACGACCTGGGCAATCAAATTGCGTGGGACGTTAATTTCTGGTTGTCCAATCGCCTATTCGTAAATAACGGGCTTCACACCCACCATCATCTTGAGCAAACGCAGACCTATGATCGTCTGGTTCACGCCGGGAGAGCGCTTCCTGGCGGCTATCTGCACATGTTTGGCCTGGCGTTAATTCCACCGCTATGGTTCTCAGTCATGAACCATAGGCTACCAAAGACAAACGACTAGCATAAAACACTGGCGGCTGCAAGGCTAAGTGGGCCTCTTGAATTCGTCACATCATCTGTTGGAAAGTGTCACTACGGTGTTGTCTTGGTAGTGCGCTTGCGTGTGGCAAGAGCGAGCATGCGTTCGGCGAACATCGTTATCTCGTCTGGGGTCATGAGCTCGGCGAGAGACATCGTAGTGACGGTTTCGCGTAATTCGTCGACTTCGGTATCGTCGCGGACCCTGAGTTGGGGATAGGTCGACTCCAAACGCGCGACCAGCTCAGCGTTGAGTGAGCGCTGATTCTTCGTGGCGGATTCGTTCAGCTGGTGGTAGAGGGGCCACGGTAGCCGGAATTGTGAGCGGTAGCTGTCTTTCATAGTGACATTTGACACTACGTTGGCGCTGGAATATAGTGACATTGTGTCACTGCATCGTAGTGACTATAAAGCACCAGAGGAGAGAGAATGGGTGACATCGTTCGCTCGCAGTGTCGACTCCCCCGAGAGCTAAATGAGTGGCTCATCGATCGGGCAAAGCAGGAGGCACGGTCAAAAAATGCGCAGCTGATTGTTGAGCTTCGTACTCGTCGGGCCGAACTGGAAGATGAGGCGGTCAGCAACGAGTGCGCGTCGGATGCGCTCCCCGCGTCGCCCACGTCGCGACAGGAGGCGGTGTCAGAAGGAGATTTAATTGGCTCGCATCGCGCGGGCCGGATCTTGGCGAGGTAACGCCAGACAGGGAAGGGCAGGCGTGGAGGTACGGGTAGTAGAAGCGGTCAGCGTCGATGTTGCGAGCATTGGCGCCGACCTGACCGGTTGTTGAAACCTGAGAGGTCGACAATGGCTAAAGCCATTATATCGTTCCGGCGCAGCCAACGATTGAGCGTTGGTGAAGGGGAAAGTCATGCTTGATTTCAACTCCCTGGCCCAGCAATGCGCGCCGAACGTCCACCCCATGACACTTCAGGCGGTCGTGAGGACTGAGTCCGGCTTCAATCCCTACGCGATCGGCGTCGTTGGTGGCCACCTTGTTCGCCAGCCGCGCGATCGCGCTGAAGCGGAGACGACGGCAAAGGCGCTCAGTGCACAAGGCATCAATTTCAGCATGGGGCTTGGACAGGTGAACAAGGCCAATCTTGCCCGCTACGGATTGACCTACGAAACGGCCTTCGATCCGTGTGAGAACCTGCGCGCGGGCAGCGCGATACTGCGCGACTGTTATGAGCGGGCGACTGCGGCAATGGGGCAGGGTGCGCCGGCATTGCGTGCTGCGATCAGCTGCTACTACAGCGGCAATTTCACGCGCGGCGAGTCAGCCGACGCTGGCGGCACCAGTTATGTACAGCGCGTCGTTGCCAACGCCCAGATGGCGGCAGGTTCAAGCGCCGTCGTTCCTGCGATTCCTGTTGTGATGGACAGTCAGTCCGGCAGACCAGCACACGCTGCAGCGCCCGATGCCAAAACATCTTCCGCGCGCCGCAGTGGCCCAAAACAACGGCAGGACGTACCGCATCCGCCATGGGACGCATTCGGCGATTCCGCTTGTGACAACGACTGCAACTGACCTGAGCCGCGACGACGCGGCCTGATCTCAACCACGTGAAAGGAGAAGACATGTATTGCAATACGAAGCTCGCGACCATGATATTAGTACAACTGAAAGATTATTCATATCGCATATCAATGCGGCGAATCGCAACCCATATGCGCCAGACGATAGCACTCGGCACCGCAATCGGTCCGGAACTTGCATTCGCGGGTGGTGGGCTCGATTCGGCGACGCAGGGCGCGACCACCTTCAAGATCTGGCTTTATTCGTTCCTTGGCGTCGTCGCGGCCTGCGTGCTGATGTGGAAAGGGGCGGAGTGCTGGGCCGATCGCGCGCACTGGAGCGAGTTTGTGACGATGTGCGGCAAGGTGGCGGCGGTGGGCTCGGTGGTCGGTGTGCTCGCACCGTATCTGTGGAACATGTTCAGCTGAGCACGCCATGTCGGACGAAAAAACCCGCTATCCCGGATTCAACGGCCTTGGCCGCACGGCGGCCATCTGGGGCGTTCCTTATATGGCGATGCTGGTTGTCGTCGTCGCGTCGATGTTTGTCGGCGTGCTGATTTCGTTCTTCGTCGGACCAGGCGGTCTGCTGTTTGTCTTCCTGGGCTTTCCGGTGCTGCTGTATTTCAAGCACATCTGCGAAACCGATGACCAGGGCCTGCGGATCATGTGGCTCGAACTGCGCTGCCGCTTCTACTTCTGGCAGTTGCGGGTCCGCGCGCGGCTAAATGCCGGGCGAGCCGCCCCGCGCTTCGGCAATACCGCTACGCTCGCGCCGCTGAGATACGGACGGCAACGCCGCGTCTACCGCGATTTCCTCAAACCGTTGTCCAGGGGTGAGCGCCGGCTGCGTGAACTCGATCCGGAGGCCTGATGCAAAGCAGACCCGCCGTCACCAGCGAAATCCTCGGCGCGATCGGCGCCGTGGAAGACTGGATTCCGAAGTACGGGCATCCGGTCACAAAACACGTACAGCACCTTGAGGGCAACCGGTTCATGGTGACGCTGGCCATGCGCGGCGTGCCATTCGAGGTGCACGAGAACGTCGCGATGGAGCGCATGTTCGATCGTGATACGGAAGCGTACAGCAAGCTGGGTCGCGACCTGGGTGGCCGCCTTGGCTATCACGCAACGTTCGTGCGCCAGCGCGTGAGTTTCGATCGCGTGTACCGGTTCAAACAACGCTTCCTGCAGTGGTTCGTACGCGAGTACATCGGGCGACGTTTCGGAGACGAAAAGTTCTTCGAGAACCGCTACTACCTGTCGCTGATTCTGAAATACGAGGAGTTCGATGACGGCCTGAAAGAAATCGGGTCTCTCGCCCAACAGGCACTGCTGCAGTTCGCCGAGTATGAAGCCGAGTTGCTTGAAGTGTACCAACGCAAGCACATGAACGGCACGAAGATGCTGTTCTCGCCTTTGTATGGGCTCGTCAGCTATCTCATCAATGGGAAGACCGGCGATCTGCCGGTCGCGGCGGAACCCGGCACCGATGTCATCCCGTCGAGCCATCTGCACTTTGGGTACAACACGCTCGAGATCGGGGCGAGCGACGTGCCGGCGTACCGGCGCGTTGCAACCTGCCTCGACCTTCGCAGTTGCCCGGAGAAGCCTGGCTGGGGCCAGCTCGACCCGCTGATCACGTTGAACATGGAATTCACGATTACGCATACGTTCAACTGCATGACGGGCTTCGAGTCAAACCGGACTATCGATTCGGCAATCAACAAGCTGGAGTCGGCCGGTGACAAGGCGAAGCATCAGGTTAAGGAATTGCGCGACGCACAGGGTTACGTGAACACGGGTGAACTGTCGTTCGGCGAGTATCACGGCGCGGCGGTTATCTACGGCGAAACAGCGAAAGAAGCGCTGGAGAACGCCGACAGGTTTGCGTCCCGTTCGCGCAACGAGTGTGGCGTTGAATGGTCGCCCGCGACGGGGTCTGCTCCGTTCACGTACTTCTCACAAGTCCCGGGCGCGCGGCGCAAACCGCGACCGAAAGTGCAGTCCTCGCGCAATTTTGCGGCGATGTACACCTGCCATGACTACTCGTCAGGCAAGGCGGAGGGCAACCCGATCGGTGACGGGTCGGCCGTCATCCCGTTTCGCTCGGATTCCGGCGTGTACAACTACAGTTCGCACGCCAGCCGGCTCGGGGACGTCAATGTCTCCGAGAAGGTGGCCGGCCATTTTGAAGGGAAAGGCACGACGGGCAGCGGGAAATCTACGGTCGTCACCGCGATGACAGGCATGCTGTACCGCTTCGATCCGATGCTGTACGTGCTGGACAAGGGCCGGGGCTGGGAAGTGTTCATTCGTGCGATGGGTGGCGCCTATGTCTATCTGGAGAAAGGCAAGCCGACAGGATGGGCGCCGTTCGAGCTCGCCGACACGCCAGACAATCGCGAATTCCTGTACGGGCTTGTCGAACTGTGCGGCCGCAAGAACGGTGTCGACCATCAGGGCAAGCCAATCAGGATTGACCTGACGGCCGCCGAGAAGATTCACTGCCGCAACGCAGTCGATGCGGTCATGGGGGTCGATGACGTTCGGCTGCGCCGCTTCAGCCTGCTACTGGACAGCATTCCGGACGAAGGCGACGACGGCCTGCGCGCACGTCTGTCGATCTGGTGCAAGTCGGAGGGCGGCCGGTTCTGGTGGGTGTTCGATAACCCGCCCAATCTTTCCCTGAACATGAGCGAGCAACGCTGGATCGGTTTCGACGTTGAGGCATTTCTTGTCGAGAACTATGAGCCGTCGGAGCCTGCATTCGCCTGGCTCTTCCATCTCAAGAAACTGATGCGTCGGGAGGGCACCCTGATGCAGACCGTGATCGAGGAGTACTGGCTGCCGCTGCGCTTTCGCACGATCCGCGAGCAGATTGAGGAAACGCTCGCCAGCGGGCGTAAGGAAGGGGAGTTCATGGGACTGATCACGCAACAGCCGGAACAGGCGCAGCGTGCGGCAGACCTGTTTCCCGCGTTGCGCAGTCTGGTCGCGACGAAGCTCTGGCTGGCCGATCCGGCGGCCGAAGAAGAAGCCTATCTGCGCGACGGCATGACCCGCAAGGAGTTCAGGGAATTCAAAAAACTCACGCCACAGTCGCGTCGATTCCTGATCAAGCAGGGCAACCAGTCGGCCTTCGCCAGCTTTGACCTGAGCGGCCTGGACGATGCGATTGCGGTGTTCTCTGGCGATCGCGAGAACGCACTGATCTGCGACGGGGTGCGCGCCGAGTTTGGCGACGATCCGGACGTCTGGCTGCCGGTCTATCTGGAGCGCGTGTTCGAACGCAAGCTGCGCACGCGGCTCGCGGCGAAGCACGGCGCAGATGAGCGGCTGTGGTCCGCCGAACTGCAGCGCGGCCTCGAGCGCAAGCGTGCCGAGCTTGCGCAGATTTATCCGCCGGCACATCAGCCGGTGGACGACGAAGTTTTTGCCTGATGTGTTGCAACCCATGGAGGGAATAATGAACAGCACCGATGTCTATCCGGCCGTAGCCCGTGCTGCCGATCCGGCGCTCGCCGAGCTTCGCCTCACGCTACGCGAACGCTCAACGCGTGGCGGTATGAGTCTCACATTCCGACCGCAGTGGCTGCGGCCGCGAAGCTCTCTCATCGCACTTCTGTGTGCGTGCGCGTTTTCGCAGGCACGGGCGCAGGGTGTGCCGACCATCTCACCGGCGGAGCTCGCGCAACAGATGATGCAGGTCGAGCAGCTGGGGCAGCAGATCCAGAATCAGGAAGACCAGTACCGTGCGCTCACAGGCAACAGCAGCTTCGGCAACATCATGAACGATGCGTCGCTGCGTAACTACCTTCCGGAACAGTGGCAAAACATTTACGACCAGGCGAAAAACGGCGGGCTCTCGGGTATCAGTTCGTCGATGCGTTCGATCGAGCAGCAGGAAAGCATGACCGGCGCGAGCACGCCCGGTCAGCAGCGCTATTACGACACGCTCGCGGCCAACAAGGCGATGAATGAGCAGGCGTACAGCGCGACGATGGCGCGCCTGAACAACATCCATGCGCTGATGCAGCAGTCCAACATGACGCAGGATCCGGCGCAAAAGGCTGATCTGCAGAACCGGATGGCCGCGGAAGAGGCGATGGTCACAAATGACCAGACGCGCCTGCAGCTCACCGCGCAGTTGCAGAAAACAGAGCTGCAGCTTGCCGAACAGCAGCGCGACCGTGAATTCGACAACGCATTTCTGGGGAAAACCAATGGTCAATAAGACACTTCTCGGCTCAATCATCGCTTTGCTGGTCGCGATCGCTGGCTATCTCGGATACCTCGCGTGGGATCGTCACCAGCACAACGTGCAGGAAGAGCAGCAGCGGCAGCAGGATCTGAAGTTCGATGCGGCGTTTCTCGGCACGACTCCCGAGAAGCTGGCCGCCGAGCGTAAGGCCAAGGGTATCAACGCTGCAAGCGACGATGCCGAAGCGCGCGCGGCCGGGCTGAAGTAATCCGGCTCGTCCATCAATCACTGACCGAAGCAGGAGCTATCCGTGGCAGACGTCCAGCTTTTCACCTCAATGACCAATTCGTTCGACAAGAACGTCTTGAACACGATCTCGACCGGATCGAGCAACATCATTGCGCTGATATCGCCATTGATGGCCACCTGCTTCAGTATCTATGTCCTGTTGATTCTCTGGACGTACTGGCAGGGGCGCAATGACGAGCCGATCAACGATTTCCTGATGCGCATGGCGACGTGGGCTCTGATCCTGACCTGCGGGATGAACATCCAGTTTTACAGTGAGTACGTCGTTCCATTCTTCAATGGTTTTGGCGAACAGGTTGCCGGCGCGTTGACCAACGGTAGCAACCCGGTGTCCGGCCTCGACAACCTGCTCAATGCATACATCAACGCAGCGCAGGCGATCTATGCACAAGCGTCCGGCCTGAAGGTTATTGCGGCCATCTGGACGATCGCGCTGATGATCATTTTCGGTGGCCCGTTCATGGCGATAGCCATTGCGTACATCATTCTGGCGAAGTTTGCGCTTGGGCTTCTGCTCGCACTCGGTCCGTTGTTCATCTCAGCGGCGCTCTTCCCACCATCGAGACAGTTCTTCTGGAACTGGGTCGGTCAATGCATGAACTACACCCTGCTGGTCGCGCTCTTCGCGGCTGCATGTGCACTCGAAGTCAATTTCGCGATGGGCGTGGTACCGCTGAACGGATCCCCCTCTATAGCGCAGGTTATTGACCTTGACATCATGGGCCTGGCCTTTTGGGTTATCTCGCTTAACCTGCCGGGTTTGGCTTCGTCTCTCGCGGGCGGTGTCGGTATCTCGACGATGGTGGGCAAGCTGGGCAGCGTCGCGAAATTTACCGGCTTGCTGGGAAAAATGGGCGGCGGATCGCCGAAGACCGGCGGTAGCTTGAGTGAGGCGTAAAAAATGATCAGGTTATTCAGGACAATCGCACGTTGGTGGCTGATCGCGGCGGTGGTGGCAACGATCGGCACGATGGTATCGATCACGCTGTTTTACTAGATGCCACGCAATACGCCTGTTTTGCTCAATCCAAAGGAGAAACGGAGACCATGAAATCTCCTGTCGCTATTTTACTGATGGTCTTCGCGCTGCAGGCGTGCAGCTCGGCGCCGAAGCCACCCGAGCCGACTGGCCAGTGGGTACCCGTCAATCAACCGTTGGCCCAGCAGTCGGGCCATACGGAACCGAAGTGAGGACCAGGATGGCATCGACTATCAGGCAGTGGTTTGCGTCGGGAGCGAACGCGCGCAAACGTAAAGGAAGCCCGGCCGGGTCGACCACGCGCGCGGAGGCGCCGGTGAGCGGTGTTGAGTCAGGTGAGCGCGATGCGGTCAGCTGGTACCTGAAACAGGCGCAGGCCTTCGAGAAGTCGAAGGTCGAAGCAGCGGAAGAGAAGGCCCGTATCGCCGACCGCCGCTCAGTATTATCGGGCGTTGTCGCGCTCGCCGCTGTTTCTGGCATGGGGGCTTTAGGACTCCTAAAGCGGCCGACCCCCCCCGCTGTGCTGCGCGTGAACGACACGACAGGGAAGGTGGATGTGTTGCCGACAACCGCGAACGGACACGTTACGTTTTCGGAGAAGACCGATCGGGCGGATCTGCACCGTTACGTCGAACTGCGGGAGAGCTACGACTGGGAGACGATTTCGGACACGCATGCCGCGGTGATGTTCATGAGCGACGACCACGAGAAGGAAGCCTATGACGGGCTGGTGCGCGGCCCGGTGGGCCCGCTCAAGCTGCTGAAGGATCAGGCGCGGGTCATCGCGCACGTCGGCTCGATCACGTTCGTGGGAACGACGGCTCAGGTGTTCTTCTCGCGTCAGCTGGTGCCGCTGAATCCCGCAGCGAAACGGCCGGATCCGACGTACTGGATTGCGACGGTCGCCTTCGAGCGTGTGAACGTGCCGGAAAAGCAGGACCAGCAGGATCTCAACGCGGACGGTTTTCGCTGCACGAGCTACGAGGTCACGCGAGACTGGACCCGGGCGCCCGCCGATGCCGGGGCGACGTCGGGACCGGCGTCGGCCCCGGCTGCAGCCGGAGGTGGAGCATGAAAGGACGAACGATCCGGATGTCCGCAGGCGCGGTCGCACTGGGCTTCGCGTTGGGGCCGATCCACGCGCGAGCGCTCGAAACGCCGCGCAGCTGCGGTTCAGACCCGCACATCCAGTGCGCGACCTACGACCCAGACCAGGCCTATCGTGTGGCCACCATGCCGGGGCGTGCGGTAATGATCCAGTTCGAGCCAGGCGAGCACATCATCAACAGCGGCGAGGGGATAGGCGACGGCAAGGCCTGGCACGTGGCCATCAACGACAGTGGCGCGATGCTCAAACCGGGTGCGCCGCAACCGGAAACCAATCTCCTGCTGGTCACCAACCGGCGCACCTATCCGCTGTCTCTTGTCGATGTGTCGGCTGCACAGCCGGCGACATGGATCCTGCGGTTCGACTATCCGGACACGCGCGCCAGAGCGGCGAGCGCACAGCTGCGCCGCCAGCAGGCGGTAAGCGCTGCGCTGGGCAGTCAACAGGGCAATGGGCCGGCCATTCCCGCCTCGATTGTGAACAGCGTGGGCACTGCGAAATCCACGCCTGTGGCGTCGGTTCCCGCAGCAGCCAATATCCAGTACATGATGCGCGGCGATCGCGCACTCGCGCCGACCGCGCTGTGGGACGACGGCCGTTTCACGTACTTCAAGTATTCAACCGCGCGTGACCTGCCGACGATCTTCACGAAGCTTCCCGACGGTGGCGAGGCGACGGCGAACTTCCATATGGAAGGCGATACGGTCGTCGTGCACGAAGTGTCGAAGTCGTTTGTCATCCGCTACGGCCAGTCGGTGCTGGGTATCCGCAACGACGGCTATTCGCCTGATGGTCATTACAACCGTGCGGGCTCGTCGGTACCGGGCAGCGTGCGCATCGCGCGTGACCATACCGATGCATCGACGAATTGATCAAGGGAGCGAACAGGGTATGACTGAACGAAACGAAATGGAACCTGCGGCGTCGACCGACGTCGGCCCGCAGCCATCGCTCGACCT
The DNA here is from genome assembly GCF_900116445.1 of Paraburkholderia aspalathi. GTDB lineage: Bacteria > Pseudomonadota > Gammaproteobacteria > Burkholderiales > Burkholderiaceae > Paraburkholderia > Paraburkholderia aspalathi. The sequence continues at coordinate 12,957 of NZ_FPBH01000039.1, forward strand.
GCCTGGTCGCCGGAAAACGCGTGTGGGCAAGCTGCGTCTGGTACTGGTCGCGCTCGCCGTTATTGCGCTGGGTGCGTCGGGCGTCACGATCTATCTGCAGCGCCTGTTCCAGCAGCATCAGGATGCAAAGCAGGCGGTGCTGAACAAGCCGAAGGACAGCGGCGCGAGTGATGCCGGTGCGGATCTGGAGACGCAGAAGGATCGTATCAAGCACGCAGAGGACGAGCAGGCCCGTGCAGCGTCGGAGGCTGCGGCCGCGGCGGCTGCGTATTCCCACCTCGCGACGCCGTCCGGCGCGGCATCGCAGACGAACGGACAGGCTGCGGCCGTGAGCAACCAGCCGCGGCCGCTTACGCCGGCCGAGCGCCGCCTGCAGGGCAGCGTGCTCGTCGCGGGTAGGGGCAATGAGGGGAACGACGATTCTGGCCAGAGCAACGATGGCCCCGTGGCCGCCAATGAAGCTGCTGGTGACAGCGGTGGCAACACCGGCAGCGGCAACGCCGGGGTCAGTGGCCACGATGCGTCAGGTCTGGCAGGTCTGGCGAAGTCGATGGGGCTGTCGGCGCTGCGCGGCCGCAATGCAGGCGGCACGTCCAGCCCGCCGGGCAGGACGGACAGCGGCGACGGCAACGGTTCGTCGATCGACCAGTCCTTGCAGCCGTCAAAGCTGCAGCCGATGCAGGCCTCGTTCCGGCCGAACCGGCATTACCTGCTCAGTCGCAACACGATGATCCGCTGTGGTCAGTCGACGGCGATCCGCACCGACCGGCCGGGCCTGATCGGGTGCCCGATCGCGCAGGACGTGTGGTCCGACGATGGCACGACGCTGCTTGTTCGCAAGGGTGCGATGGCAAAGGGCGAGCAGCGCGATGCGGTGATCCAGGGGCAGGGCGTGATCGGCGCGATCTGGGACGAGATCGACGACGGCGACGTACACATTCCACTGAACTCGCCGGCTACCGATCCGTTGGGTGCCGCGGGCATTCCGGCCTACGTCGACGAGCATTTCTGGCAGCGCTTCAAGGGCGCGTTGATGGTCAGCCTGATTGGCGACTTCGGCCAGGCGCTGGCGAACAAGGCAACCGGGTCCGGCCAGCAGATCACGTTCTCCAACAGTTCGAACGCCACGCAGGATGTGGCTGCGGAGACGCTGCGTAACACCATCAACATCCCGCCGACAGCGTATTCGAACCAGGGCTCGGTCATCAATATCTTTGTGGCGCGCGACATTGACCTGAGCGGCGTGTACGAGAACGTCGACGCGCAGGGCGAGCCGGTTGGCCAGAGCGGACAGCAATGAGGAACGGATCCATGAACCTGAAAGTCACCTACCCCGACGACTTCCCCCTGCACGGCCTCGATCGCGACATGTTCGAAACAAAACTACGGAGCGCACTGCGCTTCTGTTTCTACGGCAACACGGTCCGGCAACTGGCCGAGCGGGTCGATGCGCGGCGTGTGCAGATGGTTCCCGATGCCTTGCCACTGCGTCAGATCGCCGACGAGCACGCGTTCGAGGATTGCATGGCGCTCGATGGGTGCCGGATCGACGACATGTCAGCGCCGCTGCGACGCAACCTGCTGCGTAGTGTCGGGGCGCGTATGGGGCTGACGATCTCGGAATGGAGCGACAACGCCTTGCCGTCGCTCGATGACGAGGTCAATCCCGCAGCCGCTCACGCAACGGACGTGCACGCAACTAACCGTCAACCCATCGAGACACCACCAATTCACGATCGCCAGGCGCCACTCACATCGCGCATCTGGCTTGCAGCGGGGCTGTGCGCGGCTGCGGCAATCGGCGGTGCGGGCTGGAAATTGACCCGACCGGCCGCGCCCCTGAGCGCAACCGTCGTTTCCACGTCGCCGGCGCAAACGCTCCGCGAGCTTGCCAGCAGCGTGCCAGACGACCGACGCCCGTATCGCGTGTCAGTGCTGATCGAGCCGCAGGATCCGGGCACCATGCCGCGCTGAACCTGTGAGGCACTTTGATTAATGAATGTGACCCTAAAACAGGAAGGAGTGCGAATGAGCGCAGTCGTAATCGATGTGATCGAGAAGGGTACGATCGCCCGCAGTTTCCTCAAGCAGATGGGCATCTCGAACTTCTTCGACGGTAGCCTCACCGAGGTCGCGATCAACCGTCCCGGTGAGATCTGGACAAAGGGCGGTGGTGGGTGGAAACGGCACGACGCACCGGCCTGCTCACTCGATGCGTGCTTCAAGCTCGCGAACGCCCTGACGGTGATGAAGGGCGGCAAGTTCTCGACGAAGGAGCCGATTCACCCGGTCGTCCTGCCCGATGGACAGCGCGGGCACGTGCTGATGCAGCCGGCCTGCGAGCAGGACACGATCTCCATCACGATCCGCATCCCGTCAGACCTACGCTTTTCGGTTGCCGAGTACGAGCGCAACGGCTGGTTTGAGGGATATCGCGACGTCTCACCGCGCCGTGAGATGCCAGCGGGGCTCGACCTGCAACCGTTTGAGCTCGGGATGCTCGAGGCGGAAGGTCAGCGCAACGTCACGCGCATGCTCGAGCTTGCGGTCGCCAACCGGTTGAACATTGCTCTCGCCGGCGGTACCGACTCAGGCAAGACGACACTGAACAAGGCGCTCTCCGACCTCGTGCCGGCCGATGAACGGATTGGCACGATCGAGGACACGCCGGAGCTGTCGCTGCCGAATCACCCGAACCGCGTGCACATGTTCTTCAGCGACACGCTGCCGGCGAAGGATCTGGTGCGCTCTACGCTACGCATGACGTTCGATCGTGTGTTTCTTGCCGAACTGCGCGGTGACGAGACATGGGACTACCTGACGCTGCTGAACACGGGCAAGCCCGGCGGCATCACGACTGTGCATTGCAACGATGCGCGTTCGGCCCATTCGCGCATCGCGACGCTGGTCAAGCAGAGCGTGGTCGGCCAGACGCTCGACTGGCAATTCATCATGGACCAGGTGCGGGTAACGGTCGATCTCGTCCTGTTCATGCGCAACAGGCGACTGGCCGAGATCTGGTACGACCCGATTGGCAAGGCGCAACTGCTGGGGTGTGTCTCATGAGCGCCGATGCCGCGGCGCAGATCATCGAACAGATCGTGATCGGCCTGTGCGGTGCGCTCGCCGTTTTCCTGTCGCAGGACCGGCGTGTGCACTGGCGGCGCTGGGCCTGCATCTTCGGGCTGGCCGCGCAGCCGTTCTGGTTCGACATGGCGTGGCGAGCGCATCAGTACGGCGTGCTCGCGCTGTGCCTTGTCTACGCGGCGTCGTGGGCCCGCGGTTTCACGGCGCACTGGCTCGTACGCAGGGAGGACCATGTATGAACTTCACAATCAGCGATATCGAGGCGGCGATCGAGGGGTGGCGCATGCGTTCGCCGTCGGACGAAGCATTTGCTGCCAGCACAGAAGCCCGCGCGCTGGCTCGGCTCTACGGCGCCGTGATCGTGCACGGCTGCGAGGGTGTCCCCGACGCCGGGCTGGACGACGCGCAGCGCGACGCCTTGCGGATCCTGTCCGCCGCTCCACTCGGAGAGTTCCCGCAATGAAGGCAGATCATCCTGTTCCGGCGACTGCCGATGCCGCGGACTCGCACGATGACAGCCAGTGCAAATGGCGACCGTCCGGCGACTTTGCGCTGGTCCACCCGTCGGGCTGGACGATCGCGCGGTACTCAGTCTATGACGAGTGGCACTACCTGCTGTGGGAGCCGATCAATCGCTGTACGGCGGACAACAGCAAACAGTTCCACGGACCCTTCGGTAACGTGCGCCACGCGATGCGCCTGCATCGCGACCTGAGCGCGCATCTGCAACAACGGGAGATGGCCGCATGACAACGCATCTGATATTCCAGGCCGCTATCGACGCGGCCGCGCACTGAGGACCGACCATGCCAAAACCCCTTCGAATTCTGATCCCCGTCGTGGTCTTCCTGCTGATCCTGTGCGGCTTCGCGTTCCTCGGCCAGTTCGCCGGCGGCCAGCTTTTCGCGAAGATGCAGAAGCTGCCGCAGGGCAGCGTGGGCGTGTTCACGCTGTACGACTACTGGCGTGCCTACGGCGATGTGCCTGCGGTGGTGCGAGCGCTCAAGGTGTGCTCGCTGCTGTCGGTCGTCATCACCGGCCTGCCAGTGGTCGTGATCACGATGGCGCTCGTGTCGGGCCGCAAGCGCCTCGCGCAGTTTGGCGAGGCCCGCTTCGCAACCCGAAACGACATTGTGAAAGCCGGCCTGCTGGAGAGGAAATCACCATGACCACTTCACAACACCTGTATCCGCCGTTCATTGTCGGCAAGTACAAGGGTGAATACCTGAAATATTACGGCCAGGATTTCCTGATGGCGGCCGCCGGCACCCGCTCCGGCAAAGGCACGTCGCTCGTGATCCCGAATCTTCTCACCTATCCCGATTCGGCCGTGGTCGAGGACATCAAGGAAGAGAACTACCTGTATACGTCCGGCTACCGGCGGGCGTGCGGTCACGAAACCTATCTGTGGGCGCCGTTCTCGGAAGACGGCCGCTCGCACGCGTACAACCCGCTCGAATACATCCAGCGCCGTGCGCCCTACACGCGCGTGGGCGACGTGATGACGATCGGCGAACACCTGTATCCGTCGAACGTCGACGCGCGCCTGAAGTACTGGAACGACAACGCACGCAACCTGTTCATCGGGATCGTGCTGTATCTGCTGGAAACGCCCTCGCTGCCGTGCACGTTCGGCGAGGTGCTGAGGCAGGCTTCAGGCAAGGGCAGGGCGATCCGTGAACACATCTCGTCGATCGTCAGCACGCGCGCCGATGCAGCGCATGCGACTGAGGGGCTGCCGGCGCTCACGTTCGAATGTCTCGACGCGCTGAACCGCTTCCTGTCGCAGTCGAAGGAAGCCTTCGCGAACATCGTATCGACGATGACCGCGCCGCTGAACGTCTTCAGCAATCCGGTGATCGACGCGGCAACCAGCCGCTCGGACTTCGATCTGGCCGATGTGCGCAAAAAGCGCATGTCGATCTATGTGGGCATCAAGCCGGGCGACCTGAAGGCCGGCGCGCTGCTGGTCAATCTTTTTTTCTCGCAGCTGATCGACCTGAACACGCGCGAGCTGCCTGCCGAGAATCCTGCACTCAAATACCAGTGCGCACTGATCCTGGACGAGTTTGCAGCGCCCGGCAAGATCGACATCATCGATACGGCCAACCCGTTCATCGCGGGCTACAACCTCAGACTGATGCTGATCTTCCAGGGCATGTCCCAGATCGAGGATCCGAAGCTGTACGGCAAGCACGGCGCCGAAACGCTGGCGATCAACTGCAAGATGCGCAGCCTGTATGCGCCGCGTACGGTCAAGGAATCGGAAGAGTACTCGAAGATGCTGGGGACCTTCACGTACATGGCGCGCTCGCGTAACCGCAGTCGCGGGCGGAGTTCGTCGACGAGCACCAATGAGTCGGAGCACGGCAGGGCACTGATGATGCCGCAGGAGCTGCGGGCGCTGAAGCACAACAAACAGATCATCACGATGGAGGGGTGCGAGCCGATCCTGTGCGAGAAGGCATTTTTCTATGAAGACGCCGAACTCGTCGACCGGCTCGTGCAGCAGAGCCCCTATCTGCAGGCGGTGATGGCGAAGCTGGAGAAGACCAATCGCCGGCGCGCCTGGTTCGGTTTCGGTCCGAAGTTTCCCAATGAAGTACAGATGAAACACGCCGCGTTCGTCGCGCGTGAACTGTGTGCACCAGTGCCAAAGATCGACGTCGAGCAGTGGTGGCAGACGCAGAACGCGGCCCGACGTGCGCAGCAGGCCGCCGAGATAGCACGCCAGTCCGCCGGCGCGGCACGCGACGTCCGCGAGCACGAGATCGGCGTCCTGAAGCCCTATCACCTGGACAACCGCAACAGCATCCGTGCATCGCTCTTCCAGCTGATGCCCTATCTGCGCGAAGTCCTGCCCGAAGCAGCCGCTGCGGCCCAAACCGCAGCCCCTCAATCACAGCCTGAGCCGCAAGGAGTGACCGTATGAACGAGATCAAATTCCCCGCCGACCGGATCGACTACCGCGAGCGCGGTGCGGCCAACGCTGACGATGCGTCGACCATCCGCGCGCGCGTCACGCCGCCGGCGAACGAGCCGGATGCGGGCGCCGTGCCAGGCAACCCGGAAACGCCGGTCGATGACGCAACCGACGAGCGCCTGAAGAAGATTCGCGCAGCCGATCGGGGGAAGGTCGAGAAGCTGCTCAGGCGTGACCCGTCGACAGACGCAGCGAACAGCACAGCCACCGACGAGTCGGTGAAGCCGGCCGCCGGCACCGGCAAGCCGCTCGGGATGAAGGGCGGTGAACCGGAGAACACTATCCGCCCGAAGCCGGTTTTCGAGAAGACCGGCTATGACGTGCCGAAGTCGGTCAGTAACCGCTATGTGGCGCATGAGGGCAAGTTTCTCGATCGCAAAAGCGAGACGGTGCACTTCGAGGACAGGGGCCGCTCGCTGTCGACGGCCAGTGAAGACCGCGAGGTAATCGCGCACATGGTCGAAGTGGCGAAGGCGAAGAACTGGGATGAGCTGCAGCTCAAGGGTAGCGAGGAATTCCGGCGGCAGGCGTGGATTGCGGCCGAGCTCGCCGGCGTGCCGACGCGTGGCTTCAAACCTGGGGCGCAGGACCGGGCGGCTCTGACCGCCGCGCGCGAGGCGATGCGTATCGGGGCTGGCGAGAGATCGAATGATGAGGACAAGGCGCGCACGAATGAGATGGGGGCCGCAGACGCCGCAGGGCAAAAGCAGCCCGCTGCGCCGGAGCCAGCGAAAACGGCCACAACAGGGCGGGAAAACGCCGCGCCCGGCGGCCGGGCGAACGCCGCGCTGCCGTCTGCGGCTGCGCCGGCGAGTCCCGTTCAGGGCACGCCAACGCCGGCCAGTGTCACAGCGGGGGTACTGGTGGCACACGGGCCCGCTCCGTTCAACCACGACGACAAGCAGAACGCCAGCTACTACGCGACCGTGCGGACAGAGGATGGCGAGCGCATCGTGTGGGGGCTGGACCTCGAACGCGCGATCGGCGAAAGCGGTGTGCAGCCCGGTCAGCGGATCGAGCTGGAAAAGGGCGGCAGCAAGACGGTAACAGCGCAGCAGCGCCAGTTCGACGAGAAGGGTACCGAACTCGCTCCGAAGACGGTGACGAGCCGGCGCAACGAGTGGCTGGTGTTTTCGCCCGATGTGTCGGGCCTGCCCACGCGCGAGCAGCGCGAAGCGCTGGCCAGTGTGCGCCGCGAAGTCGATGAGCGCCATAGGATCGATGAGGCGCGGGAGCGGTTCCTGAACGGAGACTGGAAATACTCGAAGGAACAGCAGAAGACGCTCGAGGAGGCACGCGAACGCATCAAGGCGCAGGCCGCGCGCGAGGTGTTGCGCGACGAGATCAAGGGTTTGCCGGAGCAGCAGCAGGAGAAGCTGATGGGGGAGTTCGAAAGCGCCGTGGCCGAGGCGCGCGCAGCTAGCCGGCCACTGGACGTGCCCATGCCTCAGGTAAGCGAAGCAACGATCGAGGCCGTGCGCGAGCAGATCGAGCGGGAGCAGCGCAGCCAGGCTCACGCAGCCCAGCAGGCCACCCAACAGGCGACGGCGGAGCGCGGACAGGACCCGCAGTCGCAGACCGCCGAACACGATGGACCGACGCTCGAATTGGAACCATAAGGCGGCGGGCAACGCCGGGCGGCCGCGATCGCCTCGCGACCGTATCGTCAAATCGAACAACAGGAGTAAACCATCATGAAGATCGCTGTAATCAACTTCTCGGGTAACGTTGGCAAGAGCACCGTTGCACATCACCTTCTCGCGCCACGGCTCGAGGGTGCCCAGGTGATTCCGGTCGAGTCGATCAACTCGGACGACAGCGAAAAAGGATCGGCGATGCGTGGGAAGGAGTTTGGGGAACTGCAGGACAAACTCATGACCTTGCGGCATGCCGTGGTCGATATCGGGGCATCGAATGTCGAAGACTTTGTCTCGCTGATGCGTGACTATCAAGGTTCTCATGAAGACTTCGATGCCTTTGTGGTACCGACCGTTCCTGCGCTTAAACAACAGGTCGACACAATTTCGACATTGCGCGCACTCACCGGAGAAATCGGTGTACCGGCAAACCGCATTCGCGTCGTGTTTAACACAGTCACCCCGAAAGACGACGTGTCAAAGATTTTCTCTAAAATTTTCGACTACTACGCGGAAAACCGCAATTTCGTCCTGAATCGCGACGCGGTGATGTATGAGAACCCCATCTACGAAAAGATCAAGGCTTTCGATCGCACCATCATCGATATTCGCAACGATCCGACCGACTATGTCGCGATGAATGCCGAAGCAATGGAGAGCGGGGAGCCCGAGGAACATCTTGCACAGATTCGCCAACTGGTTGCAATCAAACGTCTGGCCACACGGGTAATCACCGAACTGGACGCAGTCTTCAAACTCGTGGTGCATTGATGGGTGCATCGGACGATTCGATCCGCGAGGAACTGATCGGCGCAGTACTGGGTGAGCTATCGCTGCTGCGACGGGACGTGAAGGATCTGTCCCAGCTGCTCGATACCACGGGCAAGCAGTTCAAGGACGACGGTGAACTTACGCTGCTGCGCTTCACGTCCCGCTACGAGCAGTTCCTCAACCAGTTCGCAGCATCGAGCACCGATGTGCTGGCCGAAGCAGGACGGTTTTCGGAGGCCCGCGATCAACTGCTTGGCGAGATCTCGCTCAGGCAGTACGACGAAGCCAACGGCCGAAGCCGCGATCTGCTGCGCGACGTCCTGCGCGAAGAGCGCGGCCGCGGTCGTGGTATCGGCCGAATCGAACTGGCTGCATGGACCGTGTGCGCCATGCTTGCCTCAGCGGCGCTCACGGTCGGAGCCCTTGCGGCGCTGCGACTGCTGTCCATCTGACAGGAGATCTCATGAAACGATTCCTCGCTGCATTGATCTGCTGTGCGGCGGCCGTCCCGACGATGGCGGCAGCCGACGACGACAACAACTCGGCCTGCGGTGCGGTGCTGTGCCTGGCAGGGCTCATGGACGGTGGCAATGGCGGCGGCCAATGCAATCAGTATGAGCGTGACTATTTTTCGATTGTGCGCTATCACCACGGGCATTTCGATCTGAGTGGCACGTCGAGCGCCCGGGGCGATTTTTTGAATCAATGCAAATCCGTTGGGAGTGACCAGAAGGGTTCCGTGAATTCGAAATACGGCGGTGTCGAGAACGGCCCCTGAAGTGCGCCTCTCAGCCCGGCACGTGTGTCCTCGTGGGTGCCGGGATTTCACCGTCGTCGGCAAGCTGACCTAGCGCAATCGAACTCAGTGCCATCGACACAGGGTGGACCCTGGCGCGTTTTCGAAAGGCTGGGAGCGCCAGTTTGAGCCACTTGCAAAAGATTCGTGGATTCCCGCTCGCGGGCCGACAAGAGACCTTCTTCGGCAATGCAGAATTGACCTGTGATCGAGCGGCATACGGTGGGAACCTATGCGCTCCCACCGTATGCCGTTATCTTGTCGCGCAACTCCAGCGTCAACGCTTCGACACGTTCGCTCATCTGCTTTGTGAGAGCAGTGAGCTGGGTGCTCCGTTCAAGCAATGCAACCAGCGGATCGGTCTGCTTCGCCGCCAGTGCTTGCCGTTGTTCGCTTGCATTCGCAAGGTCTTCGCGGTGGCGAGCATCGGCGTCAGAATGAACCTTGTCGCGATCCGCCTAACGTGTTTGTCCGAGCAGAATTAGCGGCGCAGCGTAAGCTGCCTGAAGACTGAAGGCAAGGTTCAGAAGGATGAAAGGATAAACGTCGAACTCCGTAAAACCAAGCATGTTCACAGCAATCCAGACCGCAACAATCACTGTCTGTGCAATCAGAAAGGTTGGCGTTCCAAAGAAACGCGCGAATCTTTCGGCCTTGAGCGCGAACCAATCGTCGCCGAAAACCGAGTTGAGATGGAAGTACGGCATGTGGAACCGATAATGATGATCGGGATGTCCATTGGGTTCGCGGAGCGGGGCCTGGTTGTGATTCGCATCGCTCATGATGGTGACTGTTCATGAAAGGTGATTTTGGCGCCCGTCCTGACCGACCTCTTGGATGGGCTGGCCCGATGCCGTGGATGTCACGTTTGGCGGTTACCGCGGTGTCGGGATATCGGGTAGGTCGTCTGACGCCCGCAGCGCCGCGTTGGCCGTGACAAGCAACCTCGCATCGTGTTCGCGCAACACCGCATCAACCGTGTCGAACGCCTTCTTCAACTCCTTCCAGTCTGACTTCGTCGCATTGTCAGCTTCTAAAATCGCTTCGGCCTCTTTCTTCATGCGTTTCACGAGCTTCGCGGCGAACCGGCTGTCGAGGGTCCCTTCGCGGACAAACCCAATGATCTGCGTTGTCAGGGCCGTCAGCGTTGCCGGGGTCGTCTCGTTTGGGTCGCGGGTAGAGTCGGAAAAGGATTTCTTGCTCATCAGGGTTCTCCAAGGTGAGCTTGCTTGCGTGGACATGAATTACTTAACGTCGAGCGTAGCATGGCTCCGTAGTTGCTAAATGACGGTCGCTCGCGCCAGAGACAGCAACTGGAGGAGCAAGGGTTGCTGATGCGGGCGGCGATGCGGACATCCCGGCGCGTGAGCACTTTGAGCTATTTAGCGCCCACGGGTTGGCAGGACCTTTGGCTGTCGCTTCTGACGGGGCGCGATCGGCCATCAAGCGACCGTCGCGGCCTTCAACTGAACGGCCGCTGTTTCGACCTCACCAGCCATTCGTGACAGGCAAATGACGCCTGATCCGTGTGGCGTCGCGACAGGCGAGTTACTGCAGATTTTTCGAGAGCTGTCCGCGCAACGTATCTGTCAGCTTCTGCAAGATATCCGGCAGGAGAACCTGCGCGTCAAGTGGACCCACAACTGAATAGCCCGATCCCGACTCGCCGTCGATCACTATCACGGCTACGCAGCGCGCCTTCGTAATCTCACGAAGCCGATTGCATGCGGAATCGAATAGTCCGGCCGACTCCCCGCCTGGCATGACCGTTGGCTCGAAGTTTGATGTCATTTTGTCCTCGCAAAAACAAAAAATCCGGCGATGAGGCAGGTTTGCCGCGCAGTTGGCCCGACGCCGCACTTTCGAAAAGCTTTCGATCGGATCTAACAGTATGGCCTTCGCGTCGCCCCGGCGTGAAATTTGTATTGAATCGTGTATAAATACGGAGACCACAATACGACATAAACAGCCAATTTAATTGCGCACAGGACGATGGGCAAACCGATTGACGATATCCCTCTCGCACAACGTAGGGCTCTTGCCGCCAGGCTTCTGTTAAATGGTGAGGGTATTAGCGAAGTGTCCCGGAAGGCCCGGCTGAGTCTTCCGACCGTGAGCAAATACAAGGAACTGGTTGAAAGGGGTGGAGCTGACGCCCTTGCTCGCCTTCGCATCCACGGGGGCCCCTCGCAACTGGATGATGCTTCGCAAAGCTGGCTCGTTAGCGCGATCAAGCATTCACCTGGGCTCCACGGCTATCCAGGGCCAACCTGGACCATAAGCCAACTGCGCGAACTGATCTTTCGGCGTTTCGGCGTCCAGTTTTCAGCTTCGCACGTTGGTTACCTGGTTCGGGGTTATGGCCTCGCATACCGGCTCACCTATTCAACGTCAGAAAAAACGTCGCCGGCTACTTCCCAGAAATCGCAGAGCGACGTCTATGCCGCGCGCCGGAAGATTGCTGCGAAAATGCTGCTGGACGGGGACAGCGTCGAGCAGGTCTCGAAAGCGCTCAACATCAGCGTGCGCACCGTTAAGAAATACAGATCGTTGGTAATTGCTGATGGAGTCCAGGCCGTTGAACAGTTCAAGTCATCCGGGCGCAAGGCGACGCTCGGCCCCGAAGCTCTTGAGTGGTTGCGGGCGACATTGGAGGGTAGCCCCATGGCTCACGGCTACGAAACCGAGCTCTGGCGAAACGGGGATGTTCAGAAGCTGATCAAGAAGAAGTTCGGCGTTTCACATTCCGCTGGACACGTGAGAACCGTCGTCGGGAAGCTTGGACTGGGCCATCGGATGCGATCGCCGAAGCAGCGCACGGACAAGAAGCCGTCCGCGATGAATGACGAAACGCTGGCATGGGTTGCCGCGACGCTCAGACAGTCGCCTCGAGCGCATGGCATAGAGTCTGATCACTGGACCAATGCACGTTTGCGCACCGTGCTTCATCAGCGGACAGGCGTTGATTATTCTCGCGGATATATCTGGGAAATTGCCGCCCGCGCCGGGGTGGCGGACCTGCTTACAAGGCGCCGTAGCTGATCAATTCAGGGCAGCAGGCGACAGATGGACGATTCAAGCAATCTTGGCCGAACTCGAAACGTCGACTTCGGCTGACGAAGCACTTCTCTCGTGGTTTCGAGATTTGGTGGAATTCGCCCAGAGCTATAGGAGCGTCGTCGCCATGATGCCGGCGGCCCACACGAACCAGGACTCCGCTCTTTATGCTTCATGCGCGGCGGTGCGCTCGTAAGCGTCATGGCAGTACCGTCTAGACAGGGTGCCGGGGGATACGGAGCAGTCGCGCTCGTTCTATCGCACGCGGCGATTGCGACGGCGTATCGTCGCGCGAAGGCATGGATCGACCTCACATGTGGAGGGCTCATGATTGCGCTGGGAATCCGGCATCGCGAATGGCGAGTTGACAAGACCCTCAACAGACCTAAACGCTTCCTTGAAGAGATATTTCTCTGTCGAATACACCTGGTTCTGTCCAATTTTCCCAGCCTAATTTTTCAGCTCGAACACCGCGTATCGAGCGCGGCACTCCTTCAGCACGAAGTCCCAGAATGCCGTTCCTCCTCTTACTCGGCAATCCACTGCATAAAAGTTACAGCAGGCAGACTTGACTAAAGTCTACAGTCCGACGGTAGACGTTCCTGTTCAGCCAGGGCACAAACGTGTATTCGTCGTATGCGTTGCTGCCGACAAAAATCCAATTGCTGAGAATGTTGAACATCACCGTCTCCCACTCCATTTGCCGTTAACAGGCACCGCCCCAGCTTCGCTGCGAAAGCCGCTCCCAGCCACCTCACGCCTTCCGATGCCATGGAGCCCGGCTGCTGCTCGATCGTCTGCAGCACGTCGTTACCAAAAGCCAGGACCACTCATTGCATCCATGTCCCATTTTGCTCAAAGCCCACGCGAAGCTGGTGCTCGCGGCCGTTATCCGCCTCGTGGATGTATGCAGGTGAGCGCTTTTGACGCGACACCGCACGTGCGCCACCACTAGCAAGGTGCAGGTATACGAAATGGCTGGCCATGTAGTACATAAAGACTAAGATAGGTATGTTTACAAATTAAATCAAGAGGATTCGAGCGCCGTGCCCATTGCCATCTGTCCCTGAAGACGGGCCTCGATCGTCCGGCCTTCTTGCAGGCACAGGGGCCGCGTTCCGCTTCGGACCATAGCTGGGAAACCCTGGTGTCGACTTTGCGGAGGCAGGGAATTCCCTCTCTTTTTTCTTTTTTTATTTTTGTATCATGACCTAACTTTGGTAATATTTTCTACGAAAGCGTGTCTGGAGGTGTTTTAACCAGATCGCCGATTGACGATTCAGGAGTTCGGTCATGGATGAATCCACGCGCAAGGCTTTTGCCGAGGACGGCGCCGTTCTGGTCAAAGGTCTTCTCAGCGAACAACAGTTGGCTCGGTGCCGGCAGGTCTTCGACTGGGGCATAGAGAATCCCGGGCCTATGGCCTGCAGCCTGTTCGAAGGGACGGTACACAAGACCCACAACGACAACGCCAATCCGTATGCGAAGGGGCGTCTGGACGAGCTGGTTGGCGAACTGCCGTTCGGCCGACTGTTCGCGGACCTGTGGGCCTCGGATCACGTCTGGTATTTCGCAGAGGAGCTGTTCCTCAAAAGTGGAGGCAGGAGCGGTCGCTCGCCGTGGCATCAGGACACGTCCTACTTGCCATGGGAGGGAATGCACTTCGGCAACGCGTGGATCAGCTTTGAGGCCGTCCCCAAACAAAATGCGCTTGAGATCGTGCGGGGATCTCATCGAGGACCGCGTCACGACGGCACAACCTTTCAGAATGCTGAAGACCCAACAGATCCTCTGCATGGCGGAGACATCTGGCCACGCCTGCCGGATATCGAAGCCGAGCGCCGCGCCAACCCGGCTGCCTACGACATCATCTCGTGGGCGACGGAGCCAGGCGACGTCCTGCTACTGCATCCGGGTGTGCTGCATGGCGGCGGAGCGGTAGACGCCGCCTTTGCTGATCGCCACACGCTCGTGCTGCGCTTCTTCGGTGACGACGCGGTTTTCAGTCCGCTGCCGCAACCGAGCGTCTCGGGGTTCACGCCGGCCGGTGTTCTGTTTCTCGATGAACTTGCCGCGTTGAAACAAGGTGATCCGTTTCGTGCGCAGTGTTTCCGTCAACTCATTTAAGCAAAGGAATCCACATCGTGACCCAAGCGACTACGCGGCAATCAATCGTCCCGCCGCCGTTCCAGGCGTTCTATGACGCTTACCATTTTTCGCCCGCGACCCGCGTAGGGGACATGATCTGGGTCTCCGGACAGGTCGGCATCGGCCCGGATATGAAAACCGGCGAGGGCATGCAGGCGCAGGCCCGTATCGCCTTCGAGTCCCTGAAGGCCGTCCTCGAGATGGCGGGCGCGAGGCTCGCCGATGTAGTGGAGCTGACCACTTTCCATACGGACCTGCGCGGTGAAATGGAGGCTTTTTCTGCGGTGAAAGATACGTATTTCCCGGCGCGCTATCCGTCGTGGACGGCGGTCGGCGTAACACAACTGGCACTGCCCGAGTTGTGCATCGAGATCCGGGCGGTGGCGGTGGCAGGGTGCGGCGAGGGCTGAGTGGTTCAACTCCAGTGCGCCAGCATCGAATCCAACAATACGTACTACGAATCAGAGTCGAATAGGAAGGAGAGTCATGATGAGGAAGCACACCATCGGAGCGCTGTCGGGCATTGCGGCCGCTTTGTTGCTCGTGGCCGGGGCGGCCGTTGCCGACGACCTCACGCCGGTAGGCGCCGAGCGCGCGGCCAGCAAGGACGGGCTCGTGCCGGCGTTTGCCGGCAGGGAAGCGACGCCCGCTGGCTGGGCGTGGGGCAAGGTTCGCGGCGACTTCTGGCAACACAGGAGCGAGAAGCCCCTCTACTCGATCGACGCGTCGAATGTCGACAAGTATGCGGACAAGCTGTCACCAGGCCAGATCCAGCTCGTCAAGCAGTTGAAGGGCTACCGCATGGATGTCTATCCGTCACATCGCGAATGCCAGTTGCCGGATTTCGCGGAACAGAATTCGAAGACTAACCTCACGGCGGCGAAACTCGCGTCGGATGGCCAGACGGTGCAAGCCGCGACGCTTCCCGGCGTGGCCTTCCCCCAACCCAAGACCGGAGCTGAGGCGATCCTCAACTACGAGACGCGATATCGCGGCGAG
This sequence comes from Paraburkholderia aspalathi, assembly GCF_900116445.1. Classification (GTDB taxonomy): domain Bacteria; phylum Pseudomonadota; class Gammaproteobacteria; order Burkholderiales; family Burkholderiaceae; genus Paraburkholderia; species Paraburkholderia aspalathi. The sequence goes on from NZ_FPBH01000039.1 coordinate 28,435, forward strand.
GGCATCGAATGGGCACCGGTCGTCACGACCATTTCTCCGCGCCCCGGCAGCAGCGACTGGATCGATGCAGTCGGTCCTCAGGCCTTTTACCTGCCGGCGGGCAAGGAAGGCAAGGCCGCGCCGGCAGACGTCGACCAGTTCAGTCTTGGCGCCTACTTCACGATCGACTCGCCGGCGGCACTGGCCGGGCAGGCCTTCGTGCAGCGGCAGTACTTCGACAAGGATTCTGAAACGTACTACTACTTTCCCGGCCAGCGCCGCGTGAGACGCATGCCAGCCTATACGCACGACGCACCGCTGATCGGCTTCGAAAATCAGTATCTGATCGACGAATCCAACATGTTCAATGGTTCCATCGACCGGTTCAACTGGAAGCTCGCGGGCAAGAAGGAGATGATCGTCCCCTACGACGACTTCGGCATGTACACCTTCAAGGACAAGCTGCACGACGTCGCCACACCCAACGGCATCGCGCCCGATCATCGTCGCTACGAGGTGCACCGCGTCTGGGTCGTGGAGGCGACACTCAAGCCCACGGCGCGCCACGTCGCGTCGAAAAAAGTCTTCTATCTGGACGAGGACAGCTGGCTGGCACTGGTGGGCGAGGACTACGACGCTCAGGGCAAGCTATGGAAGGTGCGCGAGAGCTACCCAATCCCGGTGTGGGAACTGGGCGGCGCCTGCGACAACGAGCCGTTCGTGCAGTACGACGTCAACAACGGACGCTATGTGTTCGACGCCTCGTCAATTGGGCAGGGCAAGGACATTCGCTGGTACCAGCAGATCAACGACCCGCGCTTCAAGGCGGACTTCTTTACGGCCGAATCTTTGCGGTCAGTGAGCGAGCGCTGAAGTTCGGCAAGGTACCAGGGGACTGGCGCGCGCCGGGGGCGTACGTCGGAATCAAGGGTGACGGCAGGGGAGATCCATGAAAGCGAACCTCATCGGAAGATATGTTGCGGCGTCGCTGGCCATGTTCGGCGTGGCTGTGACGAGTGCGTACGGTTACGAGTTCACAACGGGTCTGGGAGATCTCACGGGCTCGTGGGTGACCAACCTCACGGGAGGCGCGGGCATCCGCACCAAAAACCCGAGTTGTTCGCTTACTGGCGACCCGAGCTCGTTCGGTTGCGGTGCGGCAGCCAACACCAACCAGTGGGGCGTGGGTGACGACGGCGATCTGAACTACCGCAAGGGTCAGCCCTTCACCACCTATATCAGCGCGACGAGTGAGCTGCTCTTCAAGATGCCCAGCGAGGGGCTGAAGTTCATGATCCGGGGCACGGGTATGTACGACTTCCTCGCCGGCGACACGAACCGCACGCCGCTCTCGAGCACCAATGCGGCGCAGGTCGTCTACAACGCACAACTGCTCGACCTGTGGGGCGAGAAGGACTTCACCATCAACGGGCAGAGCGCGCACGTGCGCCTCGGCAACCAGGTGATCAACTGGGGTGAGAGCATGTTCGCGCAGGGCGGCATCAATGCCACCAACTCGCTCGACGTGCAGAAGCTGCTGATTCCCGGCTCGCAGCTGAAGCAGGCGCTGCTGCCCGCGCCGATGATCAGCTTTGCAGCCGATCTTTCTCACGGATTCAGCACTGAGGATTACTATCAGTTTTCGTGGAACGGCAACCGCTATCCACCCGTGGGCTCGTTCTGGTCAGTATCGAACAGCCTGGGCCGCGGAACGGACCCGTATACGGTGAGCACCACGAATCTGAACGTGGCCGGCCCCAGTGCCGGCACGATTGCGGGGGCGAGCAGTGGCAACCGGAATGTGCTCAACGGGATCAACTCCGGCCTCGTCAACGGCGCCTATGCGGGGCCGCCCTGGAACGATATCGGCCTGCCAGTCGACTGGCAGGCACCCTCGAAGTACCACCCGCAGTTCGGCATGAAGTTCAACTATTCGCCGCGCTCCTTCGATGCGAACTTCGCGTTCTACTACGTCAACTATACCGACAAGTCGCCGGTGCTTTCTTCGCTGGCCAATGGGACGCTCGACTGGTCGTATCTGCAGAACCGCCAGCTCTTTGGCGCCAGCGCGAATTTCGGGATCGGCAACTGGGCGATCGGTACCGAACTCTCGTACCGGCCGCACGATGCCGTGGCGCTGTCGAGCTGCTATGGCGCGGGTGGCCCACTGGACCTGAACACCAACGGCGTGGCCGGGGTGAATTGTCAGCAATGGGCCGACATGAAGAAGTTCCAGTACGACATCAACGGGCTGCTGGCGCTCACGCGCAGTGAGTATCCGTTCCTCAAGCTGCTTGGCGCAGATGAAGCGACGCTGACCTGGGAACTCACTTGGATCTACTACCCAGGTCTGAGCCAGCGCGGCGTCACGCGCTCGGTGGATGGCCAGACCGTCACGCAGGTTCCTCAGGCGGGCTACCTGCCCTGGCTGAACAACGGATCCAGCCTGGGCTACCCGATCGGCATGGCGCAGGGCACGTCGAGCTCCGTGGGTGCAACCATCGATTTCAACTGGACCTACGACGGCACGCTGATTCACGGCTGGCAGGTGACGCCGGGCGTGACGTTCGCCGATGGACTCTACGGCTATACGCCGACGCTTACCGCGAACTACCTGCAGGGTTCGAAGTCGCTGAACCTCTACGTGCTGTTCAACCAGAACCCGACGGTCTGGCAGGCGGGCATCAATTACACGCTGTTCTGGGGCGGGCACAACACCGTAGGCAATCCCTACGCGGACCGCAACTTCGTCGGCATGTTCGTCACCCGGAACTTCTGATGGCCGAAGCATCGGTGTGGGGTCCGATGCCGCTTGTCGCCGGAGCTGCCGAAACATTTGAAGGAAAAATGCCGTGTTAAATCGTCTGGTAAAAACGCTGGAAAGGGAGTTCTTCGGTCACCGCATGGCGGTGCTGGTGAGCATTGGCCTATTCACCGCGGTCATGGCATTTTTCGCCGTCCAGTTGCGGATGGATGCGGGCTTCGAGAAGCAGATGCCGATCGGCCACGAATACATTCAGACCTTCCAGAAGTACCGCTCCGACCTGCTCGGCGCGAACCGGATCACCGTAGTCGTGCGTGCCCGCAAGGGCTCGATCTGGACGAAGGCGGGCCTTACGCGGCTGTACAAGGTGACCCAGGCCGTCACGTACCTGCCGAACGTGGACCGCATTGGCGTGCAATCGCTGTGGACCCCGAACGCCTACGTGAACGAGATCACGGACGAGGGTTTCCGCGCCGAGCCGATCATCTCCGGCACGATCACGCCTGACCAGCTTTCGCCGGACGTCGTCGCGAAGATCCGCCGCGCGACCACGCTCGGTGGCTATATCGGGACGCTCGTTTCTCACGATGAAGACAGCGCCATGATCACGGCCGAGCTCAACGAGCGCGATCGCAACGGCAAGGTGCTCGATTACGTGGCGTTCAATCATCTGCTCGAAGCGCAGATCCGCAAGCCGTTTGAAGATGCCGGCTATGAAATCCAGATCATTGGTTTCGCGAAGCAGATCGGTGATATTGCCGATGGCGCAACGGCCGTGCTCGGCTTCTGCGGTATTGCACTGCTGCTCACGGCGCTCGCGGTCTACTGGTATTGCCATTCGGTGCGCTTCACGGTGCTGCTGATTTCATGCTCGCTGACATCGCTCGTCTGGCAGTTCGGCACGCTGAAGCTGCTCGGCTTCGGACTGGACCCGCTCGCGGTGCTGGTGCCATTCCTGGTCTTCGCGATTGGCGTCTCACACGGTGTGCAGCAGGTCAACTTCATCGTGCGCGAAATCGCGCACGGCAACAGCTCGTTCGATGCGGCGCGCCACAGCTTCAGCGGCCTGCTGATACCGGGCGTGCTGGCGCTGGTCACCGCCTTCGTTTCATTCATCACGTTGCTGCTGATTCCGATTCCGATGGTGCGCGAGCTGGCCATCACGGCGTCGCTCGGCGTGGCCTACAAGATCGTGACAAATCTCGTGCTGCTGCCAGTCGCAGCTTCGTGTTTCAACTTTACGAAAGCGTATGCGGAAAGCGCGCTCAAGCGCAGCGAACGGCGCTCGTCGTGGCTGCGCGGGCTTGCGCGCATCGCCGAACCCCGCTATGCGGGCGTGACCGTGGCGCTGACGCTCGTGGTGTTCGCGCTTGCCGCCTGGCAAAGCCGCGACCGCGTGATCGGCACGCTGCAGCCGGGTGCGCCGGAGTTGCGTGCGGACGCGCGTTTCAACCGCGATGCGACGTCGATCGCGAGCAACTACGACATCGGCCTCGACTGGCTCACGGTCGTGATCGAGTCGGCGCAAAAGGGCTGCGATAACCCGGCAGTCGGCCTGTACGAGGACGACCTCACGAGCGCGATGCGCACCGAGCCAGGCGTGGTGTCGGTCGAGTCCTATTCGGCGATGCTGCGCCGCTACAACCAGGGCTACAACGAGGACTACCCGAAGATGAATGTCGTTCCGATCGACCCTGGGAACTACGGCGCGGTCTCGGTGGATGTGGGCCGGGTGAAGGGCTTCATGAAAGCGGACTGCAGCATGACGGCCGTGCACCTGTTCCTCACCGATCACAAGGTCACCACGATCAGCCGGATTCTGGACGACGTGAAGACGTACCGTGCAACGCATCCGTTCCCGGGCATTACGGTACGGCTCGCGGCGGGCAATGCGGGCGTGCTGGCGGCGACCAACGAGGAGGTGGCCGCGAGCGAGTTGCCCATGATGCTTTACGTGTACGCGGCCATTCTGATTCTTGTGTGTCTTGCTTACCGCGACTGGCGCGCGATGCTGGCGTGTTGCCTGCCCCTCTCGGTGGCAACCTTCATCGGCTACTGGTTCATGAAGGAACTGCAGATCGGGCTAACGGTGGCGACGCTGCCCGTGATGGTGCTGGCCGTCGGCATCGGCGTGGATTACGCGTTCTATATCTATAACCGGCTGCAGGTGCATCTGGCGGGCGGCCAGAACATCGTCAAGGCGGTGCAGCACGCGATGCTGGAAGTGGGGGTGGCGACGATCTTTACAGCCATCACACTGGCGATCGGCGTGGCGACGTGGAGTTTCTCGGCGCTGAAGTTCCAGGCCGACATGGGCAAGCTGCTGGCGTTCATGTTCCTCGTGAACCTGCTGATGGCGATGACGGCGCTGCCCGCAATGGCTTCGGTGCTCGAGCGCTGGTTCCCGCGCCGCAAACCGGCGCGCGCGCCTGGTCTCTTCAGTCACTGAACATGGGAGACACAGTCATGATCAAGATGCTTGTTGCCTGTGCCGCGCTGTGCGTGAGCGCTGCAGTCTGGGCCCTGCCGCCCGGAACCGTTGCGAACTGGGCTGCCAAACCCGCCCATGCGTGGCCCGCGCCGGCACACATGATGTTGATGGATGCGGCGCGCGCCGGGTCGCGCATCGTCGCGGTGGGTGAGCATGGCGTCATCGTCATTTCGGATGACGAGGGAAAGACGTGGCGCCAGGCGAAAGGAGTGGCTGCTTCGGCGACGCTCTCGGCCGTCACCTTTACCGACGCGCAGCACGGCTGGGCGGTCGGCCAGTGGGGCGTGATTCTCGCAACGGCCGACGGCGGCGAGACCTGGCAGAAGCAGCGCATGGACCTTTCGGTAGACCAGCCGCTCTTCTCCGTGCTGTTCACCAGCCAGAGAGATGGCGTGGCCGTAGGCCTGTGGTCGCTAATGCTCGCCACGCACGACGGCGGCAAGACGTGGACGAAGGTAACTGTGCCGAAGCCGCCAGGTGGCACGAGGGCCGACCGCAACCTGTACCACATCTTTGCCGACCGCAAGGGCGCGCTCTATATCGATTCGGAACAGGGGATGGTGCTGAAGTCCACGGATGGTGGCGCGAACTGGAGCTATCAGGCAACGGGCGGCAAGGGCACGCTGTGGACGGGCGTGGCGCTGCCCGACGGGCGGATCGTCGTGGGTGGGCTGCTGGGCAGCCTGTACCAGAGCAGCGACGGCGGGGCGACGTGGGCGGCGCTGAACGCGGGCACGAAGAGTTCGATCACCGACCTCGTAGCGACTCGAAACGGACTGATGGGCGTCGGGCTCGATGGCCTTATGTTCCGGCAACGCGAGGGCAGCACGTCGTTCGAGGTTCATCAGCGCGACGATCGGGCAACGCTCACCGCTGCATTGATCGACGGTGCCGGCAAACCGTTGCTGTTTTCGCAGGACGGGGTGCTGACGGCCCGCTGAGAAACATCAGTCGCTACCTTGTTGGATCGTTATCCTTACGAGTTGATAAGATAAACAATGAAACCGGATTGGGCATCAAGGATGAATCGGAAACGTAAGCCGGATACGCAGACCCGGCGACAGTTGCTACGCGTTACGGCGATGGGCGCGGCCTCACTCGCGGCCGGCGGCATGTCGCTGGCACAGGCCGCCGTAACGAAGCCCATGAACGGCGACATTCTGGATGTCGCGATCATCGGCGCGGGTCTCGCTGGATTGACCGCGGGCCGTGACCTCAAACTGGCCGGATGCGACTCGTTCGTCGTGCTCGAGGCACGCAACCGCGTCGGTGGGCGGACCTATAACCATGACCTCGGACACGGCGTCGTTTCCGAAGCCGGAGGGCAGTGGATCGGTCCAGGCCAGACCGCGATCTTCGATCTGGCACGTCAACTCGAGATCGATACGTTTCCGAGCTGGTACACAGGCAAGACCGTCGTGATGGCGCAGGGCGCTACGGTGGCCCAGGATTTTCATGGCGGCACCGGGGGTGACGACATGATCGGCAACCGGCTTGCCGAACTGTCGCGCGGCGTGCCATCTGGCGCGCCGTGGAAAGCACCGCATCTGGCGGAACTGGATAAGCTCTCTTATGGCGAGTGGCTCCAGCAACAGGGCGTGAAGTACGAGGCCGGCTACTTTCTCGCGCTAGCCGCGAAGCTGACCACGGGCGGTGCGCCGGCCCAACTGGGCCTGCTGCACTACCTATCGATGATCAACAGTGCAAGCTGCAACTACACGCAGCTTGAAGCATTCAAGGGCGGTGCGCAGGAAACGCGCATCGTCGGCGGCTCGCAGCGTCTGAGCATCAAGATGGCTGAGCAACTTAGCGACAAGGTCCGGTTGTCCTCGCCGGTGCGCAAGATATCAGGCTGGGATCGCGATGTGGTCGAACTGTATACCGATCAGGGCGTGGTCAGGACGCGTCGCGTGATCGTGGCGATGAATCCGGCGTTATGCGATCAGGTGGTTTTCGATCCGCCGCTGCCCGGCGGGCGGGTGCAGCTCCAGCAGAACTGGCCCACGAATGCCCCCATGCGCAAGACGGTCCACGTCTACGACAAACCGTTCTGGCGCGACGCAGGTTACTGCGGAACGATCTTCCAGGTCGGTGGCCCGGTCTTCATGGCGTACGACAACTCGCCTCCCGATGCATCGCTCGGCGTGATCGCCGCATTCGTCGCGCCGGGGATGTTGCCGAACGATCCCGCGCTGGCCGAAAAGACGCTGTCGGCCACTTTTGCGAAGGCATTCGGGGACCGCGCACTGCATCCAACGCAATTCCACGACTACGACTGGGGCCGGGTCGATCCATGGACCCTGCATTGCATCAATCCTATGCCGCCGGGCTTCTGGACGAAATGGGGCAAATATCTGCATCCCGAAGTGGGGCGCCTCATCTGGTCAGGGACCGAAACCGCCGACATCTGGGCCGGCGCGATGGACGGTGCCGTGCGTTCGGGCCACCGCGCTGCCTTGCAGGCGCTGGGCGGTTTCACTCGACGCGGCGAGGTGGCGTGAATGAAACGGGCATGGTTCATAAGCGCAGCCGTTGTGCTGGCAGGCGTTGTGAGCGCGGGAGCGCTCTTCGGACGCGATTACCTCGACGGTATGCGTTTCGAAAAGGCGATGAACGAGATCGACAGGTCGGAGGTGGCAAACAGTGGCCCCTGGCCGCAACCGCAGGAGACCTGCTACTTCTGCCACGGTGCGCACGGGCAGTCCGTCAATGGCTGGTACCCGGCGCTGTCCGGACAGCCAGAGGCTTATCTCGTCGCCCAGTTGCGCGCGTTTGCCGGCGGCCGGCGACCTAACCCCTACATGGGCGCGATCGCAAGAGCGCTCACGGACCAGCAGATCCAATCGCTGGCTGCTTATTTCGCGCGGCAGACGCCGGCCCAAAGCGAAGCAGTGTACGGGGAGGCGGCGCTCGAAAAGCGGGGCATGGCGCTCGTAGCGGCGAAGAGCTGCCAGACCTGCCACGGGGCTGCGTTCATGGGCCGGGATCAGGCGCCGCGTCTGTCGGGCCAGGGCGAAGCCTATCTCGCGAAGCAGTTTGCCGCCTTCAAGACGGGCGAGCGTCATGACCCAAGCGGCGCAATGAACGGGATGGCGGCCACCCTGTCGGGCGAGGACATCCAGGCAGTGGCCGGCTATCTTGCCAGCCTGACACCGGGTGGCAGCGCCACAGGCATGCAATAGCTGTCATCGTGTAACTGGCAGAAGCGTTGGGGAGACAGGGAATACTCTGTCTTTCTCCGATTCCAAAAGTTATGTAATAGTGACTAAGTTTGGTATTGTGTTCTATAAATAAGGTGGCCGTGATCGCAGTGTTGCCGCGATAGCGGAGCGAATGCAGCGGCTATCGAATCGAGCTTGTTCGAAACCACTTTCACAACTCACGTTTCAGGAGACAAACATGGCAAAGCACCCCGTCGTCGTTTATGGCGCAAGCGGTTACACTGGCATGTTGATCATGGACTGGCTTATCGACCAGGACATTCCCTTCACCGCCGTAGCGCGTAATGCCAAGCGTACGCAGGAGATGATGGCGCAGCGGGTCGTGCGCCTCGAATCGGCGAATTACGAAGTCATTGAGGCCGAGCACAACGTGGATTCGCTCGTGAATGCCTTTCGCGGTGCAAAGGTCGTGTGCAATACGGTCGGACCTTTCTTCAATTTCGGCCTCACTGCCGTGGAAGCGGCGCTCAAGGCAGGCTGCCATTACCTCGACACCACTGGTGAGCAGCACTACATCCGTCAGGTCCGCGAACAGTTCGGCGAGCAGTTCCGGCAGGCCGGGCTGCTGGTGTCGCCGTCGAATGCCTACATGTACACGTTCGCCGAAATCGCCGCCGAACTGGCGCTCGAAACACCCGGCATCGATGCGCTGGAGACCGCCACGCTCACGCGCGGCCCGCGAGGCGCCGGCGCCGGTGTGAGCGTGGGCTCCACCGCGACCATCTTCGAAGGCTATCGTCAGGAAGCCTGCTACCTGTGGGAGAAGAAGCTGATGCCGCATGACAGGCACGCTTCGTTCAGCATCGCCTCTCCGGATTTCCTTCAGCCCGTGTTCGCGCTGCCGTGGGGCGGTACGTCGCTGCCGGTGTCTTTCGAGCACGATCCGCGCGTGCGCAGCTGCGTTTCCTGCGTGGGCTTCTACGACAACAATGCGATGCAAATGGTGCATGCGCTCGGACAGAAGTGGGACGCCGAGTATGCGAACTTGCCGCGCGAGCAGCAGGATGCGGTGCTTAAACAGCTCGTCGATTCGACCACGCCGGCCATGCCGCCGCGCGAACGCACGTCGCTTCATCGCACTGTCGACTTCGCGATCGGCCGTGGCCAGCTTTCGGCCGTTCGCGCGACCGTGCACGGTATTACGCCATACATCGCGACTGGCGCCATCCAGACGGCCGCGGCCATCAAGCTCCTCGACGGTGAGAACGCGAAAGTGGGCTTCGCTTCGGGTTCCAAGGCATTCGGGCATCGCTATCTGCTCGGGTTCCTCGAGCAGCGCGGGCTCGCGCGCGCGACCGTCGCGCCGCTGTAGGCGCCGCGACGAGAAGATCCAGCACAGATTCAGGGAAACATGGGATATGGCAATCATTGATTTCTTCGACCGCGGTTGGCACATCAACCCCAACGGTATCGCGTATATCCAGGACGAGCGTGGTTATTCGTTCGATGAGGTGCACACGTTGTCGTGCCGCATCGCAAACGGCCTGCTCGCCGCCGGCTTCGAAAAGGAAGCGAAGGCAGCGGTCTGGGCCGACAACGACGTCACGGCATGGACCTGCACGCTGGGGCTGTGGCGTGCGGGCGTGGTGTGGATCCCGGTTAACGGGCGCAACGCGCCGCAGGAGAACCAGTACCTCCTCGACGCGTTCGATTGCGAGGCGCTGTTCTTTCATCAGGCATTCGCGCGGGAGATTGAGGCGCTGCGTCCCAGCTTGCCTAAAGTCAGGATCTGGGTCTGTATCGATGCCGATCTGCCGTGGGCGCCGTCGCTCGAGAAGTGGAGCGCGGCGCAACCTGCGAACGAGCCACGCATCACCTACGACATGGACGACATCGTGACGCTTTCGGCCACGGGCGGAACGACGGGCCTGCCGAAGGGTGTGATGAACACGCACCGCGCGTTTCAGACCTACTTCGCGCAGTTCATGATGGCGTTTACGTACGGCGTGGAGCGTCCGGTGAATCTCGCCGCAGCGCCCATGACCCATACCGCGGGGATGCTGTCGCTGCCTTGCACTGCGCGCGGCGGCACGGTGGTCGTGCTGCCCAAGCCGGAGCCGGCGCGTCTACTCGCGGCGATCGCGAAGCATCGGGTCACGGAGTTCTTCCTGCCGCCGACAGTCATCTATCGCCTGCTCGATATCCCCGGGATTGAAGACCAGGATTTTTCGTCGCTCAAATACTTTCTGTATGGCGCCGCGCCTATGTCAGTGGAGAAGCTCAAGCGCGCAATCGAGGTATTCGGGCCGGTCATGGCCGGCGGCTACGGCCAGACGGAAGCCCCGGCCTCGATCTCGTATCTCACGCCGGCCGAGCACTTTGTGAACGGCAAGCTTGCGCCGCAAGTGCGGCTCTCCTCGGTTGGCCGCCCCAATCCGCTCGTGCGCGTCGAGAGTATGAACGAGCGAGGCGAGATCCTGCCGCGGGGCGAGACCGGTGAAATCTGCGTGCGCGGCGACCTCGTGATGAAGGGCTACTACAAGGCGCCCGACAAGACAGCAGAGACGATCGTGGACGGCTGGCTGCACACGGGTGACGTCGGCCATCTTGATGCCGAAGGATATTTGCATATCACCGATCGCAAGAAGGACATGATCATCAGCGGTGGCTTCAACGTCTATCCGAGCGAAGTCGAGCAGGTGATCTGGATGCATCCGGCGGTGCAGGATTGCGCGGTGATCGGCGTGCCCGACGAAAAGTGGGGCGAGGCGGTGAAGGCGGTGGTCGAGCTCAACGCGGGTCAGAGCGTCAGTGCCGAAGAGCTGTTGGCGTTGTGCAAGGAGAAGCTCGGCTCGGTCAAGGCACCGAAGAGCGTGGACTTCATCGCGGCACTCCCTCGCAGCACGGCCGGCAAGGTGCTGAAGAAGGATCTGCGCGAGCAGTACTGGCAGGGCCAAACCCGCCGGATCTGATTCAGCCACGTTGAGATAAAACACCATGAGCGACATTTACATCGCTGGCATTGCTATGACCGTGTTCGGCCGGCACTTCGAGCGCAGCATCGACGATCTCGCGGGTGAAGCGCTACGCGAAGCATTGAAGGATGCGGGCTGTGGCGCAGAGGCGATCGGCGCGGCTTTTTACGCCGGCATCACCAACGGGCCGCTGCAGGGGCAGTTGTCAATTCCGGGGCAGGTCGTGTTCAGCAAGATCGGGATTGAAGGCATTCCGGTCTACAACGTTGAAAACGCCTGCGCATCGGGGAGCACCGCGGTGCATCTCGCAGCGCAGGCACTTCGGTCGGGTGCCTGCGACGTGGCGCTCGCACTCGGCGCGGAGAAGATGAACGTCGCGGACAAGGCGAAATCATTCGCCCTGTTCGAGGCGGGCTGGGACGTGTCGCGCGTCGACGAGAACTTCGCCAGCCTGATGAAGCTCGGCGAAGGCGTGCAGCCGCCGCCCGGATCGGAGTCCGATCGGCCCTATAGCCGCTTCATGTCGGTCTACGCCGCGCTGTGCCGGTATCACATGAAGACTTACGGCACCACGCAACGCCAGATCGCCGCCGTGTCGTCGAAGAACCATCTGCATTCGGTGCACAACCCGTATTCGCAGTTCCGGCAGCCGTTCACGATCGATGAAGTGCTTGCGGCACCGCCGATCACGTATCCGATCACGCTGCCGATGTGTGCGCCAGTTACGGACGGTGCGGCAGCGGCGATCCTCTGCACCAAGGAGGGACTGCGGCGCATCGGCGCCGACCACAAGCGTTGCATCCGGATCGCGGCGAGCGTGATTCGCAGCTTCACGCGCCGACACGTCGACGAGCCGGAAAGGAACATCGGCCGCCTGGCGGCGCTGCAGGCCTATGAACAGGCAGGCCTCGGCCCCGAGGACATGGATGTCGCAGAAGTGCACGACGCGTCTGCGATGGGGGAGATCATCCAGGCCGAAAATCTGCAACTGGTCCCGATAGGCCAGGGCGGCCCCGCAGCCGAGCGCGGCGACTTCACCCTCGGTGGGCGCGTTCCAATCAACACATCCGGCGGCCTCGAATCGAAGGGACATCCACTGGGTGCGACGGGAATTGGTCAGCTATACGAACTGGTCACTCAACTGCGCGGCGAGGCGGGCGCGCGTCAGGTATCTGGCGCGCGGCACGCAATTCAGGAAAACGGCGGCGGATTTCAGGGTATCGAAGAGGCGGCGCTTGCCGTCCACATTCTGAGCAAGGCTTGATGGAGCATGTATGAGCGAGACAACAGAAGCACAGGCAGGTCAGCAAGAGGGCTCGCGTTCCGGAGTGAGCCGCCGCACTTTCATCAAAGGCGCGGCGGCCGCAGCCGTAGTGGTGCCGGCAGTGGCGGCTACGCAATGCTCGCGCGTCGAATCGCCTGGACCCGTGGAGGAGGCCAGAATGACCGCTGACATGGAGAAGTACCGCGCGCTTGGCGGCTGGGTGGAAAGGCCGGGCGATCTGCAGCCGGAACTCGTCGGCGACGTGAGTGCGGATGTGGTCATAGTCGGCGCCGGTTTTGCCGGGCTGTCGGCTGCGCTGGAACTGGTCAGGCACGGAGCGAAAGTAGTCGTGCTCGAACGAGAGTTCGCCGGCTTTGGTGCAAGTGGACGCAACGCGGGCTATCTGGCCGGCGCACTCGCGCTCGAGTACGATCTTTTTCTCAAGAGCATCGGCAACGAAAAAGGGAAGGAGATCGTCCGCTACTACGAAGACGCTGTTCCTTTCGTGGAGGGCAAGCTCAAAGAGTACGAGATTGACTGCGACTACAACCAGACCGGCATTATCCGTGCAGGCATTGATCCCGCACAGGAAGAGAAGGTGCGCGAGGACATGCGAACCGGCGCCGGGTTGGGCTTTCAATCAGAGTTTCTCGATCAGGCTGAGATGCATGCGCGTGGCATTCCGCCGGCGTTTCTGTTTGGCAACTACGTGCCGCGCGGCGGCACGCTCCATCCCGGCAAGTACGTAATGGGACTCAGGCGCGCAGCGTTGCGCGCAGGCGTTAAGATTTACGAAAATACGCCGCTGCTGTCTTACACGGAGGGGCCGGTCGTCAAGGTGCAAACACCGCGAGGCAGTGCGAGCGCCCCGGCTCTGATGCTGGCCACCAACGCTTATACGCCGCAGCTCGGCCTGCTTGCAGACAAGGTCGTGCCGTTGCGAGTCTCGGCGATTGAAACCGAACAGCTTTCCGATGCTCAGCGCAAGGCATTGGGCTGGCCGCGACGTGAAGGTATCGTGACGGCGCACTGGACCATGGAAAGCCACCGCCTGACCGTCAACAACACACTCGTGGTGACGACGAAGCGTATCCATTACCCGTACGGCTCCAAAACGCCGAACGTGCCCGACTACGAGTCGTATCGCGAGCTACGCACGGCTCTGCATGATCGCTTTCCAATCCTTAAGGACATCGCCCTGCGGGCATGCTGGAGCGGCTATATCAGTTTGGCCAATGACGCGCTGCCAGTCGTCGGGACAACGGGGGCACATCGGAACATCTTCTACAGCGCTGGGTGCTCCGGGCATGGTGTGGCCGCGCAGTCGATGGTGGGCAACATGATCGCCGGGCGGATTCACGGCACCGAAAATCCGCTCCTTTTGGCGCTGGATCACAAGACGCCATCCACGCTGCCCGAGCCGTTGCGATGGTGCGTCATTAATGGGGCGTTGGGCGTGACAAACGCGCTGGACGACCGCGTGAACGACAAGGCGCGCGCGGCGAAGGCGTTGCGTGCATAACGCGCGTAGCGCTATGGGACGCCTGCAGCGAACATACCTCGACCCGGCCCGCTTGGGGCATTGGGCGAGTGGCTCGACGATTGGCTACTGTAAATGGAGGCGATGAGGAGGGGGCTCGAACCCTGCGGCGGGCCATATGGATGTTCAGCCTCGTGTAAGGTATAGTCATGTTTACCTAGGAAGCGGTTCGTGTGACCGCGTTGCCTCTCCTCGGCGAGGCGTCTACCTCACTCAAGGCGGAAAGCGATGACAGTGCCAAAAGAGCCAAGCGCCCGTAAGCGGCGCACGTCGGGCGCAGCGCCCTCCACGGGAACCGCACCCGACGGTTTGCGAGCCCAGGGCGTGCGTACGCGCAATGCCATTATTCGTGTGGCAAGGAAGCTCTTGCTCGAGAGCGGCCCCATGGACTTCTCGCTGCGTGCCGTCGCCCTGAAAGCGGGAATCAGTGTCAGCAATCTCCAATACTACTTCCCGACGCGGCCCGCCGTCCTGCGGGCGGTCATGGCGCCCGTAATCGACACGTATCTCGACGCGCTAAAACAGGCGCTCCAGAGCAATGCCTCGCCGCGCGCGGCGATCGAAGCCATTCTCGATCTGGGGCTACAGGACGCGAAGGACGCGAAGAACATCCCGCTGTGGTGGCATTTCTTTTCGTTTGCGTCTACCGATCCCGAATGCGGACAGATGCGGGACGAGTGGTACGACACCTTGACGAGCGAACTTGCCAAGCTCATTCGTGCCGTGAACCCGGAGCGTGGCGCGGCCGAGAGTGCACATATTGCCGTGCTGCTCATTTCGATGGTCGACGGCATGACACTTCATCTGGGCACCACGCGCAGCAAACGCGCGTACATGCGAGGGTTCGAGGCGATGTACCTCGAGACCGCGCGTAACCTGGTGTGGGGGAAGACGGTGGCCGCCGAGACGGCCTAGCAGCCACAGCGCAATGCCGGCTAAGAAAGGACGGGGGAATACCCTGTCTTTTTTTTTCACCTTTTGTTTTGTATTGTTACCTATGTTTGGTATGTTGATCTACAGGCTGGGTGACTGGGTTGCGAGGCAGTCCGGTCGACATGCATCTACGAGAGGAGGAGTACCGAAATGATTCGACTGCATAAGTCTGTAGGGTTGCCGCTGGCCGGATTGAACGGCTTCGAAACGCCGATGAGCGAGGAGGAGCGTGCCATCCAGGACACGGTTCACCGTTTGGCGCGAGATGTGCTGAAACCCGTCGGCCGCGAACTCGACCGCATGACGCCGGAGGAAGTGATCGCGCCCGGCTCGCCGTACTGGGCAGCCATGATGGAGAGCGCGAAACTCGGCCTCGATCCGCAGTTGCTCGCGCAGCTTCCGCCAGACATGGCGGTGCGCATTGAATCGCTGATCGGCGAAGAACTCGGCTGGGGCGATGCAGGGCTTGCCGTTTCGATCGGCGTGGCGCCCGCTCCGTTGATGATGGCGCAGTCGATCGGTAATCAGGAACTGATCGACATGTGCACCGGCAAGATTGGTTGCTGGATGAACACGCAGCCCGACCGTGGCACCGATGCCGCGATCCTCTACCGCGATGAGATCAGCGCGGGCGGCAAGCAGCCGGTGGGTAACCTCACGGCAAAGGTGGGCGCGGACGAAATCGTCATCAACGGGCAGAGTTCCGCGTGGATCTCGAACGGTTCAGTTGCGCAGGTGGCGCTCGCGTACATGGCGGCGGATTATGGCGATGGGTTCTATGGTACCGGGGAACGAAGTGCATTCACGAACGGCATCGGCATGATTCTTCCGCTCGATCTGCCGGGTATCTCGCGCGGCAAGCCGCTTGACAAGATTGGCCAGCGCTCGCTGCCGCAGGGCGAGATCTATTTCGACAATGTGAAGGTGCCCAAGCGCTTCGCCATAGCGCTGCAGGACGAATATCTGGGCAATCTTGCCTCTACCTGGTCGTTCGCCGGAACGCACATGTGCCAGGTGTTCGTGGGCGTGGCCCGCGCCGCGTTCGAACTCGCGCTGGCGTATTGCCACGAGCGCAAGCAAGGAGGGGCGCTGTTGATCGACCACCAGATGACGCAACTGCGCGTGGGCGAGATGCTGCGGCGCCTCGAGATGGCGCGTGCGATTGCGCGACGCAGCCTCGCATTCTCGCGTCTGTCTCCAAAGAGTCATCCGTATGCGACTGCACAGGCCAAGGTCAGCGTGACCGAAGAAGCGATGAAGATCACGCACGAGGCGTTTCAGCTTTTCGGTGGCAACGGCACTACCCGCGAATTCCCGATCGAGAAGCTGTTCCGCGATGTGCGCTCCGCGCTGATCGAAGACGGCGAGAACTACCACCTCACGTTGCGTCTGGGTGTCCTGGCAGGAAAGCTCTATCAGAACGGGTGGACGAAGGAGTAACCAGACCGTCGGCGCCGATGTATTGGCTTCGCGTTGATGCACCGTCTATCTTGGCTCGAATTAATTTATTGCTTAGAAGTGCGACGTGAATGCTACCGCTTATATTGAGCCGTGCAGTTCTGGCGGCTGGCCGGGGGCTGGGCAGCGGCGAGAACTACACGAAGGTTTTGGAGCCGCTGGCGAACAAGCTCAACGCGGCTCTTGGCGGTTCGCGTGCTGCAGTAGATGCCGGCTACGTGCCGAACGATCACCAGGTCGGTCAAACCGGCAAGATCGTGCCTCCGCAGCTCTACATCGCGGTGGGCATCTCGAGCGCGATCCAGCACCTGGCGGGCATGAAAGACTCGAAGGTGATCGTGGCGATCAACAAGGACGAAGAAGCACCGATCTTCAGCGTGGCCGACTACGGCCTAGTGGGCGATCTGTTCGCTGTCGTGCCGGAGCTGGCGTCGTCAATCTGGGCGCTCAGCCGGAGGTGCGCCCGTGATGCCGGGCGCACGCTGGTGTAATCCCGCTCACTTGCCAGGATCGTCGAAATTTTCTATGACGCGGTGCTTCGGTGCCCAGCGGGGCGTGCGAAAGTGAAACATCGCGAGACATTTTTGAAGATACAGAGGAAATCTCTTTATTTTTTTGCCAATTTTAATTGGTATCATGACCTATGTTTAGTCGTATGTACTATTAAAAGTTCGCTGAGACAGCGGATCTCACGGTCCCCGAAGAGGTTCGCGCATGGTTATGAATAGGAATACCAATAAGCTGCGCAGCACGGTGTATCGACCGGATATTGGGTCTGGCGCCTGAGCGGAGCAGGTTCGGTGACCCGCGAGCAGCGGGGACCTTCATCACGTAGACAGAGACACTATGGCAAAAAAATCTTCCCCTGGCGGCACTGCAAACCTGCAGCGCAGGCAATGGCTCAAATATGCTGGAGCCTCGGCTGCCGTGGGCACGCTCGCGATGGGCAGCCAACAGGCGTATGCCGCAGTCACCAAGGCCGCGCCCGGCGCGGACGGCGTTCTCGACGTCGCCATCATAGGAGCGGGGCTGGCCGGACTGACCGCCGCGCGAGATCTGCGCCAGGCGGGCTGCGAATCCTTTCTGGTGCTGGAAGCACGGGATCGCGTGGGAGGGCGAACATTTAACTACGACATCCCCGGCGGGTACGTTTCGGAAGTCGGCGGGCAATGGATCGGGCCCGGCCAGACCGCCGTCGCGGATCTCGCACGCGAACTGGGTGTCGGAACCTTCCCGACCTATTACGACGGCAACACGGTCATTCTGGGCGGCGACGGTCGCGTGACAGTCGATCTGAAGGGTACGTTCGGCACCGACGAGGCGATCGGGGCAAAGCTCAGCAAGCTCTCGCGCGACGTGCCTTGTGGTGCACCGTGGACTTCCCCGAAGGCCGGCGAACTGGACAAGCTCTCGGTAGGTGACTGGCTGGAAAAGCAGGATATCAAGCCTGAAGACCAGGTTGCATGGAATGGCAGCATTACTCTTTCGGGTGGCGCGGCGCCAGCAAAGATGGGGATGCTGCACTTCCTTTCGATGGTTAATTCAGCCGATTGCGATTACTCGCAGCTCGACAGCATCAAGCACAGCGCCCAGGAGACCCGCTTCGTCGGCGGCTCGCAAATTCTCAGCATCAAGATGGCCGAGCAACTGGGTGACAGGGTGCGCCTGTCTTCTCCGGTCTACCAGATTTCCGGATGGGACGGCGACGTCGTCACCCTGCACACAGACCTTGGCGAAGTGCGGGCACGGACCGTCATCATGGCCCTCCATCCGGCTTTGTGTCATCAGATGCAATTCGATCCACCCCTGCCAGAAAAGCGCGCTGCCCTGCAGCGCGCCTGGCCCGCGCATTCCCCAGCGCGGAAGACGGCCATGGTCTATCGGCGCCCATTCTGGCGCGACAAGGGCATGAATGGCAGCATCTTCCAGGTCAATGGC
Source organism: Paraburkholderia aspalathi (assembly GCF_900116445.1). GTDB lineage: Bacteria > Pseudomonadota > Gammaproteobacteria > Burkholderiales > Burkholderiaceae > Paraburkholderia > Paraburkholderia aspalathi. The sequence continues at coordinate 46,938 of NZ_FPBH01000039.1, forward strand.
CCGATCCTCTGGGCCTACGACAATTCCCCTCCCGCCGGCGAGATCGGGGTCATCAATGCGTTCATCCAGAATGCGATGGTCCCGTCCGAGCGGGACGCGGCAATGGCCATGCATAAGCAGTTCTACGCGCAGGCATGGGGCGACGAAGCACTGTCGCCCATCGCCTACCACGATCAGGACTGGGGCCGGGTCGATCGCTGGACCTTGACCTGCGTTTCCGCCATTCCGCCGGGTTTCTGGAGTGCTCACGGCGAGGCGCTGCGCCCGTCGTGCGGGAAGCTGATCTGGTCGGGGACGGAGACTGCGAACATCTGGGCCGGCTACATGGATGGCGCCGTGCGCTCGGGCCACCACGGGGCGCTTCAGGCGCTCAATGTCCTGCGTCGGGCGTAGGAGGGCAACGATGAAAAAAATTCTATTGATTAGCATTCCTCTGGTTGTTGTCCTGCTGCTGGCCATTTTCGGCGCCGATCTGCTGGGTCTTTACCGTCTTCAGAGCTATCTCACGACGTCGACCAGGGCTTACCTGGCTGATGGCGGCGCCTGGCCGCATGTGACCGATGTCTGTATGGGTTGTCACGGAGTCAAAGGCAATTCGCTACATCAGGGGTATCCGAGCCTGGCGGGGCAGCCATCGCCTTACCTGGAAACCCAGCTCCACAATTTCGCGAGTGAGGCGCGGCGCAATCCGAACATGGGGCCTCTCGCGATGACGATGAGCGATCCGCAGATCAAATCGCTGGCTGAATATTTCGCCAGTGCGACCCCGGTCGCGAACCACTACTTCAAGCCGGATGCGAGGCTGCGCGAGACGGGACAGCGCCTGGTGGCCGCGGGCAACTGCGTCGCATGTCACGGCGCCCAACTGATGGGCCATGACCAGTTTCCGCGTCTGGCTGGTCAGGGATACGACTATCTGCTCGCTCAGTTCGACGAGTTCGCTTCCAGCACCCGCAGCGAGCCCACCGGCGTCATGAAAAACCTTGCGACAAGTTTTTCGCCCGAAGACCGGAAGGCCATTGCCACCTATCTGGCAAGCCTTGACCCGAAGAAAAATTGACCAATCAATTGCAACCGGAGTTGGGAGTTTAGCGATGGACCTCAGATCTTTAGTTCTTATGCTGTCTAGTGCCTTGCTGGCGGTGAGTTCATTTTTCTACGGCTGGAAAATCATCAGGAAACGAAACTATCTTCTCGGGCTGGAGATGTGGATCGTCGGTACCTCGGCGACGAACGCCATCGGATTTTTTGCCACCGGCAATGCAGTGTCCTATGAGATTTCGCACTTTTTTGATGCGTTTTCTCGCGGATTCGGTATGCCGATCATCGCCGTCGCGGGTCTGATGGCGATTACGCACGGCTACAAGCCGTCAATTCGCCAGGACGTCGCGGTATTCGTCGCTTCCTTTGCGCTCACCTTCGTTCTCGTGGGGGCGGATTTCATCGCCGGCGTTTTGCCTTACTACTATCTGGCGATGTGGATCTGGCTGTCGATCTATCTCGCTTATTTCGTCAAGCGATTGCTGAACATCGGCGCAATGCTTGAGGCGTTGGGGGTGGCAGTGGCGCTGGTGACATCACTCACGATTGCCGGCATTTACGACTTCTACAAGATCCCTGGAGAGGAAACCAACGTCGTACTCAATTTCTTCACGCTTGCGCTGTGCACGTGGGCCTACTTCATGCCAGCGGTCTATTACGGCTACTGCGCCCTGGAGCGTGCCCGAAGCGGGAGTGTCGCGTCAAATAACCCCGTTCCATACGGTAATTGAGCCAAAGCCCTCGCTGTTGCCGCGCTCCAGATGCAACTGGACGTCCAACGCGGGCAACGCTGAACGTTTCCCACGGAGATTTGTGATGAATCAGACCTCGCGCAAGGTAATGCGCTTCACTGCCTGGAGTGCCATCATCGGCGGCCTGCTGGCGTACGCGAATGTTGGATTATCGGTGGCGGTGACCGGCCCGGATGCGGATATGGTGCTGCACGGTGCATCGATGCTGGCATTGCCTCCGAACACCCGCGACCTGTTTCGCTGGTGCATGGCTGCCGACGTGTTCGGCTTTTACCTGCCCTTCCTCGCCATCGGTGGATACTTTGTGCACGCATTTCGTGAGGAGTTGGGCGCACTCGGCAACATGGTGGCGATGGCCGTCGTGCTGTACGTCGTGGTGGGCGTGACCGGCGCTGTCATGCAGTTTGCAATTCTTCACCCACTGGCACATCTATATGCGGGCGGCGACGATGTCACGAGAAACGCCGCGGCGGCGGTATGGACGGCGTTAGCCAATGGGACGCAAAACGGCCTCTGGTGGATTGAGGGTCCCCTCGTGTTCTTCTGGACATCGATTGCCGCCAACGCGCTCAAAAAGGCGGGTTGGAAGGGATCATTTCTGCTGAAAATCGTCAGTTGGGCTTTCGGGGTCTTCTTTCTGTTCGGTTTTTTTCCGAATCTCGACGCGCTTTCGAATGCGAGCGAGATGGTCGTGGTGCTGGTTCTGCCGCTGTGGATGTTGTTGTTCGGCTGGCAATTGCTGCGCCGCGCACGAACGGTGCCGGCAGGCTTGCAAGGCGTTGGCGCAACCACCTGAAACAACAACTCTCAAACACATCTCAACGCGGAATTGAATATGACTACCCTGATCGTGAGCTACCCGAGCGCAGGAGGTGCGACGTTTGACCGCGAGTATTACCTTTCGACCCATGCCCCGCTTGTCCGGGTGGCTTGGAGTGAGTTCGGTCTGCAATCAGCCGAGGTGCTGTTTCCATCACCAAAGCCGCAACCCTTTGCATGCGTGACGATACTGCGTTTCAACGATCAGGTCGGGATCAATATGGTCCTCTCATCCGCCAAAACGGCCGAGGTGATCGGCGACGTGAAGAACTTTACCAATATCACGCCGACGATTTTCTGCGCGGACGACTGACCAATCGCGCGGCTGGCCTGACTTCACCATTGCCGCGAGGCGTGCATCGCACCACCGCGCTTTCTGATGCCTGAACTGGCGGTCGACGCAGACTGTGCGGTGGCTATTGGTGGCGGTTCGACGATTGGGCTCGGCAAGGCGATCGCGCTCGAATCGTCGTTGCCGATCATCGCGATACCTACGACGTATGCTGGGTCGGAGATGACTCCCATCTACGGGATAACTGAAAACGGCCTGAAGAAAACCGGTCGCGATGCCAAGGTCATTCCCAAGACGGTCCTGTACGACCCGGAGTTGACCATCGGGCTCCCGGTTCGCCTCTCGATTGTCAGCGGTCTCAACGCTATCGCTCATGCTGCGGAGGGGCTGTACGCAAAGGACGGAGATCCCGTCATGTTGCTATTGACGGACGAAGGTATTCGCTCACTAGCAAATGGCCTGCGTGGCGTGATGAACAGCAAGGACAAAGCGGCGCGCAGCGAGTGCCTCTATGGCACGTGGCTGTGCGGAAAGGTGCTCAGCAATGTTGGCATGGCTCTTTATCACAAGCTGTGCCATACCCCTGGGTGGAACATTTAACCTCCATCATGCTGAGACGCACGCAATCGTTCTGCCTCATTCTCTCGCTTATAACAGTATCGTTGCGGATGAGGCGATGGGCCGAATCGCCAGAGCGTTGAGCGTAGACTCAGCGCCAGACGGTCTTTATCAACTCAACGAAGAACTTGGCGTTCCGCGAGGCCTTCGCGAGATTGGGTTGAGCGAGTCCGACCTTGATTACGCGTGCGAAGTGGCGTCGTCGAACCCATACCGGAATCCGCGATTGATTGAGGAGGAGCCGCTTAGAGCACTGCTACAGCGCGCCTGGGAGGGCGCTCCCCGTCCGCGTAGCCGTTGAAAAGGGATGTCTAAGGGAGGTTCGCAGGCACGGTGCTTCGATATGGTTGAAAAAGACGATCGCTCTCCGCTGACATTGTTGATAAGCATCGTTCCGGTGGTGAGGTGCGACCAAACATATCCTGCAAAGCGGCGAGCGTGCCGGATGTGCTCAAATACGGAGGTCTGTTGTACCTCAAAACCGGTCACCGGGCAGTTGCGGATTGAGAGCCCGCTCCGGGTCGAAAGTACGCGTTCGCCGATGTCACATCGGCCGTTCGCGATTCGCACTGTCGAACGACTGCTTTGCTGGGGGTGAGCGGGCATGCCGGCGTCAACATGCGAACGGTAGCATCGGCCGATGATTTGTCACACCCGGTGCTCAATGGAACGGCCGTTGCGCCCAAAAAGAGCTGCCGTTGACGTTATGCGTGCTTGAAGGGCGGTTCAGGGTGGATCAGCTACGTTGGCGTATCCGACACGCTCGAACGGCCGGGCCATTAGGATAGTCCTGAGCAGGTCGCATCAACGCGCCTGGCGAGTACTTGCGCGAGGGTTGAGGGTGGCAACGAACACTGAAGAACTGGTAGTGGCGCTGAATGCAGCCCTGGAGGACAAGAATCAACGACTCTATGCAGCGATGTCGGCAGGCATCGCCCGATTACGTCAAACTGAAAAATCTGATCGACCTCGCGCCGCAGCAGGGTCACATATTGCGGACTGCCGTCGCCACGCAGGCAGCAAGCTTGATCGTCAATGTCATTCTTTCCTCGTCTTCGGTTGTTCGGGCTGCGGGTCATGTCCGCGTTGCGTCGGCGCTCTCGCGCACGCATCCGGAGGCGTCATGGAGGTCACGTCATTGCAGCAGCACGCATAGACCGGAAACCCGAATGAATTCGTGCGGATTACGGTCGTTGGTCCGTGCAGCGGACACACCGCGTTCGCGTTCATGTCGCCTCCCGAAACTCAAGATTAACCGCTTATATCGTACACGCGGCTTGTCAGTTCGGTACGAGCCAAACACCGATGTGTCGCTGAGATGCAGGCTAACCGGTGCACGCCGGCGCGATCGGCATCTAAGCCGTCGCGGCATCGATAGTCCAGCGAAGTTTTTCCCGAGATGGCGATTCGCGTGATCGGGCTATCAGTTTTAGGCCCAGATTCCGGGGGAGGGTGTTCACGGGCGAGTGATCAACATCGAGTTTAGCCCTCCGTGTGACCATGTATGCGCAACGGATGCCGGTCGGAAAACTCGATTGGTTGTCGAACAGAAACTCCGGCTACCCACTCACTCCCGTCGCGTTTGCCGCAGCTTTTCAATCCCGGAAAAGCTCGCCATTCGAACGGATAGCACGAGATCAAAAATGCAACTAACTGTCTGCCGCAATTCTGCACGTGGCAACGTCACATCCAGCTTTCCAGACTGCCCGGCCGGGTACGCGAGGCAATCTGGCTTGCCCATGCCAGAAGGCCGGTCGCGATGCGACCTCGCGAGGGATTCGTCCGTTCTCAAAAAACTGGCCTCGTTCACAGCGGAAGTCTGTTCAGCCACGCTCCATGGTCACCCAGTGTGCGGAGCAGTTGCCGATCGGGTTACGAAATCGTGCACGTTCAGTGTCGGCGGAACAGTTTCGTGCGCTACACGCGGTGCAGGACTTGTTCTTTCGTTAATGTCGGCGCTTTGCCGTGCCCGAAATTACAGGAACAGGTCTATGCAGGGCAGCCCTAGAGTAATATTATTCGGTATCCTAATTAGTTGACATAAAAGAAATGATCAACGATGGAGAGACATTTCAGAATGGAGTGGACAGGAGCGGTCGTACTTTTTCCTGTCTACTTACGATGGCCCGTGATTGAAATGGTTCTGGTGCAAATAGGATCGACGAATCGGTTAGAGTTGTTGGAGCAGAACGAACCGATGACCTGCGATGCGCAAGCTGAAAAGTCTGGAGGAGTTGTTCGGTGGACGTCATTTTGATCGGGAGATCATCATTCTGTGTGTTCGGTGGTACCTGCGCTACAAGCTCAGCCTACGCGATCTGGTCGAGATGATGGCCGAACGGGGTTTGTCGCTCGCTCACATGACAATCCTGCGCTGGGTGAGGCGTTATGCGCCCGAACTGCCAAACGCTGGAACCGTTTTGCTATGCCTACGGGTCGCTCGTGGCGTGTCGACGAGACCTATCTGAAGATTTGCGGCGGGTGGGTCTACCTGTACCGGGCGGTGGATCGGGCTGGCCAGACGGTGGACTTCAAGCTCAGGGCGAGGCGCGACGTGGCTGCGGCCAAAGCCTTTTTCAGCAAGGCTATCAGGCATCAGGGCCAGTAGCCTGAGACCATCACGCTCGATGGCTACGCGGCCTCGCACCGCGCGGTGCGCGAGATGAAGGCCGATGGTTTGCTGCCTGAAAACACGAAGGTCCGGTCCTCAAAATATCTGAACAACGTGATCGAACAGGACCATCGCCACATCAAGTCCAGAACGAACGTGACACTTGGATTCAAGCGGTTCAGGAGCGCCGCGACCACAATTTCAGGTATCGAATTGACACATCGCATTCGCAAGGGCCAGTTCGATCTCACGGAGCTCGGCCTCAAGGAGGCTACTGCGCCCGCCGTATGGAATACGGTCCTGTCCACGCGATAAGCCACCCTTTCTGTAGGCAACTTCTCAACCTGCTTTCCTATTTGCACCAGAACCAACGTGATTACGAACGACTACCCGAATCGCTTGCCAGACTTCATTTCGTGGTCTTCGCAATCCTTATGCTCGTTCACGCGGAGCCAGTTCTTCAAAGTGCCTAGCGCGCTCTAGTGGCGCAACGTCTGGCCGTGGCAAATGCGGATTTTGCGCTGCAGGCCATCGAATGACCGGAACCTTGCTGAATACAATTCAGCTATGCGTATTGATTCGTTGTTTTTATTTTCCTATCAAAACGGATAGGTAAGCGCGGCATCGTTCTTCGATAGAATTAAAAAACACAAATGCCGGCCATAATAACCCGGCAGTACCTCGAGGATTGTCATGTCATCGTCTATTCGACTCCGCACCTCGTTGTTGCATGTGATGGTGCTGATAGCGGGATCGGGGTTCCTCGCAATTTATCCAGAAGTCGGGGCGTGTGTTTGTCCAGTGCCGGATAAGACGCCAGTTACAGTTCCAGTTGATTACGTTACGCCCGCGGATATTAACGTAAATGGGCATGCCAATTCGCCCTGCGCGACATTGCAGCAGGCCGCGAGTTTCGCGTGGCAGGAATTCATCTCTCTGAATTGGCCGGCTGCCACCAGCATTCAGAATAAACCGGCGCGCGACACGCCCGACACGACACGATTTTTCGGCGATTCGTCGTTCACAGGCCCGCTTGTTTGGCACACATTCCGCGGGAAGGTCGAGATATTTCCTGTGAAAAATATGCTGGCCGACAGCGGGAAAAAAGATTACGGCTACGATCAACCGCCTTCGTACAGCTACCAGGGCGCTGGCGTCAACGTCAATCTGCCACCCGGTGCAAAAAATCCTGGTTATCAGACACCGTGGATCAACCTCGATGAAAATAGCCAGATCGGATTGAACAAAATCTACGCCGGTATCGTCTCGAGCATCCCGCAGGATACCAATGCCCAGATACTTTTTATGGCAAAGGCCAATCGGGCCGAATATACGTACGTGACGTCCAACAAGTGGTGGCATCCGCCGCCTGAATTGTTTTCCCGAACCAACGCCTTCGTAAAGGAAAGCAAAGGCGACCCGACGCCGGGATCGAACAACTGCGACAATCAACTGCCGACAGGCCAGTGCGTCAGCTTTCCGAACGGCACGATCGAAGTAAAGGCAGGATGGCGCAAACTGACTGCCGACGAGGCGAAGTCCGGCCGTTTTTATATCACGCAGGTTCGCCATTATGTTTCCCCTGATAACAGCGCTGCCAATATCCTCGCCGTTGACGAGCCAATGGGTCTTGTCGGGCTTCACATCATCCAGAAGACGCCCACTGCGCCGTACTTTATTTATGCGACATTCGAGCAGGCAGACAATATCACCGACGCGAATGGCACGCCCATTGAAGACGTTGACGGCAACTACCGGGTGCTGACCAATACGACGCCAATGACGCCAAATATCGTCTCGCAAAACGCCGGGCCAGGTACGCAGCAACAGTTCACAGTTAAAGGCAGCTATCCAGCTACTCCCGGCAAACAGCTTTATTACCAGAACATTACCGGCAGCGAGCACGGCCTTCCGGACGGCGGAATTATCCTCGTCAATAAACGAATCAACGAAATACCGCGGGAAATAGTCGATGTCAACCAGATTGCGCATAGTGCGATCGCGTTGTATGCCACACAGAAAAAGCTACAGCGAACCCCGGTTTGGATGTACTACAAGCTGGTGAACGTGCAGTACGTGCCCATTACGGGAAAAGTGTCTGGAATCGATGACTATCCGCGCTCGACCTATTATCAGTCCAACAGCGTTATTGAGACCGACTATAACCTGCAAAAATTCAGCGGAGAATTCGTTGACTTCAATGGAAAGCAGTTCAACATCACTGACTTCACGGCGGAAAACGGCGATCTACATAACGTCGCCTATTTCAATACCAGCCACATTGGGGTGGGCGTGAACATGGGCGGCTGCATGGGTTGCCACGGCAATTCACAGGCTGCCGGCGGAGATTTCAGTTTCATCCTGTTCGATGCGCCGGTCCAGGCGCCGGAATGGGACAGCAAGTCACTGAACGACAAATCATTCGCTCGCTTTGCAACGTATTTAAGACGTCCCTGAGACGTCACTGATTGCTGCGCTTCTGCATTCATCTCAGTTTCGAATGCCGTTTGTGATGCAAGCCCAGAGTTCACTTCACTTTTAAATGGAGCGTGTCATGTCACAGGTCAACATTCTGATAGCGGTCAACGTAGCTCAGGCCATTAACACCGGGCGTCTTGGGGACTATGTCTATATGGTGGACGATTCGCTGACGGGAAAATCGTCCGGTGAGGGTGGCGATGAGCTAAGCACGGTCTGCGAGAACGGCGATACGGTCGTGTGGAGAGTCGAGTCCATCGATCCCGATCAGGATGTTTCAATCAATCGCTTCGACGGCGACATCATAGCCATGGGCATGGTCAATCCCGCTCCGTATCCGCAAACGGATAGCGACACTTGGGGCGGGAGAATAAATAGCGTAGGCACCCAAGTCGAGTACCGGATGTATCTGACGCTGAACAAGAATACCGTTCAGAGCTTTGATCCGTTCATCACCGCCACTAACCCAGAGCGGTGAACGACAGCAAAAAAGCCTGAAAACCTGCGACTAAGCGGCTTTCAGGCGACGAGAGACCGCCGCGGCAAAAGCGCCGCGGCAAGAATCCCTTCGAATCAGATAAAGACGGCGCGGCTCTGAATCGCGGCCGGCGCCGACAGGAAAGTCTGCACCGCTTGCGCGTGCGCGCCGTCGAGCAGTTCCCTCATCGCCTTTTGCATTGGGTGGCTGCTGCGGCCGTAGCTGAGCGTCACGCGCCGCGCGTCGTCGGCAGTCAGCCAATACGTGTCGAGTGGCTGCAGGATGTTCCAGCGGCATGCGATCGCGCGGTTGTCATGCACGCCGTACTCGACGATCGACGACACATTGCCAGGCGTTCGCCTGAGCCCCGCGAGATCGGCGACGCAGGTGAAGATGTCGTTGGCCGGAGTTTCCGGGTCGTTGACCCTGAAGCTCCACGCGTCGACCCAGTCGGGTTCGAAAACGGATACGTCGGCTTTGCGTACCGGATTGAACGACGGCAGGTTCACACCGAACGTGGTCTTGAACTTCGGCTCGCCGAACAGTTCGATGCCGGCCTGAATCGCGTTGTCGCTGTCGCACGGCACGAACACGCGATGATTGCCCATCAGCTTGCTCTGCTCGTCGCCCATGACCCATTGCTCGAAGCTCACTTCGGGCAGTAGCGCTGCCTGCGCGGCCGGGTAGGCCACGATGTTCAACTCGAGTTCCTGTGTGACGCCGATGCAACTGGCCGGCCACTGCGCGGCCGGTGCGCCGCGACCGCCGGAAAACTGCGCCGAGTACGCCTGGAAGTTGAACGCAACCGACGCGCGGTCGCCGAACAGCGCAGCCTTGAGCGGCGTCTTCGCAAGGAATGGCTCGACGCGCCGCGCTTCGACCAGGTAGTGGACGACGCAGTTGACGAGCGACGCGTAGTAGAACGGCAATGCGAGCGGCGCGGACACTGAAGGAAGGGTGATCGGCATGGTGATTTCCTGTCAGGAGGGGGGAAGTAACCAAGCGTCAGCGCGCTGCAGACACAGACGGCGGCGCATATTCGAAGGTCGGCGCGGCATGACGGCCTTGCGGGTCATCGGGCAGCGGCGTGTTGACGAGCCGCTGGAACAGGTCCTTCAGCCTGAACATGCAGCCGATGCCTTGCTGCAGGAGCCCCGGCTCTCCGTCGAACGCGCGTTGAATCATGCGCAGGAAATCCCAGTACGCGACGTTGAACGCCGCGGCGCTCTCGTGAAGCTCCGGCGCGTGCCGGAAATCGGCCAGCTTGCAATTCGGCTTGACAGGGATCGCGGCCGACCAGTCGACTTCGAAGGGCGCGCCGCGCGGGCCGGTCTCGACCGTGTCGTTCCATTGATACTGGCGTCCCGCGAGCAGCTCGCTGAAGCGGAAGTAATGCGCGACTTCAGGAAAGCCCTTGAACTGTTCGCGGTTGCCTGTCCAGATTCTGTCGGTGACGCCTTCGCCCTGGTTGCGGATGGTCTCCAGCGCGAGCAGCGCCGACACGATACCGGTAACGGCAAACGCTGCGCCGGCGCCGTCGTAGTAATAGTCTGCAGTGACCTGACGCGACGGATGTCCGCTGAACACGAGCGCTTCGCCGTAGCGTTCGACAAGCGCACGCAGCTTCCCTTCAATGCGCAGATAAAACTCGCCGATGGTCATGCTGCCGTCGGCGGGTTTTGCGGCGAACAGCACGTCGGGCCGAATCGAACTCGGCCGCTCGATCGTACAGCCTTGCTCGACCGCTTCGCGTGAAAAGCCGTACAGATTGACGACGATACCGTCGATGTCGAACGGCAGCGGCGACGGATAGTCCGGCATGAACGCCGCTTCGTCGGTGCGCGGCGTGCCGCCCAACGCATTGATCACGTTCGCGACCAGCGTCAGATGCAGCATTTCTTCCACGGCAACCGAGCGCAACACCTCGAGCGCCTGCCAGCTACTATTCGGCGCGAGCGTATAGAGCGCGGTCAGATACGGCGGAATGGTGGCATGCTCGAGCAGCAGCGCCTGCTGCAGATCGCGCAGCAGATCCGCGCGATCGGCTTCGAAGCTGGTTGATCCGATTGCTTCAGCCAGGTCGCGGAAGCTCCGCGCGAGGGTTGGAATGATTGCATCGAGACCGGGCTGCGGCAGGCTGGGCGGCAGCTCCGAATGCTCAGGGTCATAAGCGCTGCGCGCCTTCGATTCCTTGTAGTCGTCCAGCAGGCGGATTTGTTCGATCAGTTTCATGCGGTGTCTCCCGTGACTAGCTGCGCGTGCCGGCCCAGTGCCGCGTCGATCCGGTCCGCGGCGAGGCAGCTCAACGCGGCGGCGGTCAGCGTGGGGTTGGACGTGCCGCTGGTGGTCATGCTGCCGCAGCCTATCAGGTAGAGGTTTTTGTGATCCCAGCTACGCAGATCGGCGTTGACGACCGATTCGTTCGGATGACTACCCATCCGGTGGCCGCCCATGAAATGACCGGCGCCCTGATAGTTAAAAGGCGTGCCGCCATAGTCGAAATGGGGGTACTGATCGTTATATTTCGTATGGTTCGCTATTCGGCAATGGTGGAATATCCGCTCGACCACCTTGCTTGCCAGGGCGAAACCGCCGCGCGTGTAGTCACTGATGTTGTAGTGGATCACCGGCCTGTGGTTGCCGAGCGCGTCGCGATAGCGGTCGTCGAGCGTAACCTTGTTGCCCGCTTCGGGCAGTTGCTCGACAAGGAACGACAGATGCACCTGTCGCGTCACGCGATCGACCAGTGCGCGCTGCATCTCTCGTCCCCACAGCTTTGCATCGAGGCAGTCCTGGACGTCTTGCGCGGGGGCGCCGGTCGGCCATGCCCATCCGTCGTTTCCGATCTCGATGCGAAACGACGAGTGCCGACCACGAAAACGGCCCCAGCGCAGCCCCTCGATGCCGGAGGTCGCGAGCGGTCCGCGGAACGGCCAGACCTGGCGCGGCAATAACCCCCACGTCAGAAACACCGGGTGGTCCATCAGCCCGACGCCGACGAGGCCGCTGGTGCGCGCGGCGCCCGACGCGAGCAGCAGCTTCGCATTCTCGATGGGTGCCGCGCACAGCGCGACCGCGTCGCCGTGCGCAACGTAGGTCTGATGCTCGGGTTCGCCAGGCTTCGCATAGCTCTTCACACGCACACCGGTAATGCGGCCGGTGTCCGGATCGATCAGCAACTCGCTCGCGACGCATTGGGTGACGAGCGTAACCAGATCGCCCTGGCTCGCAACGAGCGTCTTCATCGCGTTGTACTTTGCCTGTATCGGGCAGATCGGCACGCAACTCGTATTGCCCATGCAGCGATGGCCAACTGCCCGGGAGCTGACCGAACCGACCGGCTGGTAGCCTCTGCCGCCGTCGTAGGCTGCATTCGGCACGCCGTTGCGCCCGGCCGGCGTGGATATCACGCCGAGCGGATGCGCATCGCCGTCGATCTCATAGGTGCGGCCGTTCAGCGATTCGGCCATAGTCTGGTCGACGACACTCTGCGGCAGACCGTGCATCGGGTACACATAGCCATGCGGGAAAAACTGGCCGTGATATGCCTGCTCCTCGACATTCGCCGACACACCTATCTCGCGCTCGGCCTCTTCGTAGTAGCGAGAAAACGTCTCGTATTGCAGCGGCCAGTCCTGCGCGACGTTGTACAGCGAGCGCATCCGGAAATCGTCGGGCAGCATGCGCAATGACGTGCCCAACCAGTGCAGCGTCGTGCCGCCTGTATAGCGCGTATAAGAACTGCGGTAGGGGTGCGGGCCGCGCTGAACGAAATAGCCGTCGCCGGGCTCCTCGTTCTCTCCAATGATGGCGGTTTGCAGTTCGTTCGGCTGCGGCGCGTTCGGGTTGTTCGGATAGGGCGCCTGCGGAATCTTGATCTGCTCCTGATAGAAAGTCTCCAGAAACTGGGTGTAATGCGTGAAGTTCAGGCCCGAGCCGGTGCCCGCCTCCAGCAGGAGCACATGACGCCCGCGCTCGGCCAGACGCCGCGCGAGGATTGCCCCCGAAATGCCCGCGCCGACAATCACGACGTCGTAATGGCGCGCGAGCGCTGTTTGAGCCGCTTCGATTTTCATCTGAATCCCCGGTTTGGAGCCAGGTGGTGCCTGGCGATAGACGCCCGGAGGCGTCCGTAGTGACATGCGCTGTGATGTGTGCCGCGCCGTACGCGATGACGCGCGCAGAGGCGGCTAAGCGTCAGCGCAACGGCGACATGGAAGGCGGCCGGGACCATGCATCCCAGCCCTGTTGCTTCGCCCCCCCCGGATGGGCGCCGATGAGCGGCCACACGAGTGCCTCCTGGTACGCGCGCGACGAAATCACGCGGGTCGTGTCGTTGGGCACGCCGGGGATTGCGTTCCATGTGCCGGTGTACCACGCGTACATCAGGTTCCTGGTTGGCGGGCCGTCCGCCGGGTCGCCGAGCAGCGCTTCGACTCTTTGTGCCTTGTCCGGTCCGCCGGGCGGCAGCGCCGCGAGGCGCTCGCTCCATGCGTCGAATCGCTCTTGCCCAAGCTGCTCGATGAAAAAGTCGCAGAGCGTCGAGCCGATGCCCGTGCCCAGCAGTGTGATCGACGAGAACTCGAGAATTCTGGCGCTGCCTTTCAGGAATATCGAAAGGCGCTGCGCGTTTTTATCGACGGAGTCGGTATTGTGGGAATTCATGTTTTACCTGCCACGAATTGAAATGGAATTGAAATTAGCGCATCACATTTCCACTGGATTTTTTAGAAACGCGAATCCAATATTTCTCGCTGGGTGCCAATTTTTATGCAAAAAACATTTTCTCTTTTTCATTAGCATCGCTTTCAATAATGTATTGAGACTAGGAGTAGGTTTGTACCTGCCAAGGTTGACAGGTATTGCAAGCGGCTTCGCAGCCGTTAATGTTGTTCATTTTCGAACTTCCGAAAAACGATAAATGCTATAAAAAAGAGGGGGATTTTATGTTATTTGCATCCGCGCGTATGTTGCCTGCATCGAAAGCGATGATTTCATTCGGCGTGGCGACTGTAACAGCCGCGATCGTGCTGACTGCGCACGGGCAGACCATTGCGCAGCCGACGGGAAAAAACTGCGATACGCCGACGACCCCGTTTTGCGATGCGCTCATGAAGCCCATCGCAGGCTGGAGCGGGCATATCTTCAAGCTGGCGCAAAACTATCCGTCGACTGCGCCGACCGATGCGCAGCCCTGGCGGAAGCTCAACCCCTACACTGAACCCGGGCAATATCTTCAATCCGTGCTCGAGTACTTCTATGAAGGGAACATCCGCTCCAGCGTCGAAGACAGCTTCGATCCAGCGCTGAATTCCGTCCGCGGCTGGTATAACGCGCCATGGCAGGACCATGGCGTGAACGGCCGGGAATTCGTCCACGGACTGACGCGCGAGCGGACGTCGCTCAGCCAGGAGCTGGATCCGAAGCAGACACTGCAATGGAGCAACTATGCCGTCGGCTTTTACAATGCGCCGGGCGGTGTAACGATCGGCAAGGTCTGGGCGAAGCATGGCGATCCCAACCCCGATCTCGCCGATATGCCAGAGGGAACGGTGGCGGCCAAGCTGCTGTTTACGACGGCACCCGTTGATCAGGTTCCGTATCTGGCAGGTTCGCCCGAATGGCAGGCCTACGTCTACACCGGGGTGGGTGACCCACGCTTGCATCCGCTGAACATACGCTCGATCCAGAAGGTGCGTCTGCTTCAGATTGATATTGCCGTGAAAGACAGCCGTGCGAAAGAAACTGGCTGGATATTCGGCACGTTCATCTATGGCGGCGGTCCGGGACACGCATCGGATCCGGCCGTTACTGGCTGGCGCAATGTCTTTCCCGTGGGTGTGATGTGGGGCAACGATCCTGACTACCCGAGCACCGGTCAGTTGAAGCAGACCTGGCTGAATCCGGACGTCAACATGTCGCACGTCGGATACCAGGGGCGCCTGAACGGCCCCGTCGACAACCCGAATTCATCCTGCATGTCGTGCCACTCGACGGCTGAGCTGCCACAAGGCCAGATGGTGCCTTCAGGCAGCGACGATGTCGCACGATGGTTCCGTAACATTCCATCGGGTGAGCCGTTCGATTCGGGCCGTAAGCCGCTTGACTACTCGCTGCAGCTCGAAGTGGGGTTAGTCAATTTCCTGCAGACACACCCGGATATTTTCCCGACGTCGATGCCGGCGGCACAAGTCAAGCAGGTACACAACGACAAGAACAAACCATTGTCACGCGCGGGCGTTCAGTGACGTCCGGCCACCATTCTTTTCTCCGGAGGTAAAAAATGAGCGAAGCAACAGAGAACGATGCGTCGGATGCAGCTACAAATCAACGATCCGCGATTCGGGCATACAAACTCTACACGGGTCGAGATAATGCATCGCACGTGCTTAAGGGAACGGTAAGTGAGAATTCCCGTACCGATGTCGTGGCCGTGCACTTCAAGGAGACGTCCGCACACGGATCATTCGCCTGGCACAACGCTCCCGAGGCACAGTTCGTTATTACCCTATCGGGGACACTGCAATTCAAAACCCGAGATGGTGAAACTTTTCTGTTGCAAACCGGCGATGTACTTATCGCCGAGGATACTGCCGGCAGCGGTCACGAGTGGAGCATGATAGGCGATCAACCCTGGAAACGGGCCTATGTCGTACTGAAGCCGGGTGCCACGGACTTGTTTATCCCAGACCCTTGCACGGCAGGCGGTTGAATTTCGATGCGAGTGGACGGGGTTCGAGGGACGAAGCAGCCGAGCCGGCGCATCGGACGACAGGGGCTTGCCGGTTTTCAGGTGGGCGATCAGCGGCGTGTTGCCGGGCGCGGTCTCAAGCGTGCAGGGCGTCGGCCGCAGCTGCAGCGACGCCGCGAGCGCCTCCACAGGCCGGTGCGGCATCGGCACCTGCCGCTTCCGCTTGCCCTTGCCCATGACCCGCAGGGTCTAGGTGTCCTCAAGATGGACGCGCCGACCTAGATCTGACCTTGCTAATTTTGAACAGCGTCGTTTTCAACTCGACAACAAGATAGCAACGCAACTTGAGACGGTGGAAGAGTAGATCGATGAAGAACTCGTCACCAGGACAGCGGCTAGTGGCACGTCTTGTCGCTTTACGGCTTGCGAGAACCAGGGATACCGCGAGGAGCCCAGCTATAATTCACTCATTCTCAAAACGCTCCGTCCAACTCCGAACCGATGTCCTCCCGACGAACCAAATCTCGTGGCGGTCGAGTCCGCAAGCCGCTGACAAAGGCGCTGCTGTTGCCGATGGATCGAGCATCAGCAAATGAGCAGTCCCTGGCAAATCACCTTGCACTAGTCGCGTGCCGGAGCGGCCACGGAAACGGGCACCTTGTGAATGAGCTCATGCACGCCGTGTATTTGAGCTGGTTTCTGCAGCGTGCCGGATATGGCAATAATCCAGTCGAGCAATTCAAGATCGCCGAGTGCGCCGTTGAAGCGACTCTGGCACAAGCTCAAGAAACTGGAGGGTGGCAAATACCGTCGGACACAGTCGTCGATTTTGAAGCGCTGCTAGCCCTTTATGACTCGCAACTCGCCAGTGCGCCTCTACACGCGGTACTCGAAGCCGAGCAAAAGCTCAGGACGTTCCTCGGAGGGACATCCGCCTCTCCAATTCCGTTGAGGACCTGACCGCCCTGAACTGGGCCAGTTACTCCTCATTCTGTTCCGGATGCGTCAAGGATCGGTACCGCGGACAGTCTTCAGATGCCGGTCACGGCTAGAGTCATGCCGGCGCCGCATCCACTTTTACTCAAGCCGGAAGGCGCGCGAGTCGTGAATTCTAATCCTGAAGAGAGAGGCCGCAGCCCTGCGAGGAGCACGCTAAATCGATCGACGTAGACGTCGGTGGAATAGGGCCGTGAGATCGATGTGGGAGCCGCAAACGACGTGGACATAGACCAGGTCGTCTGCGACCTGATAAACGACCCACTCAGTTAGCTTGAGCGTCTTTGGTCGGATGCGGATCAGGTACCAGGCGGTCAAGATGTGTAGCCCGGATTCGCCCGACAGGTATTTATTCACGTCTTGAGCGTCAAACGTGAAAGACTCGTGGCCTTCCACAAACCCAAAAAACCGCTCGGCCAGAACGGTATCGACAGTCAAAAAACGGCGAGCTACTGAGTATTCTCGGCCGAAAGAAATCATTTTTATGTCTTCGCCACGTCGAGAACAAGTTGGTGTCGGCGGATTCAAATATTGTTGCTGTTCCGTCAGGGCTTCGGGCGGTCTGACAATATCGAGGTCGCCTCAATGGCAAGTCTGACGCAGGGCAATCCCGAAAAAGCTCGCCATAGCGGAGAATGTTGATTTCTAATACGCAACTAACTGTCTGTCTCGGTTACATAAACGTAAAAACAGAACCGCCTGCAACGCGACGGCCATCCAAAAAATAACGTCGCCAGCGGTTAATCGACAACGGATAACTGTTGAGGCTGAACCGTTGCGGCATGGATGTTTGCGCAGTTTTCGACTTCTGGTAGATTAATCGCTGAGCGGCTCAGTACAAATACAAAGACCGTGAATGATATGTCGAGGTACGTCATGGAACTTCTTGATCGCGCGCCCGCCGTCTCGCCGGACGGACGCGCCGTGGTTTTCATGCTGTCCATCCGCGGCCGCGAAGTCGAGGGCGCAATTGCGCGTGACGCACTCGAAGAGCACTTCTGGCTACCGCGTAGCGCCGACGCGACGCGCACGCTCAAAACATTTGAAAACGGCCGCAACCGCATTGTCGCGGTCGCACAAAGAAAGCTACTTGCGCGGCCCGACGAGCGACTGTCGCTAACCGCCAACGATTTCGTGGCCCGGTACACCGCTGCTGGCTGGGGGTGATTCTCGCGACGAGGACGGTGTAAAATAGATGCAAAATAAAAGCACGATCGTACTTTTATTGATAAATTATGTTATGTAAAGTCATATGCGCCGTCACTGATGACGTCGGTTTGCATAAAACTGTTCCCGTTTCTTGCAGAAATTTGTTGCTAGCCTCTAGGCGCGAAACAGGCGCCGCGTAACACCGCGAGCCCAGCCCCTGTCACCGAACGGGGTACCCTCAACGACAGCGCTCTCGTCGGAATTCAGATCGGCCACGTGCGGGAGGCGTTGGCAAACTTACAAAATTGCCTCAAACGTCCGCCGGAGGAACGATTTTCTCCAAAGCTTCTTGAAGCGAACTTGTTCCCGATGCTTCTGCAAGCCCCGATTCGACTGGACGCGTGTAGGAACGAAATTATGCGAATCGACGTTCGGCTACGCTGGATGTGCGACAATATGCGCATATTTTATGCGCATAGGAGCTGTACATGAATCCCGCACAAATTCGGCAGTCTGGCGAACTGGCACGGAAAGCCAGTCGCAAGCCCACCAACGTGTCGTTACCATCTGACCTACTTGATCGTGCGAAAGAATTGGACGTCAACATCTCACGCGCAAGCGAGCGAGGTCTGCGTGAGGAGGTTCATGAAGCCGAGGCGCGTGTCTGGGCGGCAGAGCACGCAGGTTTCATTACCGAGATGAACGCACGCATCGAACGCGACGGTCTGCCGCTCGACGAACACCGGATGTTCTGATGGCCCGTTTTGACCTGTACAACAACCCGTCATCCAAGTCTAGGGCGAAGTCGCCGTATCTGCTCGACGTGCAGAGCGATCATCTGGGAGATCTGATGTCGCGGGTAGTAATTCCCCTGACACGCGTGGCCGGCAATTACACGTCCGGCAAGGTTGCGCAGGATTTGGCTCCGATCATCGAGATCAGCGGCGAAAAGTTCATACTGGAAACGCCATTTCTAGGCGCGATCAGAACTAGTGAGCTTGGTCCTTCGACCGGAACGCTCAGATCCGAACATCCCCGGGTTCTGGCCGCACTCGATCGTCTGTTCGGCGCTTTCTGACCAATCTCGTTCTCTCGCATGACGAGCGACTAAGGCTGCAGCGGCATCGCCGAATTTCACATTGGCCGCTTAGATGCTATGTGAGAGGGCAGCGACAGAAAGCCCGACTGGAGTAAAACGGGACTTGCACACTCGTTTTCTCCGAAGGAGCACGCAAATGGATACGCCTGACACAGCCCTCCGTGGGCAGAATACGACGGCAGGTGGCCGCCTGTACATGGCTTTTGAACTGGGCGAGAAGAACTGGAAGCTCTCACTGGGTGATGGCCAGCGTGCGCCCAGCCGCTGCACGGTCGCCGCCGGCGATGCCACGGCGGTTTTCACCGCCATCGCCAACGCCAGGGCGCGTCGCCATCTCGGCGCCGACGCACCCGTCTACAGCTGTTATGAAGCAGGCCGCGACGGTTTCTGGCTGCACGGCTGGCTGGCTGAAGGGCATCGTCAATCTCGTGGTGGATTCGGGCAGCATCGAGGTGAACCGCCGTGCGCGTCGTGCCGAGACAGACCGGCTTGACAGCGACAAGCTGCTGTCGATGCTCATGCGCTATTACGCGGGCGAGCGGCGTGTGTGGGCGGTGGCACGCATTCCCACGCCCGAGCAGGAGGACGACCGGCGCCTGCACCGCGAGCTCGAACGCCTGCGCAAAGAGCAGACCGCGCACACCAACCGGATCCGCTCCCTGCTGGTACTGCACAACCTTCGGGTCCGGTCTGTCGGCGGGCACATCTGGACGCACTGGTGGACCCGTCAGCGCGAGTTGCTGGCGCCCGGTCTGCGCGCCGAGATTGACCGCGAATGTGAGCGGCTCGCGCTGGTGCACCAGCCGATCCGCCTGCTCGAAGTGCAGCAGGAGCGGCAGGTGCGCAGCGGCGCACATCCCGGCATGGCGCTGCTCGCACAGCTTGCCGGCATCGGTGCAGGCAGCGCGTGGACGCTCGTCAGGGAACTGTTCAGCTGGCGGCAGTTTCGCAACCGCCGCGAAGTGGCCGGCTGTCTGGGCCTGATGCCCACGCCGTACGCCAGCGGCACCAGCGAGGCTGAACTCGGTATCAGCAAGGCGGGCACCGAAATGCGTCGGCGCCAGGATGCACGGAGCGACGACTGCACGGGGAAAGATCAGTGCAGAATATTCTCGACGGAAATACCTGATGCGATCTATTGTCGCGTTCGGTCAACAGCTTGATCTGTTCCGCCGTTCGCGTCGCGTTCAATCGTTTGCGATCTATCATGGTTTCCGCACTTCGCGGGCGACCATTGGGCTACAGTCGCCCGGAAAGTTTCCCGCTTGGAACCGCATGGGGTAACCGCCTACCGTCCTGATTGCTTATGCCTTCGTCACCGCATCCCGATACTAACGCGCACGCCGAACTCCTGACCTTTCTCGTCGTGTCGCAACTACTTATGCGTCAGGTGGCACGCAGATGGCTGACCGTCGGGCAGGTGGTTGAATCTACGCATCTCTGGCTTCGGTCGCACGGCGACTGTATTGACTGGCTAGAGCGCATCGAACTAGCCGGCCGCGCCCAAGGATTGGCGGAAAGCATGACGCAAATCGAGGGTGTAACCTTCAAAGCTGGAGCCTTGCGGCGGGCTTTCTTAGGTTGTGGACGCCAGGACTACCGCTCTCCCGCAGCAGCCAGGATTTACAGTGTCTGCGTAGACTTCGTTATTGATCGGAATGCCGCTAGAAGCGGGGCGCGCCTTGACTCGCAATACGCACCCTCAGGCCGCTATCACCGCTTCCGGCGCGAACTCCCCAAGACCAGAATATGTGTGATCAACATCGGGCGCGCGAACGCAATCTACGGTTAGTCAGACCGGATGTCCACGAGGTCGCAAGACATTTATGCCTCCAGACACACGGGAATCGTGACATTGCATCGTATAGAGTTCAGAACGGCGAACTGATCTACCGTCGACCACTGGCGTCACGACGTCGCTTGCCACTGTGGTACTGGATTCTGGCGCTTGTCATGGTGCTAATTTGTTTCTTCGATCGCGCCGAAGGCTGACCCGCCCGTGCGCCGTCTACCGTCCCGATTCAAAAAACCATACCGGACGGCTTTGTCAACTTAACTTGTTCGCGTCGCGGTAGCGTGACGAACGGAGCTTTCCTTAAAGCCGAACGGATTTTGGGTAAGCTCGGTGAAACGATGTCACGCGTCAAAACGCTGAGTGATCTGTTTGCGGTAGAGCGAAGCTCGCAGCAAATGTCTCTTGAGCGCGAAGTGCTGCCGGATCGGTCCGAAGTTCGAGAGAAACGCCTGAGTACGCTTTAGGTCGCGAAACCCGCGCAAGCGTCGCTCACGTTCACGCGTAGGTTGATGGCTATTTTCGGCCCGATTGTTCACGCGGGCTGCAGCCTTGACGTACACATGCCTGACGTTTGCCAGCTCGGGGATCCTGGACTTCGCGGCCGGATAACCGCGCAGCTGGTCGGTGACGATCTTGCGCGGCACGGGGCACGAACGAAGCACGCGCCTGAAGAATCGTTCGGCTGCGGCCGTGTCGCGCCGCTTCTGCGGCAGGATATCGAGTTCGGCGCCGTGGTCGTCGACGGCTCGCCACGGCACATAAGCTTCACCGCGCAGCGTCACGAACAACTCATCGAGGTGCCATGTATTGCCCGGGTCTCGTCGGACAGCCTTGACCCAATGCGCGAAGCCGGCGCCGAGTTTATCGCACCAGCGGCGCACGGTCTCATAACTCACTACGATGTCGCGCTCGAACAGCAACTCTTCTATGTCACGCAAGCTCAAATGAAACCGGAAATACCAGCGAACGGCACAACTGATGACCACCGCTGGAAAGAGATGTCCGTGATAGAACGATTTAGATTTTTTCATCTCGAAAATTCTACGCGACCACCTCGGCAACGTGACAAAGCCGCGCGATGCCGTCGGCATTCGCGAGTGCCGGAAGAACGCGATCGATTCCGTGTCCGTATGCGTTCGCTTTGACTACCGCCCAAGCCAGTGATCGCGAATCCAGGTGCTTGACGCGGGAGAGGTTGTGGCTGACTGCGTCGTGATGAATCTGGGCAACGATCGGGCGTGGCATAGGAGGCCTTGAGGGCTTGTTTGGAAACGGAATGGATGCCCGTTGCTAAGACCACTGTAGTGGCCGCCAGCGCTTTCCGCTATCGCGTCGAGCAGAAGCCAGTTTTTGTTAATGTATTGTTTTGATCTTTTGGTTTATTTCTCGACCGTTTTTGCCATCAACCGAAGGCGAACATGCGGATCTCCTGAGTGACTGTCGGTGCTCGATCGTCCAAGACTATGCGATCACCTTTAATCCCGAACGTTTGACCAGTCCTGCCCGGAGGAACCCTTTTTCATGTCGTGTTCGGTCAAGAATGTGACCCCATCCGCCGCGTGCGTCCACCGCCTGCTTTGAGCGACTAAACTCAGCTTCGGTCTTTCGAGGGGCGCTTCTCTCAAGCGAACCCCACCCCTCGATCTTTCAGCCTGTCGCTCCCTCGAGCGGCAGGCTCTTTTTCGTGGACCTCTGCAATATCAGACGGTATGGATGACGTCGAGAACTACCCGTGTGGAAATCGCGCGACGCTTTCGAGGAAAGTATGCAGCTACCGAACGTAGATAATTTCATCAAGGACCGGCAGCACGGCGTCACCTACAACATCTGCGCCTATCGCAACCTCTCACGGCAGGAGATGACGCGCGCGATGCAAGTCTTCATTCAGCAACAGGGCGAGCGTCAACCGAAGCCAGGATCAGTCGTCAAGATCTTTTCACTGGTCGGGCTTGGGGACTAGCAGTCCTCGTGAAACTTCGAAAGCCAATTGATGGACGTCGGCCACGTCCGCAATCGCGCGGGTAATAACACGCAGCGTAATGGCTTCGAAGCACGTGGCATGGCAAGATGCACCGTGCCGGCGACGCCATCTAATCGAACATTGACAGCAAATCGGCCATGCTCGTGTTGGGCAACCGCTTGGCAAGCATGTCCCAGAAGATCACTTCGTGCATCGCGTTGGCGTCTTCGGCCGTCTTCCACGCGCGCGCGCCGACGATAGAATCGGCAGTTTCGCGAGCCGCGGAAACAATAGTCTGAATGTCTTGTTTGTGCATGAACCCGTTAACGGTCGCGTGCAAAGGTTTTTTAGCCCCTTGCGCAATCGTTTGCTAAATATTTTTATCCACCTTTTTATCCACCTCGCCCGCGCCTACACAACGCCTGTGCGGTGACCGAGCTGAACGGAGCGCTTTACATGATACAAGCGTTCCCCGTGTGCAAGGAGGCAGGAAACCCTTCCTTGAAAACCCGGACGAATCGCAGGCAAAGCAACTGGACGATAGAAGACAGCACAAGCCCCAAAAGCCACCATTCGGCGGCTGACGCGGCTCGATAGCATTGATTGATCCGACAGGCGATCGACAGGCTTAAACCCTGCAGCCCGAACGATGCCAAGTGCCCCGAACCCTTCGCTGGGTTCCGCTGTGACTGGAGAGCCGAGTCGGCTCGCGAGGTCTCGCATTGAATTAATGCGCAAGTGATCGTATCCGAGGACGTATCTGGTTGCAGTGTCCTCAAAACATCGACAAGTCCGCCGAACTGCGACGTCGGCGGGCAACGATATGCGTGACACACACCTGCAAGTGCATACCCGGAGCGGCCGAACGTCATGTTACCTGCTTCAGTGTGCTGCACTGCTTTGCGGCGGTTATCGGAAACCTTCTGTCCGAGAAGACCAAACCGCCGGGCGCTGCATCATAGATAGTCTGAGGCACCCATTTTCCCGGCGTCCGCAGCAGGTCTTTGTGATAGCACACGGCACGGCATAGCGAATGTGTCAGATTGGGCAACATAACCCCTAAATGTATCCGTTACAAGATATTTCTATGGCATTGATCAATTCACCAGTATTGGGCAATAGTTATCAGAAGCGCATATAAATGAATAAATATTCTCGCTATACATTCCGTCTCAGTTTTGTCGCGATTTGCCTTTCCAAACCATATCGGGTTCGCGGCCGGTAGAATCGGAAGCCCAGCACGGCTATTCGCCGGCCCACCACTCAGTGTCCCCAACGGCCAATGTGTTGGCTAATTCGGCCATGTAATACTGACAACAGAATCAAATCGATAGCATGCGCCAATAAGAAAAAAAACAGAGTCTTGGGGAGAAGACTTTGCAGACCACATATTTCCGGGGAAAAACAAATGGACTTGGTAGAGACTCTGCCGCATAGCTCGCGGCAAAGTGCGGTGCCGATGCAAACGAGCGCGCTGACTCGCGTCGACATCGCACTGTTCAATGGCTTTGCACTGCCTACGGTCGCAGCAATCATCGAGATCTTCCAGAAGGCAAACTCGCTCACCGCCGAGCAGCGATCGGGCCGCGTCCGCTATGACGTCTCGCTGCTTTCCGCCGCGGGTGGGCGTATCGCCAGTTCGTCATCGGTATTTGTCTGGACCGACGACGTCCAGTCGCACCGAGGCACGAACGAGACACACCTGTTGTTCGTTGCCGGCGGTGCGGGCGCACAGCAGGCATGCCGCGACGAGCGCTTGAGCAGCTGGCTGCGCCGCCGGCATCCAGTCAGCGAGATCGTGCATCCGATCGCGGAAGGCCAACTGCTGCTGCAAGCAGCCGGGCTGCCTAGTCGCTACTGCCCGCTTCTCTATGACGGTAGCGAAGTGCAAGGCCTTCCTCCGGCGCGGTCGCTGACAGAACCGCCTGGTGCCGCATCCACGGCGCTACGCATCGTCGAAGAGGATCTCGGCGCCGAACTGGCACAGCAAGTCGCTGAATCGATCGCCCCGCGACCCACCACACCTTTCAGCTCGGCAGGCACGTTTGGCCTGACGCCACAGGTCAGTGAGAAGATCCTGGCGTCGGCGCGCTGGCTGGATGCGAACGTCGATCGCCCCATCTCAATCGACGATGCTGCGCAAGTTGCGGCGATGAGCGAGCGCAACTTCCTGCGCCGCTTCAAGAACGAGATCGGCATGACGCCCTCCGACTATCTGCTTCGCGCACGTTTGAACATGAGTTGCCGAATGCTTGTTGAGTCGCGTTTGCCGATCGACAAGATCGCGCGCCGCTGCGGCATCGGCAGCGGCGGGCAATTGTCGAAGCTCTTCAGGAAATATCTGGCGACGACACCGACGGACTATCGGATGCGCAACGCAGTGGCACCGTAGAAGGCTTGCGAAGAGCGGCGCATGGATACCCGCCGCCGATTTACGGGCGATGACGCTTGACTATATCGGCCATCATTGTGGTTCTTTCAGCCGCGCTTTCACTGCGCGAGTCCGGCTTCGGTAATATCAAAACCAGTCAATTCGTTCTTCGATCCTGAAGAACGATTGTCCCAAGCGGTCGGCCGTCCGATGGCAACGTTCGAATCGGCGGCTCTCAATTTCAGGCCGGCTAATCTACCGGGTGCACAGGGAGTTATGGGCGAGTTTATTCCAGAGTATCTGGTCCGCGAACAGGCAGCTGTGGGTGCGCTCGTGTTGTTCGGCATTTTGCGCATCGTTGCCGCTGCTATCGCCTTTGAGAAGAGCTGGCGCATATCGATCGTGCAAGGTTATTGCATTGCGATTGCGACGCTCTACTGCCTGCCTCAGCTATTCGATCTGTTCACGCAGCTGTATGGAATGCAGGCCGCGGTTGCGGCCGCAGAGCTCGAGGGCAAGGCAGCGGGCGCTGCGATGGCACTCTTTTTCGCGCCCATTCTGAGTCACAAGCTCGGCTACGAATAGTTGTCGAGCGATTTCGTATCGGGCAAAGATTCTTCGGTTAGCGCCCGGTCCAGGTCCGTTGGGAACCTGGACCAAGCCGACAGTCCGATTTCCTGCTTCCGCACGTGAAAGCTATTTCGTTGCGGTTCCAGTGCCGCCGGTGCCACCCGTTCCGCCGGTTGTTCCACCTCCGTTGCCCCCACCCGAAATCGGTGCCGCCGCCCCCGCCGCCGCCGCAGCGGCTGTCAGCGACGCCGCCGGCTGACCATTCGCGGTAATCGCGCCAGCCGTCTGCAAAGCGTCCAGATCCGCGTCCGCGCCGGGCTGCCCTGGCGTGAACGAAACCGTCAAGAACGACGATGACGAAAGCGTTATCCCATACTGGGTCTTGAGCAACTGGGCGACTGCCGCCTCTGCGTTCGCGATTACCGTGCTGTTGGACAGCGCACTCTGAAACGCTGTGTTGCTCGAGATTCCCGACAGCAATCCGCTAACGGTGGTTCCAAGCTGCCCGGCCAGATAGCTCAAAAGCAATTCGGTCAAGGGCGTCACGTTGTAAGTGCCCGCGCTGACCGCAAACGAATGGATCGTGATCGCGCCGCCGGATGCAGTGATCGCACACGGTCCGTCAAACTTGAAGGTCGCCGAATACGCACCGCTGGAATTAGCCGTCGCGCTGCCTGAACCGTTCTTGCAGGTCAGTACGATGCTTGCGTTTGCCATTGCCGCGCCTACTGCGGCTGTGCCGCTCACCGTCGCGCCCGGTGAACTACCGCTATCGGTTCCACCACCGCATGCGACCAGCGCACTGGTCGCAAGCACTATCGATCCGAACTGCAGCGCGCGCTGCGTAGCGCCGTTTAGAAGCTTCATCGCCTATCTCCAAAGAAAGTCATTCACAATTGACCGGCACCAGTGCCCGTCCGTCGCTTACACCCTGCAAACCGT
>NZ_FPBH01000029.1 GCF_900116445.1 Paraburkholderia aspalathi
AAGCTCAAGAGTGCTCAAAAGCGACCCTCGATCATCGCCGCTTGCTGGATCCAGGCTACGCTGTGGTGATGTCATGAATTATGGAAGTCTCAATAGAAGAGCTCGACCACATACCGCCCGCTATACCGTTGCTCATTTCAGAAGTATTTGCGAAAAGCAAAGATTGGCATGTAGCTCGGCGACGGCTCAAGGAGATGTTGCCCGAGCTCAAGCGGCAATCAGAAATCTACGAGGTGTCGGCTGCCTCCCGCACTCGAGTGTCCGCCGCGCCAGGCAGCCTAGCCGTCTACCTTGACGGTGGCTTAGACCTTTTTAGCGAGGACCAGGGATGCCAGGCAATTGGTTGCAGAGTAGAAGCAGCCAAACGGCTAACGCGCAGCATTGGCCTGATCGCCGACACGATATGGTTGACAGACCTCGTAACTGAGAAATTTTGCCGGTTTGGCCGAGTTACAAACAGAAAGCTTGATGAAATACTAGGCCACGCGTTGGTCTTGTTGGAGCTTTATCCATTGATGGCCGCTGGAATCGTTAAATTTCGCAGTCCTTGGATAAGAGCTTGCTCCGCTTGCTTAGATCACTTCAATGAAGAAGTTGATCGAATTGCGGAAACCCTTCAGCGCGAGCATTCGGAAGAGTTTTCTTTAGAACCGCACCCTGCTGGAGGATTCTCCTTCAAAACGGGAAGCCTGTACGATCCGCCTTTGTATCTGCATGTCCTACCGCGCGGATCCGCAAAGTCCGATCTAGTCTCATTACAGGATCTTGTTCACGGCGCAGTGCGTTCAGCCGTTCATTCCGCTTTGTGGACGGGCAGAGAGGCCGTTATTGGTTCCGGCGCAATTTTCTCGAACTCGGGCATCGGTCTCGCAGGGCTCGCCTACAAGGAAGGCGCAGTTCGAAATCGTTCAGAGTTACGTCTCCTTGACGAACGACGCAGCGTTAACGTGCCGTGGGTTAGTGACCTCACCTCGCCTCAGATCATCCAACTACGCCAAGAGGCCGCCTCAGCGTTACCCATGTTTCGAGAGATGCTGGCAAAGCATTTGTCGACACCAGGGGACGGCGACGGCGCTCTCTCATCCAGATCAGTTGTCGACGATTTACGACAACAATCAGTTGAAGTTCGCAATGAACTTGGCGGCATCCAACGACACGCGGCCCGCTTTTGGAAGAGCAGCTACACGCTGCTCGGCTTCGGCGTATCTGCGTACGGCGTAGCGACTTCTCAGGTCTTGCCAGCCGTAGGCGGCCTTCTGCCGATCATTCAACTGATTATGAGCCACAAGTCCGGCACAGAACGCGAGATGGAAAAGGTAACGTATCGCCCCGGTTATGTTCTTGTAAAGGCTCAGGAAATACTCGCACATAACCACTGATATTGAGGCGGTACGCAGGACACTTGCCCACGAGCCAACAATGTCTAAGGCAGGCGTTCAAAAACGCGAACTCCCTACGCGGTTGCAACCGTGTCGATCGTGTACGGCACAAACCGCACCATTTCATCGCCGGCCCATTCGTTGAACTCCAGAAACTGGGCCTGTAACGGCTGAATCTCATTACGCCCAAACACTTTGGCCGCGGTGTCGGCCGCACCAAACCCGCCCGTATTGCTCGGCACGATACCGAGTAACTGAGGCGGGACACGATGCGCCGCCAGCAGATCATCGCGCGTTATGTTCTTGATGTTAAAAAACTCATCCTTCGCCGCGACCTCGGACACGGGGATGAGCTGGATCCCGTCCTTCTTGCCGTTCGGCGCGTACATGAACAGGTTGCGGAAATTGCCCGGCCCTTTCGCGTTCTTCAGCGCCGTGCGGAGCGTGTCGACGTCATCCTGATTTTGCGCCGCGTCGGTCATGTACAGGATAAAGCCCGCATGACTGCCATTCTCGTAGTAACGTCGGCGGAACAGCGTCGACGACTCGTTCAGCCATGCCGAGTGCAGCGCACCGAGATATTCGGGCAAGCCGTACACCTCCTGGTTCACGTCCGGTTCGATCATGTGAAAGATCGAACCGGCGGCGAATTCATGCGTGACACGCCACCCATCCGTCATCGCATAGCTTTGCAGATCGGCCCTGCGTCGCACGTACTTCGCCGGCGCCGATTCGAATTTGAGCGTGCCGCCCAGGCGGTTTTTCTGCCGCTCGATGTAGCTGTTACCGAACATAAGGAAATCGAGCGCCCAGCGCCGAAATGTCTCGCGCGAGAGCTTCGGGTGAGGAATAAAGGTCGACGCGAGCACATTGCGCTTGAAGTACAGTGCGGAGGCGTGGTGCGTGCCGGCGCGAAAAGTCTTGGCAAGGCCTGACCAGCTCACAGGCGGTTCATACCATCCGTTGATCGTGACCAGCTCACAGTAGTCCAGTATCTCAGCGCGATTGAGCACCGGCATTGGATCGCCGAACGTGAACGCCTCTGCCCTGCTCGTTGCGGGCACGGGCGCGGCCGGCTGGGCGGCGCTCGATAGCTTCCGCGATTGCTTTCTGCTCATGCGTAAATCTCCATAAAACCACTGTTTTGCGCCGTCATGCCCTCAAGCGGTTCGTTTGACAGCGCGTGCAGCACAGCCCATGCAAGGTCGGCGTGTCCCGTTTCCTCGCTACGGCCGGCCTCATATGTCACCTGTCGGCCGCTCGGCGTCACGGTCTTTCTGATCGCCATGAACGACTGGGCCATGTCGGTCCATCCCGCATCGAATTGCAGACGCGCATTTCCCACAACCGACAAGCCTTTAAGCACGAGCCGCCCTTTCACCTCGGGCGAATAGTTGAACGCGACCACGGTCGGAAAGAACTGTTTGACGAGCTGATAAACGCCCTGCCCGATGCCTGTCGTGTCGATCGCCATGTAGGTGACGTTGTACTGCTGCGTGATCTTGCGGATGCTCTCCGCCTGGGCCTCGAAATCCATCCCGCGCCACTGGTGTTTTTCGAGCACGCGGAATTTGCCACCGGGCACCACTGGGGGCGCGATAACTACGCACCCCGCTGAGTCACCCGACAGCGCCGGGTCGTAACCGACCCAGACCGGCATATAGCCAAACGGCCGCAGCGCGAGCGGCTTGAAGTCGTTGGCCCATTCGTCCCACGAGTCGACCATGCAGCGCTGCAGATCCGCGAGCCGGAAGATTGACGCGGTGTCGTCGATGAACTGGCACATCAACAGATTCGCGTAATCCTCGGCGCTGTATTCGAGCCGCAAATTGTCGAGATTGAACAGCGTACAACCGGTGGCCGCCGCATCCTCGACCGTGACAATCTGGCGCCACTGCAAATCCTCACAAGCGCGGCCAAGCGCCAGTGCCTTGTGCGTCACGTCCAGATGAATGTGATCGCCTTTCGGTCGACCCTTGTTGAAGTGCTCCCCACTCCAGAATTTGTAGGCCTCGTGACCGATGCTCGACGGTGTCGAAAAATACGTCTTGCGCCAATGGTCGTGCATCGCCATGCCTGATGCGACCTTGTTTAGCGCCGTGAATTTCGGCACCCAGAAGTACTCATCGAAATAGAAGTTGCCGTGGTAGCTCTGCGCCGTGCGCGCGTTCGTGCCGAGAAAGTAAAGCGTCGCACCGTTAGCCAGTACGATCGGGTCGCCAGTCAACTCGATCTCGCAAGCCTCACGTGCGAACGCGAGAATGTACTGCTTGAAAACATGCGCCTGTGATTTGCTCGCGGAAAGGAAAATCTGGTTGCGTCCGGTTTCAAGCGCATCGACAAAGGCCTCGCGCGCGAAATACCAGGTCGCACCGATCTGCCGCGACTTCAGCAGATTGCGCGTGCGTTGGTGGCCATTTCGGTACCAGACCTTTTGATAGTCGAACAGCGAATCGCGGAACGCGTCGAAGATTTTCTCTTTCTGCTCTTCGCTCACATCGTTGCGCGTCGGCTTCTTCCTGGGCGCCGCGTTGCGCGCTTCAATGTTCGGGTTGAGATCGGCCTCTTTCCCGGTCTCGTTGTACTTGCGCACGCGAGCCACGTTCGCCATCTGCCGACCAAGCAGATCGATTTCCTTGAAGTCGACCGGGTCTTTCTTTTCCTTCGCGATCAACGCACAGAGGCGCATTTCTGCCGTCAGCTCCACGCGTTCGACAGGCGTTGTCCTGTCCCAACCGTCGCGCTGTTTCCACGCCTCAACCGTCGCGCGCTTGAGCTGCAGATGGCGCGCAATAGACGACACGCGCCAACCCTGGAAATACAGGGCACGCGCTGCCCGGCGTGGATCCAGTTCTGAGCGGGTTAGATCGGTGGTTTCTGACATGGCGCAAGCGTACCCGCGCGTCACGCGCGCGCGCAGCGTAAGCCTTTGTTCCCACAGCGAAAACACACGCTACTGATTGAGTACCCACAGGCAAGACAGCAACATGAACATCTCGCTCACATACCTGTTTCAACCTGCCGGAGTACACATGCACAACCGTAAGTTGTCGCTTCTGTCGGTCGCCGTCGCGGCGCTGACGTTTGCTTTTGCGATGGACGCCCATGCGGCCGCGCTGTCTGTCGGTGCCGTCCTGAATCACGGCGATATCGTTGGCGCACTCGGCGCTCATGGCGCTGCCGCACTCGGCATCGGCTCGATCGCTAGCGCCGCCGGAGCTGCGAACCACGCGAGCACGTCGAAATGGTTTCGTGTCGCCGTTGAAGGTGCGACCACGGACGGCCGACCACCTTTACCAGTCGATTGGAAAGATCCTGACGACGTCACTCGCCTCACGCGTGAAGCGGCGCAGCTTTGGTTCAGAGATCCCGGACCTCGTCGACGCTCCCAACAACGGCGCAACCCGCACGCGCCTGTACGCCGCAAGCGCGACCGCGCTGATGCGTTGGGAACCGCGGCTAACAGTCACGCGCGTTCAACTCACGACCGAGCTGAACGACTCAGGCCAAAGCGTGCAGATTCTCGACGTTGAAGGTGTCACCTCGGAGACGGGTGCGCCGACGTCCACGCGCGTGCAACTGACCGGCGGCGGTGCCGCATGAGCACGACCCCGATCGACCTGTCACGCCTGCCAGTGCCCGATATCGTCGAAACCATCGACTACGAAACCCTGCTGGCTGAACGCAAAGCCCACCTGGTGTCGCTGTATCCGGCCGTCGATCAGAAGGACGTGGCCGCGACGCTCGAGCTGGAATCAGAACCGATGCTGATCCTGCTGCAGGAGAACGCGTATCGGGAAATCGTCCTGCGTCAGCGTGTGAACGACGCCGCGCGCGCAGTCATGCTTGCCTATTCGATGGATGCTGACCTCGACAATCTTGCGGCGTTCTTCGATATCGAACGCCAGATCATCAGGCCGGCCGACCCCGCAAACAATATCGCCGAGATCAGGGAAGGTAACGACGACCTGCGCACACGCACGCAGCTCGCCCCCCAGGGCTTTTCGGTAGCTGGCCCTGAAGGCGCCTATGTGAAGCACGCGCGCGATGCGAGCGGGTTGGTGCGTGACGCCTCGGCAATCAGCCCCACGCCGTGCAATGTCGTCGTTACCGTTCTTTCACGCGTGGGTGACGGCACGGCCGACAGAGCTCTACTGGATATCGTCGACGCAGCATTGTCGCCTGAGGACGTACGCCCGCTCGGCGACCGCGTGGTTGTCCATAGCGCGGAAATCCTGCGCTACAGCATTCGCGCCACGTTGCGATTTTTTGATGGCCCCTCGCGCGAGGTCGCTTTTGCCGAAGCGAACAAGCGCGCCGCTGTGTATGCAGAACAGATGCACCGGCTCGGCATGGAGATCACCCTCGACGGCGTCTATGCCGCGCTGCGCGCGCCGGGAGTGCAGAAGGTCAACCTCGATTCGCCACCGGCGAGCATCCCGGCCACGAAACAGCAGGCACCCTTTTGCACCTCGATTGAGCTGATCGACGGGGGTGTCTATGAATGAGCTGTTGCCGCCGAACTCGACCACGCACGAGCGCAACCTAGCGACCGTCGCCGCGCGACTGGGCGACATCGCCGTCCCGTTGCGCGACCTCACGAATCCGGACACCTGCCCGCTTGCGATTCTTCCGTGGCTCGCGTGGCACCTCGGCGCCGATCGGTGGCAAGACTACTGGAGCGAAGCCGAAAAGCGCGATCGCGTGCGCAGAACCATCCCGATCGCGAAGAAGAAAGGAACGGTCGGCGCGGTGCGTGCCGCACTCGCTGCGTTCGGCGTCGATCTGATCCTGCGCGAATGGTGGGAGCTCACGCCCCCGGGCACGCCTGGCACCTTCGACGTAGTGCTGACCGTGCACGGTCGCGAGGGCACGCGCATCACGGCCGATCTGGTGCGTGACGTGCTCGAGGAGATCGACAGGACGAAACGCCTGAGCGCGCACTACACATTCACCCAGGGCGTAACTGTCACCGGCACGCAACCGGTCGCGGGTGCCATCCGGCCCGCGCTCTACCGTCGGCTATGCCTCACAGAAGCCACGTTCTCGATGCATGGGATCCAGTCGCTCGCCGGTGTGTCACGACCCGCTGTCTATCGCCGCCTTCTCATTTCGGATATTTAACATGGCTGGATCCCTCATCACCATCACGAACGCCGGCCGCGCCGCACTTGTTGCGCCCGGCAATACCGGCACAAACACACACTTCATCACCGAGATCGGCCTGAGCACCGCACCTCGTCCACACTGCATTCATATCGAAGCAGCGCGCCGAAATCATTTCCCTGCAAGCCTGCGGCGAACGAGACTCGATGGCGTGCCGGGCATATGTCGACATGAATCTCACAACGAGTTTCGCTGTATTCGTTCGCGACCCTGCAAACGGTCAGCTCCGGGTGTTTACCGTCGCCGATCTGATGGCAAGTCTGTCAAGTCACGAGGCAGAGGCGATGCGGCCCAACGGCTCTGGTAAAGGCGAATGCCGCCTCCAAACGCCACACGTAACACCTACGTAGATAGAACTCATGGCATCAATCAAAGAACTGAAACGGCGCATCGAGCCTGTAACCCGCCGCACCACCGCCTACTACGATGCGATACTCGCAGACATGATCGTACGCGGCGCGGCTCAGGTGCCTTTCAACAATCGCCCAGGCAGCCACGAACGGTTGCGATCGCTGTACTTGTTGCTTGCGGCGATTAGCGCTCGAATGTCTCTCGAATTCCCCCATGTTAGCGCAGCACTCGACGGTGCACTTTTCGACCCAGCCACAACCGGCAACCCTGCCAGCGAAGGAATCGCGCGGCACCTTCAGCAAGAACAGGAAGTTGCTCGATGAGGGCATCACTGCATCACGACATCACGCAACGACTGCTCGCCGACTACGGCTTCAAGCACGCCGGCGCGTGGTTGCAGCAAGGTCGATGCCCAGCGTGCGAGAAGAAGGAATTGCACGCCCACGCCGACGCACCGTGGGTGCTTAAGTGCGGGCGGCTAAACAACTGCGGCGCGCAGTTCCACGTCAAAGACCTCTATCGCGATCTGTTTGAGAGCTGGTCGGATAGGTTCAAGCCAACACCGACCAATCCGAACGCGGCGGCCGACGCATATCTGCGCGATGCACGCGCCTTCGATTTGGAGAGGATTCGCGGCTGGTACGCACAGGACAGCTACTGGAACGGCCAATTGAAGGCCGGTAGCGCGACCGTGCGTTTCCCATTGCCAGCGGGCGGATACTGGGAGCGCATCATCGATCGCCCGGAACGGTTCGGCAAACGCAAAGCCAACTTCAACGGCTCGTATGGCGGCACATGGTGGGAAGCCCCCGGCGCGGACCTGACCCGGTCGGACGAGGTCTGGATCGTTGAAGGGATTTTCGACGCCATTGCGCTACTGCATCATGGCATCACCGCCGTTTCCGCGTTGAGCTGCACCAACTACCCTGCGAAGGCGCTAGAACTTCTCCGCGCGGCGGTCGTGTCAGGTAAGTGCCCGCGCCTGGTGTGGGCACTCGATGCCGATAAGGCCGGACAATCAGCGACACGCAAATGGGTTGAGCGCGCACGCGCCGATGGCTGGACGGCAGTCGCCGCGCAGATTCCGCAACGCGGCCGGGACAAGCTGGACTGGAACGACATGCATCAGCGCAAGGCCCTCGCCCCAGCAGACATCAAGGAGTACCGCTATCACGGTGATCTGCTACTGGTTGACACGCCGACAGATAAGGCGCGTCTCATTTACAACCATGATGGCTACAACGCGTTTTCGTTCATCCACCACGGCCGGTTGTACTGGTTCAAGCTCGATCTCGAAAGGTACGCCAAGGCGCGCGAGCTGGTCGAGAAGACTGCGAAGTTCGAAAGCGAAGACGAACTGCGCGAACACGCGGTGCAACAGGCGAGCACGGTAACAACGCTTGCGAATTGCGTGCCGACCGCACTGTATTTTCAGGAAAAGAAAGTCACTGACGAGAGCTGGTACTACTTTCATATCGACGGGCCAGACAAGGGTGACGTCGTCAAGAACACCTTTACGGGTACTCAGCTGGCGTCGACCGCGGAGTTCAAAAAACGGCTTCTATCGATAGCACCCGGCGCCGTATTCACCGGCACAACGCAGCAGCTCGACCACCTCATGGTCCATCACTGGGGTATTGGCCTTAAACGCGTCAAGACGATCGACTTCATCGGCTATAGCAGTGAGCACGAGTGCTACGTGTTCCAGAACACAGCGATCAAAGGCGGTGAGGTTTACGCGCTGAATGACGAGGACTACTTTGACATTGGGCCGCTGAGTATCAAGAGCGTCAATCACTCGGTATCACTGGCCCTCAATGCTGATACCGACAACTTTAGTACCGCCTGGCTCAATCCGCTGTGGAAGGCGTTCGGCGCCAAGGGCGTCGTCGCGCTCGCGTTCTGGCTCGGCACACTTTTCGCGGAGCAGATTCGCGCGAAGCACAAGAGCTACCCATTCTTCGAACTGATCGGCGAACCCGGTTCAGGCAAGACGACCATGCTCGAATTCCTGTGGAAGCTGGTCGGCCGCCTGGACTACGAGGGTTTCGATCCGTCCAAGTCGTCGCTGGCCGGCCGTGCGCGAAACATGTCGCAGGTCGGCAATCTGCCGGTCGTGCTGATTGAAGGCGATCGAGGCGATGACGGTAACAAGGCGAAAGGCTTTGATTGGGACGAGCTGAAGACCGCCTATAACGGTCGTAGCGTGCGCGCTCGCGGCACAAAGACGTCCGGTAACGAAACCGACGAGCCGCCGTTCCGTGGATCCATTGTCATTAGCCAGAACGCGAAGGTCGAGGCGAGTGAAGCCGTGATGCAACGGATCGTGCATGTGCGTATGGATCGGGCCACGCAAACTGCCGAAACACGCGCAGCGGCCGGACAACTTGAACAGTGGCCAATCGACCAGCTTTCCGGCTTCGCGATCACAGCGGCAAAAAATGAGGCACAGGTGCTCGAGCAGTTCTTCGAGCGGTTCACACAATATCGGGACGAGCTCGCCGCCAGGCCCGATATCAGGACCGGCCGGATCGCCATGATTCATGGACAGATGCGCGCCCTCGTTGACGCGCTGGAGCTGGTCATTCCTCTTACAGCGGAACAGCGCGAAGCAACGCACGCGGAACTGGGCAGCATGGCGCTCGAGCGACAGCGTTCGATCAGCACCGACCACCCGCTGGTTGAGGACTTCTGGGAGGCGTTCGACTATCTGGACGCCGGCGAAGCATCGCGACTCAATCACTCACACGATCCTGATCTGATCGCGATCAGTTTGCGGCACTTCGAACAGGTGGCCCAGGAGCACAAGCTGCGCATCACGCCGCTCGTCGACCTAAAGCGTGTGCTCAAGACGAGCCGCGCACGGAAATACGTCGATCAGAAAGTTGTGCGCAGCGCGATCAACGAGCGACGGAACCTGGAGAAGCATCTGGAACACCGGCCGGAAGCGGTGCGCTGCTGGATATTTGAAAAACCGAAGAACAGGACAGCTTGATATGAAACTGCTAACCCGCGCCTACATCCTCGAAAAATTCGGTCCGCGGCTGACCATGGGTCAGCTCGCTACGCTGCTGGCCATGTCCGAGGGCACGATCCGCAACCAGGTGAGCGCCGAGACGTTCCCAATCCCGACGTACAAGGAAGGTGCCGCGCGCTATGCGGCCTATGACGCAGTGGCCGAGTACCTCGACGACATGTCGAGGAAGGCCCGTGAGAAAGCGTCGGCATGATGCAACAGCAAATTTATCTGTAGCTACGGATAATCGTTGCGCGCAACATTAAATGTAGCTACAATTATTTGCATGGACATCACCTACGACACTGCCAAAAACGAATCGAACACAGACAAGCACGGTGTGTGGCTCGGCATGGCAGCCACGCTGGACTGGTCGGATTTGATGACCTACGTCGATACGCGTCGCGACTACAAGGAAGTGCGTGAAGTGGGCTTCGGCGTCATCGGTAACCGCCTTTACTGCGTCGTGTTCACACAGCGCGGCAACGCGATGCACATCATCAGCATGCGAAAGGCGAACAAGCGCGAGGTGCAGAGCTATGTCGAACAAACCTAAGATCATCATGCCGACAGACGAAGAAGACGCGGCAATCAACCGCGGCATCGCTGCCGATCCGGACACCTATGAGGTGCCGGCCGAAGACTTCAGAAAGATGAAGCGCCTGGGCGCCCGGGGTCGACCGCGCCTGGAGACGCCCAAAGTGCTACTGTCCGTTCGGTACGATGCCGACATCGTCGACACGTTCAAGGCGACGGGCGACGGCTGGCAGACGCGGATGAATGACGCGCTGCGCGACTGGCTCAAAGATCACCAGCCCGCCTGAGTTGGTCGACATCAGGCGGCCAACTCAGGCCGCCTTGACCAGTTTCAGCCTCCCCTTCTTTGCCACCTGCGCCGGGTCCAGATTGGTGTACCGCTTCAGGTTGCGCCAGTCCTTATGCCCTGTCACGGCGGCCACCTCTGGAATCTGCCACCCAGCTTCGAAC
This sequence comes from Paraburkholderia aspalathi, assembly GCF_900116445.1. Lineage (GTDB taxonomy): Bacteria > Pseudomonadota > Gammaproteobacteria > Burkholderiales > Burkholderiaceae > Paraburkholderia > Paraburkholderia aspalathi. The sequence goes on from NZ_FPBH01000029.1 coordinate 10,900, forward strand.
AGCGCGCTGGTGGCTTCATGCCGCAGATCATGCAGGTGCAGATCCACGATTCCCTTTTCGTCGCAGGCCTGCTTGAAGTACTTGCTGGCCGTGCCTTTGTCAAAACGGAAAATGTAGTCGTTCCTGTGGGGCGGCGTCGTTGGATCTGCCTTGCGCTTTTCAACATATTCCGGCGGCACGGGATAGCGCGGTTGCCGCATGATGACTTCGAACGCGTCGCCAATCAGCGGGATCCACTCGTTGTTGCCGACCTTTTGCCGGGGATGCTTGCGATCGCGCACCAGCGCGAGGTGATTCTCGGCGTCGATATCATCCCAGCGCAGGCTGAACAGTTCACCACGGCGAAACGCACACTGCATGGCGACGCGCAACAGATCCGGCATCGCCTGTTGACGCTCCGGATGCTCGGCGAACCACGCAAAGATTTTCTCGATTTCTTCGGGTGTTGGTCTGCGCTCACGCTTGCCGCCGGCTTCGATCAGACGCAGATGGTGGAGCGTGGGGCGAGCCGTACCGATCGCATCGGGTAGCGTCAACTCGAGCAATGACCCCATGTGGCGCAGGACGGTGCCGAGCTTCGAGATATCCATGTCGACGGTATAGCCACCGGCGCCGGCTTTCCTACGATCCTGCGCGAACTTGACGGTACGTTGTGTCGTGAGTTTCGCTGCAAAGTCACTTTCGAACGCATCTTCCAGCCGCTTCAGGATGTAGTCCTCGTTTGACTTTTCCTTGACCGGCCGGCCGGATTCGGCGCGCGCTTCGCGGTATTTCCTGACGAGCTCGCCGACCTTGACGGTGGCCGAATCGACCGCATTCTGGCCGTTGTCGATCTCGACTTCCTTGGCCCGTGCCCAGGCCTCGGCAGCACCTTTCGTCTTGAACGTTTTTGCTATACTCTGCCCTCGCTTGCGGACCTGGGCACGCCAGCGACTGCCGACTGGCAGGATTGAAGCCATGATTTACCCCGTTCAGAAACTGTAGCAGTGCCAGATCACTTTCGACTGCTACAGGGTCGATTTGTAGCAAAAGTGTAGCAGCGACTGCTATAAACTGGGGTTCACAGGCTGTCACGGCGCTTCATTTAGGAAGAAGCAGAAAGGCCGGAAACGCCCACGGGACAAGGCTGAAGCCGACAGAAGCAAGGCCCCGGTCGTCCCATTGAAAACATCTATCTCCCCGTAGTTCAATGGATAGAACAAGTGCCTCCTAAGCGCTAGATACAGGTTCGATTCCTGTCGGGGGGACCAATCAGCAACATCCAGACACATCAAAAAGCCCCGCCCGGCATTGCCCGGCGGGGCTTTTTTGCCTCCGTCATTACCCACGCGTCTGCCGAATACGGAACGGTTGAAGCCCAATTCTCCTCTGCCCTGCGTGCCAACCGTACCCGCCTGACCACATCCGCGAAATCCACGCAGCCTATAAACCCACACCACCCACCAACACCTAAAGTATTCCCCGCGCCCGCCGAAAATCAGGCATGGAAAACGACGACCGCCTCCGCCCTGGCCATCCTCTATATGAAGAAGCGATGGCTCTCGAATTGACCGTGCGCACGCTGCGTCACGCACGGGGCAAGAAGAATCCAGAAGACGTCCTCTATGCCTCACCCGAGTGGAACGTCGTCAGCGAGGAGTTTGTGCGTGACCTTTACCGAGCAATGGGTGGCAACCCGGCCGAACTGCCCTGACCGCCGCAACGGGTCTCGCCACCACATCGCAGTCGCAGCACAAACCACCCTCACCCCATCACGCAGGCCGCTTCGGAATATCCAATCCCCTGGCCACCGCCGGACGCGCAACAAACGCCGCCAGCACTCGCTTCACATTCGAAAACTCATCAATCCCGACCAGATCCCCGGCTTCATAGAACCCGACCAGATTACGCACCCAAGGGAAAGTCGCGATATCAGCGATCGAATACTGATCACCCAAAATCCAGTCACGCCCTTCAAGCCGCTGATCCAGCACCGCCAGCAACCGCTTCGCCTCACCGATATAACGATCGCGCGGGCGTTTGTCTTCGTATTCCTTTCCAGCGAACTTGTGGAAGAAGCCCACCTGGCCAAACATCGGGCCGATGCCGCCCATCTGGAACATCACCCACTGGATCGCCTCATAACGGCCAGCAGCATCCTTCGGAATCAATTGACCGGCCTTGTCCGCCAGGTAAATCAGAATCGCGCCGGATTCGAACAGCGGCAGCGGCTTGCCGTCCGGACCGTTCGGATCGATGATCGCCGGAATCTTGTTGTTCGGATTCAGCGACAGAAACTCCGCCGACATCTGGTCGTTCGTATCGAAGCGCACGAGGTGCGGCTCATAGGGCAATCCGGTCTCTTCGAGCATGATCGAAACCTTCACGCCATTGGGCGTCGGCAGCGAATACAGCTGAATCCGGTCCGGATGCTCGGCAGGCCATTTCTTCGTGATCGGGAAGGCGGAGAGATCGGTCATGGATGGTGTAACCCTTATGCGAAAGCTGCGGCTAAAAATGGGAATCGGGAATCAGCGACCGGCCGAAAGACCGAGAACAGAGACCCGAACACGCGACCGCCAAATATAAACCGACTCGGCAGAACGCGTGCGTGAGCGCCGCAGTGCGGGTCGCCTCGAATCACACCAACGCGAACATTGCCACGCGACGCGTTTCCCCACCGCCTAGCCGCACAAAGGCACTCAGGTTCACCACAAATCCTTGGTAGCCGTACCGGCGCGCAGGTTATACCCTTCGCGCCACAAAGCCGCGCCGATTGTCAGCAACAGCGTCTTCTGCTCGCCATCGTGTTGGTCCCACGTCGCCGCCAGCCACGTGGCGAAACTCGCACAGAGGGTTTCGAGGTCGACGGGCGTCTTGCCCTCGAGGTACTGCCGCTCGAACATCGAAAGCACTTTTTCGGGTGTCATAGGCGCCTCCTACGTGTTGGATGCGCCAAGTCTAAAGGCGGCGCACAGCGTGCGGAACGTCCACGGCGCCGAACCCGGGTTACTCCCAGGCCAAAACGGCGCCGTACCCCGCGTCTGACGGAAAAGCACTAACACCCAACAGCCAGAGCCCGGCACCCAAGCCCCGTAAAAACAGAAAAAGGCGCCGAAGCGCCTTTCCCCGTCAAACAACACCGCGAACCAAATTACGGCGCGTTGCGCTTTGCATTGTCCTTGGCGTCTTCCTTAGCGTCGCCATAGGCCTTCTGCACCTTGCCGGCGCCTTGTTGAAGGTCGCCCTTAAGTTCCTTACCGGGGTTGTTGGTGGCCTTGCCGACGGCTTCGTTGACCTTGCCCTTGATCTGCTCACCCACACCCTTTACCTGGTCCTTGTTCATGTTTGGCTCCGATATCTGGAATGCCGGCGCGTCATTACGCCAGTATCCCGATTCAGCAACGGGTGTGCCCACGCCGCCCGCCGGCCGTTTTGCCCAACGAACCGAACCGCGAAAAATATTTCAAAAAAGCCCTAAAGTCCCGCCCCGGCCTGCCGTAAAGGTGCCATGGAGGGGCTATGGAACGCACACTCATTATGCTGACGGGGTCATCCCAGGCGGCGCTAGTCGACCAGGATATCGCGCATATTGGGCGCGTGATGCGACCGTCTTTACAAGGCGATCTGGCTGGACCGATTCTGCCGGTTACCTACTGGCGCAAGCGCCTGTACCAATTGCTCGACACCGGCAATCTGTCCCACGCGCAACTGTGCGCGGTCGACAGCCTCCTGCTGCAGTTGGACCAGTTCGAAGCCGAACCCCCGCCAGTATGGACAGGACCGACCGCCGCCCCGTTCCAGCCGGTACACGTCGCCGCCAGCCGTCATCTCTGATCTGACGCGCCGCACGCTCGATGGCCGGTCTTCCGCGCCGCTCAGCCCTACTCTCCCCAGCTAAAACCCAGCTAAAAAAAGGCCGCGAACCCTGTCGCGGCCTGAACACGTCGCAACGCGGGGATTTCGCGTCACGCTGTAAGCCTACACGTCCAACTGTGACATTCGCATTTAGGCAAAACGGTCTTCGTGCGACCGGAAATTTTCTGCTCACACTCCGTGAAAATAGGAAAAAGGGACGACCTTAGGTCATAATGTCCGCAAAAATTCCCAGCAAGGATATCCGTGACCCTCGCCGCACCGCTCGACCTGCTCAAACAGGCGCGCGCCCGCTTCACTCAACGCGAAATCGCCGCGCACGTCGGTAAGGACATCAAGACGGTACGTCGCTGGGAAAAAGGCGAAACACCGTGTCCGTCGATGCTCGAACCGGCCTTGCGCGATCTGCTGCACAGCAGCGGCCGGACGAAGGCCGGCTTAGCCACCGGCGACGCCCAATTCCGCTTCATCGATCTGTTTGCCGGCATCGGCGGCATTCGGATGGGTTTCGAGGCGCACGGTGGCGACTGCGTCTTCACGAGCGAGTGGAACGATTTCTCCACCAAGACCTATCGCGAGAACTACCCGCCCGGCGGCGACCACGCGCTGATCGGTGACATCGTCTCCTTTCCCGCCGAAGAAGTGCCGAGCCACGACGTGCTGCTTGGCGGCTTTCCGTGCCAGCCGTTCTCGATTGCCGGCGTCAGCAAGAAAAACGCGCTGGGTCGTCCACACGGCTTCGAATGCACGACGCAGGGCACGCTGTTTTTCGACGTCGCGCGAATCATCGCGGCAAAGCGCCCCGCCGCATTCCTGCTGGAGAACGTGAAGAATCTGCTCTCGCACGACAAAGGCCGCACCTTCGACGTGATCCTGCAGACGCTGCGCGACGAGCTCGGCTACGAAGTGCACTACCGCGTGGTCGACGGCCAGCATTTCACGCCGCAGCATCGGGAGCGCATCATCATCGTCGGCTTTCGCGGCAAGACGTCGTTTTCCTGGGACGATCTGCGTCTGCCGGAAAGCGGTCCGCGCCTTGGCTCGATCCTGCATCGCACGGACGGCAGCGAACCGGTGCTGCCATGGGACCACGATCGCTTCTTCGACCGCGCGAGCAAACGCGTGCAACCGAAGTACACGCTCACCCCGAATCTCTGGACCTATCTGCAAAACTACGCGGCGAAGCATCGCGCGGCGGGCAATGGCTTCGGTTTCGGCATGGCTTATCCCGAGAGCGTCACACGCACGCTCTCGGCGCGTTATCACAAGGACGGGTCGGAGATCCTGGTCTATCAAGGCGAACACTTGCGGCCGCGGCGCCTGACGCCGCGTGAATGTGCACGGCTGATGGGCTTTCCCGACACCTTCAGGATTCCGGTCAGCGACACGCAGGCTTACCGGCAGTTCGGCAACAGCGTCGTCATGCCGGTGATGCGGGAAGTGGCGCGCATCATGCTGCCGCATGTGCAAAACCTGCTTGCCGTGGAGACGCACAATGGTTCGAAGCAAGCCCTTTCGCTCTATTCCTGAGCGGCCCGCTCCGCTACCCAGACGCTAACGATGGTCGATATCGTCGACAGCGCAACGCGTAGCCGGATGATGTCCGGCATTCGCGGCCGCAATACGAAGCCGGAAATCTTGATCCGCAGCCTGCTGCATGGCCGGGGCTTTCGCTTCCGTTTAGACGCGCGCGATCTGCCGGGCCGGCCGGATATCGTGCTGCCGCGCTATCGCGCCGTCGTGCTGGTGCACGGCTGTTTCTGGCATGGTCACGACTGCCATCTGTTCAAATGGCCGCAAACCCGGCCCGAGTTCTGGCGCGACAAGATCGGCCGCAATCGCAGCAATGACGAGAAGGTTCGCGCGGCGCTGCTTGCCAGCGGCTGGCGCGTCGGAGTGGTATGGGAATGCGCTTTGCGTGGCGCGAATCGCGATATCGAGGGCGTGTTGCAGCGGCTCGTCGACTGGTTGAAGAGCGACGCGCCGAGCTTCGAGGAACGCAGCTGAAAGCTGCTTGTAGCCTACCCGGCTGGAGGGAACTCCAGAGCCGCTGGTGATACACTCGATTGGCTAGCTCGGAGCATTTTTTGCGTGCCGACGCTGCAGAAATCAGGCAGCAACTGGCCGGCAGTTCAATGGCAAGCCGGTAGCAAAAACAGCACGCTCCGACCATCCCAGAACCACCAAGAAGGGAGGCACACGATGGCTGATTTCCGTCTCTGGTCCGACGATTTCCCCACCAACGGCTTTATGCCGAAAGCCCACGAATACCACGACAAGGCCTTCGGCGTAGACGGCGAGAACATTTCGCCCGCGTTGCAGTGGGACGCGCCGCCGGCCGATACCCAAAGCTTCGCACTCACCGTTCACGATCCGGACGCGCCTACAGGCAGCGGCTTCTGGCACTGGGTCGTCGTCAACATTCCGGCTGATGCGCGATCGCTGCCGCGCAACGCGGGCAAAACCGATGGCTCATTGCTGCCGCAAGGCGCGCTGCAATTGCGCAACGACTACGGCACGGTCGGCTTCGGTGGCGCAGCGCCGCCGCGCGGCGACAAGACGCATCGCTATATCTTCCGCCTGCATGCGCTGAAGGTGCCGCATCTGCCGATCAATGCGGAGACCACCAACGCGGTTGCGCGCTTCATGACGCATCTGAACGAACTCGACTCGACCACCCACACCGGCCTGTACGAACTCAAATAACGCGTGAGACGCGATGCCGGTGCGCAGTCGCCGTGCCGGCATCGTCGCTGCGTGTCGTCCTGCCTCTTCAGGGCGGCACGTAGCGCGCGTGGCTCATCGTAGGATCGATGTGCCGCCCCATTCCAAATCAAAAGAACGATGCAAGCACAACCATCGCGCAAGGACGGCTCGATGCCGGCCGATGCCGCCCCCGCCGCTCCGCTCGCCGCCGGCACACCGCTCGCGGACAACACCGAACAAGGCTTGCCGATTCCGCAACGCTATTGGGCGATGCTCGTTATCGCCCTCGCCCTCACGCTGGCGGTGCTCGACAGCGCGATCGCCAACGTGGCGCTGCCGACCATCGCGCGCAATCTGCATGCAAGCGCAGCCGGCTCGATCTGGGTCGTCAACGCTTACCAGCTCGCCATCACCATTTCACTGCTGCCGCTTGCGTCGCTCGGCGATCGCATCGGCTACCGGCGTATCTATCTGGCCGGGCTGATCCTGTTCACGGTGGCGTCGTTCGGGTGCGCGTTGTCCACGTCACTGCCGACGCTCGCACTCGCCCGCGTGGTCCAGGGCTTCGGCGCGGCAGGCGTCATGAGCGTGAACACGGCGCTAGTGCGCATGATTTATCCGCCCGCGCAGCTTGGACGCGGCGTTGCGATCAACGCGATGGTCGTTGCGATATCGTCCGCGGTCGGGCCGACAGTGGCCTCCGGCGTACTCGCCGTCGCCTCGTGGCCGTGGCTGTTCGCGATCAATGTGCCGATCGGGATCGCGGCGATTGTCGGCGGCTTCAAGGCGCTGCCGATGAATCCCGGCCACGAGTCTCCGTACGACTATCTGAGCGCGGTGATGAACGCGTTCGTGTTCGGTCTGCTGATCTTCGCAATCGACGGTCTCGGTCACGGCGAGCACATCCGCTGGGTCGTTATTGAGGCGCTCGTTGCGGTTGTGATCGGCTACTTCTTCGTGCGCCGTCAGTTGACTCAACCCGCGCCTCTGTTGCCGATCGATTTGCTGAGGATTCCGGTGTTCGCCCTCTCGATCGGCACCTCGGTGTGTTCGTTCTGCGCGCAGATGCTGGCTTTCGTGTCGTTGCCCTTTCTGTTGCAGGACACGCTGGGTTTGTCGCAGGTAGAAACCGGTTTGCTGATGACGCCGTGGCCGGCGGTCATCATCATCGCCGCGCCAATTGCGGGTGTGCTGTCGGACAAGATATCGTCCGGCTGGCTCGGCGGCGTCGGACTCGTGACGATGACGGCGGGCCTGCTGTTGCTCGCCACGCTCGGCGCGCATCCCGAGCCCATGCAGATCGCGTGGCGCATGGCGCTGTGCGGGGCGGGCTTCGGGATCTTCCAGTCGCCGAACAATCGAACCATGTTGTCCGCCGCGCCGCGCGAGCGCAGTGGCGGTGCAAGCGGGATGCTCGGTACTGCGCGCCTGACCGGACAGACGCTCGGCGCGGCGTTGGTCGCGCTGATCTTCGGCATCGCGCCGCAGAATGGCCCGACCATCACGCTGTATGTGGCAGCCTGTTTTTCCGCCGTCGCCGCTGTGGTCAGCATGATGCGTGTGAGGCAGCGCGTGAACGTGCAAGCGGCGTGAGGGCGTTGCGGGCCTAAGCGCATGACACGCCTGCTCGGGTTATCCGCCTAACCCCGGATACAACAAGGGCGCGAACCGCATATTGCGGTCCGCGCCCTTTTTCAATGCTTCAGCCTTGTCCAAACAGTTCGACGTGACCAGCACGCGCAGTTCCAGAAGGCCCCGCGCCGCCGTTGATACGACTACGACGACGACGCCGTCACGTCAGCGAGCTTTACCGCTTTGGCCGTCACCGAAGAAGCGGTCGCGACGTTGCGCAGATCGCCGAGGAACGTATCGCGCCAGACCGACAGATTGTTCTCGCGCATCGGCGCCATCATGTCCGCGTGACGCGCCTGACGCTCGGCGAGCGGCATCGACAGCGCACGCTCCAGCGCCTCGGCCATCTGCGACAGATCGAACGGATTGACGACCAGCGCCCCCGGCAGCTGCTCAGCCGCGCCGGCGAATTGCGACAACACGAGTACGCCCGGATCGGCCGGATCCTGAGATGCGACGTATTCCTTCGCGACCAGGTTCATCCCGTCGCGCAGCGGCGTCACATAGCCGACCTGCGATTGACGGAACAGCGCCATCAGCAGATTGCGCTCGTACTTGCGGTTCAGGTATTGGATCGGCGTCCAGTCGAGTTGCGCAAAACGACCATTGATGCGGCCGGCTTCGCCCTCCAGCGTCTGACGAATGCGCTGATATGTCTGCACATCCGCGCGTGTCGGCGGCGCGATCTGTACCAGCGATACCCGTCCGTGCCAACCCGGCGCATTCAGCAGCAGCCGTTCGAACGCCTGAAAGCGCTCCACTAGACCCTTCGAATAATCGAGCCGGTCGACGCTCATAATCAGCTTGCGTCCACGCATGCCGTCACGCAGGCTGCGCACCGGCTTACGGTCAGTGAACTGCTCGGCGGCCTTGGCGATCGCGTCCGGATAGATGCCGATCGGGTACGCGGCCACTTTCAGGAAGCGATTGTAGGCGTGCACCATGCCGTCTTCGCTCGAGGTGCCGTGCTGACCGCGCTCGATAAAGTCGACGAACGACTGGCGGTCTGCTTCGGTCTGGAAACCGACCACGTCGTAGCTGCACATCGCCTTGACCAATTCCTCGTGCGGCGGAATGGTACGGAGTACTTCCGGCACCGGAAACGGAATATGCAGGAAGAAGCCGATGGGATTCTTCACGCCAAGCTCGCGCAGGCAGCGCGCGAACGGCAGCAGGTGATAGTCGTGCACCCAGATGATGTCATCGGGTTTGAGCAACTCCTTGAGCTGCTTCGCGAGCGTCGCGTTGACGCGCTGATAGCCCGCGTATTCCTGCCGGTCATAGCGCGACAGGTCGTTGCGATAGTGGAACGTCGGCCACAGTGTCGCGTTGGAAAAGCCGCGATAGTACTGGTCATAGTCGCGCTTGGTGAGGCCCACCGTCGCGTACGTCACATTGCCCTGCTTTTCGATCACCGGTGCGGACGGCTCACTTACCGTTTCACCGCTCCAGCCGAACCAGACTCCGCCGGTTTCCTTCAACGCGTCCAGCACGCCGATCGCGAGGCCACCTGCCGCGGGTCGGCCTTCCTGGGTCGGCGCCACACGATTCGATACCACGATCAGTCTGCTCATTGGTGCTCCACCTAGTCAGTTGTTTCGTTGCATACGGATATGTGCCAAAGAGGTGCACGCAAGTCGCGTGCCGTTTTATGAGATGCTGAAAATAAAAATGTATGTAAATGTGACAAGCGAGCAGAAACGCGCGGCATCAGAACGCAGCGAGGGATTTTTTTCTGCTTTGCGTGACGAAACCGGAACCCTTCTTACCGGCCGTCGGACGGACTCAGGCGTCCTGCTCCGAACCGAGATCGCGCTGGTACTCCAACCCTTCCTGACGCACGCCGCCTTGGTTGTGCTCGCCGTCTGGCGGCGCATTGGGCGCGACGCGGTTCTGCGCAGCCGGGTCCGGCGACTCCTCTGGGGCGTTCTTGCTGCTTGGCCGGGAGTCGCGCTTCGAGTGGCGCGCGGAACGCCGCAGTGCTGGGTGTCTCATGATTGATGCCTCCGGGGGAAGCCCGCCGCCATCGGGAGCGGCGTCAATTCAGTGTAGGGTTCACGACGGTAAATTGCCGGTAAAAGATGCGCCGGCTTTGTAACAAGTACATAAAATCAATGCGCTGGACTGCGGTCCAGCGCACAGAACACGTCAGAGTTGCATGCTGGAGGCTCGCAACGGCGGACACCGACTGGCTTGTGGCGTTTGCGTGGGCTGCGAAGGCGGATCGCCAATGGGTGGTGCAACCGGTTCGATAGGATCCGGAGTCGGACTCGGAACGGTGTCAGGCTCCGCAGGATTCGGCGGCTCGTTAGGCTCAGGACGATGAGCGTACTGCGGAAGGGGAAGCGAAGAAGCGGCGGCGTATTCCGGCATATCGGTTACCTCGTTTTGCGTTCAAGAGAACCGCAGCAAGGCCTGTGCCGAATTAAAAAGGAAGGCACGAAAATCGACGAATGTTTCGAAGACCTACGCTTCGGCGCGCGCAGCGCCGCCGGAAGAATGACTCCCTTGTCACAAGCGCATGCCGGTGCACGAACCCAGATTCCAGATGCACCACTACCCTGAGCGAGCTGCGGGACCCGCTTAGCAGGGGCTTCTAGCCGCTTTCTTTTGCCTACTTTTCTTTGCGGCGGCAAAGAAAAGTAGGTGCCGCCCCGCACAGGGGCAACGCTAATAGACCACTAACAAAACAAGGAAAGGCCAACACCTCAAGAACACTGACAAACCTCAAGCGCCAGCGCCCCCAACAACTCGAGACTCATCGGCAACATCCCCCTCATCCCGAGCATCATTCCCATACTCAACAAGCCGGTTATAAAGCGTCTTCAAACTAATCCCAAGAATCTCAGCGGCCCGCGTCTTAACGCCACCGCATTGCTCAAGCGTAGCCAGAATCAACTGCCGATCAGCCTCAGCAAGCGAAGTCCCAAACGGAATCGTAATCGCCGTACCAGCCGCAGGCTTCGACAACGTAATCTGCAACGGCACGGTAGCCGTACTATCCGAATCGGAACCAGACATAATGTGCGCCCGCTGCACATAGTTCTTCAGCTCGCGCACATTGCCCGGCCACGGATACGACATCAACATATCCTTCACAGCAGCCGGAAAATGCTTCTTCGTGCTGTGCCGCTCATTGAGCTCATCAAGAAACGCCTGCGCGAGCAAATCAACATCCTTACCCCGGTCCCGCAACGGCGGCAGACTAATCGGAAACACGTTCAGACGATGGTACAAATCGAGCCGCAACTTACCTTCCAGCACAGCCTGTTCAGGATCCCGATTAGTAGCCGCAATCAGCCGCACATCCGTTTCGATTTCCTTAGTCGTCCCAACCCGCATGAACATGCCGGTTTCCAGCACGCGCAGCAACTTCACCTGCAACTCGATCGGCATTTCGGTGATTTCATCGAGGAACAGCGTGCCGCCGTTCGCACGTTCGAAATAGCCTTTGTGCTGACGGTCCGCACCGGTAAACGAGCCACGCTCGTGGCCGAACATTTCCGATTCGATCAGATTCGGCGAGATCGCACCGCAGTTCACCGCGAGGAACGCATGCTTACGGCGCAAGCTGAGCTGGTGCAGCGTTTGAGCGGCAACTTCCTTGCCGGTGCCCGACTCGCCCACCAGCATGACCGAAGCCGCCGTCGGCGCAACCCGGCCGATCTGGTCGTAAACCTCCTGCATAGCCGGCGAATTGCCGAGCATCAAACCAAAGCGGCCCATGCGGCGCAACTCGCCGCGCAACGTGCCGATTTCCGCCTTCAGGTCGCCCGCGCGCGGCAAGCGCGACAGGATTGCCTTCACGCGCTGCATGTTGATCGGCTTCACCAGGTAGTCGGTGGCGCCCATCTTCAGCGCGTTGACCGCCGACTCCACCGTGGCGTGACCGGTAATCACGATCACCTCCACACCGGAGCGCGGATCGAGATCTTCAAACAGATCGACTCCGCTGCCGTCGGGCAGCTTCAGGTCGGTAAAGACGACGTCCGGCATCTGCCGGACCAGTTGAATGCGCGCTTCGCGCAAATCGCCCGCAGTGGCGGTAGTCAAACCGTCTTCCCCGATGATGGCGGAAAGCGCCTCGCGGGTACCGGCATCGTCATCGACAATCAGTACGTGTGGCATCGCGTCTCGAAAGCCCGAAAGCGTGAATGGGGGACATGCAAAACCGCATGATAGGAAGCCGGCCGGCAGCTTGCCGCCGCGCCGCGAGTGCGTCCGAATGTGAGCACACGCTAACGTTTCGCAGCAGCGCCGGACCTCTGACTTGGCTCAATATCGCAACAATCAATAGGAAAAACACCTAGGAAAGTGCAGTATTGTTGTCTGTAAACCTATTATACGGCTTTATCGGGACAAGTTTGTAATGTACGCCGGGTGCCGCTTACGGAAGCTGCACGCTGACGCGCCGCGTCCGCAAGGCCTTGTTTTTGACCGTCAACTGCGCGGAAACGGCCATGCGCCGTCTTTGCCATTTGGATGCGCCGAGCCGTTTGCGCCATGCGCAGTATCTGGCGTGGACGGGCCGGCAATCGCCGCCGTCACGCTGCCGGACGGCGCAACCGAGGGCGTGGCGACTGTGCCGCCCTCGCCTTCCCAGCGGCTCAGTTCACGCGCCGCAGGAACCTGCGCGGCGCGGTTTCGCTGCACGTAGCGCACAGCCAGAAACCCGCCGAGAGCCATCAGCGCGCCGAAGATACCAATTTTGGGTCGTCCCATCGTGAACTCCTTGTTGTCGTCAAGCGGATTGGCGTCGGGCGCTGCGCGTTAGCGCGTGCTGAGGACGCCAAGCAGGAAGCCGGCGCCCGCGGCAATGCCGATCGAGCGCCACGGGTTGCGCCGCACGTAGCGTTCCGCATTGACGGTCGCGACCCGGTAGCGCCGTTGGGCGCTCTCCTGCGCATCGCCGAGCGCCGATTGCAGCGTTTCGACATGCGCGCCTAGCCGCTCGCGGAGCGCATCGACGCCTTCGCCCGGCACGGTGGCAGCGAGCCGCAGCATCTCTTCCGAGTCCGTCAGCAGCACTCTCAGATCATCGACAATCTTCTGCTTGCCGAGTGCAAGCTGTTGCGTGGTGTCAGTCATCATTCACTCCTATGTCTGAATTCGGCGTTTGCATCTTGTTTCCGGCACGTCGCGGACAATCGGAGAGCCGCATCCGCCGCCGGCGCGCGTCGAACAGAATCGCTCAAAAGCACACGCATATCGGATTCACGGCGCAAACGCCGTGCCCGGTAAATTTGCCGCTGTCATTCGGTACTGACCTGGGCTCAGGCACTTTCGACCGGGCCTGCGCCGGCCTATCTCGCCGACCGTCACACGGATTGCCGGAAGCGGCATCAAAGTGGTTAAATCGAATTTCTGTGAGATAGTGGCCGCACGGGTCCGTCTTGCTACAAGGCCTGCGCGCCGCAACACCGAACCCCAATTTGCACAGGACTTTCCGTTTATGGCGTCAATCGAGCTGGACTCGCCCACCGTCTCCGCCGGCGGCAACGCTTCGGCCCAGGCGAAGCAGCGCGTCGCGGACGGCATCGCGGGACTGAAATCGTACGGGCTGCTATATGGCTCGTCGCCGGTGATGCTCGATCTGTACGAACAGATCGAACGCGTCGCCAGCACCGACGCGACCGCGCTGATCATCGGCGAATCCGGCACGGGCAAGGAACTGATCGCCCGCACGATTCACGATCAAAGCAGCCGCAAGAACGCACCGTTTGTCGCCGTGAACTGCGGCGCGATTCCGGACGAACTCATCGAAGCCGAATTGTTCGGCCACGAAAAAGGCAGCTTCACCGGCGCGGTCCAGGCCCGCGTCGGCTACTTCGAACATGCGAACGGCGGCACGCTGTTTCTCGACGAAATCACTGAAATGGCGCCGGTGCGCCAGGTCAAACTCCTGCGCGCGCTCGAGACCGGCACGTTTTTTCGGGTCGGCGGCAACGAACTGATTAGTGGCGATGTACGCGTGATCGCGGCGACGAATCGCGACCCCGCGGTAGCAGTGAAGGAAAACGGTTTGCGTGAAGACCTGATGTACCGGCTCGCGGTTTTCCCGTTGCGCGCGCCGCCCTTGCGCGAGCGTGAAAACGATCGCGAACTGCTCGCGCAACACTTCCTTGCCTTACTCAATCAGCAGGAAAGCGCGAGCAAGAGCTTCAGCAAACGGTCGATCGAAACACTGCGGACCTGGTCGTGGCCGGGCAACGTGCGCGAGTTGAAGAACGCGGTGTATCGTGCGTTCATTCTCGCGGAGAAGACAGTCGAGCTGCCGCATCCGCATCTCGCCTCGCGCGTGAAAAAGCCCGTGACGCAGGGCGATGCGATGAGCGTGTGGATCGGCACACCGCTCGCCGATGCGCAAAAGCAGATCATTCTCGGCACGCTCAAGTATTGCGGTGGCGACAAACGGCGCGCGGCCAAAGCGCTCGGCGTGAGTCTGAAAACGCTCTACAACCGCCTGAGCGCATACGGCGGTGAAGAAGGCTCGGACGAAGAAACCGAGCAATAAGCCGTCCCAGGCGCTCACGCGGTTCGTTCGCGTGAGCCGGTGTTTTCTGCGTGCTTGCTGTCTTCTTTTGCACGCTCCTTGTGTGCTTGCTTTGCATCCCCTCTCTACTGAAACGGTCCTTTTTGCGGGCCTTTCATCTCATAATTAATCCCTTCGCACCGCCAGGTAAATCGGCCTTTTCTCACCAGAAACCGATCTGACTCGCACCATCTTTTGCAATTGCTTGCACTTTCCCACTGCCAATTACAAATGGCATCCTGCAAAATGCGGCAGCGTACGGCGCAACGATAAGGAAGACGTGCCTTTCGCTCACGCACCGTCAACACACGCGAAACACATGTGTGAACAGTGCTTGAGCCAAAGGCACTTGCAGGAGCAGAGACAGGGAAATGCAAAAAAGTATGGTGTGGGTCGAATGGGCGAAACGAACCGCCAGCGCGTCCAACGCAGCTAAGCGCGGACGTCCGAATACAACGGCGCTCGTCGCACTAGCCGTGGCGATCACGTCGGCGTTGAGCGGCTGTAGTTCGGTCTACTCGGAAGGCGCCACCGCCGGCGCCGGTATTGCGGGCGCAGCACTCGCGGCCAAGGTCACCAGCAATGCGGCAGTCGCCACCGGCATCGGTCTCGGCGCAGTGGCCGCGGCCCGAGCCGGCGTGCAGTACTCGGAACGCGTGGTCCACAAGAATACGCAGGACGGCATCGCCAAAATCGCCGGGCCGCTCGACGTCGGCGCAATCGCACCGTGGAGCGTGACCCACTCGGTGCCGATCGAAGACGACGAACACGGCCGCGTCACCGTCAGCCGCACGATCAGCGCCGGCGCGCTCGACTGCAAGGAAATCGTCTTCTCGGTCGATCAGACCGCCACCAAGAATGTACCGGCGAGCAGCGCGTTCTACGTCGCGTCGATCTGCCGCGACGGCGACAACTGGAAATGGGCGTCGGCCGAACCCGCTACTGAACGCTGGGGCGCGCTGCAATGAAGGCGCTGACGCTTCCACGTCCACGGAAAGAACACGCGCTGACTGAGCAGCGGCTCATCAACGGCACGAGTACTGCCTTGGTTCCAAGCACGCCTGCGGCGGCGCTCTCCGGCAACCGGCTGCGGCTCATGCTGGCTGGTGCGCTCTGCGTCGGCGCCAGCCTGCTGACAAGCGGCTGCTCGTCGGTCGGCGCGGCGAGCGGCGCCGCTGCCGGCGTCGCGTCAGGCCTCGTCACATCCAACCCGGCAATCGGTATCGGCGTCGGCATCGCCGTACAGGCCGCGACCGATGAAGCCGTCGGCCATTACATGCGCGTCATGCACACCGATCAGCAGAACTTGATCGCCGCGCTGGCGGGCGCCATGCCGGTCGGCGAGACGCGGCCCTGGGCGGTCAAACACACGCTGCCGATCGAGAACGGCCACGGCCAGGTGCGCGTGACCCGCGCATTCAGCTCGGCGCTCGCGCTGTGCAAGGATTTCGTGTTCTCGGTTCAGGACGGCGACGGCCCGAACGCACACGAAGACTGGTACACGGCGAGCGCATGCCGGCAGGACAAGGGCTGGAAGTGGGCGTCGGCGGAACCGGCTGTCGAGCGCTGGGGCGCTCTGCAATAAAAAAAGCGGCAGGGTCTCCCCTGCCGCTTTTTGCCCGAAGCGTCTTAATCGACTCAACCGGGTTTAAGACTCCACGTCTTCCAGACTGAAAATTTCCGTCTGGTCGTTGTACGAGAAGATCTCGCCATAACGGCCCCAGTTGATCACTGCGTCAAGCGTCTCTTCCGCGGCGCTGTCCGACAGAAAATCCTCCAGCTCCTGCTCGAAACGCACGCGCGGCGCACGATGCCCCGGCCGTTCGTTCAACACCTTCTTGATCCGCGCGGCGAGCGGCACGTGGCGCAGCAGATGTTCCGCGAACATCATCTTGCGCTCCTGGGTGCCGAATTCAGAGAACACGCGCGCCGGCGGCGTTAGGAAAATGTCCCCTTCGCGGATGTCGGCAAAGCCCAGGTGCTGCAGCACTTCGGCGACCGGGAACAGATCGTCCACCTCCAGATGCAGCGAACGGGCGATTTCCGGCATGTCAGCACGGCCGTGATACGGCGCGGCGGCCAGCGTTTCGATCAGACCGGCCATCAGGTTGGTCGACACATGCGGCAGCCAGCTGTGCAGCTCGAGGCCCTTCTTGGTCTTTTCATCCGTCTGGCGCGCGGTCATCTTCGCGTAAATGTCGTCGACCAGCCGGCGGAATGCCGGGTCCAGACGGTTACGCGGATGCTTGAACGGTACCTTGATCTCAGCGATCACACGGCCCGGATTCGACGACAGCACCAGAATCCGGTCGCACATGAACACCGCTTCCTCGATGTTGTGCGTGACGATCAACACAGCCTTGATCGGCATGCGGCCTTGCGTCCACAGGTCGAGCAGGTCGGTACGCAGCGTTTCGGCGGTCAGCACGTCGAGCGCGGAGAACGGCTCGTCCATCAGCAGCAACGTAGGGTCGACCACCAGCGCGCGCGCAAAGCCGACGCGCTGACGCATGCCGCCCGACAACTCGCGCGGATACGCGTTTTCAAACCCGTCGAGACCGATCAGGTCGATCGCCGCCAGCGCGCGCGTACGGCGATCACTCGCGCCGACGCCTTGTGCTTC
Source organism: Paraburkholderia aspalathi (assembly GCF_900116445.1). Taxonomy (GTDB): domain Bacteria; phylum Pseudomonadota; class Gammaproteobacteria; order Burkholderiales; family Burkholderiaceae; genus Paraburkholderia; species Paraburkholderia aspalathi. Next base: position 28,248 of record NZ_FPBH01000029.1, read on the forward strand.
GAGTCCCGCTTCCACGTTTTGCAGCACGGTCAGCCACGGGAACAGCGCGAAGGTCTGGAACACCATCGCCACGCCCTTGGCCGGGCCGTCGAGCGGCTTGCCCATATACGTGACTTCGCCGTCGGTCGGCTCGATCAGACCGGCGATGATGCGCAACAGCGTCGATTTGCCCGAGCCCGAGCGGCCCAGCAACCCGACGATCTCCCCTTCGCGCAACGACAGATTCGCGTCGTCGAGGACGAGCAGCTCGCCCTGCGACTTGTTGAACCCGCGGCACACGTCCTTGACGCGCAGAATCTCCTCACCGAGACGCGGCGGCATCGGCGGGGTCTGGATCGGCGCGGCGGTCATAGCAGCTTTAGGATTTTGCATCGCGTTTAGCCTTTAATTCTCAATCTAGCCGGAGCTTCGCTTCAGCGTAGGCGAACATCGGACGCCACAGCAGGCGGTTGAACAGGGTCACGAACAGGGACATCACGGCGATGCCCACAATGATCTTCGGATAGTCACCTGCTGCGGTGGTCTGCGCGATGTACGCGCCCAAGCCATGCGCGGCAACCTTGGTGTCGCCCCACTGAACGAATTCCGCGACGATACTGGCGTTCCACGCCCCGCCCGACGCGGTGATCGCGCCAGTCACGTAATAAGGGAAAATGCCCGGCAGCATCGCCTGACGCCACCATTGCCAGCCGCGAATGTGGAAGTTCTTGGCCGCTTCCCGGTAGTCGTTCGGATACGAACTCGCACCGGCAATCACGTTGAACAGGATATACCACTGTGTGCCGAGCACGATCAGCGGCGACAGCCAGATGTCCGGGTTCAGATGAAAGCGCACGATGGCGATAACGAACACCGGGAACAGCAGATTCGCCGGGAACGCGGCGAGGAACTGCGCGATCGGCTGCACCTTCTCGGCCAGCGCCGGCCGCAGGCCGATCAGCACCCCGATCGGCACCCAGATCACCGAAGCAATCGCGATCAGCACCACCACCCGCAGCAACGTGATGAGCCCGAGTACGAGCACGTGCCAGACTTCGTCGAGCGACACGCCGGTCCGCACGTAGGCAACGACGCGGTACACGACATAGACCGTGGCAAGCAGCACCAGAGCTGCCCAGACAATGTCGCCGATGCGCGAAGTCTTCTCGCGCTGCGGAATATGGAACCGCGGGCCGCCAAACGCAGGCAATGTGAAGTTGACGCGCGCGGCCTTGGCGAACATCCAGCCGAGCGGCACCAGCAGACGGTGAATCAGATGGGTGCGGCGGATCAGGTCGAGCAGCCACGATTCCGGCGCATTGCCCGAGCTGGTGGTTTCCATGCGGAATTTATCGGCCCACGCAACCAACGGGCGGAACATGAACTGGTCGTACGCAAGAATCACGACCGTCATGGCAAGAATCACCCAGCCGATAGCGTGCAGATTCTTGTCGGAAATCGCCTGCGCGAGATAGGCGCCGATCCCCGGCAGCGTGATCGTATTGTTGCCGACCGTGATGGCTTCGGAAGCAACCACGAAAAACCAGCCGCCCGACATCGACATCATCATGTTCCAGATGAGGCCCGGCATCGAGAACGGCACTTCCAGTTTCCAGAAGCGCTGCCATGAAGTCAGATGAAAGCCGCGCGACACCTCGTCCAGATCGCGCGGCACCGTGCGCAGCGACTGATAGAAGCTGAACGTCATGTTCCACGCCTGGCTCGTGAAGATCGCGAAGATCGCCGCCAGCTCAGCGCCGAGCACGCGGCCCGGGAACAGAGCGAGGAAGAACGTGACCGTAAACGAAATGTAGCCAAGCACCGGCACCGACTGCAGGATGTCGAGAATCGGCACCAGCACCATGCCGGCGCGGCGGCTCTTGGCAGCCAGCGTGCCGTACACCAGCGTGAAGGTTAGCGAGGCGACCATTGCCGCCAGCATGCGCAGTGTGGTGCGCATGGCGTACTCGGGCAGATTCGTCGGGTCGAGCGAGATCGCCTGAGTCTTGAGCGTCGACATCGGCGCCAGGGTCTCGTGAAAGCCGATCGCCGCCATCGCAATGATGCAGATGATCAACGGAAAGGCGACGAAGTCCCAACGGTTAGGCAACACCCGCCATGCAGAAGCATTGGCAGTGCGCTTCAGATTGAAGCTGAAATCCATCAGACGCTCTCCCTATTCATACAGGTATTCAAACGCTCGCAGGGGGCCGCGGCTTCGGCGCGGCAGTCTGTAGATCGGTCCAGACAGAGGAAATCAGGCATGGCAAAACGCATGTGCGCGGTAAATCGTTAGCGTTGGAGACACGCGGGCCGGCCGCGGACGGGTCCGTGGGCACGCCGCCCGGGACCGCAACCGTCAAGCCAGGCCCCTGTCGCCGCAGGCGCCGCCCGAAGGCTGGCGGGCTTTCCTTGTTTTGGACGGCACGACACTACACCATCCTATGTTTCAGGCACAACCTTTCACGGCAAATAGCAATAAATAGCGTCGAACACCCCGGCAACCGCTTCCGGCCGGCGCCGCTAAAGCACGTAGAGCGAAGCATCTACTATCGGCCAACCACTTTCCCGGCAATCGCGATCACTGCGCGGATCGGGTTTCAAACACCTGTAAAACCCGTGCAGCCATTCAGAAAGCTGATGCGCTGCCGTTAAGAACCTGATGGGCAAAGCGGATGTACTTCGCATTCCCGCAATAAGGGTGGCGTCTGGCCCCATGACGGTTAAAATCAAGAGACGGCATGCCTTTTTGCGGTTTTGCCGTCCCACAACGCGGCCCACACCGAGGGCGTATCGCCAGCCGTTTCCACAGGGGCGGCACAGCGCCGGGGCGCTGCCACGAATGAGCTAGTTGCATGTCACAGCCAGACGAATCAGAGGGTCGATGAACAGGACAACCTTGCGCCAGGCAACCGGACCGATCAGCTTCGCGCTGATCGTGCTCGTTTGTTGGTTCGTGGCCGGCATGGTCGCGGACCGGATGGTACAGCAAGAGCTGGACGCGGCTTTGCGCACGCAACGCCAGATGTCCACGTCGATCGTCGACAACATGGCGGAGGTGATCGCCAGCGACCTCGCCATGTCTCGAGCCATCCCCGCAACCATGGCCGAAATGGACGTGGTCCAGCACGCGCTGGTGCAATCGCAGAATTATGCCGCGAACGGCGAAGCGGCGGAACCCGCCCTGCGCGACGCGTTGTTAAAAGACCCGCAGATGCGCACCATCAGCAATTTCCTGCACGACGCGCAAGGCTTCTCCGGGCTCGACCAGGTCTGGCTCGTCAATGCCAACGGCATCTGCGTCGCTTCGAGCAACTCCGTCAATCGACCGCTTGCAGCGGAGCACACCTTCGTCGGCGCGGATATGCGCATGCGCGGCTACCTGACGAATGCCTTGCTCGGTGCATTTTCGGAAGCTTATGGCGTCGGCCGCCAGAGCGGCGAGCCGGGCATCTTCATCGCGGCGCCGGTGTACGCCGACGGTCTGCTGGTGGGGGTTGTCGTAGCCAAGGTGGGGATCGCGCGGCTACGCCACTGGGTCGCGCATGCCGGTACCTTTGTCGCCGATGAAAACGGCGTCATCATCATGGCGCACAACAGCGCACTCGAAGGCCACGCGCTGCCGAACTCGCACGTCACGAAGATGAGCGCCGCCGAGCGCCTGACTATCTATCGCCGCGAAATCCTCCCCGACATCCAGATTCAGGTCGACACCCGGGTGCGCGAACAGGCGCCCTGGGTGCCAGCCGGTGTCGCCGAACAGTTGTTCGGCATGAGCGAGCAGCCGGCGCCATCGCTGTACCAGGCACGCAACGGACTGAACTCGGGGCTCTCGGCGCATCTGGTCGATCCGCTCGCGGCCTGGCCGGAACTGCTGCGCAATCACAAGCGCGACCATCTGCTGGTGTTTCTGACGCTGGCCGGCACCGTCGCGCTCGCATGGGTCATCACCGTGTCGTACGTGCGCGAGCGGCGCCACCATCGCGCCACGCGCGACCTTGCAGAACAATTGCAATCGGCCAATACGCTGCTCTCGGCTGAGGCGCGCCACGATGCGCTGACCGGCGCGCTGTCGCGGCGCTACTTCCTCGACCTGCTGCGCCACGAGATCGAGCGCGCGCATGCGGGCAATGAGCCGCTGTGCATGGCGATCGCCGACCTCGACCACTTCAAGCAGATCAACGACCGCTTCGGGCACGCCGCCGGCGACCGCGCGCTCGAACATTTCGTCGACACCTGCCAGGCCGAGTTGCGCGGCACCGATGCGATCGGCCGGCTGGGTGGAGAAGAGTTCGGCCTGCTGCTGCCGGCCACGGATCTGGCGGGCGGCCGTGAAGTTGTCGAACGCTTGCGCCTGCGTCTGAAGGCAGTTCCTTCGCCGAAGCTGCCCGCCTCGGTGGGCTTGAGCGTGAGCATCGGCATCACCGAACTCTCATCCGACGATCTGCCCGAGCGCATCATGAGCCGCGCCGACACCGCGCTTTATGCGGCAAAGACGGGCGGCCGCGACCGCACCGAAGCCCTTCCGCCCGACGACACCGCGCCGCCCGCGCGGACGGTGGTCAACGCCTGGTGACGCCTGGCGAAGGCGCACGACCTTCCCTCCAATCCGATGCGCCATCCGCAACCCAATGCGTGCGGCCGCTGATGCAAAGCAAGTCCTGGCCTCGGGCGTTCCGTAGCGAAGCAGGTATCATCAACCCTGACATTGAGGGTGCCGCTACCGCTCTAACGGGAGATTCGCATGAAGGGAAATTTGGTCATCGTCTGTCGCGATCAGGATGCTGACGCATTCGACCATCTGCTGGCCGAATATGGCGCGTTCCAGACGCGCTTGTCGTCGACCGCGTGGTATCTGAAGCTGGAGGTCGCACCGGAACTGATTCAGGAAGAGATACTCACGCGCCTCGGCAAATACACCACGCACTACATCTTCGAAGCCGAAACGGTCACGTGGAATACGGTGGATGGTGACGCGGCCAATGCGTTGAACACGCTGTTTTCAGACTAGCGCAAAGCTTGCCGGACGCTCATTCCGAACCTCGTCGCGCTCGGACATCACGTTGCGGCATATATATAGCGGGGCAGGCGCTTGCCGCCCTTGCCCCGCTCACCCCCAGGCGTTTTCCGAGGCCACCGCGACACGCGGCACCACATCGAACGGAAAGCTCATCAAGACCCGTAAGCCACGGCCGTCGTGGTTGCCGATCTCCCACTCCCCGCCTGCACGCCGCACCAGACGCTCGACGATCGCAAGCCCCAGCCCGCTATGACCATTGCCGCCACGCGCCGGGTCGAGCCGGACGAACGGCCGGCTGGCATTGATCAGATCCTGCGCGGCGATACCGCTGCCGTTGTCGCTCACCGAAAGCGTGAAACCTTGCGCCGTGCGCGCCGTAGCGACGACGATCGGCGGCGCGCCGTAGGCATGTGCGTTGTCCAACAGGTTCGACAGGATCCGGTCGAGCGTTGCCGCCGGCAGCAGAAAACCCGGGCCTGCGTTGAGTTCGGTTCGCACCGTGGGCCCGCCGGCCGCGACCGCACGATAACTACGGACCACGCGCTCGCACTGCCCGTCCACTTCGACCGCTTCGCTGCGATCGGCGCCGTCGTGTGCGAACACCAGAAACTGTTCGACGATATGCGTCATCGAATCGACGTCGCGCACGACGCCGTCACGCATCTTCACTTCTTCCATCATTTCGGCGCGCAGCCGCAAGCGAGCCAGCGGCGTTTTCAGATCGTGCGCGACGCCGGCCAGCATGACGGCCCGATCGTTTTCGGTGCGCGCCACTTCCTGAACCATCTGGTTGAAGCCGTGCGTCAGCTGCCGCAACTCACGTGGACCGCGTTCAGGCACCGGCGGCACCGGCAAGCCGCGGCCAAAGCGCGCCACCGCCTGGGCGAGCGAGCGCAACGGCTGTTGTAGCGCCCACGCGGCAAAGAGCGCTGCCATCACCGCGAACGAAAAGATAATCGCGAGCCATAGCACCGTGCGATCGAGGGAACGCGGCGTGCGCAGTGGCTGCACCGGCACGACGATCCAACTTCGGTCCGCGGTGCCGCGCACCCACAGCGTGGGCGGACGGCCAGGCTGGCCGATCCGCACCAGCGTACCGGTGGGCATGCGATCGCGCACGTCCTCAATGAAACGTTCGAGCGGCGGCGGCAGATCCGTGCTATCCGGCGGCACATCGGCGCTCGCCGGATCGACCAGCCTGACGCGCGACGGCAAGGGCTGGTCCGGCGTACGGGCGACGTGCTGGCGCACCGCGTCGACAAGGAAGGTGGCTTCCTCGACTGCATAGCGCGCTTGCAGCTGGCTGCGCTCGAGCCGCATAAGCGCGTACCACGCGAAATGCGACAGCAGCAGCACCGCAATCACTAGCAGCGCGAGGCGCCCGAACAGCGAATCAATGGGCCGGCGCATGCTGTTCGCCATCCGGCACGAACACGTAGCCGCGTCCGCGCACCGTTTGAATGAAGCGCGGCGTGGACGGGTCGGTTTCGAGAATGCGACGCAAACGCCACACCTGTACGTCGATGCCGCGATCGGTGCCGTCGTATTCCGGGCCATGCAGCAGTTCGAGCAGGCGCTCACGTGTGAGCGTGCGCATGGGGTGATTGACGAAAATCTTCAGCAGCGCGAATTCGCTGCCCGACAGCGTGAGCGGCTTGTCTTCGAGATGCAGCGTGCGCGACTGGAAATCCAGCGTGAAGCGGCCGAAGTTGAACGGCTCGCGCTGCTCCGGCGCTGCCGCCGACGGCAGCGTGCGGCGGCGCCGCAGCACCGCCTGGACGCGCGCCAACAGCTCGCGCGGGTTGAACGGCTTGCCGAGATAGTCGTCCGCACCGAGCTCCAGCCCGACGATGCGGTCCACGTCGTCAGCACGCGCGGTCAGCATGATCACCGGGATGTCGTCGCCCGACGCGCGCAGCTTGCGCAGCGCGGTCAGCCCATCTACGCCCGGCATCATCAGATCGAGCACGATCAGATCCGGACGCTCGCGTTCGAGCCTGCGCTCGAGCGTGCCCGCGTCATGCAGCACCGAAACTTCGATGCCCTGACGGGCCAGATAGTCGCGCAGCAGATCGCGCAATTCGACGTCGTCGTCGACAACCAGTATTTGAGTAGCCATGGGATGAAGTTTAACGCGCAGCAGGAAGGGTTTTCGATTTCAGACGGCCCGCAAGGGTTACCGGGTGTTACGGTGAAAGCCGTACGTAATGACCCGTAACAGCCGCATCAAGCCACGTAACACAGCGCTCGGCGCAGTTCTCTACGCTGTGACTTACCGAATGCAGGCCGTCCACATTATCGGTTGCATCGTCGGCTATTCCATTACAGGGAGTCTTACATGTCCACCAAAAAAATGTCGCGCGTTCTCGCCGTTGCCGCCACTGCCCTCGCCATCGGCGCGGGCGCTGCCTATGCCGCCCAACCCGCCGATCACGGCGGCCCCGGCGGCTGGCATGGCCACTTCATGAAAGAACTGACGCAACTGCACGACCAGTTGAAGCTGAACGCGGATCAGGAAAAGCAATGGCAAGCCGCGCTCGACACCATGAAACAGAACCATGAGGCCATGCGCGCCAACCATGAACAGATCAAGAACCAGATGAAGGCCGCGCAGCAACAGCCGATTCTGGATCTGAACGCCATGGCTGCCGCGCACCAGCAGGTCGAGCAGAAAGACGCGCAACTGCGTCAGCAAACCTCGGACGCATGGCTTAAGTTCTATAACGGCTTGAACGACCAGCAGAAGACAACCGTCAGCACGGCGCTGAAGCAGCGTTTTGCGAAGATGGAAGCGCGTCACGAAAAGATGCGCGACCGCTGGGAACACCATAATAAGGGTGCAGCGTCGGCGCCGGCTGCGAATCAGTAAGCGGGTCGAAGCAGGTGGAAGACGGCTCGCGCGGCCGTCGTCCGAATGCAAAAACGCCACGGAAAAACTTCCGTGGCGTTTTTGTTTGTGTGCGGCGCACGCTTCAAGGGGCGGGACTCGTTGCGCTTGCAACCAGCCCCCTCAACCAACAGTCATCGGGCGATGAATGAACGTCCGGTGATCGGCGCTTACCCGCGCACTTACCCGTTGAGCTGACCCAGATCGAACAGCAGCACTTCGGCGTTGTCGCCCTTTTCGAGCGTCACCGTATCGGTCTCGCTGAGCTTGGCGGCGTCGCCGGCCTGCAGCGCCTGGCCATTCACCGTCAGCGCGCCCCGCGCCACGTGCACATACGCCAGCCGGCCTTTCGGCAACGCAAACGTGGCCTGTTCCGCGCCATCGATCAACGCCGCGTAAATCGATGCATCCGCATGAATCGTCACTGAGCCGTCGCGGCCGTCGGGCGAGGCGACCACGCGCAGACGCCCGCGCTTGTCGGCGTCCTCGAAGCGCTTTTCCTCGTAGCCGGGCTGGTCACCCGCACGTTGCGGGATCACCCAGATCTGCAGGAGGTGCGCGGATTCGTCCTGCGACGCATTGAACTCGCTGTGCTGCACGCCCGTGCCGGCGCTCATGCGCTGCACGTCGCCGGGACGGATGGTCGAGCCGTTGCCCATGCTGTCGCGGTGCGCGAGCGCGCCTTCGAGCACATAGGTGACGATTTCCATATCCCGATGGCCGTGCGTGCCGAAGCCCTGGCCGCCGGCGATGCGGTCTTCGTTGATCACCCGCAACGGGCCGAAATGCACGTGCTGCGGGTCGCGGTAGTCGGCAAACGAGAAGCTGTGATACGAGTCGAGCCAGCCGTGATTGGCGTGGCCACGTTCGTCGGAACGGCGAATCTCGATCATGGATATCTCCCGGTGAGTAAATAGCGATGCCCAGAATGTATGGGCGCGAAGCGCACTAAACAATCGGCAACGATGCACTGGATCGTTCCATAAATCCGTGCAATCACGGCCCAGCACCGTCGCGCATGCACAACGCATGCCGCCGCCCACCGGCCGCCGCCGGCGTCCCGCACTGGCGCGCTGCCCCTGATCGGGTAAAATACCGCCCTTTTCAAGACGCGTGGGCGCCAAAGGCGCGCCGGGCGGCCCCGAAGCCACACTCGCACGCGGCGCGACAATTTTGACCGCCTAGAATAGCGACGGCCGGCCACGAGCCGGCGGTCGTCGAGATCGGCACACCACGACGATCAGTTTGATCCAGGAGAAACATGAAGAAGGCCGCACTGTGCGTGGCGCTTGCGGTCATGGCCACCGGCGCCATGGCGAAAGAGTGGAAAACCGTGCGCATCGGGGTGGACGCCAGCTACCCGCCATTCGAATCGAAGGCGGCCAGCGGCCAGGTCGTCGGCTTCGACGTCGATTTGACGAAAGCGCTGTGCGCAAGAATGAACGTCAAGTGCGTGTGGGTCGAGCAGGACCTGGATGGGATCATCCCCGCGTTGAAGGGCAAGAAGTTCGACGCGATCGTGTCATCGCTGACCGTCACGGACCAGCGCCGCGCACAGATCGATTTCTCCGACACGCTATTCGACGCGCCGGCCCGCATGATCGCCAAAGCCGGCTCGCCGCTGCTGCCCACGGCTGAATCGCTGAAGGGCAAGCATGTCGGCGTCGAGCAGGGTTCGACTCAGGAAGCCTATGCCAAGGCGTACTGGGAGCCCAAAGGCGTGACCGTCGTGTCCTATCAGAATCAGGATCAGGTGTACGCCGACATCGCATCGGGGCGTCTTGACGCAGCGTTGCAGGATGAATTGCAAGCCGACGCCGGGTTCCTGAAGACGCCGCGCGGCAAAGGCTTCGCGTGGGCCGGCCCGGAAGTGAAAGACCCAAAGACGATCGGCGAAGGCACGGCCATCGGCCTGCGCAAGGATGACGTCGCGCTGAAAGCGATGTTCAACCAGGCGTTGGCGCAAGTGCGCGAGGACGGTACGTTCAAAAAGCTGGAAAAGCAGTACTTCGACGTCGATATCTATCCAGGTCGTTGAGTGGAGCATGAACTCGGGGCTCGCCCGCATGGGCTTTCCCGAGGCTTCGTAATACAGTCGCTGATAGCTTCAAAAAGCAGTTTCAGAAGCAGCTTCAACCCCGATTCACAACAAGAATCGAAAAGCGCGCTGCAAGACCGGCAACGGCCATGCAGTCATGATTTGCACAGCGGTGCGCTGTGCGCCGCAGGAAACGGCGAGCTCAGGCTCGCGGCAAACGCGGTGCAGAGCTGGCCGCGTCTTTCGCGGTGCGCCACAAGCGCATCGTCAAGGACCCCATATGTTCCTTCAAGGCTACGGCCCGCTGCTTCTTAACGGCACCTGGCAAACCGTCAAACTGGCGGTGTTGTCGCTGGCGTTCGCTTTCGTGCTGGGCCTGCTCGGCGCAGCGGCGAAGCTGTCGAAAAACCGCTTCTCCTATGGTGCCGGCACCGTCTACACGACCCTCGTGCGGGGCGTGCCCGACCTGGTGCTGATGCTGCTGCTGTTCTACAGCATCCAGATCTGGCTGAATAACCTGACCGACCTGCTCGGCTGGGACCAGATCGACATCGACCCATTCGTGGCCGGCGTCGCGGTGCTGGGCTTCATCTACGGCGCGTACTTCACCGAGACTTTCCGCGGCGCGTTCCTCGCGGTGCCGCGCGGCCAGCTCGAAGCGGGCTCGGCCTACGGCATGACCGGCTGGCAGGTGTTCACGCGGATCATGTTCCCGCAGATGATGCGCTTCGCGCTGCCCGGCATCGGCAACAACTGGCAGGTGATGGTGAAAGCCACGGCGCTGGTGTCGATCATCGGTCTCGCCGATGTCGTCAAGGCCTCGCAGGATGCGGGCAAGGGCACGCTGCGGTTCTTCTTCTTCACCCTGTTCGCAGGGGCGATCTATCTCGTCATCACCACAGTGTCCAACTTCGTGCTGATGTACCTCGAAAAGCGTTACTCGACCGGCGTGCGAAAGGCGGATCTATGATCGAGATCATTCAGGAATACTGGCGCAACTATCTGTATACCGACGGCTACCGCCTCACCGGCGTCGTGATCACGCTGTGGCTGCTGGTGGTGTCGATCGGACTCGGCTTCTGCCTGTCGATTCCGCTCTCGGTCGCGCGCGTGTCGAAGAAGAAATGGCTCGCCGGTCTGGTCTGGCTGTATACGTATGTCTTCCGCGGCACGCCGCTCTACGTGCAACTGCTGCTCTGCTACACCGGCCTGTACAGCCTCGAAATCATCCGCAACCACGAGCTGACCAACGCGTTCTTCCGCGACGGCATGCATTGCACGCTGCTCGCGTTCACGCTGAACACCTGCGCGTACACCACCGAGATTTTCGCGGGCGCGATCAAAGCCACGCCGTATGGCGAGATCGAAGCGGCGCGCGCGTATGGCATGTCGTCGTTCACACTGTACCGGCGAGTGATTCTGCCGTCGGCGCTGCGCCGCGCGTTGCCGTACTACAGCAATGAAGTGATCCTGATGCTGCACGCCACCACCGTCGCGTTCACCGCGACCGTGCCGGACATTCTCAAGATCGCCCGCGACGTGAACTCGGCCACGTACCAATCGTTCAACGCGTTCGGTATCGCCGCCCTGCTCTATCTGTTGATTTCTTTTGCGCTCGTGTGGCTGTTCCGCCGCGCCGAGCGCCGCTGGCTCGCTTACCTGCGGCCGCAAGGCAAGTAAACAAGATGGGCACTACGCCCCCAAGCAAGTAAGCCCGCCAAGGACCCCGATGAACACCAAGAAGCAAAAGCTCTTCGTCGACGAGCTTCACAAACAGTACGGCGACAACGAAGTCCTCAAGGGCGTGTCGCTGAAGGCCAACGCCGGCGACGTGATCAGCGTGATCGGCTCATCCGGTTCGGGCAAGAGCACGATGCTCCGCTGCATCAACTTCCTCGAGCAGCCGAACTCCGGACGCATCTTCGTCGACGGCGAAGAAGTCCGCACGCAGATCGCGAAGAACGGCGCTTTGCGCGTATCCGATCCGAAGCAGTTGCAGCGCGTGCGCACCAGGCTGTCGATGGTGTTCCAGCACTTCAATCTGTGGGCGCATATGAACGTGCTCGAGAACATCATTGAGGCGCCGGTCAACGTGCTGGGCTTAAAGCGCAAAGAAGCCGAAGAGCGCGCGCGTGAATATCTCGAGAAAGTGGGCCTCGCACCTCGTCTCGAGAAACAGTACCCGTCGCATCTGTCGGGCGGTCAGCAGCAACGCGTCGCGATTGCTCGCGCGCTGGCCATGCACCCTGACGTGATGCTGTTCGACGAACCGACTTCGGCGCTCGATCCCGAGCTGGTCGGCGAAGTGCTCAAGGTCATGCAGACGCTCGCCGAAGAAGGCCGCACGATGATCGTCGTCACGCACGAAATGGCGTTCGCGCGCAACGTGTCGAATCACGTGATGTTCCTGCATCAAGGCCGGGTCGAAGAAGAAGGCCATCCGGACGAAGTCTTCAAGAACACGAAGAGCGAACGGCTCAAGCAGTTCCTCTCCGGCAGCCTCAAATAAGACTGCCGTAAAGCCTGGTATTTGGGCTGTAGTCAAAGTAGCATTACAAGGCGCTTACGAGCGCCTTTTTTACTTCGCTCACCTGTGCATTCTGGCCATTCTGGCCTCGAAACTGTGCACGAACCTGCCTCGAACCGCCCTCTTTTCGCCTTACTCTGCCGCATTTGAAGCGTCAATAGTGGCAATCCTTGACGTGGTCCGTCCCAATCCGTGATTCCCTTATGGCATAAGGGTTTCCCGCCTTTTGGGGGATATCGCAACGATTCCTTGCACACATTCGTATTGCAATTTGGAGACACCGGCCCAAGCCGGTACTAATTTCTTCTCCCACTCCAGGGTATTTTTGATAAATTAGTAACCAAAGTAGCAAAACAAAGTTCATTAAAAGTAGTTTCACTTCAAAGCAACAGAGGAGAACCGGTCGGCGAGGGATCGGCATGGCGCGAAGAATAGCCCGCTGAGGCTATCCGTCACGACAGGAGACCCAATCCACCCGCTAATCTCCCTGGTACCGATTTCTGTTCGGCGCGCTTGCGTCCGAACACCATTCGCAGTACTGGGTTTCACTTTTTGACAGGGTATGGAGGAGAAGATGAAGAAAGCTTTGCTCGCCGCTGCGTTGATGACAGCCGGTGTAGTTGCGCACGCCCAAAGCAGCGTAACGCTGTACGGCCGCCTTGACGCCGGCCTGGAATACATGACGGGTGTTCCGCAAGGCACGGGTGCAAACGGCCAGGCAACTGGCAGCACGAACCGTTGGCGCGCGGAAAGCGGCGACTGGGGTACGAGCCTGTGGGGTTTGAAGGGCGTTGAGGACATCGGTGGCGGCAACAAGGTCCTGTTCCAGTTGGAAGGCTCCTTCAACACCATGACGGGTGCAGGCCCTGGCGGCGGCGGTCTCTTCAATCGTTGGGCAACTGTCGGTTTGTCGAACGACCAGTACGGTACGTTCACGATGGGCCGCATGCTCTATATCTCGAACGGCGTGTGGGACTTTGACCCGTTCGGTCAATCGAACTGGTCGTCGGCATCGCTGGTGCGTGGCCGCAACTGGCCGCAATCGAGCAACAACTTCGCGTACCAGTCGCCGAAGATCGCAGGCTTTGACTTCTACGGTCAATACGCTCTGTCGAACGCAACGAGCTGGAACGGTAACGGCACGACGGCTCAAGGTCGCGAAGCAGGCGCACAGGTCACCTACACGAACTCGCTGTTCCAGGTTCGCGGCCTGTACGACGAAATCCGCAACCCGGCTAACGGCAGCCTGTACGGCCCGACCGCCACTGGCGTCAATACGGCCAACATCGGAACTGGCGTGTTCGCGGCATCGCGTGAATACTCGGCTCTCGTGAACGTGTTCCTCGGCCAGTTCAAGATTCAGGCCGCTTACCAGGCTATCCGTTCGGCGGGTGCGACGGGTGTTCTGCCGGGCACGCCGACCACGCTCGACCACGAATGGGGTGGTGTGACGTGGCAAGCAACGCCGGCTGCAGCACTGATCGCAGCGGTCTATCACGTGAACGGCAACAATGGCGCAGGCAATGCGACGATCTACACGATCGGCGGCTCGTACAACCTGTCCAAGCGCACGCTGCTGGATCTGCAGATCGCAACAACGCAAAACAGCAAGACGGCTAACTACGGCCTGAATGCGAATAACTCGGGCACGGCGACCTCAACGGACAACCCGCTGCCGGGTCATAGCCAGACCGGCGTGTACGCAGGTATTCAACACTCGTTCTAATCGAACAGTGTGCCCCGAGGGGATTTCCTTCGGGGTGTAGTCAGAAGTTCTTCAAGAGAATCTTTTTCACGCTGCTGCGAGAGGCGCGTATCGGTGCGATGTCCGAAAGGGTATCGCACCGTTTTTTATTTGCGCGCACGGTTTTGCCACTGCCCCGGCGCACCTGATCGGTGCGTGCGTGCCGCGGATGTCAATACCGGCGCTTTAACTCTGCGTTTCAACAGTACGAGTCGAACCGCTCAAACCGCCGCTTCGTTCTCCTCACCCGTGCGAATCCGGATCACCCGCTCCACGTCCGCGACGAAAATCTTGCCGTCGCCGATCTTGCCGGTGCGCGCCGCGCCGATGATCGCGTCGATCACCTGATCGCACTGGTTGTCCGCGACTACCACTTCGATCTTCACTTTCGGCAGAAAGTCGACCACGTACTCTGCACCACGATAGAGCTCGGTGTGGCCTTTTTGCCGACCGAAGCCTTTGACTTCCGTCACGGTCAACCCCGTGAGGCCGACTTCAGCAAGCGCCTCGCGCACTTCGTCGAGTTTGAACGGTTTGATGACTGCAGTGATGCGCTTCATGGCGGACCTCATCTCGTGATTGGAAGGTTGAAAGGGAAATGGATGATTTTTATTCTACGCCGCGCCGGATGCGTTGCGGCAATCCGGCGCGTGCTTCTGGTCTGCTATGGGGTAAGTCAGTAAGTCCGCAGTCTTTCGCCTGAGACTCACTCCACCGGCTCGGTGTAGCGCGACGTAATCGGATAACGCCAGTCGCGGCCGAACGCGCGATGCGTGACGCGAATGCCGATCGGCGCCTGACGGCGTTTGTATTCGTTGATCTTGATGAGGCGCGTGACGCGCTTTACATCGTCGATCGCGTAACCCGCCGCGATGATTTCGGCGAGCGAGCGATCCTCCTCCATGTACATGCGCATGATCGCGTCGAGCACTTCGTACGGCGGCAAGCTGTCCTGATCGGTCTGGTTGTCGCGCAGCTCGGCCGACGGCGCGCGCGTCAGAATCCGCTCGGGAATCACATCCTGCTTGCTGAACGTGGTGGCCTGATTGCGGTAGTGACACAGCTTGTAGACCAGCGTCTTGGCGATGTCCTTGATCACCGCAAAGCCGCCGGCCATGTCGCCGTACAACGTGCAGTAGCCCACCGCCATCTCGCTCTTGTTGCCGGTGGTCAGCACGATCGAGCCGAACTTGTTCGACAGCGCCATCAGCAAGGTGCCGCGAATGCGCGCCTGAATGTTTTCTTCGGTGGCGTCTTCGGCGCGGCCGGCGAACTCCTCGGCGAGCGAGCCGCGGAACGCGTCGAACATCGGCGCGATCGCGATTTCGTCGTAGCGCACGCCGACGCGGCGCGCCATCTCGGCGGCATCGGTGGTTGAAATGTCGGCGGTGTAGCGCGACGGCATCATCACCGCCCGCACACGGTCCGCGCCCAGCGCGTCGCACGCAACGGCCAGCACCAGCGCCGAATCCACGCCGCCCGACAGTCCGATCAGCGCGCCCGGAAAGCCGTTCTTGTTGATGTAGTCGCGCACGCCCATCACGAGCGCGGCATACACCTGCGCTTCGAGCGAGCGCTCCGGCGCGATCGCCGTGGGCACCGGCTTGCCGCTGTCGAACTCGACAATCGTGTTGCCTTCCTCGAATTGCGCCATCTTCGCGACCAGATCGCCCTTTTCATCGAGTACGAATGAGCCGCCGTCGAACACCAGTTCGTCCTGCGCGCCGACCATGTTCACGTAGACCATGGGCAAGCCGGTCTCGCGAATCCGCGCGCGCAGAATGTCGAAGCGTACCGCTTCCTTGTTCAGGTGATAGGGCGAGCCGTTCGGAATCAGCAGCACTTGCGCGCCCGCCGCCTTCGCCATTTGCGCAGCCGACGCATGCCACGCGTCCTCGCAAATCACTACGCCATACTTCACGCCGTCCAGTTCGAATACGAACGGCTTCGGGTCGGACGCGAAGTAGCGCTTCTCGTCGAACACCTCGGTATTCGGCAAATCCTGCTTGCGATAGGTGCCGACCACTTCCCCGTCGACGATCAGCGAGGCCGCGTTGAAGGTATCCACCGGCGGGACGCCGCGCTCGATCGGCGCGTTTGCATTACCATGGCCGTGCGCCACGCTGTGTGCCACCGCGTGTGTCACATCCCGCAACGGATGGCCGACGATCACATGCAAGCCGGCGAAGGGCTTCAGCTGCGCGGCCAGATCGGCGAGCGCCGCCGCACTCGCGGTGTAGAACGCGGGACGCAGCAGCAAATCTTCGGGCGGATAGCCGGAGAGCGCGAGTTCAGGCGCAATCAGCAGCTTCGCACCATCGTTGTGCGCGGCGCGCGCGGCAGCGACAATCTTCGCGACGTTGCCGGCGAAATCGCCGACGGTGACATTGATTTGAGCAAGAGCGATTCGGGTCTTCATGGCAGGATCGACAGGCAAGCCAGACGGCTTGCGAGTACCGCGGCTGGTTAGCTCGACGGCAACGGACAAATCGGATAAACGAACGACGCACCGCTACATGCTGCGCGTCGCTCATTGGGAACAGTCACACAGATTGAACCAGGAACGCTTTGATTATCGCACGGGCATTCTGGCGTCGCCCTCCGAGGTGGACGCCGCGGAATGGAATGCCCTCCTCGCCCAGCAAGCGCAGCCCACGCCGTTTCTGCGGCACGAGTTCTTGAGCGCACTGCACGCGACCCGTTGCGCGGTCGCCGATACCGGCTGGGCGCCGCAATTCGTCACGCTCACCGACCCGCGCACGGACAAGCTCGCGGCCGCGGCGCCCGTGTATCTGAAGGGTCACTCGTACGGCGAATATGTCTTCGATTGGGCATGGGCCGACGCGTACAAACGCAACGGTCTGCCGTATTATCCGAAGCTGCTGTGCGCGGTGCCGTTCACACCGGTGCAGGGCAACCGGCTGTTATCGGCGGATACGCATGCGCTCAGGCATCTGGCCGCGACGCTGATGGCGTTCGCCGAGCAGGCCGACGTGTCGTCGCTGCACGTGCTGTTTCCGACCGAAACAGAAGCAGGCGCGCTGACCGACATGGGCATGATGCAGCGCGAAGGCGTGCAATTCCACTGGCTGAACGACGGCTATCGCGACTTCGACGATTTCCTCTCCACGCTCGAACAGAAGAAGCGCAAGAACATCCGCGCGGAGCGTCGCAAGGTTCAGGAAGCCGGCGTGACAATGCGCCGGATTCGCGGCGAAGATATCCAGGACGCCGACTGGCGATTCTTCAGCAAGTGTTATCGGCAAACCTACCGCGAGCACTTTTCGAGTCCGTATCTGAACCTCGATTTCTTCCGGATGATCGGCGCGTCGATGCCGGAAAATCTGCTGCTGGTGATCGCCGAATACGAAGGCAAGCCGATCGCCAGCTCGCTCGTGGTCTATCAGCGCGACGGGAAAACCGGCGGCACGCTCTATGGCCGTTACTGGGGCGCGTTGGAACACGTGCCCTGCCTGCACTTCGAAACCGCCTACTACCAGCCGCTCGAATTCTGCATCGAAGAAAAGCTCGGCGCGTTCGAAGGCGGCGCCCAGGGCGAGCATAAAATGGCGCGTGGTTTTTTGCCGACCGTGACGCGCTCAGCGCATTGGCTCGCGCATCCGGCCTTCGCCGATGCGGTCGGCCACTTCCTCGACAACGAAAAGAACAGCATCCACGCGTATGTGGACGAGCTGCGCGAACACAATCCGTTCAAAGGTTGAAGCGTACCCATGGCGTGGTTTCTGTATCTGCTCGAATGCTCGGACGGCAGCGTCTATACCGGCATTGCCACCGATGTGCAGGCGCGCTTCGACAAACATGTGAGCGGTGAAGGCGCGCGCTATACGCGTTCGCGCAAACCGGTGCAGGTGCTGGTGTCGTTTGAGTTGGCCGACCGGTCAAGCGCTTCGCGCGCCGAGTATTGGGTCAAGCGTTTGCCGCCGGCCGAAAAGCGTGCGCTAGGCGCGGGACTGCGTACGCTCGAATCGGTGTTGCCCGTGCCCGAACCAGAGCCAGAGCCAGAGCCAGAGCCGGTTGCCGCAGACGAGCCGCCCTCCACCTAACCCCTCGCTTCACGCATCCGCTCAGTCAGCAGCCGATGCATCAGCGCGATTTCACCCACGGCGTCCGCCTCCAGCGACGTCAACCGCTCCCGTGGAGGAAGGTCGTGCCGGATCGGCCGCAACGTCCGGTTCAAAGCCGCCTCGATGTCGGCACTCGTGGTGTCAATCCACGCGCCGAGTTCATCGTGCATGCTGCGCCGGTTCGTACTCAAGCGCAGTTGCGTCGCCGTTCCCGCCATCTTTCGCAACACGCTCAGCACCGTCAGCGTCACCGTGTCGACCATCGAGTCCTCGAGTTTTTCGAGGCGAATGCGGCCGATGGCCTCCTCGGCGTTATTGCTGCCCAAACCCGCGGCCCGGCGCAGGCGTTCCATGTCCTTCTCGCTTCGGTCCGGCGACTCCAATGCTGCCCTCAGATACGCAAGATTGGCCCGCACCGCGTCGCTCAGATAGGCACGATAGTCGACCTTTTCCCGCGTCGGCCACAGATAGAACGTCGCCAGCAGCGCCAATACACAACCGAGCACGTTGTTGCCGAGCCGCGTCAACGCGAAGGCGAATTCGCTGGCGCCGGGCGTCGCGAAGTCGGTCACGAGCACGAAGGTCGGTGTCAGGAAAAGTACGAAGAGGCTGTAGCTGACGGGACGCAGCGCCATGGTGGCCACCACCAGCGGAAACACCGCCAGTGAAATGCCGAGAGGCGAATGAATCGCATAGCCGATCACGGCCGCCAGCAGGCCGCCGACGATGCTCCCGGCAGCGCGCTCGATACTCCGTGGCCAGGTCGCAGCAATAGACGGTTGCAGAATCAGCAGCGTCGCCATGGTTGCCCAATAGCCGAAGGGCAGCCCGAGCGCCCGGATGACCAGAAAACCCGCCGTGGTCGTGACGCCGACGCGGGCAGCGTGGCGCAAGCCGACCGACTGAACGGAAAAGTTTGCCTTGAGGGTCGACCACGTCCGCGTCAGCAGTCTGGCGGCACTGTCCTGCCACCCGAGCGGATGAGCAGCTGTCGGCGCGAAATCGACCAGTTCGAAATCGAACTTCAATGTCACAGGTTCCATCAGCGCGGATTCGAGTCGCCGCGCCAGGCGTCGCAAACGGAGTTGCAGGTCGGCGAGACGGTTCCATTGGGCTTCGTTGCTGGCCACGCCGATTCTTCGCAGAACCTCGCCCAGCCCGATCAGCAACCGCGCCGCGCGTCTGGTGCGACGTGCGTCTTGCGGGGTTTTTTCGCAGGCGCCGGTGACCGCAATCAGGTACGCAAAGAGCGCTTCACTCTCGGTCAGGAGCGCGAGCAGATTGTCGTAGTCTTCCCGGCCGGCCGTTCGTGAGCCAGGCACGTTCGCCAGCGCCTTGCGCGAGCGCTCCAGCGCAGCGCGTGCATCGGCGCGAAATTTCGCGGCATGCGTGGCCCACTCGCCAGGCGCTGCGCGCGCTTCGAGCAGGCGCGCGCTGTCCAAGGCGATGTCAGCCAGACGCAGATACACCGCACGCAGCGAAGCGCGGCTCGTGCCGAACGGATGAATGCGCCAGACCGTCAAGCTCAGCACAACGGCGAACAGGCATCCGGCCAGATAGACGCCGAGAAACGCCACCCCTTCGCGAAGGTTGTGCATCGGCCGGTCGACCATCACCACGCAGGCGGTCGCCGCGAGAATCGTCACCTGCGACGTCGCGGCGCCCCAGATCCTGCCGAACGCGCCGAGCGTCGTGAATACCAGAATGGCGAGCGCCGCGAACACCGTCCCCTCGCCTGACGCGAAGGCGGTCACGCCGCCGCACACGGTGGACAGCAGCGCGAAGCCCATCATCGAGGCGAAGCGCGCTCGATTCGAGCCGGCTGCATCCGCGAGACAGGTCCAGAAAGCGCCGATCGCAGCCCATGCAAATACCGGGTCGTGCAGCAGATTGCCGAGCACCAGCATGGCGGTGGATGCGCAAGCAGCTCTCAGCCCTTCCGACAGATTGGCCTCGCTCGTTGAAAACGACACCATCCATATCGGCCGTTTGCGGTAGATCGTGGTGACGAGCGCGTACAGGCTCGCATACAGGCGGCTCGGCCAGCGCAACGACGAAGGGTTGGACTTGCGATTCAGCATCCGGACGGTGGGCTTCCAAAAAACGCACGTGGGCGCTACCTCAGCGCATTAATACGCCGACGGCGGAAAACCTGCCGCGGCCGCCGAATGATAAGGGTTAACACTGATCTATAAAAATGCATTCGGTTCATCCATTGGATGCGTTGTGTCTATACGCCGCAACGCCCGGCCAGACACGCGCGCTGACTGCAGGACACGCTGGGCGGGCGCGGAATTTCTGAAAACGCCGCCCATGAAAAAACCGCGTAGCCCTTGCAGGCTCACGCGGTTTTTTCATCAAGCACCGGTGTAACGCAGCTTACTTCTTGTAGTTCGCCACGCCTTCGGTGATTTCCTTGTGCGCGGCTTCGATGCCCGCCCAACCCTCGACCTTCACCCACTTGCCCTTTTCCAGCGCCTTGTATTGCTCGAAGAAGTGCTTGATCTGGTCTTTCAGGTACGCCGGAACGTCGTCGATCGACTTGAGATCAGCGGTCATCGGGCAGACCTTGTCGTGCGCGACGGCAACCAGCTTGGCGTCGACGCCCGATTCGTCAGTCATTTGCAGCATGCCGAGTGCGCGGGCGCGGACCACCGAGCCAGCCAGCAGCGGGAACGGCGTGATCACCAGCACGTCGACCGGATCGCCATCGCCCGACAGCGTTTGCGGAATGTAGCCGTAGTTCGCCGGATAGCGCATGCCCGTGCCGATGAAACGGTCGACGTGCAGCAGACCCGTTTCCTTGTCAGCTTCGTACTTCACCGGATCGCTTTGCGCCGGGATTTCGATGATGACGTTGAAATCTTGCGGAAGGTCTTTGCCTGCGGGGACGTTATTGAAGCTCATGAGCGCTCTCTGATCAGATGGAATTCGGAACACGGCGTGCGGCGCGTGATCTCGAGCGGCGCGAAACTCGCCAGCCCAAGGCGCTACGGCCGGACAGTACGGAATACGCCATTATAGCCAATCGGCCGATGGCACCTCTGGTTGGATCGGCGCGATAATCGTCTGGCGTCGCTCGATTGTGCCTCTCGTTTGTGAACACCGCGTATCTGACCTCGGCCTGAATCACGGCTTGAATCATGGCTGGGTGACACCTCAAGGAGCATGCATGGAAGAAGCCCGGCATTTCATCGGCGGCGAATGGTCCGTCGCATCAGGCGGCGAAACGATCGCCGTGCTCGATCCCTCGGACGGCCAGCCGTTCACCCGGCTGGCCCGCGGCACCGCGGCGGATATCGACGCCGCCGTCAATGCCGCCCGCCGCGCCTTCGAAGGCGCATGGGGCGCAGCGAGCGCCGCCGAACGCGGCCGCGTGCTGTACCGGCTGTCGATGCTGGTGGCCGCCCATCAGGAAGAACTCGCCCAACTCGAAGCCCGCGACACCGGCAAGCCGCTCAAACAGGCGCGCGCCGATTCCGCTGCGCTCACGCGCTATTTCGAGTTTTACGCCGGCGCGGCGGACAAGCTGCACGGCGAAACGCTGCCCTATCAGGCCGGCTACACGGTGCTGACGATCCGCGAGCCGCATGGCGTGACCGGCCACATCGTGCCGTGGAACTACCCGATGCAGATCTTCGGCCGCAGCGTCGGCGCGGCGCTCGCCACCGGCAATGCGTGCGTCGTCAAACCGGCGGAAGACGCGTGCCTCTCGGTCTTGCGCGTCGCCGAACTGGCGGCCGAGGCGGGGTTACCGGCGGGCGCGCTGAATATCGTCACCGGTTACGGGCATGAAGCGGGCGCGGCGCTCGCGCGTCATCCCGGCATCGATCACATCTCATTCACCGGCTCGCCCGAAACTGGGAAGCTCGTCACGCAAATGGCCGCGGAGAACCACGTGCCGGTCACGCTGGAACTGGGCGGTAAATCGCCTCAAATCGTGTTCGCCGATGCGGATCTCGACGCAGCGCTGCCCGTGCTCGTATCGGCGATCGTGCAGAACGCCGGGCAAACCTGCTCGGCAGGCAGCCGCGTGCTGATCGACCGGGCGATTTACGAGCCCTTGCTCGATCGGCTGAGCGGCGCGTTCCATGCGCTGCGGGTCGGACCGTCGCACGCCGATCTCGATTGCGGTCCGCTGATCAATGCCAAGCAGCAACAGCGCGTGTGGGACTTCCTCTCCGACGCACAACACGACGGCATCCCGATGGCGGCGCACGGCGAAGTCATCCCCGAAGCGCCCGAAAGCGGCTTCTATCAGGCGCCCACCCTGCTGCGCGACGTGCCCGCAAGCCACCGCCTCGCGCGCGACGAAGTGTTCGGCCCCGTCCTCGCCGCGATGTCGTTCGCCGACGAAGACGAAGCGCTCTCGCTCGCCAACGGCACGCAGTACGGCCTGGTCGCGGGCATCTGGACGCGCGACGGCGCCCGGCAGATGCGCCTCGCGCGGCGTCTGCGCTCCGGCCAGGTGTTCATCAACAACTATGGCGCGGGCGGCGGCGTCGAATTGCCGTTCGGCGGCGTGAAGCATTCGGGCCATGGACGTGAAAAGGGTTTCGAAGCGCTGTATGGCTTCACAGTGTTAAAAACCATCGCCATTCGTCACGGCTAGGCAGGCATGAGTTCATGCAATTGAGTTCGAAGCGAAGTTAGTCAAAGCATCACCATCCACAACAAACAACGGAGACATCATGCGGTTGACAGGTAAAACGGCCATCGTCACGGGTGGCGGCTCGGGTTTCGGCGAAGGCATCGCGAAGACCTATGCGCGCGAAGGCGCAAACGTGGTGGTCAACGATCTGAACGGCGCCGCGGCTGAACGTGTGGCGAGCGAAATCGCCATCGCCGGCGGCAAGGCGATCGCGGTGGCCGGCAACGTCACGCAACGGGAAGACTGGCAAAAACTGCGCGAGGCCGCGCTCGAAGACTTCGGCAGCGTGCAGATCGTCGTCAACAACGCCGGCACCACGCATCGCAACAAACCGGTGCTCGACGTGACGGAAGCCGAGTTCGACCGCGTCTATGCGGTGAACGTCAAAAGCATCTACTGGAGCGTGCAGGAATTCGTGCCGTATTTCCGCCAGCAAGGCGGCGGCGTGTTCATCAATATCGCGTCGACGGCCGGTGTGCGGCCACGGCCGGGCCTCATCTGGTACAACGGCAGCAAGGGCGCGGTGATCATCGCCAGCAAGTCGCTCGCCGTCGAACTGGGCCCAGACCGCATTCGGGTGAACTGCGTGAACCCCGTGATGGGCGAGACGGCGCTGCTGACCGAATTCATGGGCGTCGAAGATACGCCAGAGAATCGCAAGCGCTTTCTCGCCGGCATTCCGCTCGGGCGTTTCTCGACGCCGCAGGATATCGCCAACGCGGCGCTCTATCTCGCTTCGGACGAGGCCGAGTTCATCACTGGCGTGTGCCTCGAAGTGGACGGCGGGCGCTGCGTGTAAACGCCATGTCAGGCAAACCGTCCAGCACGGCTAGAATCGCGATCGACGGCGGTACTTCATTTCCACAAGAAAAAAGGAGACACCATGGCTAGTCCTGCAAATCCGCTCCACCATCCCGGCGCGGGGGCGCCACCTTCCACGTTCGAGGAGGCGACCTACCGCAAGGTCAGCTGGCGGCTCGCGCCGCTCCTGATGCTCTGCTACGTGGTCGCGTATCTCGACCGCGTCAACGTCGGCTTCGCCAAGCTGCAGATGACCACCGACCTAGGCTTGAGCGACGCGGTCTATGGTTTCGGTGCGGGGATTTTCTTCGTCGGCTATTTCATCTTCGAAATTCCGAGCAACGTGATCCTGCACAAAGTGGGTGCGCGGGTGTGGATCGCGCGAATCATGGTGTCGTGGGGCGTGATCTCAATGCTGACCATGTTCGTCACCACGCCGGCCATGTTCTACGTGATGCGCTTCCTGCTTGGTCTCGCCGAAGCAGGCTTCTTCCCCGGCATCATCCTGTATCTCACGTACTGGTATCCGGCGCACCGCCGTGGCCGCATGACCACCTGGTTCATGACGGCAATCGCCTTGTCCGGCGTGATCGGCGGCCCGGTGTCGGGCTATATCCTGAAGAGCTTCAACGGCATGAACGGCTGGCATGGCTGGCAGTGGCTGTTTCTGCTCGAAGGGATTCCGTCGGTGATCGTCGGGGTCCTGGTGTTCGTGATGCTCGACGACCGCGTCGCGAAGGCGAAGTGGCTCACCGCGGAAGAGAAGGAGCTGCTCGAACGCCAGGTGTCGGCTGAAGAAGCCACCAAGCACGATATGCCGATACGTCAGGTGCTCTCGAGCGGCCGCGTGCTGATGCTGAGCCTCACGTACTTCTCGTTCGTGATGGGCCTCTATGGCGTGAGCTTCTGGCTGCCGACCATCATCAAGGCGACCGGTGTGACGGATGCGTTCATGATCGGCATCCTGTCGGCCATTCCGTTCGCCGCGGCGGTGATCGCGATGGTGTTCGTGTCGCGCAGCGCAGACCGCAAACGCGAGCGCCGCTGGCATATCGCCTTGCCGGCCTTCGCCGGGGCGATCGGCCTCGTGCTCTCCGTGGTGTGGGCGCACAACACGGTGCTGGCGATGGCCTCGCTCACGCTCGCGACCATGGGCATCCTCACCACGCTGCCGCTGTTCTGGAGTTTGCCGACGGCGATCCTCGCCGGCACCGGCGCGGCCGCCGGCATCGCGATGATCAATTCGATCGGCAATCTCGCAGGCTTTCTCAGCCCGTATGCGGTCGGCTGGCTGAAGCAGGCGACTGCCGCGAATGACTCCGGCATGTATATGCTGGCGGCGTTCATGATCCTCGGCGGTCTGCTGGCGATCAGTGTGCCGGCGAAAATGGTGAATAAGTAAGCGCGGCTGACCAGCGATCTCGCGGACGACGTAACGCAGCAACCGCCGCCAACAGTGCTGAGTTACGCGTAACGCGCCACGCTTCAAAGAAAAAGCCCCGGCATCTTCCAATGCCGGGGCTTTTTCATTTGCGTCTACTGCGGCGCGTCTCAACCGCTCGCCGCAGCACTCAACGCATTAAACGATATTCATCGCCAACGCACTCTCGCGATAATGCTCGCTCGCCTTGGCGGAATCGCCGATCTGTTCATGCAAACGCGCCAACGCGCGATGCGAACGAATTTTCAGCGTCTCGTTGTCGGCCAGTTTCAGCGCGCGCTCAAGGAACGATTGCGCCTTGCCCCACAACTGCTGATGCAGGCACAAGCGGCCCAACGCGAACATCAAGTCCGCATCTTCCGGGCGATCCTTCTGCCAGCCTTCGGCCTTCTGGATCAACGGCAACGCGTCTCCCCCAGTCGTGTCCGGATAACGGCGCAGCAGACGCGCGTCCCAGTTCTGCGCCAGCGCTTCTTCGACGATCTTGCGGGCTTCCTGCGGACGATTCAGCGCCACCAGCAGTTCGGCGGCGAGATCGGCGAGACGCGGCGAATGACGTTCCGTAGCCGACAGTGAATTCCACAACTCCAGCAGCGCATCGGCGTTATGACGCCGGTCGCGCAGCAGGTTTTCCGCCGCGAGCTGGCGCAAACGTACCGCCACCGCAGGATGGATCGCTTCGCGTTTTTCCAGCGTCTTGACGAGCTTGAGTACTTCGCCCCAATTCTTCAATTGCTGTTGCGCGCGCAGCGTGATCTGCTGCGCGTGGATCCGCCGTGCGCCCTGCGACTGCATTTCAGTCAGCGCGGCGAGTGCGCCGTCCGCGTCGCGGCCGTCGGCACGCATGTCGGCGGTGGCCATCAGGCGGGCGTCCTGCCAGTCGGCTTCGTCGATCTGGGCGAGCCATTCGTCGCGCCGTGCATATTCATGCATGCGGTGCGCCGCGGTGGCCGCGATCAAACCGGCCGCGCCCTTGTTGTCGCCATTCGTGAGCGAATCTTTCGCGGCTTTTTCAGCGCGCGAGAAACGCCCGGCGTACAGATTGCCGATCGCGTCACGCAATGCAGCGTGCGCCTTCGCGACACGCGAGCGAGCGCGATAGGCCGCCACGCGCTGCGGCATGCGCCAGATGTTGCGAACGATGCGCAGCAGCGCGTACATCAGGATGAACAGCACCACCAGCCCGACCACGAACAGATTCAGCGAGATGTCGACGCGGTACGGCGGATAGACCAGCAGCACCTGCCCCATGTCGAAGCGTCCAACCACCGCCAGCACCACGGCGATAGCGAACAGCAGCGCGAGCCATAGAAGTCCCCGGATTGCCATGATTAACCTCGGCTCCGGTATTGATTGACGGCCTGCAGACTGGTGTTCAAGGTCGGCAGTTCAACCGCGGCCGAACCCGCATCCACCTGCTTGACCAGATCGACCACGGTCTGCGTTTTCTTCGACGTATTGTCGAAGTAACGCGTGAGCGCAGCCTGCGCCGCCTGCAGGTCGGACTTCAGCGTGGTCTGGTTGCGCGAGAGCAGCGCGAGCCGCGCCGACAGCAAACGCAATTTCAGATTCTCGCGCACGAAGTAGCCTTGATCGGGCGTGACGAGCATGGCGTCGGCGTTGTCGATGCGGCGCACCTGCACGAGGCTGGTGAGCTGCTGGCCGATGCCGGTCGTGACTTCACGCCACCACACTTTCCAGCGCGGCTCGCCGGTGGCCGCGGCCACCTTCGCCGTGTCGGCCCACGTGGCGGCCTTTGGCGTGGCGTGAGCAATCGGGGCTTCGCCGGAGAGCGGCAGGCTGTCGACCTGGTCGATCGCGTTGTCGAGCTTGATCGCCATACCGGTCAGATCCGTGGAGGGCGCGGCCTTGAGCTTGTCGATGTCTTGCGCGATTGCCTTGCGTACGGTCACGGCCTGCGGGCTATCCGACGCGGCGAGACGCGTGTCCGCGCTTTGCAGCGCGAACAACGCAAGCTGCGTATTGCCGGTGAGCTGCAATTGCTGGCTCGCGGCCGACAGCATCTGGCCGACTTCAGCCATCGTCCAGTCGTCGCGATTGCGGGCGAGATCGGAGTATTGCTGTTGCAGCGCCTGCTGCGCGGTCTGCGCATCCGCAAGCTTGCCTTCGAGTTGCGCGACCTGCGAGTCGGACTGATGCACCGTGGCCAGCGCCTGATCGGTCTTGACGCGCAAGTCGTTGGTCTGCGCGTCGTTCGCCTGCTGGCGTTGCACGAGCTGCTGCTCGGTGCGCTCTACTTTACGATTGAGCGCGTAGCCGCCTACCCCCGCCGCACAAGCAATGATCACGACGACAAACCACAGCAGCGGTCCGCTCGCGCTGCGGCGCTTTTCCTGCGCTTCGTAGGGCGTGAAGGGTGGATTCGGCGGCAACGCAGTGGTTGCGGCCGGCTGGGGTGAAGCGTTCGTGGATGCGTTCGTTTCAGTCATGCGTGATTTAGCCGGTGAATGAGCCGGGTTGGACGGTACCGGTTGAACAACGGTCGGGACGGCGGCAAGCAAGGCGCGGGCAATACGCTCATCGCCCGCACCGGACACCGTAATGCTATCAAAACCCAATGCCCGCGCGGTCTGCGCGATACGGGGATGCGGCGTGACCAGATTGGCGTGCTTCAGTTGCGTGATTTCGTCGGCGGTCAGATGCTCCTGCGCGAGTTCATGCAGGTTGCGCACGCCCTCCGAGCTGGTGAGCAGCCAGGCGTGCGGCGCGCCGGCCAGCAGCGCGTGCACGCGCGCCCAGCCGCCGATCGACGGTTCCGGCACGAGACGGCGATAGGCCGCGACCGTTTCGACTTCGGCGCCAGCCTCGCGCAAGCGATCGGCGAGCCATTCGCGGCCGCCATCGCCACGCACGATCAGGACGCGCTTGCCTTCGAGGCTCGTCGCGCCGAGCGCGGTATCGATCGCCGCGAACAGGCCTTCGGAATCAAAGCGCGCCGTATCGTCATCGGCTACGGACGGCGGGCTGATGATCGTGTACGCCGGCGCCGCGACGCCGTGGCGCGCCAGCGCCTGCACGCTGCCTGGTCCGACTACGCCGATCGGCAGCGCGTGCGGCCAGATCGCATCGCTTCTGGCAAACGCGTGATCGACCGCGTTGGGCGAGACGAACACCACCAGTGCATAGCGTTCCAGAGAGGCCAGCGCTGCGCGCAACGGCGCCTCGTCGGTGACAGGCGCGATGTCGATCAGCGGAAAGTCGAGCACGGCAACGCCCGCTGCCGCGAGTTGCGCGATTAATTCGTTCGACTGACCGGCCGGTCGCGTAATCACGACCGTGAACGCCGCCTTGTCGACGGATGAGGATGCGTTGCCCGGGATATCGGCCGCCATCACTCGCCGGTCGCCGCGCTGTCCGCCGACCCGGCGGCGGGGCCGCTGGCCGTGCTCAACGCGCGGACGATTTCCATCGCACCTTGCTGCTCGAGCGCGTCCGCCACTTCCTTGCCGAGCGCCACAGCGCGTTCGACCGTGGGCGCCGGCGCCGATGCCTGCGCGCTCAACACACGCTGGCCATCAGGCGTAGCGACGATGCCGCGCAGATGCAGCGCGCCGTCGTGCCAGTGTGCATAGGCCGCGAGCGGCACTTCGCAGCTGCCGCCCAAGGCGCGCGAGACCATCCGCTCTGCTTCGACGGCCGCTGCCGTATGTTCGTGATGCAACGGTGCGAGCCATGCCGCGAGGTCCGCGCGATCGGCGCGAATCTCGATGCCGAGCGCGCCCTGACCGGCTGCGGGCAAGCTGTCTTCCGGATCCAGATTCGCGCGGATGCGCTCGCCCAGACCCAAACGCTTCAAACCGGCAGCCGCCAGAATGATCGCCGCATAGTCGCCGCGATCGAGTTTCGACAGACGGGTGTCCAGATTGCCGCGCAACGGCCGCACCACCAGGTGCGGATAACGCATGCGCAGCATCGCCTCGCGGCGCAGGCTGGAGGTGCCGACCACCGCACCGGCCGGCAGCGCGGCAAGCGAGTCGTACTCGTTCGACACCAGCGCGTCGCGCGGATCTTCGCGCTCCATGATGGTGGAGAGCGCAAAGCCCGCGGGCAGCTCCATGGGCACGTCTTTGAGCGAGTGCACGGCCAGGTCGGCGCGGCCGTCGGCCAGCGCCGCTTCCAGTTCCTTGACGAAGAGGCCCTTACCACCAACCTTCGACAAAGTGCGATCGAGAATTTGATCCCCACGTGTCGTCATTCCGAGGATTTTTACGTCACAAGATGGATATAATTTGTGCAGCGCACATTGCACATGCTCCGCCTGCCACATGGCAAGGCGGCTTTCTCGCGACGCAATCACAAGCGTGTGGGGTGGCGTAGAAAACGTCTCGGTGTTCATTAGCTTGCTGATCGAATGACGGGATGTAATAACAATCAATGTTAGCACGCGCCCTTGTGTCTCCAGGCACAGCGGAGCGCCGCGCTAGCGCGGTATCGATGGAGGAGACGGGCCTCGTAGAGCGCACGCCTGCCTCATCCCAGCCTGTTCAAGCACGGTCGTTCGCGCACCGGGGCGCGGCATGCGGGATGATGCAATGCGGCGCAACGTGGCTGTCGTGCATGCAATGCACGTCACACACCTCGTGCGCTCCATGCAAATGGGCACGCGGCTCCCCTCTCCGGCGTATTGCCATCGCCGCATACCGGTTTGTCCAGGTTTCGCGCAGTTCCCGTTGCAACTCTTAGTGCAGTTCCGCAGTAGCAGTTCATCACTCAACAGACCCTGGCTTCCCTGAGGAAACCCATCGTGACGTCTTCCGGATCGGCGCGCCCTGCCCGCCGCAACACTGCATCGCCCAACGCTCAAGCGGCTGACGCCGCAACGGCTGCCCAGTCCACACCGGCCCAACGCGCCGGCAAATCTGCTAAGGCAAGCCAGGCCGCTAACGTCGCCAAAGCCTCCAAATCCGCCAAAGCCTCTACGCCCGCCAAGGCGGACAAGACGGTGAAGGCCGTCAGGGCAGGTAAGGCGACGCAAGCCGCGAACGCCGCCCAGACGCTGAAACCGGCCAAGGCGAAGTCCCCGAAGACCAAGGCCGTCGCGAGCGTTGCCGCGCCAGAAGCCACTCAGGCGCCCAAGCTGCAAGCCGTTTCGCCGGACACGGTTGTGCCCGCCTCGAAAAGCAGCGGCCGCACGCGTGAGGACAAGGACCATCCGCTGTTCCAGGACATCCGCTATCTCGGGCGCCTTCTCGGCGACGTGCTGCGCGAACAGGAAGGCGACGAGGTGTTCGACGTCGTGGAGACGATCCGCCAGACCGCCGTGCGTTTTCGCCGCGAAGACGATAGTGCCGCCGCACAAACGCTCGATAAGAAACTCCGTTCGCTGAGCCCGGAGCAAACGGTCAGCGTGGTGCGCGCGTTCAGCTACTTTTCGCATCTTGCGAATATCGCGGAAGATCGCCACCGCAATCGCCGTCATCGGATTCACGCGCTGGCCGGCTCGACCTCGCAGCCGGGCACCATGGCGCACGCGCTCGAACGGCTCGTCGAGGCAGGCGCCGCCGCGACGCCGGTCCTGCAGCAGTTCTTCAATGATGCGTTGATCGTGCCGGTCCTGACCGCGCACCCTACCGAGGTGCAGCGCAAGAGCATTCTCGACGCGCAGCACGACGTCGCGCGTCTCCTCGCCGAACGCGATCAGCAGTTGACCAACCGCGAACGCGCGCACAACGAAGCGATGCTGCGTGCGAGCGTCACGTCGCTCTGGCAAACGCGGATGCTGCGCGATTCACGCCTGACGGTCGCCGATGAAATCGAAAACGCGCTGTCGTATTACCGCGCGACCTTCCTCGAAGAAATTCCGGCGCTCTACGCCGACATCGAGGAAGCGCTCGCCGAGCACGGCCTCGAAGCACGCCTGCCGCCGTTCTTCCAGATGGGTAGCTGGATCGGCGGCGATCGAGACGGCAATCCGAACGTCACGGCCGAAACACTCGAGCACGCGATCACCCGCCAGGCGGCGGTGATCTTCGAACACTATATGGAGCAGGTGCACAAGTTGGGCGCCGAGTTGTCGGTGTCGAACCTGCTGGCCGGCGCAAGCGACGCGTTGAAAGAACTCGCGGCTATCTCGCCCGACCAGTCGCCGCACCGCACCGACGAACCGTATCGCCGTGCGTTGATCGGCATGTACACGCGACTCGCGGCGAGCGCGCGCGTGCGTCTCGGTGAAGGCAGCGTGCCGGTGCGCAGCGCGGGCCGCGGTGCGGCGCCGATCCGCGCCAAGCCGTACGACGACTCCGCCGAATTCGTGCGCGATCTGCACGTGCTGATCGATTCGCTCGCCGAGCATCATGGCGCGCCGCTCGCGGCACCCCGCCTGTCGCCGCTCGCGCGCGCCGCCGAAGTGTTCGGCTTCCATCTGGCGAGCATCGACTTGCGTCAAAGCTCCGACATCCATGAAGCGGTGATCGCCGAGTTGATGAAGCGTGCGGGTGTGGAAGACGACTACGCGTCGCTCTCCGAAGAAGACAAACTCAAGGTGCTGCTCGCCGAATTGTCGCAGCCGCGCCCGTTGCGCCTGCCCTACGCCGAGTACTCCGATCTCGTGAAGAGCGAACTCGGTGTGCTCGAAGAAGCCCGCGTCACGCGTGAGAAGTTCGGTGCGCGCGCGGTGCGCAACTACATCATTTCGCACACGGAGACCGTCAGCGATCTGGTCGAAGTGATGTTGCTGCAGAAGGAAACCGGCCTGCTGCACGGCCGCCTCGGCGACGCGCACGATCCGGCGCGCGCGGGGCTGATGGTGATCCCGCTGTTCGAAACGATCCCCGACTTGCGCAACGCGCCGCACATCATGCGCGATCTGATCGCGCTGCCGGGCGTCGACGCACTGATCGAACATCAGGGCAACGAGCAGGAAGTGATGCTCGGCTATTCGGACAGCAACAAGGACGGCGGCTTCCTGACGTCGAACTGGGAGCTGTACCGCGCCGAACTGGCGCTCGTGTCGCTGTTCAATGAACGCGGCGTGACCCTGCGCCTGTTCCATGGACGCGGAGGCACGGTAGGCCGTGGCGGTGGTCCGACGTACCAGGCGATTCTGTCGCAGCCGCCAGGCACCGTCGACGGCCAGATCCGCCTGACCGAGCAAGGCGAAGTGATCGCCAGCAAGTTCGGCAATCCGGAAATCGGCCGGCGCAACCTGGAGACGGTGGTGGCCGCAACGCTCGAAGCCTCGTTGTTGCCGCACGGCATTGCGCCCGCGCAATTGCCCGCCTTCGAAGAAACCATGCAGCAATTGTCCGACGCGGCGATGGCCTCGTATCGCGCGCTGGTCTACGAAACGCCGGGCTTCAAGGAGTATTTCTTCGAGTCGACGCCGATCTCCGAGATCGCCGAGTTGAACATCGGCAGCCGTCCGGCTTCGCGCAAATTGCAGGACCCGAAGCAACGGAAGATCGAAGACCTGCGCGCGATTCCGTGGGGCTTCTCATGGGGCCAATGCCGTTTGCTGCTGACCGGCTGGTACGGTTTCGGCAGCGCAGTGGCCGCGCATCTGGACAGCGCGCCGAGCGATGCCGAGCGCACCCGCCGTCTTGCGCTGCTCAAGAAAATGCACAAGACGTGGCCGTTCTTCGCGAACCTGCTCTCCAACATGGACATGGTGCTGGCGAAGACCGACCTCGCGGTGGCCTCGCGCTACGCACAGCTCGTGTCGGACAAGAAGCTGCGCAAGCATGTGTTCGAGCGGATCGTCGCGGAATGGGAGCGGACGTCTAAGGTGTTGTCGGAGATCACCGGTAAGAGCGAACGGCTTGCGGAGAATCCGTTGCTTGCGCGTTCGATCAAGAACCGCTTCCCGTATCTCGATCCGTTGAATCACTTGCAGGTCGAGTTGCTCAAGCGTCACCGCGCGGGCGATACCAACGCACGTGTGCGGCGCGGGATTCATTTGAGCATCAACGGGATTGCGGCGGGGCTGCGCAATACGGGCTGATCAAAGCCACATCAACCGGGTGGGTAGTACCACCCGGTTGATTCGACTTACTGCATGGACCTACTGCGCCGCGATCATCAGCGCGTCGAGCTTGAATGAGCCGTCTTCCTTTACGTCGAAATACTGGCGCACTTCATCGGGCGAGTTGCTCCACAGCGAGCGAATCGCCACCACACGTGGCTCCGGCGTGCGCATGCGCGCCACCCA
The DNA here is from genome assembly GCF_900116445.1 of Paraburkholderia aspalathi. Lineage (GTDB taxonomy): Bacteria > Pseudomonadota > Gammaproteobacteria > Burkholderiales > Burkholderiaceae > Paraburkholderia > Paraburkholderia aspalathi. Next base: position 61,588 of record NZ_FPBH01000029.1, read on the forward strand.
CGAACTGAACTCAATCTCAATACGCCAACGCTCGCGAATCGATGCCTTGAAACCGGCCGCGTCGAACAATGCAATCCATTCGTCCGCGCGGTAGTCGCGGATATGCGAGCCGTCTCGCAGCAATTCCACCGCCTGGATATGCGTGTCGAGCAGCGGATGATCGGCGCCGGCGATGTCGATGAACAGCACCTTGCCGCCCGGCTTCAACACGCGACGCACTTCGGCCAACGCAAGCGGCACGTCGTGCCAGTGATGCGCACTCATCCGGCTGATGATCCAGTCGAACGAATCGTCTTCAAACGGCAGCGTTTCAGCGGCGCCCTGTTGCGTGCGGATGTTGGTCAAGCCGCGATCTTTGGCTGCGCCGTCGACGGTCGCCAGCATCTGCGGCGCGATGTCGTACGCGACCACTTCTTTCGCATGCGGCGCGACCGCGAAACTCGCGTGACCTGCGCCGCAGCCCATATCGAGCACCTTCGCATCCGGCGTCGCGGCGATCGATTCCGCCAGCGTCTGCAGATCGGCGCCGGTGGCATGCGTCTGACTCGTCAAATACGCGGCGGCGGTCGAGCCGAAGGCGTCGGCGACCTGATCGTGATGCTTCATGGGAGGCTCCGGTTATGTACGTGGGGGTTGCGCCGGGCTTGAGCCCGGGTCTCTCTGGACGGCGCTGCGTCGTTCCAGTCGTTACAATAGAGCCCGCCGTGTACCAGTACAAGTTAAGCAATTATTCTGGTATCAATAACACCACCCCCGCCAAGCGCCGCCCGATCAGAATGACCACGCCGTCCTCCGCCGACAATCCGCCGCCGCTCGAAGCCACGCCCGCGCGTGCACTTGGCGATTTCATCCGTGCGCATCGCGAAAGGCTCTCGCCGCAAGCGCTCGGCCTACCGCCTGGCCCGCGCCGCCGCACGCCGGGCTTGCGGCGCGAGGAAGTCGCGCAGCTGTGCGGCGTCAGTCCGACCTGGTACACGTGGATCGAACAGGGCCGCCCCGTCTCCGCTTCCGCCGATGCGCTGGCGCGGATCGCCGTCGCGCTACAACTGTCGCGCGCCGAGCGGGCGTATCTGTTCGAACTGGCCGCGCAGCGCGACCCGGCCGAGCCTGATCCGGCCGCCGCCGACGCGCCCGCCACCCTGCTCGAAACCGTACAACTTGTGAACGCACCGGCGTACGTGCTCGACCGGCAGTGGAATGCGCTCGCCTGGAACGAACGCGCCGCCGACCTGTTCGTCGGCTGGCTGGACGGCACGCACGACCGCAATCTGCTGCGCTACACCTTCACCGAACCGGCCGCGCGCGAGTTGATCGTCGACTGGGAAACGCGCGCACGGCGCCTCGCCGCCGAATTCCGCGCCGACTCGATCCGCCATCTGAACGACGCCCCCACCCGCGGGCTGATCGACTCGCTCACCGCCGCCAGCGATGCGTTCGCCCGTTTCTGGGCGTCGCAGGACGTCGGCGGCCGGGAGGGCGGCAGGCGCGAATTCAACCATCCGCGCGACGGCCGCCTCGTCTACGACCAGATCACCTTCAAGCCCGCGCATCGCGAGGATCTGAAGCTGGTGGTGCTGGTGCGGGAATAGCCCAGTGTTAAAATCCCTGTCTTTCGCCCGTTTCGATGGCGCCTGCACCGTCCGCGAACGCCGTCAGCCTTCTTCACCGCTCGCTCAACTGCCGCTTAACTGCCCAACACCATGACGTCCCAACTGCACAAAAAAGGCGAAGCCTGGTCGGCTCGCTTCTCGGAGCCGATGTCGGAGCTCGTCAAACGCTACACGTCGTCGGTTTTCTTCGACAAGCGTCTGGCGCTCGTCGATATCGAAGGGTCGCTTGCGCACGCCTCGATGCTGGCCGCGCAGAAGATCATCGCCGCCGACGACCTCGCCGCGATCCAACGCGGCATGGCGCAGATCAAGGGCGAAATCGAGCGAGGCGAGTTCGAGTGGCAACTCGATCTGGAAGACGTCCACCTGAACATCGAAGCGCGCCTGACCGCGCTGATCGGCGACGCCGGCAAGCGCCTGCACACGGGCCGCTCGCGTAACGACCAGGTGGCGACGGATATCCGCCTGTGGCTGCGCGGCGAAATCGACCGCATCGGCGGCCTGCTGACGGAATTGCGCACGGCCCTGCTCGACATGGCGGAGAAGAACGCGTCGACCATCATGCCGGGCTTCACGCACCTGCAAGTCGCGCAGCCGGTCACGTTCGGCCATCACCTGCTCGCCTACGTCGAAATGTTTTCGCGCGACGCCGAACGCATGGTCGATTGCCGCAAGCGCGTGAATCGCCTGCCGCTCGGCGCAGCTGCTCTCGCCGGCACCAGCTATCCGATCGACCGTCATGCCGTGGCGAAAACGCTCGGCTTCGACGGCATCTGCGCGAACTCGCTGGACGCGGTGTCCGATCGTGACTTCGCGATCGAGTTCACGGCAGCGTCGGCATTGATCATGACGCACGTGTCGCGCTTCTCGGAAGAACTCGTGCTGTGGATGAGCCCGCGCGTCGGCTTCATCGATCTGGCCGACCGTTTCTGCACCGGTTCGTCGATCATGCCGCAGAAGAAGAACCCGGACGTGCCTGAACTCGCGCGCGGCAAGACGGGCCGCGTGAACGGCCATCTGATCGCGCTACTCACGTTGATGAAGGGCCAGCCGCTCGCGTACAACAAGGACAATCAGGAAGACAAGGAGCCGCTGTTCGACACCGTTGATACGGTCGCGGACACGCTGCGCATCTTCGCTGAAATGGTCGCCGGCATCTCGGTGAAGCCGCAAGCCATGCGCGACGCCGCATTGCAAGGTTTCTCCACGGCAACCGATCTCGCCGACTACCTCGTCAAGCGCGGCCTGCCGTTCCGCGACGCGCACGAAGCGGTGGCGCTGGCAGTTCGCGTGTGTGCCGATCGCGGCTGCGATCTGGCCGACCTGACGCTGGAAGAAATGCGTAAGGAACTACCGAACGTCGCGCATCTGATCGGCGAAGACGTGTTCTCGTACCTGACGCTCGAAGGTTCGGTGGCGAGCCGCAACCATCCGGGCGGTACCGCGCCCGAGCAGGTGCTCGCGGCGGTCAAGGTTGCGCGGGAAGCATTGAAGTAAGGTAAGGCCCGGCGCGCACGTGCGCGTCGAGCCAATGCGTGCATGACGGCTTGCATTGGCATCACAGCAAGCGCGAAGCAGCATGAAAACAAAAGGCGAACTCACCAACGAGTTCGCCTTTTTATTTTCGCGGCTGGATTGATTGCGCGAAGCGTCGCGCAAAAAAGAAAGCCCGCGCGAAGCGGGCTAAATGAAAGACTTCCACCGATGCCTCTCGAAAGAGGCCATCGAAGTGTAGGCGTGTTTTGGCCGAAGAGAAATCCGGCCATATTTCAGCCTATTACAAGCGGTCGAATCGTAAAGGAGCGGGTCAACGACAATTGCATCCTGGCGTTTTTTGACTACCATCAAGTTAGATCCTGTCACAGTGCTTACCTCGACGATGTCCACCTGCACACGTCACCTTCCCCGCTTGACTGGACGCTTCGCTTCACGCGTGAGCGCATCCTTTTCGCCTGCGCATCGCGCGGCTTCCGCGTTGACAACGGCTTCGCTTTTGGCGCTCGCAGCGCTCGCGGGCTGCACGTTCACGCCACCTGATCGCCCGCTTGTCATCACGCCGCCGGCGGCCGTCAACAGTGCGACGCTCGACCAGTACCGCAGCGCGGTCGCGCAACGCATCGTCGAACGCAGCCCTTCCTATGTGTTGCGCGGCACGCCGCAAGCGATGCTGCGCTCGCTGGTGGTGGTGTCGTTCACGGTGGATCGCGATGGCCGGGTGCTGCAGTCGTCGGTGTATCGCACCAATGGCGACGACGAAGCCGAAAGCACCGCGCTCGCCTCCTTGCGGCGCGCCTCGCCGCTGCCGCAACCGCCCGGCAAATTGCTCAACGGCCATGGCCAGCTCGAACTGTTCGAAGACTGGCTGTTCAACGACAACGGCAAATTCCAGCTGCGCGAATTCGCCTCGCCGCAAGCGCAGACCATCGACTGAACGCAACGCCTCCCCCCCTCACCTGCCTGTTCCCCCGGCATGGCCGCTTTCGCGCGCGAGCGTTGACGGCTGACGGCTGGCGTCCGCCGTTGTAAGCTGTCGCTTCATCGTCCGTGCCGAAGAAGGCTTCAACCGCCAGCAAGACGCGCGATGCGCACGAACTTAAACAAAGATGCCGCCTGACCACGCGCCGCCCGCCCATCGAAGTACGGCGCCCGACGGCATCACGACATAAGGAGACCCTGCATGTCCACTTCGCCGATTTCCGCGGCCCAGCCCAATGCGGCCGGGCAGACCAGCAGCGCGCGGATCATCTTCGCGAGCTTTATCGGCACCGCGATCGAGTTCTACGATTTCTATGTCTATGCGACCGCTGCGGCGCTCGTCATCGGACCGGTGTTTTTCCCGCATGGCTCGGCGACCGCCCAGGCGTTGTCGGCTTTCGTTACCTTCGGTATCGCCTTCGTCGCGCGGCCGATCGGCTCGTTCCTGTTCGGCCACTTCGGCGACCGGATCGGCCGTAAATCGACGCTGGTGGCTTCGCTGCTGGTGATGGGTGTGTCGACCACGCTGATCGGTTTCGTGCCCGGCTACGACTCGATCGGCAGCCTCGCGCCGATCCTGCTGTGCGTGCTGCGCTTCGGCCAGGGTATCGGCCTTGGCGGCGAATGGGGCGGCGCGGCGCTGCTCGCCACCGAGAACGCGCCGGCCGGCAAACGCGGCTGGTTCGGGATGTTCCCGCAACTGGGACCGTCGATCGGTTTTCTGGCATCCAACGGTCTGTTCTTCGCGTTGGCCTTGTCTTTGAGCGACGAGCAATTCCGCAGCTGGGGCTGGCGCGTGCCGTTCCTCGTCAGCGCGGTGCTGGTCGCGCTCGGCTTGTATGTGCGCTTGAAGATCGCCGAAACGCCGGCCTTCCAGGCGGCCATCGAACGCAAGGAACGCGTGAAGGTGCCAATCGCCACGCTGTTTTCGCAGCACGGGCTGCCGACCCTGCTCGGCGCGCTGGCAATGGTGGTCTGCTACACGCTGTTCTACAACGCCACGACGTTTTCGCTGTCGTACGGCGTGTCGGTCCTGCATATTCCGCGGCCGACGTTCCTCGGCATGCTGTGCATCGCGGTCGTGTTCATGGCACTCGCCACGCCGCTGTCGGCCTGGGCGAGCGATCGTTATGGCCGCAAGCCCGTGCTGATCGTCGGCATCATCGCTGCGATCCTGTCGGGCTTCACGATGGCGCCGTTGCTCGGCAGTGGTCAGACGCCGCTGGTGCTGCTGTTCCTCGTGATCGAACTGTTCCTGATGGGCGTGACCTTCGCACCGATGGGCGCGCTGCTGCCGGAGCTGTTTCCGACCAACGTGCGTTATACCGGCGCAGGCGTGTCGTATAACCTCGGCGGGATTCTCGGTGCGTCAGTCGCACCGTATATCGCGCAGGTGCTGGCCGCGCACGGCGGGCTGCCATGGGTAGGTGCTTACGTTTCGATTGCGGCGGCCGTCAGCATGATCGGCGTGCTGTGCATGCGCGAAACCCGCGATTCGCAGCTGATGTAATCAGGGTAAAGACGCGCTGGTAAATCCCCTGCCTTGCGCGTCTTTTTGACTTGCCTATACTCGATTCCAATAACCCTAAGGCAAGCAGGGAGGCTCTGATGAGTATTCATCTTCACAACGCGGACATCGTGATGATCATCGCGCTGGCATTGCTATGTTCGCTGCTGCTGGCTTTGCGCTTTCGTCCCGCGACGTGGAAAGGCATTGTCGTGGAAGCATTGGCCGCCAACGCGGCTGCCATCACTGCGGTAATCGCTTTCGAAATGCTGCTCGCCTGAGCGGGCGAACGCCGCGATACCCGGTTGGGCGCGGCTGACGAAAGCGGTCTGATCTGATCCAAAGAAGCGGTTGAGCGGCTGCCCATGCCTATGCAGGCAAGCGGCAGCCGTCAGCGCCTCGCGCCGCGCTCAAGCCGAACGCGCGCCGCTGGCCATTACCGGTAGTAGTACCCGCCGTGATGGTAATAACCGCCGCCACCGTAGTAATAGCCAGGCGCCGGTGCAACGATGCAGCCGCCGAGCGCCGTTGCGAGTAGCGTGCCGGCGATCAGGGTCAGGATTAAGCGTTTCATATTGTTCTCCTTCGAGTCAGATTCATTCGAGCCGAAACCCCGAATGACTCGATTGAACACGACCCTGCTTCGCGCGAACGTTGCGATTTGTAAGGGAAAATCACTGAGGTGTTACACCTTCGGACCCCGAAACCCACGGCACCCGAAGCGCGACGACGACAGACACACATCAGACAAAAACACCGCCTATACTGCTTTGAACATGTACAAACCGCGCAAGTCCTGCCCGTGGCGGGTGCGCGAGTCGGGGCGCCGATCATAGGCATTGGGTACGCGTTTCCATGCGCCATGGCTGAGCCAATAGTCACGCAAAAGCGCGCACGTGTAGCCAATTAGGCACTCAACGAAAAGCGACAGATTTAACAGGTATGTAATGCGCGGCGCTTATTCAAACGCTGCGAGCGGCCGCGAGTAGCCACCGGCGAGACGCCAATGAGCGGCGCACAAATCTGCCGGCGCACGCACGGCATGTCTTGAAGAATGCGCCATTGAACTCGACCGCCGGCCGGCGGTCTCTGTAGAACTGAGGCGGCTACTCGACGTCGCCGCTCAGCGCTTGAGTCAGTTTGTTCATTGCAGTGATTCCTCTCCGCCCGTAGTTCCCCGACGCGGGCGTTTTTCGGAGGCGTTCCGTGGCAGCGCTCGTTTGATTGGGCGACTGCGCGTCGCGCCTCTTTTCTTTTAGCCAAACGATTGCGCGAAAGCGCTGCAAAGCTGCGCTCAGGCTGCGGCCGATCCGTGCTGCATGGCTGCGACGCGTGGCTCGCTGTGTACGTCGCCATGCACGTAATCGATTGCCTCCAGTGCCTCGGCGATCGACGGCACTGAGTGGCCGTCGCCGATCGAAATCGAGCGGAACGGCGCCTGGATGCCGAAATGCGATGGCGAAGTCGCCACAAAAATCATGACCGTGCGCTTCTGCAATCCATGCGCCACGTGAACGAAACCCGTATCGGTACCGACCACCAGCGCGCACGCGTCGATCATCTGCGCGATTTCGGTCACGTTCAGCTTCGGCAGGACGGTCGAGCCCGGCACCTGCGACGCAATCTGCTCCGCCTCCGTGCGTTCGCGTTCCGAGCCCCACGGCAGCACCACGTGAAAACCGCGCTGCGCCAACTCGCGGCCGACTGCGACCCAATGGGGCACCGGCCACTTCTTGTCGTCTTTGGAGGTGGCGTGAAACAGCGCCGCGACCGGCCTGTTGTCAGCCGCGAACAGTGGGGTGGCCGGCTCGGGCAGACGCAGATTGTAGACAGGCGGGCCTTCGACCTCATAGCCCAGCGCCTCGCTCGCACTGATGCGCATGCCATGCCATGCATCGCACTGCGGACGCGGGCCGAAACGCCCCGTATAGGCAAATGCGGCGCCCCGTTCGCCCAGATCCTTGGACTGGTAGCCAATACGCTTCGACGAACGCGCCAGAAACGCGATGATCGCGCTCTTGTACACGCCGTGAATGTCGATGATGAAGTCGTAGCGGTAGGCGCGCAATTCGGCGATCGACGCCCAGATTGCCTTGAAATCGCCCCAGCTGCGCGCCTTCTTGAAGCGTCGCAACGGTGCGCAAAGCACGCGGTCCACACTCTGGCTCCAATGCACCACTTCGGCGAATGCTTCGTCGGCCGCCCAGTCGACTTCTACGCCGGGATACGCGCGTTTGATATCGGCGACGACTGGCAACGCCTCCACAATATCGCCGAGCGAAGTGACCTTGACGATAAGGACTCGCTTCATTGAGGACCTATTAATTGTTCGAACATCAAAACATTTTAGCTGACGATTGGAATAACCATCGCCGAACGCTCCAGTGCGCCGTCCCGGCATTAATACAGGGCGTTACACTGCGCACCTTACGAACAGCCCTTTTACTATATTTCAAAAAACTTTCATACGGTTGAAGCGATAGGGCGCGCTTTATAATTCACCCTTTGCGCCAGCACATCCTCATGTCCCGGGCATTTCCTCCCCTCTCTTCCGGCATCGTGCGTCGCGCGAGACGCCTGTGGCGTCAATACGGCATCTTCTGGCTCGGCGCGATCGCGGTCGGCCTGGTGGCGGTGCTGTACGCCAGGCTGATCGATTGGGGCTACGGCGAATTCCGCACCATGCAGCAGCACCACGTGTGGGCGCCGCTGATCGTCACGCCCGCGGTCGCGGCGCTCGCGGTCTGGCTCACGCGCACGTTCTTCCGCGGCGCCGAAGGCAGCGGCATTCCACAAGTCATCGCCACCCTGCATGCCAAGCCCGGCGAATACGGCGCACGGCTGTTGTCGTTCCGGATCCTGGTCGGCAAGATCGCTGTGTCGTTTCTGGCGATTCTCGGCGGCTTTACGATCGGGCGCGAAGGGCCGACCGTACAGGTCGGCGCGGCGCTGATGTTCAATCTGCGGCGGCTGTATCCACGCTCGAACGCGCAGATCGAACGGCAACTGGTGCTGGCGGGCGCGGCAGCGGGTTTGTCCGCGGCGTTCAATACGCCGCTGGCGGGGATCGTGTTCGCGATCGAGGAACTCACGCGCAGCTTCGAGGCCCGCGCGAGCGGCGTGCTGATCACGGCAATCATCATCGCCGGGGTGATCGCGCTGGGGCTGAACGGCAACTACACCTATTTCGGCACCATCCAGATCGGAGCGCACTTCCCCGATCTGCTGGCGGTGGCCGTCGTGCTCACGGCAATCGTCACCGGTATTGCGGGCGGCGTGTTCGGCTGGCTGCTGCTCAACACCGCGCGCTGGATTCCGGCGCCGCTGCGTCAGTTGCACGGCGAGCGGCCGGTCGCGTTCGCCGCGCTGTGCGGTTTCGTGATCGCGGTCGTCGGCCTCATCTCCGGCGGCACGACCTTCGGCAGCGGCTATGCGGAAGCGCGTGGCCTGCTCGACGGGCACGAGCACCTGTCCCTCTTCTATCCGTTTCTGAAGATGATCTCGATGGTCGGCTCGTACCTGCCGGGCATTCCAGGCGGCATCTTCGCACCGTCGCTGTCGATCGGCGCGGGCTTCGGCAATCTGCTGCACATGGTGTTCGGCTCGATGCAATTGCCGATGCTGATCGCCCTCGCGATGGTCGGCTATCTGGCCGCCGTCACGCAATCACCGATTACGTCGTTCGTGATCGTGATGGAGATGATCGATGGTCATGCGCTGGTGATTTCGCTGATGGCCACCGCGTTGATCGCAAGCCGCGTGGCGCGTCTCTTCGCTCCACCGCTGTATGAATCGCTGGCCCAGCGCTATATGGCGCCGCTACCGCAGCCGGCACCCGCGCCGGTGCCCGAAGTCGACGTGCCCGAACCAGCGGCCGTCGATGAGATCACGGGTGATGCGCCTGCTGAAGACGGCGCCCCGCGTCAGTAAACAACAACCGCCGGCGCGCGCATATAAACCGGCCGTGCCGGCACTACGACGCAACCGGCCAGCATGACCGCCAGTACGGCGATCAGAAGCAGATTCTTTTTCATCACGTGTTCCTCAGAAACACAGGCGAGCGCTACGCCGGACGCATGAGTGGCGCCTGTGTCGTCAAACTGGAGGGAGCGGCACGCGCGATGTCGATTCCGCCGTGCCGCACGCGGTTGTTGCTGGTGGACTTACGCCCAGTGGCCTTGGACCCAGCGATAGTTCGGACCGTGTTCGACCCAGTGGCCTGGCACCCAGTGGTAACCGACGCGCTCGGCCTGCCAGTGGCCCGCGTCCCACACATAGCGGCCGTGATCCCAACGCCAGTGACCGTGATCCCACACATAGCCGACACGCGGAGCCGGCACGGCTTCGTAACGCACGGCCGGCGGTGCGGACGGCGCGATCACGACGACTTCCTCGGCCGAAGCGGAGGCCACAGCGGATGCACCAGCAGCGATCAGAACAGCGTTAGCGATCAGCAAGCGAAAGGTCTTGTTCATGTTTTCCCTCTTTGGATGGACACCGAATGCGGCGTTATCCGTTTAATGCGCTAGGGGACGAAAGCGCTGACTGTGGGCGTGTAACGGCACACCCCGAAGTGCAACGGATTATTTCGCCGCGCGAAAAGCACGCGTGAGAGGGCCTGTGCGAGCGCACATGAACACAGAATTAGCGGGGACGACGGCGAGAAAAACGGCGGAGGAGAAACGGCGGGAGGAGACAACAACACCGCTTACGCGCCCCACCTCGTCACGTCACATCGACGGAACGAAACAGAGCGCGCAACACGTTACGCGGAACCCACCTGCGGTATTTCGATCTTGACCTCGAGCACTTCGAGATCGTCCTGGCGTTCCAGGCTCACACGAATATCGTCATCGGAGATTTTCACGTACTTTGAAATCACGGCCACCAGTTCGCGTTGCAACGCAGGCAGATAATCGGCAGGCGCATGGCCGCCGGCGCGCTCATGCGCGATGATCAACTGCAGGCGTTCCTTCGCTACCGACGCGGATTTCTTCTTCTCGCCCAGCAAAAACGAAAGAATCGACATTACGTGCGCTCCCCTTACTTGGTGCCGAAGAGGCGCTGCAGCAGCCCTGGCTTCTGGTAATCGGTAAAGCGAAGCGATTTCTGCTCGCCGAGGAAACGCGACACGACATCTTTATAGGCTTCAGCGACGTCGGTACCGTCGAGGTGCACAGCCGGCAGCCCCTGGTTCGACGCATGCAGCACCGCTTCCGATTCCGGAATCACGCCGATCAGATCGATGCGCAGAATTTCCTGGATGTCGGTCAGCGACAGCATTTCGCCTTCGCTCACGCGCTTCGGGTTGTAGCGGGTGATCAGCAGGTGTTCCTTGATCGGCTCCTTGCTTTCGATTGCGCGCTTGGTCTTCGACGACAGGATGCCGAGGATACGGTCCGAGTCGCGCACCGAGGAGACTTCCGGATTCGTCACGATCAGCGCTTCGTCGGCGAAGTGCATGGCGAGCAGCGCGCCCGATTCGATACCCGCCGGCGAATCGCAGACGATGTATTCGAAGTCCATCGCGATCAGGTCGTTGATGATCTTCTCGACGCCTTCCAGCGTCAGCGCGTCCTTGTCACGCGTCTGCGAGGCCGGCAGGATGAACAGGTTCTCGCACTTCTTGTCCTTGATCAGCGCCTGGTTCAGGTTGGCTTCGCCCTGGATCACGTTGATCAGGTCGTACACCACACGGCGCTCGCAGCCCATGATGAGGTCGAGGTTACGCAGGCCGACGTCGAAGTCGATCACGGCGGTTTTGCTGCCACGCAATGCGAGGGCCGATGCAAAACTCGCGCTCGTGGTCGTCTTGCCCACGCCACCCTTGCCCGAAGTCACCACAATGATTTTTGCCATTACCCTTACCTTGTGTTCGTCAAATTCGTCAATTATGTGCGGCCATATTTGCCGTGGAACGCTGCGTGCCGTGACCATTCAGGGCGGCACGCGCTTCACGCCTATCAAGTGAGCCGCAACGGTTCGATCATCAGTTTTTCTTCTTCGAGCCAGATCTGCACCGGCTTGCCGAGCACGTCGGCCGGCAGCGGGTTCTCGGTCGTACGATAGATGCCCGCGATCGAGATGAGTTCCGGCTCGAGACACGTGCAGAAAATGCGCGCGTCGTGATTGCCCTGCACGCCGGCCAACGCCCGGCCGCGCAGCGGCGCGTAAATATGGATGTTGCCTTCCGCGATCACTTCCGCGCCGTAGCTCACCAGACCGAGTACGACCAGATCGCCCTTTGCGTAGATGCGCTGGCCCGAGCGCAACGGCTTGTCGACCACCATGGTTTGCGACGAGGTGGCAAGGCGCACGGGTTCGGCGGCCGGCGCGGGGTCGACCGCGGCGGCCGTAGCCGGCGTGCCCTCTACCGCCGAAAACAGATCGGCCGGCGGCGTGGCCGTTGCTGCGGTGGCAGCCGGTGCCGTAGCGGGCACATTGGCGGCTTCTTCGTCAGCGGATTTAGCGGACGCGCCGCGACGGTCGCGCGCTTCGAGCAAGGGCAGCGCGGATTCCGCCGCCCACGCCTGCTGCGCATTGGCCACCACGCCGACCGGGCGCATGCGCACGCTGTCGAGCAGTTGCGCGATGTCGGCGAGCGGCACGCGTTCGGTCTCGGCGAGCCGGCGCACGTCGATCGCGACGACGTCGTTAGCGAAAAATTCGGGGGTCGCCTCGAAGCGCCGGGTCAGTTCGGCACGCATCGCGTCGAGGTCGGTTGTCTTGACCACGAACAGGAGCGTGTCGACAGAGCCGCTGCGGAGTTCGAAAAAGGGCGATTTCTTGGGCGACATAGCGTTCGGCAAAAAATTTTGCGTATTTTACAGGCGTCCAGGCGGGGAGCGAGTTTTTTTGCCGACAGAACGCAGCACGGCGGCCTGAATACCCATGACGTAGCCACGTCTCGGCCATACAGGCCGCGTCCAGGCCGGTCATTTGGCCATGAACGCTGTAGCGACGCGGATGGGATGTGAGCGGCAGGCTGACGCGCCGCTCGCGAGATCACTGCTGAAATACCTGCGATGTGGTCGGCACGTGCCGCACCAGCAGGCTTTCTGCCTGCTCGGGCGCACGCGCGACGCGGCGATGCTCGCCGGTGGGACCGAAGCCGAGCGCCTCGTAAAAGCGCATCGCATTGCGGTTGGCGTCGGCGACCCACGCGTAGATTTCCATGGCGCCTTCGCCGGCGAGCCAGGCGCTGGCGGTGTCGACCAGCAACTCGCCGCCTCGCAGATGACGCACGGCCGGCGCCACCCACAACTCGCAGACGAACGCGCGGCGCGCCTCGGAGTCGTCGAAATAGGCTTCGATGAGTCCTGCCGGATGGCCCTCGGTATAGAGGATGAAACTGGTGAAGATAAACGAAACAGCGTGTTCAGCAGCGGTGGCGTCGAAGGTGGCGGCATCCGCCGACAACGCGTCCTCTAGCGTCTCGCCGAAGGCATAGGGTGCCTCCCGCAGCGACGCAGTACGGAGTTCGCGGAAAACAGCGCCCTGATCAGCGGCGATACGGCGAACGGTCAATGACGGACTCATGCAGACGAAAACCCCTTGAAACCCTAAGGCATAGCTTTAACCGAACCGGCGCGCGAGTCAAATCCTTATTTGCCGGATCGAACTTTAGCCGCGGTTCCTGGTGCAGGCGCCGCGCGCCCGCTGCGCAGCAATCCGCCCGCCCACCGTCCGGATAGCCGGTTCGTCAGGCGCGCTGGTCACTGCGTTCAAGGCGCTTCGTAATTGCCGGTGCCGTCCGGCCATGGCGTCAGCAGCTCGTAGCCCTCTTCGGTCACGGCGATCATATGCTCCCATTGCGCCGACAGCGAACGGTCTTTGGTGACCACGGTCCAGCCGTCACGCTGCACCGCGGTGCTGGCGCGGCCCGCGTTGATCATCGGTTCGATCGTGAAGACCATGCCCGGCTTCAGACGCACGCCCTGCCCCGGCTGACCGTAGTGCAGCACTTGCGGGTCTTCGTGATAAACCTTGCCGATGCCATGCCCACAATAGTCGCGCACGATCGAGAAACCGTCGCGCTGCGCGATCTTCTGGATCGCGTAGCCGACGTCGCCGAGCGTGGCGCCTGGCTTGACCTCGCGAATGCCGGCCAGCATCGCTTCATAGGTCGTGTCGATCAGCTGGCGCGCCACCGTGCTCGGCTGGCCGACGCAATACATGCGGCTCGTGTCGCCGAAATAGCCGTCTTTGATAATCGCGACGTCGATATTGATGATGTCGCCGTCTTTCAGGATTTCGCTGCGGTTAGGAATGCCGTGGCACACCACCTGGTTGACGGACGTGCAAACCGTCTTCGGAAAACCCAAATAGCCAACATTTGCCGGAATCGACTTTTGTGTATTGACAATGTAGTCGTTGCACAGTGCGTCGAGTTCGTCGGTGGAGACACCGGCCTTGACGTGCTCGCCGATCATCGCCAGCACGTCGGCCGCGAGGCGGCCGGAAATGCGCAGCTTGGCGATGTCGTCAGGAGTCTTGTAGGTAATGGCCATGAATTCGGTGGGGCTGAAACGATGTTGACGATCGGCCAATTGTACAGAGGATCGCCGGAGGGCCTCCGCGAGCCGGGCGGGACCTGTTCGCCGGGCGTTTTTTCCGCACGACGCCGATCGGCTTTCTGGAGTCGGAAAAACCGTGTCAGCCTGCCCCATGCTGCGAGCGCGCAGAGAAATCTTTTGTGAGGCTTGCATCTGGCCGCGCATTCGCGTCGTAAAGAAGTTGAGGACTCGATTTCTTCCCCACATCGTTTAGTTCTTCTCAGAAGAACGGGGCCTCTTTGCGTCCGCGATTTGCGTTTGAGCATCGCGTGGATAGCAGTTGTCCGCGCGTATGCGTCGCGAGTCCGCGGCATTGGCGTCGTACCATCGGAGGAGCATAGCCATGTCGGAATCCAGCAATAAATCAGCAGAGCTTATCGACGTATTCGACCGCCGGGTTGAACGGCGCCTGCAGCGCAGACAGTTTTTCCGCAACGCTGGCGGACTCGGCCTAGGTCTGGTCGGCGGCACGCTGATCAGCGCGTGCGGCGGCGGCTCCGGCTCGAGTGCGTCGGCCGCCAGTGCACCGACCGATCCGGAGATTCTCAACTTCGCGCTGAATCTGGAATACCTGGAGTCGCAGTTCTATACGTATGCGACAACAGGTGCGGGCCTCGCAGCGAGCATGACGTCCGGTGTGGGTACGCTGGGCACGGTAATTCCAGGGCAGCAGGTGCCGTTCCAGGATCCGGTCGTTCAGGCCTATGCCAACGAAATCGCCAACGACGAACGCGAGCACGTCACCTTCCTGCGCAGTGCGTTGGGCTCGGCGGCAGTCGCGATGCCCTCGATCGACATTGGCGGGACCAATCCGAACGGAGCGTTCTCGAACGCGGCGCGCGCTGCGGGTCTGGTCGGCGCGGGCGTCGCCTTCAATCCGTATGCGAACGACAACAACTTCCTGCTCGGCGCGTTCATCTTCGAAGACGTCGGCGTGACGGCCTATAAGGGCGCCTCTCCGCTCATCACCAACAAGACCTTCCTCGAAGCGGCTGCCGGCATTCTCGCGGCTGAGGCGTATCACGCCGGGCTCGTGCGTACAGTGCTGTTTGCAAAAGGCGTCGACACGGCGAGTATCTACACCGCCGCCAACGCCATCTCCGCCGCGCGCGCCAGCCTTGACCAGAACGGCCACGACGATCAGGGCATCACGGGCGCGACGGCCGGCTCGTCGAACATCGTGCCGCTCGACAGCAACGGGCTCGCCTTCAGCCGCGGCTATGGCAACGTGCTCAACATCGTCTACCTGACGAGTTCGATGGCGACCAAGGGTGGCTTCTTCCCGAACGGCGTGAATGGCACGCTCAACATGAGCGCCTGAAGCACGCAACGCGCTGTGCCGGATGCACCGGCAACGGGTCGCCGCGATGACGATCGCGCTCACCCGTTGGCCGGCCTTCATCTGGATTGCCTTGAACGCTTGAAGACGGACAGGAGCAGTCATGAACGAAGCGATCAGCCAAGCCGCCGTGCCTCAAACCCTCACCGAGCAGACCTGTTTCGATATCCGCGAAACGCTGGCGGGACGGCGTCGCGGCTTGCGGACGATGCTGCCGTTCGTTGGACCGGCGGTCGTCGCTTCGATCGCGTATATGGACCCGGGCAACTTCGCCACCAATATTCAGGCGGGCGCCGGTTACGGCTACACCCTGCTCTGGGTGGTCGCGTTGGCGAACATCGTGGCGATGTTATTTCAGGCGTTATCCGCCAAGCTCGGGCTCGTGACCGGCAGCAATCTCGCCGAACTATGCCGCTCGGCCCTGCCGCGCCGTTGCGTGCTCGCGATGTGGGGCATCAGCGAAATCGCGGCGATGGCGACCGATCTGGCGGAATTCGTCGGCGGTGCGATTGGCGTTTCGTTGCTCACGCATCTACCGATGATGCCGAGCATGCTGATCACCGCCGCCGTCACCTACGGTTTGCTGCAGTTCGAGAAGCGCGGCTTCCGCCCGCTCGAACTGGCGATCGCGGCGCTCGTCGGTGTGATCGGGCTGTCGTATCTCGCCGAGTTGCTGATTGCGCCGGTGCATTGGTCATCGGTCGTCAAGCATACGTTCACGCCGGGCATGCCCGATAGCAATGCGTTGACGATTTCCGTCGGCATCATCGGCGCAACGGTCATGCCGCATGTGCTGTTCCTGCATTCGGGACTCATGCAGAATCGCGTCAAGCCGCGCAATGAAGGTGAGCGCGCCAAGCTGCTGCGCTTTTCGAATATCGAGGTGGTGGTTGCGCTCGGCGTGGCCGGACTCATCAACATGGCGATGGTGATCATGGCGTCGAGCGCGTTTCATGCGGGGCATGCCGATATGGCCAGCATCGAAACAGCATGGCGCACGCTCACGCCGCTGCTTGGTAGCGCCGCGGCGGGTCTCTTTCTTGCGGCGCTGATTGCGTCCGGTGTGTCGAGTTCGGTCGTCGGCACGATGGCCGGGCAGATGATCATGCAGGGCTTTGTCGGCTTTCATATCCCCGTATGGGCGCGGCGGCTGATTACGATGGCGCCGGCGTTCGTGGTGGTTGCCTGCGGAGTGGACGCGACGCGCGCGCTGGTGCTGAGCCAGGTGGTATTAAGCATCGCACTACCGGTGCCGATGATCGCGCTGGTGTGGTTCACCTCGCGTGGCGACTTGATGGGCCGCTACCGGAATCGCCGCTCGACCACGATCGCCGCGGTGGCGGGCACAGTCGCCGTGCTGGCGCTCAATCTCATTCTGTTGCTGCAAGTGGCCGGCATTTCTCCATGGCCGCCGTTCCACGCGGGATAAGGTGGCAAAGCAGCTTTCCGCATCCGGTTATCGGGTTGGCGCGTACATTGTTCGAACGCTTATTCACGAACGATTTTCGACGGACCCGACTTTCATGCCTCGACGCCTGCTTACCTTGACCGCCGCGCTGGCGCTCGCCGCTCTGGGCGGCTGTAGCGCCGCGGGCGTACTCAACGCCACCGTATCGCACAAGAACTTCCGGGTTGAGCACAGCCTCGCGTACGGCCGCTCGCCACGGCAGACGCTCGATGTCTACATGCCCGCCGCCAATTCACCGCAAAGCGGTTCGCACGGCCGTCCGATCGTCGTGTTCTTTTACGGCGGCAGCTGGCAGAGCGGTTCGCGCGACAGCTATCTGTTCGTCGGTGCGGCGCTGGCTTCGCGTGGCTTTGTGGCCGTGGTGCCCGACTATCCGACGTGGCCGGAAACCACCTTCCCTGGCTTTGTCGACGACGCAGCCGCAGCCGTGCGCTGGGCACGCGATCACGCGGCCGAGTTCGGCGGCGACCCGTCACGGATCTTTCTGATGGGTCATTCGGCCGGTGCGCATATCGTGATGCTGCTGGCCACCGACGGTCGCTATCTCGCAGCGCAACAGATGAGCAAGCGCGACTTGAGCGGCGTGATCGGCCTTGCCGGCCCGTATGATTTTCTGCCGCTGCACGACGCGACGCTTGAAGAAATTTTCCCGCCTGCATTGCGCGCGGCGAGCCAGCCGATCAACTTCGTCGAAGGCGACGAACCACCGGTGTTCCTCGCAGCGGGCGAGCGCGATACGACAGTCGATCCGGGCAACACCGACCGGTTCGCGGCCAGGCTGCGCGCCGCCGGCGATACGGTTGAAGTGAAACACTATCCGCGGATTGGGCACGCGCTGCTGGTCGGCGCCATCGCCGGGCCGCTGCGTGGCTTTGCGCCAGTACTCGACGATACCAGCGCGTTTATCGACGCACAGACGAGCCGTGAGGCGCAGCGTGATGGTGATGCGCAATCATGCACGCTTCACTGCGCGGTACCGAGCAACTGTCTGCGCAAGGTCGGCGCGCGCGTCGACGGATCGAGCCAGATGCCGAAGAAGGCCCGTGCGAATGTAGGATCGTCGAACTCGCCGGTCATACGGTCACCCGCATAAAAACGCACGCCCTTGTCCGGCAGATAGACCGCGCTTAACTGGTCGCCGGGACCGACATCGACAAACGCCTGCATCATATCCGCACGCCAGCGCTCCAACGTATCGGCTGGAATCGGCGCGCTGGCAAGACGCTTGATCTCGCTGATACCCGCATCGACGAACCGCTCGCGCTTGATGCCGCGAGCGTAAATGATGTGCAGCGCGAAGCGTTCGTCATAGTCGATGGGTACGCGTTCGCTCCACATCTGCGCACGGTAGAGCTTGAAGCCGACCACGCTGAAATCGCCCTCGCCCACGAGTGTCGCTGACTGCACGTCGCCGCGCCAGTCGGCGCAGGCGGCCGTCGCCCACAACACCAGCACGATCGCCGCGAGCGCACGCATATCAATCCGCCGAGGTGAGCACGAATTGCATCACGTCCGTGCGTCCTTCGTCGAAGCCGGCTTCGCAGTACGCAAGATACAGCCGCCACGTGCGCACGAAAATCTCATCGAAGCCTTGCGTGCGGATCGTATCGAGTTGCGCTTCGAACGCGCTGCGCCAGCGGCGCAGGGTCTCGGCGTAGTCGCGCCCAAATGCCAACGACGTGCGCGCCGTGAGCTTGCCACACCGCGCCGCTTCGATGAAACGCTGAGGACTCGGCAACATGCCGCCCGGGAAAATGAATTCGCGGATGAAGTCACTGGTTGCGCGATAGGCGGCGAAGTGCGAATCGTCGATCGTGATGGTTTGTACGAGCGCGCGTGCGCCGGGCAGAAGACGTTCGCGCAAGATGCGGAAATACGTCGGCCAGAATTTTTCGCCGACGGCTTCGAACATTTCGATCGATACGATGCTGTCGTATTGGCCAGTCAGCGTGCGGTAGTCGCGTAGTTCAAGATGTACAAGGTCGCTCAGTCCTGCTTCGCTCACACGCTGCTGGGCGAATTCAAGCTGCGCCGGTGAGATCGTTATACCGTGTACGTGAATGCCCTGACGCGCCGCGTGCATCGCAAAACCGCCCCACCCGCAGCCGATTTCCAGAATGCGCATGCCTTCGCGCAAACCGAGCGTGTCGACGATGCGTTGATACTTCGCGTGCTGTGCGGCTTCGAGCGATTGATAGAAATTGCTGTCGAACACCGCGCTCGAATAGGTAAACGTCGAATCCAGCCACTGCGCGTAGAACGCGTTGCCGATATCGTAGTGCGCGTGAATATTGCGCTGGCTGCCCGCACGCGTATTGGGCCTCAGCTTATGACGCAGCCCGTACCAGAGCTGCGCGAGCCAGCCGCCATAGACCGTGCGTTGCAGCGCGCGTTCGTTGCGAATCGCGACGCGCAGCAAGGCGGCCAGATCAGGCGTGTCGACCCAGAACGCGCGCCATGCGTCGGCGAAACCGATATCGCCTTTGCGCAGAATCGCGCCGCACGCACGCCAGTCGCCCAGCTCCAGACGCGCGCCCGGCGCCGCGTGCGGATCGCCAAACACGCGCTGCTGACCGTCGGGCGTGATCAGCACCAGATGCCCAACCTGAATCCGTTCGAGCAAAGAGAGAAACAGACGGCCCGAAGCGGGGACTGTTCGGTGTTCGCTCAGGGTTCTTGAAAGCGCCATGGCTGAATCTCCTCAATCGGACGAAATGGGGTGCGCACCGGCGGACGGTTGGCCGGCTGCGGCGCGGTCGGTGGGTGCGTCAGCGGTGCGGCTCGGCGCAGGATGTTTGCCGTAGAACGGCGCTTTCTTGATGACGAGGCGCAACGCCTGCCAATGAATTCGTACGACGACGCCGGCGGTCAGCAACGGTTGGCGGATCAACGCGGCGAGCGCTGTCGAGCGCGTCAAGGGTTTTAATCGGCCACCCAGCGCGGTGCGGATCAGCAAACCGTCAGCGTCGTGGTAGTCGATCGAGACCAGCGCGCTGTTTGGCGTCTCCCTGACGCGAAATTCGTAGGTCCCCTCGACGCGGCAAAACGGCGACACGTGCAGCACTTTTCGGCATTTGAGTTGTGTTTCGGACGTGATCGGAGCGTTGCCCGCAGCGCTCAGCAGATAGCTGTGACGATCACCAAAGGTGTTGCGCACCTCAGCCAGCAGCGCGCGCAGATGACCATCGATATCGTGGCAAAACCAGAAACTGACCGGATTGAACGCATAACCGAACACACGCGGAAACGCTTGCAGCCAGATCCTGCCGTCCGCAGCATCCACACCCGCCGCCGATAGTTGCGCGCGCATCCATGTGGCGAGATCGCTACCGTCGCGTGGACCGTGATCGCGTTGGTGCAAGCTGAGCGGCCGCCAGCGATCGACGCCAAACCACCTGCTATCGAGCGACGCAAGACGATCCAGATCGCAGCGCACGCAAAACACCGGGTACGTGAAGGGATGATGCTTCGGCCGCAGACGCTCGTGCATCACCTGCCCCGTCAAAAGCCAGGCAGCCGGATCAACGTTGGCTTCGACGCGAGCGGGATTCATAGTTTGGCCCACGCCGGCGACGCGTCGAAATCGGCGGCCACGCGCAGTGCCGACTTCAGACCGTCCTCGTGAAAACCATAGCCCGTCCATGCGCCCGCGAACCAGGTACGGCGCTTGCCTTGCACCGACTGCAGACGGTGTTGCGCATCGATAGCGGCCAGATCGAACAACGGATGGTCGTAGACGAAGCGGCGCAACTCGGTGCCCGGCGCCGGCTGCGTAACCGGATTGAGCGTGACGACGAGCGGCGTTCTGAACGGCAGCGGCTGCAGTTGATTGACCAGATAACTGACGCACACCGGATGCGTACCGTCGACCGCGCGGCTCCCCAGATAATTCCACGCCGACCACACACGCTGTCGACGCGGCAGCAGATTCGTATCCGTATGCAGCACCGCGACGTTTGGTTGGTAACGCACGGCGCCCAGCACGCTGCACTCGTCCTGATCGGCGTCGTTGTCCAGCAGACGCAGCGAGGTGGGCGCGTGGGTGGCGAGCACCAGCGCGTCGAAGCGCTCCGTGCCCTTGTCCATGAAGACATCGACACCGTCGGCATCGCGTCGCACGCCTTTAACCGCAGTACCGATGCGCACGTCGTCGAGCGTGCCGACGATACGCCGCACGTACTCGCGCCCTCCTCCGACCACCGTTTTCCACTGCGGCCGGCGGTTCACCTGAAGCAGCGCATGGTTCAGACAAAAACGCAGGAACGTGGTGGCCGGAAAGGCAAGGATGTCGGCGGTCGCGCTCGACCAGATCGCCGCGGCCATCGGCAGCAGGTAGTGACGCTGGAACGCGCCGCCATAACCTCCGGCCGTCAGCAGTTCACCCATGGATGCGCGCGTTTCCATCGCGAGATCAAGATTGCTCTGCGCACTGCTGTTGAAACGCATGATGTCGCGCAGCATGCCGATGAAGGTCGGCGAGAACAGGTTGCGACGTTGCGCGAACACGGTGTTCAGGCTGGTGCCGGCCCATTCAAGGCGGCCTTCGTCGAGCGAGACCGAGAAGGTCATTTCACTCGGGTGCGACTCGACACCCAGTTCGGCGAACAGCGCGATCAGGTTCGGATAGGTGCGGTCGTTGAAAACCAGGAAACCCGTGTCGACGGGATGTGTGTGGCCCTCGAGCGTGACGTCCACCGTGTTGGTGTGGCCACCCGCATAGCCTGCCGACTCGAACAGCGTGACCTGATGGTTGCGCGCCAGCAGATAGGCGCTGGCCAAACCCGAGATACCGGCACCGATAACCGCGACCCGCGAGCCGCGCGGTAGTGGTGAGGTCGGTGCGGAATGGGTCATGGGCGCGTCTCCTGGTTTCAGGGGCGCGCGGTCGGTTAGTTGGGTATGGCGGGGTGGCGCGTCCTTGAAGGGATTTACGCAGCGGGGGTTGAAACGGATGCAAATCTGGCGGATTTTGGACGGCAGACACGGGCACGCGACCCGGCGAGACAGAGCTAGCCGACGTGCGGCGTGCTCACATTGGCAATCGGGGAGAGTTGTTCATGCCGGGCCGCGAGGGCCCGGCAGAAAAATCTACCGCGTCAGCGCACCGGAATGATCAAGTGCTGACCGATAAGGATGAGGTTGGGGTTCGGCAGGTTATTGCGCTTCTGCACTTCAACAAATCGCGCACCGCTTCCCAACTGGCTCGCGGCAATGGCGTTCAGCGTGTCGCCCGAGCGAACCACATAGGTCTTCTCGCCGCCGGTCGCAGCGGTGGTGAGCACCTGGTCGCTGATGAAGTATTTACGCAGCAGGTCCAGATAGGCCGGCGACTGCTTGACCTTCGCGATCGCGGAGTTCAGGTAGATCAGCAGCGCGCTGTCTTCCTTGCGTACGCCGATTTTGTACGCAAGGTTGGAGCCGTCCAGCTTCGTGACAGCGAAGGTCAGGTCAGTGCCCTTGATTTCCGATACGCCGAACGGATAGTCGTAGACGATGGCGTCGACCTGATGCTCGTCCAGGAAGTGCGACATCCACGACCGCTGACCTTCGATGCTCGCATCCGACAGCTCGACGATCTTGCTATTCGGGAACGCTTTCTGGACATACGCTTTCACGTCCGGATCGCCCTGCAGCACGCCGACCGTTTTGCCCGCCAGATCGGAGGCAGAGCGGACCGGCGAACCCTTGGCGACGATCAACGAATAGCCGAAGTCCTCGACGTAGGGAATCGAATAGACGACGCCGCTCGGGGTGTTGTCGGGGAACGTCAGGCCGTCCATGGCGACGTCGACGACCGCGTTGCCCTGCTTGTCGGTTTTCGTCAGCTGATCGGGGACTGCCGGATACGTGTCCACGCCGTGGTGCGTGTCGACGGCGATGGTCGGATGATCGCCCGAGGTGAACTCTTTCTGCGCGAACAACAGATTGGCGAAGTCGACGTTGAAGCCTTGCGGCTTGCCGTTGTCTTCCGAGTAAAACGGCCGCGATGGATTTTCGACGCTGACGCGTACGACGCCGTTGCTCAAGATCGACTTCAGCGTGTCCTTGTTGGGCACGAAACCGTCCGGATTGCTCGGAGCTGGCGTTCTGACGTCGGCGCTGCTGGGGTTGCCTGTGTCGACACCATTCACCGCAACGGTGTCTTTGTCAGCACTCTGGCTGCTGTTAAGCGGATTTTTCAGGCCACCTTCGTGGATATACCAACCGGCAGCGAGCAAGATCAGGAAAAGAACCGAACCCAGAATTTTCTTCATTATTTTTTGATCGAGTTGAGTAGTCGAGCGGTGCGCGCCAGATTATTTGGGCGCCGCGGGCGAGCCGAGTTGCTGGGCGGGCTGACTGATAGCGCCGATCTCGGTAGCGGCCTTGGCTTGCTGCACTTCCGCGCTTTCCATCAGCGACGTTTCCATTTCGGAAAATGCTTTGTTGACCGAGTTCATCACAGAGTCGAGGGCGGCGTCGGTTTTGATTTGCGCGAACGTGTCGCTCGATTGCATGCCGGCGATCTTGTTCATGCGTTGCGCGGATTGCGACATATCCCACAGCGCTTTGGCCCGGTCGATCGCGTCGGAGAATCGCTTGAGTTCGTCCTGAACCTGCTTATAGCGCCCCTCGCGAAACGCGAGCAGTTTTCTCATCGTCGCGAGTTGGGTCTCGAAACGCGCCGCGTCTTCCGGATACTGCTTTTTAAACTGCGCGGTTTTATCTTCGAAGTTTTTCACTTCGGTGCGGAAATCCGTGATGCTCTTCTTGAACCGCTCGGCCCCTTCCTGCTTTTCGGCCAGTTCGTTGTAGAGCGTCTCGATCGGGTTCGACTTCGCTTCGTTCACGAACATCTTGACCTTCTGGTTCGCGAACTTCATGGCGAGAACGGGACCGAAGTTGATCGCCGCAAGCCCGATCACCGCCGCGAGGATCAGGCCTACCAGGCCTTTGACCAGCAGGATGGCGAGCGGCGCGCCGATGGCGATGCACAGCCCGATAATCGACCACTTGATGACTTTGTATTTCGTGCTGCTTTTGGTCGTGTCAACGACCGAATTGCCGACTGACATGTGAATCCCCTTTTGAAGCCTGTTTTACAAAACTGGTCTTGCAAACTGTTCGGGACATCGTTGTGGCTATGTGTTTGGCGTCTGTGTTTTTAGGCTCGACGCGAAAACGCTGTATGACTTTACAGGCACTCAGGCGACTCGGGAAGTGCCACTTCTTTTTCACCATAATTCGACGGGTCACGAACGCGAATCGGCCAAGTGGGCAATGGCTGCGCATGTCGAATTCAGGCGGAAATAATTTATGACAAACAAGCATCGGATTATTTTCTAATTGCTTTCAATTTGTGCGTCCGCGGTAAGTGAATTCGTTCTTGCGACCCGAGAACGTACATGTCCATTATGTGAATCGCATAAATTCGGTGCTGTGCTCATTTTTTGCATCGTTTTGGACGGAGCAAAGTTGGGTGGTGAAGAAGGCCTCGCAGCGCAATCAAACGGGCAATGCGGGGGGCGCAACGATCAAATGATCCCCTGGCCAGCGACAGCCGGGATAAAGAGAACGAATGACGATCGACTCAAATTAACGTTTCATATCCAAAGTGTTCAAGGTGCCGGCGTGGCTGGCTCGCGCGCCAGGCCGTACTGTGCCCCTCATCAATCTCCGGAGCACGGTGATGCTGCATACATTGCTAGCCAGACGCGAAGGGCTGACTACAATGTGTTGATAAAAGCGAGATTGCAGGGGCGGTCGGCGGTCAATTCAGGCATAGCAGTCGGTAGCGTGACGTTTCAATTCCTTCATTGGAGGCACGGCCATGACCTGCCTGAACGAAAGGATTGTCGGCGCAATATTCCTTGTTCTGAACGGATATGCGTTCGCGGGTGGCCTTGCCACCGACCTGCCCGAAGCGATGACCGTTGCGAACATCGCGCCTCTGCCCGAGACGGTTGTTCCACCCATTCCGGAACCGCAGCGGTATTTGCATCGCTATGAAATGGAATATCAGTCGGACCAGGGAAAGCCGTTTTACGCGCAAGTCGATAATTTCTATAGTACGCAGGCGATCCGCGAATTCCGATTTGGCGCTGGGAGCGTTGCGACGCCAACGCCTGAGGCGGCACCGCAGCAGACGTCGAGTTATCTCAATCTGGGTCCGTCGTTGGCGCCGCAACTCTCGATAGCCCAGTTGCCGAACACGACTTTAACGCTCGGTGCACAACCGCAGCGAAGGCTGTCGTTGACCGTCAACGATTGGGTGTTTTCTGGAACTGCACGTGTGGCAGTTTTCCATTCGCACGATACGGGCGCGACGCTTTCTGTTTGGCATGGCTTCTGAGCCGAGACTTGCGGGTAAACGAGATGTCGTCCGATCGCCAATGTCGGGGCGAGAGAAATGTTGCCTCGTCCGGTCGTGATGCGCGCAGTCTCACTTGCGTATCAATGAACCGCAACGATGGATGCAAATGTGGCGGACTTAGGGCGTGAAGAAGATACCGATTTGCCTGGGTGGTTGGCCTCCAGTTGGGTGCGGTGATTTATACTTTTGGGTGCCGCCTAGACAAGGGTGGCCGGGTTTGACAGCCCGAATCACACCTACCCCGCACATAGCCGCGCGACGCGGCTTTTTCATGTGTGTTGCCTTCGCACGTCTATGGGCGGGCCTTGGCGAGGAGACCCTTCGGGGTCTGCCGGCAGGGGTAGGTGTCGGTCTGTCAACTTCGTCTTGTGCCCGCTCACCCGTTTGACAGCGGATGCGGGTGCTTTTGGACTACCTACCAGGAGCGCTTTTATGACTTCGAATACCCCCTCTTCTTTTTCCAAACCTCGTACGCGCGATGAGTTCATCGAAGGGTTGCTCGATGCAGCGGCCAGCGCTGGGGATTTCTATGTGCAGCAGTTTGGACGGTTGGCGGCGATTGCGCAGTCGGTCCGGACCGGCGGCTGGTCACCCGAAGACAATGCGCAGTTGGTCGAGGCATTGGAAGGCATTGCTTGTCAGTCGAAGCGACGGGCAAAGCTCGATGTGGACTTGTATCGGGGCATGCTGACGGGACACATAGTGGCTTGTTGTTCACATGATGACAAAGCCAAGGCTGTCGCTCTCAGCCTCGCGCCTGCCAGTGAAACGATGCACTAAGTAGATGATGGCGGCTTTGGTCGCCATCATCACGATTCCGACGACCGCAGATCGGCAAGAACGTACGTTAAGGATGCTTCGGTGGCCCTCGTGGGAGCGCCATCGAGCGTCAATTCCTCGAACGAGGATTACGGCGTCCAACCGCACAAGCGCGAAGCGATGCCTATTAGGCTGGACGCAATCGAACAAATCGTTGCCCTACTTCTCGCCACCGCGCCCGAGGTCAAGGCATGGTAACCGTCGAACAGCGACTCACCAGCGTGCAGCCGCACGTCGCATGATGCCCGTGCAGTGCAACCGGAGCACCGCCGAACATGCTGTTCCCGTCACCTTCCTCGATCGTCTGGGTGCCGTGCTCCTTGCACTCGACCGTATCGCCCTTGCGGGCAATCGGTTTGCCGTCCACGATGTCGGCATTCGAACCGGTCGTAACGGTACCTCCGTGTGGGGCCAGCGTATCGCCAACCACAATGACCTGACGAGCCATCAGCTTTCTCCAACTTTGGCCGGTGCTACGGCCTGCCGATCAGACTTAATCACAAACCGATCTCGCGTATACCGGGCATGCCAGTTTCCGCGTTCGGACTGCCAAGATACGTCCATTGCACATCGGCGATCGCCGCGTCGATGAAACGCTCACCAGGATGCGGAAACGCGTGATCTTTCTCGACGAACGCCTGTTGATCCCACCGGTTGTACAGCACGGCCATCGGATGATCGCTGGCAACATGGCTTTGGGGCGGCGGTGCTACAGCCTTCGCGCCGTCGATGAGTGTCTGTACGTTGCCGTCCCACTTGGGTAACGGCGCAGGTGGCAGCGGAAGCACCTTGTCGAGGTTTGGCAGTTTCAGTCGCCCGTCATAGAGCTTCAGGACATCGCGGATCTTGCTGTATCGCTGAGCACGTGCCTTGTCTACATGCCCGACGATGTTGGTACCGTCGGTGAGATACATGCCGTTGAATTCGACCGATAACTTGCTCGCACACTTTTCGCATCCGCGTTTCACGCCTTCGTGAAAAACCTGAAGCGCGCGGGTCTTTGCCTCTACCGTATTGGATCTCTTGTAAATGAATCCCAGATCGTATGCTGCGGGACCATATCCTTGTGCAAAGGCGCACTCCAACATCTTGACGGCCACAGGAACATTGCCCCAGAACTCACCCTCGGGGTCATCGTACGTGCCGGACAGTTTGTCGCCAAGGAACGCCATTGCCGCTGGGCTTCCCATATCTGCCGCTCGCTGGAAGAAGGCGTAGGCACTCGTGGCGTCACCTCCCTTGACCAGCTTGTTGAGGTGATACACGCCCATTCGGTCGTAGGCATCAGGAATGCCCAGCTTCATTGCTTTCTCGACCGATTGGATTGCGGCTTCGGGATCTTGTTCCGGTATGCCGGGGCGCTTGCTCAAGATCAATGAAGCGAGATTCAGCATCGCCTTCCAGTGGTTTCGATCTGCTGCCTGCAAATAGAGCTGATAGACCTTCGCATAGTCGATTCTATCGATCGGCAAATTCGGATCATCCATCGCCAGTGCCTGCTGAAACCACATCTCAGCTTGCGGATCGGGTGCGGGTCCCCGTTGCGCCTGATACACGCAGGTGAAGTCTTTGCGATGCGGATCGAAGAGCGGCAGTTTTTCGTAACGTGGCAAGTCAGACATGGTAGTCGCCAGCTTGTTACCGAGAGAGGTTAGGGCGCCGGCATGGGCCGGGGCTACCAGCAGCAGCAAGGCAGCGGCGGCAATACGCAACACATTGAGAAGTGCTTTCACGCGAGGTCCGGTTAGACGGCGGTACCGCTTGCCGACGGCGCAGAGATCATGCCGTACAGCGTGGTGGTCGAGCGGTGATCTTCAAACGGCAGCAGGAAACCAATCATCGGCTGACCATTCCTTCGCGTCACTGTTGGTTTTCATCAAGTCCTGCCGGTTGCCAAATTCGTCTGGCAGGAGTTTCGGATCGTTGGTCCCTTGAATGTGGCCACCGGAGTGCAGCGCCAATACGCGCTGACGCAGCAGCAGGGTAAATCCCTCCGCTGTGAGATAGGTGCGAACTCTTGCGACACGATCGTTGCCAGTTGTCATACAGACTGTGTGGGGCACCAGTTACGGATGGAATGGAACCTCAGGCGCCGACCGACATGGACTGCCGAGAAGCAACAAGCTTCGGCGGTGGATTGCATTTGCAGACCCAGAGGTCATTGCTCATCGCCACGTGTCGCCTGTCCGGCCCCGTCATCGGGAGTCGGGTCCATCGCACTGAATCATGCCTGTCGAACCGCACGCCGGACACGATACGTCATCGTTCTCGTATGCGATGCTCCGGCCACTCAGTTCGGGCGTGGTCGAGCTGCCGAGCACCGTACCACTGGCCATGGTCCTGTCTCCGTCCAAAATCGCGTAACGCTTCATGGTGGTGAATCCGTTTTCCGCTGGCTCATGCCTAGTCGGCATATTAGGCCAGTTACCACTTGCAGCCGCCTTGCGCCATTGCACCGGTATTAAGCAGGAATCCAATCTTTGGATTTATCTTCTTGCTGGTGTAGGCCATAGAGGACACACCGGTTCCTTGAGTAACCATTTCGTATTCGCCGGTTACTTGTCCGTTGAATACCTCGATCCATGTCGTGCTTTCCTGGTCAGGCGCATTCTTATCGATCGTTTCGCCGGCCGAATTGGCGAGCACAAGCGGGATTGGCTGCTTCGCGGTCTGGTACTTGACGAATCCGGACGAGAACTTGCTGGACGAATCGTAATATGTGCGCATCTCGAAGTTGACCGATTTGGCACCACCGGAACTGAAGCAAAACGTCTCGCTCGTCACTTCGGCATGCGCGGCCAGAGACAGCACGAAAAGGACAACCGCGAAGATAGCTTTTGTAAGCATTCAACCTTATGGTTTCTAAAGTGCAAGGGGCGAGTAATACCTTCGATGTGCCTCGAGCCCCTCCAGCACGGCTGGTGGACTTGACCGTCGCGCGGTCATACCTCGATCGCCGCCGACTGCTGCGAAGCTACCAGTTTCGGCGGCGGACTACATTTGCAGATACAGAGATCATCGCTTAGCGCTGTGCGCCGGTTGTCCGGTCCATTCATCGGTAATCGTGGCCCGTCGCAACTGATCGTGCCCGTGGAACTGCAAGCCGGACACGACACTTCGTCGCCTTCATGCGCAACATACCGACCGTTCAAGCCTAGCGCGGTGTCCTTTGCGTGAATTGTTCCAGCTGTCGTTGTCTGATCGCCATCAAGTATCAGATATCGTTTCACATTGCTCCTGCGATGCCTGGCTGACTCGCCGCCCACCGGCAGCCCCTAGCTTCTGGAGTGACGGTGTCGCTTCCCATTTCTTGTGGCCGCATAGCCGCGGAAGTGCGCGCGGTTCAGCAGTCAGCTATTTCTCTCGTGTAAACAGGGCGTTACACGCATCGCCGTCCATTGCAACCCGTTTGTTTTTCTGAATATCCCACACCCCCGGATAAGCGTCTTCGCCACAGTCGAGCTGGCCATTGGGCGCAACGTAGCGGCCGTCAGGTGAAATGACTGATGATCCAGCGTCGCCCGAGGCGGAAAACGCCGCCCGCTTCAATTGGCTAACTCCCTTCCCACCGGTATAGGCGCCGCCCAAGGTAACCATATTCTTCTTGCTGCCGATCTTAGCGACAGTTGCAAGGTACAGGGTGGGTTGAGTGCTAACAAAGTCGAGTGCGACGTACACCCCTTTGGCGACGTTGATATCGGACAAGAAGCCAACGCCGTTAGGAATTTCACTCACGTGGACAGGGGCACCCGATCGGCAGACTTTGAGATCGGAGACAACCACGTATCCACGCTCCGACACCATGAGCGCGCCTCCGTCAGCACTTTCAACGGCGTACGAGGGCGTGATGTCCAGCGCGCACTGCCTGCTTTGTCCATCTATTACAGCGTTTATAGATTTACCTGCAATCGTAAAGCTATCGTCCGCGTAAGCTGTAGGCACAACAACCGCCAACATTGCAACGCAAACCATCTGGAACTGAACTTTAAGACAAAATTTTCTTAGCTGCACGTGTATCCTCCCATCGCTCTCTATCTGCCAGTAAGGCACCATTTATCGCTCTCGTAACCTTCTGCGAAATTGCGAACTCCGCGCGTTTCAGCTCTTCGGTTTCAGCTGCCTCTGAACTGTCTGCATCAATCTCCTTTGCTACGTTCGGTCTTTCGCAACGCAAATAAAACCCACCACTGTCGACGCAATTTTCAGGCAAGGCTACGTGCTGCGGATTGTCAATTATCGCAGGTTGCCGGGTCATGCCGCTTCTGTTGTGTCCGTGATAAGCCGGGTCATCCCACCAATGCGGAGAAAAATCAGTTTTCTTCAGCCATCCTCGAAATAGCCAGTAATCTGCATAGTTGCTGCGACCGGTCAACTGCTTAAATCCCCGTCCACGAAACTTCTGCGCATCTTCGCGATCGCAGTTGCCCAGCTTCCAATCGTACGACCCCGTAATCAGCCCCCCATGACTGTTGTATTTTTTGGAGCGGAACCAAGCGTCATCCTCGGCGGGAATAGCGCCATACCAATGGCCCAGGCCTGATTCGGCGGCCGTTGACGCCGGATTCTCAGATGTTCCGTGAAACCCTATAGCATCAAGATGTCCGAGCATGCTTGTCTCTTGCATAGAGCCGAGCCACCCGCTTTCAACAGCGCCTTGGCCAAGGAAATGCGCAAGTCTTGTAGGCGACGTCAACCCGTACTTACGCACGGCACAGTTCAAAGGCGTTAGATACGTCGAGCGAAGCTGAGGCGCATGAGGACGTTTGTGCGGGCTATACCGGGCGTCTGAATATATTTGCTCGAACTCCTTCATGCCTAGCCATCCACATTTTCTGAAATGGCGAATGAACTGCAGCGGGTGGAAAAACCAGAGCTTGTTATCGGCGATGCCGGTCTTGTCCCAGAACTGGAATTTCGCCAGCAATTTCAGAAAATCACTGTAGCCCGTAGGGTTCGCGTCCTTCTGCTTGCCATAGAAGCCATCCGCCTCATTTAGCTTCGCGTAGCGTGTGTCGTTGTGAGCGCTATTCCACTCTGTCGGAGCCTCGCATATGAAACCTCTTAGCGTCGTCCGAACAGAATTGTTGCCCTTCACATAGTTGCTTAGCGCATCTTCATCCTCATACTCCTTCGCGCCAGGTGGTTGCGGCGCAGTCTCACCGATAATTTTCACCAGTTCATCGATGTCGCACATCCCGTCGTCGCTATAGGGTGTATTGTCCTCGCTGATCTTCGTCCAGCCAGTGAGGTATGGAAAATCAGCATCGGACAGCTTTACGATATTGCTGCCATTAACGTCAAGATAACCCTCCTGTCCCTCGGCACAAGTGATCCGCATCCACGTGACACAAGGGTTCGCCTGAGTCATAGGATGTGGATTGCCGCTCAGCCCGGGTGCAGGACCGGGCGGGGTGTTAGTCTCACCGTCCTGTAACGTCGGCTGATCTGACAGAATCCTTCCGAAACGCAGCAGTTCATAGCCGTCACTCGGGCAGTCCGGATAGAGATTCGATGCCCGCGTAAAAAGATCGTATTCGTAACCGGCTTCCTTGACGGGTTGGGGCGTGAACAACGTTCTTGAACCATCCTGATTCACTTTCCAGGTATTGGTGTACTTGTTTCCGTGGTGAAACCACGTCTCGACGTGCAAGGGATAGCCGTCATTCGACCCGCCTTGCAACGTAGTTATTGCGACGCCACGCAGCTTGTTGTGCGCGTCGGTACCGGTTGGCTTGGCGAGAAAAGTCTGACCGGCAGGAATAATGTAGTAGGTGTGTCCCCAACAATCCTTATGCGTCGGCGTCGCCGGTTGCTTGTTATCGAGCTGAGTGCTGGCGAAGAACGCATTGAAATCGCTCGGTAGCATGAAGATTTCAAAATGGATGTGCCGTTGGCCGTGGCAACGACCCGGCAGTCCCAGCACATCTTTCCGGTGGATTTTTTTCCCGCCGCCCGCCTGCCCTTCCTCAGGCGTCGGCGTCCTTAGAAATTCAGGCAATGAATTGACTTGAACACCAAGACCGGTATAGCCGTCCAGTTCCATCAAGTGCATGTACAGCGAATAGAAGGTGATTGATCGACCGTCACCGGTTTCGGTCGCATGCTTGAGCAAGACAAATCCTGTGTTGCTGTCCAACGCCCCCTCACCGCCATCAACGGCTTGCTGGGTAACTCGGTAAGCTACAACCTCGCCGTCGGCGATGGCGCGCACGCGCTCGTTTTGAGTCCCGGGCATCAGATGGATGCCGGGATGCCAGCGCCTGTCAAAGGCGATCGGATAGATGCCGTGCGCCAGTTCAAACTGATCGACAGCATCCATCATCGGATCAGGAGCATCGGCGTTACTGGAAGTCGCGCCCGCAGCGGGCAGAAAGGGTGGGCTGATAATCATTGTTATCGCGACAGGTTATAGACGTTCTTGATTTTCAGGTCACCCTGCGGCAGCGCAGGCAACGGCGTATCGCCGCTCGCCGGACCTTCAAACGAGTGTGAGGCAGCTTTCACCGTAAATTTTCCAGGACAACGGATTTCCACATTGCCGTTCTCAATCGTGATGCTCGCACCGCCGCTCGTCACGACGACCTTCTGTTTGGCAGCGACGAGGACATCCTGTCCGGCGCTCGATATGTGGAGCTGCTTCTCTGCGAACAGGTCCATTCCATCGCTTTGCGCCTGAATCTCCACCTTCCCATTCCCGGCGAACAGTTTCATCCCGGCGCTTTGGACGAACAGGCTGATCTTCTCAGCCACACTCGCGACGAGCGATTTGCCCGCAGCGAAATACGTGCTCTCGCCACTTACGAAGTTCAGGTGTCGATCGGCGGTGATCCGGGCAGATTTTTCGGTCGAAATACCGATTCCGGATGGGCTGCCGAACAGCATAAGCGGCTCGCTGAAGGTGTTCGCGCTTCCCGTGCCACCGCCTGCTGTGCGGCCTCCCGTTGATTGACCCGACACTGAATGTTTTGTCGCATCCGTGTACTCGGTGAGCGAATCGTATCCCGGCTGCAGGCTTTCAGCGTTACGCTGTTTGCTCGCATCCGACAACCCCTTAACGACGTTTTCCGCACGTGCCAGCTGTTGCTGCGTGTTCGACGAGTCGAAGGGTTGGCTACCCGCCGATGTGGTGTGCGTCGTTACATAGAGTCCCTTGTTCGCACGCACTGCGCCATATGAATCGGTTCTCAGGTCAAACCCGCTTCCCAGATACGAGCCGCGCGTATTACCACTCTGGTCTATCAGATAGCCCAGATGGAGCAGGCTGTTCGCGCTGCTGCTGAACAGTCGCGCGCGATTCTGCCCCGTCGCGTCATCCAGAACCATCTCATTGAAACCTGCGCCGGAGTATTCCTTGGAGCGATACCCGGACAGGATGCCGTTCGAGTGCCATTGAGGTTTCACCGAGCCGTTATAGACCCGATGCAAAACGAGCGGCCTATCGCAATCTCCGCCCACGTAGCCGACGATGACTTCCTCCCCGACTCTCGGAATATGGACGCCTCCGTAGCCGCCACCGGTGTCCGACTGCGCGACACGCACCCAACAAGACGCACGCTCATCGCCGGGATTCAGGCGGTCCCACATGAAGATGACCTTGACCCGGTTCAGTTCGTCCGTATAGACCTCTTCGCCACTCGGACCGACAACGATCGCCGTTTCAAGCTGCATCTCTGGCTTCCGGTGCTCGAACGGACTGCGATATGGCACGCTCACGCGCTGAGCTTCAACCTCGACCAGATAAAAGCCCTCGCTTCCGTCCGCGT
This sequence comes from Paraburkholderia aspalathi, assembly GCF_900116445.1. Classification (GTDB taxonomy): domain Bacteria; phylum Pseudomonadota; class Gammaproteobacteria; order Burkholderiales; family Burkholderiaceae; genus Paraburkholderia; species Paraburkholderia aspalathi. The sequence goes on from NZ_FPBH01000029.1 coordinate 95,477, forward strand.
GACGAATCGTCGACGAATTTCCGTCCGAGCTGGCGGCCTTGGCATGCGTCAACTGATTCTTCAGGCTGTGAGGAAAGCTCGACTCACTCGCCGACAAGGGGAGGTTGTTCTCGATGTAGCGAGAAACTTTGATGGCAGCAAATTCACGCTGGCTGGCCGGGTCACGGTCATGCTCAGGATGGTTGACCAGAACAAAGCGCAGCCCGGCATCGATCCCGCGCACGCCACCTGCGCCATGGAACCGCTTGGCTCGCGATTCCCATTCTTCGAGGCGGATTTTTGAAAGATGCTCGCCCCGATCCTGCGCGGCATAGGTATACGCTCCGGTATAGGTGTACACCTCAGCTTGCTCGGGGAGATTTCCCTGATCCGCCCGTGTCGGCAACACCGTGCCTTTAGGGTTGAACGGCGCAGACGGGGATTTGTAGTCAAACGTACGGGTTGTGTGGAGCGAGCTTTGTAGCGTACGCGACGACGCCCACTGCGTGAATGCGTTAGCCTCGCTGGCTATGCCCGACCGGTAAAAGTCAACCGTCTCCGGCGACATCTTGTCCAGAGTATAAATATCGTCGGTAATGACAAGCGTATGAGACTTGCCATCCTTGCTGTGCTGCCAGAAGCCGAAAAGCCCTTCGTCCTCCATCAGGCGATGCACGAAATTCCAATCTGATTCGCTTTGCCGACAGTACGAGCGCTGCGGCAATGGCTGCGAAAGCGCGAACTGGAAATACCCTTTTGCCTGCGGGTGCTCGTTGAATACATCGGTGATGATTTCGTCAGCCGATTTGTCCTGCCAGTTTCGCATATCGCTGCGGAACTTGAGGAAATACATCCACGACGCGAAGGTCATCTGGTAACTGGTCAGACTCCCGTTCGCACCGAGCCGCCGGGCAGTGTGAATGTAACCGTTAACAGGCACGTACGACTTGTCTGCCTGCTGAATCCACAGGGTCATCGGCTGCGCGATAAGCTTTTTGAGTTCGATATCGCCCGCTGCGGACAACATATCGAGCGCGACACTGAAGTCGCGGCCTAGCTCGGCGGAGGTAACGGCCCGATGCGGTACTAACGTATCGTTTGGTAACGACGGGATGTCGGTTTTCAGCAGCCGGTCCTGCTGAATCAGGCCACCCCGGATGGCCTGAACCAGATCGGTCATATTCATGCGATATCCATCTAATTCGGGTGAGCGCTGGCGGCTCACGCACTCTTCTCTCGCGGGAACGGTTTCCCGAGTTTGCATCCCTGCTGACCTTGTCAGCATTTGAATGCTTTCGGAATTTACCTCATATTAAAGCTACCGGTACATCCATAAGGTGTTAAATGTGATCAACTGTAACGACGATTAGAGAGCTCCAGCGAGACTCAAGCCGAATCACCCCCGATTTATCCAATATGCATAACGCAATAATCCGAGATGGGCAGTCACGCGGATGTACCGATTGGAGTCAGACTAAACCGGCGTTGGTAGTCGGACCAGCCTCTAGATGATGGTTCGCTTCACTGACCGGGCTGCCGGAGTCCGAGCCGTCGAAACTAGATCGATAGCAACACCGTCCGATTAGCAGGACCGCACTGACCATCGATGAACATAAATAGGCCGTCGATATAGTCATCCGCCAATGACGAGCAGAAAGTCATTCTGAAGGTTAGGGGCAAATGAACAACGAGAAGAAAGTAAATCACCTGAATGTCTACCTCGCTAAGCCTCAGTACACCACTGTCGAGCAGGTAGTCGATACGAGCGCGTGCCAACCACCTGTCGAAATACCAATTACCGGATACGGTGTGGGTCACCTCTTCGTGAAAAGGACAGCACCGAAGCCCCCAAAGTGGGCATCGCTTTTCCAAGGGTATGTGAACCTCGATTCCCTCGCCGTACCCGGCGTAAGCGCAATTTTCTTTCTCACAGTAGGAGATAGATGTTTCGCGCTGGCTTTCGGTCAGGGCGGACGATTCCTGCTTCGAGATGAAGTGTGGGAAGAGCGCTTCGGGTTGCTATGTGCTCTCAATTCGGTGGACCCGAAAAGCTTTCGATGCGTTGACGTGCAGTCGCTCGATGCTATCCAAAGCCATACACGTATTCAGTCAGGACAGGAAACAACCCCTGACCAGTTTGGCCTAAACGTTGAACAGGACATGTTGAAGGCGATAGTAGGCGCCCCATTGAACTACGCACTCGGCAACCGCATGACTGGAAGCGATTCCCTGTCGGTCTCAGTGAAAATGGACCTGGCCGATTTGCCCTTCCTGCTTGATGAGTACAGGAAAAAGTTCGAAGCTCAGTTGAGCGCGGACGATTACCAGTGGGTCAACAACATGGCAATGGTAAAGAATTCAGTGCTCACGGATGCCTTGGAGGTTGCGCTCAATGCAAAACTTGCCGCAGCTCAAACCGATGACGTTTGGCTTTCGATTCCGGAAATCATCGACTGGACGATGGTCAAGGGATTTATGTACACGCACGGTGCTAAGGAGATTCATCCAGACATCACGCTTAAGGGGTTCCTTTCTACAGTAAAACCCGGAACACAACTCACGCTTGATCTGTTACGTTCGAGAGACGTGCATTGCGCTGACGCCGATCATAGGAAGGTATTCAAGTCGTGGTCGATCTTCAAGTGTCTGTACGCGGAAATCGACTTATCCGGTGCAAAGTACATTCTGAACGACGGAAAATGGTTCAATGTCTCGGTCGACTTTGTTACCAGAACCGACGCTGAATTCTCCACAATCCCGTCTTCCAGTCTCAAGCTGCCAGAATACAATGGTGACGGCGAGGGAGCATACAACGCGATGGTGGCAACTGCTGAGCCAGCAGTCTATGCGTTGCTGGACGACAAAAAGAAGGTCATGCATGGCGGCGGCCATGGGCAGGTGGAGATATGCGACCTGCTATCCATCAATCGCGAATTCATTCATGTCAAGCTATACAGCAAGTCGAGCGTGTTGAGCCACTTGTTCGCGCAAGGCTTCGTCTCTGGTCAACTTATCCAGATCGACGCCGACTTCAGGAGGAAGACTCGTGATCGACTAGACCTGCCTCACAAGGAATTGATCCAGATAGATAAGCGACCAGCACAAGATGAATTCACGATTGTCTACGCCATCGTCAGCGAAGCCACTGGCGACAAGCTGCACCTGCCGTTCTTTTCAAGGGTCAATCTGAACAATACCCGAAAGCTATTGATTGGATATGGGTACAAGGTTGAATTATTGAAAATCCACGTCAACAACGATTACGCGAAGACGATCAAGATTCCACCGAATGTCCACGACAAAGGCAATTGAATCGGCTAGTCGAAGCCGAGCGCGGCACGAAGCCTAGCTGGAAATGCGGCTCTGCCGCGTATTGCGATTCGACGAAGATCACGCCGTTGACGACCGGGTCGAGCAGATTCTTGAACTGATTTAACGGCCCGTCTGATTTGCACTAGTAGCACGAAGAGCTGGTGGCAGCGGCCGAACTGGGCCAGTTGCGAGCCAAATCACGCCAGACCGGCGCAACCTAATAAACCGAAAAACAAGTTGAAGAAAGTTCTTTGGGTAAAATTTGGCTGGTCGGACTACTATCGAGGCGGAGCGGTTGACGGTAATTTCGGTTGACTAACCGAGAACAAAGGCAAGAAGAATGAAGGCCGTGGACACAAGGCTTTTAACGGTTAATGAAAACCACCGCTTACCGCCGTCTGCGCTAACTTTTGGTTCAGCGGACCAGCTGATCACCAACGAGTTTCACGCCGGTCTTTGCTTATCCAGCGCGACGGCGAGGACGAGCACTTGATAGTCGATTTGTGGGCACAAAAACAAAAAACCCCGCAAGTCTTTGACTTTACGGGGTTTTTTGATTAATTCTGGCGGAAAGGGTGAGATTCGAACTCACGGTACCCCTAAAGGTACACTGGATTTCGAGTCCAGCGCATTCGACCACTCTGCCACCTTTCCGGGTCTTCCAACTCACAGCAACTAGGCTACTTAGTTGCCATCTCGTCAGATCCAAGCGGGTCGTTGCTTGGGAGAGAAAGATTATAGAACAGCTGAATCCGATTTCCAAGCCCCTCGGCCAAAAAACTTCAAAGGGACTTGGCAATCGGCAGCGGCCTTAACCGCTGCATCAGCCCGGCGCCAATCAAGCCGCCGGCACTTCCAGCCGCTCCACCCCACCGAGGTAAGGACGCAGCGCCACCGGCACCGTCACCGAACCATCCGCGTTCTGGAAATTCTCCAGCACTGCCACGAGCGTGCGGCCAACCGCCAGACCCGAACCGTTCAGCGTATGCACCAGCTCCGGCTTGCCCTGCGCATTGCGGAAACGCGCCTGCATCCGGCGAGCCTGGAACGACTCCGTGTTCGAGCAGCTCGAGATCTCGCGATACGTATTCTGCGCAGGCACCCACACCTCCAGGTCATACGTCTTGGCAGCCGAGAAACCCATGTCGCCCGTGCACAGCGTAATCACGCGGTACGGCAGCTCAAGCTTCTGCAGAATCGCCTCAGCGTGGCCGACCATCTGCTCCAGCGCGTCATACGACGTTTCCGGCGCGACGATCTGCACCATCTCGACCTTGTCGAACTGATGCTGGCGGATCAGCCCACGCGTGTCGCGGCCATACGAGCCCGCTTCCGAACGGAAGCACGGCGAATGCGCGGTCAGCTTGATCGGCAACGTGTCCGCTTCGACGATGCTGTCGCGCACCGTGTTCGTCAGCGAAATTTCCGACGTCGAAATCAGGTATTGCGTGACCGTGTTCTCGTCACCGCCCTTCTCGACGCGGAACATGTCGTCGGCGAATTTCGGCAGTTGGCCGGTGCCGTACAGAATCTCCGGGTTCACGATGTACGGCGTGTACACCTCGGTATAGCCGTGGTGCTGCGTGTGCGTGTCGATCATGAACTGCGCCAGCGCGCGATGCAGCCGCGCAATCTGTCCACGCAGCAACGTGAAACGCGCGCCCGACAGTTTCGCGCCGGTCTCGAAATCGAGGCCGAGCGGCGTACCGACGTCGACGTGATCCTTCACCTCGAAATCGAACTGGCGCGGCGTGCCCCAGCGGCGCACTTCGACGTTCTCCGTTTCGTCCTTGCCTGCGGGCACGCTTTCGTGCGCCAGGTTCGGCACGCCGAGCAGCAGGTCGGACAGACGCTTCTGGATATCGTCGAGCTTGGCCGCCGACGCCTTCATCTCGTCGCCGATCCCGCCCACTTCAGCCATCAGCGCCGACGTATCCTCGCCCCGCCCCTTCATCCCGCCGATCTGCTTCGACAGGGTGTTGCGGCGCGCCTGCATCTCTTCGGTACGGGTCTGGGTGTCGCGGCGTTCCGCTTCGAGGGCGGCAAAGGCCGCCACGTCGAGGGTATAGCCGCGGTCGGCGAGGCGTTTGGCGACGCCGTCGAGGTCTTTGCGCAGCAGCTGGATGTCGAGCATGGGATGGGGCAGGTGTTCGTTGTATGAAGCAGCGATTTTAGCGCACCGGCGCGGGCGGCCGGTGCGTTAGATGGTCAAGGCCGTGCGGAATGGCGACACGGCATCTGAAACCGCCGCAGACGCCCGGGCGAAAAGGCTCAGCCCTTCTTCGGCTTGTTCTCGCTGCGCCACTGCGCGTCGAGCTCGGCCAGACGCGCCATCTTGTCGCCGATCTTGCCTTCGAGACCGCGCGGCGTCGGCTCGTACCAATGCGGCTCGCGCATATTGTCCGGCAGATAGGTCTCGCCGGCGGCGTAGGCGTCAGGTTCGTCGTGCGCATAGCGGTATTCGTGACCGTAGCCAAGTTCCTTCATCAGCTTGGTCGGCGCGTTACGCAGATGCACCGGCACACCGCGCGACTGGTCTTTGCTCACGAACCGCCGCGCTTCGTTGTACGCGTTGTAACCCGCGTTCGACTTCGGCGCGACCGCCAGATAGATGATCGCCTGCGCCAGCGCCAGTTCGCCTTCGGGCGTGCCGAGGCGTTCGTAGGTTTCGGACGCGTCGAGCGCAATGCGCGCCGCGCGCGGGTCGGCGAGGCCAATGTCTTCCCATGCCATGCGCACGATGCGCCGTGCGAGATAACGCGGGTCCGCGCCGCCGTCGAGCATGCGGCAGAACCAGTACAGCGCGCCGTCCGGGCTGCTGCCGCGCACCGATTTATGCAACGCGCTGATCTGGTCGTAAAATGCGTCGCCGCCTTTGTCAAAGCGGCGCAAATTCTCGGCGAGCGCGCTGCCGAGCAGAGCGCCGTCGATTTCAGTGCTCTTCTGCTGGGCCGCCGCGCGCGCGACGATTTCCAGGTTGTTCAGCAGCTTACGGCCGTCGCCATCGGCGGAACCGATCAGGGCATCGCGGGCTTCGTCGGTGAACGTGAGGCCGCCGAGTTCTTTCTGTGCGCGGTCGAGCAGTTCGCGCTGTTCTTCGTCGGTGAGGCTTTTCAGCACGTAGACAGCCGCTCGCGAGAGCAACGCGCTATTCACCTCGAACGACGGATTCTCGGTCGTCGCGCCGACGAACACGAACAGGCCAGACTCGACGTGCGGCAAGAACGCGTCTTGCTGACTCTTGTTGAAGCGATGCACTTCGTCGACGAACACGAGCGTCTGATGCCCGTTCGCGCGATGAATCTGCGCGGTCTCGACGGCTTCGCGGATATCCTTCACGCCCGAGAGCACCGCGGACAACGCGATGAACTCCGCATGAAACGCGTCGGCCATAAGCCGCGCGAGCGTGGTTTTGCCGACGCCGGGCGGCCCCCAGAGGATCATCGAATGGGCTTCGCCGGATTCGAACGCGACCCGCAACGGCTTGTTCGGGCCGAGCAGGTGCTTCTGGCCGATCACTTCGTCGATATTGCGGGGCCGCAGGCGTTCGGCGAGCGGAACATTGACACGGGTTTCTTCAAACATGACGTTTTGGGGATAATCTCGGCTTTTCCGGACGCGGTCCGTGTGAAGGCGGCGTGCTGCCGGATGAACAAAGCCGGCACGCAAGGGTGCGGGCAACGTCCTGCATTATGACAGTGACGACGCTCGGGCGATGAGCGCACCGATTGGCCAGTAATCTCGCCGACAGCCTGACAGGCTAACATCGCGCGCGGATTGGCCGGCAACACGGGCATCGCACGCGAACATACAAGCAGCACCGAACGCACAAGCAACACCAACAGGGACAAGATTAGATGGCACAAGATCCACTCGTCGGCGACGCCGGCTCCACCTACGCACCGCTCACGCCGGTGCCCGACGCGCGCCGCGCGTTTCGCACTGGCGACGCTTTCGCGCTCTGGTTCTCGCTCGGCATCGGCCTCCTGGTCGCGCAGGCGGGCGCGCTGCTGGTGCCGGGGCTGTCGCTGCCGCATGCATTGTTGGCGATCGTGATCGGCAGCGTGATCGGCGTCGTATTGCTGGCGCTGGCAGGCGTGATCGGCACGGATACAGGACTCGCGGCGATGTCGTCGTTGCGGCCGACGCTCGGGGTACGCGGCGCCTCGGTGCCCGCTGTGCTCAACGCCGTGCAACTGGTCGGCTGGGGCTCGTTCGAGGTGATCGTGATGCGCGATTCCGCCGATGCGCTCGCCAAACAGGCCTTCGGTTTCTCGATGCCGCTGATCTGGACCGTGATCTTCGGTTTGCTCGCGACGCTGCTGGCCATCAGCGGCCCGCTGTCTTTCGTGCGGCGGTTTCTGCGCACGTGGGGCATCTGGCTGCTGCTGGCGGGCGCCGCGTGGCTCTCGTGGAATCTGCTCGCCAAACACGATCTGGCCGAGTTGATGCGCCGTCCGGGCACCGGCGAGATGTCGTTCGGCGGCGCAATCGATCTGGTGGTCGCGATGCCGCTCTCGTGGCTACCGCTGATCGCCGACTACACGCGTTTCGGCCGACGCCCCGGCGAAACCTTCCGCGGCACACTGCTCGGCTATGGCATCGCGAACATCTGGTTTTACGCGCTCGGCGCAATCTACGGCCTCGCGGCAGGCGGTGGCGATGCGCTGCTGACCGGCGCGCTGGCTCAAGCAGGCGGCGGCCTCGCCCTGCTGCTGATTCTGATCGACGAAGTGGACAACGCGTTCGCCGACATCCACTCGGCAGCGGTCTCGACCGGCACGTTCTGGACGCGCGGCAGCGTGCCGTTGTTGTCGGCGGCATTCGGCGCGCTGTGCACGGCGATCGCCTTGCTCGTGCCGATGGCGAAGTATCAGAACTTCCTGCTGCTGATCGGCTCGGTGTTCGCGCCGCTGTTCGGCGTGGTGCTGGTGGATCACTTCATCGTGCGCAAGCGTCGCATTGAAGCCGCCGTGCTCGGCGATGTGCGCGGCCGCTACGGCTTCTCGGGCGGCTGGCATCTGAGCGCGTTTATCTCGTGGGCAATCGGGATCGCGGCGTATCAGGCGATCAATCAATGGCTGCCGAATCTGGGCGCGACGCTGCCCGCGCTGGTGATCGGCGCGGTGTGTTATCTGGCGCTGGTATCGACTCGGAAGACTGCCTACGCTTGAGTCGCGCAAGCATCGCTGCAATGAAGAGAAAAGGCCTGCATTTGCAGGCCTTTTCTCTTCATGCACCATCAATCGTGGTCAGCTCATCGCTTCGACGCCCGATACTCGACACCCGGCAACACGCACAGCAATTCAAACGCGAGATTCGCACCAAGCAGCGCGGTCGTACCGAACGGATCGTACGGCGGCGCGACCTCAACCAGATCGCAGCCGACGATATTCAAGCCATGCGAGCCGCGAATGATTTCCAGCGCCTGCGGCACAGTCAAACCGGCGATTTCCGGTGTGCCCGTACCCGGCGCAAACGCCGGATCGATACCGTCGATGTCGAACGTGATGTACACCGGACCGTCACCCATGCGTTCCCGCACACGCGCCATCAGCGGCGCCAGCGACTGGTTCCAGCACGCCTCGGCCTGCACGACTTCAAAGCCCTGATCGCGGCACCAGTCGAAGTCTTCAGCCGCGTAACCCGTGCCACGCAGACCGATCTGCACGACGCGGTCGCAATCCAGCAAGCCCTCTTCCACCGCGCGGCGGAACGGCGTGCCGTGCGCGATCTTCTCGCCCATCATCGTGTCGTTGACGTCAGCATGCGCGTCGACGTGAATCAGGCCGACCTTGCCGTGCTTGCGATGAATCGCGCGCAGGATCGGCAGCGCGATCGTATGGTCGCCGCCCAATGTGATCGGCTTGCAGTTGTGCTGGAGGATTTCGTCGTAGGCGGTTTCGATGCGTTTGATCGAATCGTGCAGGTTGTACGGATTGATCGCGACGTCGCCGAGATCGGCCACACGCAGCGAATCGAACGGCGCGGCGCGCGTCGCCATGTTGTACGGGCGCAGCAGCACCGATTCGCTGCGGATCTGGCGCGACCCGAAACGCGCGCCGGTGCGGTTCGAGGTGCCGAGATCGAACGGCACGCCGACGAAGCAGGCGTCGAACCCTTCGGCCGAGCCGACGTTCGGCAACCGCATCATCGTCGCAATACCGCCGCAGCGTGGCATTGCGTTGCCGGACAGCGGCTGCGGCCGTTCACCGGCGTCGGGGGAAATGAAAGAGGAGGTATTCATCGTGTCTCGGCAATGAAAAGAGGGGCAGTAAGCAAATACGTGCAACCGGCCGAGGGATCAATAGAAAAAGCGCACCTTGCCGGGCGAATCTCGATTCTTGAGCAGTTTCCCGCAAGTTAAAATACGAACAGAATAAACTTCACATTGATTCGTAGCGATGTATCCTGCCGTATGTTCTCCCAACTCACCGATCTCGACCTGCGGCTGATCCGCGTCTTCCTCGCCATCGTCGACGCCGGCGGCGTCTCGCCGGCCCAGGCCACGCTGAACGTCGGCCAGTCGACCATCAGCACGCAACTCGCCACACTGGAAACGCGCCTCGGCTACCGGCTGTGCGAGCGCGGCCGCGGCGGCTTCAGCCTGACCGCGCGCGGCGAGCAATTTATCGACGCAGCCCGCGCCCTACTGTCCGCCGTCGATACTTTCGGCATGCAGGCGCGCAATGTCGGCCGCAAACTGGTCGGCACACTCGATATTGGCATGATCGGCCACACACCGGTATCGGCGAGCGCGCGCATCAGCGACGCAATCGGCCGGTTTCGTGCCCGCGATCAGTCAGTGCGGTTTTCTATTCTGGTGCGCTCGCCGGGCGAACTCGAAGAACTGCTGCTAAACGGCCGGATTCAGATCGGCATCGGCTATTTCTGGCATCGCGTGCCGTCGCTCGAGTACACCGAGGTGTTCGCCGAAGATCAGTTCGCGTATTGCGCAAAGGGGCATCCGCTGTTCGCTTCTGCCGGCGAAGTGCCGCCCGTCGAAGCCGCGGCGCACGAATGGGCGTGGCGCAGTTATCCGCTGCCCGAAGCCGAAAGTTCGACGACGCCGCAAAATGTCACCGCCCTCGCGGACAACATGGAAGCGGTCGCGATGCTGGTGTTGTCGGGGCATCATCTCGGCTATTTGCCGGGGCATTTCGCGGCGCCGTTCGTGAAGCGGGGCTTGTTGGCCGCGTTGAATCCCGCACAGATGAAGTACCGCGTGGCGTTCCATATGGTCACGCGGGCGCGGCAGCATCGAACGGATATCGTTGAAGCGTTTATCGACGATATGAAGGCCGCGCACCCGGTGCAGGTGCTGGAAGTGGATGAGTAGCGGTTCGGCGTTGCACGCGCCGCCAAGAAAAAAGCCGCGCAAACGATGCGCGGCTTTTTCATTGCATAGGCAAACTGCGGCAGCTTAACCGTTGATCACATCCGCGCCCTTCGGCACCGTGAACTTGAACGCATCGGCTGGCAGCGGCGGGTTCTTCTGAATGTTCGAGAACGTCAGCAACGTCACGTTGCCGAACACGTCGTGCAGTTCCATCGCCTCAAGATTGCCGTCCTTGAAGCCGATGCCAACGCGCTGAAACTGCGTGTCTTTCGCCTTGGGCGTCAGTTCGAGCCAGTCGATGCCGGCCTTCACGCCTGCATCATGCAGCGTGAAGTTCTTGTCCAGATCGTTGCTGCCGAACAGGATCGCCGCCGGGCTCGCACCGAGTGCGCCGCCAAGACTGCGCACCGTCACCTGGTTCAGATCCTTGTCGTACACGTAGAGCTTGTCGCCGTCGGCTTGCAGCAGTTGTGCATAAGGCTTCTCGTATTGCCAGATGAACTTGCCGGGGCGCGCGAACGTGAACGTGCCGCTCGACGTGCCGGTCTTGCCAGTGGTGGACAACACACCGCTCGCGCCGCTTGCACCCTGCGCCTTACTCGGCGCGCGCACTTCCTGCTGCACGAAGGTACCGCGCGCGGAATGCACTTGCGCGACGAAGGCCTTCAGTTGCTCGGTGCCGCTCGCGAATGCCTGCGACGCGACGAGCATCGACGCGCCAATTGCCACACTGCCGACGCCGCGTGCGATCTTGCGAGCGAGTTGGCCAACACGGTTGGGTTGAGCACTCTGTCGAGCGTGCTGCTGCGCGAATAGCTGCATGGTGTTTTCTCCCTTGATTGAATTTGTTGGGCGGTCACGCCGGCGGGTGTTGAGGACAGCGGCCGGGTGACCGTGGCGGCTAGCTTGAACCGCGCAGCCGGGAGACGAGCCCTCAGCCTTGGGGCACAGCTTAAGCAAGAAGCCTTAAGCGGGGCTTATACGGCATTTGTGCGCTGCGCTTTGCGGCTGGTTCGGTGGACCAGCCGCGTAGATCGCCTATTCCGCTTCCCGCGCCGGCGCAAGAATCTCTCGATTGCCGTTCGACGACATCGCCGACACCACGCCCGAGTTCTCCATCTGCTCGAGCAGGCGCGCCGCGCGGTTATAGCCGATGCGCAAATGCCGCTGCACCAGCGAGATCGACGCACGGCGGTTCTTCAGCACCACGTCGACCGCCTGGTCGTATAACGGGTCGGCCTCGCCGTCGCTCGAGCCCGATCCACCGGCGCCTGCGGAGCCTTCGTCGCCCTCGCCCGTCACGCCGCCTTCGAGAATGCCCTCGATATAGTTCGGCTCGCCCTGCTCCTTGAGCTTGTCGACGACGCGATGCACTTCTTCGTCCGACACGAACGCGCCGTGTACCCGCACCGGCAAACCGCTGCCCGGCGGCAGGTACAGCATGTCGCCCATACCGAGCAGCGATTCCGCGCCCTGCTGGTCGAGAATCGTGCGCGAGTCGATCTTCGACGACACCTGGAAGGCCATGCGTGTCGGCACGTTGGCCTTGATCAGGCCGGTAATCACGTCGACCGACGGACGTTGCGTGGCCAGAATCAGATGAATGCCGGCCGCGCGCGCCTTCTGCGCGATCCGCGCGATCAGCTCTTCGACCTTCTTGCCGACCACCATCATCAGGTCGGCCAGTTCGTCGATCACGACGACGATGTTCGGCAGGCGCGACAGCGGCTCCGGATCGTCCGGCGTCAGGCTGAACGGATTCGGCAGCTTCTCGTCGCGCTTGGCGGCTTCGTCGATCTTGTTGTTGTAGCCGGCGAGGTTACGCACGCCGAGCTTGCTCATCAGCTTGTAGCGGCGCTCCATTTCGGCCACCGCCCAATTGAGCGCGTGACCCGCCTGGCGCATGTCGGTGACCACCGGACACAGCAGATGCGGAATGCCTTCGTAGACGCTCATTTCGAGCATCTTCGGATCGATCAGGATCATACGGACCTGGTCGGCGCTCGCCTTGTAGAGCAGCGAGAGGATCATCGCGTTGATACCCACCGACTTGCCCGAGCCGGTCGTGCCGGCCACCAGCAAGTGCGGCATTTTCGCGAGGTCGGCGCACACCGGCTTGCCGCCGATATCCTTGCCCAGACCCATGGTGAGCGGCGAAGCCGCATCCGCATAAACCGCCGAGCCGAGAATCTCCGAGAGACTCACGGTCTGACGGCGCTGATTCGGCAACTCCAGTGCCATGAAATTCTTGCCGGGAATCGTTTCGACCACGCGAATCGACACCAGCGACAGCGAACGCGCGAGATCTTTCGCCAGACCGACGATCTGGCTGCCCTTCACGCCGGTAGCCGGCTCGATTTCATAACGCGTGACGACCGGGCCCGGATAGGCGGCGACCACGCTCACTTCGACGCCGAAGTCCTTGAGCTTTTTCTCGATCAGGCGCGAGGTGAATTCGAGTGTGTCGGCTGAAATGGTTTCCTGCGCGGCCGGCGCTGCGTCGAGCAGCGAGATCGGCGGCAAGGTGGAGTCGCCCGGCAGGTCCGTGAACAGCGGCACTTGCCGTTCTTTCTCGACGCGCTCCGATTTGGCGGGCGTGACGATGGGCGGCACGATCATGACCGGCTCGTGTTCCTCGATCCGCACGCGGCCCTTTTCGACCTTGCCTTCACGCTTCACGGCGGCGGCTTCACCCAATTTACGGTCGCGGCCGGCCTCGCGGCGCAGCTTGGCGAACGTGACCGCCGAAATGATCGACTCGCCGACCTTTTCCGACACCGACAGCCACGAAAAACGGAAATACAGCGACAACCCGATGCCAAGCACGATAAGTAGGGCCAGCGTGCCGCCGGTGAAGCCGAGCGCATGCGATATGCCGCGCGCGACCGCCTCGCCGATCACGCCGCCCGGCGCCCGCGGCAACTGCACTTTCAGCGACCACATGCGCAATGCTTCGATACCGTCGCAGGCAAGCAACACCAGCATGAACGCGAACGCGTCCGCGAGCCAGCCGGCATCGCGCGGTGCATCTTCCTGCAGTTCCTCGTGACGGGTGATACGGCGGTAATTGGCGGAGATATGGCGGCCGAGCAGCACGATCCACCAGTAGGCGGACAGCCCGAACAGGAGCAGCAGGATGTCGGACGTCCACGCGCCGACGCGGCCCGCCCAGTTGGCGATATGGTCGACCTGCGCGGCATGCGTCCAGCTCGGATCGTGCCGGCTGTAGCTGACGAGCGCCATGAGCAGGAACACGCCGAGCGCGACCTGCAAGATCCAGCGGATTTCGGTGAAAAGGCGCGACATGCGGTGCGGCAATGCCTGCGCGCTCGCGGAATAGGGAGCTTTTGCCATTGATCCTGTTGCTTGTGTGGCCGATTGCCGCTGGAGTCGCGGCCCGAAGCGGCGCTTAAGGCGGCTCCAGACCCGGTCCCGGCTGCCGGATCCATCGATGCGGCCTATTGTAAACGCAGTGCCTCACGCGAGGCTGTAAATGACGGTAACTTAGCCGATCGACTACACGAAAGGCCGCCGAAGCCCGCGGCAACGCTATCACCACGATCGGAAAGCTTCATGGAGCAGGCCGGCGTGCCGCCCTTTATAATGCCGCTCTGATACCCATCTATAGTTTCAGCTCAAGTCGCGCGGCCTCGCATGGGCGAGCCGGGCGCCGTAAAAGGATTTCGATCATGCCCGCTACTTCCACGAAACACGCCAAAGTTCTGATTCTCGGTTCCGGTCCCGCCGGCTACACGGCAGCGGTCTACGCGGCACGCGCCAACCTGTCGCCGGTGCTCGTCACGGGTCTCGCCCAGGGCGGCCAGCTGATGACTACGACCGACGTCGAAAACTGGCCGGCCGATGCGAACGGCGTGCAAGGCCCGGAACTGATGGGGCGCTTCCTGGAACACGCCGAGCGCTTCAACACCGAAATCATCTTCGACCACATCCATACGGCCAAGCTGGATGAGAAGCCGATCCGCCTGATCGGCGACTCGGGTGAGTACACCTGCGACTCGCTGATCATCTCGACCGGCGCATCGGCGCAGTATCTCGGCCTGCCGTCTGAAGAATTGTTCATGGGCAAGGGCGTATCGGCTTGCGCCACATGCGACGGTTTCTTCTACAAGCAACAACATGTGGCCGTGATCGGCGGCGGCAATACCGCAGTCGAGGAAGCCCTCTATCTTTCCGGCATCGCCAAGAAGGTGACGGTGATCCATCGCCGCGACAAGTTCCGCGCCGAACCGATCCTGATCGACCGCTTGCTGGCGAAGGAAAAGGAAGGCCTGGTCGAGATCAAGTGGAACAGCACGCTCGACGAAGTGACGGGCGACCAGTCCGGCGTGACCGGCCTGCGTATCAAGAACACGCAAACCGGCGACACCACGGATATCGCGCTGCAAGGCATCTTCGTCGCGATCGGCCACAAGCCGAACACGGACATTTTCGCAGGCCAGCTGGAGATGAAGAACGGCTACATCATCACCAAGGGCGGTCTGAACGGTTTCGCAACGGCGACCAGCGTGCCGGGCGTGTTCGCAGCGGGCGACGTGCAGGACCACGTCTATCGTCAGGCGATCACCAGCGCGGGCACGGGCTGTATGGCCGCGCTCGACGCGCAGCGTTATCTGGAAACGCTCGACGAGATCGGCGAGCACGTGATGAGCGCCGAAGCCGACCGCTGATCTGAGAAACACCAGGTGCAACGGTAAAATGGCGGCTGGGCATGGCCCGACCGCCTGCTTGATAGAAGGCCGCGGCTGAGAAGCCGGCGGCCTTTTTTGCATCCTGTTCGCGTCGGATTCGCGCGATCGATCTACTTTTCTGTGTATTACCGATATGCCGAAGAATCAGTCCCACCCCAGCGAACCGAAGCGCGCCCGAACTGTTGCCAGGCCCGCGCCCGAGGTATCCGCACCCGCAGTCAAACCGAAGATCGAACCGGCCGCGGGTCTGGCCGGCCTTGGCGCGTTGCGTGATGCCTTAAAGGGCGACACGCAACGGCGTGAACGCGAGCGTGCGGCCGCAGCAGCGGCGCAACGCGAAGCGTCAGCGGATGCCGATCTGTTTCGCCGCGAGATCGGCGCGGTTGCACCGCTGGCGGTCCCGCCGCGCGCCAGCTTGCCGCGCAATCCTCCGCCGCCGTTGCCGGTGCAAACCAAACTCGACGAAGAAGCCGTGCTGCACGAAGCGATCTCCGACGAATTCGATCCCGAGGTCCTGCTCGAAACCGACGAAACGCTCTCCTATTGCCGTCCCGGCGTGAGCCAAGAAGTCGTCCGCAAACTGAGGCGTGGCGATTGGATCGTGCAGGCACAAATCGATCTGCACGGCATGCGTCGCGAGGAAGCGCGCGAGGCGCTGGCCGAGTTCATTCGTGAGTCGGTGAAGCGTGGCCTGCGATGTTTGCGCGTGATCCACGGCAAGGGCCTCGGGTCGATTGGTAAAGAACCCGTATTGAAGGGCAAAGTGCGCGCGTGGCTCGTACAGAAGTCCGAGGTGATCGCGTTCTGCCAGGCGCGTCCGCATGACGGCGGCGCGGGTGCGGTGGTCGTGCTGTTGCAGCCGGGCGCATTGCCGGCTTCCCCCAAGTCCTGACGGAGTCCCGGTGATCCATCCGAGGCTGACGCTGGCGCTGACCATCATGGAAGCGCTGGCTATTTTCGCGTACGCGATTTCCGGTTTTATCGAAGCGAGGACCCGCCGGCTCGACGCCGTGGGCACCTTCCTCGTGGCCGTCGCGACGGCCTTCGGCGGCGGCACCTTGCGCGACGTGCTGCTGGAGCGGCGGCCCTTTTACTGGGTCGAGCACCAGACCTATCTGATCGCGATCTTCGTGATGTCGTTGTTCGCGCCAACGCTCCTGAAGATGACGTCGCGGCTGCTTTCCGAGCGGGTTCTGCTGGTGGCCGATGCGATCGGGCTGGGCTTGTTCAGCATTTCAGGCACGTCGATCGCGCACGACGCGCAGATGCCGTGGTTCACGTCGGTGATGATGGGGGTATTGGCCGGCGTATTCGGCGGCGTGATTCGCGACGTGCTGTGCAACGAAGTGCCGCTGATTTTGCGTGATTCCCGGCCGTACGCGACATGCGCTTTCGTGGGGTGCTGGCTATACGTGCTGCTGGACTATATGAACGTCGATACGGTTTATAGCGTGTTGATCGCCACCGCCTTCATCCTGCTCGCGAGGCTGGCGACGTTCAGGTTCAACGTCCGGCTGCCTCACTAAGTTTGCTCCACTGCGCTTGCTTCATCAAAAGCGCGTCGCCCGGAATCAGGCGGCGCGCGCTTTGAAGCAGCTTTACTTGTTGGTGGCCAACGCCCCCGCACTCTTCGAGCCGCCAAACAGCGCCGTCAGGTACTGGGAGTTGTTGTTCATCGTCGCCATCAGCGTGTTGAGCGCGGTGAACTGACTCTGGTACTGCTTCGTCAACTGCGCGCTGTAATTGGCGAGCGTGGTCTGCTGCGTGGTGATGCTCTTCAGGTCGGCATTCAAAGCCGTGCTGCGGGTGTCGATGATGCCGCCCGTCTTCACGAAGTCGGCAATGCTCTTGTTCAGCTTGGCGCCGATGCCGTTGGTCGAGTTAAACAACGCGGCGACTTGCGCCGGGCTGCTGGTGAGCGACGTACTCAGCTTCTTGCTGTCGATGACCAGCGTGCCGTCCGCCGGATCGCCCTTCAGCGTAATGCCAATCGAAGCGAGCCCCACCGCTGACGACCCCGCGCCGACGCCCCCGCCGACGATCGACGCCAACGTATTCTTGATCGTCGTCAGCGTCGAATCGCCAAGCAACGCGCCGCCGGTTTTCGAGGACTTGTCAAACGAGGACAGCGAGTTGATGGTCGTGACGACGGTGTTGTAAAGATTGGCGAAGTTGGTGATGGCGGTGTTCTGCGCGGTGGTATCCGGTGCGATTGTCAGTGTCTGCGTGGTGCCGACGGCGGCGCTCGACAGATTCAGCGTAACGCCGGAAATCGCTGCCGTCACCGCGTTCGTGGAGCTGCTCGCCTCAATCCCGCCGATGGTGAACTTCGCGTCCTGAGCAGCCTCGCTTTGTTGCCAGGCCTTGCTGGTATCCGAGGACACGATCGTGGACGCCGCGCCGTTCGCACCCGGCGTGGAGGTTACGCCGAGGCTCGACAGGCCGGTGTCGTTCTGAACGTCGCTGGTGGACACGTTGATCGTATTGGCCGCGCCGGTGGTGGTCGAGCGCAGCACCAGGTGGGCGCCACCCGTGCCCGTCACGATGGTGGCCGTGACGCCCGGATTGTTGCCCGCCTTATTGATCGCATTGGCGATACCGCTCAGCGTGTTGTTGGTGCCGTCGATCGTGACATCCATCGACTTGCCGCCAACTGCGATGGTCAACTTGCCGGTGCCCAATTTGGCGGTGGAATCGAACGCCGCCGACGAGAGACTCTGCGATGCAGCGATCTGCTTGACATCGATCGAGTAGCTGCCAGCGACCGCGCCGGGACCTGCCTTGGGGTCCATGCCTTTGCCGCTCGCGGTGGCACCGAAGGTCGACAGGGTGGTTCCGTCCGAGAGATTCTTGATCGCTGCCTGCAAGGCGTTCAACGCGGAGCTCAGGGCGCCGTACGCGGATAAGGTCGTGGTATCGCTAGTCTGTTTGGCCTTCAGTGCCGCCGTCTGGCCGGCCGTCTTCGCATTCACGAGGGCCGAGACCAGAGTCGCCACGTCCATCGTCGAGTTGCCGGTGGAGCCGCTGATAATCGATTGCGCCGCTTGCTGCACCTGGTTCTGCGCGTTAGCAGTCGCGCTGTTCACAGACGTGGTGATCGTTGACATGCAGAGGCTCCGTGCGTCGAGTTATTCGTTATTTATTGCGTGACGCCCCGGAGGTCTTTCTGACTACGGCGGCAATCCGGCTACGTCGCGGTCACGTCGATTTCTTACAATTTTTTCAAATGTTACACGATCTTTCTTGAAAGTTTGTGACGTTTTGTCGTAACAAATCGCGGCGCATAGGCTTTTTCGAGCGTCCGGTCTTTGCCGGATGCAGATGAACATTCGTCTTCCGCTAAAATTTTCTGGGTCGTCGTGAGGTTGTCGCGAGGCTGTCGATTCCCACCGCTCTCGTTCGTCGTCAGGTAAACGGCCCCTCCGGCCGTCATCGCGCCACAGCGCGCCTCGCAACCCGCAATAGGTGACCCCGATGACCCTGAAGCTCTATGCCCACCCCTTCTCCTCCTACTGCCAGAAGGTGCTGACCGCGCTTTACGAAAACGGCACGCCGTTCGAACTGCGCCTCCTCGCGTACGACGACCCGCAGGTCATGGCTGAGTTCGCCGCGCTCTGGCCGATCAAGCGCTTTCCCGTGCTGGTCGACGGCAGCCGGACCGTGATGGAGGCGAGCATCATCATCGAGTATCTCGGCCTGTATCACCCGGGGCCGGTGCCGCTTTTGCCGGCCGATGCCCGCGCCGCGCTGGAAGTGCGCAGCATGGATCGCTTCTTCGACAACTACATCTCCACGCCGCAACAAAAGATCGTCTACGACAGCATGCGCGCCGAGGGGGAGCATGACCCGCGCGCCGTGGCGGAGGCCCGCAGCATGCTGGACACGGCCTACGGCTGGCTCGACAAAGTGATGGCCGGGCGCGAATGGGCGGCCGGCGATACCTTCAGCCTCGCCGATTGCGGCGCCGCGCCGTTCCTGTTCTACGCCGACTGGACGCATCGCATCGGCCCGGCTTTTGAGCACGTGCTCGCCTACCGGAAGCGGCTGCTGGCCCGGCCATCGTTCGCTCGCGCGGTCGACGAAGCCCGCCCGTATCGCCCGCTGTTCCCGCTTGGCGCGCCTGATCGGGATTGATCGTACGGACCCGGCACGGGCCAACTTAACCACGAGAGCGCGCCAACACTATTTCCAAGCGATACACTTCACTTCGAAACCCACTTCCGCCCATCACTCATAAGGCAAAACATGGACCGTTTCGAAGCGATGGAGATATTTACGCGTGTGGTCGAGGCGAACAGCTTCACCAAAGTATCCGAGTCGCTCGACCTGCCCCGCGCCAAAGTCAGCCGGACCATTCAGGCTCTGGAAGAACACGTCGGCGTGCGGCTTCTGAACCGTTCGACGCGGCAGGTCAGCGTCACCGAAGACGGCGCGCTGTTCTACGACCGGTGCGTACGCATCCTCGCCGAAGTCGCCGATGCCGAATCGTCGCTGTCGAATAAGCGCGAGCATCCGAGCGGCACGATTCGCGTCGATACGTCCGGCACGCTCGCCCGTGCGCTGCTGCTGCCCGCGCTCGACGACTTCTACCGGCAATACCCCGAGATCGACGTGCGGCTTGGGCTGGCGGATCGCAATATCGATCTGATTCAGGACGGCGTGGATTGCGTGATCCGCATGGGCACGCCGGAAGAGTCGAGTCTCGTCGCGCGGCGCATCGGCGAGGCGCGGATCGTGACCTGCGCGTCGCCCGCCTATCTGGAGCAATACGGCACGCCGACCACGCTCGAGGAGCTCAGCGAGCATCGCGCGGTCAACTACGTTTCCGCGCGCAGCGGCAAGACCTTTCCGTTCGAGTACGAGGTGGACGGCGAGATCGTCAAGGTCACGCTGAAAAGCGTGCTTGCGGTGAATGACGGCAGCGTCTACATCAGCGCGAGCGCCCTCGGCCACGGCATCATCCAGCCGTCGCGCTTCATGGTCGCGGATCTGATTGCGCAAGGCGCGCTCAAGGAAATTCTCACGAACTACACGAGTCCCAGCACGCCGCTTTCGATCCTCTACGCACATCGCCGCAATCTGAGTTCACGGCTGCGCGCCTTCACCGAGTGGGTCACCGAGCTCGCTCGGAACAATCCGGATTTGCGCATCAAGGACGCCTGACGTCGCGTCGCAGGGGCGACATGTTGCGGACCCGCTGCAAGCCGATGCAAACAGCACCCGGCACATGAAGAAAAGCCCCATGCGTCTTGCAACGCATGGGGCTTTTTTCAACTCGGATAGCTCAGCGAATAATTCGCCTCAGGCAATCCGCTCTTCATTAGTCGGATCGAACAACACCGCCTTCGACGCATCGAACAACAATGTCGTAGTCGACAAAGGCTGCGGATTCGAAGCCGGGTGCACGCGGCTCACAATGCGCTTGCCGTTCACCTGCGCAAACACCAGCGTATCCGGACCGGTCGGCTCGATCACATCGACCTTCACGTCGATCGCCTGCAGGTTCGCGTGGTCGCCATGCGCACCGCGTGCGTCGGTGATCCGCTCAGGGCGCAAGCCGAGAATCACTTCGCGCCCAACGTGCGACTTCACCTTCGCCGAATCGAACGGCAGATTCAACACATTGCGCGCCGTGCCCGTATCCAGTTCGATGCCCACGCCCGAACCCTGCTCCACCAGCTTGCCCTGGATGAAGTTCATCGGCGGCGCGCCGATAAAGCCGGCCACGAACAGATTCGCCGGCGAGTCGTAGATTTCCTGCGGTGCGCCGAACTGCTGGACGATGCCGTCTTTCATGACCGCGATGCGGTCGCCGAGCGTCATGGCTTCGATCTGATCGTGCGTCACATAGACGATCGTCGTGCCGAGGCGCTGATGCAGCAGCTTGATTTCCGAGCGCATTTCAATGCGCAGCTTCGCGTCGAGGTTCGACAGCGGTTCGTCGAACAGGAACATCACCGGATCGCGCGCGAGCGCACGGCCCATGGCCACGCGCTGACGCTGGCCACCGGAGAGCTGACCCGGCTTGCGGTCCAGCAGGTGCGTGATCTGCAGCGTGTTCGACACGCGGTCGACGATCTGCGCCTGCTCCTGCTTCGGCACCTTGCGAATGCCCAGGCCGAACGAGATGTTCTCGCGCACCGTCATGGACGGATACAGCGCGTACGACTGGAACACCATCGCGATGTCGCGATCTTTCGGCGAGAGGTTATTCACCGTCTTGCCGTCGATCTGGATCTCGCCCTTGGTCACGGTTTCGAGGCCGGCGATCATGTTGAGCAGCGTCGATTTCCCGCAGCCCGAGCCGCCAACGAGAATCAGGAACTGGCCGTCTTCGATGTCGATGTTGACACCCTTCAGAACCGGTACCCCGTTCGGGTAAGTCTTGTACACGTCACGGATGGAAAGGCTTGCCATGCTGTGAATCCTCTTGTCTCTGGTACAGCTTGAAAACTCTGGTCGGATGACGGCGACGCACTATCGAAGAAGCGCCGCCGCGATGCGTATGGTTAGCCCGGGCTTAACCCTTGACTGCGCCCGCCGTCAGACCGCGCACGAAATAGCGGCCGGCGACGATGTAGACGAGCAAGGTCGGCAATGCCGCGATGATCGCGCCGGCCATGTCCACGTTGTATTCCTTCACGCCGGTCGAGGTGTTCACGAGGTTGTTCAGCGCCACCGTGATCGGCATCGAATCGACACCGGAGAACACAATCCCGAACAGGAAGTCATTCCAGATCTGCGTGAATTGCCAGATCAGGCACACCATGAAAATCGGCAGCGACACCGGCATCAGAATCTTCGTGAAGATCGTGAAGAAACCTGCACCATCGATCCGCGCGGCCTTCACGAGTTCAGCCGGAATGCTCACGTAGAAGTTGCGGAAGAACATCGTGGTGAAGGCGATACCGTAGATCACGTGCACCACCACCAGACCGGTGATCGAATTCGACAGGCCGAGCAGGCCTTCGAAACGCGCCATCGGCAGCAGGATCGCCTGGAACGGAATGAAGCAGCCGACCAGGATCATCGTGAAGATCGGATCCGCGCCGCGGAAGCGCCAGTGCGTGAGCACATAACCGTTGAACGCGCCGATGATCGACGAGATCAGCACGGCCGGAATGACCATGCGCACGGAGTTCATGAAGAACGGCTGCATGCCGTCGCAGCGCACACCCGTACACGCACCGCTCCATGCCTTGATCCAGGGGTCGATGGTCCAGTGCGTCGGCGGCGTGAGCAGGTTGCCGGTGCGCAGTTGGTCGACATCCTTGAACGACGTGGACAGCATCACGTACAGCGGAAACAGGAAATACAGGGCGAACAGAATCAAGGCCGCATAAATGACGGCACGGCTGATCGTCATCTTAGGCTGCATTGCGGGTGCTCCTCGATTCCAGATACATCAGCGGCACGAGCACGGCCACAACGGTGGCGAGCATCATCATCGACGATGCCGCGCCGACGCCCAGCTGCCCGCGATTGAACGAAAACGTGTACATGAAAATAGCCGGCAGCGATGAAGACGTACCCGGACCGCCCGCGGTCAACGCGACAACCAGGTCGAAGGTCTTGATCGTGATGTGGCAGAGAATCAGCAGCACGGAGAAGAACACCGGGCGCATGCTCGGAATCACGATCTTGCGATAGATGGTGGGCAAGCCCGCGCCGTCCATTTGCGCAGCCTTGAAGATTTCACCGTCGACACCGCGCAGGCCCGCAAGGAACAGCGCCATCACGAAGCCGGTGGATTGCCACACGGCCGCGATCACGACGCAGAAAATCGCCTTATCAGGGTCGCCGAGCCAGCTAAACGAGAAGCTCGTCCAGCCCCAGTCGTGGAACACCTTTTCGAGGCCGACGCTCGGCGTCATGATCCATTGCCACGCCGTACCCGTCACGATGAACGAAAGCGCCATCGGGTACAGGAACACGGCGCGCAGCGCGCCTTCATTGCGGATCTGCTGATCGAGCAGGATCGCGAGGAACAGGCCGAGGCCGATACAGATACCGATAAACGGAATGCCGAACCAGCCGAGGTTGGCAGCCGACGTCCAGAACACATCGTTATCGAACAGTTCACGATAACGGTCGAGACCGACAAATTCATAACGAGGCATCAGCCGCGAATTCGACAGCGACAGATAGCCGGTAATAGCGATGAAACCATATACGAAGATCAGGCTGATCACGACGCTGGGTGCGAGCACCAGCTTCGGAATCCAGCGATCGGCAAGGGCCGCCATCGGCGACGTGCGGCGGGTCACGGTGGACGTTTTCCCGTTTCCGCTGATAGAAGCAGTCACTACTCGACTCCTGCTGAAACTGTACCGCCGGGGCGCTCGCTCACGAAAGACGCGAGACCGGAACGGCATAGGTGTGACTCGATGAAACCAGGGGTGAAGTGTCTCGCCCTAAGTAACGCAACGGCTGCAAGCATTCCGAAGAACGCGCCCAGCGCCCCCGAAGGGAACGACCAGGCGCACTACTTCGCTTGACGCTACTTACTTGGTCTTCGCAGCCTTCGCGAGCGCGGCAACCGCGGTCTTCGAATCCTGCTGCGAGTTCATGAACTTCGTGACCACGTCCGAGATCGCGCCGGCTGCTGCATCCGGTTGCGCCATGCCGTGTGCCAGCGAAGGCACATAGCCGCCCGACTTGATCGCCACTTGTTCATCCGCGTACGACTTCTTCGCGCAGTCGTCGAACTTGGCCATCGACACGCCCAGACGAACCGGGATCGAACCCTTGTTCAGGCTGAACTGTTCCTGGAATTCCGGCGACATGATCGTCTTGGCCAATGCCAATTGACCCGGCGTTGCAGTCTTCTCGCCCTTCTGCTGGAAGAACACGAACGAGTCGACGTTGAACGTGTACGACTTTTCCGTGCCCGGAACAGCAGCGCAGACGTAGTCCGAACCCGCCTTCTTGTTGGCGTTGGCGAACTCGCCCTTCGCCCAGTCGCCCATGAACTGCATGCCGGCCTTGCCGTTGATGACCATTGCCGTTGCCAGGTTCCAGTCACGGCCCGTGCGGCCCGCGTCGAAGTAACCCTGGATCTTGCGGACCGTGTCGAACACGCCGACCATCTGATCCGACGTCAGCGTCTTCTCGTCGAGATCAACCAGCGCCTTCTTGTAGAAGCCCGCGCCTTGCGACAGCACGACGTCTTCCCACAGCGTCAGGTCTTGCCACGGCTGACCGCCCATCGCGATCGGCTGGATGCCCGCGGCCTTCATCTTGTCGGCCACCGCGAAGAACTCAGGCCACGTGGTCGGCACCTTGCCGCCTGCCTTGTCCAGCGCTGCCTTGTTGATGTACAGCCAGTTCACGCGGTGCACCGAGAACGGTGCTGCCACATAGTGGCCGTCCGCGTGCATGATCTTGTCGATTTCCGGCGGCAGGTTCTTCTTCCAGTCAGCTGCGGCCGAGTCGATCGGCACCAGCACGCCTTGCGAAGCCCAGTCCTGGATCAGCGGACCCTTGATCTGCGCAGCGCTCGGCGCGTTGCCCGAGATCACCTGCGTCTTCAGTGCCGTCATGGCAGCCGCACCCGCGCCGCCAGCAACCGCGAAGTCCTTCCACGTGTAACCCTGTTTCGTCATGTCGTCCTTGAGGACGCCGACGGCTTTAGATTCGCCGCCCGAAGTCCACCAGTGCAACACTTCGATCGACTCGGCAGCTTGCACGGCCGAGACGCCACACATCAGACCTGCGGCGCACAAAGCGCCCATGATCGCGCGAAATTTCATTGCTTATCTCCTCCAGACACCTGAACAAAAAACAAATGGCCCCTGATGTCGCCAGGGTGCTGTGGTTGGTTCAAACAGGCAAAACACTGGGCGATCGAGCACGGTCGGGCGCATGCGTTAAGGCATGTGCCGGCGGACCGATATCCGGCCGCTGGAAGCTCAAGAGATGAGTGGTTCGGGATGCAACTGACTGTCTCCTCTTTTGATTTTTGCCTGCCCGCGTCGCGCGCGGCAGACTCGAGGTGCCTTGCACGTTAACCCTGACGCCAGATCAGCTTTCCGGCCTTCCGTAAGGACCGCCGGGGGCATGCTGGCACGTGCTCTCACGCAATGTCCGTTAACATGCAGGGGACGCCTGCCGATTCGGGAAAACGCGCATCTAGCCTCACAGCGCACGCTTTTTTCATCGAATTAGCGCTACCTCTTGATTTGGATTGTAGTTAAACTACAATTCAGTGTCAAAAAATATTTTATCGGACTACGGTCGCCCTTTTTCGGTCCCCACGGCGGCCCCAGGATATCGACGGAGACACATGCAAACCGATTCAAGCTTCACCTTCGTTCTCTTCGGCGGAACCGGCGACCTGTCGATGCGCAAGATTCTGCCGGCACTGTATGAAGCGCACCGTGCAGGCGGCATGCTGGCCGACAGTGGCAAGATCGTCGCGGTGGCGCGGCATATAGCGGATCGTGCGGCCTACATTGACTGGGTCAATGAGCACGTCAAACCGCACGTGTCGAAGAACGGTGTGGATGAAACAGCATGGGCGAGCTTCCTCGACCGTATCGAGTTCGTGAAGATCGATCTCGGCAACCCCGAAGACTTCACGCTGCTGCGCGACGCCTTGAGCGGCCGCCCCGGCATTCGGGTGTTCTATCTGGCCACGGGTCCGTCGCTGTTCGTGCCGATCTGCCGCGCGCTGGCGTCGGTGGGGCTCAACGAAAATTCGCGCATCGTGCTGGAAAAGCCGCTCGGCTACGACCTCAAGTCGTCCAACGCAATTAATGATGCAGTCGGTGAAATTTTCGCTGAAGAACAGATCTACCGGATCGACCACTACCTCGGTAAGGAGCCGGTGCAGAACCTGCTCGCGCTGCGCTTCGGCAATGTGCTGTTCGAACCGCTGTGGCGCCGCGAATGGGTGGAAAGCATCCAGATCACGATCGCGGAAGAACTCGGCGTGGAAGCGCGTGGCGACTTCTACGACAACACCGGCGCCTTGCGCGACATGGTGCAGAACCATTTGCTGCAACTGCTTTCCATCGTCGCGATGGAACCGCCGCATTCAATGGATTCCGACTCGGTCCGTGACGAAAAGCTGCGCGTGCTGCGGGCGTTGAAGCCGATCGATCCGCGTGATATCGGCAAGGTCGCCGTGCGCGGCCAGTATCATGCGGGCGTGATCCGCGGCAGCGCGGTGCCGGCGTATGCAACCGAGCCTGGCGTGAAGCAGGACAGCAACACCGAAACCTTCGTTGCGGTGAAGGTGGAAATCGAAAACTGGCGCTGGGCCGGTGTGCCGTTTTTCCTGCGCACGGGCAAGCGTCTCGCGGATCGCGTCGCTGAGATCGTGGTGAATTTTCGTGCGGTGCCGCACTCGGCACTCGGCGCATCCGCGTTGCGCGGTGGTGCGAACCGTCTCGTGATCCGTTTGCAGCCGAACGAAACCATTCGCCTCTACTGTCTCGCGAAGCAGCCAGGCGAAGGCATGAACCTCGCCAGCGTCCACCTCGACCTCGCGTTCGACCGCTTCTTCCGCGAAGGGCAAATGGAGGCGTATCAACGTCTGCTGCTCGACGTCATCAACGGCCGCCTCGCGCTGTTTGTGCGGCGCGACGAGCAGGAAGCGGCGTGGCGTTGGGTCGAACCGATCCTCAACGAATGGGCTACCGCCAACAAGCCGCCCAAGCCGTATGCAGCAGGTACGTGGGGGCCGGCAGCGGCGAGCGCGATGTTGGCGCAGCACGGCACCTGCTGGCTCGAAGAAGAGAATTGAATCAACTGAATTACGGCGTCGTACCATGCGCGATCCCGATCGAAGCACGGCACGGCGCCGGCGAGACCCACCGACGAACTGAACGGAATGGCGCCGGTATCACGAAGGCGCCTGCAAGTCATCCCACTTGCAGGCATCGCGTGAGAGCAGGACGGCACATTCCGCAGATCTAACAAGAAAGCAGCACGGAGGAGAAGTGATCGAGCTTCACGCTTTCGACGATCAACGCGCCCAATCCGACGCGTTGGCGAAGGCGGTTGGCGACGCGTTACATGCGTCGCTCGCCGCACAGACGGCTACGTCAACCAACAACGCGCGCCCGGCCATGCTTGCAGTGTCCGGCGGCAGCAGCCCGCGTCCGTTCCTGCAGACGTTGTCCACGCAATCCTTCGACTGGGCGCGCATTGCCGTGACGCTGGTCGACGACCGCTGGGTGCCGGAAACGGACAGCGCGAGCAATTCGCAACTCGTGCACGACACGCTGTTGCAGAACGCCGCGAAAAATGCCGCTTTCTGGCCGCTGGTCGACGCCACACAAGACCTGAACGCGCACGTTGCCGCGCTGAACGCCGACCCGCGCTTTAGCGCCGTGCCGGACGTCGCGATTCTCGGCATGGGCGAAGACGGCCACACCGCGTCGATTTTCGCGGATGCGCCCGAATGGGACTACGCGATCACCACTGCCGAGCGCTTCGTTGCCGTGCATCCCGGCAGCGCGCCGCATGCGCGTGTGAGCTGGTCGCTCTCCGCTCTGAAAGAAGTGAAGCACCTGTTTTTGCTGATCGCAGGACCGCGCAAGATGGACGTGCTGAATGCCGCCACCGCTGCGCTACAAAAAAATGCCATCTCGCAGTTGGCAAACGACAAGGGAGTGAGACTCGATGTCTACTGGTGTGCAAACTAAGGCTGTTCCGGGCGCGGGCCAGCACGCCGATGGACCGAGGCTGCTCGCCGACATCGGCGGCACCAATGCGCGTTTCGCGCTCGAATACAGCCCGGGCGAAATCGGCTCGGTGCAGGTCTATCCGTGCGCGGACTATCCGGGCGTTGCCGAAGTCATCAAGAAGTATCTGAAGGACACTAAGATCGGCCGCGTGAATCACGCGGCGATTGCGATTGCGAATCCGGTCGACGGCGACCAGGTCAGCATGACCAATCACGACTGGAGCTTTTCGATCGAAGCCACGCGCCGTGCGCTGGGCTTCGACACGTTGCTGGTGGTGAACGACTTTACCGCGCTGGCCATGGCGCTGCCGGGCCTGACCGACGCGCAGCGCGTACAGGTAGGCGGCGGCGCGCGCCGTCCGAACAGCGTGATCGGCCTGCTCGGCCCGGGCACCGGCATGGGCGTGTCCGGCCTGATTCCCGCCGACGACCGCTGGATCGCGCTCGGCAGCGAAGGCGGCCATGCGACCTTCGCGCCGGCCGACGAACGCGAAGACATCGTGCTGCAGTACGCACGCAAAAAGTGGTCGCACGTCTCGTTCGAACGTGTGGCGGCGGGTCCCGGCCTCGAAGTGATCTACCGCGCGCTGGCGGGCCGCGACAAGAAACGCGTGGCGGCGAACGTCGACACGATCGAGATCGTCAAGCGCGCGATGGAAGGCGAGCCGCTCGCGGCCGAATCCGTCGACGTGTTCTGCGGCATTCTTGGCACCTTCGCCGGCAATATCGCGGTGACGCTCGGCGCATTGGGCGGCATCTACATTGGCGGCGGCGTCGTGCCGAGGCTTGGCGAGTTCTTCGCGCGTTCGTCGTTTCGCAAACGGTTCGAGGCGAAGGGTCGCTTCGAGGCATATTTGCAGAACGTGCCGACCTATGTGATTACCGCTGAATACCCGGCGTTTCTGGGTGTGTCGGCGATTCTCGCGGAGCAGTTGTCGAACCGCGCGGGCGGCAGTTCATCGGCCGTGTTCGAGCGGATTCGCCAGATGCGCGACGCGTTGACGCCGGCCGAGCGCCGCGTGGCCGATCTCGCGTTGAATCATCCGCGTTCGATCATTAACGATCCGATCGTGGACATCGCACGCAAGGCCGACGTGAGCCAGCCGACGGTGATCCGCTTTTGCCGCTCGCTTGGCTGCCAGGGTTTGTCGGATTTCAAGCTGAAGCTGGCGACGGGTTTGACCGGCACGATTCCGGTGAGTCATAGCCAGGTGCATCTGGGCGATACCGCGACGGACTTCGGCGCGAAGGTGCTGGACAACACCGTGTCGGCGATTTTGCAGCTGCGCGAGCATTTGAATTTCGACCAGGTCGAGCGGGCCATTGATCTGTTGAACGGCGCGCGGCGCATCGAGT
The DNA here is from genome assembly GCF_900116445.1 of Paraburkholderia aspalathi. Taxonomy (GTDB): domain Bacteria; phylum Pseudomonadota; class Gammaproteobacteria; order Burkholderiales; family Burkholderiaceae; genus Paraburkholderia; species Paraburkholderia aspalathi. The sequence goes on from NZ_FPBH01000029.1 coordinate 124,866, forward strand.
TTTACGGGCTCGGCAATTCGAATATCGTCGCGCAGGATGCGCACTACAAGTTCTTCCGGTTTGGTATTCCGACGATTGCCTACGGCGATCTGTATATGCAGGCGGCGTCTGCTGCGTTGCTGGGCAAGGGCGATGTGATTGTCGCCGTGTCGAAGTCGGGACGTGCGCCTGAGTTGCTACGCGTGCTGGATGTCGCCATGCAGGCGGGGGCGAAGGTAATTGCCATTACGTCGAGCAATACGGCGCTGGCCAAGCGGGCTACTGTCGCTTTGGAGACCGATCACATTGAGATTCGCGAGTCGCAGTTGTCGATGATTTCGCGGATTCTGCATCTCGTCATGATTGATATTCTTGCCGTTGGGGTGGCGATTCGGCGCGCTGTGCCTAGCGCGGATGTGGCTGAGACTGTCGCTAAGGCGCGACAGGGGGCGGATGATGATGCTACTGCTGTGCTTGATTGGTTAAGTCATGGGGCGGCTTCTTCGCCGCGGGATTAGGGGTTGGTTTTTGGCCTTCGCGGCGCTTGTTTGTCAGTGCTCCTGGGGCTTTGGCCTTTCCTTGATTTGTTAGTGGTCTATTAGCGTTGCCCCTGTGCGGGGCGGCACCTACTTTTCTTTGCCGCCGCAAAGAAAAGTAGGCAAAAGAAAGCGGCTAGATGCCCCTGCTAAGCGGGTCCCGCAGCTCGCTCATGGTAGTGGTGCGACTGGAATCTGTGTTCGTGCCACTACATGCGCTTGTGACAAGGGCGTCATACTTCCGGCGGCGCTGCGCGCGCCGAAGAGCCGTTCATAAAGCCTCCCGCTGCGTTTTGACGCTCACGTCTCGTCATCAAACCGTGGCTTCATCATTTCCACGCCATCGCGACTGTGCTTGGAACGGCAGCGGCAACGGCACCCGTGCCGTGACCGTGACTGCAAGGCGCCTGCCATATCATTTGAAGTTAGGGTTCCCAGGTGAGTGCAGAGCGCCTCGCCGAGGCGAAGCCGACGGCTCCCATAGATCTTGAACGAAGCCCCGGGTTTCCCATGCATACCCGTCCGCGACGCACGCAGTGCGGAGTGGGAGCTGATGAGTCCTTTGTCACTAACGCGGAATGTGCGAGAACACGGATTCCAGTCGCACCACTACCCGTAGCAGACCACGGTGCCCACTTAGCAGGGGCTTCTAGCCGCTTTCTTTGCTTATCTTTCTTTGCGGCGGCAAAGAAAGTAAGTGCCGCCCCGCACAGGGGCAACGCTAATAGACCACTA
>NZ_FPBH01000008.1 GCF_900116445.1 Paraburkholderia aspalathi
TCAGCCTGCGTCGGCAGCTTTTCGTGGACCAGCAGATACGCGATCTCTTCGAATTCGCAGGCACCGGCGATGTCGAGAATGTCGTAGCCGCGGTAGTGCAGGTCGTTGCCGGTCTTGCCGACCGTGCAAAGGGCAGTGTTGCCAGCCGTCACGCCGGACAGCGCGACGGATTTCTTCGGTTTGAACCCGCTTTTAGATTCGTTCTCGCCTTGTGCACCGGCGGTTTGCGTCGTCTCGCTCATCTCCCGCAATCTCCTTTGTGCCTGCTCATTGTTTCCGGTTGAACCACGGATTCGACGTCTGTTTCCTGCTGCGCGAGACGCGGCTCTGATTCGCTTGTACGGCGCCACGCGAGGGCGCCTACCAGCGCCGCTACGCCGGCTGCTGCATTGGCCATCGTGCTCATCATGCGGCTTGCCCGTTAGTGCCCACTTTCGTGAAGAGCGGCGCAGCGTCTTGCGGGACGGCGCGACCCGTGGATTGCGCGCGACGCAGCACCGACCAGTAGTAGCGATAGCTCGCCCGGTCATGCAGCGTGTCGTGATAGCGCGTCGGCCCCCATTGCGCCGACTGCGCAGCCAGCAGAATTTCGGTAGCAGTGACGATTTCTTCGTCGCGCGGAGCAAATGCAGCGACGATCGCTTCGATCTGCGCCGGATGGATACTCCACATGCGCGTGTAGCCGAACTCGTTGCGGGCCCGGGCGGCGTCGTTTGCAACCACGCTCATGTCGCGTACTTCGGTGCTGACGTTATGCGACGGCACCTTGCCGTACGCATGGCAGGCCGCCGAAATCTCGAGTTTCGCGCGCCGCACCAGCGGGTGGTCGAACTGACCGGGCGAGCGCATGGCGGTGTCGGGAATCGCGCCGTCGTGCGCGGAAACGAAGTCCATCAGGCCGAAGCTCAACGCCTCGACACCGGGGAGCGCAGCCAGATCGAACACGCGCGTCAACGCGCCATGCGTTTCGACCAGCAATTGCACCGGCACCGGCTGCGCGATGCCGAGTTCACGCCGCGTCGCCTCGATGAACGCGACCATTTCGGCGGCATCGGGGACGTTGCGGACCTTCGGCAGGGTGATGTAGGCAGGCGCTCGCTTTGCGGCCCGCAGAATGAGACGGACGTCGTCACGCCAGTGCGGGTGATCGAAGTCGTGGATCCGCACGCCGACACGGCCGAAGCGGTCATGCTCGCTGCCCAGCAGCGACGCGACCAGCTCCGCGTGTTCGGCTTCGCGGCCGACCTGCGCGCCGTCTTCACAATCGAGTGTGATGTCGAACACCGGGCCGAGTTGCTGCTGCAATGCCAGTGATTTCAGCATCAGCTTCTCGCTGCCGGCGTAGTGATCGCAGGCAGGCAGCACAGCGGGCGGCACTTCGCCGTCAAACAGCACTTCGGCGGGTGTGAGGGCGCGCATCTTCGGCGTCAGGATTCTGGGTGGTCGGGTGGGTAAATCGGATTCGGACGCGCTCTGCTCGGCGATCAGCCGGCCATGACGCAAAGCGCGTTCGAATCAGAGGCGAATACTGGCACGACAAATTGCGAAGTGAACCGCAATTTCGTGGGACGTACCTGCATTCGCACGTAAAAAACCGGAACCCGCTGCGATAAAGCCACGGAGTTCCGGTTCGTCTGCATCTAGCGCTTAGCCGAGCAGATGTTGAACGCCTTCGCGCTCTTCGAGCAGCTCGTTCAGCGTGCCGTCCATCTTTTCGCGCGAGAACGCGTCGATTGCCAGACCTTCAACGCGCTTGTACTCGCCGTTTTCGCACGTAACCGGCACACCGTAGATGATGTCTTCCGGAATGCCATACGAACCGTCCGACGGGATACCCATCGTGACCCACTTGCCGTTCGTGCCGAGCACCCAGTCACGCACGTGGTCGATTGCAGCGTTAGCTGCCGACGCTGCCGACGAGAGGCCGCGCGCTTCGATGATTGCTGCGCCGCGCTTGCCGACGGTCGGGATGAACGTGTTGCGGTTCCATTCTTCGTCGTTGATCAGCTTGGTCAGGTCTTGACCTTCTGCCGTTGCGACGCGGAAGTCCGGGTACATGGTCGGCGAGTGGTTGCCCCACACAGCCAGTTTTTCGATCGAAGCGACCGGCTTGCCCGACTTGGCGGCCAGTTGCGACAGCGCGCGGTTGTGATCGAGGCGCAGCATGGCGGTGAAGTTCTTCTTCGGCAGATCCGGCGCCGACTTCATGGCGATGTAAGCGTTGGTGTTGGCCGGGTTGCCGACCACCAGCACCTTCACGTCGCGGCTCGCGACTTCGTTCAGCGCCTTGCCCTGAACCGTGAAGATTTCGGCGTTTGCCGACAGCAGGTCTTTACGCTCCATGCCTTTCGAACGCGGACGTGCGCCGACCAGCAAGGCAACGTCTGCATCCTTGAATGCAACCTTCGGGTCGTCAGTGATCACGACACCCGACAGCAGCGGGAATGCGCAATCATCCAGTTCCATCACGACGCCTTTGACGGCGCCTTGCGCTTGCGGCAGGTCGAGCAGTTGCAGGATAACCGGCTGGTCCTTACCGAGCAGGTCGCCATTGGCGATGCGGAACAGTAGGGAGTAAGCGATTTGACCTGCGGCGCCGGTGACGGCAACGCGCTTTGCGGGCTTAGCCATTGAGAAATCTCCAGGACGATGCGTTAGACGCTAGGGAAAACGCCATTCTATATGTGCGTTCAGCGAAGCGTTGTGAAACACGGCGGAATTCACTGTTTGCGTACGGCCTCGGAATGTGCCGAGGCTGTGCGGCGCGCTGCGGCAAGACCGCCATGCCGGAAACCTGTACTGCTGGGCGGGGAGCGGGGCATCCTGGCGCCGGGTAGCCGCTGCACGATGCGGGCTCCTGCAAACAGCGCGTTTCGGCAAGCGTCTGACCAACGAATGGCGGCGAATCGAAACCTGGACTGCGTGGGAACAGCATGGTGCAGAGTGGCTGCCGGTGCGCTGCGGCGCTGTATTGCACAGTGCAAAACAGCCGCCGAAAAACCCGCAAACCCTTGCTCGACAAGGAGTGTAGGAGCCGTCAGACACAAAGTCAACATTATCTTATGTCTTATATAAGACATATCTGTTGCGGGGAAAACCCTAGACGCGGCCCGGCCCTTTATGATGAAATGCGCGGATGACTTCGAACCAGGCGAACACCGCGAATCCGAACGGCCATGGGGCCACGGGCGAGGGTGTATCCGCTGCCACGCCCGCTGCGTCGCCCACTTTCAGCCCCTTGTATCAGCAGATCAAGGGCTTGATTACGCAGAGCCTCGAAACCGGCGAATGGAAACCTGGCGAGATCATTCCTAGTGAAGTCGAATTGGCGGCCAGATTCAAGGTCAGTCAGGGAACTGTGCGCAAAGCGATCGACGAGCTTGCTGCCGACAACCTGCTGGTGCGCCGCCAGGGCAAGGGTACTTTTGTTGCAACGCACAATGAAGACCGCGCTCAGTTTCGCTTCCTCAGATTACTGGCCGATGACGGCGCGGAACATCCGCACGTCAGCCGCCTGCTTGAGTGTCGGCGTTTGCGTGCTTCGGCGGACATCGCCCGGCAACTCGATCTGAAACCCGCCGATCCGGTGGTGTTGATCAAGCGCTTGCTGCAGTTCGACGGCGAAGTCACCGTACTCGACGAAATCTGGTTACCCGGCGCGGTGTTTCGCGGGCTCACGCTCGAGCGGCTGTCGGAGTATAAAGGTCCCCTCTACGCCATGTTCGAGACGGAATTCGGCACACGCATGATCCGCGCAACGGAGAAGATCCGCGCGGTCGCAGCTGATCCGGCGGTCGCCGATCTGCTGCATGTGCCGGCGGGTTTCCCGCTGCTTTCGGTCGAGCGCGTCTCCTATACATATGGAGACCGGCCGGTTGAGGTGCGCCGTGGTTGGTATGTCACAACCGGGTATTACTATCAGAACGATCTGAGCTGAATCGGGACGAAAAAGGGCGTCGCGTCCCACACGCGCGCCTGTTTGAAGGCGCCTTTATCGCGCGCGCTGTAACGGACCTGTAGTGGTTTTCGCTGCAGCGCGATATAAAAAGGCGCTAAAATTGCGGATTAGTGTGACTACATAGTAGGGGTCTAGCATGGCTGAAGCCGTAAAAAAACCGAGGCCGGAATTCCGGAACATCGGTATCGGGCAGATTTTGACGGCATACCGTCTCCCGCTAGCGGGGCGCGTGTCGATCTTGCACCGCCTAAGCGGTGGGCTGCTTTTTGTTTTTCTTCCGTTCCTGCTGTACCTCTTCGATCAGAGCCTGACTTCCGAACTTAGTTTCGAAGTCTTCAAGGGCTTCCTCTCCAACATCATCGTCAAGCTCATCACGCTCGTTCTCGCGTGGGCCTTCCTGTTCCACTTCTGCGCGGGTGTCCGTCACCTGTTCATGGACACGAGCCACGGCCTCACGACTAAAGAGAAGGGCAAGCAAACCTCCATCGTGGTGCTGGTCGTTTCGTCGCTTCTGACGATTGCTTTCGCGCTCAAACTCTTCGGAGCATTCTAAAAAAATGGCAGCTAATAACCGAATCGGTCCGAAGCGTCTCGTCGTCGGCGCACATTACGGCCTGCGCGACTGGCTCGCCCAGCGCATTACCGCCTGCATCATGGCCGTCTACACGGTGATCCTGCTCGCGTGGTTCTTCGGCGCGCGCGATTTCTCGTATGACGGCTGGGCCTCGATCTTTGCAACGCAATGGATGAAGCTCGCCACGTTCGTCACGCTGCTGTCGCTGTTCTATCACGCGTGGGTTGGTATCCGCGACATCTGGATGGACTATGTGAAGCCCGTTGGCACGCGCCTGTTTCTTCAAGCGCTGACGATCGTCTGGCTGCTCGCATGTGCGGGCTACGCTGCGCAGATTCTCTGGAGAGTGTAAAAGAATGGCTGCAATCAAGAATTCTCTGCCGCGTCGCAAGTTTGACGTGGTTATCGTCGGCGCAGGCGGCTCGGGGATGCGCGCTTCGCTGCAACTCGCGCGCGCCGGTCTGTCGGTTTGCGTGCTGTCCAAGGTGTTCCCGACGCGGTCGCACACGGTCGCTGCCCAAGGCGGCATCGGCGCCTCGCTCGGCAACATGAGCGAAGACAATTGGCACTACCACTTCTACGACACGATCAAGGGTTCCGACTGGCTCGGCGACCAGGACGCGATCGAGTTCATGTGCCGTGAAGCACCGAACGCCGTGTACGAGCTCGAACACTTCGGCATGCCGTTCGACCGTAACGCTGACGGCACGATTTACCAACGCCCGTTCGGCGGCCACACCGCCAACTACGGCGAAAAGCCGGTGCAACGCGCTTGCGCGGCCGCTGACCGTACGGGTCACGCGCTGCTGCACACGCTGTACCAGCAAAACGTGGCTGCCAAGACACAGTTCTTCGTCGAATGGATGGCGCTGGATCTGATCCGCGACGCCGACGGCGACGTGCTTGGTGTCACCGCGCTGGAAATGGAAACCGGCGACGTTTACATCCTCGAAGGCAAGACCACGCTGTTCGCTACGGGCGGCGCGGGTCGGATCTTCGCAGCATCCACGAACGCGTTCATCAACACCGGTGACGGCCTGGGTATGGCTGCGCGTTCGGGTATCGCACTGCAAGACATGGAATTCTGGCAATTTCACCCCACCGGCGTGGCCGGCGCGGGCGTGCTGATTACCGAAGGCGTGCGTGGTGAAGGCGGTATTTTGCGTAACTCGAACGGCGAGCGTTTCATGGAACGCTACGCGCCGACGCTGAAGGATCTGGCGCCGCGCGACTTCGTTTCGCGTTCGATGGACCAGGAAATCAAGGAAGGTCGCGGCGTGGGTCCGAACAAGGATCACGTGCTGCTCGACCTGTCGCACATCGGCGCTGAGACGATCATGAAGCGTCTGCCGTCGATCCGCGAAATCGCCATGAAGTTCGCGAACGTCGACTGTATTAAAGAGCCGATTCCGGTTGTGCCGACCATCCACTATCAGATGGGTGGTATCCCGACGAACATCAACGGCCAGGTCGTTGGCACGTCGCGGGATCACAAGGAAGTCGTCAACGGTTTCTACGCAGTGGGCGAATGCTCGTGCGTGTCGGTGCACGGCGCAAACCGTCTCGGCACGAACTCGCTGCTCGACCTGGTGGTGTTCGGCCGCGCGGCCGGCAACCACATCGTCAAGCACGTGAAGGACATCAAGGAACACAAGCCGCTGCCGGCCGACGCAGGCGATTTCTCGCTGGCGCGTCTGAACAAGCTGGACAAGTCCACGTCGGGCGAATACTCGCAGACCGTTGCGGCCGACATCCGTTCCACGATGCAGGCGCACGCCGGCGTGTTCCGCACGTCGAAGCTGCTGGCCGAAGGTGTCGAGCGGATTCGCGAAGTGGCTGACCGTGTCGACAACATCTATCTGAAAGACAAGTCGAAGGTGTTCAACACGGCGCGCATCGAAGCACTGGAAGTGGAGAACCTGATCGAAGTGGCCCGCGCCACGATGGTTTCCGCCGAAGCCCGCAAGGAAAGCCGCGGCGCGCACGCGCAAGACGACTTCGAACATCGCGACGACGAAAACTGGCTGCGCCATACGCTGTGGTTCAGCGAAGGCGATCGCCTCGACTACAAGCCGGTTCAGATGCAACCGCTGACCGTCGAATCGGTGCCGCCGAAAGCGCGTACCTTCTAAGGCACAAGTCAAAGGAATTCAGAAATGGCCAAGCGTACATTTGAAATTTACCGCTACGATCCGGACAAGGACGCAGCGCCGCGCATGCAAACGTACGAGATCGAAATCGACTCGCACGAACGCATGCTGCTCGACGCGCTGCTCAAGCTGAAAGCGATGGACGAAACTTTGTCGTTCCGCCGTTCGTGCCGCGAAGGCGTGTGCGGTTCGGACGCGATGAACATCAACGGCAAGAATGGTCTGGCCTGCTTGCAGAACATGAACGACCTGCCGCAGAAGATCGTGCTGCGTCCGCTGCCGGGCCTGCCCGTCGTGCGCGACCTGATTTGCGACTTCACGCAGTTCTTCAACCAGTATCACTCGATCAAGCCGTACCTGATCAACGATACGCCGCCGCCGGAAAAGGAACGTCTGCAGTCGCCGGAAGAACGCGACGAGCTCGACGGCCTGTACGAATGTATTCTGTGCGCTAGCTGCTCTACGTCGTGCCCGAGCTTCTGGTGGAATCCGGACAAGTTCGTCGGCCCGGCTGGTCTGTTGCAGGCCTATCGTTTCATCGCGGATAGCCGCGACGAAGCGACGGGTGAACGCCTCGACAATCTGGAAGATCCGTACCGTCTGTTCCGTTGCCATACGATCATGAATTGCGTCGACGTCTGCCCGAAGGGCCTGAACCCGACCAAGGCGATTGGCAAGATCAAGGAATTGATGGTTCGCCGCGCAGTCTAGGATGAACACAGAAACATCGCATCAGTCCGACCCTCTCCGCCGCGCGCGCCTTCGCTGGCGTGCGCGGCGGGGCCTGCTGGAAAACGATCTGATCTTTGAGCGTTTTTTCAGCCGATATGAGCACGACCTCAGCGATGCCGACGTGGGCGCTCTCACGCGCCTGCTCGAGCTGAGCGATAACGACCTGATGGACTTGCTGCTCGTTCGCAAGGAACCGGAAGGCGAACTTGCCGACCCGGATGTGATCCGGGTGCTGGAGCTGTTGCGGAATGCTTGAGCACCGCTAACGTCTTGAGCGCCGCTTGTCCGTTGTTCCCAGGCGTGCAAATTATCGAAACCCTGTTTCCATACTTCGATTGAGGATGTGCTATGACCCCGTCAGATGTTAAAGCCACGCTATCGTTCAGCGACAATTCGCCGAGCGTTGAAATGCCGATTTACAAGGGCACTCTCGGCCCGGACGTGATCGACATCCGCAAACTGTACGGCCAGACCGGCAAGTTCACGTACGACCCGGGCTTTATGTCGACGGCGGCGTGCAATTCGGCGATTACGTACATCGACGGTGACAAGGGCGAGCTGCTGTATCGCGGCTACCCGATCGACAACCTCGCGCAAAACGCCGACTTCCTCGAAACCTGCTATCTGCTGCTGAAGGGCGAACTGCCGAACGCGCAGCAGAAAGACGAGTTCGTGAACACCGTCACGAAGCACACGATGGTGCATGAGCAAATGCACTTCTTCTTCCGTGGCTTCCGTCGCGACGCACACCCGATGGCGATTCTGGTCGCTGCAGTCGGCGCGCTGTCGGCGTTCTATCACGACTCGCTCGACATCAACAATCCGCGTCACCGTGAAGTGTCGGCCATTCGCATGATCGCGAAGCTGCCTACGCTCGTCGCGATGGCGTACAAGTACAGCATCGGCCAGCCGTTTGCGTACCCGAAGAACGACCTGTCGTACAGCGCGAACTTCATGCACATGATGTTCTCGAACCCGTGCGAAGAGTACAAGGTCAACGACGTGCTGGTGCGCGCGCTGGACCGTATCCTGATCCTGCACGCAGACCACGAACAGAATGCGTCGACCTCGACGGTTCGTCTGGCGGGTTCGTCGGGCGCTAACCCGTTCGCGTGTATCGCGGCCGGTATCGCTTGCCTGTGGGGCCCGGCGCACGGTGGTGCGAACGAAGCCGCACTGAACATGCTGGAAGAGATTGGTTCGGTCGACAATATTCCTGAGTTCATCAAGCAGGTGAAGGACAAGAACTCGGGCGTGAAGCTGATGGGCTTCGGTCACCGCGTCTACAAGAACTACGATCCGCGTGCGAAGCTGATGCGCGAAACCTGCCACGAAGTGCTGGAAGAGCTGGGCCTGCACGACGACCCGCTGTTCAAGCTGGCCATGGCGCTGGAAAAGATCGCTCTGGAAGACGAATACTTCGTGTCGCGCAAGCTGTACCCGAACGTCGACTTCTACTCGGGCATCGTGCAGCGCGCGCTGGGCATCCCGACGTCGATGTTCACGTGTATCTTCGCGATGGCACGTACGGTCGGCTGGATTGCACAGTGGAACGAAATGATCGCTGATCCGGAACAGAAGATTGGCCGTCCGCGTCAACTGTTCATCGGCGACACGCAACGCGAAGCGAAGCCGATTGCGCAACGCTAAGCGGTAGTCTTCTCGGCGCGCTATATCGGCCAAAGGGCCGTGAAATGCGTGAGACTAGATGAATGAAAAACGCCCCAACGGGTTGACCGTTGGGGCGTTTTGTTTTGGATACGCGAAACTGCGGGTGGCAAATGGGGTCCGGGTAACATCCATACAGGTATCGTCACTACCACCCAACTACCTGTTTTTTATCGGTTTTTTGCATGATTCATGGGCCCTAAGCGGGGTTCTGCGTGGCATAATCGACCGACACAGTCAGCCCGCAGTCATTACTACCCCGCATACCATGGCACAGACTCTCTACGACAAATTGTGGAACACACACGTGGTCCACACGGAAGAAGACGGTACGACGATTCTCTATATCGACCGTCACTTGCTGCACGAAGTCACCAGCCCTCAGGCGTTCGAAGGCCTGAAGCTGGCTGAGCGTCCGGTGTGGCGTATCAGCGCGAATCTGGCGGTGTCGGACCACAACGTCCCCACCACGGATCGCAGCCACGGCATTGCCGATCCGGTCTCCAAGCTGCAAGTCGATACGCTCGACACGAACTGCGACGCCTACGGCATTACGCAGTTCAAGATGAACGACCTGCGTCAGGGCATCGTGCACATCATCGGGCCGGAGCAGGGCGCTACGCTGCCGGGCATGACCATTGTCTGCGGCGACTCGCACACGTCCACGCACGGCGCGTTCGGCGCGCTGGCGCACGGCATCGGCACCTCGGAGGTCGAGCACGTGCTGGCCACGCAAACGCTCTTGCAGAAGAAGAGCAAGAACATGCTGGTGAAGGTCGAAGGCCCGTTGCCGCGCGGCTGTACGGCGAAAGACATCGTGCTCGCGATCATCGGCAAGATCGGCACGGCAGGCGGCACGGGCTATGCGATCGAATTCGGCGGTTCGACGATTCGCGCGCTGTCCATGGAAGGCCGCATGACGGTCTGCAACATGGCGATTGAAGCGGGCGCGCGCGCCGGCATGGTCGCTGTAGACGACACCACGATCGAATACCTGAAGGGCCGTCCCTTTTCGCCGGCAGGCGTCGAGTGGGATCACGCGGTCGAGTACTGGAAGCAGTTCAAGTCAGACGAAGGCGCGCAATTCGACCGCGTGGTCGAGCTGAACGCTGCGGAAATCGTGCCGCAAGTCACGTGGGGCACGTCGCCGGAAATGGTCACGGCCGTGGACGGCCGCGTGCCGGATCCGGAGCGCGAAAAAGACCCGGTCAAGCGCGATGCAATGGAGCGCGCGCTGAAGTACATGGCGCTCGAACCGAATGCGCCGATCGAATCCATCAAGCCGGATAAAATCTTCATTGGGTCGTGCACCAACGCGCGCATTGAAGACATTCGCGCTGCGGCATACGTCGTGAAGAAGCTCGGCCGCCGCGTTGCACCGAACATCCGTCTGGCCATGGTCGTGCCGGGTTCGGGTCTGGTGAAGGCGCAAGCGGAACGTGAAGGCCTCGATAAGGTCTTTACGGATGCCGGTTTCGAATGGCGTGAGCCCGGTTGCTCGATGTGTCTCGCAATGAACGCCGACCGGTTGGATCCGGGCGAGCGTTGCGCATCCACGTCGAATCGTAATTTCGAAGGTCGTCAGGGCGCCGGTGGCCGTACCCACCTCGTGAGCCCCGCGATGGCTGCTGCAGCGGCCATCGCGGGGCATTTCGTCGATATTCGCAAGCTTGGATAAACACGCATGATGAAGAACATGAATCGCACCACTCTTTTGCGGCGTTTCGCACTCGGTACCTTGGCCGGGCTATTGCTCGGTCTGGCCGGCTGCAACACGGTGCACGGATTTGGCGAGGACATGTCGCACCTCGGCAATTCGATCAGCAATCACGCCGACAAATAAGCGGTTTTTGATTTTTGCCGGCGATGCGCCGGGCGGCTTTTCGGCCGTCACGCGCATCGCCCGGTCTCGAAACAGGCGCAAGCGTCATGGATAAATTCATCGTACACACCGGCGTCGTGGCGCCGCTCGATCGTGAGAACGTCGACACGGACGCGATCATTCCGAAGCAATTCCTGAAGTCGATCAAGCGCACGGGTTTCGGTCCGAACGCGTTCGACGAATGGCGCTACCTCGACCACGGCGAGCCGGGTCAAGACAACTCGAAGCGTCCGCTGAACCCGGATTTCGTGCTGAATCAGCCGCGCTATCAGGGCGCTTCGGTGCTGTTGGCGCGCAAGAACTTCGGTTGCGGCAGCTCGCGTGAGCACGCACCGTGGGCGCTGGAGCAGTATGGTTTCCGCGCAATCATTGCGCCGAGCTTCGCCGATATTTTCTACAACAACTGCTTCAAGAACGGTGTGCTGCCGATCGTGCTGACCGAACAGCAAGTCGATCACCTGTTCAACGAAACGTACGCGTTTAACGGCTTCAAGCTGACCGTCGACCTGGAAGCGCAAGTCGTGCGCGCGTCGGACGGTAGCGCCGAATATCCGTTCGAAGTGGCGGCGTTTCGCAAGTACTGCCTGCTGAATGGCTTCGACGATATCGGCCTCACGCTGCGTCACGCTGACAAGATTCGCCAGTTCGAAGCCGAGCGGATCGCGAAGCAGCCGTGGCTGAATCACCGCATCGTCGGGTAAGGCCTTATAGGCCCGAGAGCCCAGCGGCTCGCTGATTCACGCTTAGAAAAGTCTCGAAGAAAATCATCAAGGAAACTCGCATGAAGATCGCAGTCTTGCCGGGCGACGGCATCGGTCCCGAAATCGTCAAGGAGGCCGTCAAGGTATTGAACGTACTCGGCGAAAAGTTCGAACTCGAAGAAGCGCCGGTTGGCGGCGCGGGTTACGAAGCCAAGGGCCATCCGCTGCCCGATTCGACGCTGGCGCTGGCGAAAGAAGCCGATGCGATCCTGTTCGGCGCCGTTGGCGACTGGAAGTACGACTCGCTCGAACGCGCGCTTCGCCCGGAGCAGGCGATTCTCGGTCTGCGCAAGCACCTGCAATTGTTCGCGAACTTCCGCCCGGCAATCTGCTATCCGCAACTCACGGGCGCTTCCTCGTTGAAGGAAGAGATCGTTTCGGGTCTCGACATCCTGATCGTGCGCGAACTGAACGGCGACATCTACTTCGGCGCGCCGCGCGGCGTGCGTTCGTCGCCGGATGGGCTGTTTGAAGGCGCGAAGGAAGGTTTCGACACGATGCGTTATTCGGAACCCGAAGTGCGCCGCATTGCGCACGTCGCGTTTCAGGCCGCACAAAAGCGCCAGAAGAGGCTGACGAGCGTGGATAAGGCCAACGTGCTTGAAACGTCGCAGTTCTGGCGCGACGTGATGATCGACGTGTCGAAGGAATACGCTGACGTCGAGTTGTCGCACATGTACGTGGACAACGCGGCGATGCAACTGGTCAAGGCGCCGAAGGCGTTCGACGTGGTTGTGACCGGCAACATGTTCGGCGACATTCTGTCGGATGAAGCCGCGATGCTGACGGGCTCGATCGGCATGCTGCCGTCGGCATCGCTCGACAAGAACAACAAGGGCTTGTACGAGCCGTCGCACGGTTCCGCGCCGGATATCGCCGGCAAGGGCGTGGCGAATCCGCTGGCAACGATTCTGTCGGCCGCGATGATGCTGCGCTATTCGCTGAACAAGGCGGAACAGGCGGATCGCATCGAAAAAGCGGTGAAGAAGGTGCTGGAACAGGGTCTCCGCACGGGTGACATCCTGACGCCGGGTTGCAAGCAGGTCGGCACCGTGGCGATGGGCGATGCAGTGGTCGCCGCGCTGTAAGGCGCTTTGAAGCACTTGGTAGTTAGGCCGCTAAACAGTCTTCAAAGCGACCTTTAAAACGCGAATTGGCCTCGAAACAGGCCGATTCGCGCGCAATACGGACGATAGCGGCAGACGATCACGTCGCCAGATTCCGGTTTTCGTGTATATTGTAGCGATGGCGCACATAGCTCAAATCTCCTCGATTTCGAAACTGCACGGCAAAACGGCCCGTGTGGTTGAGCTCGCCATTACCACCACAAAAGCGATTACCCCGAAAACGATCACGAAACGCTGATCGTCCGTCGTGCCCGCTCATCTTCCCCGCGCGGTCACTGCGGGCAAAGATGCGGGGAAGTTTCCATTCGAAGGGTATGAAGTCATGAACGTAGGTCTCGTAGGTTGGCGCGGTATGGTCGGCAGCGTCCTGATGCAACGTATGCAACAGGAAGGCGATTTCGACTTGATCGAACCGGTGTTTTTCAGCACCAGCAACGCGGGCGGCAACGCGCCGTCGTTCGCCAAAAACGAGACCAAGCTCAAAGATGCGACAAGCATCGAAGACCTGAAGAAGTGCGAAGCGATTATCTCCTGCCAGGGCGGCGATTACACGAATGAAGTGTTCCCGAAGCTGCGCGCAGCGGGCTGGAACGGCTACTGGATCGACGCGGCTTCGTCGCTGCGCATGAAGGATGACGCGGTCATCATTCTCGATCCGGTCAACCTCGACGTGATCAAGAACGCGCTGGTCAAGGGCCAGAAGAATTTCATCGGCGGCAACTGTACGGTCAGCCTGATGCTGATGGCGCTGGGCGGCCTATTCCGCGAAAACCTCGTCGACTGGATGACGGCCATGACGTATCAGGCCGCTTCGGGCGCGGGCGCGCAAAACATGCGCGAACTGCTGCAGCAAATGGGCACGCTGTACGGCGCGGCCAAGGAAGACCTGGCGGATCCGTCGTCGGCGATTCTCGACATCGACCGTCGCGTGCTGAGCGCCATGAACAGCGACCGTATGCCGACCGACAACTTTGGCGTGCCGCTCGCCGGCTCGCTGATTCCGTGGATCGACAAGGATCTCGGTAACGGCATGTCGAAGGAAGAATGGAAGGGCGGCGCGGAAACCAACAAGATTCTGGGCAAGCCGGCTATGGGCACGCCGGGTTCGATCCCTGTAGATGGCCTCTGCGTGCGGATCGGCGCAATGCGCTGCCACTCGCAGGCGCTGACCATCAAGCTGAACAAGGATGTGCCGCTGGACGAAGTGAACAGCATCCTTGCGTCGGGCAACGACTGGGTCAAGGTTGTGCCGAACGAACGCGAAGCCTCCATGCGTGATCTGTCCCCGGCCGTGGTCACGGGCACGCTGACGGTGCCGGTTGGCCGTGTGCGCAAACTGGCGATGGGCGGCGAATATCTGTCGGCCTTCACGGTCGGCGATCAGCTGCTGTGGGGCGCGGCAGAACCGCTGCGTCGCATGCTTCGCATTGTGCTCGACAAGTAAAGTAAACTACGCGCTCACGACGTGTAGAAAACTCAAAAAGCGTCGCGCTTGCGCGGCGCTTTTTTCATTGTGTGCTCCGATTATCTTGTCTCTTTTCAACCGCAAAAAAGGGCTGCGCGCTGACGCGCCTGGAGTCCCGATGAACCTTCGACTCTCTTCCCTTCGGGCTATGTCTATGCATCAAGGTATAGGCCGGCTGACGGCCATGACCGCTTTTGCGTTCGCGCTGGCGGGCGCCGGTGTGGGTAGCGCAGTGGCAGCGCCGGGCGACGCCGCGAGCGCGCCCGAGGGCGCTTCCGTTTCTTACGCCGCCGGGAGCCAATATACGGTGCGGCCCGGGCAGTCGTTGAATGACGTGGCGATTGCCGTCACGCAATCGCACGACAAGGGGACGCTCGCACGCGCTTCGCGCGCGCTGTTCGAGGCGAATCCGAACGCCTTCATGAGTCATGATCCGAGCCGGATGCGTGTCGGCGCGCTATTGACGATCCCGGCACTGGATGCGACCGGCGCTCCGGCGGCTTCTGCGCCGGTTGCGGGGTCTGCGTCTGCGGCGTCATCGGCCGCTACGGCTGCGGCGGCTTCCGCGCCGAACGCGGCGACGGTTGGTGCTGCTGTCGGCGCCGCGAGCGGCGTGGCGCAGGTCAACGCCGCGGCGGCGAGCGCGGCAAGCGCTGCGGCTCAGGCTGCCACGCCTGCGGTTTCAGGGACGGCCAGCTCGACGGCTGAAGCCAGCTCGGCGACGCCGGGTAGCTCGGCAGCGGCCGGCGTGGCCGCCGTAGCAGGGTCGCAGGCCGTGCCGGCCAGCGGCGCACACGTCTGGTCGGGCGCGATCCAGCCTTCGGCCAGTGAGGCTGCCGAAGGCGCGTCGGCGGCTGCCGCAGCGGCGGCCGGCGCACAACCGGCATCGCAACCGCGCGCGCAGGTTTCGAGCTTGCAGCAATTGCTTGCGCTGAAAAACCGCGTGCTGATGGAACTGCAGAAACATGGCATCGGCGGTACGCCGGCCGCGACGGTCCCGCCTGCTACAAACGGTGCGCAACCGGCCGCCGGCGCTTCGTCTGCGGCAGCCGTTTCCGGTCATGGCAGCGCGCCGGTTTCCACGTCGACCGACGCCGGCATCTCGCAGACGAATTTGAGCATCGCGGCGGCGATCGGCGCGGCGTTGGTCGCGCTGCTGGCCGCTTTGCGTCTGGGTCGACGTAAGCGCGTTGCTGCTGCCGCGACAGGCGGCTCCTCGCTGGCGGAGGACGCAGCGGCGGCTTCCGCGCGAGCGGCTGCGTCGCAGGATGTCGATTCGACGCACGAAGCGTCAGACGTAAGCGGCGAAGCGGCAGCAGGGCATGCAGCGGCGTCGGCGCCGACTGACCACGAGAGCGCTGGGGATGACGCGGCAGCGCGAGAAGTGGCGGAACGCGTGGCAGCGGAGCGTGAAGCGGAAATTCGCGCGGCGGCGGCGCGTGAAGCCGCGGTACGCGAGGCAGCAGAGCGAGAAAATGCAGAGCGCGCGGCGACCGAACGCCAGGCGGCGGAACGTGCAGAAGCGGAACGCGCTGCGGTGGAGAAGGCAGAAGCCGAACACGCAGCTGCGTCACAGGCTGCGGCGGAGCGCGCCGAAGCTGAACGCGCGGAGGCAGACAAAGCCGCGGCTGCGCGTGCGGCAGAAGATCATGACGCGGCGCAACGCGCCGCAGCAGAACACGAAGCCGGTGCTCACCAACCGCTCACAGGCTTGCCCGCACAAGACCACGACGCGTTCCAACACGCATCGCAGGAAATCCACCCGACACCCGCGCCGTTCGAAGCTACGCAACCGAGCCCGGACACCGAACCTCTTCCCTCGGCCCATCACGAAAACCTCGACGGGGCGACCACGGCTGCGAGCCTCGCAGCGGCCGCGGAACTCGGTGCCGAAGCATTGCCGCTGACGCCGCTTGAACCGATCGACGAGAGCTTCCAGCAAGAGGTGCCTCCGCACCGTCTGCAATGGGACGACGAGCCGGCATCGAGCGCGCCGGCCACGCCGTTGGCAGAGCCGACGCATGAGCCGCTTGCAGAGTCGTGGAGCCATCAGGACACCCCGCCGCCGGTCATCGACTTCACGCGGCAGCATGCCGAACCGCACACGACTTCGCCGTTCGGCCAGCCGCACGGCGAGACGTCGGCGTTCGATACGCCGGTGCCAGCGGTGTCGGCAGTACCCCCGGCCCAACAGGACGCAGTCCACGTCGAACCACAACCGCAGTCAAATCAGCACGCCGAACCCGCGACGCCCGACGGCGCACCAAATTTCGAACCGGCACCCATCACGCCAGTTCAGCCCGCGCTATCCGTGCCAACCGAGTTCCCGCGCGATGCCCTCGACGCATTCAGCAGTCTCAACATGCCATTGCCGCCGCGCGTCGAATCGACCGACGACGAAGCGGTGAGCGTACCCGGATCGCTTGCGACACCGCCGGTTGCCTCCCCGGAAACCACGGCGCAACAAGCCGTGGCGCCGCACGATCCGGACGACTTCCCGCATGTCGCTGACGAAATCACCGCCGGCACCGCGGGCCATGCAGCCGTCGCGGGCTTGGGCGCGGCCGGCTTCGGCGCGCTCAAGCTCGATTTCGACCTGGAGTTGCCGCCGAGCCCAGCTCAACCGTTGCCGGTTTTCACGCGAGCGGACCTAAGCCGCATCGCCCGCAACAAACTCGATCTGGCCGCCGAATATATCGACCTCGGCGATCTGTCCGGCGCGCGCACGCTCATCAACGAAGTGATCGAAGCGAACGATCCGGCCACGCGCACCGAGGCTCGCGCGCTGCTCTCGACGCTCGCGCCGTTGTCGTGAAGCGTATTGCGTTAGGCGTCCAGTACGACGGCTCGGCATTCTGCGGCTGGCAGTCGCAGCCGCACGGCAAGACTGTGCAGGACGAGCTCGAACGGGCGTTGCGCGAGTTCGCGCAAACGCCTGTGCAAACCGTTGTGGCTGGTCGTACGGATACCGGCGTGCACGGCCTTGGTCAGGTCGTGCATTTCGACACCGAACTCGATCGCACGGACTTTTCGTGGATTCGCGGCACCAACGCCTTCCTGCCGAAGACGATCGCCGTGCAGTGGGCCAAGCCGATGCCCGACGAATTTCACGCGCGTTTTTCGGCGTTCGAACGGACCTATTACTACGTCCTGTACGTCCATCCGTTCCGCTCGCCGATGCAGGACACGCGGGCCGGCTGGGTCCACACGCCGCTCGACGTCGACGCCATGCGGGCCGCAGCCGCTCACCTGATCGGCGAACACGATTTTTCGGCGTTCCGTTCGTCGCAATGCCAGGCGAAAACGCCGGTCAAACATCTGTATCAGATCGACGTGCGGCAACAGGGCGACTTCATTCATTTCCGCTTTCGGGCGAACGCTTTCCTGCACCACATGGTGCGTAACCTGATGGGCTGTCTCGTCGATATCGGCCGGGGACGCCATCCGGCCGAATGGATGGTCGAGGTTCTCGCCAGCCGCGATCGCGATAGTGCCGCGCCGACTTTCATGCCTGACGGCCTGTACCTGGCGCAGGTGGGCTATCCTGAGCATTTCGCCGTGCCCGCGCCGCAGACCGGCAGCGTGCCGTGGAGTACCGTATGGACCGAGCAAGCGCAAACATGAAATCAACTGAAAATCTGGCAGCCGAAGCAAACGACGGCGCGCAGCAGCATGCCGCGCCGCATCGCACGCGCATCAAGCTGTGCGGCCTGTCGAAGCCGGAAGACGTGTCGCTGGCGATCGACCTCGGCGCCGACGCGATCGGCCTCGTGTTCTATCCGCCGAGCCCGCGTTCGGTGAGCGTCGCGCAAGCCGTCGAGCTGGTGCATGACGTGCCGCCGTTCGTATCGGTAGTCGGCTTGTTCGTGAACGCAACGCCGGACTGGATCCGCGAAGTTGCCAGCAATGTTGGGCTTACGCTGCTGCAGTTCCACGGCGACGAAACCGCGGAGCAGTGCGAATCCCTCGCCAGCGTTGCGGGTTTGCCTTGGTTGCGCGCTTTGCGAGTCGCGGCGGATACTCAACCGGCAGATTTGGTAAAATCAGCACTTAACTATTCAGCAGCCAGCGGCCTTCTGTTCGACACCCATGTCGAAGGCTATGGCGGCGGCGGGAAGGTTTTCGATTGGTCACTTATTCCAGCAGAGCTCGCGCGTCGGGCCGTTTTGAGTGGTGGGTTGAACGCGCAAAACGTCAGTGATGCGATCCATCGCGTGCGCCCGTACGCGGTCGATGTCTCGAGCGGCATCGAAGTGCCGGGCGCCAAGGGCGTGAAAGATCACGCCCGGATGGCGGCGTTCGTACGCGCAGTGCGCGCAGCGGACGCTGAATGATTCAGGCGGCGCGGTTTTCTCATAGGAAAGCCGTGCGCCACACTGAGAAGAGTGATCACCATGTATAACTTGCCTGACGAAAGAGGCCATTTCGGCCAGTATGGCGGCGTGTTCGTCGCTGAAACGCTGGTTCACGCACTCGACGAGCTGCGTGCCGCGTATGAGAAATTTCAAAAAGACCCGGAATTCGTCGCCGAATACGAGCGCGAATTGAAGCATTTCGTGGGTCGTCCGTCCCCCATTTATCACGCACAACGCTGGAGCGAAATGCTCGGCGGCGCGCAGGTTTTTCTCAAGCGTGAAGACCTGAATCACACCGGCGCTCACAAGATCAATAACGTGATCGGCCAGGCGCTGCTCGCAAAGCGCATGGGCAAGCCGCGCGTGATCGCGGAAACCGGCGCGGGTCAGCACGGCGTGGCGGCCGCGACCATCGCGGCGCGCTTCGGCATGGAATGCGTGGTCTACATGGGCGAAGAAGACGTGCGCCGCCAGGCGGCCAACGTCTACCGGATGAAGCTGCTCGGCGCGACCGTCGTGCCCGTGACGTCCGGCTCGCGCACGTTGAAAGACGCGCTAAACGAAGCGATGCGCGACTGGGTGACTAACGTCGAAAACACGTTCTACATTATCGGCACGGTGGCGGGACCGCATCCGTATCCGATGATGGTGCGCGACTTCCAGCGCGTGATCGGCGACGAGTGCAAGGTGCAGATGCCCGAACTGGTCGGCCGCCAGCCGGACGCCGTGATTGCGTGCGTTGGCGGTGGTTCGAACGCGATGGGTATCTTTTACCCGTACATTGACGACACTTCGGTGCAGCTGATCGGCGTCGAGCCAGCGGGTGACGGCATCGAAACCGGTCGGCACGCAGCCTCGCTGATCGCCGGCACGCCGGGCGTGCTGCACGGTAACCGCACGTATCTCCTGCAAGACGAGAACGGTCAGATCATCGAAACCCATTCGATCTCGGCCGGTCTGGACTATCCGGGTGTCGGCCCCGAGCACGCGTGGCTAAAAGACAGCAATCGCGCGCAATATGTCAGCATCACCGACGAAGAAGCGCTCAAGGCGTTCCACGATTGCTGCCGCATCGAAGGCATTATTCCGGCGCTGGAGTCCAGCCATGCGCTGGCCTACGCCGCGAAGCTCGCGCCGACGCTGCCGAAGGACAAGGTCCTTCTGGTCAATCTGTCGGGCCGCGGCGACAAGGACATGCATACGGTCGCTGAGCGATCGGGCATTCAGTTCTGAGCGCCGCGACGATGCGCGACGAGTTCGACGAGCCGCAACCGGCGCTTGAAACCAGCCCGGCCGCCGAGGTAGTGGCGGCCGAGGCGCCTGCCCCCTTGTTAGCGCAGGTGCCCGCCGGCATCCGGCTGTTGAACCGCGATTTTCTGACCGATGTAGCGAACATCCCCGACGGGTCGATCGACCTGATCCTGTGCGATCCGCCTTATGGGCTCGGCAAGGATTATGGCAACGATTCCGACATGCGCTCCGGCGAGGATTTTCTCGCCTGGACGCGTGGCTGGCTCGAGCTGGCTATTCCAAAGCTCAAGCCGTCGGGTTCGCTGTATATCTTCTGCACCTGGCAGTACGCGCCGGAAATCTTCAGCTTCCTGAAGACAAAACTCACGATGGTCAACGAAATCATCTGGGACCGGCGTGTGCCGAGTATGGGGGGAACGGTTCGCCGATTCACCTCGGTGCACGACAACATCGGCTTTTTCGCGGTGTCGAAAGATTATTTTTTCGATCTCGATCCCGTCCGCATCCCGTACGATGCCGTCACGAAGAAGGCGCGTTCGCGTAAATTGTTCGAAGGCAGTAAGTGGCTGGAGCTTGGCTATAATCCGAAGGACGTCTGGTCGGTATCGCGGCTGCATCGGCAACACGCCGAGCGCGTCGATCACCCGACCCAGAAGCCTCTGGAAATTGTCGAGCGGATGGTGCTGGCAAGTTGTCCGAAGGGCGGGCGCGTGCTCGACCCGTTCATGGGCAGCGGCACCACCGCAGTCGCTTGCGCTCGGCAGCAGCGCGAATTCGTCGGCTATGAGATCAATGAAAGTTACTGCGCGATAGCGCGCGAACGCGTTAGCGCGGCCGCGTCGGCGCCCACTGCCGCTCGCAAAACCCGCAAGAATGCGGCCAAAGCCGAGCAGCAAACCGAGGCGCAATAAGCGCGCAGTAGCTTAAAAATCCGAGAATATTCCATGTCCCGTATCAAGAACACGTTTGCTGCGTTGTCCGCCCAGGGTAAGAAAGGCCTGATTCCGTTCATGACGGCCGGTGACCCGGATCCGGCGCGCACGGTCGAATTCATGCACGCGCTCGCCGCCGGCGGCGCCGATGTGATCGAACTCGGCGTACCGTTTTCCGACCCGATGGCCGATGGCCCGGTGATCCAGCAGTCGTCCGAACGCGCGCTGGCGCATGGCGTGTCGCTGCGCCACGTGCTGGCCGACGTGAAGCGCTTCCGCGAAACCGACGACAAGACGCCGGTGGTGCTGATGGGCTACGCCAATCCGATCGAACGCATGGGCACCGAAGCGTTCGCCAAAGCGGCGAAAGAAGCCGGTGTGGACGGCGTGCTGGTTGTCGATTACCCGCCGGAAGAGTGCGTTAATTTCGCCGAACAGATGCGATCTGCCGGCATCGATCCGATCTTTTTGCTTGCGCCCACCTCCACGGATGAGCGCATCGCGGAAGTCGGCAAAATCGCCAGTGGTTACGTTTATTATGTGTCGCTGAAAGGTGTGACCGGCGCGGCAAATCTGGACGTTTCCAGCATCGCGAGTAAAATCCCGGCCATCAAGTCGCGCGTACCCCTGCCGGTGGGCGTCGGTTTTGGCATCCGTGACGCGCAAACGGCGCGTTCGGTGGCCGAAGTGTCCGATGCCGTCGTGATCGGCAGCCGTATCGTGCAATTGCTCGAACAAGCGGCGCCCGAAGCCGCCGCCGAGACGCTTACGCGCTTCATTGCCGAAGTGCGCGAGGCGCTCGATAGCGTCGCGACTGCCCGATAACAGTTATTTTTTGTCTCCTGTAGTGTGAGCGGCGGGTTCGTCCCGCCGTTTGCGCAACCGGTTGACCCAGAGGGATTCAATATGAGCTGGCTCGATAAACTGCTGCCGCCGAAAATCAAACAAACCGACCCGAAGAACCGCAAGGGGATTCCGGAAGGCCTGTGGATCAAGTGCCCGTCGTGCGAAGCCGTGCTGTACCGCAATGACGTCGAGGCCAATCTGCACGTTTGCCCGAAGTGCGACCATCACATGCGCATCGGCGCGCGTGAGCGGCTCGACGGCCTGCTCGATCCGGAAGGTCGCTACGAAATCGGCCAGGAAATCGTCCCGGTCGACGCGCTCAAGTTCAAAGACAGCCGCAAGTACCCGGATCGCCTGAAAGAGGCGATGGACGACACCGACGAAACCGACGCGATGGTCGTAATGGGCGGCGCCATCCACACGCTGCCGGTGGTGGTCGCGTGCTTCGAGTTCTCGTTCATGGGCGGGTCGATGGGTTCGGTGGTCGGCGAACGTTTTGTGCGCGGTGCGCAGAACGCGCTCGAACAGAAGGTGCCGTTTATCTGCTTCACCGCCTCGGGCGGCGCGCGGATGCAGGAAAGCCTGCTTTCGCTGATGCAAATGGCGAAGACCACGGCCATGCTGACCAAGCTCGCCGAAGCCAAGCTGCCGTTTATTTCCGTGCTGACCGATCCGACCATGGGCGGCGTGTCGGCGAGTTTCGCGTTCCTCGGCGACGTGGTGATCGCCGAGCCGAAGGCGCTGATCGGCTTTGCCGGCCCGCGCGTGATCGAACAAACCGTGCGCGAAAAGCTACCGGAAGGCTTCCAACGCGCCGAGTTCCTGCTGACGAAAGGCGCGGTCGACATGATCGTCGACCGTCGCAAGCTGCGTGAAGAAATCGCGCAATTGATGGCCCTCTTGAGCCATCAGCCAGCTGACGCAGTCGCGTAAGCCTACGCATCAATACGGGGCCGTGCCTGAAAGGGCGCCGCGCCCACAAGAAAAGCAGTAAAAAAATAGCGCGCCGCGAGAGTCATCAAGCGGCGCGCTGTCATTTCCGGGATAATCACGATCTCGCAACGCAGCAAAGATTCGCTCGATGACCACATTCCCCACCCTCGACGCGTGGCTCACGCACCTTGAATCCGCGCATCCTGTCGGCATCGACATGGGATTGGGACGCATCTCGCAGGTACGTGACGCGATGCAGTTGTCGTTTGAGTGCCCGATCATCACGGTCGGGGGCACGAACGGCAAGGGTTCGACCTGCGCGATCCTCGAATCGATTTTGCTGCGCGCGGGCTTCACGGTTGGCTGCCACACGTCGCCGCATCTGCTGACCTTCAACGAGCGGGCGCGCGTGAACGGCGAAGTGGCGAGCGACGCAGACCTGCTGCCGCATTTCGAAGCCGTCGAAGCCGCGCGCCTGAGCCTTGTCGAACCGATCACACTGACCTACTTCGAATTCACGACGCTCGCGATCATGAGCCTGTTCGCCTCGCGCGGATTGGACGCGGTGATCTTCGAAGTCGGCCTGGGCGGCCGCCTCGACGCGGTCAACATCCTCGACGCGGACTGCGCGATCATCACCAGCATCGATATCGATCACACCGAGTATCTCGGCGACACGCGCGAGAAAATCGCCTTCGAAAAAGCCGGCATTTTCCGCCCTGGTAAGCCGGCGATCTGCGCCGATCCGGTGCCGCCGCAATCCCTGATCGATCACGCCGAAAAGATCGGCGCCGAACTGTGGCTATTCGGCCGCGATTTCCGCTACGAAGGGCAGGCCGGTAGCGAGCGCCAGCAATGGAGCTACGTGGGCCCGACCATGCGCCGTTCCGCGCTCGCCTATCCGGCATTGCGCGGCGCGAATCAGCTGATCAACACGTCGGCGGCGCTGGCCGGTCTTGAAGCGCTGCGCGACCGGTTGCCGGTCTCGGCGCAGGACATTAGGCTCGGCCTCGCTAACGTCGAATTGCCGGGGCGCTTCCAGGTGCTGCCCGGCAAGCCCGCCATCGTGCTCGACGTCGGCCATAACCCGCACGCCGCCGCAGTGCTGTCGCAGAACCTCGGCAATATGGGCTTTTTCCCGTACACGTATGCGGTATTCGGCGCGATGCGCGACAAGGATATTGCTGGTGTACTGACGCACCTGAAGGGCGAAATCGACCACTGGTGCGTGACCGATCTGCCGACCCCGCGTGCGGCTTCGGCGGAAGAACTCGAAGCGGCTTTGCGCGAGCAGGGCGTGAGCGACGGCAATGACAGCAGCGTGACGCGCTACGCAACACCAGCAGAGGCTTTCCAAGACGCGCTAAAACGAGCGTCAGAGAATGATAGAATCGTGGTTTTCGGCAGTTTCTATACGGTAGCAGGCGTAATGGCCTACCGTAAATCGCAGCAACACTGAACGGGCGCCAGGCTCGAACCAAGCGATTCATGGGAATTTTCTCGTTCGGCAAGAAAGACGACGCGCCCAACCGGCGCGGCGCAAACACCAGTTCCACCCGGGCCGCCCGTGGCGAGCGCGTGGAGCGGCGAACCCGCCGCACGGAGCGCACCGTGGATGCCGATGCGATGCTGCTCGACCCTACGTTGCCTGAAAAGCAGCGTGCGCGGCGCAGACTCGTCGGCGCGGTCGCGCTGGTCGTCGCAGCGGTGGTGATCCTGCCCATGGTGCTGGATTCGCATCCAAAGCCCGTCACAGACGACATCTCCATCGACATTCCAAGCCGCCCTGCGCCGAAGGTCGCCACCAAGACCGACGAAGACACGCAAGCCGGCGTAGCACCGGATAACCCGGCGCCTGACGCGGCACTCGCCGCTTCCGGCCTTGCGCCGACAACGGCAGCCACGCAAGGCCAGTCCGGCGCCGCGAAACAGCAGAGCGCTGCAACGAGCGCAGCGCCCGCCGCCGCCAAACCGGCTGCGAAGCCGCAAGCGCCCGCCGCCGTTGCCGCCAATACGGCACCTGCAGCGCCTGTAGCGCAAACGCCTGCCAAACCGGCCAAAGCACCCGCCACGCAAAGCGCGGCGAAAACGCCGGCCCCGAGCGAAGACAGCGCGAACACGGCCGCCGCCAGCGCGGACGCCAATTCCGGTACGCCGGCATCGCCGCCTGGCAGCCGTTTCGCCGTCCAGTTGGGTGCATTTGCGAACGACGCCAATGCCCGTACTTGGGCTACCAAGTTGAAAGCGGCCGGGGTGCCCGCATATACCGAACATCGGAAGCAGGCCGACGGCTCCACGCTCACGCTATTGCGCGCTGGTCCGTTTGCCGACCGTGCAGCGGCGAGCGCCGCGATTGCGAAGGTTCGTGAGGCCGGCTTGACGTCGGGCGCGAACAGCGGCGCCGCACAGTAAGCGAGCGATGTTCACTGCCTTCGACTACGCTGTAATGGCGGTGATCGGTTTGTCGGCCTTGCGCGGCACATGGCGCGGCTTTTTGTCCGAGATATTCGGGCTGATCGGCTGGATCGCGGCGTTTTTCATTGCTTGCCGTTTTGTCGGTTATGTCGTGCCGTTTATCCCTGCCACGTGGCCGGGCGGCGCGCTGACCCAGTGGCTTCTGGCGTTCGCGCTGGTGGCGATCGGCGTGGTGCTGGTCGCAAGCGTGCTGAACGCGCTGCTGAGCCGCATCGTGCAGGCAAGCGGTTTGAGCGGCGTGGATCGCTCGCTCGGTTTGATGTTCGGCCTCGTGCGCGGGGTCGTTCTGGTGCTGATTCTGGTCGCCCTTGCAGGCTTGACCGAACTGCCCCAACAGGAATTCTGGCGCAACGCCTTGCTTCGGCCCTATGCGGTCGAGGGCGTGCACGTAATGAAACCGCTGCTTCCCGAGACGCTCGCTGCTTACGTCCGCGTGTGACGATCAGGTGAACGGTTAGAGGAGCGCAGCAGGACTCCGGCGCAATCCGGTTGCCTCTACGTAGTCGCGTACCCTCGCGCAGCATCGCAGGCACCGGCCGCCGTTACGAATTTCGTACCTTTGAAGGACATGCCATGTGCGGCATCGTAGGCGTAGTTTCCCATTCTCCGGTCAATCAGCTGATCTATGACAGCCTGCTGCTTCTGCAGCACCGCGGTCAGGACGCCGCCGGCATCGCGACAGCGAACGGCAGCAATTTCCACATGCACAAGGCTAACGGCATGGTGCGCGACGTGTTCCGCACGCGCAACATGCGCAGCCTGCCCGGCACCACCGGTATCGGCCAGGTCCGTTACCCGACCGCCGGTTCTGCATCGAGCGAAGAAGAAGCCCAGCCGTTCTACGTGAACGCGCCGTTCGGCATTATCCTCGCGCACAACGGCAATCTGACGAATTGGCAGCAACTGAAAGATGAGATGTTCCGCATCGATCGCCGCCATATCAATACCAATTCCGACACCGAAGTCATGCTCAACGTGCTCGCGCACGAATTGCAGCTCTCCAGTTCGAGTCTGCAACTCGATCCGGCGGCGCTGTTCAAGGCGGTGTCGGGCGTGCATCGCCGGGTGCGGGGTTCGTACGCGATCGTGTCGCTGATTGCCGGCTACGGCTTGCTCGGCTTCCGTGACCCGTTCGGCATTCGCCCGCTGTGTCTCGGCAAGCAGGAAACGCCGGAAGGCGTCGAGTGGATCCTGGCGTCGGAGTCGGTCGCGATCGAAGGTATCGGTTTCGAATTTGTGCGCGATATCGCACCGGGTGAGGCAATTTTCATCGACCTCGAAGGCAATTTGCACTCGCAGCAATGCGCAACGAATCCGAGCCTGAACCCGTGTATTTTCGAACTCGTGTACCTCGCGCGTCCGGACTCGGTGCTCGACGGCGTGCCGGTCTACAACGTGCGTCTGCGCATGGGCGATTACCTCGCCGAGAAGATCAAGCGTGAATTGCCCGACGTCGAGATCGACGTCGTGATGCCGATTCCCGATTCGTCCCGTCCGGCCGCGATGCAGGTCGCGAAGAAGCTGGGTGTGGAGTATCGCGAAGGCTTCTTCAAGAACCGCTACGTGGGCCGCACCTTCATCATGCCGGGCCAGGCGATGCGCAAGAAGTCGGTGCGTCAGAAGCTGAACGCCATGGGCATCGAGTTCAAGGGCAAGAACGTGCTGATCGTCGACGACTCGATCGTGCGCGGCACGACCTCGCACGAAATCGTGCAGATGGCGCGCGACGCCGGCGCGAACAAGGTGATCTTCGCTTCGGCGGCGCCGCCGGTGAAGTACCCGAACGTCTACGGTATCGACATGCCTACGCGCGGCGAACTCGTCGCGCATGGCCGCACGGACGATGAAGTCGCCCGCATGATCGGCGCGGACTATCTCGTTTATCAGGACGTCGACGCCCTGAAGCAGGCAGTGCGCGATATCAACCCGGCGCTGAAGGAATTCGAAGCCTCGTGCTTCGACGGCAACTACGTCACGGGC
The DNA here is from genome assembly GCF_900116445.1 of Paraburkholderia aspalathi. Lineage (GTDB taxonomy): Bacteria > Pseudomonadota > Gammaproteobacteria > Burkholderiales > Burkholderiaceae > Paraburkholderia > Paraburkholderia aspalathi. The sequence continues at coordinate 27,090 of NZ_FPBH01000008.1, forward strand.
GATGTGACCACCGAATACCTCGACCGCATCGAAACCGCGCGTCTCGCACCGTCCTCGCAATCGGATCGCGACGCCGCGAGCGAAGCAGCCGAGGGCGGCCCGTCGCGTTCGCAACTGCATCTGCAGTTGTCGGTTGGTTGAGTGCGGTTGAGTGATGGCGCTCGCGTCGTGGCCCGCTGCACGCCACGCCGCGAGCGTGTTAGCATGACGGCTTGCGTCGATTTGATCTCAGCTTGCGGACGCGGGGCAACCCAAAACAGCTAAAGCGAATGGTGGAAAAGCCGCAGTCATCCGCCTCCGCTCCAGCTTTCCCCCGCACATGAAGCCCGCTTATGCCGACGCAAAAGCGGGCTTTTTTGTTGCTGCCGTTTGGTATTGTTGGGCTCGTCGTTTAACGTGAGCCGTAGACGCCGAACCCAGCCATGGAACATTGGAAACCAGAACCAACATGGACGACTCCCTGAACTTCGACACGCTGGCAGTCCGCTCGGGCACAGCGCGCAGCGACTTCAACGAACATTCGGAAGCGATTTTCCTGACCTCGAGCTTCGTCTTCGCGAGTGCCGCGGACGCCGCCGAAAAATTCAAGAATTCCGAAGACAACTACACCTACTCGCGCTTCACGAATCCGACCGTCTCGATGTTCCAGGACCGTCTGGCCGCGCTTGAAGGCGGCGAAGCGTGCATGGCCACGGCTTCGGGAATGGCCGCGATCATGTCGGTAGTGATGTCGACCTTGCAGGCCGGCGACCATCTGGTGAGCTCGCAAGCGCTGTTCGGTTCGACGCTCGGCATGTTCTCGCAAATCTTCAGCAAGTTCGGCATCACGACGACGTTCGTCGATCCGACCAATCTGGACGCGTGGAAAAACGCCGTGCGTCCGGAAACGAAGATGTTCTTCCTCGAGACGCCGTCGAACCCGCTCACCGAAGTCGCCGATATCGAAGCGATCAGCAAGATCGCGAAGGCGGCCAATGCGATCTTCGTGGTCGACAACTGCTTCTGTAGCCCGGCTTTGCAACAGCCGTTGAAGCTCGGCGCGGACGTCGTGATGCATTCGGCCACCAAGTTCCTCGACGGCCAAGGGCGTGTGCTGGGCGGCGCGCTGGTCGGCTCGAAGCAGTTCATCATGGAAAAAGTGTTTCCGTTCGTGCGCAGCGCCGGGCCGACCTTGTCCGCATTCAACGCTTGGGTGCTGCTCAAGGGCATGGAGACGCTGTCGCTGCGCGTCGAAAAGCAGTCGGCGAATGCGCTCGAAATCGCACGCTGGCTGGAAACGCATCCGGCCGTGAACCGCGTGTTTTACCCGGGGCTCGAATCGCATCCGCAGCACGCGCTGGCCATGCGTCAGCAGAAGGCGGGCGGTGCGATCCTGTCGTTCGAACTGAAGGGCGATACGCCTGAGCAGATGCGCGCGAATGCCTGGCGCGTGATCGACAGCACGAAGATCTGCTCGATCACCGGCAACCTCGGCGATACGCGCACCACCATCACGCATCCGGCTACGACCACGCACGGTCGCGTGACGCCGGAAGCGCGCGCGGCGGCGGGGATCAGCGAAGGCTTGATCCGTCTCGCAGTGGGTCTGGAAAACGCCGGCGATATTCGCGGCGATCTGGAGCGCGGTCTGGCGGGTTGATCACGCCGGACACATGCAGCAGAGAAGGAGAACGCGGGCCGCCTTTTCAGGCGGCTCGCGCATTGCACAAACTCAATGGCGCAGCGCGCGCCATTGACCGGGCGCCAGCCCGAAACGCCGCGTGAATGCGTGCGTGTAAGCGCTCTGATCGCCGAAGCCGATTTCTAGCGCGATATCGCTGAGCGACAGGCGTGGATCGGACAGCAAGCCAAGAGAGGTATCGAGCCGCAGACGCTGCAAATAGCGATGCGGCGTTTCGCCGAAGGCGTCGATAAAAAGCTGATGAAAGCGCCGCATGCCGAAGCCGCAATGGGAGGCCAGGTCGGCGATACGCAGCGGCTCCGACAGATGAGCGCGCAGCCAGCGGTCAATACGCGCGAAGTCGAGGCCGACGCCGGATGCCTGCGCCCCGGCCGCCGTGCCGGTATCGGCCACCAACGCAGCGCCCAGTCGCGCGGCTGCGTCCCAATGGAAACGCCGGGTATCCAGATCGTCGCCTTGCGCACCGCCTGTGGCGTGCGCGGCAATCCGATGCACGAGCTGCGTGAGCGAGGCATCCACCGTCACGGCCCGCGCGCGGTCGAACAAACGCTCCGGCACGGCCAGCGACGTGGCCGGTAGATCCAGCACCAACTGCCGGTTCTCGCCGACGCCCGCATAGTCGTGCCGTGCACCCGCCGGGATGAGCCAGGCGGAGCCGGCGTCGATCTGATGCGCGACGCCGTCTACCGCCATCACCATCGCGCCGTCGAGCCCGAGCACGACCTGGTGAAAGTCGTGTACGTCCGACGCCTCGATCGCGCCGTAGCGGCGCAACGAAACGCTAGGAGCGGTGACGGCGGCGTGACTCATCGGTGAAACCCAATTACAAAATACAAAACAGCGCAGCGAAAAACTTAGACGCCAAGCAGTTCGACTTCAAACACGAGCGTTGCATTCGGCGGAATCACGCCGCCTGCGCCACGCACGCCGTAGCCGAGTTGCGGCGGAATCGTCAGCTTGCGCGTGCCGCCGACCTTCATGCCTTGCACGCCTTCGTCCCAGCCCTTGATGACCATGCCGCCGCCCAGCACGAACGCGAACGGGTCGTTGCGGTCCTTGCTCGAGTCGAACTTCTGGCCGTCGGTCAGCCAGCCCGTGTAGTGCACGCTGACGGTCTTGCCGGCCACCGCTTCGGCGCCAGTGCCTTCAACGATGTCTTCGTATTTCAGGCCGGATTCGGTAGTCACAGTCGACATGTGTCGCTCCTTAGATCAAAAACGTAAAAACCGACATTGTAGGCGTGTTGGGCTCGCATCGCCGAGGATTGCCGTGTGGCATGTGGTTTGCGTTCAGGTTAGCCATCCGGCCAGGCTGGTTGCGCTGGACGGCATGCCTATAATGGGGCTTCTTTTGAAATTTGATGCACCGCCTGAGAGGGTTCGATCGTGACAACGCCTTCCACCGGGACCGCCGGCGCAACGCCGGTTCCTTCCGGCTTCGCCGTATCCGAACGCACCGCACGCCTGCGCGCTGAGACCGCGCTGTTTATGCGCGATCACGTGCTGTCGCTGGTGTCGCATGACCTCCGTGGTCCGCTGAACGCCATCCATAGCTGGGCGTACGTGCTCGAGCGCAAGCTCGATGCCAACGACCCCAATTCGCAACGCGCCGTCACCGGCATCCGTAACGGCGTAGAACAGCAGGTGAAGCTGCTGGAGACGATTGTCGACGCCACGCGCGCGGAGACCAAATCGCTGGAACTGGCATTTGCGCCGTTTTCGCTGCATCCGTTACTCGATGAAACCGTTGACGAAGTCCGTTCCGGGCTGGCGCGCACACGCGGCGTCGAGGTTACGGTCGAATCGCACCTCGCTACCGAGCAGCTCAACGGCGATCGTGAGCGCCTGGCCGCCACGTTGTGGCTGATGCTCACATTTGCCGTCGAGGCGAGCACGAAGGGCGCGGCGGTCACGCTTGCCGCACGCGCGGACGCCAGCAGGTGGTACGCCACGGTCACCTTCAATCAAAGCGCCGCTGCATTGAACGATCCGGCGGCGCCGCATTTGCTGGAAGCCTTTGCCCGCAAACAGGCGTGCGAACCACGCGAAGCCAAACGGATCGCGTGGGTGTTCGCGCTGTGCAAGCGCGTTGCGGAAGCGCACGGCGGCAGCTTCGAACAAAGCGATGCCGCTGAGAGCGAAGCGGTGACGCTCGCGCTGCACGTGCCGCTGAGTGCAACGACAGCAACGTGAACGGCGGCTGTCGGCGCGCATTCCTGCACGCGATTAACTTTCAATTTGCTTGCGCCATCTATACTGACAACTTTTGTTGCCGGAGCCCTTCGCTTTGATCCAGGTTGTCGCCCTTATCGGTGCATTGTTTCTCGTTGCCCTCAACGGTTTTTTCGTCGCCGCCGAATTCGGTCTGGTGAAGCTGCGGCAAACGCGTGTGCAAAGCCTCGCGGCCAAACATGGCATGCGTGGGCGTTTGCTGGCGAAGGTGCACGGGCGGCTCGACGCGTATCTGTCCGCCTGTCAGCTGGGCATTACGCTGGCGTCGCTTGGGCTCGGTTGGATCGGTGAGCCGGCGTTCGCCGAACTGCTCACGCCGGTCTTCAGTCTGCTCGGCGTCGAGTCGGAGAAGCTGATTCACGGCATCTCGCTGTTCTTCGCGTTCTCGTGTATTTCGTTCCTGCACATCGTGGTGGGCGAGCTGGCGCCGAAGTCGCTGGCGATTCGTGAAGCGGAAAAAGTTTCGCTGTGGGCGGCCACACCGCTGTACGGTTTCTACTGGGCGATGTATCCGGCGATCTGGGTGCTCAACACGAGCGCCAACGCGGTGCTGAAGCTCGCGGGCCTCGATGCGGACCACGGCCACGATTCGCATTACTCGACCGACGAACTCAAGCTGATCCTGCGCGGCCGCCGCGCCAACGTTGCGACTGAACTCGGTGCGCCGGATGGCGCATACAGCCAGGACGAATGGAACACGATTGCGCATTCGCTGGATTTTTCGCGCATGACCGTCTCGGATCTGATGCGCCCATCGTATGAAATGGTCGGCCTGCGGCGCGATCTGCCGTTGCGCGAAAACATGCAGGTCGTGGCGCGGCACCGCTTTAGCCGCTATCCGTTGTTCGAAGACGCGTCCGGCGAGCGCGTGGCCGGCATGATCCATTTGAAGGATTTGCTACTGGCGCGGCACGCGGGCAGCACACTCGACGACCTCTCCAAATATGCGCGCCCCGTGCAGTACGTGAAGCCGGACATGCCGGCGCTCGAACTATTTCGCCGCTTCCGCAAGGGCGCGCCGCACTTCGCACTGGTTGGTCACAAGAACTCGAAGCCGATCGGCTTTCTGACGCTGGACAATCTGCTCGGTGCGCTGGTTGGGCAGATCCACGACGAATTCCGCCAGGGCGACGCCGACTGGACGCGCATGGACGACGGCACGCTGATGGGCAAAGGTAGCTTGCCGGTGGTGTCGTTGGAACGCGCGCTCGGGATCGACATCGACGAAGGCAAGGCCGAATCGGTCGGCGGCCTCGTGATTCAGGCGCTCAACGATCTGCCTACCGAAGGGCAGCGCGTCGAGTTCGATCGCTTCGACGTGGTGGTCAAGAAGATGAAGGGGCCGCGCATCGTGCTCGTGCGCGTTTATCCGAAGACCTACGACGACGAAGGCGGTTGAGCGGCTTCTATGCTGCATCCGCTCCAGGTCCGTTAAAGCATCGTTCGAGTAAAATCGTCGCCCATACCACCCGGGGGCGACATGGGATATTTGCTGGTGCTGTGCGTCGGTTTGCTTGCGGGCACGTTGAGCGGCGTGATCGGCACGGGCTCGTCGATGATGCTGATGCCCGTTCTCGTGATGCTGTTCGGTCCGCAGCAGGCGGTGCCGATCATGGCGATCGCCGCGATCATGGGCAACTTCGGCAAGATCCTGGCGTGGTGGCGTGAGATCGACTGGCGGGCTTGCGGCGCTTATTGCGCGACTGCGGTTCCGGGCGCGGCGCTGGGTGTGCGGACACTTCTTGCGTTGCCGCCACATGCGGTCGAACTTGCGTTGGGCTTGTTCTTTATCGCCATGGTGCCGACGCGACGCTGGCTTGCGCGACGCGCTATCAAATTCAATCTGTGGCAGCTTTCGCTGATCGGCGGCGTGGTGGGTTTTCTCACCGGCATCGTCGTTTCCACCGGGCCGATCACGGTGCCCGTGTTTATGTCGTATGGCCTGGTTAAAGGCGCTTTTCTCGCAACCGAAGCCGCTGGATCACTGGCTGTCTACGGCACCAAAGTCGCGGTGTTCAATCATTTCGGCGCATTACCACTGCATGTGGTGATCGACGGTTTGATCACCGGCTCGGCACTCATGATCGGATCCTTTTCCGCGCGGCTGATTGTGGTCCGGATGAGTCCTGCGGTTTTCAAACTTGTCGTGGATGGGTTGATGTTGTCTTCAGGCGTTTCGTTGCTGTGGGCTGCGGGGCGGTAGGGCCCTTTTTGCAAAAACGCACGGGGCATCATCCCACCGACGCCTGAAACACCCTCAGGTAGTTCCCCCCAAGAATCGCCCCAACTTCCTGTTGTGAGAATCCGGCCTGCAACAGCGCACTGGCCAGATCGGGCAACTGTTCGTAGCTTCTGAATACCGGGGGCGAAATGAACCCGAGCATATCCGTCCCCAGGCCTACATGTTCCACTCCCACGACATCCGCCATGCGTTTGACGCCGTTAGCCATCGCGTGCAAATCGTGAAACGTTCCTGAGCTCGGCCACACGCCGATCACGCCACCCGTGCCGGCGATCACCCGCGCATGGTCCGGCGTGATGAGCCGGCTTCGCGCGCTCGGATGAGTGGCCAATGCCGAATGCGAGAGCACCAGCGGTTTAGTCGACGTATCTGCCGCGCGCTTCACCAGATCGTAGGTGCCGTGCGCCACATCCACGACGATTCCCAACGCGTTACAGCGCTGTATTACCTGCGCGCCGATGTCCGTGAGGCCGCCATGCACCGGTGGTTCGGTCTGGATATCACCGAGCTCGTTCACGCGATAGTGCGTCAGTTGCAGATGTCGCAATTGATGCTTCGTGTACGCCTCATCGACACGATCCACCTGGCCTTCGAGAAAATCCGCGCCTTCGGCGGAGATGATCGCGCACGGACCCTGTGGACCCAATGCCGTCAGCGAAGTAGTGTTCGTCACCACCCGAATCTGCTCGCGTTCGATCAACTGATGGGCGCGCAGGAATTCCGTCTGGCCGAGCGCATACAGTTCGCCTGGCTGTGGCTCGCGCCATGCCTCGAAACGCTTGCGGTTGTCCGCCACGCGCGTGACCGTCGTGTCCGTGACGATCGCAAGGCAGATGACATTCATGCCGCCAGCGCGCATTGGCGCGGACAGTGGGATAAACGGACGATGCGCACCGATCGCCGGATCGCGCGACACGATCACGCGGCCGCCGTGACTGTGCATGTCGACGGTGAACGTGCCGGCGGGCGCTTGCCATCTCGGCGCGGTTTCGGATTGCGTGGATGACACGGATGGCGCAGATGCCGTTGTTTGCGCCGTTTCGTCATGCGCCTCGGTATAGCCGGCAAAGTGCCCGGGCGCACAAGCCGTCAAGCCCAGCGCCGCGCCTGAGGCGAGAAACGCACGCCGGCTAAATCGCCGCTGTGAAGCCCGTGGACGCCCCAGCGGCACTGCATCGATTAACCGATACCGCCAGCCCGCGGGATCGTCGAGAAGACAAACCAGCCGGCCGCGCAAAGCCAGTGCCTCCACCTGTGGCGCGAGCGGCGCGGCCATTTGCACCTCGATCGACGTCAACGGATTGCGCGGCACGCAGCCCCCACAACACGGCTCGTCGGCGCTCAGCAGGAAGTAGTCGACCGTGTCGGCTTGCGGGTCCAGCGGAATCATCCAGCCCGATATGTCGATGGTCGCGCCGTGCAGCCTGTCGGCATCCCCGGTTCTGATAATCGACCAGTCGATCTGCATCGGTGCTCCTCCCGGGTGCGTTTATTTGCGCGTAGATGTTACCCGGCTTTTATCTGGCGTCAGCGTTCCGGCCATGCTTTCAACGAGCTTCAACGCCTCCGCTTTCAGGGCGACGGGATCGTCTGCGCCATCGAGCAATTGTGCCGCTTCGCACACCATGCTGCCGATCATGCGCGCGGCGAGGTAGGCCTTGGTTTTTTCCTTGCCGGTGGTCTGGTTCGTCAGCGCATCAATGAGCAGACCGTAGACGTGCACTTCTTCGATCTCGCGGCAGCGTGCCTGACCGAGCACGGCCGGCGCAGTTTCAATGACGAGTTGCCGGTAGGCAGGTTCGGTGCAGACCTCCAGAAATTCGCGAATGCCCGCGCTCATCCGTTTGGCTGGCGGCGCGGATGCGGCAGCGGATCTGACTTTGGAGGCAGCGTCCGCCTGGAGAGACTCGACCAGAGCGTCGAACAGTTCGGCCTTGTCAGCAAAGTGATGATAGAAAGCGCCGCGGGTCACGCGCGCACTGCGTGAGATGGCCTCTATCCCGACTTGCTGGTAGCCCTCCGAGGTGAACAACTCGCCGGCAGCAGCGATGAGCGCCTGACGGGTCGCGTCCGCATATTCCTCGCGACGGGATTTGGGGGTTGGACCTGCGGTCGGCATAGGCAGCGTTTTTATCCCTTGATTTTTCACATTCGAATTGTAGTATACATACACAGTGTATGTGAAAATCTCGTTGTATGTTAAATCGGACTTCGGCTGCGGCCTGAATACACGGGCAAACAACACCGTCGGTAAGCAACCCATTCAGGAGCAAACCCACATGACGTCAGCAGAAAAATACCTTCCCCCGACTGCGGAGCAGTTAGCCAATGCCCGGATAGCAGTGCAACGCTTCGCCTCGGAGTGGCAACACCCCGTCGCCGATAACCTGGAAGCGCTCATGCACGAGGACACACGAAACCTGATCCCACCCATGACCGAACCGGCCGACAGGAAAGGCGTCATCGAACATTTCCGGCAGGTCCTTACCCAACTGCCGGATCTGAAAGTCGACGTCCTTCAATGGGCACCTACGGGCGACGCCGTCATGATCGAATGGCAAGCATCGGCCACCGTAGCAGGGCAGCCGTTGAAGTGGTTGGGTGTCGACCGCTTCAACCTGCGCGGTGACCGGATGTACAAAGGGCAAGTGTATTGGGACACGCGGCGAGTGGCGGAACAGGTGGCCGAGGCGGTCAAACGCGCGCAGCAAGGCGGCTCAGCGGGATGATGGACCACCTTGAATGAGTCGATAAAAAAGGCGGCTAAAGCATGTGCGCTCTAGCCGCCTTTCAACCTTCGACAACGCGCCGATCAACTGCGTGGCACACCGTCCTCCACCAACACCGCAATCGGCATTGCGCTCAACGCATCGCGCAGATAAAGCAAACCGTTTTCGTCGACCTTGGGCGCCGCCGGACTCAGCCAGTCGAACAACGCCCGCGCGGCCAGATCCGCAGGCATTTCGATCGCCGTATCGCCCCATTTGACCGGATCGACCATCGGCAAATCGCCGCTATCGTCTTCTTCGCCGAGCAACCCGGCAGCAAGCCGGCTTGCCACCACCACAGCCCACGCATTCCCATGCCGCCGTGCAAACGCGATCACATTCGACGCATGCGCACCGCGCACTGCAAGCGGCAGATACGTACCCTGACTCAACAACTCCGGCAAATGTGCGCGCAACGCCAGCACGCGCTGCACTACCGCGAGCTTTACCCGGCCATCGTGCCAGCTCGCCAGAAATTCCGAAGGCGGTGTTTGCGCGAGCCATGCCTCGCGTTTGGCAAAATCGACGGGCCGGCGGTTGTCGGGATCGACCAGACTGAAGTCCCACAACTCAGTACCCTGATAAAGATCGGGAATCCCAGGCGACGTCAACCGCAACACGGTCTGCTGCAAACTGTTGAGCGTACCGGCGCGTCCAATCCGCGCTACGAACGCGGACAACTCGCGCAGGAATCCATTGCGCCGCTGCGGCGCCAGGATATCGAACAGGAAATCGCGGCAGCCGGCTTCATAGGCTTCATCGGGTGCGAGCCAGTTGGTCTGCAGCTTCGCTTCCCGTAGCGCCTTCAATTGCCATTGCGCGACGCGCTCAGCCAGGTCCTTGACGCCAGCGTCATCGTCCGGCTTTAAGTCCGGTGGCCAACTGCCTACCAAGGTCTGGTACAGCATCGCCTCGGCGGCGGGGCCTGGCGCCCAATCGTAGCTTGTATCGTGGCTCACGCTGCTGATCGGCTTACCGTCGAGCGCACGCCGATGCGGCGCGTTCAAGGTCGACCACGCACGCAACGTCGCGCTCCAGTCGTGAGAAATCTCGCTCAACACCGCAAGACGCGCACGCATGTCTTCGCCACGCTTATGGTCGTGCGTGGCTGTGGCGAGCATCGCGTGAGGAAAGCGCTGCGAACGTTCGAGATTCGCCGCATGAAATTGCGCGACCGAGAAAGCAAACTCGCCCGGGTCTGAGCCGACTTCGTTGCGCGATAGCAAACGTCCGTAGCGATAGCACGCTGTATCTTCAATCGCCTTTGCGGCGGCCGGTGCGGTCAATTGCGAAAACAGCGTCTGCGCGGTGCGCCGCGCGGAACCTGCATGACTTGGCGGGGCACCATTCTGACCTTGCTGTTGCGATGAGACCCGTGCATTCGGCACTTCCTCGGCGCTGCCACCAAGCCACGCGTTCACGCGGTCGAGCACCACGTAGTCCGCGCGCGACAGCGTCTCTCTCGCGCCTGCCAGTGCCTGCTCGAAATACACGTTATCCGCAGCGCTGCGCAGCCCGTTGTGTGGATAGACCCGATACACCGGAAAATGCACGACCAGTTCGGCCAGCACGCGCCGCAGCGCGGTGAAGGTGAAATCGCGCGTGGTCAGCGAATCTCGGGCAATGCGGTGCAGCGCGCGCGCCGCGCGATCCAGTTCCGCTGAGAGGTTCTCCGCGAGAATCTTGCGTCGCGCGGCCAGGGCTTCGTCGGCGAATCGCGGGCTGCGGCCGGTGAGTTCGGCCCACGTCTGCGCGAGCGGTTCGGCGCCGGCCGGATCGTGCAGCAGCGCGCCCACGTCGTTCATGAAATCGTAGCCGGTTGTGCCGTCCACGGGCCAGTCGTCGCGCAGCGGCTCGCCACGGCCGAGAATTTTTTCGACGACCACATACGGCGCAGTGTCGCGCAATTCGGTGAGGCGCTGCCGCAGACGCTGACAGTACTCGCGCGGTTCGGCGAGACCATCCACATGATCGATCCGCAAACCATCCACCACGCCTTCCTGATACAAACGGAAAATCAGCGCGTGCACGGCCTCGAACACTTCGGGCCGCTCCACGCGTACGCCGGCCAGCGTCGAAATGTCGAAGAAACGCCGCCAGTTCACTTCATCCGAAGCAGTACGCCACCACGCAAGGCGGAAGTGCTGCCGTTCGATCAACCGATGCAAACGGTCACGCGTCACCGGGTCCGCGGGCGAATACGATTCCAGCACCAATTCGATCGCCGACCCGCCGTTTTGCGCGACGAACTCGCGCAGCATGTCGCGTCCTTCGGCGGTGCGCGGCTGATCGGTGGGCTGCGTCGTCAGGCCATGGAAACGTTCGGCCAGTGCGTTGAGATCGGCACGGTCGGCGCTTTGCAGAATCGCGGCGTAGTCAATTGGGCACACCGGAAACACATGTGGCCCGTAGCCGATATAAAAGCGCCCACTGTCGGCCGCAAAATGCAACGCAATCCGGCCGGCCGCGAGTTCCTCGCCGTACGGCGCACCGAGTGTCGGCGCCAGCACCTTGCCGCGCAAGGCCGGATCGGGCGAATGCCAGTCGACGTCGAAATGACGTGCGTACGCGCTGTGCCGGCCCCATTCGAGGATGTCGAGCCACCACGCGTTGCTCGAGCCGCCGACGCCCATATGGTTCGGCACCACGTCGACGATCAACCCCATGTTGTGCGCGCGCAGTTTATCGGCAAGGCGCTTCAAGCCTGCTTCGCCCCCGCATTCAGCGTTGACCTGGGTGTAGTCGACGGTATCGTAGCCGTGCATCGAACCCGGCTCCGCGGTGGTGACGGGCGACGCGTACACGTGGCTGATGCCGAGCGCGGCGAAGTAGTCGACGTGCTTGGCGGCATCGTCGAAGGTGAAGCCTCGATGGAACTGGAGGCGAAGCGTGGAGCGCGGGACGGTCATGGCGTATCAGGCTCCGAAGAAACGTTGGAAGCAGCAGGAACGGTGGCGCCGCGGCGCGCGCGGTCGACCGCCAGCAGGCGATCGCTGAAGGTGCCGTCCTCGAACAATGCGTCGATGGGCAAGATCACGCGGCGGCGCCAGTTCGGATGCTCGTCGATCGAGCCGGGCAGATTCGGCTGCTCGACCAGTGCGAGCAAATCTTCGAGCGGGAAAGTGACGAGCGGCCCAGGCGTGGCGGCCACGAAGGCGAGCGCTTCATCCACGGGCGCCTTGTTGGGCGGTGGGGCATCCACGTGCGGCGCGGCGACGCCGGCTTGCTGAAACGCGCGCCATAACAGCGCGCGATCGGCGGCGCGTTCTTCCTGTGCCACTTCCTCCGCGTCGCGGCCATCGGCGCGCGCCATCGTCTGACCGATCCGGTTGCGCCACGTGATGTCGCTGCCGCGCCACCAGCCCGCCACGGTCGGCAGATCATGGGTCGTAGTGGTGCCGACAGCGTTGCGGTCCCATGCCTGCGGTGGCTTGAAACCCTTGCCGCCTTCCGCGCCTTCGAACCACAGCACGCGAATGCCGGAGAGACCGTGCTCGTCGAGCCGCTCGCGAAAACCGGGCGGCACGGTGCCGAGATCTTCGCCGATCACGATCGCGCGATGCCGCCACGATTCGAGCGCGATCAGCCGCAGCAGGTCTTCGAGCGGATAGCGCAGATAGGCGCCGTTACGCGCGCTCTCGCCTTCGGGCACGAGCCACAGGCGCCGCAAACCGAGAATGTGGTCGATGCGGATACCGCCCGCATGCGCGAACGCCGCACGCAGCATGTCGATGAATGCGGAGAAGCCCTGCGTGCGCATCGCGCGTGGCGAGAAGGTGGTGAGCCCCCACGCCTGGCCGGCCTGGTTGAACAGATCGGGCGGCGCGCCCACGGAAATGCCTTGCAGCATGTCGTCACGGTACGACCATGCATGGCTGCCGGCACTATCGCAGCCGACTGCGAGGTCGGCGATCAGGCCGACGGCCATCCCGGCGTCGCTCGCTGCATGCTGCGCGTGCGACAAGCCCTTGGCGGCGAGCCATTGCAGAAACAGATGAAAGTCGACTTCATGCCGATGCGTTTCGGCAAAGGCTTCAACTTCCGGACTGCGCGGATCGCGCAACGCCTCGGGCCAGTTGCGCCAGTGGCCATTGCCACCTTCCTGAGCCAACTGCACCGCCTGCAATGCTTCGAAACGCGCGTGGTCTTCGAGTGCACGGCCGGCACGTTCGCAGAAGCCATGAAATTCGAGCGCACGCGGCGTGTCGTGCGCGCGTTCCTGGATGCAGAAGTTCTCGTACAGCGCGCGCAAAACCTTCAGCTTTAACACGACCGCGTTCGGCCAATCGATCAGAGGCAAATCTTCGAGTGCCGGCCATGCTTTGGTGGCCTGCGCGGCCTCGAGCGCGGCGCGCGCGGCGTCGGCGCCGAACACCGCGGCGGGGTCGATATGCGTGACGTTCAGCCACAAACGCGACGACGGCGAATACGGACTGAAGCGATTCGGCTCGGCGCTGAACATCGCGTGAGTCGGACTGACGGCGAGCGCATGCGCGCCACGCTTGGCGCTTTCAATCGCCATTTGCGCGAGGGCCGTATAGTCGCCGATGCCGCCATCGCCCGTGCGGCGCAAGCCGTATAACTGCGCAGCGATACCCCACAACGGCGGCGCTTGCGTCGAGGCGCCGTCGTGCAGCGTGTGCCAGGCATCGGCGACGGTATAGCAGCGTGACGGCGCCACGGCCAACGTCACGCGTTGTTCGTTGATGACCAGCGTGTGATAGCCGGGCTCGTCGATCGGCGCGAGCAACGCTTCTTCGCCTTTGGGCGCCGTGAAGCGGCCGTCGATGATCGAGCCGCTTTCCAGTTCGATCCGGTAGTGACTGCCGGATTTGATCGCCGCGATCGGCAGTGCAATGCCGCGTTCAACCTCCGCGGTCATCAGCGGCGGCAGCTTGCGGCCGGATAGTTCGGCTTCGAGCGCGGCCGCGCTGTGCCGGATCTGCGTGGCGTTGCCGCACGGCAAGCCCATCCGGTCGAGCAGCACGGCGAGCGTGCTCTCGGGTACGTGTTGCGTCGTGTGGTGCGCGTCGCGCCACTCGACTTCAAAGCCGGCGCGCGTGGCAAGGGTCACGATCGTATCGTTTGGACGGCGGGTTGCACTCACGCGTGGCGCTCCTGTTGGCCTGCGATGCGGGCATCGTGGCCGATGGCATAGTCGCTGACGTCGCCGGTCACCCACGCGACGAACGCGAATGACGGCAACACCTTGGCGTCGATCTGCTCGCGCACGCGCGGCGGCGTTTCGAAAATCACTTTGCCGTTAGGCAGATCGGGGAACGCCACGTTTTCCTTCGAGAGATTCAACGCGATCGACAAGGTTTCGCCGTCGGCGAGTTTCCAGCGGGCGATCAGCGCATTGGCGTCGCCACCGTTTGCAGCGGTCAACACAGTCGAGCCGCACGCTTTGGCGTGTTTCAGGCGCGGCGTGATCAGCTTCGCCCGCACGGCGAGCGCGGATTTGTAGAAGTGCATCCACTCGAGACGGTCTTTTGTGTTGTCGTCCGCGGCCGGGCTTTGAACCGGCTCCGGCGGTGACGAGGCCGCAAAGGTCCGCACGTCGTTCGGATCGGGAATCTGCGCGCGACGCTTTTCATCGCTGAACGCCGAAAAGCGTGCGAATTCACGACGCCGCCCTTCGCGCACGGCGTCGGCGAGCTCGCCGGTGTAGTCGGTGAAAAACAGGAACGGCTGGGTCGAGCCGTATTCCTCGTCCATGAACAGCATGGGGATATGCGGCGACAGCAGCAGTAAACCGGTGGCGGCGCGCAAGGCATCGTCCGACGTCAGCTTGCGCAGGCGCTCGCCGAATGCGCGATTGCCGATCTGATCGTGATTCTGCAAGAACATGACGAACGAAGTGGGCGACAGATGCCGGCTCGCTTCGCCACGCGGCGCGCCGTCGTGAATCGGCGATGGGTCGCCTTGATACGCGAAGCCTTCTGACAACACGCGCGCAAGGCGCTGGATCGGCTGATCCTTGTACGCGTAGTAATAGCCCTCCGTTTCGCCTGTGAGCAGAACGTGCAGCGTATTGTGCGCGTCGTCGTTCCACTGCGCGTCGAAGTGCGTGTCCAGCAGGCTCGCGCTGTTGTGCTCGTTTTCCAGCACCAGATGCACATGCCGGCCGTGCTGCACTTTCGCGCGGATATGGTCGGACAATTCGCGCAGCCACGTGTGATTGTCGATCGCATGCACCGCATCGAAACGCAGGCCGTCGAGACGATATTCGTTGATCCAGTAGACAGCGTTGTCGATGAAGAAATCACTCACTTCACTGCGTTCGAAATCGATCGCGGGGCCCCACGGCGTGTGCGTGCCTTCACGGAAAAACGAGCGGGCGTATTGGTGCAGATAATTGCCGTCCGGTCCGAAGTGGTTATAGACCACGTCGAGAAACACCATCAGACCGAGACCGTGCGCGGCATCGATCAGCGCTTTCAGTTCTTCGGGGCGGCCATACGCGGAATCGGGCGCATACGGCAGCACGCCGTCGTAGCCCCAATTGTGCTTGCCGGGAAAGTCGTTCAACGGCATGAGTTCGATGGCCGTCACGCCGAGCGCGACCAGCGCGGGCAGACGTTTCTGCACGCCCGCATAGCCGCCCATCGCGCCGACGTGCAACTCGTACAACACCGTTTCTTCCCACGGGCGACCATGCCAGTTCGTATGTTCCCAGTGGTAGGCGCGCGGGTCGATCACTTCGCTTGGGCCGTGCACGTCTTGCGGCTGGAAGCGTGACGCAGGATCAGGCACTGCCTCCCCGCCATCGAGCCGGAAGCGATATAGCGTGCCCGCGCCGCTCTCGACCGTCGTTTCGAACCAGCCGTTGCCGGCAGGCGTCATGTCGTGCGCGCCCTGGGCCGGTCCGTTTTCGATCTCCACCTGGACCGTCTTGCACGAAGGCGCCCAGAAACGGAATCGCGTGCGCGGCTTCGCGCCCGTTGCGCCCAGCAACTGCGCGCTGAACGGCAGGCAATGCGCGTGATGATGCGCGTGAGGATCAATCGGACTTTCGGACATGATTCATCACCATTCGATATTGCTTTCGCCTACGTGGTCGGCGACGTATCGCCGCTCGGCGGATGCGCACCCGGATCAGGCGGCAGCGCGGTCAACAGCCGCGGCCCATGCTGCGCGCCGGCCTTCCAGCCCGCCTGCCAATCCGCTTCGCCGATAGGCTGCGCTGCCAGCATCACGAGGCTATGCGCGGCCACTTCCACCTCCGGCACCGCCAACCGATGCGGCGTGCTTTCCGGCTCAGCTGTATCTAGCAGCACGTGCCATTCCAGGTGTGGCGCGGGCGGTGTGAAACGCCGTGTTTCGTCCGCAGCATTGAGCATCATCAACAATACTTCCGTTTCGTCATTCAAGCCTGGACCCGCGCGCCGCAGTGTGAACGTGCGGCCTTCGGGGTCCTGCCAGGCTTCGATCGTGAGCGGATCGCCGTGTTCATCGAACCAGCCGACATCGAATAGGCCCGGCAACACTTCGCGATCGCCGAACAGAAAGCGCGTTTCGCGCAGCAGGGGGTGCTGTTTGCGCAGCGCAATCACGCGCGCGACGAACGCGGTCATCTGACGGCCGTCGGGCGACTCCGCACGCTCCCAGTCAAGCCATGATAGTTCGTTATCCTGGCAGTACGCATTGTTGTTGCCGTTCTGCGTACGCAGCGACTCGTCGCCTGCCAGCACCATGGGTGTGCCGAGCGCCATCAGCAGCGTGGCGATCAGCGAGCGGGCCACGCGTTTGCGGGTTTCGAGGAGGACGGGATCGTCGGTCGGGCCCTCTACGCCCCAATTGCGACTGCAGTTTTCGTTGTGGCCGTCGTTGTTGTCTTCGCGATTGGCCTCGTTGTGCTTGTGCTCATACGCGGTGGTATCGGCTAGCGTAAAACCGTCATGCGACGTGACAAAGTTGACCGATGCCCACGGTTTCCTGAAGCGCCGGTTGAACAGATCGGCGGAACCAGTGAGACGCGCGGCAAGATCGGGGCGCAAGCCCGCGTCACCGCGCCAGAAGCGGCGCACCGTGTCGCGGAAACGATCGTTCCATTCAGCGAAACCCGGCGGATGGTTGCCGAGTTGATAACCGCCCGGGCCGATGTCCCATGGCTCGGAAATCAGCTTGCGTTGCGACAGGATCGGGTCCTGGCGTAATGCGTCGAAGAAGCCGGAGCCGGGATCAAAACCATGCTGCTCACGGCCAAGCGTCACGCCGAGATCGAAACGGAAGCCGTCGATATTGAACTTCGTCGACCAGTAGCGCAGCGAATCCATCACCATCTGCAGCACGCGCGGATGCGGTAGGTTCAGGGTATTGCCGCAGCCGGTGTCGTTGATATGGTGGCGTTCGTCGCCTGGAATCAGGCGGTAGTAGCTCGCGTTGTCGAGGCCGCGCCATGAGACGGTCGGCCCCATCTCGTTGCCTTCGCAGGTGTGGTTGTAGACCACGTCGAGAATCACTTCAATGCCGGCCGCGTGCAACTGACGCACGGCGATACGCATTTCATCGAGCCGGTGCGAACTCAGATACGACGGCTCCGGTGCAAAAAATGCCGCGGTGTTGTAACCCCAGTAGTTGCGCAGGCCGCGCTCCACCAGAAAGCGATCGTTCAGAAACGCATGCACGGGCAGCAATTCGACGGCGGTCACGCCGAGCTTCAGCAAATGCTCGATGAATTCCGGCGACGCCAGCGCGGCAAACGTGCCACGCTCGTGCTGACGCAAATCGGGGCGCAGCATCGACACGCCGCGCACATGCGCTTCGTAGACGACGGTTTCGCCCCACGGCACATTCGGGCGCTTGTCGTGCGACCAGTCGAAGGCTTCGTCGATCACGACGCACTTCGGCATGGCCGGCGCCGAATCGCGCCGGTCGATGGACAGGTCGGCACGATTCGAATGCACGCGATAACCGAATAGCGCGTCGGACCAGCGAAACTGCCCGACGAGTTTGCGCGCATACGGATCGAGCAATAGCTTGTGCGGATTGAAGCGATGTCCGTGCTGCGGCTGATAGGGCCCGTGTGCGCGAAAACCGTACGCGGTGCCGGGGTGCGCATTGGGCAAATAGCCGTGCCAGATTTCGTCGGTGCATTCCGGCAGCGTGAAGCGCCTGATTTCCTTGCGACCGGTGGGATCGAACAGGCAAAGCTCAATTTTCTGCGCATTTGCCGAGAACACTGCAAAGTTGACGCCGAGGCCATCCCAGCTGGCGCCGAGCGGATAGGGCGAGCCGGGCAGAAGCCGGTCGGGCATTGCATGCGACATGATTCCCCTTCCTTGTTCTGTTTTATGAACGCTATCGTGGGACTTCATGCAACGGGCGCGCGGCCTGGCCGCCGCGCGCCCGTCTTACAACTTTTCCATCAATCAATCTGCGCGCAAAACGATCGTCGCCAAAGGTGGCAGCGTCAGCGCAGCGGAATGCGGCCAGCCGTGACTCGAGACGTTGTCGGTGTGGATCAGCCCGCCATTGCCCATGTTCGAGCCGCCGTACACGCCGGCATCCGTATTCAGCACTTCTGTCCAGCGGCCGCCGCGCGGCATCCCCATCCGGTAACCGACCCGCGGCACCGGCGTCATGTTGCACACCACCACCAGTTCGCGGCCTTCACCATCGGTGCGGCGGTAGGCATACACGCTGTTGCCGTTGTCGTCGCCGACCAGCCATTGGAAACCGCCCGGCTCGCTGTCGAGCCGATGCAGCGCAGGCTCCTCGCTATAAAGATGGTTCAGGTCGCGCACGAGCTTCTGCACGCCATGGTGGTTCGAATCGTCGAGCAGATGCCAGTGTGGCGACGTGTCGTGGTTGAATTCGGCCAACTGGCCGAATTCGCCGCCCATGAACAGCAGCTTTTTGCCCGGATGCGTCCACATGAAGCCGAAGTACGCGCGCAGGTTGGCGAATTTCTGCCATCTGTCGCCGGGCATCTTGCCGAGCAGCGAGCCTTTGCCGTGCACCACCTCGTCGTGCGAGAGCGGCAGCACGAAGCGCTCGGAATACGCGTACACCATCCCGAAGGTCATCATGTGGTGATGGTATTGGCGGTAGACCGGGTCTTCTTCCATGTAGTGCAGCGTGTCGTGCATCCAGCCCATGTTCCACTTGAACTGGAAGCCGAGGCCGCCGTCTTCGAGGCGTGCGGTCACGCCCGGCCACGCGGTCGATTCCTCGGCGATCGTGATCGCACCCGGCACGCCCGGCACATAGCCGACTTCATGATTCAGCCGCTTCAGAAATGCGATCGATTCGAGATTTTCGCGCCCGCCGTAGATGTTCGGCACCCACTCGTCGGCGGCGCGCGAATAGTCGCGGTACAGCATCGAGGCGACCGCATCCACGCGCAGGCCGTCGACGTGATAGCGCTTTAGCCATGCAAGGCCCGATGCCACCAGGAACGCGCTCACCTCGTTGCGGCCCAGGTTGTAGATCATCGTGTTCCAGTCCTGGTGATAGCCTTCGCGCGGATCGGCGTGCTCGTAGAGCGGCGTGCCGTCGAAATCGATCAGGCCATGCGCGTCGTTCGGAAAGTGCGCCGGCACCCAGTCGAGAAGCACGCCCAAGCCGGCCGCGTGTGCCTTGTCGACGAACAGCGCGAACTGCTCGGGCTTGCCGAAGCGTGCCGACGGCGCAAACTGTCCGAGCGGCTGATAGCCCCACGAACCGCCGAACGGATGCTCGGCAATCGGCATGAATTCCACGTGCGTGAAGCCCATGCTTTTCACGTACGGAATCAGCCGCTCGGCGAGTTCTTCCCATGTGAGCCCGCGCTGGCCCTCTTCGGCGACGCGCAGCCACGATTCGGCGTGTACTTCGTAGATCGAGATCGGCGCGCGTGGGGTTTGTTTGGCGGCGCGCGACTGAATCCAGTCGTGGTCGGTCCATTCAAACTGTTCGATCTCGTCGACATGCGCGACCACCGATGCGGTGCCCGGCGGCAATTCCGTCTGCATCGCACACGGGTCGGCCTTGAGCGGCAACGGATGGCCGTCACGAGCGAGCAATTCGTACTTGTAGCGCGTGCCCGGACCGACGCGCGGCACAAACAATTCCCACACGCCTGCCTGATGACGCAGCCGCATCGGATGACGGCGACCGTCCCATGAGTTGAAGTCGCCGACCACCGAGACGCGCCGCGCATTCGGCGCCCAGACGGCGAAGCGCACGCCCGGCACGCCGTCCACTTCCATCGGGCGTGAGCCGAGGCATTCGAGCACGGCGTACGGATCGCCGCCGGCGAGACGGCCCAACGGCTCGTCGCCGAGAACGGGGCCGAACGAATACGTGTCCTCGATTTCCTGGACGGTGCCATGCCAGTCGATGCGCAGGCGATAGGGCGCGGCAGACGTGATGCGGCCGGCAAACAGCCCCGGCCTGAGTTGCTCGAGTTCGCCGAGCGTTGCGCCGTTGGCGCGTGAAATCACGGTGACGTGCCTCGCGTTCGGCAACAGCGCGCGCACCACCGGACCCGCGTCTGTTTGATGCATGCCGAGCTGCGAGAAAGGATCGGGGTGACGCGCTTCAACGAGCGCGTCGATATCGAGTGGTTGGAGGCCTGCGGCCGGATCATGCTCACTCATAGTCGCCCTCGGCCGGATTAGGCGATGCGGCGGCGTCTGGCGCCTGGGTTGATGGATCGTGCGGATTGCCGGTGTCACCGAGCAGGCGGCTGGTGAGCGAGGCGAGGCCGCGTACCGGCAAACTGAGCCACGTTGGACGGTTAGCCGCTTCGTAACGGATTTCGTAAGCGGCTTTCTCAATCAGGAACAGATCGAGCAACGCCTGTTCGGCTTCGGGCGCCACCAGCGGCGTCGGCGAATCCGCGATGGCGGCGCGGTATTCCTTCAGGAACGTCTCCGTAGCATGCGCGCGGAAACGGTCGAAGAGCGCGCGCTTGCGATCGGCGGTTTGCTGTGGCGCGCTTTCCATCGTGGACTGCGCCGCGGCGCTCGCATACGACAGCGAGCGCAACAAGCCGGCCACGTCGCGCAACGGACTCGACTTCTGACGCCGTTCCTCGAGCGTACGCGCGGGTTCGCCTTCGAAGTCGATCAGATACGCGTCGCCCTGCGCGACCAGCACCTGACCCAGATGGAAGTCACCGTGAATGCGGGTACGCAGCGCGCCCGCATCGCCTGACACCAGCTTGCTGACCGCGGCGACCAACGCGGCGCGGCGATCGATCAGGCTTTGCGCCAATGCCTGGGTATCGGGATCGCTCATCTGCTCGATGCGTGGTGCGAGCAGATCGAGCGCGCTGGCGAGCATGGCTTGCGTGCCGGCGACCCAAGCCTTTACCTGCTCGGCGCTGGCGAGTTCCGGTGCGAATGCCGGGTCGTCGGACGGTGACGCAAGCGCCATGTGCAGTTCACCGAGCCGCTTACCGATGGTGCCGGCGAGCGCGCTGTAGCCTTCCATGAGGATCGTTTCGTTGTCGCGGTCCGGCGATTGCCCGTCCGTATCGACGGCGATTGCGAGTTCGTCCACCGAGCGGCGCAGGTAGTCCAGCGACCAGTTCCAGGCGTCGCCCTGATTGTCGATATAGCCTTGCAAGATAGCGAGTGTATGCGGCACGCCTTCGGGATCGACGCGCACCACTTCACCATACAGCGGCGCGGTGTTCGCGTAGCCGAGCTGGGTCAAATAGCGGCTGATTTCCGCTTCCGGATGAACGCCGCTCACCAGACGCCGCACCAGTTTCAACACCGCGGCATCGGCAATGATCAGCGAGCTGTTGCTTTGCTCGGCCGCCAGCCAGCGGATCTCGGGCCGTTCACCAAGATCATCGAGTTCGGAGAAACGCTCGGTGGGGAGGAACTTGATCTCGCTCTTCTGTACGGTCGGCACGACCGCGCGTTCACGCAGCTTGCGCATCACGCCATGAGCGAAGATGGGCAGCGCGAACGCGTCCGTCAGATGCCCGACGTTGCGGCCGCGGCGTACGCGCGCGAGTGCCAGTTGCATGAACAGCGGTGTAGTGGTCTCGCCGCCCCAAGTGATCGCGATCGGCACGACGTAGCGTTCGGTATGGTCGCCCACGTCGGCTTCGATTTCGGTGAAGGCGAAGCCGCCGTTCGGGATCGTGGTCAGCGCAGCGAGGCGCACCGCGTGCATCTTCTGATCCTTCGAGGCAAACCAGCGGCGCCGGCTCAGCCAGGACGGCAGCACTTCGGATTCGAGCAGCCGGACGTTTTCCGGCGTCGGTCCGACCTGACCCTCGCGGATCACGATCGTGACGAATTCGGGCAGCGGTTCGGAATGCGCTTGCGCCCATGTTGGACGCTGGCCTCCGGAGCACAGCATGAACCACAGGAAACCATACGGCGGGAAGGTCAGCAAATACGTGAGCTGGCCGATTGCCGGGAACACGGAATCGGCAGTCATTTCGATCGGCACCGAGCCGTTGAATTCGGACAGATCGAGTTCGACCGCCTGCGGTGCGCGCGACAGGTTGGCCACGCACAATATTGGCGGCTCGCCTGGCAATTCGCGCAGATACGCAAGGATCTTGCGGTTTTCCGGCTTCAGGAAACGGATCGTGCCGCGTCCGAAGGTTTGTTTCGCACGGCGCGTGGCGAGCATGCGCCGGGTCCAGTTCAACAGCGAATGCGGATCGCGGCTTTGCGCTTCGACGTTGACGGCGTCGAAGCCGTACAACGAACCCATCACCGGCGGCAGCACGAGTTGTTCAGGATCGGCGCGCGAGAACCCACCGTTGCGATCCGATGACCATTGCATCGGCGTGCGCACGCCGTCGCGGTCGCCGAGGTGGATGTTGTCGCCCATGCCGAGCTCGTCGCCGTAATAGATCACGGGCGTGCCGGGCATCGACAGCAGCAGCGAATTGATCAGCTCAATGCGGCGGCGGTCGCGCTCCATCAGCGGTGCGAGTCGGCGGCGAATGCCGAGATTCAGGCGCGCCCGGCGATCGCTCGCGTAGGTATTCCACAGGTAATCGCGCTCGGAATCTGTGACCATTTCGAGCGTCAGTTCATCGTGATTACGCAGGAAAATCGCCCACTGGTTCGTTTCCGCGAGGTCCGGCGTTTGCCGCATGATGTCGGTGATCGGAAAGCGGTCTTCGCTCGCGATCGACATATAGATGCGCGGCATCAGCGGGAAGTGGAACGCCATGTGGCATTCGTCTTCGTCGCCGAAATATTCCTTCACGTCTTCCGGCCACTGGTTCGCTTCGGCGAGCAGCATCCGGTTTGGATACTCGGCGTCGATCGTCGCGCGGATCTTCTTCAGCACCGCGTGCGTTTCCGGCAGGTTCTCGTTGTTGGTGCCTTCGCGTTCGACCAGGTACGGCACCGCGTCGAGCCGCAGCCCGTCGATGCCCATATCGAGCCAGAAGCGCATCACCTGCAGCACTTCTTTCAGCACGGCCGGATTGTCGAAGTTCAGATCGGGCTGGTGCGAGTAGAAACGGTGCCAATAGTAAGCGCCCGCGACCGGATCATGCGTCCAGTTCGACGGTTCAGAATCGATGAAGATGATCCGCGTTTCCGTGTACTTCTGATCGGTCTCGGACCACACGTAGTAGTTGCGATGATTCGACCCCGGCTTCGCGCGACGGGCGCGCTGAAACCACGGGTGTTGATCAGACGTATGGTTGATCACCAGTTCCGTAATCACGCGGATGCCGCGCGCGTGCGCTTCCTGAATGAAGCGTTTCACGTCCGATAGTTGGCCGTAGTCCGGATGCACATTGCGGTAATCGGCGATGTCGTAGCCGTCGTCGCGACGCGGCGATGGATAGAACGGCAGCAGCCAGATCGCATTCACGCCGAGTTCGGCGATGTAGTCGAGCTTCGCGATCAGGCCCGGAAAGTCGCCGACGCCATCGTTGTTCGCGTCGAAGAACGACTTGATGTGCACCTGATAAATGATCGCGTCCTTGTACCAGAGCGGATCGTCGCTCAAGGCCGCGGGCTTGCCGCGTCGATGCGAGCGCGCTTTGGCGGCGCTGCCGGTGGCAGCGCTCGTATGGGTCTGCGACGTGCTTTGGGCTGGATCTTCACGCTTCATGTCGCACCTTCCGTAGGGGTTGGGTTGCCAGCGTCGTCTGCGTGATAGTCGCTGTCGGCATCATCGGGGCGTTCAGCGGGCAGGCCGCCGAGCGGCGCGATGCGCCAGATCGAAAACGGTTGGCCTGAACCGAGGCGGACGTGCTGCCAGCGGCCGTGCCATTCGAACCGCGCACCGGTCATCTGATCGGTCACTTCCAGTGCGCCATGGTCGTGCAGATTCCAGTGGTTGAAAGTGTCCCACGACAATTCGATATCCGCGCCCTGTTCATTGAACGGATCGAGATTGATCGCGACCAGGATGACGTTGTCGCGTGCTTCGGTCGCTTTTTCAAAGAACAGGATGTTGTCGTTGTGCGCGGTGAGGAACGTAAGGCCGAGATGCGTTTGCAGCGCCGGGTTCGCGCGGCGAATCCGGTTCAACGCAGTGATCTCGCCGACGATGTTGCCGGGCCGGTTCCAGTCCCACGCGCGCAGTTGATACTTCTCGGAGTCGAGATATTCCTCGCTGTTCGGCAGCGCGGCGGCCTCGCACAATTCGAAACCGCTATACACGCCCCACAAACCGGCGAGCGTGGAGGCCAAAGCCGCCCGAATAAGAAAGCCCGAACGCCCCGACGATTGCAAATGCCGCGGGTTGATGTCCGGCGTATTGACGAAGAAATTCGGCCGGTAGAAATCACGCGCGCCGGTTTGCGTGAGTTCGGTCATGTACTCGATAAAGTCGCGCTTCGACTCGCGCCACGTGAAATACGTGTACGACTGCGAGAAGCCGATCTTGCCGAGGCGGTTCATCATGCGTGGCCGCGTGAAGGCTTCGGCGAGGAAGATCGTGTCGGGATAGCGCGAGCGCACGTCGTCGATCACCCATTCCCAGAACGGCAGCGGCTTGGTATGCGGATTGTCCACACGGAAAATGTGCACGCCCGCCTGGATCCAGAACAGGAAGACGTCGCGCAGCGCGAGCCACAAGTCGGGCTTGGCGTCGTGCGCGTAGAAGTCGGGATTGACGATGTCCTGATACTTCTTGGGCGGATTTTCCGCGTAACGCAGCGTGCCGTCGGGGCGCCAGGCGAACCACGTTGGATGCTCCTTCAACCATGGGTGATCCGGCGAGCACTGGATCGCGAAGTCGAGCGCGATTTCGAGGCCGTGCGCGTGCGCGGCGGCCAGCATCTTCTTGAAGTCGTCGAGCGTGCCGAGTTCGGGATGCACGGCGGTGTGGCCGCCTTCGGCCCCACCGATCGCGTACGGGCTGCCGACATCGCCCGGCAGTGCGGTCAGCGTATTGTTGCGGCCTTTGCGATTGGCGACGCCGATTGGGTGGATCGGCGGGAAGTACAGCACGTCGAAACCCATGTCGCGGATGCGCGGCAGTTTCGTGACGACGTCAGCGAAGGTGCCGTGACGCGATTCGTCGTCGCTCATCGAACGCGGGAAGATCTCGTACCAGCTTGCAAAGCCTGCCGCCGTGCGTTCGGCGTCGATCTTGTAGACGATCGGATCGCGGCTCAGGAACGGGCGGTGGCGCGCGGCGGTCATCGCCTTCGCGGTGGTCGGCGCGAGCAGCAGCGCGAGCTTCGTTTCGGCGTCCCCCTTCGTGAAGAGCTTGACGATATGTTCGAGCGGCTCAGTCACCGCGCCTTCTACGGTTTCCACTTCGGCGAGCACCAGGGCGAACAGATGCGTGGCTTCGTCGAGTTCGAGTTCGACGGTTTGGCCCGCCTTCAGTTTCTTCTGAATATGCTCGACCAGCGAGGCAAAGTCGTCGCGCCATGCGATCACGGTGAACTCGTGACGGCCCATGCGCTCGAGTGGAATGCGCGCTTTCCAGATATCGAGTCCGGCAGGCTGTGCGGGGCTCATCGGCGCTTCGTGCCAGGCGGTTTCGTCGGCGGCGCGCCAGACGACGGCGGCGGCGATCTTGTCGTGGCCTTCCGCGAAGATCGCGGCGGTGATTTCCGCGCGCTCGCCCACCGTGCGCTTGGCGGGGAAGCGTCCGTTATCGACCGAGGGCGTGACGCTCTCGATCGCCACGCGCGGTGCGTTGATCGCTTCGAGCACGGTCTTGCGGCCGCTGCGCTTGCTGTTCGACTTGTCGATCGGTGGCGCGAGACGGATCGGTTGATCGGCGGCCGCGCGGAACAGGCGCACTGCACAGGGTGTGAGCGTGAACGGAGTCAATGCGGATGGCGTGGCTTTCCCGGGCGCGTCAAGCGGGACGAAGCGCGTGAAGTTGCCCGGTACGCCCGTGAGGAAGCGGGCTGGATCGACGCGCACCGGTGCACCGAGTTCGGGATTGATGGCGATCAGGATCGCTTCGCCGGCGTCGCGCAGATCGGGCGCGTCGGCGCGTAACAAAACGGCCGCGGGTGCGCCGGGCCCGCTCAGCGGACGCAATTCGCCGTTGGCGTGCAGCGTTTTCGTATTGCACACCACGTCGTTCACATGGCTGATCTGTTCCGAGAGATCGAATCGCTTCGACCGGCAGGCCAGCGCGAACTGCGCGGCGTCGCCGCGTGTCTGCGACATGGGCTCGGTGATGCCGTACTCGAAGCCCATCGGCATCATCCAGCCGGTGCCGGTCGAGGCCGACGCGAACAGCGCGCGGCGGTAGGCCCGCTCGACAATGGCGGAGTCGTGCGCATCGCTGAGATCGGCGGCGAGGCGGGTGCCGTAAGGCGCTTCGGGAAAGGCGATGGGGGCGGCGATGCGGGCGAGCGCGGCATGCTCTTCCACCATCCAGCTGGCGCGAAAGTCCCACCAGCGCACCGACGAAAACACGCTGTCGAAGCCCGCGCCTGCCAGGCCGAGCAGATCGCCACGCGCGAGACCCGGCGTCGCGGCGAGGAAACGCACCTCAGGATGCTTGGCACGAACCGCGTCGCCGAGTTGCCGCCAAACCGCGGCGGGCACGCGATGCGGCGAATCGAACCGGAAGCCGCTGACACCGGCGTCGGCCAGCGCCAGCAGTTTCTGCGTCCACCAGTCGACTAGCGCAGCGCTGCTGGCGGCGTCGTTGAAATTCGCATACGCGACGTTGTCCTCGTGATGCACATGGCGCGGATCGAGCCGCGCCTCTTCAGACTCGAATGGGTGGAACCAGCCGGCATGTTCGGCGTACAGCGCACCATCGGCGGCCATCCGGTCGATCACCAGATCGACCAGCAAGGCCAGACCGTTCTGGCGGGCGGCCTGCGCGAGCGTACGGATCGCCTCTGCGGCGGGCTGCTGAGTCTCGAACACCGGATGCAGCCGGCCGTGGTTGCCGACCACCTGTGCGTGACCCGCGCGGCCCGGTTCGAAAAGGCCGCCGATCAGCGCGTGATCGAAGCCCAGTCCGGCTGCGTGAGCGAACTGCGTGGGCCATGCATCGAGCGGCCCAACGAGAAGTGAATGGAAAAAGTAAATCCGCGGCGCGTACCCGTTTGGGGATTCCATCGGTCGTTTCCAGATTCGTCCTGCTGCGGTGTGGATGCAATTGACATGCGATCACAGCGCTCATTGGGCTTCCAGAGCCGGATACCGCGCGATGCGTGAAGCGAGGGCGCGTACTGGTCAATGTAGTGCAAAGATCGTCACGCCGCTGGCCAGTAAGGGGTGCTTTGACGCCAGGCGTCGATAGCACGAGGCCGGCCAGAACTATTCGCAAGACGCAGCAAACGTTGTGCCAGTGCGTTCTGGATTGAAGCGGAAGGGCGGGGAAGCGCGCGCCCTAGGGGACGCGCGACGGTCGGCCAGACGCGGTGGGAGAGCGGCGGCGGGTAGCTCGTGTGTAAAACGGACGGGCGTCGCCCGGGTTTTACACGGGGTGGCATGAGGCGGGCGCTGGGGCTGCCGGTGCCGCCGGGGCCGCAAAAGGCGAAGTGGCAGCCGGCGGGGTAAGCGTCCTGAGGGATAGGACTTTTAAGGAGGCAAGGCCGGTCAGGAGCCGAGTAAGCCCGCTGCGATGTTCACGCACAAGCCGAGCACGGCGACGTTGAAGTAGAACGCCAGGATCGACTGCGCGAGCGCGGCGCGGCGAATCGACCGCGAGCGCAGCACCACGTCCGAGGTTTGCGAGGCCACCGCGATGGTGAACGAGAAGTACAGGAAATCCCAGTAGTTCGGCTGGAGCTTGCGGTCGGGAAACAGCAAGGGGGTCTCCGGTGCATCCGGGTCGTAGTACAGCCGCGCATAGTGCGACGTGAAAATGGTCGGGATCATGAACCAGGCGCCGAACATCGTGAGGCCGGTCAGCAGGTAGTGCCATGCAGTCGAACTGCCGGCCGTGCCTTTCGCCGAGGCCAGTTCGAGCACGATCGCGGCAATACTGGCGACCGTTGCGACGCAGATCACGACCAGCACCACGCCCGCGTTTTCATCGTCGCGCTGCGCGTATTCGCGGACGCGGCCTTCGTCGGCGGCGGCCATGTGCACCCACATGAGCAGGAGGTAGATCCACACCGCGGCATCCCAGCCGGCCAGAACACGCACCATGGGGCGTACGTGTTCCGGGAGCACCAGCGCGGCCACGAGGCCGACGGCGAGGCCGATCAGCATGCGGGGTCGATTGCGAAGAACCTGCGGATAATATTTAAGGAGCATGAGATCAAGGGTGAAGGGCCGTCTTTGCCGCGGATTCTACTCGCGCTTCGGGCACCATTTGTCGAATAAGGGAATCACAGGCTATAGTCTTTCGCAACGGCCTTGCGCGCCGCTTTCAGTTGAAAGGAGATTGGCAGGCGGCGGGTTTTCGCCGTGCGTGCCGCGCAGTCAGGCTGTTTTCACGAGGCTGTCATCGGTACAACGTAATGCGGCTTGCATCGTCATCATGCAGCCACACAAGACCGCTTAAGCGGCGCCAGACCAGGTTTGGGGTAGAGAAATCGACACAGCGCGCCAACGGCATCACGCCACGGTGGCGTTGTCTGTTGAGAACAACTCACGATCAACTCACCATCTGGAGCCCCCATGACAGATGTTCCTGAGAATAAAGATGCGCGCCATGGCGTGACGCATCTGGCCAGGTTTCCGTCGTCAACATCCTCTTCACTGCATGCATCGTTTTCGGCCTCGCGCAGAGCCTGGGTGCTAGGCGCATGCGCGACGGCCGCGGCGCTCGCGTTTGCCGGGGCAGGCCGCTCGCTCTCATGGATCGCGCCGGCGTTCGCTGACACTGCACCCGCCGGCGGCGGACTCGATGCCTTCCTTGCGCTCTCGCAGCGTCTCACCGGTCACACGGGCTTCGACGCCGTGCTCGGCAGACGCGTCTACGACGCTCTGGCCAAATCAGACGGCCAGTTCTCCCAGAACGTCGCCGCGCTCAACACGTGGCTGCAAGGCCATGGCGGCGTGCCGTCCGATACCGTCACGCAGGCCTTGCAGGTCGACCAGCCGGCGCTCGCGAAATCCGTGAGCGCGATCATGCGCGCGTGGTATCTCGGTCTCGTGGGCGACATGCCGCATGTGGACGTGGTCGCTTATGAAAAAGCGCTGATGTTCGAGCCGGTCAAGGACGTGCTGACGATCCCGTCCTATTGCCGCGACGTCCCGTTCTACTGGACGCGGAAGCCGTTGAGCGCCTGAACGATGTTCCTCTCACGCGTGCGGTGTCGTCGCATGGCCTGATTGAGCCGTTCGACGAGATGCCGGCACGCGAGGTCAGCAAGCAAAGATAAGCCAGAAGGGAAAGGGCAACAATGGCAAACTCAAATTCCGCCGACATCGTCGTAGTCGGCTCGGGCGTGGCAGGTGGGCTGGTCGCGCATCAAATGGCGCTGGCCGGCGCGTCGGTGATTCTGCTCGAAGCCGGGCCGCGTATTCCGCGCTGGCAGATCGTCGAAAACTTCCGCAATTCGCCGGCCAAGTCCGACTTCGCGACGCCCTATCCCTCCACGCCTTACGCGCCGCATCCCGAGTACGCGCCCGCCAACAATTATCTGATCCAGAAAGGCGACTATCCGTATAACTCGCAGTATGTGCGGCTGGTCGGCGGCACGACGTGGCACTGGGCGGCCGCTGCGTGGCGGCTGTTGCCGTCGGACTTCCAGTTGCACAAGCTGTATGGCGTGGGACGTGATTGGCCTTATCCGTATGAAACACTGGAGCCGTGGTATGGCGCGGCTGAAGTGCAATTGGGCGTTTCCGGTCCGGACAGCACGATCAATCTCGGTTCGCCGCGCTCCAGGCCCTATCCGATGAGTGCGTTGCCGCTCTCGTACATGGATCAGCGCTTTAGCGACGTGCTCAATGCACGGGGATTCAAGGTGGTGCCCGAGCCGGTTGCGCGTAACAGCCGTCCATACGATGCGCGGCCTACCTGCTGCGGCAACAACAACTGCATGCCGATCTGCCCGATCGCCGCGATGTACAACGGTGTAGTGCACGCGGAGAAGGCCGAGCAGGCCGGCGCGAAGCTGATTGCCGAGGCGGTTGTGTACCGCGTCGAAGCAGACAACAAAGGGCTCGTCACGGCCGTCCACTACAAGGACGCGAACGGCAACAGCACACGCGTGACCGGCAAGCTGTTCGTGCTCGCCGCGAACGGCATCGAAACGCCCAAGCTGATGCTGATGTCGACCTCCGACAAATTCCCGCACGGCGTTGGCAATAGCTCCGACCAGGTGGGCCGCAACCTGATGGACCATCCGGGTACGGGCGTCACCTTCCTCGCCAACGAACCCCTATGGCCCGGACGCGGGCCGATGGAGATGACATCGATCGTCAACTTCCGCGATGGCGCGTTCCGCTCCGATTACGCGGCGAAAAAACTGCATCTGTCGAATGGCGTGCCGACCATGAGCGTGACCGCCGATCTGCTGAAGAAAGGCCTCACCGGCGCCGAGCTCGACCGCCAGATTCGCGACCGCGCCGCGCGCACGCTGAACATCAACAGTTTTCACGAGCATCTGGCGGAGCCCCAGAACCGCGTGGTGCCTTCGGCGGATCACAAGGATGCGCTCGGCATTCCGCAGCCCGAGATCTACTACTCGATCAACGATTACGTGAAGAAGAGCGCGGCGAACACGCATGAACTGTATGCGCAGATCGCCTCGCTGTTCGGCGGCGCCGAAGTCTCATTCGACGATACGTTCGCGCCGAACAATCACATCATGGGTACCACCATCATGGGCAGCGATCCGGGCGATTCGGTTGTCGACGCCGATTGCCGCACACACGATCACTCGAATCTGTTCATCGCCAGCAGCGGCGTAATGCCGACTGCCGCCTCCGTGAATTGCACGCTGACGATCGCCGCTTTGTCGCTGAAATTGGCCGACAAGCTCAAGCGTGAAATCTGAGCCCTGAACGGAGAGCCACAATGACGAAGAACACCTCTCGCGTGCAGCCGGCCGATGCGCTTGCCCAGCGTGCGCGTCGCCGGCACTTCCGGGTGGCGACGCTGGCGGCTGTCTTTTCGCTATTTGCGCTGTATGTCGCCTGGCACGAGGCGCATGGGCCGATTGCACGACATAACGACGAGCTGCCGATCACGCAGGCCCACGCGGACGACGCCGCGCAACCGGACAATGCGGCGGCCGCACCGACGGTGGCGACCAGCAGCGATCTCGTGAAACGCGGTGAATACCTTGCGCGCGCCGGCGATTGCGTTGCCTGCCACACGGCTGACAAAGCACGCCCGTTCGCGGGCGGCCTGCCGATCAATACACCGTTCGGCACGATCGTGACGCCGAACATCACGCCCGACCCGGATACCGGCATCGGCCAATGGAGCGACGCCGATTTTCTGCGGGCGATGCATGAAGGCGTCGGCAAGGGCGGCGAACGGCTCTATCCGGCCTTCCCATACGCGGAGTACACCAAGGTCACCGATCAGGACGCGCTGGCGATTCGCGCGTATCTGAACACGCTCACGCCGATCCACTACGCGCCGCCGAGCAACAGCCTGAAATTCCCGTTCAACCAGCGCTGGCTGATGGTGTTCTGGAATCTGTTCAATTTCGACGAAGGCCGCTTCGTGCCCGATCCGAAGCAAAGCGCTGAATGGAATCGCGGTGCGTATCTGGTGCAGGGTCTTGCGCATTGCGAGGAATGCCACACGCCGCGCAACTTCACGCAAGGCCTGAAGACGAGTTCGCGCCTCTCCGGCGCGGTGCAAGCCGGCTGGCATGCGTACAACATCACGTCGGACAAGACCAGCGGCGTGGGCAACTGGAGCGATGACGAACTGGCGGCGTATCTGTCGACCGGCGCAGCGCCGGGTCGCGCCAATGCCGCAGGCCCCATGGCCGAGGTGGTGACCGACAGTACGCAGTATCTGACACACGAGGACATCCGCTCGATCGTCACCTATCTGCGCTCGGTGCCGCCAATCAACGGCGGCGAAACGCGTCCGCGCGACCAGTGGGGCAATCCCGCCGTCGACGACGTTACCGCGTTGCGCGGCGCCAAGATCAATGCTGTAAATGGCGCGCAACTGTTCATCGCCAATTGCGCGACGTGCCATAACTGGACCGGTCAGGGTGTCGGCGCCAGCGCGCCGGGCGCGTATCCGTCGCTGATTCACAACTCGGCAGTCGGCGCGAGCGATGCCAATAATCTGGCTATGGTGATTCTGCACGGCGTCAGTCGTACGACGAAACAGGCTGACGTATTGATGCCCGCGTTCGGCACCGAGCTTACCGACGACCAGGTGGCGGCTATCACCAATTACGTGACCAAACAGTTCGGCAATCCGCAGTCCACGGTGACGGTGGATCAGGTCGCCAAACTGCGCACCCAGCAATAATGAGTGCGCGAGCGGCGCGTTTCCCGGTAAGTCCTGCCGGAGACGCGCCGTTTTTGCGTCGTTTCCACGTCATTCGAACGATGCGGGACGTCAGGATAAGATAGGGAACGCGCATACGCACTCGCGGATGCCGCACTATCATGAGCGAATGGATTCCGTACTCGTCAACACCGTTCAGCATCATCCGGCCAATCGGAGCGGCCGCGACTTTGTCGTGGGCGATTTGCATGGCTGTGTCGATGCGCTGCGCTATCTGCTGCGCGACATTGCGTTCGATCCGGCGCGTGACCGGCTATTTTCGGTCGGCGATCTGGTAGACCGCGGTCAACATTCCGAGGAGGCTTTGGCCCTGCTCGACAAGCCGTGGTTTCACGCGGTGCTCGGCAATCATGAAGACACCTTGTGCGGCGTCGCCGATGGGCGCTTGCGGCGCCAGTGGTGGTACGGAATCGGCGGGATATGGGCGGCGAGTTTGTCCGACGAACGTTTGCAACACTACGCCGAACGTCTGCGGACGCTGCCGCTCGTACGCGTGGTCGGCAGCGGTAAGGAGCGCTTCAATATTTTGCATGCCGAATTCTTCGGCACGGACGCCGAACTCGACGCCGGGAATTTTTCCGCCGAAACACGCCAGCAATTGCTGTGGGGGCGGGATCTGGCCTTGGGCAATGGCGATCCGCTGCGCCAGCATGGGCTTTCGCTGACCTATTGCGGTCATACGCCGATGCGCGACATCCAGCAGATCGGCTCGCAGATTTTCATCGATACCGGCGCATTTGGGCCCGGCGGCAAGCTGACCATCGTGGAGCCGCAGGCGTTGCGGCGCTGGTCGATCTCGGTGGAGGCGGCGCGGGAGAGCGGGGCGGCGGCGCTGGCCTTGCCCTGATTGTTTCGAGTCTCCTGGTTCCTAGCCTACTTGGTTGAGCTCGAACACCATATCGATGCTCGTGCCATTCCAGTTGTATTCCAGATACGCCGCATGATGGCAGTCGCGTAGCAGCGTGGTTCTGAACGCGGCGAGGCACTCGCCCTCGTCATCCCGCACCGATGGATACACGATGCCCGGCGCACCACCCTCGCGCACGGCACGGCCTAGCGATTGCCCGGCGACATAGTCGTCGGGCGACAGCACCGCGAGATCGAGCGATGCATCTCCGCGGATGTCGACCACGTTGCCTTGCGCCACGACGGTGTAGAGCCGCATCTGCTGCCGCATGGGGGGCTCGGCGGTCGCCTCCAGAAATTTCCCCGTGTGGTAGCGCGTCTCCGCGATCGCAGTGGCACGCGAACGGGCGCAATAGAACACGCCGTACGTGCCGTCCGAGAAGCGGCTGCCGAGCGGATTCAGGTGTGTCAGCGCGGCCATGATCGGCCCGTAGCCCGGACCGAAACGGCGCTCCTCGCGTGGCACGAGATCGAGTTCGCCGACTTCGGTGCGCAGGCGGTCGTTGGTCATCGCTTCGAGCGCGTAGAGGGCGTCGAAATCTTCGGGCGATGCGACCCGGTCGAACAGATTGACGGCCGGAAAGCGCGTTGGAATCACGCGATACGCGGGCGACCAGTCGAGCGGCGCGCTGCGCCAGCGGTGCTGCCAATGCGGTTCTGTCACGCCCAGCCGCCTCGCATCGCGTCGAGATACTGGCGCACGGCCACGAGATCGCTGATGTTACCGGCTAGCATGCGGTCCAGCGCGCGGCGGCCGCCGAACGGCGGCGCGCTGTTGGGGCGCTTGATCCAGGTGTCGGCGGCGCTGGGTTGCGGCAGCAGGATTTGCAGCGCCTTATAGATGCCGAGCAGCAGCGACAGGCGTTCCAGCGTGTCGCGCCCCAGACGCGCTGTGCCCGGCGCGGATTTCCACTTGAAGTAGGTGGAACGGCCTGGCGAGCCGAGCAACACGATCTGCTCCTCGGCGCTCAAATCCCAGTCTCGTGCGATGTTGAAGAACGCGCGCAGGCCTGCCGCCGACATTTCCGTGAGCGTGGGTTCCGAAACCGGCCGGCGGATGGGCGGTTCGGGCTGGGTGACGCGGGCGGCGTGAGCCATGATGGGGTGAGTCCTTATCTGTACTTGTTGTTGATATTAGTCTAAAAATGGATTTTTGCAAGAGAATATAATCGCGGCTCGTTATGAAGTCGAAGATCAGGAGAAGCAGGAGATGTGGGTTCGAGCAGTAGCAACGGCAGTTGCAGTGTGGTGTGTGTCGGGTGCGGCAATGGCCGCGGGTTATGCGGAAGTGTGGAATCCGCCCGAATCGGCCGGGCATACGGCGAAGCACGCGAAGAAAACGACGGGTGCGGCCAAGGCCAAGTCTACCGCCAGCGCGAAGGCGGGTTCCAAGCAGGTGGCGAAGGGGCAGCATGGGGAGCAACGGGTCGCGTCGGCGTCGAAGAGTGGTGCCAAGCCGGCAGCGCATGGCAGTGTGAAGAAGGTCGTCGCCAGGAATGCTGGCCACAGTGGCGCGGTGAAGGGCGCGGGCAAACCTAAGTCGAAGGCAGCGGTAGTGGCGCAGGGTAAGAAGCCGCACGCAAAACTCGCTCAAGCGAAGCCGGCTCAAGGCCGGATCATGCACGCCGACCTGGTTCAAGGCCATGCAGCGCATGCCAAAGTGGTCAATGTGGCGGCGAAAACCAGCGCAGCCAAACCGGCCGTGGTCCATACGAACGCGCCTGCCAAGGCCGCAAACGTAGCGGCGAGTCCCGCGGCCGCCGCGCCTGCTAATCCGGCGACCGCCAGCAGCGGTTCGTTGCCGCCGATCCTCCACTGACCTTCTGTTCTGTTCTGTTCAGTTCCGTTCAGGCGGCGCGTTTGCGTTTGGCCTTGGCGCCCGGCGGACCCAGCGCCGTGCGGCCGAGTTCGACGATGCGCGCCGAGAGCTTTTCGAGGCGTGGCGACTGGACCTTCCAGGCGTGCCAGTACAGCTCGACGTCGGTGGGCTGCTTCGGCGCAAGATCGACCAGTTCGCCGCGCTCGACGGCATCGCCGAATTCCAGTTCGGGCACCATCCCATAAGCGAGCCCACGCTGGATTGCCATGTAGCGCGGCACCGGCGCAGGCACGTAGTGGCATGGATAAGCTTCCGGCGGCAGGCCGAAGCGTGTCTCGAGAAAGCGCGCCTGCAACGCGTCTTTGCGTGAGGACAGGATGACCGGCGCGCGCCGCGCGCTTTCACGCGTCAAGCCATTTGGAAACCATCGTTCGACGAACGCCGCCGATGCCACCAGCCGGTAGCGCATCGCGCCGAGCCGTTCCGCGAAGCAGCCGCGCATCGGCGCCGGTTCGGTGGTGATGCAGCCGATTGCGAGGCCTGAGGCGAGTAGCGCGTGAGTGTGATCCTGGTCGTCGACGGTCAGATCGAGCAGCACGTTTTCCTGCAGCAGGATCTCGGAGAGCGCGGGGAAAAACCACGTGGACAGCGTGTCCGCATTCACGGCGGCTGCGACGTTCAGCAGCGCTTCGTTGGCGCCCGCGAGATCGCTGGCGAAGTCGTCTTCGAGCAGGGCGGCACGCCGTAGATATTGCAACAGACGCTGGCCCATCTGCGTCGCGCGACAGGGCCGCGTGCGCACGATCAACGGATTACCCAGGCGCGTTTCGAGCGCCCGCACACGCTGTGATACTGCGGACGATGTGACGTTCAGGCGCACGGCGGCCTGCTCGAAGCTGCCGGTTTCGATGACCGCGCGAACGGCGGCGGTTTGTCGGGGGTCGAGGTCCACTGATCTACTTTTAAATGAATTGGTTAGTTTTCCAGCTTAAGCGAAAGCCGGCGAACTTTATTCATGGTTCAGGGCGAGAAGTCGTTTTGTCATTGCGTTGCCAACCCATTCGTTACCAACCGCAACGTCTCCATCGACCGCGCATCCCTCACGCGCGAATGCAGCGTCGCGCGTGATTCCGGCAGCGGTGGCAAGCCCAGCCGTGCGCCGACATCGACCAATCCACGCGGCGCCACTCTGCGCGCCAGCGGCGATACCGCCAGACCAGCCGCGACCGCGGCGCCGACGGCAGCCACTCCGCCACCGACGAACACTTCCTGCCACGCAAGCCCCGCCTCATTCAGCGTGTGCAGCGCGACGTCGCGCACATTGCACGGCGGACTCAACAGCGCCAGCCCCAACGGCTCGCCGACGCGCGGCAGCCATTCCGGCGTAGCGAGCCAGCCAAGCGGCTCGCTGAACAGCACCTGTGCGTCCTCACGCGGCGGCTCATCGGCGCCGTAACGAACGATCACCGCGTCGAGACGCCGTTCATCGAATTGCGCGAGCAGCGCCGCGGACATGCCCAGATGCAATTCGACCACCAGACCCGGATCGTGCGCGTTGAGCCGCGCGAGCAACTGGGGCAAGTTCGTTCCCGCGACGTGCTCGCTCATCCCCAGCGTGAGCCGCCGACGCTCCACGGACAACGAACCCAGCGCCCGCTCATGTGCGCCCAGCAGATCGCGGGCCGCGCCAAGGAAGGCGTTGCCATCCGCGGAAAGGCGCACGACACGGGGCGTGCGTTCCAATAACTGCTTGCCGAGATGCGCCTCCAGCCGTTTCAGCTTCAGGCTGACGGCCGATTGCGTGGTATTGAGCGCGTCCGCCGCCCGCGTGAAGCTGTGCAGATCGGCGACCAGCACGAAGGCGCGCACCGCATCGAGATCGAGGACTTTCATTTCAGTTGAATATGGATGAAATAGCCAAAGATGGCTGTTCATTATGACTGAGCGCGCCTAAGCTGTGTTTACCCAATCACTGCAACCAAGGAGTTTCATCATGCCGCTCACACGAATCGCATTGCGCGCTGGCAAGCCGGTGGAGTATCGGAAGGCGCTGACGGAAAGCATCCAGCGTTCGCTGGTGGAGACGTGCAATGTGCCGAAAGACGACATCTTCATGCTGATCACCGAGCACGATGCCGGCAATTTTGTGTACGACAAGCAGTATCTGAACATCGAACGCAGCGACGATCTCGTGGTGATTCAGATCACGTTCAACAATACGCGCACGCTCGAACAAAAGAAGGCGCTGTACAAGCGCATGGCGGATGAACTGGCGGAGTCGCCGGGACTGCGACGAGAGGACGTGTTCATCAATCTCGTCGAGGTGCTGAAGGAGAACTGGTCGTTCGGCAATGGGATCGCGCAGTACGCGCTTTGAGTGCCCGCTGGGCAAGTGCTCAATGCGAGACGTGCGGCAAGGTCGACTGACCTTGCCGCACGTCGCCGGAAAGCGCGGCGCTCGTCAGGCAATCGTATCGATCACCCCGCCGTCCACGCGCAGCGCCGCGCCGGTGGTCGCCGAAGCCTGCGGGGAGCAGACGTAGACGACCATATTCGCGATTTCTTCAGTGGAGGCCGCGCGCTGGATGATCGAACTACTGCGATGCTCGCGCACGAATTCGGTGGCAACCTGCTCGACGGTCTTGCCTTGCTGCCTGGCGGTGTCTTCCACCATCGCGCGGAAGCCGTCCGACAAGGTCGGTCCAGGCAGCACGGCATTCACCGTCACGCCGCTGCCTGCCACCTGCTTGGCAATCCCGCGCGCGATGCTCAACTGCGCGGTCTTCGAGAAGCCGTAGGCGAGCATGTCCGGCGGAATGTTCAACCCCGATTCCGATGAAATGAACACCACGCGGCCCCATTTGCGCTCGATCATCCCTTTCAGATAACTGCGCGTGAGCCGCACGCCTGACATCACGTTGACCTGGAAGTAGCGCTCCCAGTCGTCGTCTGCGGTGGTGAAGAGATCGCCAGGGCCGAACACGCCGAGGTTGTTCACCAGAATGTCCGCGTGCAGCACGGCTTTCGAGAGCGCCGCGCAACCTTCGGGCGCGCCGAGGTCGCTGGCGAAGCCGCGCAGCTTTGCTTTCGGCGCAGTCTTGAGAATCGTTTCGATGGCGCGGTCTACCGCTTCCTGTTTGCGTCCGTTGACGATGGTTTCCGCACCTGCTGCGGCGATGCCGGTCGCAATGGCGAGGCCGATGCCCGCCGTGGACGCGCTGACGATGGCGGTCTTGCCGGATAGATCGATGTTCACTGGCTTGCTCCTTGTTGACGTTGCGGCGGACTGCCCAGGCGTGCGGCTGGCCCTGCCGAAAAATGTAAGCGACGGAGTGCTCAAACCTTCGAGGTGAGTATCCCACCTATCCGCCTTCGGGGTCGAAAGCGTGCCCATCCGCCGACGGGCACCTGCGTCGCTATAATGATTCGCTGTCCTTTTATAGCCCACCGTTCCCCTGCCGCCATGACATCCGACCGCATCGATCCATCCCACGAAGCCCTCGAACTTGGCGGCTCCGTCTGGTTTCAGGCCGGCGCGCAAACGCTCGGCGGCGCGTCGCGGATTGCGCTGCTCGCGGCGATCGGCGAGACCGGTTCGATCACGAGCGCGGC
The DNA here is from genome assembly GCF_900116445.1 of Paraburkholderia aspalathi. Taxonomy (GTDB): domain Bacteria; phylum Pseudomonadota; class Gammaproteobacteria; order Burkholderiales; family Burkholderiaceae; genus Paraburkholderia; species Paraburkholderia aspalathi. The sequence goes on from NZ_FPBH01000008.1 coordinate 66,154, forward strand.
GAAAGCCATCGGCATGAGCTACAAAGGCGCGTGGGACGCTGTCGACACGATGAACAATCTTGCTGGCGAGCCGCTCGTCGTGCGCTCGACCGGTGGCAAAGGCGGTGGCGGCACGATACTCACGCCGCGCGCCGTGAAGCTGATCGATACGTTTCGGGCCGTCGAACGCGAGCATCGGCGTTTTCTCGAACGCGCGGGCGCGGCGATCGAAGGCTTTGCCACGGATTGGGATCTGATCGGCCGCATCGGCGTGAAAACGAGCGCACGCAATCAGCTTTATGGCACCGTGTCGGCCATCACGCGCGGCACGGTCAACGATGAAGTGTCGCTGGCGCTGCCAGGCGGCCATACGATCGTCGCCGTAGTCACGCATGAAAGTACCGAGACGTTGGGCCTCGCGGCGGGGGTGGCGGCGTTTGCGTTGATCAAGGCGTCGTGGGTGGTGCTGCTCGTGGAGGATGAAAGTGGCGCGCCGCTGAAGTTGTCCGCGCGTAATCAGTTGCGCGGCACGGTGCAGAGTGTGAAGCGCGGGGCGGTCAATGCGGAGGTGTCGCTGCTATTGGACGGCGGCGCGGTGATTACCGCGGTCGTCACGAATCAAAGCGTCGATACGCTTGGGCTTGTGGAAGGCGGGACCGCGGTCGCGGTATTCAAGGCATCGAGCGTGATTCTTGGTGTGAAGGATTGAGTGAGCAGGCGTGCTGCGGTTACGGCACGCTACGCTCGTACCCAGCAAACGGATGGTTCTCACGTACGCAACCATCGCTGACCTGCACGACCTGATCGCCGAACGCGGCGACATCGTCGGGATCGTGCGTGATCAACACCATCGGAATATCGAGCCGCGTTTGCAGGTCCGACAGCTCGCTCCGCATACGCTGACGCAGCGCGCTATCGAGTGCGGAAAACGGTTCGTCCAACAGCAACAAGCGAGGTTCGGCGACAAGCGCCCGCGCCAGTGCCACGCGCTGCTTCTGTCCACCCGAAAGCTGCGCCGGATGATTACCCGCCACGCTCTTCAACTCGAGCGCGTCGAGCCAGTAATCGACTTGCGGGTGCGAGATTCGCGCGCGCGGATTGAGCCAACCCTTCTGCAACCCAAAGCCGATGTTCTGCCGCACGTTCAGATGCGGAAACAGCGCGTAGTCCTGGAACAGATACGCAATCTTGCGTGCCTGCGGTTTCTGATCGATGCCGCGCGCGCTGTCGAACAACGCGTTGCCGTGCAGCGCGATCGCCCCTTCGTCGGGGCGCAGCAAGCCGGCGATCGCCTGCAGCGTCAAACTCTTCCCCGCGCCGGACGGCCCGAACAGCACGACGCGCTGCGTGGTCGCCTTGAACGAGACGTCGAGCGTGAAATGGCGCTCGGCGCTCTGGAAGGTCTTGCGGATGTCGACGGCGAGCAACATATCAGCGGGACGACAGAAGCGTGTGCTGCGGCACCAGACGGCCCGCGAGCAACAGGATCACGACGCACGTCACGGAAGTCACGAGCACGAGAAAATTGGCGGTGCTGTCGTCGCCGGCCTGCACGGCTGAATAGACCGCAACCGAAAGCGTCTGCGTGCGTCCCGGCAAGTTGCCCGCGATCATCAGCGTCGCGCCGAATTCGCCGAGCGCCCGCGCAAACGCCAGCAGACCGCCTGCGAGAATGCCGCGGGCGGCGAGCGGCAGTGTCACGCGAAAGAAGACCGCCGTTTCGCTCACGCCGAGCGTGCGCGCGGCCCGCTCGAGTTGCGGATCGACGGATTCGAAGGCGGCGCGCGCCGACTTCAGCACGAGCGGAAACGCCACCACCGTCGACGCGATCACCGCGCCCTGCCAGGTGAACACCAACTGGATATCGAGCTTGTCGAGCCATCCGCCGATTACGCCGCGCCGTCCGAGCAGGACCAGCAGGTAGTAGCCGAGCACGGTGGGCGGCAAAACGAGCGGCAGCATGAGCAGCGAATCGATCACATCGCGCGCGCCGGACCGCCAGCGCGACAAACCGAAACCCGCGGCGACGCCAAACACCAGATTGAGCGCGGTGGCCCAGCCCGCCACTTTCAGTGACAGCAGGAGCGGAATCCAGGCCTGTTGCATGTGCGTCCGGTACCGAGGTTAATGCGCGGGCTTGAAGCCGTACTTCGCGAGCACGGCCTGGCCGGCCGGCGAGAGCACAAAGTTCATGAAGGCTTGTGCGTCGGCTGCGTGACGGCTGCCTTCGACTTGCGCGATGGGATAGGTGATCGGCGTTTGCGTCGGCACGTTCATCGCGACCTTGACCTTATCCGGCATGACTGCGGCATCGGTGCTGAACACGAAGCCGGCGTCGACTTCACCGCGCGACACGTAGTCCAGGCTCTGGCGTACGTTCGATGCCAGCACCGCCTTCGCGCTGACCGCGTCCCACACGCCGGCGGCTTGCAGCGCGCCTTGCGTATAGCGGCCAACCGGCACCGAAGCCGGATCGCCATAGGCCACACGCTTCACATTCGCCGACGTCAGATCGTTCAGCGAGGCCGGCGCGAAATGGCTGTCGGTCGGCACGATCAGCACCAGCGAATTGGCGGCAAAGTCCTTGCGCGTAGCCGGAACGATCACTTTTTCCGCCGCGGCCTTGTCCATCGCTTTCTGGTCCGCCGAGGCGAACACGTCGGCGGGCGCACCCTTGACGATCTGCTGCATCAGCACGTCGGACGCGCCGAAGTTCAACAGCACCTTGGTGCCCGGATGTTGCTGTTCGAAGACCTCGCTCACTGCTTTGAACGCGTTGGTCAGGCTGGCGGCGGCCGAAACCACCAGTTCGTCGGCACGTGCGTTGGCGCTGACGGCAACGGCGATGGCGCTGGCGATGAACAGCGCGTGTTTCACAAGGCGGCGGGACAGTGTCATGAAGGCTGGATGTCCGGCGTGGGCCGGAGCGGCGGGTTAAAACGCTATCGTAATATATGAAAGGTTATAGCGGTACCCATGACGATTATTCAGTCGCGCACATAACGCGGCCCGCGGATCGGCAGGCGTTAGCTTCAGTTGCTGAACAGAAAATCGATTGAACGTGCTTCAGACGTCTGGCGAGTCCGGCGGCGTCAGCGTGTTGAGCGTCTGCGACAGCGGCGCTGTGGCGGGACGCACGTCGCGCACGGCCCTCCACTTGGCGCGGATGAACGGCCGGTCGTGGCCGGACACCTTCAGCGCGATATGCGTGACCCAGCGTTGTGTCGGCACGTGCACACCGTGCATCAGCAGCGCGAGGATCATGAGACTCGCGGCGACGGGCGCCGCCGACAGCCGGCCCGGCTCGGCATGCCACGCCATGCGCACAAAGAACAGCGCCGCCAGCGCACCGACCAGGCAGCCGGTCACGGCTTCAGATGGTGAGTGAGCGCTCAGCACGACGCGCGACAAGCCGACCGCCATGCCCGCGGCTAAGCCCAATAAGACGCCAAGCAGGCGAATCGCCGGACGCGCCGGCAGCAACATCAGGAACAATGCGACCGGATAGACGGCGGTAGAGAGCATGGCGTGACCGCTGACGCCAGTGAAATCCAGTTCGCGCACGCCGACGCCCCAACCGAGGAAGGCCAGCTTAGTCAAGGTCACAACGCCGATGGCCGCGCCAAGCAGCAGCAACCAGCCAGCCGCCATGCGCCACGTGTAGCCGACCGCCAGCCACAGCGCGATGGCGAACGCGAGCGGCAGCGTCATGCCGGCGCCGCCGAGGCTGGTGATCGAATACCACAGATGGGCTGGTAAATCGGGCATGGCAAAAGCGCGACCAAGGCCGCGTAGAATCGGGTTGGTAATGGTTTAACGCGCGAACGGCGCGAATCGCCGACGCGGTAAAGGCGTCGGCAGACATTATTTACCCGCCAGTATAGACGGGTGCTGCGGGCGGGATTCGCCACGCATCAGGCTTTTTGTGGCGGGTGTTGGCTAGCGAACAAGCTTTGCCACGGTTTGACGTTGGTGCTGCTGCAAGGTTCGCCGGGCGGAAAATTCGGTATCCGGCAGAGGCCAAGGCCGTCAGCATCGCATGAGGATTGGTGTTATTGTGCATTGCACAACAAAGCGTCGTTCGATCGAACGGCACCTGTCCCTTTTTGCGAGGTTACCCGCCGATGGCAAAAAGTCTGTCGAAAATCTGGCTGCGCGGTCTTAAGCGGCTGCTCGCGATTCAAACCGAGCACACTCACGCAACGACCAAGCGCGCCCCCACACGGCCGGCACGCGCCGCCACTCCCAAACCTTCGGCTAAGGCCCGTCCGGTCAAGCCAGCGGCCGCGTTGCGCGCATCCGCGAAACGCGAGGCGCCGCGCGCCGCTCCGCGTGAATCACGGGTTCGTCCGCGCGCCTCGGCATGGGCGAGCGGTTCATGGACGCGCTCGTTCCATTCGGCGCCTACCGCGCCTGGGCGGCTCGTCAACCACCTTCAGTATGGGCTGTACATCCCGACCGGCCATGCGCACGAGGCGATGCCGCTGGTCGTGATGCTGCACGGCTGTACCCAGTCAATTGACGAATTCGCCGAAGGCACGCGGATGAACGTGCTCGCCGACCGGTTCGGCTTTGCCGTGGTTTATCCGGAACAGTCGAAGCATGTGCATTCGCATCGCTGCTGGCATTGGTATGACGCCAGCGACAGCGCCGGCGGTGCCGAGGCGCGTGCGGTTGTCTCGCTGGTCGATTCACTGGTTGCCCAGCACGGCTTCGACAGCGAGCGCGTCTATGTCGCCGGAATCTCTGCCGGGGCCGGCCTGACGGCGCTTCTGGCCGCTAACTACCCAGACCATTTTGCGGCTGTCGCGCTGCATTCGGGCCCTGCTTTCGGCGAGGCCCGCTCCGGCATTACGGCGATGGACGTGATGCGGCGCGGCGCGCGTCGCGAGCCTGCCGAGTTGGTTGACGAACTCGTTAACGTGGCTGAATACCCCGGGATGCCGGCCATCATCCTCCACGGCGACACCGACCATGTGGTCGCGCCCGTCAACGCGGACCAGTTGGCGTTGCAGTTTCTTCGTCTGAACCGGATCGTCGACGAGAAAGGCGCGCGCAAATCCGGCGAAGTGAAGGAAGAGCGCAAAGGTGGCGTCGTGATGCGCGACTACCTGCGCGGCGGCCGGCGCGTGGTGCGGTTGTGCCGTGTCCAGGGGCTCGCGCACGCCTGGAGTGGTGGCGATGACGCCGTACCTTTCCATTCCGCCAAAGGTCCGGACGCAAGCGCCATGGTGTGGGATTTTTTCAGGCACCAACGTCGTACGGGCACTGGCCGCATCGCTGAAAGCACCGCCACAGAAGCTTCGGCGGGCGCGCGGTGACATTGGAGCAACACTTCGAAATGAGTATTGGCGTGTTCCTAGGGTTTTCCCTATAATACGGGTTATCCCTTAGGCGTTAACGCCTAAACTCATTGTCGAGGTTGACCATGTACTTGCTTAGCCGCCTGTTTCTGTTCCTGACCAAATCGCCCGATCAACTCGCGAAAGAACGCGCTGACGCCTTCCTCGCAGAGGCAACCGATCTTTACGATCTGGAATTCCGTATGCGCAAGCTGGACCGTGAGGCGGCTACCCGTCATCCGGCGTGGATGGCCCAGCACTAAGCTGCGCGAGTTTGAAGCATCGGCGCGTATTGAAGAACGCCGATGTTTGGGGTGAGGCGCCCAAGCTGTTATGAGCTATTGGAAGGGCTCAGCACGCTTAAACAGCCGGATTCAATTGCCACAGCGCGTTTGATTCAACACCGCGGTAAATGCCACGTAGGCTACCTGGGGCTCGAGCAGTTCGGCCAGCCCAGCGGTCCCGTTGCCTGTATGCAAGCGTCAGTGCGACGAGCGACACCAGAACACCAGCAGCGACCGCAAACGGCGCGTCTCTAAGTCTTCGCCGGACGTTCCTGATCAAATCAATGTGAGCGGGCGCTTACTTGCCGAAACGGGCAAGCGTACGCTGCCGCGCGTCGGCATGGTCGACGATCGGGGCGGGATAATCCTTGCCCAACACCACACCAAATTCCGAGAGCCGATCCGCACCTGCCAACCATGGCGCGTGAATCCATTTGGCCGGCAGTTTTGCGAGCTGCGGCAGGTAGCGTTTGATAAAGCGCCCTTCGGCGTCGAACTTTTCTGATTGCGTGATCGGATTGAAAATCCGGAAATACGGCTGCGCGTCGCATCCCGTCGATGCCGCCCATTGCCAGCCGCCGTTATTCGCCGAGAAATCGAAATCGTTCAGTTGCTCGGCAAAGTAGCGCTCGCCGCGTCGCCAGTCGACGCCCAGATCCTTCACCAGAAAACTCGCTGTCACCATCCGCAGGCGGTTGTGCATGTAGCCCGTGCGGTTCAGTTGCAGCATCGCCGCATCCACCAGCGGATAGCCCGTGCGGCCGTCGCACCATGCGGCGAAGGCCTCGTCCGCTTCCGGGCCTTGCTCCCAGCGCAGTTGGTCGTACTCTTCCTTGAACGACGCGCCGTCCGCCAGCTTTGGATGATGCGAGAGGATCATGAAGTAAAAATCCCGCCAGATCAGCTCAGACAACCACGTGGCCGAGCCTTGCCCGTCCGGTTGCAGTGACATCTCGTGCGCGAGTCGCGCGAGCGTCCGGATCGAGACAGTGCCGAAGCGCAGATGCATCGACAGGTAGCTCGGGCCTTTGACGGCGGGAAAGTCGCGCCGGTCCTGATAGCTGTCGATGCGGGTCATGAAGTCGTCGAGCAGGCGTTGCGCGCCGCTCATGCCGGTGGGCAAGTTGAGCTCCGCAAGATTGCTCGGTGCGAAGCCGAGTTGATCGAGCGTCGGAAGTTGGCGGTCCAGCCTCGGCGGTAGTGCTGCCAGATGCTTCGCGTAGGCCTCAACCGGATACGGTTTCAGATCGAAGGCCGTCAGCTGCTTGAGCCATGCATTCTTATAGGGCGTGAACACCGTGAACGGTTTGTTCTGGCCTGTCAGCACCTCATCGCGCTCGAAAATCACCTGGTCTTTAAACGTCAGCCATTGGCGTCCGGCTTCGGCAAGCCGCTCGTGCACCGTCTCGTCACGCCCGATCGCGACCGGCTCGTAATCGTGATTGGTGAATACTGCATCCACGCTGAGTTCGTCGGCGAGCCTGGGCACGAGATCGACCGGATCACCGTACAGCACGATGAGCCCGCCACCTTTGGCACGCAACGCCTCGTCCAATTCGCCCAACGCAGCAAGAATGAACTCGACGCGGCGGTCCTGTGGCTGCGTATCGGGATGGCGAGTTTGCCAGGCGTCGCTCAGCGGTTGCAGGATCGTCGTGTCGAATACGAACGCGCACCAGACGCGCACGCAATGCTTGAGCGCGTAGTAGAGCGCGGCGTTGTCCGTGCTGCGCAGGTCGCGGCGAAACCAGACCAGACCGGTATCGAAGGTGTCGTTCAGGCGCCGCAGGCGTGTCATTGGTAACTTGGGTCGGGTAAGGGGCTGCGCAGTCTGGCATCGACCGGCGCAATGATCGACTGCCAGGCGACGATATTACTGAACTGCGCGTTGACTAACAGAGCTATCGGCGAAATCGCGCGATGGCAGATGATCGGTCGGATCGATGCCGCACATTGCGTGCCGCGTCCGCGAATGCCTATTGCACCGCCAAACGGCACAACGCCCGTACCTGATTTGCAGGGTACGAGCGTTGTTCATGACGGCCCGGTTGTGCCGCGCGCGTCAAGATTCGATTCATTGGCAATTCGTTCAAGCCGCCGGAGCTTACGCGACTTGCAGGCGCACCGCGACGTTGTTGCGCGTGGCGTTCGAGTACGGGCAGACCTGATGCGCTGCGTCGACCAGTTCCTTGGCTGCATCTGCAGGGAGGCCCGGCAGCGAGACGCGCAGATCGATGTCGAGCGCGAAGCCGCCATTGTCGTTCGGGCCGATCCCCACTTCTGCCGTGACTTGCGTGTCAGCCGGCAAAGCCTGCTTGCGCTGGCCGGCGATGAACTTCATCGCGCTCAGGAAACACGCCGAGTAGCCCGCTGCAAAGAGTTGTTCAGGGTTGGTGCCCGCTGCGCCCGTGCCGCCCAGTTCGCGCGGTGCTGCCAGCTTCACGTCCAATGCATTGTCCGACGATACTGCACGGCCGTCACGGCCACCGGTGCTGGTTGCGCTTGCTTTGTAGAGGATGTTCATTGTGCTGCTCCTAAATCCGGGTTGTCAGGGTGGTTTGCATGCTTGCCGCTGTCTGGCCGCCTTTCTGGCGGAGTGCTATCGAAGCGGCATGTGATAAAGATAGTACACAAATCATTTGTGTGCAAACTAATTTTTGTATCGCTCCGATAGCGTGCCTTTTGAAACAGGCCGACTAGTGGTCCATGTAATCGTTGAGCGTGGAGCGCAGGCGCGTCAGATCGTCACGCAGACGGAGCAGGAATTCCGGCGTCTGCTGGGTCGCGCAGAAGATTTCCGCCGGCACTTCGCGTGCCTGGCGCTTCAGCGCGGTGCCCGCTTTGGTGAGCCGGATATAGACGAGTCGCTCATCTTCGACGCCGCGTACCCGTTCCAGGTAGCCCTGCGCTTCGAGGCGCTTGAGCAGGGGCGTGACCGTCGCCGAGTCGAGATTCAGGCGTGCGGCCATGTCTTTCACCGTGACGTCGTCGGCCTCCCATAGCACGAGCATCGTCAGGTATTGCGGGTACGTCAGGCCGAGCTTGTCGAGCAGCGGTTTGTACGCCTTCGTCATCGCAAGCGAGGTCGAATAGAGGGCGAAGCAGAGTTGCTCGTCGAGCGTGAAGGGCAAAGCGGGGCGCTGGGTCATGTTGCATCTCGCGTAAAAAAGAGCGTGCAAATCGATTGCGCGCAAACCATTGTGCCGTAAGTCGAGGCGAGATGCCGAGCGCGGATGGTAATTTGGCGAGGCGATGGGGGCGGACGGCGCCAGCGCGAAAGCGCGCAGTGCGCCGGATTGAAACCCCACGGGCGCCGAAAAAGCGCCCGCGCGTGAGCAACGGTCTAGCCGGCGCTCAAGCCGCCGGCGTGGTCGGCAGGTCCGGTGCTTCCGGCGTTTGCACGCCGAAGCAGCCGCGATAGGTCGCGTAGAACGAGCAATACAGCATGGTCGTGACGATCATCGTGGCGGGCATCAGGATCGCGAATGCGAAGTCACCCGCGCCCAGCGCCTGCATCAGCGCGGACAAGCCGAACGAGACCGTGGTCGCCACCGCGAACCACAGTGCGCCGAACACGATGAACGCGCCGCGATTGCGCCAGCAACTCACGATACTGAAGAACATCGCCTTGACGGGCGGCACGTCGTGCCACGCGATAAGAACCGGCGAGAACCAGAAAATCATCGCGACGGGAATGTAGAACGCAAACGCGGCGATCACCGCCAGCGGGATATTGCTGTTGGCGATCGCGTCCTGATCCATCGTAGCCATGCCGAGCATGACCTTGAGCAGCATGCCGCCGTCGGCGAGTGCCGAGCCGGCCAGCACCAGCGCCATCGCGACGACGTACAGAACGCCCAGCGCCAGCAGACGTTTGGCGACCGCGGGGCCGTAGGAGTGAAAGCCGTCCACCAGAATGGTCGGGAACACCGGTTTGCCCGCGATGGTGTTGCGGCACGCCGCCATGAAGCCGACGGCGACACCCGGAATGAACACCAGCGGCAGCACGCCGCCGACAACCGGAATCTGCGCCGCCAGCGTCATGACCAGTAGATAGGTGAAGAACAGCGTCAGAAACGCGAGCGGGTTCTTGCGGAACAGCCAGATACCCTGCCGGAACCAGACATAGCCGGTTTTCGCGGGGACTTCGATCAGTTGCATGAGGTATGAATGCCTGGAAGAGCAACGCCGGACAGGCGTTCGCGCAGAATGCGCTCGAAATGACCGGGGTCGTGCGGTTTGAGTAGCTCGGCCGCGCGTGGCAAATGAAAATCATACAGGCGCGAGACCCAGAAGCGGTAAGCGCCGGCACGCAGCATATCGCCCCAATGGCGGTTTTCTTCGACAGTGAACGGACGCACGGTCTGGTAGGCGCGCAGCATGGCTTCGGTGCGTGCCTCGTCGAGCTTGCCGGTGGCGAGGTCGACGCACCAGTCGTTGACCGTTACCGCGACGTCGAACAGCCACTTGTCGCAGCCGGCGAAATAGAAGTCGAAGAAGCCGCCCAGGCGCACCCCGTGGCCGGATTCCGGCGCTGCATGCGCGAACAGCGCGTTATCGCGGAACAGGTCGGCGTGGCACGGACCTTCGGGCAGCCTGGCGTAATCCGCCGACGCGAAGAACGCCTCTTGATGCGCCAATTCAGACGACAGCAGGTCGCGTTGCGTCCCCTCGAGAAACGGCAGGATGGTCGGCACCGTTTCCTGCCACCACGGCAGGCTGCGCAGATTCGGCTGATAGCGCGCGTAGTCGCGCCCCGCCAGATGCATGCGCGCGAGCATTTGCCCGACCTCGACGCAGTGCTCGATTTGCGGCGCCAACTCCGGCGCGCCTTCGAGTTTGGTCACAATGGCGGCGGGCTTGCCGTGCAGTGTGCCGAACAGCGCGCCGTCTTCGCGCGGCATGGGATCCGGCACCGGCACACGGTGCGCGGCCAGATGCTGCATCAGATCGAGATAGAACGGCAGTTGCTCGGCCGTCAGCTTTTCGAAAATCGTGAGGACGTATTCACCGCGCGTCGTCGTCAGAAAGAAGTTGCTGTTCTCAATACCGGACGGAATGCCGCGAAACTCGACGACTTCGCCGAGATCGTAATGACGCATCCATTCTGCTAGTTGGGGTTCGGTGACAGCGGTGAAGACAGCCATGCGGGAAACGTCGGATCAGGTTAGTCGGGCTGGCGCGAGGCGACCAGTGCGAGGTGTGGCAAATGCGTTGCAGAAAGCACGGTCAGGGTCACGCGGTCAAGTTCAATCAGGCAGCGAACCTTGCCTGCCAATCCTGGCCACCCGTCAGGGTCGCTAAGCGCTGTGACAATTCAACGCGGTATCGCCATGCTGCAGGCGGTGCTGAAAATCGGCAAGCAGGCTAAAAGCCCGGGGCGACGCCCGCGGACCACGCAGATCCGGGAGCGGCTGACGTCACGCCGCCGCCCCGGCATGCATCAATAAGTCAGATTCACCGAGGGCAAACGCGCGTTCGGGCGGCCGTTGTCGCGCACGGTGGGCGACGTGTCGAGCGGCGCGCTCATCTGATAGCGCGTGCCGAGATTCGAATGCACGTTGATTTCAACGGGCTTGCCTTTGTCGCGGTATTCGGTGATTTCGGTGCCGTTAGCGCTGCGTTCGTAGAAGCTCGGCGTGCGCGGGACGTTGATTTCGACCTTCGAGCTGACCTCGGCGGCCGGACGATTGATCTTCTCCAGATCAGGCAGACCAGCCCGTTCATTGGCGGACTGGGGCGCGCCGGGGGCCGGAGTGTCGTCGACAGGCTGGGCAGCCATCGCCGCGTTGCTAAAGGCGAGGGCCAGTGCAACGGCGACGGGAAGGAACGGCTTCATGGTGATTCTCCAATATGGTGCCCCGATTCTAGCAAATCCAGCCTTGCCTACGGGCGCGATCGCCTTATTTTGCGCCGCTTTCGTGCGACGTGCGCGCAATCTTGCGACCGCTGTTGCGGCAGTTGTGGTAGGCGCGGCGAGGTCATTTGGCGATCGCGGGTTCCGTGGTAATGTCATCTCATCAATAGGGGCGAATGAAGATGAACAACGATACCAATCAACGCGCGGTGCAGACTCCCGCCAACAGCTTCCCAACCGAATCCTTTGACGACGCAGCCGAGGCTGTCACGCGTCTGTCGGCGATCTATGAAGCGAACACCTCGTTCCTGCGCGACGCCTTCGCGCGCTATCGCCGCAACGAACTGTTCGAGCGCCGGGTGCGCGCCTGCTACCCGTTCGTCCGAGTGCGCACCGAAGTCAACACGCATATCGACTCACGCCGCTCATACGGTTTCGTCGCGGGCCCCGGTGTGTTCGAGACCACGGTCACGCGGCCAGATCTGTTCGGCAACTACTATCGCGAGCAATTGCGCCTGCTGGCGAAGAACCATCACGTGAAGATCGAAGTCGGTGTGTCCGATCAGCCGATTCCGATTCACTTTGCTTTCGCCGAAGGCATCCATCTCGAGGGCGATCTGGATCGCGAGCGCCTGTTCCTGATGCGCGACGTGTTCGATACACCTGACCTCGCGCTGCTCGACGACCGGATCGTCAACGGCACGTATGAGCCGCTGCCGGGCGAGCCGCATCCGCTCGCGCTGTTCACGGCGGCGCGGGTGGATTTCTCGCTGCATCGGCTGAAGCACTACACGGCGACCTCGCCTACGCATTGCCAGAACTACGTGCTGTACACGAACTACCAGTTCTATATCGACGAGTTCGTCAAACTCGGCCGCACGATGATGGCCCATACCGACGACGAAGAACTGCGCGCCTATCGCAGCGAATACACGTCGTTCGTCGAACCGGGCGACGTGATCACGTACAACGAGAATCTCGGCGAGCAGGCGCAGGAAGGCACGGCGCCGCCGCGTTTGCCGCAGATGCCCGCGTATCACTTGAAGCGTGCCGACGGCAGTGGCATCACGATGGTCAACATCGGTGTCGGGCCGTCGAACGCGAAGACGATCACGGATCATATCGCCGTGCTGCGGCCGCATGCGTGGATCATGCTCGGCCACTGCGCGGGTCTGCGCAATACGCAGCGTTTGGGCGACTACGTGCTGGCGCACGGCTATGTGCGCGAAGATCACGTGCTCGACGACGATTTGCCGCTGTGGGTGCCGATTCCAGCGCTCGCCGAAGTGCAGGTGGCGTTGGAACGCGCGGTCGCGCAAGTTACGCAACTGGACGGCGTCGAGTTAAAGCGCGTGATGCGCACGGGCACCGTGGCGAGTGTGGATAACCGCAACTGGGAGTTGCGCGATCACCGTGAGCCGGTGCAGCGGCTGTCGCAAAGCCGCGCGGTCGCGCTCGATATGGAGAGCGCGACGATCGCCGCCAACGGGTTCCGTTTCCGCGTGCCTTACGGCACCTTGCTATGTGTGTCGGACAAGCCATTGCATGGCGAATTGAAACTGCCCGGCATGGCGGATCAGTTCTATCGCGCGCAGGTCGATCAGCATCTGCAGATCGGTGTGAAGGCGATGGAGTTATTGCGGATGAATGGCCTGCATCGTTTGCATAGCCGTAAGTTGCGCAGCTTCGCGGAAGTGGCGTTTCAGTAAGGGGTATGCGTCGGCTTCGCGGAATACGACCGCGAACAGATCGGCCGTATGGAGGAGTGCGTCTGGGCAATTCCATGAACTTCACAAGCCGATCAGGCTGTGGCGCGCACTGATCCGTTGGCACGGACCTTGGGCGGCGTAGTTTCAGTTCTGCGCTCGTGTTTGTATCGCGCTTAAGCAGCTTCAATGAGGTTACGGCACAACATTGTGAAGTTCTGCGCTGTAGACGCGGCTCTCACATGGCAGTGGTTTTCGCCAAAGATCATGTTGAGTACCCAGTCCATGCTGCTTTCGGCGCCCAGAAGGAAATCCCGTTGGAGGTTCGAGCAACTCCGGAATCGTTGTGGTCCTGTTGCTTTTGTTTGCCATGCACACCTGTCCCAGTACCGCGCTCACGTCATTGCCGTAGGCCGGCATCACGGAGCGCACGCTAATCACTGCGATGGGCGTCGCGCGCCGTCTTGCCATCGAGGGTTACCACCTGACGCCGGCGCGCGGCTACGTGGATCACGCAAATCGCCAAACGCGTCTTCGATATTGAACACACCTTCTTGCATCGCTTTTTCTCGGCCATACAAGCCACGGTACACGCGCCTTCAACAAAGCTTACCAGGTGCTCTTCACCATCTGTAGCACTTCACGCAATCTGCCTGGCTTCTCCCTCCGAAGTAACCGTTTTTTCGGAATTGTCTGATGTCAATCGCATCGTCGATGACGATACATTTTCAATGTAGTGAAAGCTACATTCATAAATGGCGGTATCCACCAAACTAAATAAAAACACGATGACTACCAGACGATTATTTTTGCGAACAAGTGCATTGTCTCTTGTCGGCATCACGTCTCAAATTGCAAAGGCGACTCCCACATCTCCCCAAACTACAGCCACTCCGCTCCGCGGATATGCTTTAACAAACGGCGCGACTGCATTGAGGCGCGACGACGGGACATGGATATTTTGGGTGCGTATCATAAATTTTCAGGACCCAAATAGCGATATTGCGGCAAATCTTCAGGTGGCGACGGATAAGGGGTTCTCGCAAATTATTGATGTCCTGCCTGTCACGCTCACAAAAACAAAATCATTTATTGCTCAGACGGTGTACAGGCCAAAAACAGGCAATACGCAGCTCTATTATCGCTATGTTGTCGGGTCGAGCCCTTCTATCGCACCGTCCGTCAGTTCCTCAGTGAATTCAATTGCCCCGTGGAATACAGAGTCAAAGGCTGAATAAAATGGCAAAAGTGGAAATGGTGTTGCAATTCATCGAAAACGGTTCGAATTCGATGACTACTTATCAGGCGCTTATGGCCGCAGCAAATAGCCAAAATGACTCGCTGTCAGTTATTCAAAATGGCACAAACCTCGTGGCAACAATATCAAATGTGGCACCGATGATGCAGCCAGTACGTATCATGACAAACGGATTGGCCGCGACGTCTGCATTAATACGAATTGCGACAGATTGGAAAGACCCGAACAAAAAAGTCCAGGCGGGAGACGTGCTGACCGTCATAAGTGCGGTTGGAACGATCGCTGTTACGCTGCTTGTTTGGGCAGAAATTGGCCCGGGTGCCGCTGCAGTAGTTGGTGGACTCATCTTGGCTGCCGACCTGCAATCTTCCTTTCAGCCATATATAAACTCTACAAAAATATGGTTGGGTAATTATATGACAACTCTGCTGCAAGTCTCGAATCCTCCGTCGGTTGCTAGTGCATCGCTTTATTGGTCAAGTCTCGGAACTGGAAGTGGGTACGTGCTTTCCTCCTACAACGAAATATTGACGCAAAAGGGGATGTTCGTCTGTTTGAGCGACAAGGGTGTTTCAGGTAGCGGTTTGATACCTATGGGGACCCCCGTTCCAGGTAGCTTCACGCCAGTCAACGAAGATCAATACAAGGAAAACTATTGCCGATATCTGAGTGTTGAACAGGGTTGGAGCGATATCGTTAGTGGAATGGATTATTGCAAGAACGTAAAATTCAGATAGCTATGACAGCAATGCCGCGTTGCATTCGGGTTTCACTTATCGGATTCTTTCTCGCCTTCCTGTGCGAGGCTTGGGTAGAAATCGCCTTACTTCAATCCGGCTCTCTGCCGTGGGAAGGCTGTCTGGCCGTGTTCGTAAGTCTTGTGGCGAATCTGCTGGCGCTTGTGTATGGGATAAAGAGAAAGAGATGGGCTTACGACCTGCTTAAGTGGATCGCGGCCTTTCTTCTTCTATGGACTATATTCGGGCACCCATATTTGCAAGAATTGGGATTGTGGGCTATCGCACTAATTACCCTTTGTGTGTGGCTCCGACTCGGCGCGCTTCTCATATTGCGGCGCAAGGCGGTGAAAGATTGGATCGAAGCGACTACTACCGGCGACGGTCTGCAGTGGCGTAGATGAATGACGAATAAGCGGCCTCTCTCTCCTGCCATCGACTACCGCATTGCGCGGTAGTCGATGGCAGCGATTCTTCCTTCAAGATTTCGTGACTTTGTAAGTACCGAGGCTTAGGGTTTCAGCAACCTGTAGACCTTCGCCGACCTCCGCCAGGAGAATAGTGTCCAAGCGTTCATTGCTGCGACCGCGACAATCCATACTACGACGCGCGCACTGGCGTTGCCGCTGTGAGCCTCGTGTATCCATTTAAGGCAAAGCAGGGCTGACACTAGGATGCCAGCCACAAACCACCAGAAGGAAATCTCGGGCGAATTGATGCCGCAAATCTCACCGGTGGAGTGGTTTAGCCATCCAACGAGCGTTTGCCAGTTATCTGTATCGCGCAGCACCGCCGTCACGACCATGCCGCTTTCAAGTCGAGGCGCGCCGCGCATTTGTACAGCGTACTGGCGTTTGCCTGCAACCGTTACGTTAAAGGCTGTGCTGATTGTTCTACTACCATATTTGTCTTTCTCGGCGACTATCCCATCGATGTTTTCAAGCGTGACGGTGATGGCATGGTAGGTCATAAGCGGATGGCACAGGAGCTGAGTCTATAAGCTGCAAGCATAGCTGTGCTCCGTAATCCCGAGACACTGACCGTACGGGTTTTTGACGCCGCATTGCGCTTAGTCAATGCGTTTCTCGGGCCGCCATGTTTGCGGCAGTTCTGTGCTCGATGCATTGCATTACTCAGGTCCCCCGCGCGTTTCAAAACTGCCCAAACCCCGTCAGCCCAATCAAACTCCCCGCTGCTAGCAACCACAGCGGATGAATCCGCGTTTTCAACGCCAGCACAGCGGTAAATGCGCAGATTGCCCATGCGATCGCCGTTGGGTTCGACGCTTCGGCGATCAGGGACGCACTCGCCGCGACGATGCCGGCCGTCACCGGCACCAGTCCCATTTGCGCGTAACGCCGCCACGGACGGTCCTTGAACCGGTCCCACGCATGCAGCGCAAGAATTGTCACGAGCGACGAAGGTCCGAACTTCGCCACTGAAGTCACGAGCATCCCCGCCCAACCCGCCACGTGCCAACCGACCAACGTCACGATCATCAGATTGGGCCCCGGCGCCGCTTGCGCAAGCGCGAACAGCGCGCTGAATTCGCTGGCCGGCATCCAGTGATGCACATCCACCACCTGTCGCTGCATCTCCGGAAGGATCGTGTTGCCGCCACCAAACGCGAGCAACGAAAGCTGACTGAAAATGATGGCCAGAGAAATGAGCGTGTCGGTCATCGTGCGGCCCTCGACGCGATGTAGATGCTGAGCGGCGTGAGCACCAGCATCGTGGGCAGAAGCGGCAGCCGCATGATGGCGATCGCGATGAAGCCGAGCGCCGCGATAAGCGCGGCCATCGGTTTATCGCGCAATGGCAGAAGGATTTTCACGGCCATCGAGATCAGCAGGCCGGACGCCGCCGCGGCGAGGCCGGCAAACAGATGGCGAACGTGCGGGTCGTTTTGCGTGTGTTCGTACAGCACGCCAAGGCCGATCACCACCAGCGAAGGCCCCGCGATCAGCCCGAGCAACCCCGCCAGCGCACCCGGCACGCCGCGAAAGCGCATCCCGATCGCCACCGAAAGATTGATCACATTGCCGCCCGGCAGGAATTGGCACAGGCCCAGCAAGTCGGTGAATTCCGCACCGGTCAGCCAGCGCCGTTGCTCGACCACGGCGCGGCGCGCCAGCGGCAATGCGCCGCCGAATGAGATCAGCCCGAGGCCGAGAAAGCCGCCAAAAATTTCCCGCAATGTGGGCGTGGGCGCCCGGTCGGCCGTGGCTGAGGTGAGATCGTGATCCATTTCGACAAGCTTCCAGTTCAAGCTCTGGAGGTTAGCGCCGAACCGGCTCTGGGCAAAACGATTTTTGAGCGCGCCTTTGTGATCTAGAATCACAAGCATGGCTCGTAATCTTCCCCCCTTTCCGGCGCTGCGTGCCTTCGAAGCGGCCGCACGGCATGAAAGTTTCACTGCCGCTGCGAACGAATTGCATGTGACGCACGGTGCAATTAGCCGGCAAGTCGCGGCTTTCGAAACATGGCTCGGTGTGCAGGTGTTTCATCGCCGGGGCAAGCGCGTGCGTCTGACCGACGACGGGCGTCGCTATCTGGGCACCGTCCAGGCCGCGTTCGACAGCATCGCGCTTGCTACGGATCAACTGCGCGATACGGGCGTCGTTCACGTTTTACGAGTGAATGCGCTGCCGACCTTCGCAATGAAGTGGCTGCTGCCGCGGCTTCATCAATTCCAGCGCAAGGTGCCGAATGTGGAATTGCGCCTATCGACTTCAAACGCACCGGTCGAAACATTGGACGGCTTCGACGTCGCCGTGCGGCGCGGGCCGGCACATTGGCCGAACTGCGTGAGCGGCCATTTTCTTGGCGAGAGCGAGATTCCGGTCTGCAGTCCCGCGCTCCTGCAACGCTCGCCGATCAAGGTGGCTGACGATCTCGCGAAGCACGTGCTGTTGCATTCAGACACGCGGCCCGATGCGTGGAGCAACTGGTTATCGGCGGCAGGGGCCACGGCGACATGCCGGAAGAAGCAGTCGTTCGATCACTTCTATCTGGCCTTGCAGGCCGCGGTGGATGGGCTCGGCGTGGCGCTCGGCCCGTTGCCTTTATTGGCGGATGAGCTGGCATCAGGACGGCTCGTCGTGCCGTTGGCCGGTCCGCGTATCGATGCACGCGGCTATTGGTGGGTGGCGAGGCGGGAGGTCGCGCAGGCGCCGCTAGTGGCGCAGTTCTGCGAATGGCTGCAAGCGCAGGGCGATCAGACCGATGTAGTGGAAGCGAGCGACCTGGAGGCCGCTCGCTAGAACCCGCGTGCGTTGCTCTGTTCAATGACGCATTGAATATCAGCAAGCCGACTTCGCGCACGGGGCGCGAAGCTCCAGCATCACAGATAGAACATCCGGTCTTCATCCGACTTGGCCGGATGCGGTTCGGTTTCTTCGCGGTCTTCATAAAACTTCAACACGGCTTCGAGCACCTGGTCCGGATCGTCGATCACCTGCATCAAGTCCATATCCGTCGGATTGATCAGGCCCATCGGCGTGAGTGAGTTCTTGAACCACGCAAGCAGGCCTTCCCAGAACTCGCCGCCCACCAGAATGATCGGCACGTGGCGCGACTTCTTGGTTTGAATCAGCGTGAGGACTTCGGCGAGCTCGTCCAGCGTGCCGAAACCGCCCGGCATGACGATCACTGCATCCGAGTTCTTCACGAACGTGACCTTGCGCGTGAAGAAATGGCGGAAGCGCAGCGAGATGTCCTGCCATTGATTGCCCGATTGCTCGTGCGGCAGTTCGATGTTCAGGCCGACCGAAGGGGCTTTGCCTGCATGGGCGCCCTTGTTGGCCGCCTCCATGATGCCGGGGCCGCCGCCCGAGATGACCGCGAAGCCGGCGTCCGACAGCTTGCGCGCGATTTGCGTGGCGAGTTTGTAATACGGCGAGTTCGGTTTCAGGCGCGCTGAACCATAGATGCTGACAGCCGGACGAATCTCCGAGAGGTACTCGGTCGCCTCGATAAACTCTGCCATAATCGTGAACATCTGCCACGATGCGCGGGCCTTCTTAGCCGTAGCGCGCTCTTGATCTGCGAGTGATCGCAGACTCGGAATCACTTTTCTCTTAGTCATAATGCCTGAAGAACGAAGCCTTGAAGGTAAGACCCTGCTATTGGTCGACGGTTCGAGTTATCTGTACCGGGCCTACCATGCGATGCCTGATCTGCGCGGACCCGAGGGTGGCCCGACGGGTGCGCTCTATGGGATGATCAACATGCTGCGGCGCATGCGCAAGGAAGTTACTGCAGAGTATAGCGCGTGCGTGTTCGACGCCAAGGGCAAAACGTTTCGCGACGACTGGTATGCCGACTATAAGGCGAATCGTCCGTCGATGCCCGAGGATCTCGCGCGTCAGATCGAGCCGATTCACGTCGCCGTGCGCGCGCTCGGCTGGCCGCTCCTGATGATCGAAGGCGTCGAAGCTGACGACGTGATCGGCACGCTCAGCACCGAGGCGGAAAAGCGCGGCATGAATGTGATCGTGTCGACTGGGGACAAGGATCTGGCGCAGCTCGTGTCGGATCATGTCACCCTCATCAATACGATGACTAATGAGAAGCTCGACCGCGAAGGCGTGATCGCCAAATTCGGCGTGCCGCCGGAGCGCATCATCGACTACCTGTCGTTGATCGGCGATACCGTCGACAACGTGCCCGGCGTCGAAAAATGCGGGCCGAAAACGGCGATCAAATGGCTGACGCAGTACGAAACCCTCGACGGCATCGTCGCACATGCGGACGAGATCAAAGGTGCGGTAGGAGACAATCTGCGACGTGCGCTCGATTTTCTGCCGATGGCGAAGAAACTCGTCACCGTCGAGCGCCAATGCGATCTGACCGGTCATATCGTGTCGATCGAAGAAAGCCTGGAAAGCCGGCCGGAATCGCGCGAAGAACTGCGCGACGTGTTCACGCGCAACGGCTTTAAGACCTGGCTGCGTGAGGTGGAAGTCGCGGAAGTCGTGGAAGGTCCCGAGACCGATGTGCCGCCGGCGCTCACCGTGGATCACGAACGTCACTACGACACCGTGCAGACCTGGGAGCAGCTCGACGCGTGGCTTGAGAAGATCAACGCCGCTGAGTTGACTGCGTTCGATACCGAAACCACCTCGCTCGACCCGATGACCGCGCAAATCGTGGGCTTGTCGTTCTCGGTCGAGCCTGGTTATGCCGCTTATGTGCCGGTCGCGCATCGCGGTCCGGACGCACCCGTGCAACTGCCGCGCGATGAAGTCCTCGCGAAGCTCAAGCCGTGGCTGGAAAGCGCCGACCACAAGAAGGTCGGCCAGCACATGAAGTACGACGAACAGGTGCTGGCGAACTACGGCATCGAAATGCGCGGCGTCGAACACGACACGCTGCTGGAATCGTACGTGCTCGAATCGCACCGTACGCATGACATGGACAGCCTCGCGCTGCGCCATCTCGGCATCAAGACGATCAAGTATGAAGAGGTGGCGGGCAAGGGCGCGTCGCAGATCGGCTTCGACGAAGTCGCGCTGGAAACGGCCGCCGAATACGCGGCGGAAGACGCCGACATCACCTTGCGTCTGCATCAGGCCTTGTATCCGCAAGTGGCCGCGGAGAAGACGCTCGACTACGTGTATCGCGACATCGAAGTGCCGACCTCGCGCGTTTTGCGCAAGATGGAGCGCACCGGCGTGCTGATCGACGCCGAAAAGCTGCGCGCGCAAAGCAGTGAAATCGCCACGCGTCTGATTCAGCTGGAAAGCGAAGCGTACGTGTTGGCCGGCGGCGAATTCAATCTTGGTTCACCGAAGCAGATTGGTCAGATTTTCTTCGAGAAGCTCGAATTGCCGGTGGTCAAGAAGACTCCGAGCGGCGCGCCGTCCACCGACGAAGAAGTGCTGCAAAAGCTGGCCGAAGACTATCCGCTGCCGAAGATCCTGCTCGAGCATCGCGGTTTGTCGAAGCTGAAATCGACCTACACGGACAAGCTGCCGCGCATGGTCAACGCCGAGACCGGTCGTGTGCATACGAACTATGCGCAGGCGGTGGCGGTCACGGGCCGGCTGGCGTCGAACGATCCGAACCTGCAGAACATCCCCGTGCGCACCGGCGAAGGGCGGCGCATTCGCGAGGCGTTTATCGCACCGCCGGGCCACAAGCTCGTCTCTGCCGACTACTCGCAGATCGAATTGCGCATCATGGCGCACATTTCCGGCGACGAATCCCTGCTGCGTGCGTTTTCGCAGGGCGAAGACATTCACCGCGCCACTGCAGCGGAGATTTTCAGCGTGACGCCGCTCGAAGTGTCGAACGATCAACGGCGCGTAGCGAAGGTCATCAACTTCGGACTGATCTACGGCATGAGCGCGTTCGGTCTCGCCGCGAACCTCGGCATTACGCGTGACGCGGCCAAGCTGTATATCGACCGCTACTTCGCGCGTTATCCGGGCGTTGCGCGTTATATGGACGAAACGCGTCTGAGCGCGAAGTCCAAGGGCTACGTGGAAACGGCGTTCGGCCGCCGCCTGTGGCTGCCGGAGATCAACGGCGGCAACGGCCCGCGCCGTCAGGCTGCAGAGCGCGCGGCCATTAACGCACCGATGCAAGGCACGGCCGCCGATCTGATCAAGCTGTCGATGATCGCGGTGCAGAAGTGGATCGAAGAATCGAAGGTCGGAACGCGCATGATCATGCAGGTGCACGACGAACTGATCCTCGAAGTGCCGGACGCGGAATTGTCCGATGTACGTAAGCGCTTGCCGGAACTGATGTGCGGTGTCGCCGCGCTGAAAGTGCCGCTGGTCGCCGAAGTGGGCGCCGGCCTGAATTGGGAAGAAGCGCATTGACGTGCATGTGACGGCGCGTGCGATAGGCGATATCGTCGCGCGCATGTCACATATGTGTATTGATGGCTTGTGACAACCCGTGCCGCTCGCGGACAATCGCCAGGACAGACGGCGCGCGTTTCATGCTTCAGGCGTGCCGTCGCGACGCATAACCCATCGGCAAATACGGAGAGTTCAATGCATCGTTTTATCGTCGTTGGCGGGGGTGCGGGGGGACTGGAACTGGCGACGCGCCTGGGCGACCGCTATGCACCCCACAAGAACAAGGGCGGCGTGCACGCGCAAGTGACGCTCGTCGACCGTAATCCGACCCATATCTGGAAGCCGCTGCTGCATGAAGTGGCAGCCGGCAGCATGGACCCGTTCACCCAGGAACTCGAATATGCGGCGCAGGCGCGCTGGCACGGCTTTGAGTTCCAGCAGGGCGATCTGACCGGTCTGGACCGCGCGAACAAGCGTCTCACGCTCGGTACCGTGCTCGACGACGACGGCGCCGAATTGCTGCCCGCACGCGAACTCGAATACGACACGCTGATCATCGCGATCGGCAGCACCACGGCGTTCTTCGGCGTGAAAGGCGCGTCGGAGTTCTCTCTCGCGCTCGACACGGTCAGCCAGGCGGAGCGCTTCCGCAAACGCCTGATCGCGGCCTGTATGCGCGCGGAGCACCAGGTGCATGAACCGGTCGAATCGGGCCCGGGCACGTCGTCGACCTCTACTGAGCCGCGCATCCAGGTGGCGATCGTCGGCGGCGGCGCGACGGGCGTCGAACTCTCGGCGGAGTTGCGCAATACGGCCCAGGTGTTGTCCGCGTACGGTTTGCATAAGCTCGATCCGCGGCACGACGTCGGCATCGTGCTGATCGAGGCGGGGCCGCGCATTTTGCCGGCCTTGCAGGAGCGGGTGTCGACGGCCACCGCCGAATTGCTCACGAAGCTCGGCGTGAGGCTGATGATCGGCGAGACCGTGGCCGAGGTCGCGCCCGGCATGATCCGCACGGCCAGCGGCAAAACTGTGCGCGCCGATCTGACGGTATGGGCGGCGGGCATCAAGGCGCCCGCCATCCTGAGTGAACTGGACGGCCTGCCGGTCAACCGTCTGGGGCAACTCATCGTGCGCCGCACGCTGCAAACTGAAGTCGACGACAACATCTTCGCGCTCGGCGATTGTGCGGCTTGCCCATGGCCGGGCAACGAACGCAACGTGCCGCCGCGTGCGCAAGCGGCTCACCAGCAGGCGAGCTTCCTGTTGAAGGCGCTTGCGGCACGGCTCGAGAATAAGCCGCTGCCTGAGTTTACCTATCGCGACTTTGGTTCGCTGGTGTCGCTCGGGCACTTCAGCGCGGTTGGCAATCTGATGGGCGGCGTGATCGGCGGCAATATGCTGATTGAAGGGCTGTTCGCGCGCTTCATGTACATGTCACTGTACCGGCTGCATATCGCGGCGCTGCACGGCTACGCGCGGATGGTGCTCGACACCTTCGCGCACTGGTTGCGGCGCACCACGCTGCCGCGGGTCAAGCTGCACTGAAGGCTGACTGCGCTTAGAAGGTTGCATCTGCAACAGGATGCGGGTGAAGCGTATCCTGTTGCCTCCAACCTTCACACGAGGAGCGCCGCATGCTGAAACCCGATATCGACAGCCTGGTCCCGCACGTTCCCTTCAATCGACGCACCTTCATTAAAGCCGCGCTCGGCACTGGTTTCGCCGCGGCCGTGATGCCAGTGTCGGCGCAAACCATCCATACCGATAGCGACGGCCTTGAAGCCGGCGAGATTGGCGTGCGGTCGGGCGATACGCTCGTGCCGGCCTATCGCGCGCAGCCGAAGGGCAAGACGCACTTGCCGGTGATTATCGTCGTGCATGAGATTTTCGGCGTGCACGAGCATATCGCCGACGTGTGCCGGCGTTTCGCCAAACAGGGTTATCTGGCGATCGCGCCGAACCTGTACGAGCGGCAGGGCGATCCGACTGTTTACACGAGCATGCAGCAACTCAACGAGCAACTGGTCAGCAAGGTGCCGGACGACCAGGTTCTGGGCGATCTCGACGCAACTGTCGCCTGGGCGGGCGAACACGGCGGCGATCTGAACCTGCTGGGTGTGAACGGCTTCTGCTGGGGCGGGCGGATTGCGTGGCTATATGCCGAACACAATCCGCGGCTGAAGGCGGGCGTGGCTTGGTACGGACGCGTAACAGGCCAGAAAACCGCGATGACCCCGGCCAATCCGCTCGATGAAGTGGCGCAGTTGCACGCGCCGGTTCTGGGTCTATACGGCTTGCAAGATCAAAGCATTCCGCAAGACACGCTCGAACAGATGAAACAGGCCATCGCGCAGGGCCCGCAGGCGGGGCGCGGCTCGCAATTCGTCGTGTACGACGACGCGGGCCACGCCTTTTTCGCGGATTACCGGCCGAGTTACAAGAAAGCCGATGCCGAGGATGGCTGGCGACGTGTGCTGGTGTGGTTCAAGCAGCACGGAGTCGCCTGAGGGCGCCAGTTCGATACCGTCGGTTGACGCGCCATAACGGCGTGCCGATGCGCTCGGCTAGAAGGATGCAAAAAGGCCGTGGCCGCTGGAAAGCGGCCACGGCCTAATACTAATCGTCCTGCTTGACGGGCTGCTTAAGGATTCGGACCCGTTGCAACCGGCCGCTTCGGATCAGAACTCCATTCGCTCCACGATCCCGCGTACAGCGCCGCGCCGTGCATACCGGCGATCTCCATCGCGAGCGCATTCACGCACGCTGTCACGCCCGAGCCGCATTGCAGCACGACGTGTTCCGGCGACGTGTCGCCCAGCAACGCATGGAATTCCTCGCGCAGCGTGTGTGCCGGCTTGTAGCGGCCGTCGGCGGTGAGGTTGTCCTTGAAGAACCGGTTGAGCGCGCCAGGAATATGGCCGCCGACGCGATCCAGCGTTTCATTCTCACCGCGATAGCGATCGTTCGCGCGTGCATCGACCACGACGCGTTCTTTCGTACCGAGGTTGCGCTCGACGGTCTGGGCGTCGACGGTAACCGAAAGCGGCGCACCCGCTTTGAAGTCACCCGTGTTTTGTGCCGGGGCGTCCTGCGTCAGCGGCTTACCGGCCGCCTCCCAGGCTTGCAGCCCGCCGTCGAGCAGCGCCACTGCATCGTGACCGAGCCAGCGCAACAGCCACCATGCGCGCGCGGCGTACATGCCGCCCTGTGCGTCATATGCGACCACTTGCTGACCCTGCTTGAGCCCGCGTGACTCCAGCGTCTCCACCAGCCGTGCACGATCCGGCAATGGATGGCGGCCATTGTGGCCGTTCTTCGGCCCCGACAGATCACGATCGAGGTTCAAATAATGCGCGCCCGGCAAGTGTCCGGCCAGATAGGCCTTTTCGCCTGCCTCGGTGTCCGCCAGATCGAAACGGCAATCGATGACGAACACGCTGCCCGGCGCGGCGGCCAGCCGTTCCGCGAGGTTTGTCGCGGAAATGAGTGTGGTGTAGTGAGTGTGGGGCATGACGTCTCCAGTCCCATGCAAGATGGTTACGGCGCTTACGCGGCGGCTTGAGGCCGTTAGCGAATGGCCGAACGATACTGATAGTCTAAACAAAAAAAGACGGGCCGAAGCCCGTCTTCCATGTTTTGATGCGGACCGCGCGAATCAGATCGCGCCGAGTTCTCGCCGCAGGAACTCGTGGAAGTGCTGCATGCCATCTTCCATCGGGCTCTGATACGGGCCGACCTGCGATTCGCCGCGTTCCATCAGCGCGCGGCGGCCGGCGTCCATGCGTTCGGCGATCTCGTCGTCTTCGCGGGCCGTTTCCATATAGGCGGCGCGCTCGGCTTCGACGAACTCGCGTTCGAACAGCGCGATTTCTTCAGGGTAATAGAACTCCACCACATTGGTGGTTTTCTGCGGACCGCGCGGAATCAGCCACGACACGACCAGCACGTGCGGATACCACTCGATCATGATGCCGGGGTAGTACACCATCCAGATCGCGCCGAAATCGGGCGGATTGCCGCCGCGGAAGCGCAGCACCTCGTCGTGCCATTTGCGGTACGTCGGGCTGCCCGGCTGCTCCAGATCCTTGTGGACGCCGACCGTCTGCACGCTGTACCACTCGCCGAACTCCCACGTCAGATCGTCGCAATTGACGAAGCTGCCAAGGCCCGGATGGAACGGCGCGACGTGGTAGTCCTCCAGATAGACCTCGATGAAGGTCTTCCAGTTGTAATTGCACTCGTGCACTTCGACGTGATCGAACATGAAGCCCGAAAAATCGAAGTGTTGTTTGGTGCCGAGGCGCGCCAGATCCCGCGCGACGTCGCGCCCCTGTGCTTCGAACAGCAGGCCTTGCCAGTTCTGCAGCGGCGTGGCGCCGAGATTCAGGCAGGGGTTATCCGCAAAATGAGGTGCACCGAGGAGCTGGCCATTCAGGTCGTACGTCCAGCGATGCAGGGGACAGACGATGTTCTCCGTCTGGCCGCGGCCGTTGAGCATGATGGCTTGCCGGTGGCGGCAGACGTTCGACAGCAGTTCGACTTGCGACTGCTGGTTACGGACGAGCACACGCCCTTCGCTCTCGCTGGGCAGAGCAAAATAATTTCCCGCTTCGGGCACCATGAGATCGTGGCCGATGTAGCGAGGACCTTTCTTGAAAAGGGTGTCGATTTCGCGCGTTAGAAGCGCTTCGTCAAAGTAAGCCGTGACTGGCAGCTGGCTGTGGACAGACCGCAACTGCAATGCATTGCTCAGATTGGACATTCCCACTCCCGTGAAGACGTGAAAGCAGTGAACAACCCAACCATCGATAGATTCGATTTAGGGAGCCCGCGATTATACCCGATTCCCCCTCCTCGGGGCGCTTAAGTGCCTGATTTGGGTCAAAAATGTCAAGGAAGTTCAAGGTTTTCGCCGCAGACCAATCGTTTTTTTTCTGCGAGACTGAGAGGCGGGCGCGAAGGGCAAAGGCGGGGCGCGGGCTGGCGATGGGATCGGAAATGTCGCTTTTGCCGTAGAATGTCCGACTTGTTTTAATTTTGCGACTATTCATGGCGAAGACCGCGTCGAAAGATACTGCTGCCGCGCCTGCTGAAGGCGTCGATACCACGCCGTTGCCCGAGAACTACGAGGCCGCCCAGGCTGAGCTGGAAGGGTTGGTGGCGCGCATGGAAGGCGGCAATCTCAGCCTCGAGGAATCGCTCACCGCCTACCGGCGCGGTGCGGCGCTCGTCGCGTTTTGCCAGCAGCAGCTCGAGAAGGTCGAGCAACAGGTGCGCGTGCTCGATGGCGAGACGCTGAAGCCGCTGCCTATGAATAGCGCAGGCACAGCCGCTACTGAAAGCGGGGACGACCTATGACATTCGAACAATGGACACGCTCGGTACTCGAACGTGTCGAATCGGCACTAGAACACTACCTGCCCACGGAAGCGACTGAGCCGGCCAAACTGCATGAAGCCATGCGCTACGCCGTGCTGGGCGGTGGCAAGCGGGTGCGCCCGCTGCTGTGCCACGCGGCCGGCGAACTGACCGGCGCGCGCGCCGAGTGCCTGGACGCGGCCGCGGCGGCGCTGGAAATGATCCACGTGTACTCGCTCGTGCACGACGACATGCCCTGCATGGACGACGACGCACTGCGTCGCGGCAAGCCCACAGTACACGTCAAGTATGACGAAGCCACGGCGCTGCTGGTCGGCGACGCGCTGC
The DNA here is from genome assembly GCF_900116445.1 of Paraburkholderia aspalathi. Classification (GTDB taxonomy): domain Bacteria; phylum Pseudomonadota; class Gammaproteobacteria; order Burkholderiales; family Burkholderiaceae; genus Paraburkholderia; species Paraburkholderia aspalathi. The sequence goes on from NZ_FPBH01000008.1 coordinate 93,838, forward strand.
AAGCGCAGGCGTTCGTTGCGTTGACGTCGGACGTGCTGGCGCCGGCGCAGCAGGCCGCGCTGGTGCGTGAACTGGCCCTGGCGAGCGGCTCGGTCGGCATGTGCGGCGGCCAGGCTATCGATCTCGCGAGCGTCGGTCATACGCTGACGCGCCCGCAACTCGAAACCATGCACCGGATGAAAACCGGCGCCTTGTTGCGTGCCGCGGTGCGCATGGGCGCGCTGGCGGGCGAAACGCCGAATGCGGACGCCATGCGTTCGCTCGACGCATATGCGGCCGCCGTAGGCCTCGCGTTTCAGGTCGTCGACGATATTCTCGACGTCACGACCGATTCCGCAACGCTTGGTAAGACAGCAGGTAAAGACGCGAAGGACGGCAAGCCGACCTACGTGTCGATTATTGGGCTAGATGCGTCGCGTGCGCTCGCAGCGCAACTGCGCAGCGACGCCCACGCTGCGATTGCGCCGTTTGGTGCGCGCGCGCAGCGTCTTGCCGAATTGGCCGACCTGGTGGTGAACCGGGTCAGCTGAACGCGAAAGCCCGCCGCCGCGCACCTTTGCTACGGGGTGCATGTATGAAGTGCGGGCGCGTAAGTTTTCCTACAATGGAACGACGATGTACGACTTGCTGAAAACTATCGACGACCCGGCAGCCTTGCGCCGCCTCGATCGCCGCCAATTGCAACCGCTTGCCGACGAGTTGCGTGCCTTCGTGCTCGACAGCGTATCGCAGACGGGCGGCCATCTTTCGTCCAACCTCGGCACGGTCGAGTTGACCATTGCTCTGCACTATGTGTTCGACACGCCGCGCGACCGGATCGTGTGGGATGTCGGCCATCAAACCTACCCGCACAAGATCCTCACGGGCCGCCGCGACAAGATGCACACGCTGCGTCAGCTCGGCGGCATCTCGGGCTTCCCGAAGCGCGACGAGTCGGAATACGACACGTTCGGCACCGCGCACTCCAGCACGTCGATCTCGGCCGCGCTCGGCATGGCCGTTGCCAGCAAGCTGCAGGGCGAGAACCGCATGGGCATCGCCGTGATCGGCGACGGCGCGATGACGGCCGGCATGGCCTTCGAAGCGATGAACAACGCCGGCGTCGAAGACGACGTGCCGCTGCTGGTCATTCTGAACGATAACGATATGTCGATTTCGCCGCCGGTCGGCGCGCTGAATCGCCATCTGGCGCGCCTGATGTCGGGCCGCTTCTACGCCGCCGCGCGTGCGGGCGTCGAACGTGTGCTGCGTGTCGCGCCGCCTATGCTCGACCTGGCCCGCAAGCTCGAAGAGCACGCGAAGGGCATGATCGTGCCGGCCACGCTGTTCGAAGAGTTCGGTTTCAACTACATCGGCCCGATCGACGGTCACGACCTCGATTCGCTGATCCCGACGCTGCAGAACATCAAGGAACTGCGCGGTCCGCAATTCCTGCACGTGGTCACGAAGAAGGGCCAGGGCTACAAGCTGGCTGAGGCCGATCCGGTGCTGTATCACGGCCCGGGCAAGTTCAATCCCGCTGAGGGCATCAAGCCCGCCACCACGCCGTCGAAAAAGACGTACACGCAGGTGTTCGGCGAATGGCTGTGCGACGCTGCCGAGCTGGACGCGCGCGTGGTCGGCATTACGCCGGCCATGCGTGAAGGCTCGGGCATGGTCGAGTTCGAGAAGCGCTTCCCGGATCGTTACTTCGACGTCGGCATCGCCGAGCAGCACGCAGTGACGTTCGCCGGCGGCCTGGCTGCCGACGGCATGAAGCCGGTGGTCGCGATTTACTCGACCTTCCTGCAACGTGCTTATGACCAGCTGATCCACGACGTCGCGCTGCAGAACCTGCCGGTGGTGTTCGCCATCGACCGTGCGGGTCTGGTCGGCGCGGACGGCGCCACGCACGCGGGCGCCTACGATCTGGCGTTCATGCGCTGCATCCCGAACATGACGGTGATGGCTGCGTCGGACGAAAACGAATGCCGTCAGATGCTGTACACAGCATTGCAGCAACCGAACCCGACGGCGGTGCGCTATCCGCGCGGCGCCGGCACGGGCGTGGCAACGGTCAAGCAAATGACGGCGCTGCCGCTCGGCAAAGGCGAGATCCGTCGCGAAACGTCGCAACCGGCCGGCAAGCGGATTGCAATTCTGGCATTCGGCACGATGGTTGCGCCTTCGCTGGCGGCCGCTGAGCAACTGGACGCCACGGTGGCGAACATGCGCTTCGTGAAGCCGCTGGACGCCGAACTGGTCCGTCAGTTGGCCGAAACGCACGATGCCATCGTCACGGTGGAAGAAGGCTGCGTGATGGGCGGCGCGGGATCGGCGTGTGTCGAAGCCCTGCTCGAGAGTGGGGTTATCCGGCCCGTACTACAATTGGGCCTTCCGGATCGCTTCATCGATCATGGGGATCCGGCCAAGTTGCTCGCCGCCTGCGGTCTGGACGCAGCGGGCATCGCCAAGTCGATTCGCGAACGCTTTCTTTCCAGCGGCGCGGTCGCTGGCCAATCCTCGGTGAAGCGCGTCGCTTGATTGCGGCACTTAGCTGCGTGGAATGGCTGAGTCGTCCAGCTGCACTGCCGTGCGCTACGCCGCGGCTATAGCGGCCATAGCAATCTCCAACTTGAGTCGATGGACCTTCGGGTCCATCATCCAACGCCGGCAGGGGCCGGCGTTTGCCATTGCGCGACTTGATGCGCACGGCCGCTGAGTGCCCTCAAACGTGTCGCTTTGCGACACCCGCCAATGGGGCGATCCTCCAATCCTTGAAGGGGCTTCCTTCGGAGCGGGGGACTTCCCGCGGAGCGGAAAACATGGGACGGCCCGGCGTTTCCTGAAAGGACAAGAATATGAACCAGATGAATCCCGCCTTTGTGATGCCCGACGTGCAGAGCACGCCCGATACGCGTCAGATTCCGATTCAACGAGTCGGCGTCAAGGCAGTGCGCCATCCGTTGACAGTGCGCACGCAAAGCGGCGAAGCGCAGCCTTCTGTGGGCACGTGGAATCTCGACGTGCATCTGCCCGCCGATCAGAAGGGCACGCACATGTCGCGCTTCGTTGCGCTGCTCGAAGAGAACAAGGCGCCGCTCGAGGCGGCCACGTTCCGCACCATGCTCGCCGCGATGCTGGAAAAGCTCGAGGCCGAGGCGGGCCGCATCGAAGTGTCGTTCCCGTACTTCGTGAATAAGACCGCGCCGGTGTCGGGCGTGCAAAGTCTGCTCGACTATGAAGTGACGTTGACGGGCGAGACCCGCAACGGCGCGACGCGTCTGTTCCTGAAAGTGCTGGTGCCGGTCACGAGCCTGTGCCCGTGCTCGAAGAAGATTTCGCAGTATGGCGCGCACAACCAGCGCTCGCACGTCACGATCAACGCCGAGCTGGTGGGCGACGTGGCGGTGGAAGAGCTAGTTCGTATCGCTGAAGAAGAAGCCTCGTGCGAACTGTGGGGCATGCTCAAGCGTCCGGACGAGAAGTTCGTCACCGAACGCGCTTACGAGAATCCAAAGTTCGTCGAAGACCTGGTGCGTGACGTTGCGCAACGTCTGAATGCGGACGAGCGCATCGTCGCGTATGTGCTCGAAGCTGAAAACTTCGAATCGATTCACAATCACAGCGCGTATGCAGTGATCGAGCGGGATAAGCGGGTGGCGTGATCACACTCCGCCTTCTTGATTGCCGCAAATAGAAAAAGCCGCTTTCGAAGCGGCTTTTTCTATGGCGTTGCCATTGTCATCGCGTGGTCCGGTCTGCGGCGCGCGTCGCGGGCTCGTTACAGGTTCAGCGTGCGAGGGACGTCAGATCCCAGCGCGGCTTCACGGTGAATGCGTAGTCTTTGCCCGATTGATCGGGCCAGCGTTGCAATCGCAATGCGCCGGCCAACGCGATCATCGCGCCGTTGTCCGTACACAGCGACAAATCCGGGTAGTGCACAAAGAAATTGCGCTTCTTCGCCGCGGCGGATAACGCTTCGCGCAGTTGCCGGTTCGCGCCGACACCGCCTGCCACCACCAGCCGATTGAGCTTGGTCCGTTTGAGCGCGGCCAGCGATTTTGCCGCCAGCACTTCCACCGCTGCGTCGACGAAACCGCGCGCCAGATCCGCTTTTGCCTGCTCGCAGATATTCGCGCCGCCGAGCTTCTTCGCGTGTGTGAGGACAGCGGTCTTCAGCCCGCTGAAGCTGAAATCGAGGTCGCCGGAATGCAGCATGGGACGCGGCAGGACCACTGCGCCGGGCGTACCGAATTCCGCCATCCGCGACACTTCCGGGCCGCCCGGATAACCGAGGCCCAGCAGCTTGGCGGTTTTGTCGAAAGCTTCCCCGGCGGCGTCGTCCAGCGTTTCGCCGAGCGTCTCGTAGACACCCACATCCGTGACGCGCATCAGCTGCGTATGGCCACCCGACACCAGCAGCGCGACGAACGGAAACGGCGGCGGCTCGTCCACCAGCAACGGCGACAGCAAATGCCCTTCGAGGTGGTGAATGCCGATGGTCGGCTTGTCCCACGCCATGGCCAGCGAATTCGCCACGCTCGCGCCGACCAGCAGCGCGCCCGCGAGGCCGGGGCCTTGCGTATAGGCGATCGCGTCGATGTCGCCGCGCACCGTGCCGGCGCGTTCCATCACCTCTTCGAGCAGCGGCAGCGCGCGCCGGATATGGTCGCGCGACGCCAATTCCGGCACCACGCCACCGTATTCCCGGTGCATCGCAATTTGCGAATGCAGCGCGTGCGCGAGCAGGCCGCGCTCTGTGTCGTAGAGCGCGAGACCGGTTTCGTCGCAGGAGCTTTCGATGCCGAGAACGAGCATGATGGGTGGTTTGAGCGGGCACGGGAGCGAAGCCGCTCCGGCGTCCAAAAGTGAAAAGGCAAGCCTGAAAGTATAGCAGCGCGGGCAGGCGGCCGCAGACGCGCAGGTACAATGCGGCCCCATGGAATCCTTCGATATCGCAGTGATCGGCGCGGGCGCGGCCGGCATGATGTGCGCGGCCGTGGCCGGGCAACTCGGCCGTCGCGTGGTGCTGATCGACCACTCGCAGCGACTCGCGGAGAAAATCCGCATTTCCGGCGGCGGCCGGTGCAACTTCACGAATCTGTATGCCGGGCCGGCCAATTATTTGTCGGCCAATCCTCATTTTTGCCGCTCGGCGCTGGCGCGCTACACGCCGCGTGACTTCATGGCGCTGCTTAAGCGCCATCACGTGACGTGGCACGAGAAGCACAAGGGGCAGCTGTTCTGCGACCAGTCGAGCGACGCGGTCATCAATGTGCTGAAGAACGAGTGCGACGCGGGCCGCGTCGCGTGGCGCACGCCGCTCACGGTCGAACAGGTGCGGCATGACGCCGAAGGACGGTTCACGCTGGACACCCACTCGGGTGCGATCACGGCCCGCGCGCTCGTAGTGGCGACCGGCGGCCTGTCGATCCCCAAGATCGGCGCGACTGATTTCGCCTACCGTCTCGCCAAGCAATTCGGCCACAAGCTGATCGACACGCGCCCTGCGCTGGTTCCGCTGACCTTTGCTCCGGCCGACTGGGAGCCGTTCTCGGCGCTCTCCGGCGTGTCGCTCGAGGTCCAACTGGCGACCGGCAACAAGAAGACCGGTGCCGAATTCAACGAGGATCTGCTGCTCACGCACCGCGGCCTGTCGGGCCCGGGGGTTCTGCAGATTTCGAGCTACTGGCAGCCCGGCGAGCCGATTCACATCAATTTGCTGCCCGAGCAGGACGCCACCACCGCATTGCTGGAAGCCAAAACCGGCACGAAGCGCCAGATCGCCAATCTGCTCTCGGAATGGGTGCCGCAACGGCTCGCCCACGTCTGGCTGGAAACCCACCAGATTCCCGCCGAAGCGCGCGTGGCCGATCTGCCGGACAAGACGCTGCGCCGCATCGGTGAGGCCTTGTCGCGCTGGACGCTCACCCCGAACGGCACCGAAGGCTACCGCAAGGCTGAAGTCACGCGCGGTGGCATCGATACGCGTGACCTGTCGTCGGCGACGATGATGAGCGCCCGCACGCCGGGTTTGTACTTCATCGGCGAGGCGGTCGACGTGACTGGCTGGCTCGGCGGCTACAATTTCCAGTGGGCGTGGGCCTCCGGCGTGGCGGCCGGCCAGGCGTCGGCTGAGTACGTTTTAGGGGCTTGACGGCGCAATGGCTTTGTGAGAAAGCTCTGCTATACTCCTGAACCTTTACAAAGTTCCGTTATTGAAAAATGACGACCATCCACGTAAAAGACAACGAGCCGTTTGAAGTTGCCATGCGCCGCTTCAAGCGCACGATGGAGAAAAACGGGCTGCTAACGGAACTTCGCGCCCGGGAGTTTTACGAAAAGCCTACGGCTGAGCGCAAGCGCAAGAAGGCGGCTGCGGTTAAGCGTCATTTCAAGCGTCTGCGTGGCCAGATGCTGCCAAAGAAGTTCTACTGATTCTGGCGTTGCCGCGGTTCCCGTTGAACGGAGCGGCGACATCCAACGGTGACGGCACAGCAGGTGCCATCGCGGAAAACACGGCCCTTCGGGCCAGCCGGCAGGGTCGCATCCACTACGCAAAATTGCGCCAACCCGCTTGAGGAAGCAGTCCCAAGCGGGCGTTTGTGTTGGATACAGCGTATTGGTACGGCGCATGGGTGCCGTAAGCGGCCGGTTTTTAAATTTTCAACGCATTCAGGTGAGTGATGAGCCTCAAGGACCAGATCAACGACGACATGAAAGCGGCCATGCGGGCGCGTGAGACCGAGCGTCTCGGCACGATCCGCCTGCTGCTCGCCGCGGTCAAGCAACGCGAAGTCGACGAACGCGTCGTCCTTGACGACGCGGCAATCACCGCCGTCATCGACAAGATGATCAAGCAGCGCAAAGACTCGATCAGCCAGTTCGAAGCCGCCGGCCGCACGGATCTCGCCGACAAGGAAAAGGCCGAACTGGCCATCCTGTCCGCTTATATGCCGGCGCAGATGTCCGAAGCGGAGATCGTTGCCGAAGTTCAGGCCGCGGTCGCGCAAACCGGCGCTGCAGGCCCGCAGGACATGGGCAAGGTGATGGGCGTGCTCAAGCCGAAGCTGGCGGGCCGTGCCGACATGACCGCTGTCTCGGCGCAAGTCAAAGCCGCGCTCGCGAAGTAATCCCTGTATTTCCGGTCTGGGCGCGCCGTTGTTCGACGGCGTGCGCAGCCTTGAGCTTTTTAGGTAGCGTCATTCACTGTGATTCCACCGTCATTCCTGCAGGACCTGCTCAACCGCGTCGATATCGTCGACGTGGTCGGCCGGTATGTGCAGTTGAAAAAGGGCGGCGCGAACTTCATGGGGCTGTGCCCGTTTCACAACGAGAAGAGCCCTTCGTTTACGGTTAGTCCGACTAAGCAGTTCTATCACTGCTTCGGTTGCGGCGCGCACGGTACGGCCATCGGCTTCCTGATGGAGCATGTCGGCTCCACGTTTCCAGAGGCGGTCAACGAGCTCGCGCAATCGGTCGGGTTGACCGTGCCGAACGAGCCTTCGCCGGGCTATGGCGGCGGTGGAGGCTCCGGCGGGTATTCGCCGGGTGCGTCCAAGGCGGTCACCACGGCGCTATCCGATGTCATGCAGACTGCCTGCGATTTCTACCGCAAGCAGCTGCGCGGCGCGCCGGTCGCGATCCAGTACCTGAAGAAACGCGGCCTGACCGGCGAGATCGCCGCCCGTTTCGGCCTCGGCTATGCACCGGACGGCTGGCAGAACCTCGAACCCGCATTCCCCAACTATCGGGACGATTCGCTGGTCGAATCGGGTCTTGTGATCGTCAGCGAAAAGTCGGACGCGCAAGGTCAAAATCGCCGCTACGACCGCTTTCGCGAGCGGATCATGTTCCCGATACGCAATGTGAAAGGGCAGGTGATCGGCTTCGGCGGGCGTGTGCTGGACGGCGGCGAGCCCAAATATTTGAATTCGCCGGAAACGCCTCTATTTAACAAGGGCAGCGAGTTGTACGGGCTGTTTGAGGCCCGTTTGGCGATTCGCGAACAGCATTACGTGCTGGTGGTCGAAGGCTACATGGACGTGGTCGCGCTGGCCCAATTGGGGTTCCAGAACGCGGTCGCCACGCTTGGCACGGCCTGCACGCCGATTCATGTGCAGAAACTGATGCGCCAGACCGATACGGTCATCTTCAGCTTCGACGGCGATTCGGCGGGGCGCCGCGCCGCGCGCCGGGCGCTGGACGCCTGCCTGCCGCACGCGGCGGACAACCGGACCATCCGGTTCCTGTTTTTGCCGTCCGAGCACGATCCGGACAGCTACGTGCGTGAATTCGGCACGGAAGCGTTCGCTGAGCAGGTCGAGCGCGCCATGCCGCTGTCGCAGTTCATGCTAAATGAGGTGCTGACCGGCAAGGAGCTGGACCAGCCGGAAGGCCGCGCCCGCGCGCTGTTCGACGCGAAGCCGCTGCTGCAGCAGCTGCCGGCCAATGCGTTGCGCGCGCAGATCATGCATATGTTTGCCGACCGGCTCGACGTGCCGTTCGAGGAAGTCGCCGCTTTATGCGAAGTCGACGCCCGGATCGCGGCGGCCGCCCGATCGGCGCCAGCCCGCAAGGATCGGCGCAGTGTGACCGGGATCGAAGAAAAAACGCTGCGCAATCTGGTGATGTATCCGCGCACGGTGGCAGTGCTCGACGAGGAAGCCGAACAGGCGCTTCTGAGCGTCACGCGGCACGGCGAACTGTTCGAAGAAGTGACGACGCATGCACGTGCGCTGGGCGATTCGGCGGAGTTTCAGTTGCTGTCCGACCTATTGCGAAACGGCGCAAATGCCCCAACTTTCGAGGAAATCTTTCGCAAAATTCTAGACTATGATGAAAACGTCCGGGATTTGCTGCTGAAGGACCCGGAGGATGCGACCGTCATCGAGGAACGGCGCGAGCAGGAACGGATCGTCGGAGAGGAACTGAAAGCGGCGATTCTGAAGATGCGATACGACGCTTACTGCGATCGCCTCGAGCAGCTTTCGCGGCAATCCCGGCACACGCCGGAGGAGTTTGCGGAGCTGACGGGCCTGAATCAGAAGCGGGCTGAGATGAAGCGGCAGCTCGGGCTGTAAGCGGGATGGCAGAAAGCTGAGTGCTATAATAAAAGGTTTCTAGCGGTTTGTTTTTTCAATGGTTTTCCTAGCAAAGGCGAAAAGGCGATTGCGATGGCAAAGACACCAGGCGGAAAAAAAGCAACGGGCACAGGTTCGAATGAGCCGACCAGAAAGGTCACCGAGGCCAAGTTAGCTTCTTCCCCCAGAAAAACGTCTGCCGCAAGCGTCACACCTGCTGCCGGGAAGAAACCCTCGACCACTTCCGCTGCGCGAGCGGAGCCGGTCAGGGCGGCGAAAGCTGTACCACCACCGGCCGCAAAACGGCCGGGTGTCAGAAGCGCAAGGGAAGCGCCTGCCGCGCAGGACGATGCGGTAGAGCGTGAGACTCCAGTGTCCACGGTTCAACCGGCTGTTGTCCAACAGCCGCGAGTCGAGACTACAGCCGGTACGACGAACTCCATGACGAAAAAGCTTAACGAAACACCCGTCGACGACGACGCAACCCAAAGCGAAGAAACCCCTGCGGCCGTTCCCGGCAAGGTGGAAAAGGTCAAGGCTCGCGATCGTCGTGCAAAGGAAAAAGCGCTGCTGAAGGACGCGTTTGCGTCGTCGCAGCCGGGCACCGTCGAGGAACTCGAAGAGCGCCGCGCCAAACTGCGCGCGTTGATCAAGCTCGGCAAGGAGCGCGGCTTCCTCACGTACGCGGAAATCAACGACCACCTCCCGGACAACTTCACCGAGACCGAGGCGATCGAAGGCATCATCAGCACGTTCAACGACATGGGCGTGGCTGTGTACGAGCAGGCGCCGGATGCTGAAACGCTGCTGTTGAACGACAACGCACCCGCTGCTTCGTCAGACGACGAAGTGGAAGAGGAAGCGGAAGTCGCGCTCTCCACCGTCGACTCCGAATTCGGCCGCACCACCGACCCGGTCCGCATGTACATGCGTGAAATGGGTACGGTCGAACTGCTGACGCGCGAAGGCGAAATCGAAATCGCGAAGCGGATCGAAGACGGCCTCAAGCACATGGTGATGGCGATCTCCGCGTGCCCGACCACGATCGCCGACATTCTGGCAATGGCCGAGCGCGTCGCGAACGAGGAAATCCGTATCGACGAACTGGTCGACGGCCTGATCGACGCCAACGCGGAAGATGCAGACGGCTTCTCGGCGCAGGAAGCGGAAGCGATCGAAAGCGAAGACGAGGAAGTCGAGGAAGAGGAATCGGACGACGAGGAAGAAGACGACGGCGCGGCGCAAGCCACGGCCAACGCTGCGCAGATGGAAGCGCTCAAGCGTGCGTCCCTCGAGAAGTTCGCCATGATCAGCGAATGGTTCGACAAGATGCGTCGTGCGTTCGAGAAGGAAGGCTACAAGTCCAAGTCGTATCTGAAGGCGCAGGAAACGATCCAGAACGAGCTGATGACGATCCGCTTTACCGCGCGTACCGTCGAGCGTCTGTGCGACACGTTGCGTGCGCAAGTGGACGAAGTGCGTCAGGTTGAGCGTCAGATCCTGCATACGGTAGTCGACAAGTGCGGCATGCCGCGTGCGGAATTCATCGCGCGTTTCCCGGGCAGCGAAACGGATCTGGAATGGGCCGACAAGATCGTCGGCGAAGGTCACGCGTATAGCGCGATCCTCACGCGTAACATTCCGGCCATTCGCGAACAGCAGCAGCGTCTGCTGGACTTGCAGGCGCGCGTTGTGCTGCCGCTGAAGGACCTGAAGGAAACCAACCGCCAGATGGCGGCCGGCGAACTGAAAGCGCGTCAGGCAAAGCGCGAAATGACCGAGGCGAACTTGCGTCTCGTGATCTCGATCGCGAAGAAGTACACGAACCGTGGTCTGCAGTTCCTCGACCTGATTCAGGAAGGCAACATCGGCCTGATGAAGGCGGTGGACAAGTTCGAATATCGTCGCGGCTACAAGTTCTCCACGTATGCAACGTGGTGGATCCGTCAGGCCATTACGCGTTCGATCGCTGACCAGGCGCGTACGATCCGGATTCCGGTTCACATGATCGAAACGATCAACAAGATGAACCGCATCTCGCGTCAGATCTTGCAGGAAACCGGTCTCGAGCCGGATCCGGCAACGCTGGCCGAGAAGATGGAAATGCCGGAAGACAAGATCCGCAAGATCATGAAGATCGCGAAGGAGCCGATCTCGATGGAAACGCCGATCGGTGACGACGACGATTCGCATCTGGGCGACTTTATCGAAGATACGAACACGGTCGCGCCGGCCGACGCCGCACTGCATGCCAGCATGCGCGATGTCGTGAAGGACGTGCTCGACTCGCTGACGCCGCGTGAAGCGAAGGTGCTGCGCATGCGTTTCGGTATCGAGATGAGCACCGATCACACGCTCGAAGAAGTCGGCAAGCAGTTCGACGTGACGCGTGAACGGATCCGTCAGATCGAGGCAAAGGCGCTGCGCAAACTGCGTCACCCGAGTCGTTCGGACAAGCTGAAGTCGTTCCTCGAAGGGAATTGATCGAAGCAGGCGGTCGCGGGAAATGATGTAGCTGTTTGAAGGGGTCTTCGGGCTGTTTCGCTTAGGCGAAGCGGTTGCGAAGGCCCCTTTTTCGTGTAGTATGTCGGCCAATCAACGAATTGGCCCGGCCTTCATGACCGGGTCTTTTTCTTGGGCCGGACGCCGTGCTGGTTGCAGGCAGCGGACTCATAATCCGCCTCCGAAAGGACACCGTCGGTTCGACTCCGACCCGGCCCACCATAGATGTAAAGAAGGGTTCCGAGTTTTCGGAACCCTTTTTGTTTTGTGGTGAGAATCCAATATCAGATGCGGCAATATGCCGCTTATTAATCTCCGCATGTTCCCGCGCAATATCACGCTTCTCTTCGTCGAGATGAGATCGGCGAACCTGGCGCAAGCGTGCTCCGACTCTTAACGCCTAATGATCCACGGCAGACCATATGGAGGACCGGCAACCGGCGCCAAGGAAGTAAGGGAAACTCCGTGTAAAAAAAGTGCACGGCTGTGCCGTTAAGTGAATACGGAAGGCTGTTCGATGTATGCCGTCCGCTTTCAGCACGGGTTCTTGTCACGCGGCGGCCGGCGCCGCAGTTCACCTCCGGGCAACGCCCGTGCTGAAGGCTTCCACCTCGTCTGACTCCGCCTGACTTCACTTCACCAAGCCGTTCGGCAATTCACGGTCCGCGTTAATCACAGCTAATGCAGATATCCGTTTCTCGGAATATTCGACGCTTAAATCGACGACTGCATTAATTAAATTAAGTTCCCGCTTTTCCGAAATAAATTTACTTCGTGTCGAATTAGGCCTATCGCAATTGCCTGATTGTCGAGCAATCAGATGTCTCTCACTTTTCAAACGTTCCGACCCGATTACGTCACGCATATTAAATGCTGTTGCATTCACACAACTTTAATATTGAGATGTTGTGGATAACTTTTGTCCAGAGCAGGCATACATTCATCCACATTTTGCGATAAGCGTATGAAAGATAAAGACTTAATGCCTATCTTGATTTGATTGTTGCGGATTCTGAAAAATCCTGTTGCGTAAATTGCGGGCGTTGCTACTAGGGTCTCCACCTACACTCACGCTTCGTTTCAAGGGTGCCCAGCTGATCCGGAACGGTTCGGCGAACAGGGCGGCAGCGAATGATGCATGCGCTGCTGAGGCAGGTCCCGCTCCCCGCGTAAATTTATCGAACTGGAGTCCCACGCATGAAAAAGAGTCTCATCGTCGTTGCGGTTGCCGCATCGTTTGCTTCCGTCGCTCACGCACAAAGCAGCGTGACCCTGTATGGTCTGCTGGACGCAGGTCTGACGTACACCAGCAACGTCAACCACAACGCAAAGTGGGCAGCAGGTAGCGGCGGCATCAACCAAAGCATGTTCGGTCTGCGTGGTTCGGAAGATCTGGGCGGCGGTCTGAAGGCAATCTTCACGTTGGAAAGCGGCTTCAACATCAACAACGGCAAGTTCGCTAACAACAACGGCATGTTCAACCGTCAAGCGTTTGTCGGTCTGTCGAGCGCGCAATTCGGTACGGTCACGCTGGGTCGTCAATACGACGCAGCACAAGACTACCTGGCACCGCTGACCGCAACGGGTAGCTGGGGCGGTACGTACTTCGCTCACCCGTTCAACAACGACAACCTGAGCACGAACGGCGGCTACGCAGTCAACAACTCGATCAAGTACTCGAGCGCTAACTACGCAGGCTTCACGTTCGGCGGCACGTACGGCTTCTCGAACCAGGCTGGCGCATTCGCAAACAACCGCGAATACAGCGTGGGTGCTGCATACCAGTGGCAAGGCCTGCACCTCGGTGCTGCATACGCACAGCAGAACAACCCGGCTGCAAACGCAACCGGCGCTTCGGACGGCGTGCTGGCTAACACCGCAGGCACGATCACGGGCAACTTCCGTCAACGTGAGTTCGGCGCAGCTGCTTCGTACTCGTTCGGCCCGGCGACCGTCGGTGCTGCATTCACGCAGTCGCGTATCGACAACCTGGTTGGCGCAGCAGTTGGCCAACGTCAAGGTCGTTCGAACAACTACGAAGTCAACGGCAAGTACAACCTGACGCCGGCAATGGCTCTGGGCGTTGCTTACACGTTCACCGACGCACGTGGCTACGGCGCCAATGCTGACGGCAACGACATGAAGACCCGTTACCACCAGATCGGCCTGCAAGCTGACTACTCGCTGTCGCGTCGTACGGACGTCTACGCTCAAGCTGTGTACCAGCACGCAATGGGCGACGGCGGTGTAGCTTCGATCTACAGCGGCGACAACACGCAACTGCCGTCGTCGTCGAAGAACCAGACGGCTGCTACGGTCGGTCTGCGTCACCGCTTCTAAGCTTCAGCAGCAGAAGAAGCTTGTTGTTGCAGAAAAGGTGCCGTTCGCGGCACCTTTTTTTATGGGTGCGCCACTTTGGTGGTCGGCACCCGGCGTGAATGCCGGATGCCGTGGTGCGCTTGGTGGGATCTTGCAAGTACCGTACGTGACTTAGAAAATCGTACGCAGACCGAGTGCAACGCCGGTCTGATTGTTTTTGCCCGGCAATTCGACCGAGGCTGCTCCCGACACCTTGTCGAAATCGACCGTACCGTACACCTCGGTGCGCTTCGACAACGCATACTCGGCCAGCGCCACGAACGTATAGCGATTGCCGCTGCCCAGTTGACCGTTGCCGATCGCAGCATTGGACATGTGGTCGTAATACGCAGCGCCAGTCAGCATGAGAGTGCGTGTGGCCTGCCACGTCACGCCGGCAAATGGGCCGCTGTCGACGCGCCCCGAACCCTTCAGGATATCGACGCCCGGCACGAGCGTTTGCTGCGCCAGAGCGCTATCCACGAAGCCTGTGTCGTCCTTCGAATGCAGATAGCCCACGTACACCTTCGCCGAGTTGAATGCATAGACCGCGTTCGCGTTGAAGATGGTCTGCTTGTGATTGCTGTTGTCGCTGTTCTGTTGCACGCCCGCCGCGACGCTGAGCGGCCCAGCCACGTACGACAGCGTGAAACCGTACATATTGCCCGCGCCGAGATGACCCGGCACTTGTCCCGAGAACCCGCCGACGCCCGTCGATTCCGAGTTGGTGCCGAACGAGTACATCGCAGCCATGGTCAGGCCTTTATACGTGCCGGTGTATTTAACGGCGTTGTCCGCGTAAAGTCCGGCGCCGAGCGCGCCCGGCAGCCATGAATTCTCCGCGTAGTTGCCGACCGTGAGCGGATCGTAGGTGTCGCCCAGCAGATCGAACAACGGCGTCTTCTGACGGCCGAACGTTACCGTGCCGTACTGGCTGCTCAGGCCGACATAGGCGTTGCGATTGAAGAGCCGCTGGCTGTCCGAGGCCGAGCCGTCCTGCAGGTTGATACCGCTTTCCAGATCGAAGATCGCCTTCAGACCGCCGCCCAGATCCTCCGAACCACGCAGGCCCCAGCGGCTGTTGGTGATCGCGCCGTTGGTCATATAAAGGCGCCCGTCGTTCTTCGCATTCGAGTTCGTCAGATAGCGCACGCTCACGTCGGCGACGCCATACAGCGTGATCGAACTCTGCGCGGAGGCCTGCTCGGCCGTCATGACGAGGGCTGCACCGCTCACGAGTGCGGCGGTCTTGAGGAGTCTTACTTGTCTCACTGGAATTCCTGTGTGTGGTTATGGATTTTTCATTCGCGGTCGCGACGCGCAGGCTCGCTACGCGCCGGGCGCGCCGATGATAGACCACCACCTCCACTGCGCCATTAATCCATTGGCGCAATAACGTATTGCGATTTCTAACAATTATGCACAGGACTCTGACAATAGTTGACTTTCGCGACAGCGCGCTTGCGGTAGTCTGAAACGATTGAGTTATAGACATTTTTCGCGGCGACGCTAGCACGTGTGCTGCAGGTGCGCGTTCTTACTGCATGGATACTCCCGCTTCAAACCCGCTGGCTCGTTCGCCGGCCATTCAGGATCTCACCGACGAGCAATGGCATCTCATCGTGCCGCTCCTGCCTGAAATGAAGGACCACGGCCCTCGGCGTGGCCGTCCCAGCATCGACATCCGTTGTGTGGTGAACAGCGTGCTGTGGGTGCTGCACACGGGCAAGCCGTGGCACGCCATGCCCGACCGCTATGCGCCTTATCAGACCGCGCATCGTTATTATTTGCGCTGGAAGAATTCAGGGGTGCTGGCCAATATCGCCTTTGCGTTGTTCGATACCGATGCCATGCTGACACGGCCTGTCACTCGCAAGGGCTACCCGCGCACTGCGTAGCAGGATCAGGACCGTTTCGGCATAACAAGCAGAAAGGCCGTCATCCGGTTACCGGATGACGGCCTTTTCAATCGCATGCTTTGGTCATGCTGCATGAAAGTGCTGATCGAAGGCGCCGCTCAATCACGCATGCTCTTCGACCTTGAACACTGCAACCGCATTTCGCAGACGTTCGGTCTGCTCATCGAGTGAACCGGCCGCAGCCGCTGCCTGTTCGACCAGCGCGGCATTGCGTTGCGTCACATCGTCCATCTGACGGATCGCGAGATTGACTTCGCCGATGCCCGAGCTCTGTTCTTTCGAGGCTGCCGAGATCTCGTTCATGATCGCCGTCACGCGACGCACGGCGTCGACCACCTCGCTGATCGTGCTGCCGGCTTTGCCTGCCAGCGTCGAGCCTTCGCCGACCTGCGCGACGGACTGATGGATCAGCACCTTGATCTCTTTGGCCGCCGTCGCACTGCGCTGCGCGAGATTGCGCACTTCGCCCGCGACGACCGCGAAGCCGCGGCCTTCCTCGCCGGCGCGCGCCGCTTCTACTGCGGCGTTCAGCGCGAGGATATTGGTCTGGAAGGCGATGCCTTCGATCACGCTGATGATCTCGCCGATCTTGCGCGAGCTATCGGTGATGCCGGCCATTTTTTCGACCACGTCGTTGACGACATCGCCGCCACGCGCGGCAATGTTCGACGCATCCGCTGCGAGTTCTGACGCGGTCGCGGCATTGTCGGCGTTCTGGGTGACGGTCTTGGTGAGCTCGTCCATGCTGGCGGCGGTCTGCTGCAACGATGCGGCTTGTTCTTCGGTACGGCTCGACAGATCCAGGTTGCCCGCGGCAATCTCTTTCGAGGCGATCGTGATCGTTTCGGCGGACGTCTTGATCCGCGCGACGGTCGCAGCCAGTTGATTGCGCATCTCGCGCAGGGAGAACAACAGGCTCGACGTGTCGTCGCGACGCAGGTCGATGTGAGTGGCGAGATCGCCGCGCGCGATCTGCATGGCAATCGCCGCTGCCGCGGAAGGCTCTCCGCCGATCGACCGCGATACGTTGCGCACGACCCGCGAAGCCACGAACGACACCACCACACCCAGCAGCACCAGCATGCCGGCCGAGCGCGCGAGGGTCGCGTAGAGCTGCGCCTGGATGTCATCCATATAGGCGCCGGCGATAAAGTCCCAGTTCCATGGGCCGAAGCGCTTCACATAGCCGATCTTTTCGCTCGGTACCGTCTCGCCGGGTTTCGGCCACCAGTAGCGCAGATAGCCTGCGCCGCTCGCCGAGCCGCCTGCCTGCGCGATGTCGTGATACAGCGCATTGCCTTTGGCGTCGCGGAAGCTGCTCATGTCCTTGCCGTTCAGCTTCGGACTCATCGGATGAGCGACCATCACCGAATCGCTGCGCACGATCGTCACGTAGCCCGATGCGCCGTAACGCTGCGCGGTGATGCGGGCGATGGCCTGCTGTTTGGCCTCATCGACCGGGAGCTTGCCCGCGTCGGCCTGCTTCGCGTAGTCCGCGACGATCGACACCGCCATGTCGGTGACGTCGGCCAGGTCCGCGCGCCGTGCGTCCATTTGAGCGTTTCGTGCATCGAACGCATTCACAACGGTCACGATCAGGAGGGCTGCCCAGCACAGCAGTATCGGCACCCACAATTTCTGTTTTAGTGTCAGACGGTTCATTATCGGTTTCGACAATACGTTGAACTCGGAATAGGGACGGGCTGCAATCTGCGTTGCATAGCCGGCATAACGGCTGTTGCTGTGGATTCTTTATTCCGGCGTCCGAAATTGCTGGCTGAAACGTGTGCGTCCGGCCTGATGCGGCCGATGAAATACAGGGAACGTTGAGGAAAATCGGGGAAAGTGGCGTCAAGCCCGTAGAAAACCGCGGGAAACTGCAGCGGGTAACTGGGCGCCCGTACTAACCCTAGATCTGCTCCTGACCAAACGCCGACAGGCGTTCGAGGTCTAGCACGTCGATCTGGTTGTACGAGAGGCGCAAAATCTGCAGCCTTTCGAGGTTTTGCAGTGCCTGGTTGATCCGTTGCCGCGACACGCCTGCCAGCAGGCCGACTTCTTCCTGCGAAATGGCCAGCGTGCGCCCGGTGTCGGGGTATAGGTCGGGATTGAACAGTTGCGCGAGCGACTGGGCGACGCGCGCGTCGACATCCAGCAGACGGCTGTTCTGGATCGACGCAATGAATTCGCCCATGCGGTTGTTCAACTGCCGGATCACGAAGCCGGTGAACGGCAAGCTCGATTCGAGCAGCGCATGGAACGTCTCTGATGGCACGAACATTACGAGCGAAGGCTGAATGGCGGCCACGTCGTATTTGCGCAATTCGCGCTTGATCACGCTGCCTTCGCCGAACCAGCCGCCGGGCGGCACGCCGGAGAGCGTGCAACTGCGTCCCGAGGCGTTGTAGATGGCGAGTTTGATGAGGCCGGAATGGACGCCGATCCAGTAGTCCGACGGTTCCTGGCGGCGCGCGATCCATGCGCCCCCTTCCAGCCGCTCCGCGTGCGCGCTGGCAAGGACCATGGCCTGGTGCTCGGCGGCGAGCGCCCTGAACCACGCGCAGGTGCCGAATAGCCGCGGCAGATCGGCGCGCGGGACCCGTTCAGGCCGGTGCGGGCGGGAGTCTGCGACGGCGGTAAACGGTGCGTCATCCATAAGCAGCAAGCGGTGCGTAGGCGGGTGAAGTTGGTTGAATGGAGCCAGGGCGCGCCACTCTGTCATTTGAATGACAGACAGTTCACCATGACAATTGCTAGGCTAGCTCATCAATCAGAAAAATCGACGGCGCGGCCAGCGCCTCAGGAGACAAAGCGATGATGCACATGTTCGAAGAAGGCCTCCAGCGGCGCGAGGCCAATTATGTCCCACTGACGCCCATCGATTTCATCGTACGCGCAGCGGAAGTCTACGGTGAGCGGCTGGCGGTCGTTCATGGGGAGATTCGCCGCAACTGGCGCGAAACCTACGAGCGCGCGCGGCGTCTGGCCAGCGCGTTGCGGCAGGCCGGCATCGAGCGCGGCGACACGGTTGCCGCTTTGCTGCCGAATATTCCTCCGATGATAGAAGCGCATTTCGGCGTACCGATGGCCGGCGCCGTGCTCAATACATTGAACACTCGGCTCGACGTGTCGTCGCTGCTGTTCATGTTGCGTCATGGCGAGGCGAAGGCGTTGATCGTCGATACGGAGTACAGCGAATTGGCGCACCGCGCCGCGCTGGAATTCCCCGAGTTGCGCGTGATCAGCGTGGCCGACGCGATGCCCGCCGACGCTAGCAAGTTCATCCGCGCAACCGACTACGAAGCATTCCTGCAAACCGGCGACCCCGAGTTCGCCTGGACCCTGCCCGCCGACGAGTGGGACGCCATCGCGTTGAACTACACCTCGGGCACGACCGGTGATCCTAAAGGCGTGGTCTACCACCATCGCGGCGCGTATCTGAATGCGCTCAGCAATATCCTCGAATGGGATATGCCCAAGCATGCGGTTTACCTGTGGACCTTGCCGCTCTTTCACTGCAACGGCTGGTGTTTCCCATGGACCGTTGCCGCGCGTGCCGGCGTCAATGTCTGTCTACGCAAATTCGACGCGAAGACGGTATTCGAACTGATTCGGCGCGAAGGCATCACGCACTATTGCGGCGCACCGATCGTGCAAAGCGCGCTTGCGAATGCGCCCGTCGAATGGCGTGAGGGCATCACGCATCGCGTGTCGACGATGGTGGCGGGCGCGGCGCCCGCGCCGGCGGTGATCGCGAAGATGAAGGAGATCGGCTTCGATCTGACGCACGTGTACGGACTCACTGAGACCTACGGTCCGGCGGCGGTCTGCGCAAAACAGGAAGAATGGGACTCGCTCGACGACAACGCGCGCGCCGAAATGAACGCGCGGCAAGGCGTGCGTTATCACTTGCAGGCAGCCGTAACGGTAGTCGATCCGGACACGCTCGAGCCCGTGCCTGACGACGGCGAAACGCTCGGCGAGATCATGTTCCGCGGCAATATCTGCATGAAGGGGTATCTGAAGAACGAGCGCGCCACGGAAGCGACCTTCCGCGGCGGCTGGTTCCACACCGGGGACCTCGGCGTGCGGATGCCTGACGGCTACATCCGTATCCGCGATCGCAGCAAGGACATCATCATTTCGGGCGGCGAGAACATCTCGAGCATCGAGGTCGAAGACACGCTGTACCGTCACCCTGCGGTTTCGGTTGCCGCCGTGGTGGCGATGGCCGATCCGAAGTGGGGCGAGGTACCCTGCGCCTTCGTCGAGCTCAAGGAGGGCGCTCAGGTGAGCGCAGAAGAGATCATCGCGCACTGCCGGCTGTTTCTTGCGGGATACAAGTTGCCAAAGGCGGTGCGCTTCGGCGAATTGCCGAAGACGTCGACGGGAAAAATTCAGAAGTTCGAACTGCGCGCGCGGATCAAGGCGGAACAAACCGAATAGACCGCGCGCGATGGTCTGGCGCACCTAATGGCGCGCTATGGGCGCTGAGCGATGCAAGCGCGGGGTTCCGCGCGCATCAGTTTCGACAAGCGCTTAGCCGCGCGTGTCGACCCAACGTCGTGCCCAGCGTGCCGAGTGCTGCAGTGCCTGTTCTTCGTTCGGGAAGTAGTCGAGCGAGTAGAACTGGTAGCGCCCTTCGGTACGCGCGCTGTTAGCGCGTTCGAGCAACAGGTTGGATGAGAAGCTACCGTCGGGCAAACGATGTGCCGAGGGTTTGACGGCATAGCCGTTGTAATGATGAATATGTTTGTTTTGCATTTTATATTTTAATAATGTTCGAGTGCGCGCCTGCCGTGCGAGCCGTTATACGGGTCACGCGGACGAGCCGATTCAAGCCATTGCGAGCCGAATCCAAACGCAGTCGGAAAGCTAAAAAGGGCGTTAAAGCCAGAGGGGAGAATGAGGTGCAACGAGGCGTTTGGCGCTTAGGCTAGCTGAACAATATATGCAGCTAAAAGCGATCGCGCCAACTGTGGGAGACAAAGCTCCGCGAGGATGTCGCTGCAGCCCGATGTCCGTCGCCGGACACCGAGCCCTTCAAACTTACATCGGCTTGATGTTAGCCGCTTGCAGACCCTTCGGGCCTTGCTTCGTTTCGAAGCTCACCTTCTGATTTTCAGCCAGCGTCTTGAAGCCGTCGCCGCTGATTTCGGAGAAGTGCGCGAACAGGTCGTCGCCGCCCTTGTCCGGGGTGATGAAGCCAAAGCCTTTGCTGTCGTTGAACCACTTAACGGTACCGGTATCCATGAAGAATCCTTGAGTAAAAAATAGAAAAATTTGCTCGGTTGAGGAGCGCTTGAAGGGTCAAGGAGGGAGAGGACAACGAATACCGCTGAGGAGCGAGACATTGATGAACAGCAATCGAACTTCTTGAACTTCGGGTGCCACAGTAACCGCCGGCCATGCCAGCGTCAACACTTATCTTGTAACTGTTTTGTTATGGGCCGTGCTCGCATACGCTCGACAGGCGCCGATGCGGCCCTCGTTACGGGCCTGCCGCGTTGCGCGACACGACAAGCCAGTCGAGCGGAATTTCTGTTTCAGATGCCCACTTTATGCGCCGTTAGGATCAGGCGTAATCCAAGCGCGGCAACTGCGCTAGCAGCGACGCGATCGATCCAGGCCTTCCACTGCAGATAGATTTCACGCGGACGTTTGCTCGAAAAGCACAACGCGACCACGGTGTACCAGCCGGCTTCAATGGCGAAGATCGCAGGGGGCAATGCAAAGTAGCACCACAGCGGCGGATGTTGCGGAAGCAAGGCCGCGAAGATACTGCCGTAGTAGACCGCTGTTTTCGGATTGCTGAGTTGTGTACTCAAACCGATCCAGAAGGATTTGCGCACGTTGGTAGCGGCGGCTTGCGCAGCATCGAACGCGAGCGGTTTGGCCGCACCGCGCCAGATCTTCGACGCGAGGTAGATCAGATAAAGACCGCCGGCCACTTTCAAGCCGACGTACAGCCATTCCACTGTCGCCAGCAAGGTGTACAGGCCGAGCAAGGCGATACCGCTAAAGAACACGCCGCCGATGCCCATGCCGGCCGCTGTCGCGAGGCCGTCGCCGCGCGAGAGTCCGATTGCATTGCGTGCAACGATAACGAAGCTCGGTCCTGGACTCATGGCGCCGAGCAGCAGTGCGGCCAGGATCGTGACGATGGCGGTCGAAGCGGGCATTTTTGCGTGTCTCCTACAGGCGCTGATGCGGTCAGTGAAACATAGCATGGGAAGGCGCGGTTTTGTTTTTGGCCAGAGCCAACAGACCCATTAAAGCACCAATAAGAATCGAAAAAGCCGCTAAAGAATGCCAACCGAATGACCAAGTAAGCTCGCCATCGAATGCCGGCAATCAGTTGCTGCAAGCAGCGGAAATTGGATGCTAGAATGCCCTCCCATACGCTAAAGCAGCCTTGGAACACCAAGGCCGATCGGGCGCGATTCGAGCCGTTTGCCGACGAATTCCCCTAAATCCAGGATTTATTGGGCATGACCCTGATGCGAGTTCCCACGCATCGGGAGAGGCATCGCAAGTTCGATTTGCACTCAACCCATCTGATTTACGCATAGGCTTCGCGTTTTTTTGCGAAGCTTTTTGTTTTTCAAACGCGCGCACTATCAGCCGCGAAACCGGTACGTTATGAAAGAGCGAGAGGAACAACGGCTGTTCGACCTCGACGGGAATGCGCGTGAGCGCCTGATCGTGTGGATCCGCCGACGTATGGACGAATACGGCATTACGATTGAAGCGCTTGCTGAAGCAATCGAAGCCGACAAAGCCGCAGTCCGCGCTGTGATGTATCGCGATGCCTACGGAAATACGTGGGACGGTCATGGCGAAAAGCCGGATTGGCTGGCGCGCGCAATCTACGCTGGGCAGAACATCGACCATTTCCGCTGTTGAGCGGAGCCGCGGTTTTTTCTGCCAGTCGTTTTCCTGCGTGGCTGCGCGATATTGCGTTCGGCCAATTGATTCGGCATCCAAAAAAAAGCCCGCGCGGGGCGGGCTTAACCTACTCGGAGTTTCGCGATCCAGTCGCTAGACGGATCATCTCCAGTGTATGTGAAAGCTTTATGAAAGTATAGAAAATCCGCGTCACAGGTCGAAAAACACGGTTTCCTTGTCGCCCTGCATATAGATGTCGAACCGGTACACATTGGCCGTGTTCGGCTCGCGGCGCGCGATCAGCGTGCCACGCCGGTCCGCTGGAACCGCTGCCAGCACGGCATCCCGTTCGTTAGCCTCGGCTTCGTCCTCGAAATAGATGCGCGTGAAGGTGTGCAGCAGCATGCCGCGCATCGTCACAATCACATTCAGATGCGGCGCTTCGTCCGGGTTTGCGCGGCCGGGTTTCACCGTTTCAACGACAAAGCGTTGGAGCGGATCGGTGCCCGTACCGACGCGGGCGAAGCCGCGAAAACCGGTCTTCAGGGTTTCCTCGCGTGATTCCGGGTAGTGGCCGTGCGCGTCTACCTGCGACACTTCCAACATCGCATCGCCGATCACCTTGCCGTCGCCGTCGAACACCTGCCCGACGATCGTGATGTGCTCGCCGGCCGCTTCGCGGTCGGCCAGAACTGGCGTAAACAGGCTCTTGAAGGCGAAGTCGTATTGCTGCGGGCACAGACCGTAGGCGAAGTACGGTCCAACCGTTTGCGAAGGCGTTTGCTTGAGGGTCGTCATGGCTTAGCGCTCCATCGGGGTTTCGTTGCGGCCGCGCAGCACGATGTCGAAGTCGTAGCCGAGCGCATAGGCCTCCTGCGTCGTATCGAGCGAGAAGCCTGCAATCATGCGGTCGCGTGCGTGCTCGGGCGTGCCCTGAAAAATCGGGTCGAAGGCCAGCAGCGGGTCGCCCGGGAAATACATCTGCGTGACGAGGCGCGAGCCGAAATGGTCGCCGAACAGCGAGAAGTGAATATGATTCGGACGCCACGCGTTCGGATGATTGCCCCAAGGGTAAGCGCCCGGTTTGATCGTCAGAAAGCGATAGCGGCCTTCGTTGTCGGTGATGCAGCGGCCTGCGCCGAGGAAGTTCGGGTCGAGCGGCGCGTCGTGCTGATCGTTCTTGTGCACATAGCGGCCGGCAGCATTGGCTTGCCAGATTTCAACCAGCGTATTGCGCACCGGGCGGCCGCCCTCGTCGAGCACACGGCCGGTCACGATGATCCGCTCGCCGAGCGGCTCGCCGTTGCGCATCGCATTGCGCGTCAGATCGTGATCGAGCGCGCCGAGGTCTTCGGTGCCGTAAACCGGTACACGTTGGTCGCGCAGTTTTTCCTTCAGAGGAATCAGCGGACGCGTCGGGCCGCGTTTGACCGAAGAACCGTAGCCGGGATAGACGTAGGCGGGGTGGGACGCGAAGTCGCGCGCGGTGAGAAAGGAATCGTCCATCAGTGTCTCCTTCGAGAATTGTGGGATACGGCTTTATGGAGCGACTTTATCTAACCTGAGAGGTTATGCAAAATGACGTTTTCGCCCATTTCGTATAACCTGCCGTTATGCAACGCAGCCTCGCGGACAGCCGCGTCAAATTCCGTCATCTCCAGTGCTTTCTGGCCGTCGCCCAGTTCGGCGGCGTGCAGCGGGCCGCCGAAAGCTTGTCCATTACGCAGCCCGCAGTCTCCAAGACGGTTGCCGAACTGGAGGCGATTCTCGGCGTGAAGCTCTTCGAGCGCGGCCGCCACGGCGCCGTGCCGACCCGCGAGGGGCAGCTCTTCATGCCGCATGCGAGCGCCTGCGTCAGTGCGTTGCGACAGGGTGTGGACCTGCTGGCGCGCGCGGAAGGCGCGGCGGCCGCCACGCTCGAAATCGGCATTCTGCCGACCGTCGCGGCTGCGCTGGTGCCGCCGGTGCTGAAGCGCTTCGCCGCGCTTTGGCCGCGCGTGATCGTGCGCCTTGCCACGGGCGCCAACCCCGAATTGCTCGAGCGTTTGAAGGCCGGCGCGATCGAATTCGCGATCGGGCGTCTGGCGGACCCGGAACGGATGGTCGGGCTCAGTTTCGAGCAGCTTTTCAGCGAACCGTTGATTGCCGTAGTCCGCGCCGGGCATCCGTTGGCGCTGGGGGCCGGCTTGCCGGCCACGTCGCTGGAGGAATTTCCGGTGGTGCTGCCGCCGTTCGGCACGCTGATCCGGCAATCGGCTGAGAGCCTGTTGAGCGCGTGGGGCGTGCCGCCGTTGTCGGGGTTTGTCGAAGTGCTGTCGGTATCGACGGGGCGTGCGTTGACGCTGGAGAATGACGCGGTGTGGTTCGTGCCGCTGAGCGCCGTCGAATATGAACTGGGGCACGGCATGTTGGTGCGTTTGCCCTTGCAGTTCGCGGGCACCGGCGAACCTGTGGGGCTGATCCGGCGTTCGGACACGCAGCCGTCACCGGTGGGACGGGCGTTTATCGATGCCGTGCGCGAGGTTGCCCAGCTGCGCATGACGGCCGCCGCCGGCAAGCCTGCGGTCAAACGTGCGTCCAGGCGCAGCCGCGGCGGCATGTCCAGGACCTAAGGCACGCCGCCAGGCGGCACGGGAGATGCGGGAGGCGCAGTAGACGCAATAGACGCAATAGACGCCCGCCGCGGCCCGATTCTCCCCGCGTGAACCATCCAGTACAAAATAAAGTTTGCGAACGCCCCGTCACCCGGTGTACAAACACGATGCAAAAGCCGTCTCGGGCCGCATTGCCGCGGCACACCACGCATGCGGTGTCACACTGCAGGTGAAAGACGGCGCGCACCGAACAGCAGAAACATCACGAACACGCGCAACAGCGTACGAAAGACTGCACAAGGAGATTGCCATGCCCAGCGACTTGCCCACTCCAGACGCCGCGCTGCGCGCCGTGTCGGCGCCTGAGCACAATCCGCTCGGCACCGCCGGCCTCGAATTCGTGGAGTTCGCCTCGCGCGAGCCGAAGGCGCTCGGCGAGACCTTCACGAAACTCGGCTTCAAGGCAATTGCGCGCCATATCAGCAAGGACGTCACGCTGTATCGCCAGGGCGAGATGCATTTCCTGATCAACGCCGAGCCGGATTCGTTTGCCGAGCGCTACGCCGAGGAATACGGCGCTGGCATCTGCGCGATCGGCATTCGCGTGGCCAATGCGCAGCGCGCCTTCGACCGCGCGATCGAACTCGGTGCATGGGCGTTCGAAGGCGAACGCCTCGGTGCGGGCGAGTTGCTGATTCCGGCGATCCAGGGCATTGGCGATTCGCACATCTATTTCGTCGACCGGTGGCGCGGCCGTGGCGGCCAGCGCGGCGGCCTCGGTGACATCTCGATCTTTGACATCGACTTCCGTCCGATCGAGATCGATACCGCGCACGCCGATCTGAGTCACGCGGGCACCGGTCTCGTCGCGGTCGATCATCTGACGCAAACAGTCGGTGAGGGCCGGATGCAGGAGTGGCTCGACTTCTATCGCGACCTGCTCAACTTCCGCGAGATTCACGAGTTGCACGCGAACTGGCATGTGTCGGCGGAGTCGCGCGTGATGGTGTCGCCATGCGGCGCGATCCGCGTGCCTTTGTATGAAGAAGGCACGCGCCGCACGAATCTGATGCACGACTATCTGCCGGATCATCCGGGCGAAGGCGTGCAGCACATCGCGCTCGCCACCGACGATATCTTTGCGTGCGTCGAGCAACTCCTCGCGAACGGTGTCGAGTTCGTCGAGCCCCCGCCGCGCTATTACGAACAACTCGATGCCCGTTTGCCGGGTCATGGGCTCGATGTCGAGCGGCTCAAGCGCACGCACGTTCTGGTGGACGGCGAGATTGGGGCCGACGGCGTGCCGTTGCTGTTCTTTCAGACCTTTGTGCGGCGCGGTGCCGGAGAGATCTTCTTTGAGATCGTGCAACGGCAAGGTCACCACGGTTTCGGCGAAGGCAATCTGAGCGCGTTGGCGCAGGCACGCGAGCAAGCCGGCGCTTAACGCTTTGCCGTTTGCCGCTTACCGTTGAATCAATCAGTCTCGGGATTGCCCGCCAGCCCAGGATTCACCGCGCTGTACGCCGCCGCTTCCCGCAACAGCCACTCGCGAAAGCTCGTGAGCGGCTTGCCGTGACTCAACTCCGTCGGATAGACGAGGTAATACGCCGAGTCCGCGACGGCGGGTGCGTCAAGCGGAATCACAAGTCCGAGTTGTTCGAGCTGAGCGTCGACGAAAAAGCGCGGCACCAGCGCGATGCCGAGACCGGCCGCTGCAGCGCTGATCAGCATCGTGTGGAGTTCGTAGCGGACCCCTTGCATCGTCCGGTTATCGTCGACACCGAGGTTGGCGAACCACGACGCCCAGCCGTCAGGCCGGGTGGTGGAATGCAGTAGCGGGTAGTCCAGCAGATCCGCCGCAGTTTCCACGGGCCGGGCCAGCAGACTTGCCGCACACACCGGCACGACTTCCTCGCTAAACAGAAAATCGGCCGATGTGCCCGGCCATGTCGGCTTGCCGTAGTGAATCGCGGCTTCGAAATGCGTCTCGGCGAACGGGAATGTGCCGGTGCGCACACCCATATTGACCCGCACGTCCGGATACTGCGCATTGAATGCCGCCAGCCGCGGAATCAGCCATTGCGATGCGAAAGTCGGCAGCACCGCCAGTTCCAGATACCCACCGCCGCTGCCATGCGCAATGATCGACAGCGTGTCGCGGTCCAGTTGTTCGAGCGAGCGCCGCACCTGCGCGCTATAGACCTTGCCCGCCTTGGTCAGCACCACCCGCTGTTTGACGCGCACGAACAGCCGCACGCCGAGATTGCTCTCCAGCGTATTGATCTGCCGGGACACCGCGCTTTCGGTGAGGAACAGCTCGCGCGCCGCATGCGTGAAGCTCTCGTGCCGCGCGGCGGCTTCGAAAGCGAGCAGCGCGCCCATGTTGGGGATCTTGAACTTTCGCACGTTGATTCCAAAAACGCATCAAGTGGCGATTTTATCTCGCTTTACGGCGCCGCTGCGAATTTGAATAATCTCGCATCCAACGATGCCGTGCTTGCGCCTTGAAGCCATGCCGGCAAGCCATCTTCATACACACGAACGCGTGCTCACCGCACTCCGCCCGGAACCGATATGCGAAACATCAAGAATGCGAATGTCGAACAACTGCTGCTGAAATTGCTCGGCGCAGAGAAAACCGCGAGGCTGTTCGCCACTCTGAACCATCCGCAGATCCTCAATGAATGGGAGGACGGCACCGTCACCCGCGCCGAACTGGCGCAGGCGATGAACATGGCGCTGTTCGAAGACCTGCTGGCGCGCTCGGCGAATGGCCGTCGGTACACCGAGGAGGCGATCGCCGCTGGTGGCAGCGTCTACTTCGATCATGGCGCATTGCGCACGGTGCGCTGGGCGGAGAGCGGCGCGTTGCCGCCGGGTGAGGCTGCCTTCGCGCGCATCCTGCGGCCGCTCGGCTTCAGCATCAACGGCCGTTATCCGCTCGACCGTTTGGGCATGACCGGCCGCGCCTGGGCGCACGATGACGCCCCCGATGAGATCGCGCAGTTCTTCGTCAGCGAATTGCACCCCGAGCGTTTCTCGGCGGAGTTTCAGCAGGCGGTGACGAAAGTGATCGGCGCCTCTCGCGATCCGTTGACGCCGCAAGCCGCCGGCCAGTTGTGGGAGCTCGAACGCGAAGGCGTGTTGTCGCTCGAGGCGGCTCACGCATTGCTGCCGGTGATCGTCGGCGCCTTCGCGCGTCAGCATGAGACGCCACGCGAAGCCGATTACGAAGTATTGTTGAAGGAGTCGGCCGAAATGGCGTGGATCGCGACCGAAGGCAACGCCTTCAATCACGCTACCGATCGCGTCGCGGACGTGTTCAAGCTCTCCGACGACGAAAAGGCAAAGGGTCGTCCGATGAAGCCGGAAGTGGAGCGTTCGCGTTCGGGCCGCGTGTTTCAGACCGCGTACCGTGCGGACATCGTGCGGCGCGAATTTCGCGCGGCCGATGGCAGCATCGTCACGCGCGACGTGCCGGGCTCGTTCTACGAGTTCATCACGCGCAAGCGGACCTTCGATCAGGACGCGCGCCGCTGGGAAACGGACCTGCGTTTCGACGCCGGCAACGCACAGGGCATCTTCAAGATGACCGCGAGCCAGGCGGCTTAATTCGTAAGTGCAGGGCGATAGCGTGGGCGTTGAACACGAGACATGAGGGGCAAGGTGGGAACGTCATTGGATGAAGAGCAGGGCGCAGGCGTGAAGGCTTCGTTGAGCGACGCGGCTCATGGCTCGTCGAAAGCGCCGCGCGTTGCCAGGCCCTTTCAAGGGACTGCTGCTGTTATGCAGGCGCTCGAAGCTGACCTGCGCCGCAACGTACGCGGCGAAGTACGCTTCGATCAGGGCTCGAAAGCGTTGTATGCGGCGGATGCATCGAACTATCGGCAAGTCCCACTCGCCGTGGTCGTGCCATCGGACGTCGACGATCTGCTCGAAACGCTCGCCGCTTGCCGCCGCAATGACGTGCCCTTTCTCCCGCGCGGCGGCGGCACCTCGCAGAACGGTCAATGCGTGAACGTCGCGGTGGTGGCCGACGCGAGCAAGTATGTGAACCGTGTCGTGTCGGTCGACCCTGTCGCGGGCGTAGCGATCGTCGAACCAGGCGTAATCTGCGACACCTTGCGCGACGCTGCCGAAGCGCACGGCCTCACATTCGCACCCGATCCCGCGACGCACAGTCGCTGCACGCTCGGCGGCATGATCGCCAACAACTCGTGCGGCGCGCATTCGGTAATGGCCGGCAAAACGGTGGAGAACGTCGAGGCGCTGGAAATCGCGACCTTCGACGGCGCGCGTTTCTGGGTCGGGCCTACTTCGGACGACGAACTCGAACGCATCATCGCAGCAGGCGGCCGCCAGGGTGAAATCTACGCCGCGCTCAAGCAACTGCGCGACACCTACGCCGGTCAGATTCGCGCGAAATTCCCGCAGATCAAGCGGCGCGTGTCGGGCTTCAATCTCGATCAACTGCTGCCGGAAAACGGCTTCAACGTCGCGCGGGCGTTGGTCGGCACCGAGGGCACCTGTGCGGTGACCTTGCAGGCGAAAGTGCGGCTCGTAAAGAGTCCGGCGAAACGCGTGATCGTCGTGGTCGGCTTTACCGATATCTACACCGCCGCGGACGCCGTGCCGCATTTCATGCGCTGCGGGCCGATCGCGATCGAAGGACTCGACCGTGCGATCATCCGCGGCTTGCAGGCGCGCGGGTTGAAGAAGGATGAGATCGCCTTGCTGCCGGCAGGCGATGCCTGGGTCGTGCTCGAATTCGGCGCGGATACGCAAGACGATGCCGTGCATCAGGCGCACACCGCCGCGGCGTATTTTTCGTCGGGCGCAGCAGGACCGAACGTGTCGGCGATGCTTGTCGAAGATCGTGCACTTCAGGCCAAGGTGTGGTCGATCCGCGAGACGGGGGCGTCGGCGGTGGCCTTGTCGGTGGATGCGGGCACGCCCGATCCAGTGGTCGGCTGGGAAGATGCGGCAGTCGATCCCATGCGTCTCGGCGATTATCTGCGTGCGTTTCAGGCGCTGGTGGATCGATATGGCTACGAGACGAGCCTATACGGCCATTTCGGCGACGGTTGCGTCCACGCGCGCATTACCTTCGATCTACGCAGCGTGGAAGGTGTCGCGACGTGGCGTAAGTTTCTACGCGAAGCGGCGGAACTGGTGGTCGAATTCGGCGGCTCGCTCTCGGGCGAACACGGCGACGGTCAGGCCAAGGCCGAGTTCCTGCCGATCATGTACGGCCCCGATCTGATGCAGGCGATGGAGCAGTTCAAGGCGATCTGGGACCCGGCCAATCGATTGAATCCCGGCAAGGTCGTGCATGCGTATCGCGCCGACGAAAACCTGCGTATGGGGCCGGCCTACAAGCCCGTGACACTGCAAACGAAGCTCACCTTCGCGAGTCAGGAAGGTGAGGGTTTTCAGCGTGAGATCGAACGATGCATCGGCATGGGCAAATGCCGCTCGCTCGAAGGCGGCACGATGTGCCCGAGCTTTCGCGCAACACGTGAAGAGAAATACTCGACACGTGGCCGCGCGCATCTGTTCTGGGAAATGCTGCAAGGCGACGTGATCGCCGATGGCTGGCAAAGCCGCGAAGTGAAAGATGCACTCGATACGTGCCTCGCGTGCAAGGGCTGCAAATCCGATTGCCCGACGCATACGGATATGGCGTCGTACAAAGCGGAGTTTCTTTCGCATTACTACGAGACGAATCGCAGGCCGCGCCAGGCATTGTTTATGGGGCGGATTGGCGAATGGGCGCCGTGGGCGGCGCGCTTTCCGCGTTTCACGAATTTTATGACGTCGACATCGGGGTTGGCTGCAGTTGGGAAATGGGTCGCCGGTGTCGCGCAAGCACGTGAGTTGCCGAAGTTTGCTACGCAGACGTACCGGCAGATTGCTCGGCGTTCGCCTCAGACGGAGCTCGATGCTCGCTCTTCTGGCGACGTGAAGAAAGTCATCCTGTGGGTCGATACGTTCAATGATCACTTCACGCCCGAGATCGCGCAGGCCGCGGCCGATGTGCTGACGCAAATGGGGTGGCACGTCGTGCTGCCGAAGAACCGTTTGTGCTGCGGGCGTCCGCTGTATGACTTTGGCTTACTCGACCGTGCGCGCGAGTTGCTGACCACCATTCTCAATGACCTCGGAGAGGACATCGCCGCCGGCGTGCCGTTGGTCGGTCTTGAACCCGGCTGCTTATCGGTGTTCAAGGACGAACTGCTGAAGCAATTCCCCGATCACGCTTTAGCGACGCAACTGTCTGCGCAGACGTTTCTATTTTCCGATTTCGTCGCGCGTCAGCCGTTCGATTGGCCGACGCTTCCCGCGGACGTGATCGTGCACGGCCATTGTCATCAGAAGGCGCTATTCGGTATGCAAGGCGATACCGCGCTGCTGAACAAGCTTGGCGTGAAGTGGAAATTGCTCGATACGGGATGCTGCGGCATGGCGGGATCGTTCGGCTTCAACGACGAGCATCACGCGCTGTCTGAGAAGATCGGCGAAGACACGCTGTTTCCAGCGGTGCGTGCTGCGGCGGCGGCAAACGCGGAAACGATCGTACTGACCAACGGCTTCAGTTGCCGGGAGCAGATCGAACAGGGGACCGGGCAACACGCGATGCATATCGCGCAACTAGCGCAGCGGGCGTTGGCGGCGCGCCGTTAAGGGGCCGTAGCGCCGTCGCTATTTTTTCGCCGGCTCTGAGGTAGCCGACGTCTGCGGAATGTCGGCGCTGGTTGCCATCCACAACACCTCGGCGTCTTCGTCGCTGGTGGACACTGCTGCGTGGCCGGTGCGGCTGTCGAAGTAAAGGCTGTCACCTGCGTTGAGATGCGTCGGCGCGTACAACTCGGAATAGAGGCACACGCTGCCGCTGATCACGTACAGGAATTCTTCACCCTCGTGACGGCCCCAGTCATCGAAGGCATCCAATGTGTGCGCCGAAATGCGGATGCGAAACGGCAACATCGCTTTGTGCGCCAGATCCGTGGCGAGCAACTCCATCTGATAGCCGCGGTAGGCGTGACGCTGGCCTTCGTTTTTGCGGGTCAACGCGCGGCGGCCGCTCGCGCTGACTTTGGGCGTCGAACCGAACAGCTCACCGATTTCAATCTTCAGACCGAGTACGATTTTCTGCAGGACGTCGAACGTCGGGGACATCAGACCGTTTTCGACTTTGGAGAGGGTCGAGCGTGAAACGCCGCAGAGGCGGCTCGCGGTTTCGAGCGTCAAATCCTGCGCCTGGCGGGCCGCACGGACGCGGCGGCCGAGGTCGGTTGTCGATGGATCGGCGGGTTTGGTGAGGTGGGTGTCCATGGGGCTGGCTTAAATGCTCGCCTTGCGCGGCGTTCGATGTTTCCGATAATAACATTTGGGAGGGGCGGGGCTCGGTAGTGTCCGGCTCATGCGACCACCTAGCAACTTTTCCCATCGGAAACGCTGCGACGTCGGAATTCACTAGACCCTCACGCCTCCTTACCTGCCCAGACCGCCAAACAGCCGGCGACGGCGATTCCATTGCCTACAATCAGGTTACGTGCAGGACGCTTTCGAGCAACTCGATTGCAGTAGCGTTCGCAGTCGAGCCTGTGCGCCCGAATCCCGACTTGTAGTAATCGTAAGGGGAATCGTCATGGCAACTTATGTGGTTCTTGCGCAATTTACTGATCAAGGTATCCGCAACGTCAAAAACAGCGCACAACGGGCTGGTCAAGCGGCAGAGATGGGCAGGAGTTTTGGCTGTGAAATGAAAGAGATCTACTGGACGATGGGCCAATACGACATTGTCACGATCGTGGAAGCGCCGGATGAACAAAGCTTCATGTCGTTCGGCCTGGCGCTCGGCTCCGCAGGCAATGTCCGCACGCAAACGCTCCGTGCATTGAAGAAAGACGAATTCAGCGCTCTTCTCGGCAAACTCCCATAAAACAGCCCGACACCAGGCTCTCCAACCGCCTCTCTCCGCGATTCTTTTTCTACGCCGGCAAGCGTCACGATGCGCTGCGGCGAGGCGCGCGCATCGCAACGAATCGATCAGCGGTTCACGAGCTTGGCGGAATACGTCAACGCAAGCGCGCAGCCGACGATCATGCATGCGGCGAAGCCGAACAGACCTGCGCTTTGCGAATGGAACGTATCGCGCAACCAGCCGATGAAATACGTGCTGCCGAAACCGCCGAGGTTCGCGATCGAACAGGCGAAGGCGATGCCTGCCGCCGCCGCGGGCCCCTTAAGGAAGGTCGAAGGCAGCGACCACACCACAGGCATCGCAGCGGCCGCGCCCGCGTTGATCAGCGAGAACAGAATGACCGTTGCGACTGTGCCGTGGTGGCCCGCACCGGCGATAACTAGCGCAACTGCCGCGACGAGGAACGGGACCACGATATGCCAGCGACGTTCGCGCATCCTGTCGGAACTGGCGCCGCAGTAAAGCGTGCTCAGCACGGCTAACGCGTTCGGAATCGCCATCAGCCACCCGATGTGATACGGATCAGCTACACCGGTATCGCGCAAGATCGACGGCAGCCAGAAGCTCGTTGCGTACAGCCCGAGCAGCACGCACAGATCGATGAGACCGAGCGCCCACACCTTGAAATCGACGAAGGCGCCGCTCAGCGAATGACTCTTGTTGCCGGACGGCTCCGCGTCGAGATTCGCGCGCAGCGTTTTCTTCTCCGCGGCGCTGAGCCAGCGGGCGGATTCGATGTTATTCGGCAGCCACGCGAGGATCGCAATGCCGAGCGCGATCGACGGCAGCGCTTCGAGCAGGAACAGCCATTGCCAGCCGCCCAGGCCGTGCGCCCCATTGAAGAACGCCATGATCCAGCCGGAAATCGGGCTGCCGATCATGCTCGACAGCGGCAAGCCGACCATGAACAACGCCACGATGCGAGCACGGCGCGCATCGGGATACCACTGCGTCAGATAGAGCAGCACGCCCGGCAGAAATCCGGCTTCGGCGACGCCGAGCAGGAAGCGCACGGTATAGAACTGCATCGGTGTGGTGACGAACAGCGTCGCGCCCGACAGCAGACCCCAGGTAATCATGATGCGGGCGATCCACAAGCGCGCACCGACCCGCTGCAGAATCAGATTGCTCGGTACTTCGAAGAGGATATAGCCGGCGAAGAACAGACCCGCGCCGAGACCGTAGACGGTATCGCTGAACTTGAGCGCGTCGAGCATCTGCAGCTTCGCGAGACCGATGTTGATCCGGTCGAGATACGCCGCGAAATAACACAGGCAGAAGAACGTGATGAGACGGATCGTAACCTTGCGATAGAGATCGCTGTTGTCGGTGCTGCTCGTGTCGAGCACGGCACTGCCCTGATAAACATTCGCCATGACTGCCACTCCCGGAAGGTGGTGCGAAAAAAGGTGGATGTCGTGCGACAGAGATCACTCGCACTTCGCTTGCAGATGTCTGTGTATCACGCTAAAAACGTAGCGTATACACTCCAAAATACGGTGTGTAAAAATACCGGTTGAAGCGCGTAAAATTTCCTCGTTGATTCGCTCAATTCCTCGTGGAATTGCCTGCAATTCGTGCTTTTCTACGAGCATGTGCGTGCCTGTTGCACAACGGAAGTGCATGAAAAATGTAAAGCGTGTTAG
The DNA here is from genome assembly GCF_900116445.1 of Paraburkholderia aspalathi. Taxonomy (GTDB): domain Bacteria; phylum Pseudomonadota; class Gammaproteobacteria; order Burkholderiales; family Burkholderiaceae; genus Paraburkholderia; species Paraburkholderia aspalathi. Next base: position 128,797 of record NZ_FPBH01000008.1, read on the forward strand.
CTACAAATAAGCTGCACGACGCGACAGCTTGATCAAGGTCGTATTGAGGGCCTGGTTAGAGGGTGTACACTCTTTCTCTTTCGTCTTCAGGCCGCCCGGCCTTGTACCCCTATGGCGCCGCGCAAGGATTCCTACGACTTTCACGATCAGATCGGCCACTTGTTGCGTCGTGCGTATCAACGGCACGTCGCGATTTTTCAGGAAGCGATTCCCGATTCCGATCTGACCGCCGCGCAGTTCGTCGCATTGTGTGCGGTCAAAGAGCAGCAACCGTGCTCGCTAAACGACATCGTCAAAGCAACTGCAATCGATCAGGCGACGATCCGCGGCGTCGTCGAGCGTCTGAAGGCGCGCGCGCTGATCGAGGTGGGCGCCGACCCGAACGACGGACGCAAGCTCGTCGTGCGTCCCACCGCGGCCGGCCTCGCATTGATCGAGCGCACCGTGCCGTTCGCCCAGGAGGTCACGGAGCGCACCTACGGCGCGCTGAATGCGGGCGAGCGCGTCGCCATGCTGTTTCTGCTGCGCAAAATGATGGAGTCGGACGCGGACGGCGAGTAGGCGAGTCACGCCGCGATCGTCTTGCCTGGCTCCTAAGTATTCGCCGCCTGCGCCGGTTCAGCCGCCAGCAGCTTACCGGCGGCGCGCAAACCTTCGCGCACTGTCTCTTGCGTGAACGGCGGCGCGAGCAGGCGCACGCCAGTCGCGTCGTAGATCGCATTCGCGAGCGCGGCGGGTCCAGGCACGGAAGCCGATTCGCCGGCGCCCAGCGGCGGTTCGCCTTGACGCGGCATCAGCACGATATCGACGGCCGGCAATTCCGGAAAAGTCAGGATCGGATAACTGCCCCATTCTCGGCTCGCCACCTTGCCGTCGACGAATCGCACGCGCTCCTTCAGCGAGCGGCTCAGTACCTGGATCACGTTGCCGTGAATCTGATGACGTACGCCGTCGGGGTTGATCATCGTGCCGGTGTCCTGGCCGACCGTGATGCGCTCGACCCGCACCTGCCCGGTCACACGATCCACCACGAGTTCCACTGCCCACGCCGACCATGCAGCGCCAAAACCCGGAAAGCGGCTGTGCACATAGCGTGCGTAAGCGATGCCATGTCCGCGCGCATAGCGCTCGTCAGGCGCTTCGCTGCTGCGCTTGCGATGCTTCCATCCGGCGCGCGCGGCAACCGCTTCAAGCAGTTCGGCAGCGCGTGTGTCGTTCAGATGGCGCAACCGAAATTCCAGCGGGTCGCAGCCGGTTAGGGCGGCCATTTCATCGGCGAACGAATCGTGCGCGAACGAGTTGGGCAGCGCCGATACGCCACGAAACCATGACGAACGCACGAGCGGGGCGAGATCGTCGCATACGAAACGGCGGTGCGGGCTTTCGTACGGCGAGACAGCGGTGCGGTCACCCATTTCGAAGACGCGCGCTTGTGGAGCGACGGCGCCTGTCAGCAGCGAGGCGAGCAGCGGTGCATCGTTCGACGGATAGCGCGTCACGAAGTCGTAGCCGAGCAGACGGCCGTCGTCGCTGACCGTGCCGGTGACGTCCACCACCTGGCCACAGCCTTTCGGCTCCCAAGTGTGTTCGTCGGCACGCGAGAGCTGCACGCGCACCGGCGCACCGACCGCGCGCGAGAGCAGCAGCGCATCGCCGCAGACGTCGTCCGCACAATTGCGTCCGTAGCAGCCCGCCGCTTCCATGCGGACGACGTCGATGTCGGCTTCGTCGCGTTGCAGGAGGGTCGCGAGATCGCAGCGTAGCGAGACCGGATTCTGCGTGCCCGACCAGACGGTGATGCGTCCCTTGCCGGGCTCCCGGTAGTCGGCCACCGAACACGATGGACCGATCGAGCCATGCATCTGATAAGGCCACACGTAGGTGCGCGACAGCGTGGTCGTGCCCGGCAGGCCACGCACGGATTCGACGTCGCCTTCTTCCAGCAGAGGCCGTCGTTTTGCCGGCGCAGCGGAGATCGCAGCGCCTGGATCGTCCAGAGATTCGAGCGGCGGCAGCGGCTTCCATTTCACGCGCAACTCGCGTGCGGCACGAATCGCCTGTTCTTCGCGCTCGGCCACGACGCCCACGAAATCGCCGATCACCACCACGTCTCGCACACCGGCAATATGGGCGACGGATTCGCGTTCAACCCGCTCGAAAGATGTGCCGACGAAAGCGCCGCTATCGATGCCGCTATAAGGCGGACGTACCACCCGCCCATGCAGCATGCCGGGCACGCGCATGTCATGAACAAAGGTCAACGCGCCGGTTGCCTTTGCCGGCAGATCGACGCGCGGCGATGAACGCCCGACGAGCCGGTACGTCGATGGATCCTTGACGGGCGTGCCGGTGTCGAGTTCAAGCGTCATGCTGCGGCCAGCGAGCAGTTCGGCAAACGTCACGCGTGCGCCATGCGGGTTGGCCGCGCAGAAAATCTGGGAGTCGTCAGTGGCAAGCTGTTCTATAGCGACACCGAGGCGCTGCGCAGCGAGTTCGAAGAGCGCGCCGCGCGCCTGCGCCGCCGCACAACGCAGCGGCACCGCCGAAATCTGGATCGTCGCACTGGCGATCGTGGGACCCTGATTCGGCGTGGCGGCGGTGTCGCCGAGCAGCACTGTGACGCGCTTCGCCGGCACGTCGAGTTCTTCCGCGACGATCTGGCCGAGCGATGTGCGTATGCCCGTGCCGAGATCGACGTGACCGTTGAACGCGAGGATCCGTCCGTCATCGAGTATCGCGACGAAGACTTCGGGTACGTCCGGCACGTAGGTCGAGAGGCTGCCTGGCTGTCCGGCGGCGGGCGTGACGGGCGCAGCCGGCCGCCGGATTACGGCAAGACGGCCGATGCGTGCCAGAAGTTCGGAGCGATTCACGGGCGGAGTCCCTGGATGTGCGCCACGCTCATGCGTCAACGCACGCGCTGCTCGATCGCGACCAGCGCGTCCGCGAGCGGCATCACCGCCGCGTACTTCTGCTGCATGTCAAACAGGTTCGCGTCGTGCGGGCCGATTGCGCGATCGCCGACGCAGTCGGACAACACCAGCGGCCGAAACCCATACGACATCGCATCGACAACACTGGCGCGCACACAACCACTCGTCACCGCCCCGGCCACGAGCAGCGTTTGCACGGCGCGCTGCGTAAGCCACGGCGCGAGTTGCGTGCCGAAGAACGCGGACGGCACGGTCTTGCGCACCACCAGTTCGCCTTTCGCGGGTGTCAGTTGCGGCACGATCGCGCTATTGGGATGGTCTTCGGTGAGCGTCGCCATGCCCGGCACTTTCAGTGAGAACACGTTGTCGTCGCTGCCGTCCTCTGCGTAGACGATGCGGCTGTGCGCGACCGGCCAACCCGCGGCGCGGGCGTGGGCAAGCGCCGTCACGGTACGTGCAATCGCCGGCGCGATATTGCCGCCGCCGAATGTAGACGGATCAGCAAAGCCGACCACGAAGTCGACGATCAAGAGGCCAATATTGCCTTGAACGGGCAGTGGTGTGCCGAACCCTTGCTGCTGATACACATGGGCTTCGGCGTGCGTTTGGGGAGCATTCATCGCATCAGGTCTCAGAGTGTCGATTCGATTACGCGGCCGTCGCGCACGACGACATCGTCGTCGAGCAGCACGGTGCAGTGGCGCAGCGGAATATCGATGTGGCAGGTCGTCGTGCGGCTGCCGCCGCCTTCGTTGTTCGGGCCGAGCGAGAAGAGGAAATTACCCTCGAACGCGCGCGCATCCATGCCGATGGTCGCTTCACGATCGTAGAGCCCGAGCGTCGACCAGCGCGCACGCGGCTGCAGCCCCCAGCCGATATGCGAGATCGCATAGCCTTCTGGGTCATTGAAGGTTTCCATGTAGTCGCGCAGCAACGCGGCATCGACACCGCCTTCGATCTTTGTCGCATAGCCGCCTTCAACAGTCAGCACGATCGGCTCGCTCACATAGCGTTTCTGCGGCAATAGGATGTCGCCGCGATCGATCACGATCGTGCCGTGCGCGGTGCGATCGTTCGGATAGGTCAGAGCGAATCCGCTCGGCCAGTGATCCCAGCGGCCGGGTTCGTCGACGAAACCGTATTCGGCGGTGGGGCCGAACTCGCCAAGCGGGCACACGAGCGACGTGCCAGCCGCGGACGTCACGCGCATTTCGCGCGCGGCGGAGATGCGCTTCGCGGCGCCCAGCACCCGCGTGCGGTCGGCCTGGGTCGGCACCATGCGCGCGAGCACCTCGGGAGGTTCGACTGCCAGCAGGATTTTCGTGCCGGACTTCAGGATGTCGTGCTGCTCGGGGGAGAACAGCAGGGTCATCAGATCGAGCACGAGATCGCTCGCTTTCAGCGCGGCGATCGCGGGGCCGTTGCCGGTGAGCGGCGTGGTGCCCAGATAGGCGAGCGAATCGCGGCTGAATGCCTTCTCGCCGTTCACCGGCGGCAGATCGAGCCGATTGACGATCGCGCCCATCGATTGCGTCGCGATGAGTGCGCACGACAAGGTCTGCGGATGCGTGGCCGGGCTCGTCAGGATCGTGACGCTCTGGCCGGGTTCGAGGCGGGACAGCGTGAGGACTTCCTTCCACGCTTCGATCAATTGGTAGTCGCTGACTGGCATCGACGGTTCCTTTTTACGGTCGGTAGGCGAGCGGCGCGCCGAGGAAGTCGCTGAAGGCGGCGTAAAAGCCGGCAGCGTTGTCCCACGGAATCATGTGGCCGGCGTTGGGCACGCGTACGTGCAGCATCGCCGGTGTGGCGCGCTGCAGTTCGGCGACGTCCTCATCGCGCACCACGTCGCCGTTCTGCGCGGTCATCAGCAGCGAGGGCACGGTAAGACGGGCGGCGTCCGCGTGGAAATCGTCGGTGTGGAAGCCTTCATAGGAGGCGAGGATCGCGCGCTCGTCGCAGGTATGCAGCCATTCGGCGCGCAACTGGCGTTCGGCTTCGGTCCAGGTCGGGCAGAACGCGCGCATGCCTTCCGCGTCGGTGCCGCTTCGCGCGAGCGCCATCGAATCGACGTACCAGGGCAGCTTGCCCGGATAGTCACGGCGGCCGGGCCCGGAAACCGGGGGATCGATCAGCGCCACTGAGGCGAGTCCGCGCGGCGCATGCAGCGCCGCACGCGCCGCAATGCGCGCGCCCATCGAATGGCCGACCAGGCTGAATTCACGCAGACCGAGCGCCGCGACGAACGCGGCCACGTCGGCGGCTTGTGCGTCGAGGCTGTAGTCGAGGGTCGGCGATGCCGACGACAGGCCACGGCCGCGCACGTCGAGTACATAGGTGTCGTGCGTGCGGCCCAGCACTTCGCCGACGAAGCCCCACGTGATCGCCGGGCTGGTAATGCCCGGAATCAGCACGATAGCGGGGCGATTCGCGCGTGAACCGTCGGCGCCGCCGTAGCGCAGATAGTGCTGGCGGATGCCGTTGGCCGCGACGTTCGCGCCGTACAGGAAGGTAGTCATGGTGCGTCCTCGTGCGGCGGCGGTCAGTAAGCGCCCGACAGCAGGGCGCCTGCGCCCGGCACGATCGGTTCGAGATCGAGTTCGCGCAACATCGCGTAGGTGGTGGCGATCGCAGCAGTAATTACCGGCTTGCCCGTCATGGCCTCGACCTTGGCGACCGCCGGCAGGGACGGCATCTGTACGCAGGCGGATAGCACGATTGCGTCGGCTTGCTCGAAAGGCATGCTTTTGACGATGTCGGGCAAGCGTGCGGGATCGTGACGGCCCACGTCCAGGTTGTCGGGGATTTCGAGCGCACGATAGTCGATGACTTCATACCCTTCGTGGCGGATGTAGTCGACCACGAGCTCGGTCAAGGGCTTCATGTACGGCGCCACGACGATCACGCGTTTGGCGCCGATCACACGCAGCGCATCGACCAATGCCCCGGCGCTCGTCAGGACAGGCGCCTGCCCGCCGTTTTCCGCCGTGCGCTGCGTCAGGCGCGCCTGCGACACGCGGTGATAACCGTGACCCATGGCCATGATCGCGACGAGGCAGGCATAACCGAGCACGTCGACGCGCGCATCGGACAACTCGAGGGCGCAGCGGTCCGACTCGGCGTCCATTGCCGCCAGTTCTTCCTTGACGACCTTCTTCATGCGCATCCGGCTCGAATGAAAGGTGAAGCGCTGCGGACGGATCGTCTCGCGCAGTCGCAGCATGGCCGGGATCTCCGTTTCCATCGTGGTGTTCGAGCTCGGCACGATCTGGCCGATCCGGTATGTCCTGGTCATTGTGATGCTCTCCGGTCAATGTGAGTGATGCCCGGCGCCTTGCGACGGCGAGGGGCGTCGTACGTTGAAGCAAAGTCTAGTGTGTACGTTATAAAAATTCAACAGAATAAAAATGCTCCAGACGAGCGACAGGAGGAGTGAAAGCGAGATTTCACGTATATAGGCGACAAATTCGGTGTTCGAGTGCACGTAAAATTTTTGTTGTCGAAAGAATTTCGAATGTGTACGCTACATTTAATCGAACTCAACCGGACCGTCGAAGCATGTCGCTGGGCGGGCGCACGAACAGGAGAACATCATGAGAAAAACCCGTATCGCCGTTATCGGCGCAGGCCTCGGCGGCACGGCGGCTGCCGCGTTGTTGCAACGCAGCGGTTATGACGTCAGGCTCTACGAGCAGGCTCAGGCGTTTTCACGCCTGGGTGCGGGTATTCACCTGGGGCCGAATGTGATGAAGATCATGCGTCGCATCGGCTGCGAAGACGCTCTGAACCTGATGGGCTCGCATCCCGACTTCTGGTACAGCCGTGACTGGAAAACGGCCGAAGCAATCTCGCAGATTCCGCTCGGCGATCACGCGCTCAAGGCCTATGGCGCGAGCTATCTGACGGTCCATCGTGGCGACTTTCATGCGCTGATGACCGAGGCGGTTGCGCCCGGCACGATCGTCTTCGGCAAATGCCTGAAGTCTGTCGAGGACACCGGCAGCGACGTGCGCATGACTTTCGCGGACGGTTCGGTCGAGACGGCCGACATCGTGATTGGCGCGGACGGCGTCAACTCGAAGATCCGCGATCACCTGCTGGGCTCGGAGCCGCCGCGCTATACGGGCTATGTCGCGCATCGCGCGGTCTTCCCCGCGTCGTTGCTCGGCCACAAACCGTATGACATGTGCGTGAAGTGGTGGTCGGAAGACCGTCACATGATGGTCTACTACGTGACCGAGGCGCGTGACGAGTACTACTACGTCACGGGCGTGCCGCAGGCCGAGTGGCCCACGGGGGTGTCGATGATGGAAAGCAGCCGGGAAGAAATGCGCGAGGCGTTCGCGGGTTTTCATCCGGACGTGCAGAATCTGATCGACGTGTCGCCGTCCATTACGAAATGGCCTTTGCTCGAACGCGATCCGCTGCCGTTGTGGAGCCGTGGCCGTCTGGTGCTGCTCGGCGACGCATGTCATCCGATGAAGCCGCACATGGCGCAGGGCGCGGCAATGGCGATCGAAGACGCAGCCATGTTGACGCGCTGCCTCGACGAAGTGGGCGCAACCGACTACGCGGGTGCCTTCGCGCTGTACGAAGCGAACCGTGCGACGCGCGCCTCCAAGGTGCAACTGGTCTCGCACAACAACACGTGGCTGCGCACGAATGAAGACCCGTCTTGGGTTTTTGGCTATGACGTGTTCAACGTGCCGCTCGTGTCGCCGGCCGCCGAGGTCGCTTCGGCCTGAGTGTGTGAGTGGCAAGCACGCGATATGGAAGCGCGTGGCGCCGGCGCCATAGCACGCCGCGTGCTTCCGCTGTAAGGTCGTCCCTTTTCATTTATGAACAGGCTCAGATATGGCGCATTCGAGTCCGCCCGCCGGTCCGCTGACGCTCACCGTCAACGGCGTTCGTCGTACCGTTCAGGGCGCCACGCCGGATACGCCGCTGCTGTATATCCTGCGCAACGACTTCGAACTGAATGGACCGAAGTACGGTTGCGGCCTCGGGCAGTGTGGCGCGTGCACGGTGATCGTCGACGATCAGCCGACGCGTTCGTGCGTCGTGCCCGCGAGCATTGCGATCGGGCGCGAAGTCACGACCCTCGAAGGACTTGGAACGGTCGACGCGCTGCACCCGGTGCAGCGCGCATTCATCGACGAACAGGCGGCGCAGTGTGGCTACTGCCTGAACGGCATGATCATGAGCGCGAAGGCGCTCCTCGAACGCAACCCGGAGCCTGACGACGACGCGATCCGCGACGCGCTGCGCTTCAATCTGTGCCGATGCGGCACGCACTTCGAGATCGTCAACGCGGTGCGTCGCGCTGCGCAATATCTGCGGCATGAAGGTGCGCATGAATCAGAACGGTGACGACCTCGTAGCGGTGCGTGATGATGAACGTGCGCTTGAGTCTGTGCGTGCGCAGTCTGTCGGGAACGAAAAGTCCGGTGCGGCGCTGTACCGGTCGGAACGGTATCAATGGCCCGTACGAACGAGAACGGGCGACGCAGCCGCTATGGCCTATGCGGACCTGATGGTCGAGACCGGCCACGAGCGCAACGGCACGATGACAACGTGGCAATACCGTGCGCGTCTGGAGCACGAAGAGGTTTCCACGTGCGATGACGATGTCGAGCCTACTGCGCCTTTGCTGGTATACCGGCACGCTCAAACGTCCGTGGCGGTCGAAGCTTCTGCGGCCAGGACAATTCCTGTTCAGGCGCACGCATTTGCCCGCGAATCGTTCATCGATGAACTCGCCCATGCGCTGAAACGCGATCCGGTCGCGTTGCGCCTGCAGCACCTCGACGCGCAGCGTGACGGCGGCGCACGCGAAACGATCCGCATGGTAACCGAGCGTGCCGCTTGGGGCGGGGTGCTTGCAGCTCAGGTTGAGCCGGCGTCGCCCTGGGTGCGCGGACGCGGCTTCGCGTTCGACGGCGAAGCGCTTGAGCACAGCGTGCCGCGATCGTCGGATAAGAAAGGCAGTTTGCCTGTGCGTGTCACAACGGGAGCGCCGAATCCGGGTGCCGACAGCTGGACGGCGTGGGTCGTGGACGTCGACGTGAATCGTGAAACTGGCGATGTCGCGATCAGACGCGTGGTCGCGGGCCGTGGTTCGGGCGAACCGGGTGCGGCGCGCGTCTCGGGCTTGCCGTCGTGGCAGGTGGCCGATGCGATCGAGCGCTCCACCGGCGTGCGCTTTCTTGCCCGGTCAGCCCACGATGAAACCGGCTCTGCAAACGGCGATGCCGCGGTGTCGCATGAACTGAGCGTGGTGGGAAGCGCGCTGAACGAGCCGACTGCCGGGACGGCGCGGACCTTGACGAGCGCGGAGGCCGACACGATAGAGCGTGCTGCCGCGCCCGCCGCAGCCGCGATTGCGAACGCCTTGTTCGACGCAACCGGCGTGCGTTTCCGTGCACCCCCGTTCGACGCGGAGCGCATCCGCCGCGCGTTGACTGAAGCACCTTCCGCTGTGTTGGCTGAGGCGCCTGCGCAAACACGTCGTCCGTCGCGTTGGCGGCGCTGGTTGGCCGGGGGCGGTATCGGTGGCGTGATGGGCGGTTTGATCGGCCTCGCCTGCTCGGTCCTGCCGGGGCCGGCGCCGATCGCACCGATTGCCTCCGTCGATACTTCGCTGTGGTCGCCGGCCACGCTCGGACGCGGTCGTCAGATCGCCGCCGCGGGTGATTGCGCGGTCTGCCACACCGCGCCGGGCGGCAAGACCAATGCTGGCGGCTTCGCGCTCGACACGCCGTTCGGCACTGTCTATTCGACCAACCTCACGCCCGATGCGCAGACCGGTATCGGCACCTGGTCGTACGAAGCGTTCGCGCGGGCGATGCGTGAAGGTATTGCGCGCGACGGCTCGCATCTTTATCCGGCGTTTCCATACACCGCGTTCGCCAGGATGAGCGAGTCCGACATGATGGCGCTCTACGCATATCTGATGTCGCAAGAGCCGGTCAAAAACGCGCCACCGAAAACGAACTTGCCATTCCCGCTCAATCAAAGACGGCTGGTGGCCGGCTGGAATTGGCTGTTTCATGACACACGTCCGTTCGTCCCCGACGAGACGCGCTCGGCGCAGTGGAATCGCGGCAAGTATCTGGTCGACGGCGCGGGGCATTGCGGCGCGTGCCATACACGGCGCAATGCGATCGGCGCGGAGAAGGGTGGTTTTGCGTATCTGTCGGGAGGGAGCGCGGAAGGCTGGGACGCGCCGTCGCTGGTGGCTTCGCGTGCGTCGCCGGTGCCGTGGTCCGAGGCTGCGCTGTTCGACTATTTGCGCACGGGCTTTTCTGCAGAACACGGTGTGGCGGCGGGGCCGATGGCGCCGGTCGTCGCCGGACTCGCTACGCTGCCGGAATCGGACGTACGTGCGATGGCTCACTACGTCGCGTCGTTGTCGCCACCCGTTGACGCGGAGGTGTCCGCCCGTGCTGCGGCCACGCGGGCGATTGCTACAGACGCGAATTCGACGACGACACTTGGCTTCGAAAACGGCCGCCGCATTTTCGAAGCATCGTGCGCGGTGTGTCATGCGGAATCAGGCGGCGTTGGCCATTTCGGCGTGCGCCCGTTGATGGGCTTGAACACGAGCGTTGCCCAGGCCTCACCGGACAATCTTCTGCATGTGTTGCAACATGGGATCGATCAGCCCGCGACGGAGTCGCTGGGCTACATGCCCGGCTTCGGTGATGTATTCGACGACAAGCAGATGGCCGAACTCGCGTCGTATATCCGCGCGCGCTACGCGCCGGGGCAGCCGGCCTGGCGTGATCTCGAGTCAGCGTCGGCAAGATTGCGCGCGGGGCACTAGCGCCGTCCGAGCAATTCCGGTCAATCGGCCTGATGAAACATATCGTAGATGGCGTCGACCAGCCAGGCGATTCCCGGGTCCGCCGAAAACTGCGCGTGGCAATGGACCTGAATTTCAATGGGTGGCAACGAGAAGGGCAGCGGGAGGATGCGGAAGGACTTGTTGCGGTTAAAGCGCTGAGCAATGCTTCTTGGGAAAATGACGGCGAGATCGGTGTTCTGAACGATCTCCGGCGCAACGACAAAATGAGGCAGGCGCAGCACGATATCCCGGCGCAGATTCAATTCCTCCAGCCATTGCTCGACCATCCGGTGTCCAGTTGCGTTTGTACTCGCATAGACGTAGCGCAAGCCCGCGAGGTCTTCCTTGGTTGGTTTCAGCTTGCGCAAAGGGTGACCCGCCCGCACAACGCAAACGTGTTCGTCGAAAAATAGCGTCCTGCTCACGCAACCTGAATCCAGACCCGGAACGTAACCGAGCGCGAGATCGATTTCACCGCTGCGCATCGCGGCACTCACTGAGTCGACGGAGACATTCGCAATCTCGATCCGGATACCGCGCGCAGTACGGTCGAGCATCGAGAGCAGCGGCGGCAGGAAAAAGTACTCCGACATATCCGACATCGACACGCGGAACACGCGTGTCGTCGTAGCGGGGTCGAATTTCGCGAGCTGCTGCACGGCGCCGTTGATGATCTCGAACGCCTGCGTGAGCGGTGCGTGCAAACGCAGTGCCGCATCTGTGGGCACCATGCCGCTGGGCGTGCGCACAAAGAGCGGGTCGTCGAATAAGCCACGCAGTCGACGGAGCGCGTGGCTGACCGCAGGTTGCGTGAGCCCGAGCCGTTCTCCCGCGGCGGTCAGGCTGCGTAGATCCGAAATGGCCAGAAACACGCGCAGCAGATTCAAATCCGTAATGCCAGAGTGCGACTTTGTCATGACGTTCGGATCGCGGCAGTGAAGGAGTCTGACGATCGCGTTGCGTCAGGCTCTGGCTGTTAAAACGGACGCGCAACTTTCGGTGCGACAGTATCCGGTCCGCAGAGCGGGACCTGACAGCCGCCTGCTGCTTAGGGCTATCCGCGTCCGGCTTTACGTCCGCTGCAGGTTACCGTAAATGCTGTGCATAGGGAAATGCGAGGCCGGTCCGCTGTATGGCGGGAATGCGTCGAAATCCTGCTTCATCTGCGCACGTACCGGCGAGGCCAACGCTGCGGCCAGCGCCGCGGGATCGTCGAAGACCACTTTGTTCCGCTGCATGGCGGTTGCTTGCGGAATATCTAAACCGGTCCGATAGTCGACCCGCGTATAGATTTCCAGCTCACGAATGCCGGGCAGCTGTGCCATGAGCGGAGGATGATGCTTCAGATAGTGCGTCAACCACGCATTGAAATTCTGGGCTTCTCCTTCATAGCCGACGAGATACGTGCATTTCTCAGACGGATCTCCAATGCCGCGGGCATTCGGCGTAGCAAATTTTCTCACCGCCATGAGTTGCTGCGCGACTGCAAGGCGGTCCTGGGTGGCGTCTATCGCTTGCTCCACGATCGTGTGTGCGGTACCGCCGTGTTGAAGGACCGCTTCGGCAGGATCGAGATCGTCGAAATACCACTGCAGCACCCAGCGTGGCTTCAAAGCATGTTCTTTTGACTGAGGATCGCCATTCGTCGACTCCTCAGAGCGATGGATCACGAAGCGCCGCAGTCCTTCCACGTTCTGGGACACCGCTTGAATCAACGATATATCGATGTCGCGCGGCTCCGGATGCATGCCATTGCTGTAGCCGATAAGAAACAGGCAGACTTCCACGTTCACCTCGCAGCGCTTGCTACGACGGACTGCGCCGTTGCTTCCGGCCGCACAAGGCGGTGGAACTGCCGGCCAAAGTAGATCAGTCCGTCGCCTTCCGCTCTGGTCGAGATATGCCCGATTTCTACAAACATGACTGAATGCGAGCCGACACTCTTGAGGTCGACAATCTCGCCTTCGAGACTTGCAATCGCATGCGAGAGGACCGGGGCTGACTGATGTCCGATCGTCCATGCGTGACGTGCGAATCGCTCGTCCATCGAACAGGCTGTCATGCCCGCGAAATCACGCGCGACGTCCTGGCATTCCGCCGCCAGCACATTGATGCACACATTCCGGTTGTGATGCAGAACATCGTGTACGTAACTGGCCTGATTGATACAAACGAGCATCGTTGGCGGCGCATCTGTCACGGAACAGACTGCGCTTGCGGTAATCCCGCACCGTCCGCTCGGGCCATCTGTGGTGATGATGTTGACGGCCGCGGGCAGGCACGCCATCGCATCGCGGAAACGCCGTTTGGTGTCGTCGATCGTCATGATTGTCCTCGTATCAGGGATACGGCGTTACCGGCGCGATCCCGGCAAACAGCGCGCCCGATGCGTCGTAGGTGCCTTCTCCAAGGAACGCATGCTGTGTCACGACAATTGAGTCGCGCACCAATCGCTGCAGCCGATTCTCGCGGTAGATCGCCGCGATGCCCGCCAACTGATACGCCTGCATCACGACCTCGGCGCACACTTGTGCGGCGTGAGTCGCGCTGAGGCGCATCAGATTGGCCTGATGCTGTGTCACAGGATCGCCGGCGATGATGGTCTGCCACGCCGACTCGGCAGACTCGTAGAAGAACGCGCGAGCACTGCGCCAGTTGGCCTCCGCTTTCGCAAGACCGGAGCGGTAGTAACCGCGGTCTGCAAGACGCGGGGCGCCGGTGGTGGTTTTAGTCGATCCGGACATGTCGGTCAGCAGATCGAGCGCTGCACGCGCGAGGCCGACGTTGACGGCGGCGTGCACTTGCGCCTGATACGCAACGGCGGGATAGCGGTAGAGCGGTTCGTCGATCAGCGCCTGGCCGCCGCGAACGAATGTCCATTGCTCGTCGACGAATTTGTCGCGAAGTCGCAGATCGTGGCTGCCGGTGCCCTGCATACCGACCACGTTCCAGTTCTCAACGATCTCGACCTCGTGCGCGGGGAAGACAGCGGTGAACGGTTTCCCTGCACCAGTGTCACCCGAATTGGCGGGCGTGCCGCCGATCCCTACTCCGATCCAGTCCGCGCCCTTGCAGCCGCTTGCAAATCGCCATTGGCCGCTGACCATGAAACCACCCGGCACTTTTGCGGCCGGTTGCAACGGGTAGAGTCCGCCGGCAAAAACCTGGTCCGGTCCTTTCGCATAGATGTGCTGCTGCGTTTCGATTGGGAGCGACGCGAGATAGGTATTCGCCGACCCGAACGCGGCGACCCACGCGGTCGACCCGTCGGCGATTGCGATGCGCTCGAGCATGTGCAGAAACTGTGGCGGCGGCAGCGCGTCTCCACCAAAGCGGCGCGGCGTACTTGCGCGAAAAATACCTGCGCGTTTCATCTTCGCGATCATGTCGCGCGGAACATGCGAGAGCTGATCGAACTCGTCTCTTCGTCGCTCGATTTCCTCGATCAGAACATCGAGGGAAAGGGGACCCGCGTACTCCGGATACGGATCGGCTTGATCGACGACGCGAGGTTCATAGGCGTGCGTCGGAAGGCTGGCACTTTGAAGGCTTTGCATGATGGCAGGGTGTCGGAATTGAATGATCGATCCGTCTGGTGCGGCGGCGCCACAGCGCTGCCGCTTGACGGTGTTAAGCGCTTTCTTTCGCCTGAAGTCTCAGAGCCTTCGGGAAAGTCTCAGGCGCAAGACAGGTCGCGAGCACAGTGATCAGTCCGAGAACAACGAGGTAAATGACGACTGGCGTGGCGCTACGGTAGTGAGCGAGCAGTGCGGTCGCGATCATCGGCGACAGGCCGCCGCCGAGTACGGACGACATCTCGCGGCCGATGCCAAGGCCCGAGAAACGTAGATGGACGGGCAACAATTCGCTGATGAAAGCTGGCTGAGCGCCTTCGAGGATGCCCAGTGTGATGCTGTTGGCGAGGACGAGCGCCAGGATGACTTTCCACAGCACGCCCGAGCCGAGCAGCACGAAGTAAGGGTAGGCGACCAGCACCATTGCAATCGCGCCGGCGAGATAAACCGGCTTGCGGCCGATTTTGTCCGTCACGTGGCCCATCAAGAGCGAAACGGGGATCATCAACAGCATCGATACGGTCAATCCACCCAAAATCCAGCTCGATGGCAGGCCGACAAACCGGCCGTAGGCAATCGAAAAAGCAAAGAAGATGTACGACGCAGCGCCTTCGCCAAAGCGCAGGCCGAAAACAGTCAGCACCTGACGCGGACATTGGCGAAGCACTTCGATAATCGGCATGCGGCTGTCGCGGCGCGCGGCTTTGACCTCGGCGAACTCGGCGCTTTCGTCGACGGAGCGGCGCATCCACAGCCCGAGCGCGACTAACACGGCGCTGCACAGGAACGGCACGCGCCAGCCCCAACTCAGAAAGTCGGAAGACGACAGCGTCTGGACGAGCAGAAACGCAGCAGTGGAAAGAACGAAGCCGAATGCGGCGCCGCAGGGACTCCATGCAGACAGCGCACCGCGTTTCGACGCGGGCGCGTTTTCATGGATGAGCAGAATACTGCCGCTCCATTCCCCACCCGCAGCAAGACCCTGCAAGATGCGCAGCAGGACCAGCAAGATGGGGGCCGCGATGCCGATTTGCTGATAGGTCGGCAGGAGACCCATGCAGACGGTCGCGCTGCCCATCATCAACAGCGTGAGCATCATGACCGTCTTGCGGCCGTACCGGTCGCCGATGTGGCCGCACAGCACGCCGCCAATCGGACGGGCGATGAAGCCGACCGTAAAGCCGCCGAACGCCGCAATCGTCCCGGTCAGCGGATCGGTACCGATGGGAAAGAACAGGTGGCCGAACACCAGCGCGGCGGCGGTTCCATAGAGAAAAAAGTCGTACCACTCGAGAATCTGGCCGAGCACTGCAGTCGTCACCGCGCGGCGAACCTTGCTGGTTGGACGCAGATTGGATAGGGGAGCAAGCGTAGCTGTTGCGTCAGGATTCATGGCATTTCGCAGATCACAGTGTTGGAGATCCCGCCTCTCGACAACACAGATCGGCAGGTACGACGATGCGAACGGGGCAGGCATGTCCGCACAATATGGCCGAGGTAAAGGCCGGTCAAATTCAGGACAAAAATGAACGACATGAATGGCGTGCATGACGACCCATGCAGATGCATGAAGTCATCCGGAGCGCGGCACGCCACTTCTTGCCGCTGGCGTCGACTTCGACCGACGTGATGACTTTGTGGCAAGCTTGCTCCCACATCGAGCCGGACGACCGTCTCCCGATCGAAACATTCGTTGCCACCCAACCACCTGATTGCCGTATGCCTCGACAGCCGACTCCATCGCCACTCAAACCGCGCAGAGCGCCCAGCCAGCCCCGTTCAGAACGCATGGTCGCCACCTTGCTCGAAGCGGCTGCACAGGTGCTTGAAACGAAGGGACTCGAAGGGTTCAATACGAACGCGGTCGCGGAACGCGCTGGCGTCAGCATTGGTTCGCTGTATCAATACTTTCCGAGTAAGGATGCGTTGACGATCGCGCTGATGCAGCGTGAAAGCGAACGCTTCTATCGCGATGCGCTGGTTGCTCTCGATCACCCGAGCGGACCGATCGCGCTCACGCATCTGATCGGCGTCTCAGTTCGGCAGCAGTTCGCGAGGCCTACGCTTGCACGGCTACTCGACGTCGAGGAGAGCAGGCCGCAACTGCGCATGGCGCTGGCCAGCACCGGATCGGTGCGCAGCGTGCTATTGGAGATCCTCGTGCGTGACGGTTTGCCACCGCAAGACGACGTGGCTGTCGCCGCGAGCGATCTGATGGCGATCGTCCGTGGACTCGTCGATGCCGCCGGCGAGCGCGAGGAAACGGACACGACTGGACTCACTCGCCGCGTGACGGCCGCCGTATTGGGCTATCTGACGATGATGTCGAGTGCGGGACGCAATGGCGATTCGCCTGCCGAAGACACACCGCAATCCGTGAGCAAACGCGAGCAAGCTGTACGCAAGTCGGCGGCACGCGGGCTGAAACGCCCGTAGGACGGGGCTGAGCGGCTGTCGATGTGAAGGCGGTGACGCGAGTATTGAACGCGAGCTTTTACTCGTAACATTCTCCGTATGGAACGCAACGAGCGATCCAACTCAACGGAGATCGACATGACTCATATCACCACCACCATGAAGCTCAACCACGTGAGCTTCCCCTCGTCCGATGTGAGCGCCACCGCTACTTTCTTCGAGGCTCATCTAGGCTGTACCGTCGCCGGGCGCGGCGCGAGCTGGCTTCTGAAACGTCCTGGATTCGATATCGTGATCGATGACGCCGCTGATCATCCGGTCGCGTGGCCGCATAACTTTCACATCGGCTTTGAACTGGCGACCCTCGACGATGTTCGCACGCTCTATGACGAGATGCTTGCAGCAGACGTCGTGATGAAAACCGGCGTGTTCAAGCATGAACGCGGCTCGCGATTTTTCTGTGAAGTACCGGGCGGCGTTCTCGTCGAAATCAATACCCGTTCAGATGCCGACGAGAAGTATCGAGGCACTTTCGACCTCTAACATTCTGCGCAACAGGACTGCAGACATTTTTCGTTAGCGACTTGCGCTTGCCATCAGCGCCTGTCGCGCATCACTTCCCAGCAATCGCGATGGTCCATCCGGCTAAGTTTGCGCCGTCGCGTCATTTCGCGCCAATAGTGAACGGCGACCAGCAGCACGGCGGCGCTCAACCCACACAGCCCCACAACGATTCCTGTCCACGATTCGGCCACGGAACACTCCTTGACTGTGAAACAGATCAAGCGATACGTGTCATTCGTCGTTCAGGATGCGAGCGGCAGCCTTCAGAAACATCTGTCCGTCGTGAGTAATGAGAGGGCGCTGTTGCCCGGAAGGGAGGTTCTCCAGCGTGACGAGCTGACGGTCCAGAAGCGCTTCCAGATCGGCACCGTCCAGACTCAGCCAATCCGGTGCATCCTTGAGCAGCATGAGGGTCGCGAATTCATGCGGACTGAGCATCTCCGTCTCCTGGCCAATCCTGCTTTGCTGGGAACCTGATCCGTTGGCCTCGCTACGCGAGCAGGATCGATTCGGGATGGCTACTGCAGGCTGTCACCTTGCGTTCGGGTGACATGTCGCGCGCCATGGCACTCATCTTAATGCTGAGTTGTCCAATAGATCAATATTTGGGAAAAAATTTTTCGGGATTTTTACGCTACCTTCGTGAAACCGTCGCGGCGCAGCATGACCCGTTGAGCGGCAATTGCGTGCCGCTTCGCACAACGTGTTCGTTAGCGCACAGACGTGATGCGTGTCACACTGATTCCGGTGAATATTCTGGCAGCGCTTCCATATGCTTCCACACGCCCGCCTGCATACCCGAGGTGAGTTCCGGACGCCGGGCGCTGCGATCGAAACCTGAAGGAGACAACCGTTGACCACCTTCCTCCTACGTAACGGCGCACTGCTCGACCCTACCCATCCTGATCTTTTAGAAGGCTTCGAAGTCCTCATCGAGGATGGTTTCGTCCGCGAGGTTTCCGACAAGCCGATAAAGAGCGGCAGTGCGCGCGTGATTGACGTCAAAGGCAAAACGATCATGCCGGGTTTGATCGATCTGCATGTGCATGTCGTCGCGATCGAGTTCAACCTGCCGCGCGTGGCGACACTACCCAACGTGCTGGTGACGCTGCGCGCCGTGCCGATCATGCGTGCGATGCTGCGCCGCGGCTTCACCACCGTGCGCGACGCAGGGGGTGCCGGGTATCCATTCAAGCAGGCGGTCGAGTCAGGGCTGATCGAAGGCCCGCGCCTCTTCGTGTCCGGCCGCGCGTTAAGCCAGACCGGTGGCCACGCCGATCCGCGCGCCCGCTCTGACTACATGCCGCCCGATTCACCCTGCGGATGCTGCGTGCGTGTGGGTGCGCTGGGCCGCGTGGCGGACGGCGTCGATGAAGTGCGCCGGGCCGTGCGCGAGGAACTGCAGATGGGCGCCGACCAGATCAAGATCATGGCGTCGGGCGGCGTTGCTTCACCGACCGATCCTGTCGGCGCATTCGGTTACTCCGAAGACGAGATCCGCGCGATCGTAGCGGAAGCTCAGGGGCGCGGCACCTATGTGCTCGCTCACGCCTATACGGCTGCGGCGATCGCGCGCGCAGTGCGCTGTGGCGTGCGCACGATCGAACACGGCAATCTGATTGACGATGAGACGGCCCGCCTCGTTGCGGAGCATGGCGCGTATGTTGTGCCAACCCTTGTTACTTACGACGCCCTTGCAAGCGAAGGCGAGAAGTATGGCTTGCCGCCGGAAAGTATCGCCAAGGTCGCGGACGTACACGGCGCCGGCATGCACTCGATTGAAATCATGAAGCGCGCCGGGGTCAAGATGGGCTTCGGTACGGATTTGCTCGGGGAGGCACAGCGTCTGCAAAGCGATGAATTCCGGATCCTGGCCGAGGTTCTCTCTCCAGCCGAGGTGATCGCAAGCGCGACCCTGGTTGGCGCGGAAGTGCTGGGCATGCAGGACAAGCTCGGCAGAATCATGCCGGGTGCCCATGCCGATGTGCTGGTGGTCGACGGCAATCCTCTGAAGTCCGTCGATTGCCTGTTGGGCCAAGGTGAGCACATTCCTCTCGTGATGAAGGATGGCCGGCTCTTCGTCAACGAACTCGAAAGATATTGACCGTAGTACGCTCGTCCGCGGTGCCCCACAGTCCCTATCGGAGCCTGTTCATGACGATGATTTCCGCCCGCATCGAGCGCTTGCCGTTTTCAGCTTTTCACCGCCGTCTGCTATTGATGGGCGGCCTCGGCTACACCTTCGATGCGATGGACGCCGCCGTGCTCGCTTTCCTGCTGCCCGTGTTGCGCACGCAATGGGGGCTGACGAGCGTACAGACGGGCGTACTGGGAAGCGGCACGTTCATCGGCTATTTCGTCGGCGCGATGCTGGCGGGCATGCTCGGCGATGTCATCGGCCGGCGCAAGGTCATGATGTATGCGCTTGTGATTTACTGCGTCGCGTCGCTAGCCAGTGCATTCGCGAACGACTGGGGATTTTTTCTCGCGACGCGGATCGTCGCCGGCTTGGGGACGGGCGCGGAGAGCGCCATCGTCGCGCCGTTTCTCTCCGAGTTCGTCGCGCGGCGGTATCGCGGGAGTTTCACGGGCAGCCTCGCAGGGTTTTTCTCCTTCGGCTTCGTGGCGGCTGCACTGCTCGGCTATCTGGTGATCCCGCTCGCGCCCAATGCATGGCGCGCCGTGATGGTCATCACCGCGCTGCCCATTCTGATGCTGCTGTGGTGGCGCCGTGCGTTGCCCGAGTCGCCACGCTGGCTCGAGGCGCGTGACCGGCATGCGGAAGCCGATGCGATCGTGTCGAGGATGGAGGCGGAGGTCACTCAAGCGGGCATACAATTGGAGCCGCTGTCTCCGGTGCGCGACGGAACCGTTCCGCTCGCAGCCGGACGAGCCTCGATCGTCGCGAACGTCAAGGCGTTGTGGGCGACGAAGCTCGCGCGCATCACAGCCATGACGTGGCTGATGTGGCTATCCATCACGTTTAGCTACTACGCTTTTTTCACGTGGATTCCCGGCTTGCTGGTTCAGAACGGGATGACGATCACGCGGAGTTTTTCGTATTCGCTCGTGATTTACCTTGCCCAGATCCCGGGATATTTTTCAGGCGCGTGGCTTAACGAGAAGATCGGCCGGCAGGCGACGATCGCGTCATACATGATCTTGGGCGGCGTATCGGCGCTTGGGCTTGCGTTGACGGGTACGGATGCCGGCATCATGGTGTCGGGAATCCTGCTGTCGTTCTTCATGAACGGCACCTATGCGGGCGTTTACGCCTATACGCCCGAGGTGTTTCCCACCGACGTGCGCGCAACGGGCACCGGGCTCGCTTCGTCAGTGGGCCGGCTGGGCGCGATTGCTGCGCCTATCCTCGTTGGGTACGTCTATCCGAAACTGGGCTTTGGCGGAGTGTTCGGCGCGACAACGCTGGTGCTGCTGACGGGTGCGATGGCCGTGCTACTCATGGGAGTGCCGACACGCGGAAGATCGCTCGAGGACATTGCAGCGGGGCAAATCGAACAGTAAGGAAAGTAAACTTCAGAGCCAACTCGGCTAGCGCCGTCAGCACACGTTCCGATGACGCCACTGTGTCACGCAACGCGAATCCGTGAAGCCACCAGGCGCGGTTTTGGCGAACAGGCATTCTTATGACATTATCTGCCAGCGCGGACGTGGTGAGCGTTGATGAGCGAACTACGTCGCGTAGCCATGTAATTGACACGCAGCAGGCGTTTCACGGCAGACAGAGCTTCGAGCGCCACGCTGTTATCGCGTCATTCTCTCAGAGGCAAAGCCATGAAGTTGACAATCGCCGCACCACTTTTAATCATTTCGTTACTCGGCACGTCCACAGCCGTCTTTGCGCAGCAGCATGACGACAATCACGGCCACGGCCAGCCTTCGCACGACCGACCGAATCCGGGTCACGGGGACCAGCATGGACATGGCCGCGGCCCTGCGCCGCACGATGCGTCTTTAGGAGGGCCGGGCGGTCCCGTTCCTCACAACGACTGGCACAAGGGTGAGCGGCTTCCGACGGAGTATCGCGACCGTAATTACGTTGTCGACAACTGGCACGAACACGGCCTGCAAGCGCCGCCGCGCGGGTATCAATGGGTCGGCGTGAACGGGGACTATGTACTCGCCGCCATCGCGACGGGTGTCATTGCCAATGTCCTGCTAGCCGGGCACTAGCCAATCGAGCTGGACTCGATTAGCGCCAAATGTCGCGTGCTATGCTTGGACCGGCAAGTATCTCCACGCTACCCAGCTCTATCCGTGTCGACGACGAGGTAAGTGCCATTCAGAACGCCGCACCGGTCGGCGCAAAAACTGAGCCGGACACGACCGCGATCGTTGACCATGGACTATCGTCATCTGCAGCAGCGCAAGAGCCTGCATGGCCGCATCGTGCAGGAGCTCGGCATGGATATCGTCGGCGGCAAGCTGCAGCCGGGCCAGCGCTTGCCTGCAGAGGCCGACCTGTGTGAGCGGTACGGCGTTAGCCGCCCCGTGCTGCGCGAGGCCACCCGTGTGCTCGTGGCGAAAGGGCTGGTCGTGTCGAAAACGCGTGTAGGCAGTGTTGTGAAGCCTCGCGCGGAATGGCACATGCTTGACCCCGATGTCCTGTTCTGGACGATCAACAGTGTTCCGGAAGGCGAATTCTTCAGCTCACTCCTGACCGTACGCCGCGTGATCGAACCCGCGGCAGCGGCGCTCGCCGCCACGGCTGCAACTAGCGACGATCTTGCGCGTATTGCATCGGCTTACGATCAGATGGAGCGCGCCGAAACCGCAAGCGCGCTACTGGATCCCGACCTCGAGTTTCACCGCGCCATCATGGCGGCTACTCACAACGACCTGCTGGCCTATATCGGCAACATGCTCTCGCTTGCCCTGACGGAATCGATCAAGCTGACGAGTCGTCATCCCGACACGCACGCGCTTTCGTTGCCGCGGCACAAGGCGATTCTTACTGCAATCCAGAGTCGTGACCCGTTGGGCGCGCGACATGCAAGTCTGGTCCAGCTCGACAATGCGCGCGTAGACGCCGAGCGCGTTCTGGAAACCGGCAGCCAGTTTCAAACAGAACCCTGATACGAACGGGTCGGCTGAGCCCAACCATTGAGCGAAGCGCTTCGTTCTTCCTGTCTCTTTCCTTCCAGATGCTAACTGGATAGTAATACTATTAAAGTGGCCTATCGTTCAGATCATTTCGACAACGCACGACCTGTGGCTGGCGAGTGAGGCCCATCCTGTCATTGTGTTGCGCAGCACGGCGGGACGCGAATACAGAGCACTGCGCTGCACCGCAAAAATTTAATTAGTCCGACTAGTTAAGGGTATACATCGATTAGTAGGCAATAGGGCGTGATATAGCATTTTCTGGAGGGTAGTCATGCGTACGCGCGTGCACGTGGGTTTCATGAAAGGAATGATTCCCGGCTCCGGTGCTGTTCTTGCCGGGGCTTTTCCTGCTTGCGCCGTCATGGACATTGAAGTGTTCAACAACTGAGAGACGGGAGACTGAGATGGCGCAAGCGAAGGAAGACAAAGACCAAACGGACCAAAGAAACCAAAAGGACGAAGTGCAAGGCATGCGTCGCGGCTTGCTGCAGGGCGCGGGCCTGTCCGCAGCATTGGCGCTGATGGGTGGAATGATCACACCGGCGCAGGCGGCTGAAGCCGGATCGTTCCCAGCGCACAAACGGTGGAAGATCGTATTCGTCAACCACGTCACAACGAATCCGTTCTTCGTTCCCACGCAATACGGCATTCAGGATGCGACCGCGTTGCTGGGCATGGACTATCAATGGACCGGCTCGGCCAATGCCGACATCGGCGAAATGGTGAACGCGGTCAACGCCGCGATTGCCGGCAAAGCTGACGCGATCGCCGTACCGATCGTCGATCCCAAAGCGTTCGACAAGCCCATCCAGGCCGCGCTCGACGCCGGCATTCCCGTGTTCGCCTACAACGCTGACGCGCCCTCGGGTTCGACGAATCCGCGCCTTGCCTATATCGGTCAGGATCTTTATCTGTCCGGCTACCAGATGGGCGAGCGAATTGTCAGCCTCATCGACAGCGGCCTCGTCGCGCTCTTTATCGCCACGCCCGGCCAGCTCAACATTCAGCCCCGGCTTGACGGCGCAGCGGCCGCCATCAAGAAATCGGGCAAGAAGATCGACGTGCAGACCATCGCAACCGGTGCGACCGTCAACGAAGAACTATCGAAGATCAAGTCCTTCTTTCTCGGCCACCAGGATCTCAAAGGCATGTTTGCCGTGGATGCGGGCAGCACCCAAGGCGTTGCCGAGGTGATGAAAGAATCCAATTTGCCCGCCAAAGGTGTGCACGGCGGGGGCTTTGATCTGTTGCCGCGCACGGTCGATCTGATCCACGAAGGATTCCTGGACTTCACGATCGACCAGCAACCCTATGTACAGGGTTTTTATACGGTGCTGGAGGCCTTCATCTTTCTTTCATCCGGCGGGCTCGTTGGGCCGGCCAATATCAACACCGGTCTGAAATTCGTCACCAAGGGCACCGTCGATCCTTACCTGACCACTTCGACGCGCTATGAAGGCAAAAGCACGAAGGCCCAGATCGTGCCACGCACAGGCGCGATCAAAGGGTGAGCTCTGCCGTGCCGAATCAACCCCCCGCTAAACGCCCGAGGCGCTGGTCAAGCGCGCTCGGACGTTCCAGCGAAATTCGCATCCTTGCCGTCGCACTCATCCTTTGCATCTACTTCGAGACAGTCAACCATGACTTCCTGCTGACCGGCGCGAGTCTGCAGAATCTCTCGCAGTTCATCGCCCCGGTGGCGATCATTGCCTTTGGTGAAATCATGCTGATGATCGGGGGAGAGATCGATCTTTCCGCCGGGATGGTTTTTGCGTTTGCGCCTTTCATCATGCATTTTTCTCTCGAGGCAGGTTTGCCGGCATGGCTTGCGATGTTCACCGGCGTTATTGCGGCGGGCCTCGTCGGGCTCATTAACGGCGCGGTGACGGTCTATCTGCGCATCCCATCTTTTGTGACGACGCTCGGTACGTTGTTCTTCGTGAACGGCCTCACGCTGACGATCTCGCGAGGTACACCGGTTTCGCCACCGGAGGATTCAGTATTTGCGGCGGTCATGGGGGGATGGGGATACAGCGAGATCATCTGGACGCTGGCCATTGCCGCGGTCATGCACGTGCTGCTTCGTCATACACGCTGGGGTTTGCATACGATCGCGTCGGGCGCGAATCCGCTGGGCGCGAGCGAAGCAGGGATACAGGTCAGGCGGCTGAAGCTCGGCAACTTTATTCTTGCCGCGTTACTGGCCGGTTTGACCGGGATTCTGGAGGGTTTTCGCATCACGTCGATCGATCCACAAGCGGGCGGAAATCAGATCATGTTTCTTGCCGTTGCCGCCGCCGTGATTGGCGGCACGCCGCTCGCCGGTGGATCGGGCACGATCATCGGTGGGTTGATCGGTGCGGCGGTGCTTGGCATTCTCAACGACGGCTTCACGCTGATCGGCATCAACGCCTTCACCTTCAACATGATTCTCGGCGCGGCGATCCTCGGGGCCATGATCTTCAACATCCACGTGGTTCGTCTCGCGCGCAAAGGGGAGTTGTGATGGCCGAGGTGCTGGAGGCGCTGCGCGGTGAGGATATTGTCAAACGTTTCGGCGCGGTCACCGCGCTCGACGGCGTGTCGCTGACGCTAAGACAAGGAGAGATCCTTGGCGTGCTGGGTGACAACGGGGCGGGCAAATCGACCTTGATCAAGATTCTGACCGGGTTTCATCAGCAGACCAGCGGCAAGCTTTTTGTAGGTGGCGAGGAGACCATGCTTCGCTCGGTCGATCACGCCCGTTCACTCGGCATTGAATGCGTCTACCAGGATTTGGCGCTCGCCAATTCGCTGAGCATTTATCACAACATGTTTTTGAATCGGGAGATCATACGTCGAGGCCCGTTTCGTCTCTTGAACAATCGCGCCATGCGTGCCCGTGCTGCGGAGTGTCTTGAAGAAATCGGCGTGCACGTGCCTTCGGTCGACCTGCCGGTCGAGCAGCTTTCCGGAGGACAGCGACAGGCTATCGCAGTTGCGCGTGCGGTCAATTCGAATGCCAGGATATTGCTGCTCGACGAGCCGCTCGCCGCGATGGGCGCCCGCGAGGCCGGACTGATCATCGACCTGATCCTTCGACTCAAGAATAAAGGTGGCCTGTCCATCATCATGATTATGCACAACTACGCGCAGACACTCGACATCGCGGACCGCGTGATGCTGATGCAGCGCGGACGTGTCACTTACCAGCGGGAAGCAGCCAGCACATCCGTCGAGGAACTAATGGATATCGTGCGACGCGAATATCGGGCAATGCGGGCAGCGACAAACTGACATCGCGCGGTACGTTGCCGATCGGTGTTTCCTCACCTACTTGATAGTCACCAGCAACTGTCGCCGGTCTCTAACGTGCGACATTGAATCTCTTCGTGTGTGCGAAGGGGTCTTACCCACGTGCGTCCCACTTCGTAATATTCAGCAAGATTGTGCTGATCTCCTTGCCAACGGAAAATCGGTAGTTCCGTCGTTTAAAAGCGGAGTGGACGAAATGATTCTTTGATAGCGTTCCAAGCCGCAGCGATACGTGGCCCCAAAGGGCTCGTGGAGTTAATCCTGAAACGTTCTGCGTTCGGATGGCAACAATGTGCGTTGGCTACAGGAGATAAGTTTGAAAGTTACCCGCAGGGCCTTCCTTGCACTTGCCATAGCCGACCTGCTGGCGCAGAGCCCTATCTCTTTCGCGGGCCAGTCATTCGACGCGATAGATTGGCCGGGAGCAGAGTGGGACCGCATCACGCCCGAGCAGGCAGGATGGTCGGTCGATGCGCTCGCGCAGGCCCA
Source organism: Paraburkholderia aspalathi (assembly GCF_900116445.1). Classification (GTDB taxonomy): domain Bacteria; phylum Pseudomonadota; class Gammaproteobacteria; order Burkholderiales; family Burkholderiaceae; genus Paraburkholderia; species Paraburkholderia aspalathi. The sequence continues at coordinate 155,040 of NZ_FPBH01000008.1, forward strand.
TGCCTATGCTCAATCGATCGGCACAGCGACGCTCGTCATCGTGCATCGCGGCCGCATGCTTGACAGCTTGGGTGACATTGCTCGCAAGCTACAGGTCAATTCAGTACGTAAAAGCCTTCTCAGTGCGCTGATTGGCATCGCCGTGGCGGAGAAAAAAATCGATCTCGACGCAAGCCTGGCAAGCCTGAATATCGACGACACGCCTCCCGGTCTGACCGATGTAGAGAAAGAAGCAACGGTTCGGCAGTTACTCCAGGCGCGTTCCGGCGTATATCATCCGGCGCTTTACGAAACAGTTGGGGAGAAGCGACTGCGGCCTGCTCGCGGTAGTCATCCTCCCGGCACGTTCTGGTATTACAACAACTGGGATTTCAATGTCCTCGGTGCGATTTATGAACGTGCGGTCGGGGCATCGATTTTCGAGAGCTTCCGGCAGCGCATTGCGAGTCCGATCGGGATGCAGGATTATCGTCCGCAGGATGGGCATTACGTCCGTGGACCGGAGTCCATGTATCCGGCCTATCTGTTCCACCTGAGTGCGCGCGACCTGGCTCGTTTCGGCTTGCTATACCTTCGGTCCGGCCAATGGAACAACGAGGCTATTGTTCCCGCGAGCTGGGTCAGCGAAAGTACCCGGGCCCGGTCGGAGAATCACCTTCATTCCGGATATGGCTATCTCTGGTGGACCGGATTGGCCGATCGACGCACTGCGGTGATGGATCTGCCACCCGGTGGTTTCTGGGCCGATGGTCACGGTGGCCAGTTCGTGGTGGTCGATCCCGTGAACGACATTGTCGTCGTCCATCAGACCGACGGGCGGAAGGTCACTGAACGGCAAATGGGCCATTTGATGTGGTTGATTTATACGGCCGCCCGCGTTAGCGATCCCGGGGCCGACCCTGTTTAGGCAAGAAGGTAACGATCGTATCGCCCGCCATCTCGAACAACCAGCTACTGCTCCAAAGCGTACGCACGGTATGCCCCTTTGCGCAAAAGTGATTTCGATTTCCGGCACTTCTGAGGCCAGCGGCCCGCACCTATAGTCAGGTCAGCTTTCGGACGCTAACCCCAACTTCATGAGGGGACCCGGACGAAATCCGCCTAACCCAAAGGAGCAGACCATGTTGACCAGGACGTCCCCGGCGCTTCTCGCCGAACCCGCTACTGCAACCTTGGACGCGCAATACTTCGAGTACACGTCGTCCGCCAATCCGATCGGCGCGAAGCTCATCTCGCGCGTGCCTTTCCGCAATTTCCCGCCTTCGCTGTACGCGGATGGCGCAACGCGAGTTGTGCCGCTCGACCTCTCCGCGGAGTTGGGTTGCCCCGGCCCCGCGACCGGCCCTGGTTTGAGCGCCAATTTTCTGCGCATCAACGCAGGTGACGCATTGACGCTTGCCCCGAACGCGACCTCGCAGGTCTGCTACGTCATTAGCGGGACCGGCAGCGTGACGCAGGCCGAAACAAGCTTCCCATTCGCGCAGGGCGATTTCTTCACGCTGCCAGGCGGCGATGCTGCCGTGCTTTCCGCCGCAGCGACGGCCACGCTCTATTACGTCAACGACGCGCCGTTGCTCACCTATCTCGGCACGACCGGCGTCCGCGCGCGCTTTGCGCCGACGCTCTACCCGGCCGCCCAGGCGCAGGCGGAATTGCGCAGGGTTTCGGAAGAGGCCAATGCGGGCCGCCGCAACCGCATCAGCGTGCTGATGGGCAACGCCAATTTCCCGCAGACGCGAACGGTCACGCATGTGTTGTGGGCCATGTTCGGCATTGTGCCGCCCAACTCGATCCAGAAGCCGCACCGTCACCAGTCGATTGCACTCGACTTTATCGCCGGGGGCCAGCCAGGTGTCTATACGCTGGTGGGTACCGAACTGGACGAGAACGGCAATATCGTGAATCCGACCCGCGTCGATTGGGAAGCCGGGATGGCGTTTGTTACGCCGCCGGGATACTGGCATGCGCATTTCAATGAAACGAACGAAAACGCTTATGTGATCCCGATCCAGGATGCCGGCTTGCAGACCTGGCTGCGCACGCTCGACATTCGCTTCGCCCGTTAAGCCTTAAGCGCCAACGCGAGTCCGTCGTCCCAGTACGGCGGCTCGCCAAACATCTCGGCGTAGAAATCCACGAACGCGCGCACTTTCGACGAGACGATTTTCTTCGGCGGGTAGACCGCCCAGACTGCGGGTTCGGCTCGCCCCGTGCGTGCTTCCCATTCAGGCAGCACGTGCAGCAGGTGCCCTTCGCGCAGGGCTGTAGACGCGAGCCAAGTCGGCAGAAGAGCCAGGCCGCAGCCGGCCACAGCGAGTTCCAGTACGGCTTCGGAGTCGTCTGCGCGCAAGCGCCCTTGCAATTCCACCAGCACCTGTTCCGGCGACGCCTGTGCATCCACGACGCGGGTGAAAGACCATTTGTCGTCCGGCAGCAGGGGCAAGCGAAGCGTATCGTGCGCGGCCAGATCTTCAGGGACACGAGGCATCCCGCCGCGCTTGAAATACGCCGGGCTGCCGCAGACGATACGACGATGCGGCGCAATGCGTTTAGCCATTAACGAAGAGTCGGGCAACACGCCGATACGGATTGCCACGTCAATGCCGGCTTCGATCATGTTGAGCGTTTCATCGGTCGACACGATATCGAGGTCAATGTCGGGGTAGCGCGTCATGAACGCCGGCAGATGCGGCACGATATGCCGGCGTCCGAATGCCGAGGGCATCGTGACGCGCAGCACGCCTTGCGGTGTGAGATTCAACGATGACGTAACCTGGCGTGCGTCGTCGAGCGCCTGCAGGGCAATCATGGCGTGTTCGCGAAACAGTCTGCCGCCTTCGGTCAGAACGAGCCCTCGCGTCGACCGGTTGAAGAGGGCAATGCCCAGATCCTTTTCGAGCTCGCTGACGTAGCGCGAGACGGTCGAGGTCTTGACTGCCATTTCATGGGCCGTCTTGCTGAAGCTCTGCAGTTCGGCTGCGTTAATGAAGGCCCGTACCGCGGCAAAATAATCCATGGCTATATTTCCCGCATGAAACAACGGACGAGTTGTGACAAGTAAAAAATTCACCCTCAAAAAATGCCAGGCGACTGACTGTCAACGATCGACGTGCATGTGTCGCTGTGAGTGTCGAAGGATAACCCCTTAATCTTCACTCTTGCAGCGAGAAACGGGGGCTGCTGAAGCGAACATGACACCAATGTAATGTGAGCGTCAGCGTGCATCCATCTTCACCGTACAGAATAAGGAGCACTCACTCACGTTTCTACGAGGTGGTGAGATCGGAGGCTTCAGTCACAGTGGCGTGAAGCTGACCAAACTCAAGTTCGGGAGATATTTCATCATGAAGACCCTTATCTATGCAGCGTTGATTGCCGGCGTATTCGCCGCTCCAGTTGCCTCTTTCGCGCAGGACGCTACGGCTCCGCTAACACGGGCCGACGTACGCGCGGATCTGATTCGCGTAGAACAGGCCGGCTACCGCCCGGCCGCCAAAGACGTGCACTACCCAGACGATATTCAGGCAGCAGAGGCGCGTGTTCAAACGCAGAATGTCGCGGCGCAGGGGAGCACGGATGTAGGCGGAACGTCGGATGGCTCATCGCAGGCGGGTGCGCCGACGGCAACCGTAAATACTCACTCGATCTATTTCGGTCACTGAAGTTCGCGGACCTCACAAGCCATCGTTGATTACCTCTTTCGGCGTATTGAGTGAATCGCCGTCTGAAAATACCAACATCGGCGAGATGAGCAAGCGCCATGGAATGTTTCAGATCCATTACAGGTATGGCGTTCACTGAATGCAGACCATAAATAAGTTTTACTTTCCGATTTTCCACTGCGCCGCCATTGTGTGAGCCATACAGCCGCATCGATGGGGAATGTTGTTATCTGTTCAGATGGACATTTCTTAAGATTCCTTAAGAAATGGTTCATCGATCGAAAGCGGTGGAAAAGTCAAATACTCAGGCCAGTCCGTAGACCAGCGGTCAAGCCAATAAACGGAAAGGAGACGAATTGATGGAAAAGCGCCTGATGGCCGTGATATTGCTCGCTGCGGCCGCATTGGCCGGCTGTGGCGGTGGGGATAACGTCAGCGGACCGACATCGCCAAAGCTACTGACGAATATCGCCGTGCCCAATGCTTCGAGCCCGCCATTCAGTTTCGACATCGGCTACGTCGAGGCCGGCAAGTACTTTCTTGCTGACCGCAACAACAAAGCAGTCGATGTCGTAGACACCAAATCGAACACGTTGATCGCCCAGATCCCGGGTCCATTCATCGGTGCCGGCGCCACGACAAACGAGTCCGGTCCGGACGGAATTGTAGGTATCACCGGCACGAACACGATCTATGCCGGCGACGTCGATTCAGTCAAGGTGATCGATACGGCTGCGCAAAAGACGGTCAACACCATCACCATCAGTAATTCCGGACAGCGCGTCGACGAGGGTTGCTACGATCCTGACGATCATCTCGTGATGTACGCGAGTCCTGGAGACTCACCGCCGTTCGTCACGTTCATTTCCACGCTGACACAAACGGTGCTGGTCAAGCTGCCTTTCAACGGTTCGTCGGGGCTGGAAGCATGCACATATGATTCTGCCTCGAAGAGCTTTTTGATTAACAACGACGGGACCGCTGCCAATCCCGAGGGCGAACTCGATGTCATCACGGCCAGCTCGGCGGTGGCGGGAAGTCCTGCTGTCAGCAAGTCGTTTCCGTTGGGGAAATGCGGACCGACGGGCATCGTGCTTGGTCCGAATAACGACGTGCTCATTGGATGCGATCCACCCGCCGGCGATCCGCTCATCACGCTGATCCTCGATCGCACGAGTGGCGCAATTCAGGCCAGCCTGCCATTTGGCGGGGTGGACCAGGTCGGTTACGATCCGGCGTCCAACCGCTATTTCCTGCCGGCCCGGCACTACGTGACGAGCGGGATTGCCGCCGCCTCAGGGTTTAGTCCGCAGATGGGCGTAATCGATGGTGCATCACGGCAGTTGTTCTTTAAGATTGCGGTGGGCACAGGCGCGCATTCTGTCGCCATCGACAGTTCGCTTGGGCAAGTGTATGTGCCGTTCCAGCCCGGCGCGGCAGGCTTCCCCAACGGCGGCATTTCAGTGTTCTCGACCCACTAGACTTATCACCAACGCCCAGGCAGGCTCAGCTCGCACGATAGGGCCGTTCTTCAGGCGAGCGGCGCCTCCTGGTCTCCAACAGAGCGCTGCGGGCTACGAAGGCTGCGGTCGCGGCTGAAGTACGGCAAAGCAAACAGGTAGAGCCCCGAGAGCAACAGAAGGGCCAGCGGCAGCAGCGGCGCGTAGGTGATCCAGGGCGGCGGGAGACCGCTTCCCCGGGCCATGGCGACAAAGTTGGCGATAACCGTCAGCGTGAAGGCGATGGATATCCACCGGTGGGACCGACGAATCCAGGCGCTGGTATTCATTTCGTGCTCCTCGGCGCCTGGATCATCTTCCAGCCATTGCCGGCAGGGTCGCGGAAACCGGCATCGACGCTGCCGAAGCGGTCTATCGGCTCCTGCGTGAATTCCACGCCGCGGGCTTTCAGCTGGGTGTAGCTGGCGCGACAGTCGTCCACTGAGAGAACCAGGGGCGGCATGGCTCCCTTGGCGACCATGGCGCGCAAGGTTTGCGCAGTAGCGTCGTCGTGGATGGGTGGCCCGGGTGTGAACAGGCCGAGCTGGAACGAGGGCTGATCCGGATGCTGGACCGTGAGCCAGCGGTAGGGACCGTTGCGCACGTCCGTGTGGACGCGGAATCCGAGCTTGTCGACGTAGAACGTGAGCGCTTCGTCCTGGTTATCGACGTACAAGCCCACGACATTTACACCTTGGTTCATGGCACCTCCCTGGTTGATGGTCAGAATGTATCTTTGGCCATGCGGCGGCGCTTCTCCAAAACTGCGATGTTGAGGTCGGGGCGTTGCGCGGCCTTGAGGACGCAGGCGGGCACACGGTCGAGCAGAGGCATGTTGGCCCGAGCCTCGAGGCGCAGGGCGCTGGGGCTTTGACCGGTGATGTCACGGAAGATGCGGCCGAAAGTGCCGAGGCTCTCCCAGCCGGTGGCGAAGGCAATTTCCGTGATGCCGAGCTCGGTGTCGCGCAGGAGGGTGGTGGCCTGCTCGATGCGCCGCGTCAGCAGGTAGCGGTGCGGTGGGAGGCCGAAGGCCCGCTTGAAGGAGCGCGCGAAATGGGCCTCGGAGACGCCGCTGACCTCGGCGAGGCGCTTGACGGGCCAGGCCTCGTGCGCGGCGGCGTCCATGCGGTCCTTGGCGCGTAGCAGGCGGCGCAGCAGGGCCGGGTCTTGCAACGCGTCGGCGCCAACCGGTGTGGCGCACGAGGCAAGCGGCTGGGCGTGATGGTCTTCGCGACGGGGCATGAGGTCCGAGGGGGCCGAAGGTATCCGGCTAGTTTAGGCTCAACACGGGTACCCGCAAAGCGGCGCACTGGCGCCCGCCGATGTGTGTCTTGGCGTATCGACTCTCAGACCTTGGACAACATCCATTCCCGGAACCGCTTCAACCCCGGTTGTGTTTTCATGCGCCCCGGGAAATAGCAGAGATAGTGTCCATGATCGACGTCGATCGGGGCCGTCAGCGGCTCGACAAGCGTGCCAGCGGCGAGATTGTCGCGCACGAGAAAGGCTGGGATGAGCGCTAGTCCCAGACCGGCCTGAGCTGCCTGGATCAGCACGGAGTATTGCTCGAAGCGCGGGCCCGCAAGCACATGCATGTCGCGCACATCGTAGAACTCGGCCCATTGACTCCATACCTGTTCAGCCTGGCTGTGCAGCAGTCGGGGCACGCGCGCGGCATCCTGCAACCGGCGCAACGCATACTTTTGCTGACATTCAGGCGCGCAGACCAACAGAAAAGTACGCCCGTCGATGTAATCGCATTGGACGCCCTCCCAACTTCCATCGCCATAGCGGATAGCCGCGTCCAGATCCAACGGAAACGGATCGCCGTGCGCCAGGTGCCGGCTGAAGCTGATCGTGAGTCCCGGGGTGCTTGAAAGGAATTCCGGTAGCCGGGGAATCAGCCATTTGGTCGTGAACGTCGGCACGCTCGCGATCGTCAGCACGTCGCTCTGCCCGGCGGCGCTCATGAGTTCGAGCGACGCGTTGCCCAGGTCTCGCAACGGGGTGGCCACGCGCGCGAGGTAAAGGCCGCCCGCCCGGGTGAGCGCAAGATTGCGGCCGTCCCGAATGAAAAGCTGCACACCGAATGAATCTTCCAGGCTGGCGATCTGCCGGCTGACTGCGCTCGGCGTCAGTCCCAGTTCGCGCGCTGCTCTCGAGAAGTTCAGATGCTTGGCGGAGCTCGTGAAGGCGAGTAATTCGGTGAGGTTCGGGTAAAGGTGTTTCATCGTTCTGGCGTCGAAGTATTCCGGATGCGCACAGCGCAATGCGTGTTTTGTACGTTTTTTTCATGACGACGCCATGTCGCATCCGCACACTTGCAAGCAAATCGAAATCTTGCGCCCCGTCCTGTCAGGGCGCGCGGGTTTCCATCCGTTTCACTAGGAAAGCTTGCATGCAAACGCCTGCCGCACCGGTCATCCAGCCCCATGTTCCCGCTCGTCACAGCAGCGGGCGCTTTGCGTCGATCCAGCGCGTCGTCTTTCAGGCCGTAGTGGTGCTCTTCGCGATCTATATGCTGCTGCCGATCGCTCTGCTGCTGATCGGCGCGTTCGGTGAAACGTGGACCAACACAATGCTGCCGACCGGCGTCACCGGACACTGGTTCGCCGACCTTGCCGCCAACGCGAGTTTCCGCCGTGCTTTCGGCGTGAGCCTGATGGTCGCCCTGGCCTGCTGTTGCGCGACTGCCGTGATCGGTTTGCCGCTCGCGTATGCGCTGCACTACCACTCGCTCTCCGGGCGCGGCATGACCGCGCGGCTGGTCGCGTTGCTGCCGGTCGGGGTGCCGGCGCTCACGCTGGGCTTCGGTTACATCGCCATCTTCAGCGGCGACACGCTGCCATGGCTCGGATCGTTGTCGTTGCTGATTGCTGCCCATACGGTGCTGACTTTGCCGTACCTCACGCAAACACTGCTTAGCGACTTGCGCCACCTCGACATCGCGCGCCTCGAAGCCTGCGCTGCGACGCTCGGCGCCACGCCGCTGCGGCAGTTCTTCACGATCGTTTTGCCCAACCTCCGGCAGAGCCTGTTCTCGGGACTCGTCATGGTGGCCGCACTGTCGATCGGAGAATTTCAGGTGTCCAACCTGATCGCCGGTTTTCGCTACCGGAACTATCCGGTCGTGTTGCTGCAGGCGTTTTACGGCGCGACCGGCATGGCGTGTGCCGCCACCGTGGTGCTGCTTTGCCTAGCGGTGATCGCGACCCTGGTATCGATCAACACTGTCCGACGACTGAAGTAAAACGATGAGCCTCCATTTCGACAACGTGAGCTTTACTTATCCCGGCGCGCAACACGGTATCGAAGCCGTCACGCTGTCGGTCACGCCGGGCGAACTGGTCGCGGTGATGGGCCGCAGCGGTTCCGGCAAGTCGACAATCCTGCGCTTGACCGCGGGTCTGCTGGACGGCTATCGAGGACGCATCGCGATCGACGGGCGCGATGTGGCGGGCGTTCCGGTGTGGCGCCGCGAGGTCGGCATGGTGTTCCAGCAATACGCGCTTTTCCCGCATCTGAACGTGCTGGACAACGTGGCCTACGGGCTGCGGATGCGCGGCATCGATGCTGCGAAACGCCGGGCTCGCGCGCTCGACATGCTCGAACGGGTCGGTCTTGGCGAACACGCCGCGCGGCGTACGACCTTGCTGTCGGGCGGCCAACAGCAGCGTGTCGCGCTGGCTCGCGCGCTGGCGTTCGAACCGAAGGTGCTGCTGCTCGACGAACCGCTTGCCGCGCTCGACGCAGGCATCCGCCAGCAGCTGCGCGACGAGATTCGCACGCTGCAGCGCGCATGCGGCGCCACCACCTTGCTGGTCACGCACGATCAGGACGAAGCGTTGAGTCTTGCGGACCGCGTGGCCGTGGTCGACGGCGGGCGTGTCTTGCAGGTGGATACGCCCGAGCGTCTCTACGAGCAACCGGTATCGACGCAGGTCGCACGCTTCGTCGGTCATTCGAGCGTGATGCCGGGGCGCGTGATTGCGAACGGCACGGTCGACGTTTCCTTTGCGCTGCTGTCCGCCGATACCCGTGCTTTCCGTCCCGGCGACCAGGTCGAGGTGCTGCTTCGTCCCGAGCACGTGCAGCCCGATCCGCCAGCGGACGCTGTCAACCGGCTCGCCGGCCGCCGCGCCGAGGTGCGCTACTTCGGCGCGACGTGCCGCTACGACTTCGTTCCGGATTCCACGCAGAAGCCGCTTCTGTGCGAAGGGCGCCGTCTTGCCGAACACTCTATCGCGATCGACCCCGAGCACCTGCGCGTACTGCCCGCGCAGACCAGTCAATTTTGCTAATTCACCTTCCTTGTTTGACGGAGAACCAGAATGTTTGCAGGGCTTAGTCTTTTGTCGCGAGTCCGCCGCATCGCCACAGTTGTTTGTGCGTTGTCGGCACTGACTGCCGCGTCTGGCGCTCATGCCGCGCCGGCCGCACCGCTTTACCCCGGAGAAGAAGCGTTGTACGCGAAGGCGGCGGATGAAGGGCTCGTCGTGTCGTTCGACACCGGTCCCGAATGGGCCAACTGGAAGGCGCTGTTCGCCGAGTTCAGAAAGCGCTATCCGAAGGTCGAGATTACGTACAACGACATCGGCTCGGCGGCGACCGTGGTGGCGCTCGACAAGTCGCGGCGGCGTCCGCAGGCCGACACTGCGTACTACTTTGCAGCCTCCGCGCTGGACGCCGTCAACAAGGACGTGGTGGCGCCGTTCAAGCCGCTCAATTTCGACAAACTGCCGCCGGTGTTTCGCGAGCGCGACGGCCGCTGGTTCACGGTCCATTCGTTGAACATTGCCCTGCTGGTCAACCGGAAACTGATCAAGGACGTCCCGCAAGGTTGGGCCGATCTGCTCAAGCCTGAGTACCGTAACTCGGTGGTCTATCTGGATCCGCGTTCGACCGGCCAGGGGCAGGTCGCGGTCTTTGCTGCGGCTTATGCGTTCGGCGGTAGCGTCGACAATCCGAAGCCGGGTGCCGACTTTTTCGGCAAGTTGCGCGAAGCGGGCAACGTGATGCGTGTCGAAGGCACCACTCCCTACGCGAAGTTCGTCAAGGGCGAGATTCCGATCCTGATCGGCTACGAAAACGACGGCCTCAAGGCGAAGTACGCCGACGGTATGGGCGACGCCGTCGAAGTCGTGATCCCGAAGGAAGCCACGGTGTCCGCACCGTACGCCATGAGTCTCGTGAAGGACGGCCCGAATCAGAATGCGGCGCGTCTGTGGTTGAACCTCGTCATGAGCGACGTCGGCCAGGCGCTGTTCGCGCAAGGGTATGTGCGTCCCGCTGTGCCTGACGTGCAACTCTCCGCGGACATCCGCGCGAAGATGCCCGACGTGCCGCAGATGCATCCGCTCGACGTAGTCAAAGCCGCCGCGAAGAAAGCGGAAGTCGACCAGTTGTGGGCGCAGGCAGCGCTCGCGAAATAAGGTGCGGCAGATGGGGACTTCCTCGATGAACGAAGGGCTCGCGCGGCGCTTCGGCGCGGTTCCGGCGGGCCTCCTTCTCGCCCTGTTCTTTGCGCTGCCGCTCGGCGCATTGCTGGTCTCAGCGGCTGAGGGGAACGGCGCGGCCTTCGTGCGCCTCGCCCATGATCCGCTGGTGGTCAGTGCGCTCGGTCACTCGCTCGCGCTGGCGTTCGCTGCCGGCACCGTGTCGCTGGCGGTGGGGCTGCCGCTTGCGATGGTGCTGGCCGGACAGCCGCCGCAGCGGCGCGGCTGGTTGCTCGCGTTGCTCGGCGTGCCGTTGGCGTTTTCCGGTCTGGTGATTGCGTACGGCTTCATTCTTGCCTTCGGCCGCGCCGGTTTCGTGACGAGCATCGTCGCTCGACTCGGCGCCGACCCGGCCGCGGTCGGAGCGCTGATCTATACGAGCGCGGGACTGGTTGCGGCTTACGCGTACTACCTGATTCCACGCGTAGCGCTGATGCTTTATCCGGCGATCGCCAACCTGGACCGCCGTCCGATCGAAGCCGCGCTGACACTGGGCGCATCACCGCTGCGGGCGCTCTTCGACGTGGCGTTGCGGGAACTGTGGCCTTCGATCGCCGCGGCCTGGTGCCTCGTTACGTCGATTGCACTGGGAACCTACGGTACTGCACTCGCGCTCGCCGGGACGCAGATCAACATCCTGCCGCTACTGATGTACCTGAAACTTTCAGACGGACAGACGGATTTCCCGCAGGCAGCCGCGCTTTCGCTGGTGTTGATGGCGGTTTGTACGTGCGTTCTGGCACTAGGAGAATGCCTTGCACGGCAACGACGATACTGAATGGTCCAACGCAGCGTATCTGGCGCTGCAGAGATTGGCGGTTCACCAGACGGGGCCGATGCGGCATGCGATGCCGGTTGGATTGATCGGTCCAAGGGAAGCCACACCGGAACAACTGCAGGCGGCGAGAAGCCTGAGCTACGCGTTAGCGGGCACCGGCATGACGATCCTCTGCGGTGGCAAAGGCGGGGTGATGGAAGCGGCCGCATTCGGCGCGAAACGCGCGGGCGGCATCGTGGTCGGCCTGCTGCCCGAGGACGATGCGAACGAGGCCAATCCGTTTCTTACCGTGGCGCTGCCGACCGGATTAGGTATTACACGAAATGCGTTGATTGCGCGCGCCTCGCTCTGTCTCATCGCGATTGGGGGCGGGCTGGGCACGTTGTCAGAGATGGCGCTTGGCCTGCAATGGAACAAGCCCGTCTTCACCCTGCTAGGCGCACCTTTGGTACGGGGGGCCGAGGTGTTCGACGATGTTGATACGCTCGTCGCCAGTGTGGCGAACTGGCTTGTAGCCGCGAGACAGACGCAAACAGCCAAAGAATGAAACGGAATACGGGCGCGAGTCACCGGCTCGCGTCCGAGGTTCCGATGTAACAGGCATCTCAATCAGTTTGATCACTTCTCTCTAATAAATAGACATCCTTATCATGATGAAAAAAACCACCGTTACATTACTCGCGATGAGCAGCCTGTCGCTCACCGCATACGCGCAGAGCAGCGTGACCCTGTACGGGATTGTCGACGCGGGTCTTGGCTATACGAGCGGCCAACGCGTCGTGCAGACCAAGGGCGCGGCAGGCAAGCCGGCCGTCTACAGCAATGGATCGAGTTATGGGTTTGCGAGCGGTACCTGGTCAGGCGATCGCTGGGGGCTGAAGGGCAACGAAGACCTGGGTGACGGCCTGTCGGCGGTGTTCCAGTTGGAGAACGGCTTTAACATCGGTACGGGGCAGCTCGGTCAGGGCGGCCGCGAGTTTGGTCGTCAGGCATGGATGGGATTGTCGAGCACCAGACTCGGCAAGCTCACGCTGGGTCGCCAGTACGATCCGATCGTCGACTTCGTCGGCACCATCAGCGCGGGCACCTTCCTGACGGGCATGGGCGCGCACCCCGGCGATCTGGATAACATCGACAATCAGGCGCGCGAGAGCAACTCGATCAAGTACACGAGCCCGGTATTTTCGGGGCTTCAGTTCGGCGCACTGTACGGTTTCGGCGGTCAGGCGGGCAGCGTCAAGAACCAGAACACGTGGAGCCTGGGCGGCCAATACACGCATGGTCCGTTCGCCATCGGCGCGGCCTATATGCAGGCAACCAATGCTTACGGGGCCAATGGCGGCGCCTGGACCAGCGCGTATGACGGCACATTCGCTTCGTCGATCAACGAAGGCTTTGCGTCGGCAAAGAGCCAGCAGATCATTGCAGCTGCAAGCACATACCAGATCGGCCAGGTGACGCTCGGCGTGTCGTACAGCAATACGCAATACCAGGCCGGCAGCTTCTCGTTGTTCTCCGGCAAAGAGACGTTCAACTCGGCGGGCGCGACGGTGTCCTGGCAGGCGACGCCGGCGCTGCGTATCGCCGCAGGTTACGACTACACGCAGGGCAGTTCTATCAAGGGCGAGTCGGCGCCGAAGTACAACCAGTTCAACCTCGCCTCGTATTACTTCCTGTCGAAGCGCACGGCACTTTACGGCCTCGTCGGCTACCAGAAGGCGAGCGGCAAGACGCTCGACGCATTCGGCAATACGGTCAGTGCGACCGCTTCGGTTGGCGATGTGGGGAACGGAATTTCGTCGGCAAGCAACGTGCAAACACTCGTTCGAGTGGGTATCCGGCAGACGTTCTAAGTGTTCGGCGGCGCGCGTCGCCGCCTCGCCAATCGGCGTCACGTAAACCGGATGTCCGACACGCACTTCAAGCCGAGTCGCGGCGCTGCCGCGACTCGCTGCGCCGGCCGCAACCGGACCCCAGGATTAGCACTCCCTGTAATTTCCCCGGCCTCTCCGCTATAAATCATAGTAGGGGAGGGTCGCGTATTGTCGTACCGGCACGGTCGATACATTCGTGTATCGATCGGCCTGTGATTGCGCGCGCCTGTCCCTGGCATCACGACCGCCATGGAGGTGCATTGTGTTTGCCCCGACTCTCGCGCGCACGTTGCTCCACGCTGCTCTGATAGCGGCGTTTCTCTCCGGCTATCTGTGTCTGCCTCCGACGGCGAATGCCGCGGCCGTCGCTCCGCCGCCTGTGAAGGAGAAGCGGGTTCCACCGGCCAGCGCTTCAGCGTCGGTTGACTTCCCTACGATCGTGGAGCGATACGGACCAGCCGTCGTGAATATCAGCGCGACGGCCTCTGAGCAAGCATCGTCGGGACCCGCTCCCGCAGTGATCGATGCTGACGATCCCCTTCTTGCCTTCGTCAAGCATGTGACGCCGAAATCGCAGGCGTCTCAGGACGGTTCGGCGCGCGCCATCACGGGTATGGGCTCAGGTTTTATTGTCACCCCTGACGGCCTCATTCTGACCACCGCTCACGTGGTGGATCAAGCCGACGAAGTGACGGTCCGACTCACCGATCGACGCGAGTTCAAGGCGAAGGTGCTGGCGGTCGACGCCCAGAGCGACGTCGCATTGATTCAGATCGATGCCACGAAGCTGCCGACCGTCAAACTTGGCGACTCGTCGCGGGTGCGCGTCGGCGAATCGGTCCTGGCGATCGGCTCGCCCGACAGCTTCGCGAATACCGTTGCCGCCGGCATTGTCAGCGCCACGTCCCGCACGCTCCAGGATGGACGCAGTTTTCCCTTCTTTCAAACCGATATCGTGGCCAACCCGGACAATTCGGGCGGCCCGCTGTTCAACCGTGCCGGCGAGGTGGTCGGCATCGACGTGCAGATTTACGCGGACTCGGACAGGTCCCCCAGCCTGGCGCTTGCCATTCCGATCAACATGGCGGCCAAGGTGCGATCGCAGGTGCAAGCCGCGCAAGCGACCTCTCCTGGCGGTCTTGGCGTAGAGGTGCAGGACGTCGGCCCTGGACTCGCCGTGGCCTTCGGCCTGCCGCGACCGGCAGGTGCGCTGGTCAATTCCGTCGCGCCCGGCACAACGGCCGCCGCGAGCGGCCTCAAGCCTGGCGACGTGATCGTCCGGATCGGCGACAAGCCGATTGATCGCTCGACCGACCTCGGCGAGAACGCAGCCGCTTTGCCGCCCGGGACGAAAACCACACTCAAGCTGATCCGCAATCGAAGGCCGATGACGCTCACCGTCATGGTCGGCGTGTCCGCGGAAAGCCCCAAAGCTCGACCCGCCGAAGGCGGTTCAGGGGATCGCCTGGGCTTGAGCATGCATCCGCTGAATGAGGACGAGCGGCGCGCGAACGATCTGGCGGTGGGTCTGATGGTGGACGGCGTTGACGGGGCGGCGGCAAGCGCCGGCATCCAGCCCGGCGATATCGTCCTGTCGCTCAATGACACGCTGGTCGAAACGCAGGCGGACGTGAGCGCGCTGGAAGCAAAGGCTGGGAAACAGGTCGCCGTGCTGATCCAGCGCGGTCGCGCGCGCAGTTTTGTTTCGGTCGCGGTTAGATGACCAGCAGGCTTGCGCCGCCGCGCATTCCAACCAGGGTTAACCCATTCGAAACGAGGCGGCAAAGCACATACAGTTCTGACATACCAGCAGGCTTCAGACGCGGGTAGATCTCCGCCCGGACGTGCCGGGCGGTGTTTCCTTGGTTCCACGAGATCAAAGGAGATGACAGATGGAAATCCGCGATCCTTCCCCCGGCCTCTACAACGAAGATCTCGCGCCCGCCAGGCAGCGCAACTGGGGTGCATTCAGCATCTTCAACGTCTGGACCTCGGACGTGCACAGCCTTTGGGGCTACTACCTCGCCGCGAGCCTGTTCCTGCTGTGCGGCAGCTTTATCAACTTCGTGCTGGCGATCGGACTCGGCTCGCTGGTGATCTTCGCGCTCATGAACCTGATCGGCTACGCCGGCGAGAAAACCGGCGTGCCTTATCCGGTGCTGGCTCGCGCCTCCTTTGGCGTGTGGGGCGCCAACCTGGCAGCCATGGTGCGCGCCGTGGTGGCCTGCTTCTGGTACGGCGCGCAAACGGCGGCCGCGTCGGGCGCGATGGTCGCGTTGCTGATCCGCAGCGACAGCCTGATGGCGTTCCACAAGGGCACGCAGGTACTCGGCCACTCAGGGCTGGAGGTGATCTGCTACGTGGTCATCTGGGCGCTGCAGTTGCTCATCATCCAGAAGGGCATGGAAACGGTGCGCAAGTTCCAGGACTGGGCCGGCCCGGCGGTGTGGGTCGCGATGCTGATCCTGGCGATTGGCCTGTGCGTGAAGGCTGGCGGTTTCTCGTTCACCCACGGCATTCCGATGGACGTGCTGCTCCAGAAGACCGGCGACGCCGGCGTCAGCGGCGAGCCGGGCTCGTTCTGGGCGCTGATGGCTGTGGGCGCGACCTGGATCACCTACTTCGCAGCGCTCTACCTGAATTTTTGCGACTTCTCGCGCTACGCGAAAAATCGTGACGCTGTAAAAAAAGGAAATTTGTGGGGCCTGCCGGTCAACCTGATCGCGTTCTCGCTGGTCGCCGGCGTGACCACCATCGCCGCCTTCAAGGTGTACGGCGAAGTGCTGCTTCACCCCGAACAGATTTCCGCCAAGTTCGACAGCTGGGTGTTGGCGCTCATCGCGGCACTGACCTTCGCGGTCGCCACGCTGGGTATTAACGTGGTGGCCAATTTCGTTTCGGCGGCATTCGACATCTCCAACACGTTCCCCAAGCGGATCAGCTTCAAGAGGGGTGGCTACATCGCCGCGGCCATCGCGCTGGTGCTCTATCCGTTCGCGCCGTGGGAAGGCAACGCCGCGCATTTCGTCAACGCGATCGGCGCCACGATGGGCCCGCTGCTGGGGATCATTCTGGTGGACTACTACCTGGTGGCCAAAGGCAATATCAATGTTGCAGCGCTCTATCAGGAGCACGGCGAGTATCGCTACGAAGGTGGCTGGAACGTCAACGCGCTGGTCTCCGCCGCGGTCGGCAGCGTGTTTTCAACTTTCTTGCCTAACTTCACCAATCTGCTGCCCGTCTGGTGGAATACCTATGGGTGGTTCTTCGGCGTGGTGATCGGCGGCGGCATGTATCTGATCATGGCTACGCTGCGGCCGCGAGCGGCGATCGCGCCGACCGGTGCCTGAAGGTTTTCCTGACGCGCCGGTAGGGGCGACTCCCGGCCTCCGGCGCGCGGAACAGGCACGGCAACAATGCTTATGGTTGGCCGTCGCCGGGCATGCTAGGATTTCTCGCAAACAACTCCGGAGACTGCTATGCCGTTCATCTGCGAAAACGTTGAATGTCGCGCCGTGCTGGCCCGCGGGCAGGTTAGATCCATTCACGAGGACGCGGGGTGGTGCTTCTACTGCCCAGACTGCAAAGCGAGGAACGCGTTAAAGGATATCGGTGAGCCGGGCGGTCACGTTGAGTTGGTTCAACCGGAGAGATCCGGTCTCCCGCACAAGGTGATTGCGACGGCTCGACCGCTGGAGGACGGCAAGTACGCGGCGCAATTGCGCGTGCAAAGAGCGCTCGGTATGAAAGGGACTTACGCGGTCGAAGAACACTGGGAACAGCTCGGTGTATTCCCCGACCCGAACCAGGCTGTCGCGCATGCGAAGTCTATTGCGGCAGACCTGTTGGACCGAAAGGCCTAGTCCCGAGCGCAACCTCACGGCGCATCGACGGGAGCGAGCTTGATAAATAGTTTCGCGGCTTCGTTGCCGTGCGACAAGGCGCGCAGTGCAAGTGAGAGCGCTAGCTGTGCGTCATGGGCGACCGCACTCCGGTCCTGATCGAAGAGTTTGACGGCATGGCGCATATGCTGCGCCGCCTGATCGTGAAGCTCGGCCGCCAATGCGTGCTGTTTTGCGGCGTTTGTGTTGTCTGCGCCAGAGCCGGTCGATGCCGGTGCGACCGGCGGCGTGTTCGCGCTGTGTGCGCCGGCGTCGTGTGCCTGATCGATCGCGTGCAAGGTGTGGCCATGGGCCATCATCGCCTGATGTGCAGCGTGGGCATAGTCCTTACCCGCCTCGAAATGCCGCGACGCCCCGCGGTGAAATCGGGAGGCCTGCTCGTGATGTGACGCTGCAGCTTCAAGATGTTCTTTTTTGTTGTGCTTCGTGCTCATACCGGCTCCTGTAAGTCCATAAGACCAACGCCGATGACGACCGATTCGAAGACCAGTGGCGGGTCGAAAACCACTGGATTCGAATTTACACGCACTTGCACGCCCGGTGACATTTTCGTCGCGCGGAATACTTCAACAACCGACAGCGGGTGAGGGTCGAATACGAATGACCACGGCAAACATGGCGGCAGCCATCGCTATCTATCCTGGTCCCTCAGAACGAGAACGTTGTATTGAGCATCACCAGACGCGCCTCGCCGACCGCAATGATCAGATTGCTGCTGCTTGACGGGTAATACGTCTTGTCGAAGACGTTCTTCACGTTGAGTTGCACACGCGTTGGGATCTTGCCGATCTTCGTTTCGTAGGCGGCGAACAGATCGGCGACGACGTAGCCTGGCAGCGTAAAGCTGTTTGCCGTATCGCCCGGGCGCTTTCCGACCAGCCGCGCACCGCCGCCGAAACGCCATTGCCCCGGCAGATAGGGCAGCATCGTGTCGTACACGGCAAACACGCTGCCGCTATGGCGCGCGGCATTCGCGAGACGCGTGTTGTCTTCGCGGTCGACGGCATCCGTGTAGGCATAACTCGCAATCACGCTGACATGCCGTGTCAGCTGACCGGCGACATCGAGTTCGATCCCGCGTGAACGTGCGCTGCCGATTGTCGACGTCGTATCGCCGACGGTGACCGCGACATTCTGCTTGTCGATCTGATAGACCGCGAGCGTGCCTGTAATGCCGGGCTTCGCTTCGAACTTCAAGCCGGCTTCGTAGACCCTGCCGCGCTCGGGCGCGAGCGGCTCGCTGACCTCCGTGGCAACGTTCGGCACGAACGACTTGCTGAAGTTCGCATAGGCGGACAACGCGGGAGTGAGCTTGTACACGAGCCCGAACTGCGGCAGCCACACTTGCCCGTGCGAGTGATCGGCGATGACGAATGGACGCCCAACGCCGGAAAGTTGCTGCCAGTTTTCCCAGCGCACACCGCCGATGGCGATCAGGCGGTCGGTCAGGTGGACCGTGTCCTGCGTAAGCAGCGAGTACGTATGGACCTTCGAGAGGCTGTCGCTTTGCGACGCGCTCGCTGTGCCGCCCGTCGAGAGCGTCCCATAGACCGGGTCGTACAGGTTGAATCCGGACACTGCCTTGCCGCGGATCGTGTCGCCACGGAAGGAGCGCTGCCGTTCGTATTCGCCGCCCACATAGACTTCGTGGCGCATACCCGCGAGGTTCAGGTCGCCGACCGCGCCGATCGTGGCGATCTCGTCGGAATCGTTGCGGCCAAGGTTTGCATCCGATGAACGGCTCATGATGCCGGTCGTGCTGTTGAATGCCGTTGCGCGGGTCAGGTACTGATCGTAGCGGTCGCGGCTCCACCCGTAGGTGGCACGCATGCGCCACTGCTCGGAGAACCGGTGTTCGATCTTGGCGCGAAGCGTTTCCTGCTTGCCGGTACTTTGCGCCCATGCTTCTTCGTAACGGGTGTAGCGCAACGCGTCGTCCAGATGACCGTTCACCAGAACCGTCCCGCGGTCGAAGGGCGTCGTGTAATCGACGTACTGGTAGCTCAGATCGATCGAGGTGTTGGCGTCGTGCCACGACAGTGATGGCGCGATTAGCGCGTCGCGCTGCCGTCCGAAGCTGCGCCAGTAACGCGCGGTGTTGTATTCACCGGTCAGCCGGAAGGCTAGCGTGCCTCCCGCCACCTGACCCGGTTGTCCGATCGGGCCGGTGAGGTCGAAGCTGGTTCCGCTG
This sequence comes from Paraburkholderia aspalathi, assembly GCF_900116445.1. Classification (GTDB taxonomy): domain Bacteria; phylum Pseudomonadota; class Gammaproteobacteria; order Burkholderiales; family Burkholderiaceae; genus Paraburkholderia; species Paraburkholderia aspalathi. The sequence goes on from NZ_FPBH01000008.1 coordinate 174,441, forward strand.
CCACGGTGGCTGGTGTACGTCGCCGATACCGAGCCGTGCAGTTCGTCCTCCGGTTTGCGCGTGATCATGTTGATCACACCGCCCGGTTCCTGAATTCCGTACAGCAGCGAAGCCGGCCCCTTCAATACTTCGACACGATCGATCGTGGCCAGATAGCTGTGCAGGATCGGCGATCGGATGCCGTCGACAAGGATCGAGCCGTCGTTGTTCGAGCCGAAGCCACGCTTGATGAACGCATCGCGTGTTCCGCCGAGCGTGTTGGTCTGGGTGATGCCGCTGACGTTGCCAAGCACATCGTCGAGGCTCCGCGCCTGCTGATCCTGCATCACGCTCGAACTGACTACCGCGACAGACTGCGGAATCTCGCTGATTTTCCGCTCGCCACCGCCGGATATCTGGCTGGTGAGCGGGCGATAACCGACCGTCGGTTCGGGGTCCGGTGCTGCGCGTACGGAAACCGCCGGCAACTCTTTCTCCGTGGGCGTTTGATCGCTGGTGACGTCGGCCGAGGCGCCGATCGCGGAATGCGTCGAAGCTGCGTACATCAGGAAGGCTATGTGCAGACCGAAGCCGAAACGGCGGTAACGCCCCGGGAGCGCGGAAATTCGCAGAAAACGCATGTGTCAGGAGACCGCCTCCCAACTCATGCGAGAACGCAGAAAGGTGGTTGTAGCGGTGAGCTAAGGGTTATGAAAGAGATCGGATGTTAATGTAAATGGGAATCGTTATCAATAACGATCAAAAAAATAAGATGTTAGGCAGGCGTTGCGGGTTGGGGCGAATTGCGACGCTGCTGTTTTTCCAGGTCCAACCTGACTATGCGCGCTGCTGACGCCAGGTAAAGCGGTGATGGATTACGACGGTCCTCGCAAAGACACGTGTACGCCAACTTGATCGCATGATCGTCGTTTGACGCCACGGCCATCCGGCACACGTCGTCCCAGTCAACGACGGCGTCAGGCGACTCTGTTTCAACGTTCGCAGCCTTGCGGACCGTTGCATACGCCGCGCACAGCGCAATCCACAAACCAGGCAGCAATTGTTTCGCCAACGCGTCAGGCAATTGCGCGAGGAGGATTCGTGCCGCGTGTGTCGCCGTAACCGTGTGAAGCACCGTGAAGTCCGGCGAGCGCCAGTAGGCGTTAATCGTCGCCCGCGCCAGATCATCGAGTAAGGACACAGCGACCGGAGGCGCAAGCACGGCTTGCCTGAACCGCACATCGCCCGCGACGGCGCGCAAGCGTGACGTGATGGAGTTGCCCTGTACGACACTGTCGTCTATTGCACGTACGACGTTGTCAAACCCGGCTTCGACGTTTTCCGCCGTGCGGGCCTCATCGAAACGGGCGTCAATCGGCAGATGCGACGAGATTAATGCGGCGAGGCCGGAGGCGATTTCGCCGGGATGTGCCGCCTCGATGCCGTATGCCAAACGGATAAGCGCGTGAAATGCCTGCGTTGCAGGTGCGAACGGCACCTCTTCCAGCACTGCCGCGATGACCGGGACGGAGCCGGCTTCGGCGATCCAGTCCAGAAAACACAAGCGCAAGGCACCGAATGCGGCGGCATTGCCGAGCTGCCGCGACCATTCGTGACGGCTGACGATTGTGTCGACAGGCGGCGCGCTTAATGCATATTCGCGTTCCCACATATCGAAGAATTCCTGCAGTCGAGCAGGCGACGCTCCCATCCCGGCCAACGCGACAAGCGCCATTGGACAATGATTGGTCGTACCTCTGGCCATCAGGTCGAAGCGAGCGTTTGCATCCAGAAGCTCATTCAACTTTTCGTGAGCGGGGTCGTTGCGCATATCGCCGTCTCTCGGTCAAAGGAACGAATCCATTCTGAAAGTTCAAGTAGACTTGAAGTCAAGAGAGAATTCGTGGAAACGTGATGAACGAGACGACGATTACAATTGGCGACCTGGCTAGACGCTCGGGCGTAGCGGCGAGTGCGATTCGTTTCTACGAGGAGCAGGGGCTGATCAGCAGTACCCGAACAGAAGGTGGCCATCGGCAGTATCGAAGGGAGGTCCTTCGCCGCGTCGGATTCATCCGCGCCGCACAGGCTGTCGGCTTGAACCTCTCGGAAATTCGTTCTGCCCTTGAGACGTTGCCCGGGCAACGCACACCGACCAAGCAGGATTGGCAGCGTCTCTCTCGCGCCTGGCAGCCTCTGCTTCAGGAACGCATCGACGGTCTTATTGCATTGCGCGATCAACTCGCGTCCTGTGTCGGCTGCGGCTGCCTTTCGCTGAAGTCCTGTTCTCTCTACAATCCCGGCGATATTGCCCGACGACGAGGAAGCGGTGCGCGATATCTGTCGGGCGACACCGCGCGCGCTGTGTTGGCGGACGATATCGCGGATAAACAGAAAACGTGAGACGACGGAACTGATAACTCATCTGTGAAACGCTCGCACCGGCCTCCTTCGCTGGAGACGCCGCTGAACCCAAAAGGAAGCATGAAACGACTATTCCTCGCTGCGCTCGCAGCCACCTCTTTCGCGACTTGCGTTTACGCGCAAAGCAACGACCCCGGCCCGCTCGTCACGCCTGCGGGCAAACTGCAATTCGAGCGCGTCGACCGTGATTTCGTGGGGACGCTCGACAAGGAAATGTTCGACCGCTTCGGTGCGAACACGCTCTCGCACTTCGACGATGTCGGCAACTCAAATGACACCGTCACCCGCATGCTCGTGCAAACGGATTCCGGCCCGGTGCTGTACGACTTTCGCCACCGTCCGCCGCTTGTGCAGCGTCTGGGAGAGCGCATGACGGTCAAACGCGTGTTCTGGCAAAGCGATGAAGTCGTGATGCAAAGCTCGCAAGGCTGGTTCCGATTCAAACGCGGCGTGCTGACGAAGCTGCAGTCGTCTACGACGACGTACCATTGATTGCGCGCGCACTTCTATCACCCTGACGGGTTTGTCATCGCCTTGTCCAGTTTCTCCAGAAGAAATTCAGCAAAGACCGCCACCGCAGGCGGCACCGGTGGGCGGCTCGTGTAGACGAGCTGCAAGCCGAGGCCGGTACCGGCGCGCCGATAGGTCGGCAGCACGCGCACCAGTTTCCCCTGCGCGATGATTGGTTCAACTATTAACTGCGGCAGCAGCGCAATGCCCAGTCCCGCAATGCAAGCCTGCGCCAGCACGCGCATGTCGTTGACCGCGAACCGGCTGTTGATCGTCACTTCCTGACTACCGCGTGGCCCCTGCAGACGCCACGTGCTGCGACTCTGGCGATTGGAAATCGTCAGACAGTCGTGTTCGGCCAGTTCACGCAGCGTGCGTGGCGCAGCGCGCCGTTCCAGATAGGCCGGACTCGCCGCGAGGATCATTGCGCTCGGCGCCAGCCGACGCACCTTAAGGCCGCTACGGCTCTCAATACCCATGCGCAACGCCAGATCGACGCGCTCGGCGATCAGATCGGTAGGCGTATCGTCGAGCAGAAAGTCGACGCTGATGTTTGGATAGCGCGCGTAGAACTCGACCAGCCATTCCATGCGGAAGAATTCGAACAGGCCGGCCATCGCGGTGACGCGAACCGAGCCGGACGGTGTCTGCTCGTCTGCATGGAGCCGGCCGATCTCGAGGATCTGATCAAGCGCCGGCGCATAGCGCTCGAACAGCGCCTGACCTTCCGTGCTCGGTGCGAGCTTGCGAGTCGAGCGATGCAGCAGACGTGTGCCGAGTTGCCCTTCGAGTTGATCGATGCGCCGGCTCAGCGTATTTGCCGGCATCTGCAGACGGCGCGCCGCCTCGGAGAAGCTGCCGGCGCGGACGACCTGAACGAACATCGCCAGATCATTCAGATCGAGCATGACATCTCTCCATAAATGGATGAATCAAATCCGATTTTACCATCTAGTGTGAAGCGTCTTTAATCCCCATACTTGGTGTGTCACGCAGGAGGTGGCCGTAAAAGGCCATTCTTCCGCTCCACTCTACGGTGGCATTGCATATCCCCGAAACCGCGCACGGGCGCGGCAACTTAATGATTCAAGGACATTGATTTGAAGAAGCATCTGATGATTGCGGCTGGTGCATTCGCCGCCTCACTGTCGTTTTCGACCTTCGCGGACGTATCGACGTACCAGATTGATCCGGAACACACGTACCCGAGTTTCGAGGCCGATCACATCGGCGGCCTGTCGGTCTGGCGTGGCAAGTTCGACAAGTCGCAAGGCACGGTGACGCTCGACCGCGCGGCAGAGACCGGAACGGTTGAAGTGACGACCGGCATTGCGTCAATCCACACGGGTAGCACAAAGCTCGACCAGAACCTGCAGTCGGACCAGTTCTTCGATGCATCGAAGTTCCCGGAAGCAACCTACAAAGGCACGATCAAGTTCAAGGGCGACAAGCCGGCCTCTGTCGTCGGCAATCTGACGATGCATGGCGTGACCAAACCGCTGACGCTGAAGATCGACTCGTTCAAGTGCACGCCGCATCCAATGCTCAAGCGCGAAGTGTGCGGTGTCGATGCAGTGGGTGAATTCGATCGCAGCGACTTCGGCGTCGACTTTGGCAAGGCATACGGTTTCAGTATGAAGACCAGGCTGCTCATCTCGGCCGAAGCGCTGAAGCAGTAATTCCATCGGACCGCTGCGCTCGCCGCGTGAGCTAGCATCGTCCCAACAAAATACCCCATGGAGAACAACCATGTCGAACACCCAGAAGCTTATCGCTGTCGTGGGCGCAACCGGCCAGCAAGGCGGCGCTGTTGTGCGCGCGCTGCAGGCGAGCGGTCAATTCAAAGTGCGCGCGTTGACGCGCAATCCGGGCAAGCATCCGAACCTGGGCGACGAAGTCGTTCTGGCGGATTTCAATCGCCCGGAAACGCTTGAAGCTGCATTTGCCGGCGTACACGGCGTTTTCCAGGTGACCAATTCCTGGGAAGCACAAGATAACGAGCCCAAGCAGGCGCTCGCGGCAGCCAACGCGGCGAAAGACGCCGGCGTACAGCACTTCATCTGGTCGACGCTTCCCAATGTGGAGACGATCAGCGGTGGCACGATCAATGTCCCGCACTTTACGGCCAAGGCGAAAATCGAACCCATCGTGAGTGAAGCCGGATTTCCGTACCACACGTTCGTGATCGCGCCGTTCTATTACCAGAACCTGATAGGCCTGATGGCTCCGCAGAAACAACCGGACGGCGCCTTGGGTTGGGCGCTGCCGCTTGATCCGGAGCGGCGCGTCATCCATATGGGCGACATCACGGAACTCGGTCGCCTCGTAGCCGGCGCGTTCGCGCAGCCTGAACTCGTGGGACACGGCGAACATCTGGCAATGGTCGGCGACTTCCTGAGCTTCAACGAGATCGTCTCCGCCCTGAATCAACAGGGAAACACGCTCTCGTTCAAGCAGGTCCCGCGCGAGGTTTTCGCCAGCTGGTTTCCGCACGCCGACGGTATCGCGGCGATGCTCGCCTACTTCGAAGCGCACACCTATCTTGGCTCGGATTCGCGCGACGCGATCGCGCTTGCCAACAAAGTTGCCGGAAAGCCGCCGACCAGATTTGCCGAATGGGCCAAGGCGAACTTCGCCATGCCGGCAGCCACCTGAACGAAGGCACTGATCAAACTACGAACGAGCAAGTACCTATGAGCCGAATTCCTACCCACACAATCGAAAGCGCGCCCGATGCGTCGCGTCCGCTTCTGCAAAAGATTGCCCAGTCTGCGCCGACGGGACGTCCTCTGAACCTGCATGGGCAGATGGCAAATTCCCCGGCGGTGCTGGCGGCGTACGCATCGCTGCGCGCGGTGACTGCCGAGCACGGTACCCTGGATCCGAAAGTGAGCTGGGCGCTCAATCTCGCCACTGCGGCCACGATCGGGAACGACTACATGATTGGTATCGCCGGTCGATTCGCCGGCATGAACGGTTGGACCGAAGCACAGATCGCCGCCTTGCGGACAGGCACAACGACGGGCGACACCAAGGTTGACGCGCTGACCAGCGTGGTCAGGGAAGCGACTGCCAGTTCGGGCAACGTCACCGACGCCACGTGGAAGGCTGCTCAACACGCGGGCTGGAGCGATGAAGACCTGACGGAGGCATTCGCGTTCCTGGGGCTGACGATGTTCACGGGATACTTCCTCAACTACGCGCAAACTGATTCGGATATCTGAACAGGCACGTCATCGACGGCAAGCAAAATACCTGCAGAGTGCGCAATGAATGCCGTCATGCAAACTCCGCTCAGCAGCCGCACGATCTCCATCTCGGCTACTACTCGGTGCGTACCCGCCCCGAAGCACTGATCGAGGGCGAGCGCGAAATCGCGTGCATCGGTCGCTCGAGCCCGATCATCGGCTCAGCCTTGCACGGGTTGCTCCGCGCAAGGCTGAGGGACAAGCCATTGCACACTAGATCACTGCGTTGCGCACGTGAAACTCGACGCAGCGTTTACATCGCCGGAACCGTTATACCTTGGGAAGCTCGGATACTCGCAAAGCGGCCGGGTACGGCCCGGCACACCCGCAGTATCCGCGACGGTCTGCGCAGGCGGCGTCACGCCATTTTCAACCCAGTTTTCCAGCGTCGTGAGTGAGTCCCATGACGCGTTGTACACCGTGCTGACCGCATGCCCATATCCGGGAATCTCGTAGAAGCGCACGAAATTGGCCACGGCTGAGGCGCCCATCGTCGCTTGCAAACGCTGATAGTACTGCTCACTTGAGCGCGTGCTAACGAGCGCGTCCGCCATGCCGTGCGCCATCAGGATCTTGCCGCCTCTCGCGTTGAACGCAGACAGATCGGTCTTGTTGACATCCTGCAGGCCCGTCAGTTGACTGATACGCGCTTGCAGACTGCCGGGATTCTGTGGATCGACGGTAAGCGAGTTGTAGTTGGAGTCACGCGTTACGAAGTAGCGGATCCACTGGTCCCAGAACACGCTGAGATACGGGGCGGTAGTGGGCATCGGCGAGGCCGGTTGCGATGTGCCCAGCGCGAGCGTCGTGACTGTGGGTTGCAACGCAGATGCATTCGCGACACCAAGGTCCGCGCCGTAAACGTTGAAGCCGGGATACTGCGTCTCACCGCTGGCAAGTGAATAACCGAAGGTGATCGGGGTGTTGTACACGTTGAGCGCGGAAATCTGTGCGTCCGACAGACAGGTGTCGCCGGTGTCCGCGCCGCCGGCGCAACGTAACGCTGTACCGTTGACCGTCGCCGTGGCCGGATTGAACGTGGTGTTGCAGGCTGCGACGTTGCTGATCAGCCCGTCGGCGACACCATCAAGCGTATCGCAGGCAGCCAGCACGGCGTTGAGCAGGACTTTGCGCTTGGCTTGATCCAGATAGGCGCCAGGCGCCGCGAGCGCGCGCGTGATGCGGCCGAACTGGAGATCGAGACTGGCGGCAGCCCAAGCCGGATAGAGGACGATCGAGCCATCCCAGTCTTGCGGCCAGCGTTGCACGACAGCAAGCGCCTCGCGGCCGCCGGACGAGCCGCCCGCGAAGTAGGCGCGTTTCGGCGCCTTGACCGCATAGCGGGCGTCGATCAGATACACGGCTGCGTCGCGGGTCTTCTTCAGCGCGTCGCCGGAGAAGTTCTGGACTGCTTCGTCGTTGACGCCGAACGAGCCGTCCTCGCTGCCCAACGCGTTGGCCTGATGCCCGGAGTCGCTCGCGAATGTCGCGTAGCCGCGTCCGAGCGGAGTGGGTTGCGCCGTGGGGCCTGCCGGCACGTTACCGGTCGGCGCCGGAATCGTTCCGTCATAGCCGCCACCGCCGAACATCATGATTTTATTGTTCCAGACGGTAGGCATCGCAATCTGGAATTTGATTTGGGGCGCAGCCGGATCGACAGGATTGATCGCGCCGCTCACGAGGCAATACTCTCCGGTCGCCTGCGCGCCGGTGCCCGAAGCGGGGATCGTGGTGGCTGCGGTCACGGTCGCGCCGGTGGTGGGCAGGCCAATGGAAGACGCCGGCACGGTCTTGCCGGCAAGCTGTGCACAACTGAGCGGCGTCGCCGCGGGTGGGGCAATGCTGTTGTTACCGCAACCGTTTAGCGACAGCACGGTAAGCACCGATACCACCACTAACGAGGAACCGATGCCGCCGAGTTTTCGGACGGTATGCTTCATTTGCATGGCCTGTCTCCGTTATGAGGGGGCGCGCCCGTCTACGGTTCGTCTGCTTCGCGGATGCAGGTGAGGACGCCACGCAAACTTGAGGCTGCTCAGCCGTCCTGTCAATCCCCCCGCACGGCTCAGCCAGGATTGTCCGCAACCGTGATCAGCGCAAGCGCCGCCGGTAGGAGCGGCTGCGCTGCCTCCCTGTTTGCCAACTGCCCATAGACGTAGGCACCGTCGATAAGAAGTGCGATCTGGTTGGCCAGATTGTCCGGCCGGGCAACGCCGATTTGCTTCGCTAGCGTACCGAGACGGCGGCGCAACTCCACCTTATGCCTGAGGGCCACCACCCGCGCGGGATGATCCGGCGCCGGAAACTCCGTTGCCACATTGAGAAAAGGGCAGCCGCGGTATTTCGGCGCGGCGATGTCGCGAGCGATCCACTTGAGGTGAGCCGTGAGCTCATCTTTCGGGGCGTTCCGGTGGCGCGTCGCGGTCTTGTCCCAGTCGGCCCAATAATTCGCGTCGTCCCGCTCGAGCACCGCAGCGACAAGATCGTCCTTGGTTGTGAAGTGCCGATAGAGACTGGTCTTCGCAACCCCTGAGCGTTCGACGACGAGATCGACACCGACGGCCCTGACGCCCTCCTGATAGAACAACTCCGCCGCCGTATCGAGTATGCGTTCCCGTACGCTGCTGGAACTGGCGCTTGCGGCTTCTTTTGCTGCGGTAGGTGTGCCTCTGCTCATGGCAAGTCCTCTTGAGACGGAAATCTTTTGCTTACCGATTACTGTACCAACATATCCCTTGACACGCTACAGATCTGTACTCTACTCTTTAAAAAACGATACAGATCTGTAGCGTCTTTGTATTGCCAAACTGCTGTCTCCCCATGCGAAGAAACACAATAACAACTGGAGGTCTGCAATGCCGTCGAATCAAACCGTGGCCGTCTTCGGCGCCTATGGCCATACCGGCCGCTTCGTGGTGTCTGAACTGCTCAGGCGTGGCTGGAGACCTATCATTTCCGGACGCGATGCCAGCAAGCTGAACGCTCTCGGCGCCGCTTACCCTGGGCTGGACATTCGGCCCGCGTCGGTAGATGACCCGGATTCTCTCGACCGGGCGCTTGCAGGCGCGGCTGCTGTGATCAATTGCGCCGGCCCCTTCGCCAGTACGTCCGCGCCGGTGATCGAAGCCGCGTTGCGTGCACGGATTCCGTATCTGGATGTCGCGGCGGAGTTAGAGGCCAATCTGGATACGTTCAAGCACTACGCTGAACGGGCGCGCGAGGCGGGCGTCGTGATCGTGCCGGGGATGGCATTCTTCGGCGGCCTGGGCGATCTTCTTGCCACGGCGGCAATGGGCGATTGGACGGCAGCGGACGAAATCTGCATCGCCTATGGGCTCAGCAGCTGGAAGCCGACGCTCGGCACAAGAGCGGCAGGCCAGGTCTCGCGGCAGCGTAGAGAGGGGCGGCGCCTTGTCTTTACGAAAGGACAGATGGTGTTCCGCACGGACGCAGCGCCGGTTGGCGAATGGCAGTTCCCTGCACCGCTCGGCAAGCAGCCGGTCATTGGCGAATTCACGATGGCGGATACTGTGACGATCGCGCGCCATCTGAAGACACCCGAGATTCGCTCGTACATGACGGCTGTGGCGGTTAAAGACCTGCTGGAGCCGGATGCGTCGCCGCCTGTCGCGGTCGACGAAAACGGACGCTCCGCGCAAACCTTCCTCGTCGACGTTGTGGTGCGGTCAGGAGGCAATGAACGTCGCATATCGGCAAGCGGTCAGGATATCTACGCAATCAGCGCGCCTCTGGTGGTTGAAGCAGTCACGCGCGTTGTCAATGGGCTGGTCCACGGGGCGGGCGTCTTCACCGCCGGCGAAGCCTTCCACGCGCCTGATTTTCTGGGGTCACTGCGTCGTCAGGAGCATCTGGCATTGGCGATGCCGTGAACGGTGCTCCTGCTCTCAGGCGCTCACTGCGACGCTGCCTGCCGGTCCGGATGCCGCGGATCATGCAACTGGTCCGCCGACCAGCCGCCGCCCAGATCGCCGAATAGCGACGCGGCATCCAGCAAGCGCGTCTCCTGAACATTCAGCGCGGTCTGCTGAGTGGCCAACTGTGTGGCCTGTGCGGTCGCCACGGTCGTGTAGTCCACTGTACCGGCCTCGTACTCGTTGAGCGCGATCTCGGCGCCGCGAGTTGCATCTTGCACGGCTGTATCGAGAACGACCGACTGCTCGGCCAGGATTCGCAACCCGCTCAAATCGTCTTCAACGTTCTGGAACGCCGTCAACACCGTGCCCCGGTAATTGGCGACGGCCGAGTCGTAGGCTGCCTTCGCCGCGTCGACATCGGCGCTGCGCAAGCCGCCGTCGAAAAGCGTTTCGGTGGCGCTGCCGCCGAGCGACCAGACGTAGTTGGCCACTTTGAACAGACCGGACAACGGCGACTGCGTGAGCCCGGCCAGCCCGGAAAGGGAAATCTCCGGGTAGTACGCCGACACCGCTACACCGATTGCCGCGTTTTGCGCAGCCATCTTGCGCTCGGCGACGGCGATATCGGGCCGGCGTTCGAGCAGCGTCGACGGCACGCCGACGGGCACGCCTGGCAGCGTCGGCATCGTGGTGCTGTGCGTAATCGAGAGCTCTTCCGGATTCTTGCCCACCAATACGGCGATCGCGTGCGCGTCTTGAGCGCGCGCCACGCCGAGCGCGATCAGATTGGACTGCGCCGTCTCGAGCTGGGTGCGGGCAGAGATCAAGTCGGACGGCGGGATGGTGCCCGCCTGATCCTGGTCGGACACGACGCTCAGAAAGTGCTGGTAGGCCACGACCGTCTTCTGCAGAAGGTCGATATTGGCGTCACTGGTGCGCAGCTGGATGATCGCTGTGGCCAACGCCACCTGCTCGGCGAGCGTCGCATTGGCGAGCGTCGCTTCGCTCGATTGCGCGGTCGCGGCGTTTTCTTCGATCGTGCGCCGCACCTGGCCCCACAGGTCAGGCGCCCAGCTGACGTTGCCTTCCAGCGAGGCTGAGTTGACCACTCGGGCGGCATTGCCGACCGAGCTGCGCGCCTTGGTGCCCGAACCGGTTACGCCGATGGTCGGGAACAGGCCGGCACGCGCCGCCCGCACTTCTGCCAGCGCTTCCTGATAGTTCGCGTAGTCCGCGCGCACGGTCTGGTTCGACACCGACACCAGCGGTTCGAGCTGGTCCATCAACGGATCGTTGAAGGCCGTCCACCAGTCGCCTTTCGGTTTGTCCGCCGCGGGCTCGGCTTGCGTCCAGCCCGGCAGCTCCGAGTAGGTGGCGGCCACATTGACCTGCGGCCGGTGGTAGTCCGGGCCGACCATGCAGCCGCTGGCCAGCAGGGCCAGCGTCGCGACGGCCAGCGGCCGAAGGTGGCCAAAGCGGTTACGGGAAATCTTCATCGTCATGCCCTCGTATCCGGTTGTCCGGGTTGCTGCGCGTCGCGATTCCATGGCAGGTTGGCGGACCATCTGACCAGCTTGAAACGCAAGCGGTCGAGGTAGAGGTAGATCACCGGCGTCGTGTACAAGGTAAAGACCTGACTCAGGATCAGGCCGCCCATCACCGTGATACCGAGCGGTTGCCGAAGCGACGCGCCCTGGCCAATGCCGATGGCGAGCGGCACCGCGCCGAGCACGGCCGCGAATGTGGTCATCATGATCGGCCGCAGACGGACCACGGCGGCGGAGTGAATCGCGTCCCGCGCCGGCATGCCTTCGGTGCGCTGCAAATGGATCGCGACGTCGACCATCATGATGCCGTTCTTCTTGACGATACCGATCAGCAGGATGATGCCGATCAACGCGATCACCGAGAACGGTGTGCCGAAAATCAGCAAGGCCAGCGTCGCGCCGATGCCCGCGGACGGCAGCGTCGACAGGATGGTCAGCGGGTGGATCGAGCTTTCGTACAACACGCCGAGCACGATATACACCACGCCGAGCGCAGCCAGGATCAGCAGCGGCACCGTCCCCATGGACTGCGAGTAGGCCGCCGCCGCGCCGGCAAACGAGCCGTGGATGCTGGCGGGCATGCCGATCTCGCGGATCGTGTTGTTGATCGCCACGCCTGCCTTGCTCAACGAACCGCCCGCGGGCAGGTTGAACGAAATCGTCGCGGCCACGAGGCCGCTCTGGTGGTTCACCTGGGTTGATGTATGGCTGTTCGAGAACGAAGCCAGCGCTGCCAGCGGCACCATGGTTTCGGCCGCGGTGCTGTCCGCACTGCCGGTCGAACTGCCGCCCTTGCTATTGGCAATGCTGTTGGTGGTCGCGTTGGCTTGCGCGTTCGAGTTGAGCGTGTTCGTGGTCGCACTGGCTTCGGTCGCGACGGTCACGCCCGACACCGTGCCACCCGGCATCTGCGTGCCCGCCGTGCCGGTGGCGTTGCCCGACGCCGTACTCAGGTAAATCTGGTTGAGCGCTTGCGGGTATTGCCAGTAATCCGGCGCCACCTCCATCACCACGAAATACTGGTTGAGCGGGTTGTAGATGGTCGACACCGTGCGCTGGCCGAACGCGTCATACAGCACGCTGTCGACCTGGTTCGGCGCAAAGCCGTAGCGCGCCGCCGTCGAGCGATTGATGGTGACGTAGGTCTGCAGACCGTTTTGCTGCAAGTCGGAGTTCACGTCGAGCAACTGCGCGTGCTCCTTGGCGAGCGCGGCGACGAGCAGCGGTGTCCACTTGAACAGTGCGGCGGAATCGTCGCTGGTGAGCGTGTACTGATACTCGGCGGCGGATTGCCGTCCGCCGATTCGCAGATCCTGCTGTGCCTGGATAAAGAGCCGGGCGCCTGAGACCGCATTGAGCTTGGGCCGCAGGCGGTTCACGACCTCAGTGGCCGAGGCGTGGCGTTGGGCTAGCGGCTTGAGTTCGATGAACACGTTCGCGGTATTGAGCGCGCGGCCGCCCGTAAAGCCGGCTACCGAGGCGACTGCCGGATCCTTCTGCACGATCTCCTGCAATTGCGTGAGCTTCTTTTGCATCGCCGGAAAGGAGATGCTCTGGTCGGCGATGATCTGTCCGATCAGGATGCCCGTGTCCTGCTCAGGAAAGAAGGTGGCCGGCACCAGCTTGAACAGAAACACATTGCCCACCAGCAGACCGATCAACAGCAGGATGACCAGCAGCGCGTGGTCCAGTACGGCCGTGAGCGAACGCGAGTAGGCATTCTTGAAACGATCGAACTGCTTTTCGACCCATATCGCCCAACGCGCTTTCGAATGTCCGGCGTTGTCGCGGCTCAGCACGTAGGCGCACATGGCCGGTGTGACCGTCAGCGAAATCACCAGCGAGATCAGGATGGCGATGGAGAGCGTGACCGCGAACTCATGGAACAGCAGGCCGACCACACCCGGCATCAGCATGATCGGGAGGAACACGGCGATCAGTGAAAGGCTCATCGAGATCACCGTGAAGCCCACTTCGCCGCTGCCTTTCAAGGCGGCCTCTTTCGGGCTGAGCCCCAACTCCATATGACGCACGATGTTTTCCAGCACCACCACCGCATCGTCGACCACGAAGCCGGTACCGATGGTCAGCGCCATCAGTGAAAGGTTGTCGATGCTGTAGCCGAGCAGGTACATCGGCCCGAAGGTGCCCACGATCGACAGCGGCAGCGCAACGGCCGGCACCAGCGTGGCGCGCGGCGATTGCAGGAAAATAAACACGACGCCCACTACCAGCAGCACGGCGATGAATAGCGTGCGCTCCGTGTCGCCCACCGACGCTCTGACCGACTCCGAACGGTCGATCGCGATGCCCACGTGCACACTGCTCGGCAGTGTCGCCTCGATTGACGGCAGGACCTTGCGAATCTGCGCGACGGTGCTCACGACATTGCTGCCCGGCATCGGATACACGATCACGAGGATGGCGGATTTGCCGTTGAAGAGCCCGGCATTGCGGATATTTTCGTTCGAATCCCTGACCTGGGCCACGTCGCGCAACTGGACCGGCGAGCCGTTGCGGTAGGCGACCACCAGGTCGCGATACGGCGCGGCATGCGTAATCTGGTCGTTGGACGTGACCACGTAGCGCTGGTCGCCCTCGTCCAGATGGCCCTTCGCGCTGTCGGCGTTGGCGGCGCTGATCGCCGCGCGTACGTCTTCCAGACCGATGCCGTAGCTGTTCAGTTTGCCCGGCTGCAATTCCACGCGTACCGAGGGCAACGCGCCGCCGCCGAGTGTGATCTGACCCACCCCCTGGACTTGCGAGAGTTGCTGCTGGATCACCGAATCCGCGGAGTCGTAGAGCTGTGCCTTGGTGAGCGTGTCCGACGTCAGCGAGAGCACCATGATCGGCGCGTCCGCCGGGTTGTACTGGCGATAGCTCGGGTTGCTGCGCAGCGTGGTTGGCAGGTCGGCGCGCGCCGCCTGGATGGCCGCTTCGACGTCGCGCGCGGCGCCGTTGATGTCGCGCTTTAGACCGAACTCGACCACGATCAACGACGAGCCGACGGTGCTGATCGACGTCAGTTCTTCAACGTCGGCAATCGTGGCGAGCCGCCGCTCGAGCGGCTCGGCCACCGTGGTCCCCATGATGGCCGGACTCGCGCCCGCCATGTTCGCCTGCACGACGATGACCGGAAAGGCGATATTCGGCAACGGTGCAACCGGCAGCCGGAAGTAGGCGAGCGCCCCGGAGATCAGGATCGCGACGGCCAGAAGCGTGGTCGCGACAGGCCGCCGGATGAATAGCGCCGAGATGTTCACGGCGTTTCCTCCGCACCGCCAGGAGGCGAACTCTCCGGTTTATTGCGGTTGCGCCAGCGTCTCGTACGCTCGGCCATTCTGTCGAAGAACAGATAGATCACGGGCGTGGTGAAGAGCGTCAGTACCTGGCTCAGCGTCAGACCACCAATAATCGCGAGACCCAGCGGCCGGCGCAATTCCGAACCCGTGCCGCTGCCGAGCAGCATCGGCAGCGCGCCGAGCATGGCGGCGAGGGTGGTCATCAGGATTGGGCGGAAACGCAGCAGTGAAGCCTCGAAGATCGCCTCGCGCGGCGGCTTGCCGTGATTGCGTTCGGCATCCAGCGCGAAGTCCACCATCATGATGGCGTTCTTCTTGACGATACCAATGAGCAGCACGATACCGATAATGCCGATCACATCCAGGTCGCTGCCGGCGATCATCAACGCAAGCAGCGCGCCGATACCCGCCGAGGGCAGCGTGGACAGAATCGTGACCGGATGGATGAAGCTCTCATACAGCACGCCGAGCACGATATACACCGCCACCAGCGCCGCGATCAGCAGATAGACTTCGCTCGACAGCGAATCTTCGAATGCCTGGGCCGCGCCCTGCAGCGACGAGGTGATCGACGGCGGCAGGTTCACCGACTGTTCGGCTTGATGGATGGCCTTGACGGCGGTGCTTAGCGACGCATCCTTCGCCAGGTTGAACGAGATGGTGACCGAGGGGAACTGCGCCAGATGGCTGATCACGAGCGGCGACTTGGTGATCTGGATCTTCGCGATGCCCGACAGCGGCACCTGGCCCGTGCTGCTGGTCTGACTCGGCAGATACAGGTTGCCGATCGACTGCACATTCGGCAACGATTCCGGTTTGGCGACGAGAATCACGCGGTACTGGTTCGACTGCTCGAAGATGGTCGAGACGATCCGCTGGCCGAGCGCGTCGTAGAGCGCGTTGTCAATTGTCGCGGGCGTAATGCCGAAGCGCGCCGCAAGTTGCCGGTTGACTTCGACGTTCACGCTGAGGCCGTCGGTATTCATGTCGCTTTGCACGTCGGCAAGCGACGGAATCTGCTTCAGCTTTGCTATCAGTTCCGGCACGTACTTCTGGAACGCCTGCTGGCTCGGTCCGCGCAGCACGAAGCTGTACTGGTTCGGCGAGACCGTTGTGTCGAGCGTCAGATCCTGCTCGGGCTGCATGTAGAGCCTGACGCCCGGCACACTGGCGACTTCCTGCTGCAGACGCCGGGCCACTTCTTGCGCGGTGTCGGAACGCTTGTCGCGGTCGCGAAGATTGATCAGGAAGCGGCCATTGTTCAGCGTCGAGTTCGTGCCGTCGATACCCACGTACGAGGTCAGCGAAACCACATCCGGGTCTTTCAGGATCGCATCGGCGAGCGCGCCCTGGCGTTTCACCATCGCGGTGTACGACACCGAGTTGTCGGCCACGCTAATCCCCTCGATCACGCCGACGTCCTGCACCGGAAAGAGGCCCTTCGGAATCACCACGTACAGGATGCCGGTCAGCACGACCGTACCGATGGCCACCACGAGCGTCAGCACCTGGTGATCCAGCACCCAGCGCAGCCCGCGCTCATAGGCGCCGAGCGTTTTGTCGAACAGGCCTTCGCTGATGCGCTCAAAGCGGCTCGGATGACGATCGGCCTGCGCGCGCAACATGCGCGCACAGAGCATCGGCACCACGGTCAGCGAGACGATCGCGGAGATCACGATGGTGACGGCGAGCGTCACCGCGAATTCGCTGAACAGACGCCCGATCACGCCGCCCATGAAGAGCAGCGGAATCAGCACGGCAATCAGCGAGATGGTCAGCGACAGAATCGTGAAGCCGATCTGGCCCGCGCCTTCCAGCGCGGCTTCGAGCGGTGTCTTGCCTTCCTCCAGATAACGCACGATGTTCTCGATCATCACGATCGAGTCGTCGACCACGAAGCCGGTGGCGATGATGAGCGCCATCAGCGAGAGGTTGTCGATCGAGTAGTTCAACTGGTACATCACGGCCAGCGTGCCGATCAGCGACACCGGCACCGATATGCTCGGAATCAGCGTGGCGGGCACGTTGCGCAGGAATACGAAGATCACCGCGACCACCAGCACGATGGCGAGAATCAGCTCGAACGCCGCGTCGGAGACCGACGAGCGGATCACGCCCGTGGTGTCCGACACCACAGTCACTTTCATACCGGCCGGCAGCGTGGACTCGAGCTGCGGCAGTTGTTTCATGATCTGGTTGACGGTCGCGATCACGTTCGCGCCCGGTTGCCGCTGCACGTTGAGCACGATCGCCGGTGAGCCGTTGTACCAGGCGCCGCGCTCGACGTCCTGAGCGGCCTGACTGACCCGCGCGACGTCGCGCATGAATACCGGGGCGCCGTTCTGGTAGGCGATCACCGTGTCCAGATAGTCCTTCGGATCGGTGATCTGATCGTTGCCGTTGATCGTGTAATCGAGCTCCGGGCCG
Organism: Paraburkholderia aspalathi; assembly: GCF_900116445.1. Lineage (GTDB taxonomy): Bacteria > Pseudomonadota > Gammaproteobacteria > Burkholderiales > Burkholderiaceae > Paraburkholderia > Paraburkholderia aspalathi. The sequence continues at coordinate 191,753 of NZ_FPBH01000008.1, forward strand.
TCGAAATTGCCCTTCGGCTGACTGACGTTGACATAGCTGAGCAGCGTGCGCAGATCGTCGATGTTCAGACCGTAGGCGGCCAGCTTGTGCGGGTCCGCTTCCACACGGATCGCCGGCACATTGCCGCCGCTCGTCGTGACCACGCCCACGCCCGACACTTCGGAAATCTTGGTGCCGAGGCGGTTGTTGGCAACGTCTTCAAGCTGGGTCAGCGACATCGATTTCGACGTGACCGCGAGCGTCAGGATCGGCTGGTCGGCCGGGTTGACTTTGGCATACGTCGGCGGCGCCGGCAGACCGGAGGGCAGGTAGCTGTTGGAGGCGTTGATAGCCTGCTGGACGTTCTGCTCGGCGATGTCGAGGTTCAGCGACAGATCGAACTGTAGCGTGATGACCGACGCGCCGTCCGAGCTATACGACGTCATCTGCTGCAAGCCGGGGATCTCGCCCAACTGCACTTCGAGCGGCGCCGTGACCGTGGTGGCCATCACGTCGGGACTCGCGCCCGGATAGAACGTCTGCACCTGAATGGTCGGATAGTCGACGTTGGGCAGCGACGAAACCGGCAGCACGCGCATGGCGACGAGGCCCACCAGCACGAGGGCGATCATCAGCAGCAGCGTGGCTACCGGTCGAAGAATAAACAGACGGGAGATGTTCATCGGCGCGTGAGCTTGCTACGACGAAGCAGCATTAGCCGACGCCGCTGCTGGCGCGGACCCGGCAGCGGGTTCGGAGGCGGCAGGCTCCGCGGCGGCGCCGCTGGCCGACGCGCCCGCCGCCGCGGGCTTCGGCTTGGCCGGCTGGATTTTGGCGCCGTCGTTCAGGCGGTCCGTGCCGTCCGTGACCACCTGGTTGCCTTGCGAGAGACCGGACAGGATGACCGTGTTCTTGCCGTCGCTCGGGCCAAGCTTGACCTTGTGTACGGAGACGGTGTTGTTCGCGTTGACCAGATAGACGAAGTCGCCGGGCGCACCGGTTTGCACGGCGGGGGTCGGCACCAGCACGGCATTCTGCATCGTATCGACCAGCAACTTGACGTTGACGAACTCGTTGGGGAACAGCGCTTCGTCGTCGTTGGCGAAGGTGGCGCGTAAGGTGACGGTGCCGGTCGACGTGGCCATCTGGTTGCTGACGGCGTAGAGCGTGCCTGTGGCGACCTCGCGCGCGTTGTCGCTGGAATACGCGGTGACAGGCAACGTGGCGCCGCTGTTCAGGCGCTGCACGATGGAGGCCAGCGCGTCTTGCGGCACCGTGAACTGCACGGTAGTCGGCTTGATGGTGGTGATGACGACAATCCCCGTCGACGATGACGCCGTCACGTAGTTGCCCGGGTCCACGAGGCGCAGGCCGACCTTGCCGGCGACCGGCGCCGTGATGTAGCAATAGGCCAGGTCGAGGTCGAACTGGGCGATGTTGGCGAGATCGGCCTGGACTGCAGCCTCGTCCTGCTGCACGAGGAATTGCTGATCCGCAAAGGTCTGCTGGGCGATCGACTTGCGCTCGTTCAATTGCGTGAAGCGGACCAGATCGGCACGCGCCTGGGCCAGCGTCGCGCGGTCTTTGGCGAGTGTCGCCTGAGCCTGCTGCTTGCTGATCTGATACTGGCGCGGATCGATCTGGGCGAGGAACTGGCCTTTCTGTACTTCCTGGCCTTCGTGATAACCGACGGCCGTGAGGTAGCCGCTTAGCTGCGGCAGCACGGTCACGGTGGCGGTCGGCGTGACCGTGCCGAGCTCGCTCAACGTGACTGGCATCGAACCGAGTGTAGCGCTCGCTACAGTGACGACGATGGGTGCGACGTCGCGCGTGGGTTTCTTCTGGGTCAACAGATGGACAACGACAAGCGCGACTAGCGCCAGCACGACAACCGCAAACAGAATGAGCCCGCGTCGGGAGCGCTTGGGTTGCTTGGACACGGCTTCGCTCATAGGTATCTCCGAAAACAGATGCTGCCGTTGATAGTTGGACGGGGAGTCATTCTCTGCCGGGATGTTGGGAACATGCCATGGTTCTCGTGCGTTGTCACAACCCAACGACTGTTTGGACTGCTGTTATCTAATTGCAAGCAAAGCGGACTGGGCAAAATGCTTAAGGCCGTGACCGGCACAAGGCGACGTTATGGTCTGGTGACTGGATCCGTAGCGATGAATGCGCTTCGTAATTGGCGGTAACGTTTTATCAAGGTGGCCGCGCGAAATAGCGCGTGCGGCGAATCGCCGACGGCCGCGAGGGCCTTGCTGACAGACTGTGTGTTGCTCATGTTCGCCTTGGTGGAAGCCGGTGGACGACGATTGAGACGAGGCATGGCGTCAATGTACCAGGGGCGCGCAAGGCTTGAGTTACCGGAGTGATACATGTTGAGGTTTGAAAGACTCCGTCGGATGTCTTTCGGCTTGCAGCTCGCGCTAACGAACGGTTGATCGTTGAGGTTTTCTTTGGGCGGTGGTCGTCGCGAGCGGGAGTGCGCGATGAAAGCTTGTTGAAATTATTCAAGCCGCGATGAGGGAACAGGTTTGCGCGTTGAAGGAGAAAGCGCGCCCCCGGCCGGCGCAACGGCAAGACGAAGTTCCCGGTAGGCGATCACTAGCGCGTCGAGGCTGAATGTCCGGTTCAGTCCGCTGGGATTGGGCAACACCCATACGCGGGCGCCGCCGAACGTTGTCGGTTGCAGGCCCCAGTCGATGTCGCGTGTGCCCGACATCGCGGAGAGCGCCATCTTCCCGAGGAAGGCAACACATTGCGGCGCATAGCGTTCAATCTTCTGTTCGAATTCCGTCGCCGCCGCTTTGAACTCGCGGGGCGATAGTTCGTCGGCTCGTGCGGTTGGACGCGAGACCACGGTCGTCAGGCCACAACCGTACTGCAGGAGCGTGTGATCGTCGTCAGGAGAAATCTGTTCAGGGGTGAAGCCCGCCAGATGAACGACCCGCCAGAACCGATTGCCTCTGCCGGCAAAGTGGCGGCCGGTCGATGCCGCAAGAACGCCCGGATTGATTCCGCAAAACACCACCGACAAACCTGGTTCAAGAATGTCAGGAAGACTTTGCAGAGGATCGGAGTGAGTCACGGACGGTGTAATCCATTATTGGGGAGAGGCTCCCAGGAGAGCAGCAGTTTGGGCTACACCGTCACGGCGGACAAGCTACAGCCTTGAGTTCCTCCGCAACCGTCTTTGCATGAGTCCAGACCGTATCGGCATTGGCCAGCCGGATTCCGCCCCGCTATGTTAGGGAGTTTCAATGCTGCGAGGCTTTCATGTTGATCATTCCGGAGCAACAGGCGTCCCAACTCGTGTCCGTCGAGGACGCGATCGACGCCGTCGGCGATGCCTTTGCCGCGAGCTACGCGGGCAATGCCCGATCGTATCCCGTCGTGCGGGAACAGACTGGCCATGCCGACGCCGTATTCGGTGTGAAAGCCGGCTTTGATGCGTCGCTGCCGGTGCTCGGTCTCAAGGCCGGTGGTTACTGGCCGGGCAATGCAAAAAGAGGAATGGGCAATCACCAGTCTTCAGTACTTCTGTTTGATGCAGACACCGGTCGCGCGGTCGCCCTTGTAGGCGCGAACTATCTCACCGGCATTCGCACTGGAGCGGCCAGCGCGCTTGCGACGCGTGGTCTCGCGTCCCCGGACGCGTCGATTCTCGGTATCGTCGGCACCGGCGTACAGTCGATTCATCAATATCGCGCGACGTGCGCCGTGCGTCCGATCGCGCGTGTGCTGGCGTGGGACCCGAATCCGGACAACCTGCGCGCGTTGCGCGACCTGGTCGAGGCGGACGGTCTGCGATTCGATGCGTTGTCCCTCGAGGCGGTCGCGCGTCATGCCGATGTGCTGATTACGGTAACGCCGTCACATATGCCGCTGATCCGCCGCGAGTGGATTCGCCCAGGTGTCCACATCAACGCAATGGGAGCCGACACAATCGGCAAGCAGGAACTCGAGGTGGAACTGGTGGCGGCAGCCAGCATCGTCGTTGACGAGATCCAGCAGGCGATCTCGATTGGCGAATGCCAACATGCGTACGCCCGCGGATTGCTCACGGCGGAAAAACTGAGCCTCACGCTCGGCGGGCTGGTGAGTGGCGCCCAGCAGCGCGGCGCAGCCGACGACATCACGATCTTCGACGGAACCGGCACTGCGCTGCAGGATCTGGCTGTCGCAGCGCTCGCCTATCGACGCGCGCAAAAAGAAGGGCTGGGGTTTGCATGCGATTTTTGATCGACAGGCGGCCACGTTGATCCACGTGTTTATGCTCATTTATGGTGCATCAAGTTCCTTTGACACCGGCAGCGTCGCGCGTGTGCACCACAATGGATCGTCGGCGTTCCCTATTGACGTGTTTCGCCCGGCACAGCAGTTGCTTCGTTTTGTATCTGCCTTCGCCGGGCACGACTTCATCGGCGTGGGTGTTTTTTCGACTGGAGCGGCTGATTTCTGTCCATGGAACTGAAGTGGCTTGAAGATCTTTTGACGCTGGCGGCCACGCGCAATTTCTCGCGCACCGCCGAGTTGCGTTTCATGACACAGCCGGCGTTCAGCAGGCGCGTCAAGATGCTGGAAGAGTGGGTCGGCGTCAGGTTGCTCGATCGCAACGCGCAGCCGATTGCGCTGACCGAAGCGGGTGAACGGTTCCGCGACATTGCCGAGGAGGTGGCCCGGCAACTCTATCAGGGGCGCGACGAATTGCGTGCGGCAGCGGAGGGACTCGCGAGTACGGTCAAGTTTGTCGCGACACACAGCCTTTCGCTGACGTTTTTCCCCCAGTGGATCAGCGCTTCTGAAAAAGCGGGGGAAGTGCTGAAGTTCCGGCTCGATACCGGGCATGCGAATGCGTGTGTGCAGATGATGCTCCAGGGTACGAGCCACTTCATGCTGTGCCATACACATCCTTCTGTCGATATTGGCCTCGACCCCAAGCAGTTTCTCGTCTATCGCGTTGGCTTCGACCGCTTGTTGCCGTTGTCGCGGCCCGGTGCCGACAATGAGCCGCTCGATTCTCTGGACGGTGCGCCTGCGCATCACTGCCGGTACCTTGCGTATGCCGAAACGTCTGCCATCGGTCGTGCGGTGGAGAACCTGTTGCGTACCTCGCCCGCAGCCAATCGGCTCGACCGCGTCTTCGTCTCGCCGCTCGCCGGTGTGCTGAACTCGATGGTGCGCGACGGGCGCGGACTTGCGTGGCTGCCGCAGAGCCAGGTTGGTCGCGAGCTCGAATCGGGGGAACTGGTCCGCGCGGGCTCTTCCGAATGGGATCTCGATGTCGACATCACGCTGTTCCGTCCACGTGCTCGCTTGCCCAGCAGCGCCGAAGCATTCTGGGAAACGCTAACAGCCACTTCCGCAACCAATACGGTTCAGCCGGCTGCTGCCTGAGTCGCTGAAAGCGCAAGCTGCCGTTCAGGTCGCCGCAATACCTCATCGCAATCGACAGGTCCGGTCGCGAAGTCTCTGTTCATCCCCATCCGAATAAGTCATACGTATACGCCATAGCGCCATGCTCGCTCAGCATCGCGTGATCGAATTTCGGCATTGGATTGCAATTTTGTGGCCACCTACGATGCGCTCAAGTTGACCTGACTGGAGCAATTCGATGACTACGAAAGAGGTGAGCGCGAGTGCAGAGGCCGATGGCCTCAAGCGCAACGCGTTGGGATTGATCAGTGCGATGGGCATGTCCCTCGCGTTCATCTCGCCGACCATCGGCGTGATGTTTATATCGGCGTTGATCGGCGGCAAGGCCGGCGTGTCTTCGCCATTTGTGTTCGTGCTAGGGACCGCTGGCATTGCGCTCATGGCATTGACGATCGCGGAATTCGCCAAGCGCGTCACGTCAGCGGGCGGCTTCTACAAGTTCATTACGCTGGGTCTTGGACCCGAAGCCGGTTTTGCAGCCGGGATGCTGATGCTGTTCGCGTACGCGCTGCAAAGCCCGATCAATACGAATCTGTTCGGCGGTTTTCTCAGCAACGCACTTCGGAATGACTTCGGCATCACGGTGCCGTGGTGGGCGTTGATGATCGGCGTCGTGGTCCTGGTCGGTATTCTCGCGTGGTATTCGGTCCATGCGTCGATGCAATTCGACGTCGCGCTGCTGATTGCCGAAGTCGTGGTGGTGGGTGGCTTGTTGATCGTCATCGTGTTCAAGGGCGGCGATGCGGGTCAGGTGCCGGAAAGTTTTTCGCCGATGCACGCGGATCAGGGATTCGGCGGTATCGGGCAGGCATTCGTCTTTATCGTCATGGCGTTTTTCGGCTTCGAATCGTGCCTGACCGTGGCGGAGGAATGCCGTAATCCACGTCGCAATCTGCCGATCGCGCTGATTGGGTCGGTGGTGCTCGCTGGCTTGTGGTTCACATTCGCGATGTATTCGATCGTGGTGGGCTACGGCTCGGCGCACATGGACAAGCTGGCCAATTCTCAGGAGCCGATTCACGACCTCGCCGTGCGCTACCTTGGGCACATGTACGGCAATCTCGTCGATCTCGCGGCCGTCTCTGCCATCGTCGCCGTCGTGCTTGCCATCCATACCGCCAATTTCCGCGTGTTGTATTCGCTGGGCCGCGATGGGCTGCTTCACAAGGCGCTCGGCCGTACTCATCCGAAGCACAAGACGCCTCACGTCGCGATTATCGTGTACTCGATCCTGACCCTCGTGGTGGGTATTGGTGCGGGATTCTGGTGGGACCCGATGTCCGCGTTCGGCAATCTCGGCTATCTGTCGTCACTCGGCATGCTGCCCATCCTGATTCTCACCAACGTCGCATTGCCCGTGTTCATGTGGAAGCGCTATCGCGCTGAGTTTTCGCTGGTGCTGCATGTCGCGTTCCCCGTTATCTCCAATGTCATTTTCCTGGCAGCGATCTGGCTGAACGTTCATCCGTGGCCTGCTGCGCCATTGACCGCGTTCCCGTGGATTGTCGTGGCCGTGATCGTGCTCGCCGCGTTGTGGGGCCGGCGACTGAAGCGCCGCGGCTCGCCGGCGTTCTATCGCCTGGGCGCAGTGCTCTTCATTGAGGGCGATGCGATTCCGGAAATGGTGGACGTCGAAATCGAATCGCTCGATGAACTGCCGCATGGCTCGGCAACCATGCATGGCGCTGATAAGGCACTTGGCTACGGCAACGAAGCGGCCTGAAATTTTCTTCGCCACGTAGAGGTGTGTGCGTGGCGTGTAGCAACCAACCAGAGAACTATGATGGGCAGACTGAATGGTAAGAGCGCGCTGATTACCGGCGGCGCGTCAGGCATAGGTAGGGCGATTGCGCAATTGTTCGCCGAGGAGGGCGCCCGCGTCGTGATTACCGACATCAACACGGCGGCGCTTACTGCGGCGGTCGACGAGTTGGCGCAATACGGCACAGTGTCCGGTTGCACAGGCGACGTGCGTTCGATGGCGGATGCCGGCTACATGGTAGGGCACGCTGTCGATGAGCATGGCGGCCTCGACATCCTCGTATGCAATGCGGGCATTACCAGCGTGATGCCGATCGAGAAACTATCCGAGGACGAGTGGGACGCGGTTCTGACCACCAACGTCAAAGGCATGTTCACGATGGTCAAGCACGCCGTACCCAAGATGATCGAGCGCGGCGGCGGCAAGATCATTACGCTCGGCTCGGAGATGGGCATCGTCGCGGTCCCTGAGTCACCGGCATATAACGCCAGCAAGGGCGCGGTAATGATGTTCACAAAATCGATCGCGCTCGACCTGATCCGCCACAACATTCGCGTCAACGCGTTGTGTCCCGGCATTACGCGTACGCCGCTGCTGCAGGCGGAAGTCGACAACAGCCTCGACCCGGCGAAGACCGCCGCGGCTCAGGCATCGTGGGCGCCGATCATGCGTGTCGCCGACGCGCGCGAAATCGCCTATGGCGCACTTTTTCTGGCCAGCGACGAAAGCTCGTTCGCGGTCGGCACCAATCTCGTGCTCGACGGCGGCTTTACCGCGCGTTAGGCATCCCAGGCATTCCCGCAATGTTCGGCCGCTCATGCGGCGGCCGGCTTACGCCCCTACAGGAGTCACACAATGAAACAGACGGCAGCCTTTATCGACGCGGAGTCGGTCGAAACACTCAACACGGCTGCGGTGCTGGACCCGTCCAGCGGCAAGGCGATCGCCCAAACAGCGGATTGTGGTCCCGACGAAATCGATCGCGCCGTGCGCGCGGCCCGGCGCGCGTCGCGGCAATGGCGCAGAGTCGCGGTTGCCGAGCGTGCGCGCATTCTGCGGCGCATCGCCGAACTGATCAAGCGTGACGAGGCGGATCTCGCGCGTCTCGAAGCGTTGCAAACCGGCAAGCCGTTGAAGCAGGCGCGACGCGACGCGGAACTCACCGCCCGGTATTTCGACTTCTACGCCAGTGCGGTGGAAACACACTACGGTTCATCGATTCCGCTGAATGCGGACACGATGATCTTCACGGAGTGGGAGCCGCATGGCGTGACGGCGCACGTGATCCCGTGGAATTACCCGATGCAGATTTTCGCGCGCACGATTGCACCGGCGCTCGCGATGGGCAACTGCTGCGTATTGAAGCCCGCGGAAGAGGCGCCGTTGACCGCTGTGCGGCTCGCGTCGCTCGCATTCGAAGCAGGCCTGCCCGCCGGCGCTCTCAATGTCGTAACCGGGTACGGTGAGACCGCGGGTGCGGCATTGACGGGTCACGACGATATCGACCACATCTCATTCACCGGCTCGGTCGAAGTGGGGCGCATCATCGCCCACGCAGCGGCGAACCGCGTGATTCCCGCGACGATGGAACTGGGCGGCAAGTCGCCTAATATCGTGTTCGCCGATGCGGATCTCGAACGCACGGTGCCGGGTGTGATCAATGCGATCCTGCAAAACGCAGGTCAGACATGCTCAGCCGGCTCACGGCTGCTGGTCCACGAAAGCGTGCACGACGTGATGGTGGCGCGCATTGCGCAGGCCTTCGGCAACGTGGAGATCGGTCCCGCGTTGAACGACCCTGCACTGGGTCCGCTGATTTCGAAGACTCAGCGCGGCCGCGTCATGTCGTTCGTCGAACGGGCTCGCAGTCACGGCGCAAAAATCGTTGTCGGCGGCGATGCACTCAACGGCGGTGTGCTGGGCGACGGCTTTTTTTTCCAACCGACGCTGATCGACAACGTCGATCCGTACAGCGCGATCGGTCAGGAAGAAGTATTCGGTCCTGTGCTGGCCGTCACGCCGTTCCGCGATATCGAAGAAGCCGTGCGTCTCGCGAATGGTACCGACTACGGTCTTGTCGCCGGCGTATGGACGCGCGACATCGGCACCGCGCACCGGATGATCCGGGAAGTGCTGGCCGGACAGGTCTTCGTCAATACGTATGGCGCATCCGGCGGCGTCGAGCTGCCGTTCGGCGGCTTCAAACGCTCGGGCTACGGCCGCGAAAAAGGGGCGGAGGGGCTGCGTAGTTTTGCGCAGATCAAGACCGGTGTCGTCGCGCTGTAAGTGCGTTCACTTCTTTCTACATTCCGACTCATGACCAGCATCATGCCCGCACCGCGCTTGCGCGGTGAGCCGACTATCGTCGGTGATTCGCAATACGTTCCTGCTGCTAGCCGATCAATCGAACATCTGGCTACGCCGGCGCTACTGCTCGACGAAAGCCGGATGGCCCGCAACATCGCCCGTCTGCGAGGGCGGCTCGCGGGGCTCGGTGTCAACCTGCGTCCGCACCTGAAAACGGGGAAGTCGCTCGACGTTGCTCGCCGTGTCATGGATGGCCCAGCCGGCCCCGCAACGGTGTCGACGTTGCGCGAGGCCGAGCAATTCGCGGAGGGCGGCGTGCGCGACATCCTCTATGCCGTCGGTATCGCGCCGGGCAAGCTCGAGCGCGTGACGGCATTACGCCGGCGCGGGGTCGATCTGTCGGTGGTGGTCGACAGCCTGGATGCCGCCCACGCGGTTGCGAAGCAGTCACGCATCAGTCGCGATCCTATTCCCACGTTGATCGAGATCGACTCGGACGGTCATCGTGCTGGCGTAAGCCGCAAAGCGTCTGAGCAACTGGTGGCTATCGGTCGCGTGCTGCATGAGGGTGGCGCGCTGTTGCGCGGCGTCATGACCCATGCGGGGGAATCGTACGCGTGCGACACCGTCGAAGCGATCAGCGAGATGGCCGAGCGCGAACGTGCGGAAGCGGTTGCGTGTGCAACCGTGTTGCGCGATGCGGGTCTTCCCGCGCCGGTAGTGAGCGTGGGGTCGACGCCGACGGCCCACTTCGCGCGTGATCTGAGCGGTGTTACGGAAGTGCGCGCCGGGGTGTTCGTCTTCTTCGATCTCGTGATGGCGGGCCTCAACGTGTGCACCGTCGATGACATCGCGCTCAGCGTGCTCGCGACCGTGATCGGCCATCAACCCGACAAGGGCTGGATTCTGGTCGATGCGGGCTGGATGGCGATGTCGCGCGATCGCGGCACAGCATCGCAGAAGCTCGATCAGGGCTACGGCGTGGTCTGCGATGTGAATGGTGTGCCGTACCCCGGCCTGATCATGGCCCAGGCGAATCAGGAGCAGGGCATTCTCGCGCTGCGCAGCGGGGCGGACGCGCAGTTACCGCAACTGCCCATCGGCTCGCTGGTGCGCATTCTGCCCAATCACGCGTGCCCGACCGCCGCCCAGCACGATCACTACAAGGTGATACGGACTGGATCGCGCGAGATTGTCGACCAATGGTCGAGATTCAGGGGATGGTGAAGATGCAGCCACATTGGACAGACGCAGTTTAAATTCAACGAAGAAGAGATCAGATGAAGATAAAACTTCTGGCGGCGCTTGCCTGTAGCGCGTTGGCCAGTGCCGCACAGGCGCAGAGCAGCGTGACGCTGTACGGCACGCTCGATACCGCCATCGGCTACGTGAGCAATCTGCCGAAAGCGAATGGCGGGACGGGCAGCGCGTTCCAGATGATAAACGGGACGCTGAGCGCCAACTCCTGGGGCTTGAAGGGCACGGAAGACCTGGGCGGCGGACTCTCCGCGGTCTTCAGGCTCGAAAACGGCTTTGTTCTTAGCAACGGTGCCCTGAACAACAACGGGCGGGAGTTCGGTCGCGTGGCGACTGTCGGTCTGGCGAGCGTTCCGCTTGGCACTGTCACGCTCGGCCGGCAATTCGATCCGCTGGTCGACCTCATCGAACCGCTGACGGAAGACGCGATATTCGGGTCGGCGTTTGCGACTCCGGGCGATCTCGACAACTACGACGAAAGCCTTGGCGTCAATAATGCCGTGAAGTATGTGAGCCCGAGTTACGCGGGTTTTCAGTGGGAAGGAATGTATGCGCTCGGCGGAGTTGCGGGCGGCGCGTCGAGCGGTCAGACCTATGCGCTTGCAGCGGCATATGCGAACGGTCCGCTGAATCTTGCCGCCGGGTACCTTCACGCGAACTTCGCGAACGATTTCGTGTTGACCAGCAGCGGTGTGTCGCTCGCACCGGGCGCCAGCGCGCCGACAACCGACAACCCCTATTTTTCGAGTATCAATCGCGGACTGTTCTCGGCGAAGTCGGTGAGCATGATTCGCGCGGCCGCGAGTTATCAACTCGGCTTGTTCCAGTTCGGCGCGGCATACAGCAATGTCGCATACGGAGAAGGATCGCTGTCGGCCGACACCCACTTTAACAACGCTACGGTCTATGTGAACTACAAACCGGTTCCCACGACGACACTGGGCGTCGGCTACAACTTCACCAAGGGCGACGGCGGTGCGCAAACCGACGCGACCTACAATCAGGTTAGCCTGGGCGCCGACTACACTTTCTCGAAGCGTACGGACGTCTACGCACTCGCTGCATATCAGAAGGCATCTGGTCGAACGGCTGACGGCACGGGCGGCAGTATGGCAGCTACCGCATCGATCGGCTCCTATGGCCTCGATTCGGGTAAGAACTCGGAGACGATGGTCCTGCTCGGCGTGCGGCATCAGTTCTAAAGCGCAGCGCTCTCGCTTGCGTGGCTTTCGCGATCGTGAACCCACGCAAGCGCTTTGTCGCGTGAATGATTATTGATAACGCTTCAATTCACATTCGAGACGAGTGATGAAATCAGGAAAGACATCGCCAATTATTGGCACGCATGCCCACGCTCCTGATTTAATTAACGCTATTCCACACAAAGATAAGGTTAAGTTAAGGTTGTTTATAAAATAAAAAAACGTTTTTTGGATGTGCTGGATAAAAACATATCATTCATAAGGGTATGCGAAAAAATAATAAATTCAGTTGAAATTATTCGAACTGGATAAAGCGTACACAGCGCCACCACGCACGGGGCGTACGCAAGACGCTGCAAGCGTGGCACGGCGTCATTGTTGAGAAAAGGGCAATGCCGCAAGACCCACGGCAGATTTTCCCCACGAAATTCAGAACGATCTTTCAATTCACATTTCCGTCATTGAATCTGCGATTTCCTGTCGAATAAATTCGCGTCAACTGTCAACTTTATTTTTGTAATTTTTGTTGTCTAAGTGAATTCAGTGACTATTGAAATGATAGAAAAAAGAGATTGGATAATAGAATGTCTGAGTAATAGGATTCCTCCGGTTTCCCCCCATGAACCAGGAATACAACGTGAAAATACTGAAGACACAGATTGCAGCAAGCATTTTCTCGATCGTCTCCGCCATGGCGATCGCTCAACCGGCGTTTGCCGTGGATATGACCCAGGATAGCGGGTCCCCTGTCGGCGACAACCAGAACTCCCAGACGGCAGGCCCCGAAGGTCCGGTGCTTTTGCAGGACTCTCATCTCATCGAGAAGCTGCAGCGCTTCGACCGCGAGCGCATACCCGAGCGCGTCGTGCATGCGCGTGGCACAGGTATCTATGGCGAGTTCGTGCCGACTACAGACATCAGTTCCCTCACCTCTGCCCAGGTGTTCACGCCTGGATCGAAGACGCCGGTCTTCGTCCGATTCTCGACGGTGATGGGCTATCGCGGCTCGCCCGAGCAGGCACGAGACCCGCGCGGTTTCGCTATCAAGTTCTATACGCAGCAAGGCAACTGGGACATGGTAGGCATCAACTGGCCGATCTTCTTCATTCGGGACGCGATCAAGTTTCCTGACTTCGTGCATGCGAACAAGCCATCGGCGGTGACTGGCGTGCAGGATCCGAATCTGGCGTTTGACTTTTTTGCTCATTCACCCGAAGCGACGAATATGCTGACGCACCTCTACACGGACGAGGGCATGCCGGATTCGTATCGCCACATGGACGGCTACGGCGTGCACGCTTTCAAGTTCGTCAATGCGAAAGGGGAAGTTCACTACGTGAAGTTTCACTGGAAGAGCCGGCAGGGTGTCGAAGGCATTCGTCCCCAGGATATCCCGCATTCGATCGGCGCGGACTGGAATCTGATGACCAATGACCTGTACAACTCGGTCAAGGCGCATTCGTATCCACAGTGGGACCTTTACATCCAGGTGCTCTCGCCGAAGGATCTGGACAAATTCGATTTCGATGCGCTGGACGACACGAAGGTGTGGCCGTCTTCCATCCCGGAACAGAAGGTGGGCACGATGACGCTCAACCGCATTCCGGACAACTATTTTGAGTCCACGGAAGAATCGGCATTCGCGCCGTCGCGGCTCGTGCCGGGGATCGAGCCTTCCGAGGACCGGATGTTGCAGGGTCGTCTGTTCTCCTACGCGGATACGCAGATGTATCGCCTGGGCCCGAACTACAACCAGTTGCCGATCAATCGCCCCGTCGTCCCGGTCTATAACAACAACCAGGACGGCTTCATGAACGAGGGCGATCGAAAGGGCGAAGTGAACTACGAGCCATCCGGAGTCGCCGAAATCTCTCAGCAGGACAAGTACAAGTCCGTGCAGACGCCGCTGAAGGGGACAACCCAGCAAAGAGCGATCCACAAGACGCTCGACTTCCGTCAGGCCGGCGAGTATTACCGGACGCTGTCCGAGACCGGCAAGACTGATCTGATCACGGCGCTGTCGGGCGACCTTGGCCGCGTGACCAACGACGCGAACAAGTACGCAATGCTCTCGTACTTCTATAAGGCTGATGCCGACTACGGTACCCGTCTCGCGCGTGCGACCAACGCGGATGTCACCCGTGTGAAGGATGCGGCCGCACACCTGAGCGACAACTGAAGCATGCACGGGAGCCTGCGCAAGCAGGCTTCCCGACCGATCAGACAGGCTTTTTACGGAGAACGTAATGCGATGCTCTTTCGCTGCTGGGCGCCTTGTTCGGACTGTGGCGGTCGCCGCCCTGGCCGCACTGTTGACGGCGAGTTGCGCACAGCATGTGTATCAACCGGGAACGTATTCGGCCGCGACGGACACCCCGCGTTTCACAGAAGACTGGTTTGTCGCGGCGCGTGCGGGACGCACGGATATCGTTCAGGCATTGATCGACGCGCATTTCCCGCTCGAGACAACAACGCCCGAAGGCTATACCGCGCTGATCCTTAGCGCGTATGACAACCACCCGGAGACATTGAAGGCCCTTCTTTCTGCAGGCGCCAACGCTTGCGCCGCCGATCGGCATGGCAACACGGCACTGATGGGGGCGCTCTTCAAAGGCGAGACGAATATTGCAACGATGTTGCTCAACACGCATTGCGACATCGATCAAACCAACAACGCAGGGGAAACGGCATTGTCGTTTGCCGCGCTATTCGGCCGGCTCGATATGATTCCGGTGCTTGTCGCGCACGGCGCCAACGCGAATCATGTGGATGCGCGCGGCGGGACCGCGTTGCAAATGGCGATCGCACAACACAACCCGGCTGCGGAGGATGCATTGCGACACGCCGGCGCGACACAATGAGACGTGGCCGATAAACCGCCGTTCACGCTCGCTTCAACAACGCGCTATCCACCGGCAACGCCCGAACCCGCGTGCCTGTCGCATGGAAGATCGCGTTGCAGATTGCAGCCATTGTCGGCGGCACACCCGGTTCGCCAACACCACCGGGCGGTGCAGCGCTCGGCACGATATATACGTGCGTTTCCGGCACGGAGTCGATACGGGCGACACGGTAGTCGGTGAAGTTCGACTGGTCGGCTGCACCCTGACTGAACGTCAGTTCGCTGTATAGCGTGTTGCCGAGCGCCATCACGACAGCGCCTTCGAACTGCGCGATCACGCGATCGGGATTGACGATACGTCCGCAGTCGACCGCCAGATCGATACGTGTCACGCGCACCGAGCCATCGTCGGCAACTTGCACCTGCGCGACCGCGGCGACGTACGACAGAAAGCTGCGATGAACAGCGATGCCGCGTCCATGGCGAGCGGGCAACGCGGCGGACCAGTTCGACCGCACCGCCGCCGCGCGGACCACCGCGGCATAGCGTGCGGTATCGATCGGATACTCGTCGATCGACGCGCCGTAGTTCGGATAGTCGACCCCCAGCGCATGCAGATCGACATGGCGCGGACTGCCCAGCAGCGCGAGCAGATGCTGCACCGGATCCTGTCGCGCAGCAGCGGCGAGCTCGTCGGCGAACGAGCCCAGCGCGAAGCCGTGCGGAATGTTGTACACCGAGCGATACCAGCCGATACGTGTATGCGCGGGCGCCGCTCCGTTTTCGCACTGCACGTTGGCGACTTCATAAGGCATGTCGGTCACACCCTGACCGAGCTCGCCCGCCGAACCATAAACCACGTTCGGCGTGAACGTCGAACCGATCGACGGAAACACGCTCCGGTGCAACCACGCTATCGTCCTGCCCTGCGCATCGAGTCCGCCCTCCATGTGCTGCGCACACACGGCATGGAAGTAGTCGTTTCGTATGTCGTCTTCGCGTGTCCACGTCAGCTTGACGGGTGCGCCGACTTCGCGCGCTAGGAACGCGGCCTCGGCCACATAGTCCGGTTTCGACTTGCGGCCGAAGCCGCCGCCGAGCAACGTAACGTTGATCGTCACGGCTTGCTCCTGCAGGCCGAGCACCTGTGCAACGGTTGTCCGCGCCTGCTGCGGGTTTTGCGTCGCGGTCCAGACCTCGACCGCGCCGTTCGCAAACGACGCAGTCGCAGCCAGCGGCTCCATTGCCGCGTGCGCCAGATGCGGCACGTAATAGTCCGCTGACACGTGTCGTGCAGCGTTTTTTAGCGCGCCCGCGGTATCGCCGTTGTTACGCACAACCTTCCCAGGCTGCCGCGCGGTGTCCTCGAGCGCTTTGCGATACGCGTGGCTATCGTAAATGCCGTTCGGCCCGAGGTCCCATTCGAGCTTCAGTTTCTGTCGCCCTTGCTGCGCGGCCCACGTGTTGGTCGCTATCACTGCGACGCCGCCCAGCGGCCGGAACCCGGCGGGCAGCGGCGTGGAAGAAATGCGCACCACGTGCAACACGCCGGGCACCTTCATCGTTTCGGTCGAGTCGACGCTTTTGAGCGTTGCACCGTACACGGGCGAACGTTCGACCGACGCATACGTCATACCGGGTAACACGACATCGATGCCATACGTCGCACGGCCGTGAACAATGTCGTCGAGATCGACGATGGGCATCGACTTGCCGATATAGCGCCACGTGTCCTCGTTTTTCAGGTGCAGCGTGTCGCGGCCGGGTACTGGCTGACGCGCCGCGGCCGCCGCCACCGCGCCGTATGAAAGGCGCCGCCCACTCGCCGCATGCACCACATGACCCAGTTCGGTCCGGCAACTCGCCGTGCTCACGCGCCACTGCGCAGCGGCAGCCGCCATCAACATCTGCCGCGCGGAGCCGCCTGCCTCGCGCAGTGGCTGGAAGAACTGGCGGATGCTGCGCGAGCCGTCGGTATTCTGGTCGCCGTACTTCGCATCGCCTTGTGCCTGCACGACCTTGACAGTGTTCCAGTCTGCATCGAGTTCGTCGGCGAGGATCATTGCGAGGCTGGTGCGGATGCCGGTGCCCATCTCGGAGCGATGCACGACCAGCACGATTTCGCCCGACGGCGCGACCGATACATAGACGTTCGGTGCAAATACCGTTTTGGCGCCGCGTGCCGAAGCGAGCGGGCTCGCTGCAAACGCCATGCGCGCGCCGCCGACTTGCAGGCCCAATACCACCCCGCCCGCCAAGGTGCCCTTCAGCACCCGGCGCCGGCTCAGATTGACAATCTCGCTCATTACGCCTGCTCCGCCGCTGCCTTGATGGCAACCTTGATGCGTTGATAGGTGCCGCAGCGGCAGACATTGCCGGACATCGCTTCGACGATCTGCTCGTCGCTCGGCTTCGGCGTCTGTTTTAGCAGCGACGCAGCCTGCATCATCTGGCCAGGCTGACAGTAGCCGCACTGCGGCACGTTCGCGGCTTTCCATGCTCGCTGCACGGGATGCTCGCCGCCTTTGCCCAGGCCTTCGATCGTCGTCACGGGCTTGCCCTGCACATCGCTCAGCGAGGTGACGCACGAACGCACGGCCACGCCATCCAGATGTACGGTGCAGGCGCCGCATGCGCCCACGCCGCAGCCGAACTTGGTGCCATGCAGCCCTAACAGGTCGCGCACCGCCCATAGCAGCGGCATGTTCGCGTCGGCGTCGACGTTGTGATGCACGCCATTCACAATCAGTTCCATCGGTTCACTCCTTGTTGTCGACGCACGCCACACCCGTCGGCGCTGCCTGGCATCGCCTATCTGCGCACGCCGTTCATGCCCTTGCCTGATAAGCGTTGCACCATCCGGTACCGCTCACTTGCTTCGCGCCGAACAGCGCACAAAGCGCGCTGGCGTCGGTCGGCTTGCCCTGGAAGAACTGGCAGTTCGTGCAGCGCTGGTTGTCGTTGAAACGGGGATATTTTGTGCGGTCGACATGGGCCGCATCGGTCTTGTACCCGAGTGCCTGCGCAGCGGGATCGCTCTCCTGAAGCTGCGGGGGCGCCGCCCAGACGGAGCGTCCGCTGATCGCGAGCGCTGCCGCGCCGATTGAATGGAGCATGAAGGTGCGTCGATGGGTTCGCATGGTCGATGGCTCCCTGTCATGCTACGAGCACGCGTTCCGGGGGCGCCATGAATTCCGGCCCAACCGGATCCTTGACGAACTGCGCAACAATCGCGTCAATCTGCTCGAACGCCTTCTCGTCGAGGCGCCAGCCGAATACGTCTTCGATCCCGTCCAACTGCGCCGGGCGACGTGCGCCCCACAGCGCGATCGTTGGGCCGCGGTCGAGCACCCAGCGCACCGCCAGCGCGAGCACCGATTTATCGAAGTTATCGCGCGCGAACACGTTGAGTGCTTTCACGGCCGCGACATACTGCTCGCGACGCGGCTCACGAAACTTCGGGTCGCGCTGGCGCAGATCGTCGCCCTCGAAACGCGTCTCGACACCGATGCGCCCCGCCAGCAGCCCGCGGCATAGTGCCCCATAGGCAAGCGCGACGAGCCCATGCTGTTTTGCATACGGCAGCACGTCATGATCGATATCGCGCTCGAACAGGTTGTACGGCGGTTGCGTGGTTGACAGCGGCGCCACGCGCCGGAATGCATCCATTTGCGCAGGCGAGAAGTTGCTGACGCCCAGCGCCCGCACCTTGCCTTCCTTGCGCAGATCGTCGAGTACCGCGGCGGTCTCTTCGATCGGCACCAGCGGATCGGGCCAATGGACCTGATACAGATCGATGTAATCTGTCCGCAAGCGCCGAAGCGTATCCTCTACTTCTTGACGAATGCGCGCTGGCGACGAATTGCGGAACACTGCACCGTCGTGCCATTCCAATGCGACCTTGGTCGCGATGACCGCCTTGTGCCGATACCCATCGGCCAGCGCCTTGCCGACAATCTCCTCCGAAGCGCCGAAGCCGTACACCGGCGCTGTGTCGATCAGATTGACCCCGCTGTCGAGCGCCCGGCGGATCACCGCGATCGAGTCTTTCTCATCGGTGCCGCCCCACATCCATCCGCCGATCGCCCAGGTGCCAAGGCCGATGCGTGAGACGGGAGTCGTTAAACCTTCAATTGCGATTGTTTCAATAGTCATGTGAAGCTCTCTAATCAAAGCACTACGTAAAGCACCGCATACGGGTCGAATGCGATCTGACTAACGGCGACGTGCCCATCGGACGGGCAGGCGAGCCGATTATTTCAGCGGCATCCGGCGATCACAAGAAGGCACCTGACGGTTTCATACTTTCCCCATGGAAACTAATTGCTACGACGGCGCTTACGCGCACGACAATCCGCAAAAAAAAACCGATGACCTGGCGCGGAACATCATCGAGCAGATCGCGGACAAGTGGACGATCCTCGTCATTGACGCGCTCGGTACGCACGGCGAGATGCGTTTTTCGCGGCTGCGCGAGGTGGTGGAGGGCGTGAGCCAGAAAATGCTCACCAAGACATTGCGACAGCTCGAGCGTGACGGCCTCGTTACGCGCTACGTACATCCGGTGATCCCGCCACGGGTCGACTATCAGCTGACGCCACTGGGGCGGAGCCTGCTCGACAAGATCTGCGGGATATGGGATTGGGTCGAAGTCCACATGAGCGAAATGGAATTGGCGCGGCGCGAATTCGACCACGGCGAAAAGCGGGTCGATCACCTGCGTCCGCGTGATGTGCCGATCGCTTAGCGCCGCCGTCGTAATGCGAGGTCGAAGCTGACCGCCACTGTCGAGCCGCCAGCAAGGCCGTGAGAAATTGCCCATAATTGCGCGCAGTCTTCGAGCAACCGTTGGGACGTTTCATGAAAGCAGCTTCTGTCACACCGCAATCCCCGATCGCATTTCTGGCTGTCGCGTTGGCGTTCGCGATCAACATGATGGGTACAACGCTACCGACGGCAATTTATCGGTACTACCAACTGCAGTATGGTTTTACACCGACCATCATCACGGTGATCTATGCCTCGTATGCAATCGGGGTACTGGGTGCACTGCTACTGGTCGGCAACTGGTCCGATCAGCTCGGCCGTCGTCGCATGCTACTGGCCGGACTGTTTGCATCGGCTGCGTCAGCGCTGATGTTCCTGCTCAGCGACGGGTTGGCGCTTCTGATGCTCGGCCGCCTGCTGTCGGGAATCTCCGCCGGCATCTTCACAGGAACTGCCACCGTCGCTGTGATCGAACTCGCGCCGCCTGCGTGGCGCGGCAAAGCCATGCTCGCGGCTACGGCGTCCAATATGCTCGGGCTGGGTTGTGGTCCGTTGCTAAGCGGCATCCTCGTCGAACTATTCCCCTGGCCAACGCGCTTGCCCTATGCGGCCCATCTCGCGTTGGTGGGCGTCGCCGCGCTAGTCGTTCTTGGCGTGCCGGAGACCGCTACGATTCCTGCGCGCGTGAAGCTCGGCATCCAGAAAATTTCGCTTCCTGCCGAAGTACGCCGTGCGTTTATTCCTGCCGCGCTGGCGGGCTTTGCAGGTTTCGTCGTGGTGGGCTTCTTTGCGGCTGTCGCCCCGCAACTAATTCGGGTCGTACTCGGCTTTCACAGCGGTATCGTGACCGGCGCGATCGTGTTCCTGCTGTTCGCGTGCTCCGCACTCGGGCAAATCGTGCAGACGGTCATTGCTGCCGGATGGAGGCAAGCGGCTGGCTGCGTTGGACTCGTCGTGGGACTGATATGTGTTGGTTTGTGCGTGCCGGAGCGCTCGCTCGGCGCGCTTTTGCTCGGCACCGCCCTGGCAGGAATCGGGCAGGGCATCAGCTTCCGCGCCGGGTTGGGCGAGATCGCGTCCGCCGCGCCGGCGCACAGACGAGCGGAAGTCACGTCCAGTTTTTTCGTCGTGCTTTATGTGGCGATCTCACTACCTGTGATCGGCCTTGGCATCGCCGTGCAACTCGCCGACATTCAACGCGCGACGTTGCTCTTCGTTGGCTTGACGATAGTGCTTGTGCTTATCGCGCTGCTCCTGCTGATGCGTGAGCAGGCGGACACGGGGCAAGATGCGCAAGCGATCGGTGACTGAACACGAAGCCGCTGGGAACAAAACGTCGTCCGGTTCGTGACTTCCTTCTCTACTACGATTGAGGACGTCGACGATCTGTTGGCGCACGGCGTTTGACAGGAACAGATCGCGCGTGCCACTCTGAATTTTTCTCCACCGCCTGTCCGTTTGCATGCCGCCCGAGCGTCATTGTCATGGCGGCCCGATATGTTCACCCGCCTCAACCCCATGACGGAGGCTCATATGCAATACCTATTGATGATCTATTCGGAAGAAAACGGCTGGAACAAGATGACCGACAGCGAGCGGCAGCAAGGCGTCGCCGCGTATCACGCGTACACCGAGTCGTTGAAAAAAGCGGAGGTGCTGGTGGGCGCCAACCGGCTGCAGAACACGAATTCGGCCACCACGGTGCGGCTCGTCGACGGCAAGCCGCAGGTGCTCGACGGACCGTATTCCGATTCGAAGGAGCAGCTCGCCGGCTACTACCTGATCGACGTGCCAAACCTGGACGCGGCGATCGCGTGGGCGTCGCGTTGTCCAGGCGCGGCGCACGGCCTCATGGAAGTGCGCCCGGTCTGGACTGCTCCCTACGACGCGCCATCTGCTGTATGAGTCCGTCCGGCGGCGGCGTTGACGCTGACGGCGCCGCGCGTTCGATTGCCGAGTCGGTCGCTCGCCGCAGTTACGGCAAGCTCGTCGCGCTGCTGGCGATGCGCACGCGCGACGTCGC
Organism: Paraburkholderia aspalathi; assembly: GCF_900116445.1. GTDB lineage: Bacteria > Pseudomonadota > Gammaproteobacteria > Burkholderiales > Burkholderiaceae > Paraburkholderia > Paraburkholderia aspalathi. The sequence goes on from NZ_FPBH01000008.1 coordinate 213,331, forward strand.
CGCGGCCGAGGACGCGCTAGCGGACGCGTTTGCAGCCGCGCTCGCGGACTGGCCCGAGCGCGGCTGCCCCGCGAATCCCGAAGCGTGGCTGATGACGGTTGCGCGCCGCCGGGCGATCGATGGCGCGCGCCATCGGCATGTCGGCGACGAAGTGGTGAACCAGCTCGCGATCCTCTCCGACGAGATCGACGAGCATGAAGCAGGTGTGTTGCCCGACCGGCGGCTTGCGCTGCTGTTCGCGTGCACGCACCCCGCGCTCGAGGCCGCGATTCGCACGCCGCTGATGTTGCAGGTGGTGCTAGGGCTCGAAGCGAAGACGATCGCGTCCGCGTTCCTGATGTCGCCCGCCGCAATGAGCAAGCGTCTCGCGCGGGCGAAGAACAAGATCCGCGAAGCGGGCATCCCGTTTAGCGTGCCCGAGCGCGAGGAGTTGCCCGGCCGGCTCGCTGCCGTGCTGGAAGCGGTCTATGCGGCGTACGCGGAAGGGTGGACCGATCCGGTTGGCGGTGATACTGAGCGGCGCGATCTCGTCGGCGAGGCAATGTTTCTTGCGCAACTGCTCATCGAGCTGCTGCCCGAGGAGCCGGAGGCACTGGGTCTGCTCGCGCTAATGCTGTACGCCCAGGCGCGGCGCGATGCACGACGCGATGCGGCCGGCGACTACGTGCCGCTGTCGGCTCAGGATCCGGCGACATGGAACACGCCGATGATCGACGCTGCCAACGCATTGTTGCGACGCGCGAGCACATTCAACGCGATCGGACGCTTTCAGCTCGAAGCCGCGCTGCAGTCAGCGCATATTTACCGCTGCCAGACGCATCGGCCGAACTGGGGCGAGATCGTACAGCTCTACGATGCGCTTCTCGCGATTGCGGCGTCGCCGGTGGTAGCGATCAACCGTGCGCTCGCCTTGGCGGAACGGGACGGCCCGCAGGCGGCGCTCGACGCGCTCGAGCCCTATTCGGACGATCCGCGGTTGGCCGACTACCAGCCGTACTGGGCCGCGCGCGCCGATCTGCTGGTGCGTGCCGGCGCAACGGCCGAAGCGCTCGGCGCGTACGATCTCGCGATCGGACTCGAGCGCGATCCGGCCGTGCGCCGCTTCCTGCAGCGCAAGCGCACCGAGCTGTCATCGGCGAGAAGTTAGATCGACGCGTTGCGTTTGCCATGCGAGCTTGCAAGCCTTGCGCCGATGCTGAATCCTCAACACCCACACTTCCACTGCGGCTGCTGCAACGTCATCCCGTGCTGTCCCTTGTACGCGGCGACCGCGGGCGAGGTCCATCCCTCCAGCATCTGCGGTGCGAGCCGGTAGATCTCGATGCCAAGCGGACGGCATACCTCCAGCGGATCGCGCGCGTCCGGCCCCCACATCGGCAACGAGAGATCGCCGCCAGGGCAGGTCGACAACGCGCAAAGCAGGTCGATTTCCGCGAAGAACTCGAGGTAATCCCCCTTCTTCGCGGGACAGGCTTTCATAAAGTACTTGTCTTCGAGATTCAGCCCGGTGCACTGGAACACGTTCAGCACGTCGTGCACGTCGTATTCGGTCAAGCCATACGGAGCAATTGCGCGCGTCAGGTTCGAGTGGCAGTGGAAATGGAAATCCTCACCCGTCAACATGCGGTTCACGTACGGATCGCAACGCGTGCCGAGCAGGTCGTGAACCCGGCCGCCATGCTCGTCGACGCCGTAATCGGCGAGGCTGTCGTCGGTGATCGTCACCATGGGGCGCAGGAAGGGTAGCGTCGACCACAAACGGTCGAAGGTGCTCACGTGCGCCTGTTGCAACTGGCGCGTGCGCGAGGCCCACATGCGCTCGCGCGGGTTGTGCAGATTCCACATGTTCAGGTCGGCTACTTGCGGACCTTCAATCGTGACGATGCGAAACACGTGGCCAGCCGGTACGGTCCATGCCTGACCCGAGCGGATGGGCACGACGATCGATTCAACCAGCGTGCGCGTATCGTGTTCGGAGGCGATGCGACCATAAAACGCCTTGTCGGGATCGAGCGCGGACCCCTTGGTGGATTGATAGGCGGCGGGGTAATTCAACATGATGGAGACTCCTTGATAAAGCACACGGACAGGCTGCGCTTGTCACGCGCTGTCGCCTGTGTGAGCAGTAGCCGTGAATCGGTGGACGAAGAAGGAATGAGAGGCAACGAATCAAAGGTAATCGAGCAGCGCGTGCTCCGATTGCTTCAGGTAACCGGCAAGCGCGGCGCTCGCCTCGGCGGTGCGCCCACTCGCGATCAGTTCGAGAATCTCCTGATCCTTCGCAATCCAGGGACGCTGGAAGCGCCGCTCGTCGGGGGCCGACGCAAACACAAGACGCAGTTGCGCCAATATTGTCGTGAAGAATGTGTCGAACAGCGGGCTGCCGAGTAACTGCACGATGCGCCGGTGAAACAGCAGACTGTAGGTGCCGACGCTGCGCCAGTCGCCTTCGTCCGCCGCCGCTTGCGCGTGCACGACGGCGTCGCGCATCGCCGCGATTTCATCTTCCTCAATCGGGTCTTCGCGCATCAGGGCTTGCAGTTCGAGCGTGCGCCGCACCCGATAGATGTCGCGCACATCGTGGCGCGTCAGGGTGCGCACGATCACGCCGCGATGCCGGTAATGCACCGCGAGCCCTTCACGGCACAAGAGACGCAGCGCTTCACGCAGCGTGTTGCGCGAGACCTCGTGCGCCTGGGTGAGATCGTTCTCGACGAGTGCGGTGCCCGGCGGCAATTTGCCTTCAATGATCTCGTTGCGGATTGTCGACAGAATCCGGTCCGTGACCGATTGCTCGGGCTCCTGCGCAGCGAGGGGAGTAACAGTTGATTGCGAGGTGGGCATACGGTGTTTTATGCAAGGTGGACGTCTTTGAGGAAGCTGGCGATACGCGAAGTCTTGTCGAGCGTCGCCAGTTCGCGCGGCGGCGCATCGCTCACTATCATGCCTGCTTCCATGAACACGATACGGTCTGAAATACGGAACGCAAAGTTGATTTCGTGTGTGACGATAATCATGGTCATGCCTTCCTGGGCAAGTCCCTCGATGACCTTCAGTACTTCGTTGACCAGTTCCGGATCGAGCGCCGACGTCGGTTCGTCGAACAGAACAATCGACGGCTGCATCGCCAGGGCCCGCGCAATCGCGACGCGCTGCTGCTGACCGCCGGACAACTGATGCGGATACTTGTGCGCATGCGCAGCCATGCCTACCTTTGCCAGCAAACGCATGCCGGATTCGTCGAGCGCGGTTCCGGTCAGACGCCCGTGATAGCGGGGCGCGAGCGTCACATTCTGCAGCACAGTCTTATGTGGAAACAGGTTGAAGCTCTGAAACACCATGCCGATGTCGAGGATGCCGCGCATGTACTGCGCATGCGGTACCTTGCCATGCCTCGCACGGGGCGGCCACAGGAACGCCTTGTCATGCAGGCGCACTTCGCCGCCGTCGAGCGTCTCGAGGCCGTTCAGCGTGCGGATCAGCGAAGTCTTGCCCGAACCCGACGGGCCGATGATCGACACTACTTCTCCTGCGCGCACGGTCAAGTCGATCCCCTTGAGCACTTCATGATCGCCGTAGCGCTTGCGGATGCCGATGGCTTCCAGCGAACGCGTCGCGCTGCCTGCTCGCGCGGTACGAACGTCCTTTGCTGCCTGCACGGGCCGCGGTGTTTCTACGGGAATGACGGCATTCGCAGCCCGCGTGCGGAGCGTGACATCAAGGTGCTTTTCGAGCATTTTCAACGCGTGGCCGAACACCGTGACGATCAGCACATAGTAGAACGAGACGGCCAGCATCGTCTCCAGCACCTTGAAGTTCTGCGTGTACAGGCGTTCGCCGACCAGCAGGATTTCCGCGAGCGAAATGACGGACACGAGCGACGTCAGTTTGACGATCGTAACGTACTCGTTAATGAGCGAGGGCAGCGCGACGCGAAACGCCTGCGGCAACACGATCAACCGTTGCAGGCCGACAAAGCGGATCCCGAGCGCCTTGCCTGCTTCGAGCTGGCCCTTGTGGAGCGACAGCAGGCCGCCGCGATGGATCTCGGCGATGTAGGCCGCTTCGCTGATCGAAAGCGCCAGCAGGCCGGCCCAGAACGGGTCGGACAACAGGCCGCCCGTCCAGGGCAGCACCTGCGGCAGGTTATAGACAAAGATCAGCAGCACCAGCAGCGGCAGGCTGCGAAAGAGCCAGATGTAGGTGCTGCATGCCACGCGTAGCGGCATGAACACAGACTGTTTGCCGAGCGCGAGTGCGAAGCCCGCGACAATGCCGATCAGCCAGGTCGCGGCGCTCAGTTCGACGACGAGCCATGTGGCTTTCCAGAAGGCGGCGTCGAACAACAGCGAAGCCGTGTAGTGCCAGTCGAATACCATGTGCTTCCCCTTACGACGCGCAGCCGCGAGGGCGCGGGCGAGTGCCCGGCCTCAGGCTGCGCGCGCAACGTGCAGTTAGTTCGATGCCGTGCCGAGCGCCTGGGCAATGTCATTGCCGGTCGGCTCCGCGACGTTGTACTGTTTGAGTAGCGCCTGGTATTCACCCAGCTGTTTCATCGACGCAAACGCGCTCTTCAATTGGGCCAGCAGCGCGTCATTGCCTTTCTTGACGCCGAGCCCGATGACGACCGGATAGAGCGGGGTTGTCGACGTAATCGCCACGCGTCCGCCGAGCTTGTTGACGGTCATTTGCGCGACGGCCGAATCTTCGAATTGCGCGTCGACGGCGTGCGAGAGGACGGCCTGGGCCGCTTCCGGCGAAGTCTCGAACTCGCGCACGTCGATTGCGCCGCGGCCGGCAGGTGTACAGACCTGCTTCGACACGTCGTTGAGTTTCGGAATCCACGACGCACCCTTGATCGAGCTCACGCGCTTGCCACACAGATCTTCGGGCTTCTTCGGCTCAAAGCCGGTGTGGCTCAAGGCGAGCAGCGACCCGCCGGTTTTCAGGTAGGGCACGAAGTCGATCTGTTTCGCGCGCTCCGGCGTTACATAGAGCGCCGACGCGATTACGTCGAAGCGATTGGCGTTCACGCCGAGGATCAGATTCGCGAAACGTGTGTCGACGAAGCCGGGCTGGAGCTTCAGATGCCCGGCGAGCTTCGTCATGAACGCGGGATCGAAGCCGGCCGGATCCGCGTCCTGCACGTAGTCGTACGGCGGATACGTCAGATCCGCGCCGATCGTCAGCTTGCCGGGCGCCACGGTCGGCGCGCCGCTCGAGGCGAACGCGTGAGACGCGGCGAATAGCGCGAGCGCGGCGGCGCACTTCGCGACCCGCGGCAGGGAGGGCATGACAGTTTTCAGATCAGGTTGGGCTTTCATGGAGTTCTCGCTCGTCGGAGTGGAGGTAATATACATTGTTGAACAATAGAAAAAATATTGTTCAACAATAATTCCTGCATAAGCAGAATCCGAACCAGGGAAGTGGGGAGGTGGGTAAGCGCGCTGTGATGTGGGTCTGGCGCGGCTGTGCGGGACATGCAGGCTGGTCTTTAACGGAGGCGTGGCCGCCGCAGGCGCACCGGTTCCGTGCGCCTGCGCGTGTTACTGGCGAACGCGTTCAGGAACGGTGCATTTCGTGGGGAAGGAGGGAGCGTGCCTGCGCGGCGCGACTCACCCGATGCTGCCTGCAAACCTCTCAGCCAACCGCTCCCGCTCGAATGCCTCGACAACGAAATCGACAAACACCCGGGTTTTCGCCGGCAGAAGCGCTCGCGTCGCGTAGTAGATCGAGATCGCCCCGGCGTCCGCGTACCAGCGCGGTAGCAATCGCACGAGTTCCCCTCGTTCAATCGAAGACAGCACGTCCGACACGGCCAGCAACGTCACGCCCAGTCCGAGAATCGCTGCCTCGCGCATTGCTGCCGGGTCATTGACCATGATGGTCTCGCCGAGCTGTGCGGGCATCTCATCGCCTACCGCGTTACGCATCGTCCGATGACGCACGCGGCCCGTGCGGCTCGAGCGCATCACGATGCCGTCGAGGTCCGCAAGATCGCCGGGATCTATCGGCGATAGGCGGCCGGCCATGTAAGCCGGAGACGCAACCGCCACGAGATGCGCGGGCGTCAATGCGCGCGACACGACGCCCGGTGCGAGATCGAAGCCACCACCCAGCGCTGCGTCGTAGCCCTCTTCAATCAGGTCAACCGGCCGGTTCTCGAAGTGCCAATCCGGACGAATCATTGGATAGCGTGCGAGGAACGCCGGCAGCAGCGGCATGACGTACGTGATGCCGAACGTCGGCGCCATGCTGACCTTCAGCACGCCGGCCGGCTCGCCCCGATCGTTCGAGACGGACGCGATTGCCGCCTGCAGCGCATCCAGATTGCCGCCGATTTCCACGAGAAAGCGCTCGCCCGCCTCGGTCAGCGTGAGCTTGCGCGTCGAGCGTTGGAATAGCCGCACACCGAGATTGCGTTCGAGCAGCGCAACGTTGCGGCTGACCGCGGCGGGCGTCAGCGCAAGGCGCCGCGCGGCCGCGGAGAAGCTGCCCGTTTCGGCGCTGCGGACAAACGACTCGAGGTTGGCGAGGGTTTCCATCCGGAAATCTTAAAGCATTACTTGAAAATAATTCAAGCGATTCCCGGCTAATCATCAAGCAATAAAGGCGGCAACATTCAGTCACCTAGCCGAGGGAGTGAACCTCAGATGTCCCTCTCCTTGCCGGCTTACCACTTGATTGATCACTCTTCACCAGGAGCATCGTTATGAGCACCATCGGTATCATCGGAGCAGGCGCCATCGGATCCGCGTTCGCGAGAGCGCTGGCGGGCAAAGGCCTCAAGGCCGTCATTGCGAACAGCCGGGGCCCGGCCTCACTCGCTGACCTCGTGCGCGAGCTCGGTCCATCGATCACGCCGGGAACGCGCGAACAGGCGGCCGCGCAGGACATCGTCCTTGTCGCAGTCAACTGGGCGAAGCTGCCGACCGCCTTGGCCGGGCTGCCGGACTTCGGCGGCCGCATCGTGATCGACGCGAACAACGCGATCGAGCCGCCGCTGTTCAAGCCGGCCGAATTGCATGGCCGGACGTCGAGCGGAATCTTCTCGGAACTCGTGCCGGGCGCACGCGTCGTGAAGGCGTTCAATCATCTGCCGGCACATCTCCTCTCGAAGGATCCACAGGCCGAAGGCGGACGCCGCGTGCTGTTCTTCGCGGGAGACGACGCGCAGGCGAAAGCGGCGGTGAGCGGATTGATCGAGCAGCTCGGTTTCTTCGGCATCGACCTGGGTTCGCTCGAAGCCGGGGGCCAGCTAGTTCAAATCCCGGGCGGCCCGCTGCCCGTGCACAACTTCGTTAAGTTTGGATAACCAAACAAAGGCGTGGAATGCCGCGCCTTTCATCAGACTTTAGGCGAATCGCTTTCGCCAGAACCGTGCTGCCGGCTCGGCACAAAGGAGATGGCACCGGCCTTTCCGAAGGCCTCCAAAAGGGTTGAGGCGAATATCTTGCTGCGCTCGTCAAGGTGTATCGTGACAACGATGTTGTCAGTTGTAAGCATTGCCGATCGCACAAATGTCGCCTTGTCCCGTGCATTTCGTGCGTACCGGTGCAGTGAGCCAAAGGAACGGGGCGCGCGCCCTCTTGAGCCATGACGGGCGAAGCTCGAACACCAGCCACGACAGATGGACGCCACACACGGATTCGACCCAGGTAGCGGCCTCCAGATTCTTTGGGAGGATGGCGAGCGCGTGTTCTGTCGGTGGCAGCCACGAGACGGCGGCGACAGCGTGCTTGTTGCGCGCATCGCCGCCGAACATCCCTCACCCGCCAGCCTCGCGCGCCTCGCTCATGAGTTCGCGCTGAGGGATCAACTCGGTAGCGCGTGGGCGGTGCGCCCCAAGGAACTGCTGCGGGCAGACGGCCGCACGATGCTGGTGCTCGAGGATCCGGGCGGCGAACCGCTCGAGCGATTGGTCGGTGCGCCGATGGAGGCAGGCAGTGTTCTGCGCGTTGCCGGGGGAATCGCCGCAGCGCTGGGCAAGCTCCATCAGCACGGCCTCGTCCACAAGGACCTCAAGCCGGCTCATATCCTGGTGAACTGCGCGGACGCTCAAGTGCGGCTGACCGGCTTCGGCATTGCCTCGCGGCTCCCACGCGAACGGCAACCGCCCGAGCCGCCCGAAACCATCGCCGGGACGCTCGCCTACATGGCACCCGAGCAGACCGGACGGATGAATCGTTCGATCGATTCGCGCAGCGACCTCTACGCGTTCGGCGTCACGCTCTACCAGATGCTCACCGGCACACTGCCGTTCAGCGCTGCCGACCCGATGGAGTGGGTGCACTGCCATGTTGCCCGCACGCCGATGTCACCCAACGTGCGGGTCACGATGGTCCCGCGCGGCGTCTCCGCCGTGGTCATGAAGCTGCTCGCGAAGACACCCGAGGAGCGCTACCAGACCGCAGCCGGCGTCGAGTGGGATCTGCGGCATTGCCTTGCCGAATGGGAGCTCCGGCATCGCGTCGACGCCTTCCGGCTGGGCGCGCACGACACGCCCGACCGGCTGCTCATCCCCGAGAAGCTCTATGGACGGGAGCGCGAGGTTGGAGCGCTGGTGGCCGCTTTCCACCGCGTCGTCAGTAGCGGTGCGCCGGAACTGGTGCTGGTTTCCGGCTATTCCGGCATCGGCAAATCCGCGGTCGTCAATGAGCTACACAAGGTGTTGGTCCCGCCGAGGGGACTCTTTGCCTCCGGCAAGTTCGACCAGTACAAGCGCGACATACCCTATTCGACGCTGGTGCAAGCTTTCAGGGGACTCGTGCGACCCCTGCTCGGCAAACGCGAAGTGGAACTGGCGATCTGGCGCGGCGACCTGACGGAGGCCCTCGGATCTAACGCACGGCTCATGACCGATCTGATCCCCGAACTTAAGTTGATCATCGGTGATCCGCCGCCTGTCCCGGAACTCGAGCCGCATCATGCGCAACGTCGTTTTCAGCTTGTCTTCCGGCGCTTCATAGGAGTCTTTGCCAGACCGGAGCATCCGCTGGCGCTGTTTCTCGACGATCTGCAGTGGCTCGACGCTGCGACGCTCGATCTGTTGGAGGACCTGCTCACGCGTCAGGACCTGCGTTATTTGATGTTGATCGGGGCCTATCGCAGCAACGAGGTCGACGCCACGCATCCGCTGATTCGCACACTTCAGGCCGTCAGAAACGCGGGCGCGAAGTTCGATGAAGTCGCCCTGGCGCCGCTGGCCAGCGAGCACGTCGAGCAATTGATCGCAGAGGCGCTGCATGACACGCGGGAACGCGCCGGGCCGCTCGCGCAGCTTGTACACGAGAGGACCGCCGGTAACCCGTTTTTCGTCATTCAGTTTCTACATGCGCTCGTCGACGAAGGCTTACTCGGCTTCGATCACGACGCGGCCCGCTGGCTCTGGGATCTGCCGAACATTCATGGCAAGGGCTATACGGACAACGTAGCGGACCTGATGGTTGCGAAGCTGGCTCGCTTGCCGGTCGAAACGCAGCGGGCGCTGCAACAGTTTGCCTGCCTTGGCAACACCGCCACGATGGCGATGCTGTCGAACGTTCTTGAAAATTCGAGGCAGGAGATCCGGGCGTTGTTGCGACCGGCAGTGGAACAGGAGCTTATCGAGCAGCTTGAGGAATCCTTCCGATTCGCGCATGACCGGGTGCAGGAGGGTGCCTACTCGATGATCCCGGAGGCCGCGCGCGAGGAGGCCCATCTGCGCATAGGGCGGCTGCTTGCGGCGCAAACGCTGCCCGAGAATCGGAAAGAAGCCATCTTCGAGATTGTCAATCAACTCAACCGCGGCGTGGCCCTTGTTGCGCGACAGGAAGAGCGGGAGCAACTGGCTGAGTTCAATCTGATAGCCGGCCAGCGCGCGAAGGCCTCGTCAGCCTATGAATCGGCGCTCACCTATCTGACCACCGGCGCTGAACTCCTCACGGACGACTGCTGGGCGCGCAGGCATGAACTGATCTTCGCGCTGGAGTTGAACCGGGCCGAATGCGAATTTTTGACCGGTTGGTTACCGGTCGCAGAAAAGCGCTTGAACGTGCTCTCACGCCGTGCCGCGACTGTGCCTGAGCGCGCCAATGTGGCGTGTTTGCGCGTCGACCTGTACATGACGCTCGATCAGGCCAGCCGCGCCGTCGCGGTCGCTCTCGACTATCTGAAACATCTCGGGATCGACTGGTCGCCGCATACAAGAGAAGAGAAAGCGCGAAAGGAATACGAGCGAATCTGGTCCCAGCTTGGGAACCTCCCGATCGAAAGGCTCATCGATCTGCCGCTGATGACCGACCCGGAATCGCTGGCGACAATGGACGTCCTGGTCAAAGTCATGCCTGCGGCGTTGTTCACCGATGCCAATCTATGGTCGCTGGTCGTCTCCACGGCAGTGAATCTGAGCCTCGAACGCGGCAATTGCGATGGATCCTCCTCCGCCTATGTCCGGCTCGGCATGATTGCCGGAGCGCGTTTTGGCCACTACAAGGTCGGATTTCAATTCGGGCAGCTTGGTTACGACCTGGTCGAACGGCGCGGGTTGATGCGCTTTCGCGCAAGAACCTATATGCACTTTGGAAATGTCATTTTGCCGATGGCCAGACATCTCCGGGGTGGCCGGGAGCTGGTGCGCCGCGGGGTCGAGGCTGCGAAGAATACTGGCGATCTGGTTTGTGAGGCCTACTGCTACACCCATATGACGACCAATTTGCTCTTCGCGGGAGACGCGCTCGCGGACGTGCAGCGCGAAGCCGAAGCCAGTCTGACGTTCGCGCAAAAATCGCATTTCGGATTCGCCATCGACGTCAGCTCTACCCAGCTTGGTCTGATACGCACGCTGCGAGGCCTGACGCCCGCCTTCGGCTGTTTTGACGACGGACAGTTTGACGAGACGCAGATCGAGCGCCACTTCGCGGAAAATCCGGACCTGGTGATTGCGCATTGCTGGTATTGGACCCGCAAATTGCAGGCGCGCTTCTTTGCAGGCGATTACGCGGCGGCCGCGGAAGCCTCCTTGAGGGCACAAGGTCTTTTGTGGACATCGGCCTCTTATCTGGAAGAGGCCGAATATCATTTCTACAGCGCGCTATCTCTCGCCGCCTGGCGCGGTCCTATATCCGACCGCAAGCGACGGGAGTCCCTCGAAGCAATAACGGCTCACAACAGACAGCTGCAATTGCGAGCAGAGACTTGCCCAGAAAACTTCGAGAACCGCGCGGTGTTGGTGAGTGCCGAGTTAGCCCGCCTGGAGGGCCGCGACCTCGACGCGATGCGCCTCTATGAAGAGGCTATCCGGTTGGCGCGCGCAAACGGTTTCGTGCACCACGAAGCGCTTGCTGGCGAACTCGCGTCCCGCTTTTACGCGGCGCGCGGGTTCGAAAAGATCGCGCGCGTGTATCTGCAGGACGCCCGGCAGGGTTATCAACGCTGGGGCGCAGACGGCAAGGTACGGCAACTCGACGAGATGCACCGGTATCTCAGGGAGGTCGAACCGGCGCCTCGACCAACCAGCACAATTGGGACACCGGTCGAACACCTCGATCTCGCGACCGTGATCAAGGTGTCGCAAGCAGTCTCGGGAGAGATTGTTCTCGACAAGCTGATCGACACGGTGATGCGCACGGCGATCGAACAGGCTGGCGCCGAGCGGGGCCTCTTGATTCTCCCTGAGGGCGATGAGCAACGGATCGCGGCGGAGGTCACGACGTACGGCGACACGCCGCGCGTGCAACTACGCGATGTCCCGGTGAGCGCGGCGATGCTGCCCGAGTCCGTTCTCTACCATGTCCTGCGCACGCAGGAGAGCGTAATTCTCGACGATGCCGCGGGCGATCCCACGTTCGCCACGGATCCGTACATCCGTCAACACCAGACCCGTTCGATGCTCTGCCTGCCCTTGATGAATCGGGCCAAGCTCATCGGCGCGCTATACCTCGAAAACAATCTGATCACTCGCGTCTTCGCGCCGGCTCGGATTGCCGGACTCAGGCTCCTCGCCTCCCAGGCCGCGACATCGCTCGAAAATACCCGCCTTTACCGCGATCTTGCAGAACGCGAATCCCGAATCCGGCGGCTTGTCGACGCCAACATCATCGGCATCATCATGTGGCGAGTTGATGGCGACATTCTCGAGGCCAATGACGCATTCTTACGCATGGTGGGATACGAGCGGGAGGATCTCCTCTCAGGTCGAGTGCGCTGGACGGATCTGACGCCGCCGGAATGGCGGGAAAGTACCGAACACGCTTTGGCAGAGCTCAGCAGGGTTGGGCGCTTGCAGCCCGAGGAAAAGGAGTACCTAAGAAAAGACGGCAGCCGCGTGCCCGTCATGATCGGCAGGGTCGCTTTCGAAGCAGGCGGGAAGGAGGGCGTCGCCTTCGTGATCGATCTGACCGACCGCAAGGAGGCAGAGCAGCGCCTGAGGGAGTCATACGATATGTTGCGGGAACTCACGTCGCGTCGCGAGACGGCACGCGAGGAAGAGCGCAAACACATCGCACGGGAAATGCACGACGAGCTCGGGCAGTATCTCACCGCGCTTCGCATGCGTGCGTCGGCATTGCGCATGCAATTTGGCAACGATCGCCCGGAGCTGTTCGACGGGACCCGGGCGCTGATTGCTCTGGTGGACGAAACCATGCAGGTTGTGCGCGGCGTCATCGCGTCGCTGCGTCCGCCGGCACTGGACGCCGGCATCGTGGCAGCGCTCGAGTGGCTCGCTGCCGAGTTCGACCGCAACGGTCGTACGGTGTGCCGCCTTCACGTGCAGGACGAGACCATCGTGATGAGCGAGGACCGCGCTATCGTGCTGTTTCGCCTCGTTCAGGAGGCACTGACGAACGTCGCTCGTCATGCGTCGGCCAACGAAGTGATCATCACGCTCGAACGAACGCCCGACGCCTGCGTGCTGGAGATCCGCGACGACGGTCAGGGGTTCGACGCGCAGGCAATCAGAAAAACATCGTTCGGCCTTGCGGGGATGGAGGAGCGGGTCTTGATGCTGGGCGGTCGGATCGAGGTGGTCAGTTCGCTGGGAACCGGCACCGCGATCAAGGTCAGTCTTCCCGATCGTCAGGCGACGTCGGCCTAGTTTGGGGAGTTCTCCGACACCGAGTCCCTCCATCAACTGGGCCTGGACCGATACTGCATCGCGTGATTTACTCGCACATCTACACGATCAATCTCGCGATCTGCGCGCAAACGGATGCGATTGCCGTATTGCCGGGATTCGCGGTCGACGAAGTCGGCGCCATGTATGGATTGCGCAAGATCGGCTACGCTCCGCTGTTCGGAGCGCTTCCACTGTCAGCCATCTGGCGGGAGGACAGCCCGGGGCGAGAGGTAGCCGAAAAGTTCGTCGCCCAGCTCAAGGCGATTTGTGATGAAGGCGCAAGCTAGACGCTGACGGCAGCGAAGCGTGAAAGCAGCACCACCGCAGCAACCTACGCCTTAAACTCCACCGAAACAAAAATCTTCTTACACGGCTCAAGCACTTCCCACGTCCCCTTAAACCCCGCCGGAATCAAAAACCGATCGCCGGCTCGGACAGTCTTGCTGGTCCCATCCGCATCCCGAATCACGGACACGCCCTCAAGAATCTCGCAATACTCGCTCTCGGTGAAATTCACCGTCCATTGCCCGCAAGCTCCCTCCCAGACGCCGGCCGCGAGCTGCCCACACGGGCTAGCAAAATGCGTGTGAACAAGTTGCGAAGGGTTGCCGGCAAGCACCGCTTCCGCCTTCGGCATGTACTCAACGCTTTCCTTGACCGGCTGCGCAAAATCTACGATATTCAGAATGCTCATAATGGCTCGATGCAAACAGGGTTAAAAATCAAAGCTTCAAAAAGGGCGTAGCGCACACACCCACTGCATGCGCCACGCTCAAAAGGTGACACCTACGTCAGCAGACTACATCAGCTAAACCGAACTCAGCTCCCCGACTTCAACTGCGCCCACAGACGGTTTTCAAGCCGCATGATCGGCGCAGGCTGCGGCCGCATCAACGTCATCTTGTTCAGCACAGCTTCGGGCGGATACACATTCGCATCCTGCTCGATCGCCGGCGTCACAAACTGTCTCGCAGCGCGATTCGCAGTCGGATAGAACACTTCGTTCGTAATCGCCGCGCTGACCTTCGGATCTTCGATGTAGTTCATCCACGCCATCGCCGCTTCGGGGTGCGGCGCATCTTTCGGAATCACCATCACGTCCATCCAGAGCAAGCCAGCGTCCTTGATATTCGAGAACCGCACGTCATACGAACGTTTCGCTTCCGACGCACGTCGCCGCGCAATCCCCACGTCGCCCGAATAGCCCAACGCCACGCAGATATCGTTGTTCGCCAGATCGTTGATGTAGCCGGACGAATTGAACTGCGTGATATACGGCCGCACTTTCTTCAGCACTTCGTATGCGGCCTGGTAATCGCCGGGATTGGTGCTGTTTGGGTCCTTATGCATGTACTGGAGCACGGCCGGGAAAACATCCGCCGCCGCGTCGAGGAAAGACACGCCACAACTCTTCAGCTTCGAAAGATTCTGCGGGTCGAACAACAGCGACCAGCTATCAACCGGCGCATCGGCGCCGAGCGCTTTTTTCACGGCCTGAACGTTATAGCCGACGCCGTCCGTGCCCCACGCCCAGGGCACACCATACTGATTGCCGGGGTCCGCATCGGCAATCAGTTTCATCAATCCCGGATCGAGGTTAGCGAGGTTCGGCATCTTCGATTTGTCGATCTTCTGATACACGCCGGCTTCGATCTGGCGCGCCATATAACTCGATGTGGGCACAACGATGTCATACCCGGAACTGCCTGCCAGCAGTTTCGCCTGCAGCGTGTCGTCGCTATCGTAGCTGTCGTATTTCACCGTGATGCCCGATTGCTTTTCGAAGCCGGTAATCGTGTCTTTGGCGATGTAGTCCGACCAGTTGTAGACGTTGATCGTCGTATCTGCTGCGTGTGCAGCGTTCATCGGAGTTAATGCGGTCAACGAGCACAGCATCGTGCCGGTGAGCGAGAGAAGCTTGGCATGACGGATCTTCATTCGACTATCTCCTTGGTTTCGATCTTCAGTTTTCGCCGCAGCGCAGGCACCGATGCACGAGCGTGACGACCCACACGTCCATACGTTCCGCACGAATGCGGACGAATAAAGGACGTGACGCCGCCTGCCGCAGCGCAAGCGCACAGCAGAGCTAAAAGGGACGCAGAGAGGCGAGTGCTATAAGCCGGCCAACGCTAGCAAGACAGATGCAAAGCGCGGACGGTCAAACGCATTGCAGACGTTCAGCCGCTAGATAAAGCGGCCTGATCGCATGCAATACTTGCTCGCGAAAAGAGAAGGGGGCTAAGGCAGAAGCGACGCGATTTCGTCGGTACGCACCCCGATAGCTGCGGGTGCTGCAATGACGTTGTGTCGACGCACAGAGCGACGCGACAACACGGTATCGATGGACAGGGGGCGGGATGGCGAAGCGCAGTTGCTCCCCTGATGAGCGATCGAACAGCCGGACAGGAACGTTCTTTCCCGACCAGGCTGATATCTCACCAATGGACCACGGACTTTCACGATGGAACCCGAAGCGACGTTGAGTAGAAGTTCTCGCTGATGCGGATTGACCGCGCTGCGAGAACCACCAGACTGCCGGCTTAGGATATATGAGACATTATTTTCGTCAAAGGATTTTCTGACACTGCGCTGTCATTGTTATTGTCATGCGCAGTGGGACGCATGCATGCGAGCGCATGCTCAAACAAGCATGGCTCGCATCGAACTACGCAAAGACAGACAACGTTGGCGTTTTACTGGCCTGCAGGCGCAGCGGGCATCGGTGTGCCGGTTTGCGATGAGCCGTTTGCCGACGAACCGTAACCGGTGGCGTCATGCTGTGCGGCTACGCGTGCTTCGGCTGCCTGAATGTCAGCGGGGTAGGTTGAGTCAGTTGCAGTGGCGGGGTTGTAGCCGGCCTGTTCAATCTGAACCAGTTGCGCCCTGACTTCGGCGCGGGTTAGCGGTTGCTCGGACTGTGCGAACGAAGCGACCGGAGCTGCGAGAACAACGACCAGTGCGACTGCTTTGATCAGCGATTTCATAATGCTTCCCTCCGAGGATGTTTTATTCGGCGCCGCAACAAGTGTTCGGCGGCCTATAGAGGGATTCTAGGAAGCGAG
Organism: Paraburkholderia aspalathi; assembly: GCF_900116445.1. Lineage (GTDB taxonomy): Bacteria > Pseudomonadota > Gammaproteobacteria > Burkholderiales > Burkholderiaceae > Paraburkholderia > Paraburkholderia aspalathi. The sequence goes on from NZ_FPBH01000008.1 coordinate 229,492, forward strand.
TGATCTAGGGCAAACCCCTAAACCCGTAATTCAGTCTTGCAGCAAATGATAAGTCGGCGTTATGTAATGCTCTTCCTAACATATGAAGAATTGCTTCAGACTCCAGAACGTACACCTACGCGGTACGCCGTCACCTGCCGGTATGCGCTGCCGGGCCGCACGATGACCTGCTCCTGCTCAGCCATATTGACTTCGTTCGGAAAGCCGCCGGCTTCGAGACACAGTCCGGAGTACGCCTGGTAGGCGATGCCGCCGCGGCCCGTGTCGCCCTTCAGGAAATTGCCGGTGTAGAACTGTAAGCCGCGCTGATCGGTCGAGACGGTCAGTTCGCGTCCGCTGCCGGGATCATAGGCGCGTGCAACCTCGCGTACCTGCGGCTCGCGTCCGGCTACCGTGGCATCGGGCGCGTCATGCAGCACATAGCAGTGATCGAAGCCACCGGCCTTCGCCAGCTGCGCATGCGGCCAATCGAGCCGTGCGCCAATCGGTGCGCTCTGCCGGAAGTCGAACGCGTTGCCTGCCACTTCGGCAAGCTCGCAAGGAATCATCGACGCATCGACTTCGAAGAACCGGTCGGCATCGATCGACAACACATGGCCGCGAATGTCGGCATCCCGCCGACCTGTCAGGTTGAAATACGGATGGCTGGTCAGATTGAGTGGCGTCGGGGCGTCCGTGACCGCTTCATACGCGATCGTCAAGGTGCCGTCGTCGTCGAGCGTGTAACGCACTTGCACCGTGACATTGCCCGGAAAGCCGGCGTCGCCTTCGGGCGATTCCAGACGCATAAGTAGCGCACCGTTGTCTTCGCTCACGTCCCACAATGCGCGATGAAAGCCGTGCGTGCCGCCATGCAGCAGATTCGCACCTTCGTTGCGGTCGAGCGTGTATTCGATGCCGTCTAGCGTGAAACGCGCATCGGCAATGCGGTTCGCCCAACGGCCGACCAATCCGCCCATGTAGGTTGTGGCCGCAACGTATTCGGCGGGCGTGTCGTGTCCGAGCAGGATGTCGCCGAGACGACCCGCGCGGTCCGGTGCATGCCACGACACCAGCGTCGCGCCCAGGTCGCTGATGGCGACTTTCATGCCATGCGCATTGCGCAGCGTGAAGAGCCGCACAGGATCGCCGCCGGGCAGAGCGCCCCATGGCTCAGAAGAAAGTGGTGCGATGCTGATCATGTCGTCGGTAGAAAGAAAAGGTAAAGGGCATGCTCAGCCGGGTGCTGCGGTCGAATTCACACGGTCCTGGTATTCGCGCGGCGTGCAGCCGAGTTCGCGACGAAACACCGCGTACATGTATTGCAGCGACGTGAAGCCGCAACGGATCGCCACCTCGGCACTCGACGCATCGCGCTTCGCCAGCAGCGCTTTCGCGACATCGAGTTTATGACGCAGAATTTCCTGATGCACGGTGCACTGCCGTTCGCGCCGGAAGTACTCTTCGAGCGACGATCTCGACACGCCCACGTAATCGGCAACCTGTTCGGTGCGAATGCCCTGGCACGCGTACTGGCGGATGAAGTGCCGTGCGCGCATCACATACGGACTTGCGAGCGGCTGGTGTTTGGTCGATTCGAGCACATTGATGCCGACCGGTGGCACGAGAATGCGCCGCCCCGGAAAACGCGCGCCGTGCAGCATTTGATGCAGCAAGTGAGCGGCGGTGCGGCCCATTTCTTCGGTGCCTTGAATCACGGAGGAAAGCGGAATACGGGTCAGCGTACGCGTGAGCGGATCGTTGTCGATGCCGATGATCGCCACTTCTTCAGGCACGGGAATACCCGCGATCAAACAGGCCTGCAGCAGATGCCGCGCGCGGGCATCGGTGACGGCGATGATGCCCACTGGCTTCGGCAACTGGGCGAGCCACGCGGTGAGTTGCTCGGTTGCCTGATTCCACGACGGCGCGCTGGTCGACAGGCCACGATAGATCTCGGTGCCGATCTGCTCGGCGCTATGGCCGTCCGTGCTGCGCAGGTGAGCGAATGCCAACTCACGTTGCTGCGCCCAACGGTTTTCCTGCGCTTGCGGCAGGCTATACAAAGCGAAATGCTCGAGTCCCGCGCCGATCAGATGCGTGTAGGCGAGCGAAACAAGCTTGGCGTTATCGGTCGCGATATAGGGTAAGTCCGGGGGGTAGTGCGCCGGATCTTCGAACGATGAACCGACCGCCACCACCGGCAACGGACAATCTCGCAGCGCTTCACCCACAGCGGGATCGTCGAAATCCGCGATGATGCCGTCGCCGTCGAAACGCTCGATACCCGTCAAGCGGCAGCGGAAATCTTCTTCAAGGAAGAGATCCCACGCCACGCGCGTCGACAGCAGGTAATTGCCGATGCCGGTGATGATCTCGCGGTCATACACCTTGTTCGCGTTGAACAGCAGCGCGATTCGATGGGTCGTCTGTGGTGTTTGCGGACGGGTCATGGCAGTGGGTGGCGTGCAGATCGTCAAGATTCGCAGCGCCTTCGTCTCCTGTTGGATGCGCTCTGAAGGCAGCACCGTTTTTAAGCGTCTGGTTATTCTAGGCCGCGAACATCGCGCCGGTGTGAAACAAACGCATGGGCGGTAAGAAACATCAAGCACGCTGCGCAATTTCGCAATTGCCGATGCACCTTGCAAGCGGCAGCATGGCGTCACCTTGTCGACCGGCGCGGCGATACCGCACGGGTTGCAGTGCAGCATAAAACAGGAGACGCTGATGTCCTACTTCGAACACATTCCCGAGATCCGCTACGAGGGCCCGCAATCGGATAACCCGCTTGCTTATCGTCATTACGACAAGAGTAAGCGGGTGCTCGGCAAGACACTCGAAGAACATCTTCGCATCGCTGTGTGCTACTGGCATACGTTTGTCTGGCCGGGTGTCGATATTTTCGGGCAAGGGACGTTTCGGCGTCCCTGGCAGCAGGCCGGCGACGCCATGGAACGTGCGCAGCAAAAGGCGGATTCCGCATTTGAGTTCTTCTCGAAGCTCGGCACGCCGTATTACACGTTTCACGATACCGACGTTGCACCGGAAGGCGACAGCCTGAAGGCCTATAGCGAGAACTTCACCCGCATCGCCGACTATCTGGCACGCAAGCAGCAGGATACCGGCGTCAAACTGCTGTGGGGCACGGCCAATCTGTTCTCGCATCCGCGTTATGCAGCAGGTGCGGCGACCAGTCCCGATCCTGAGATTTTTGCGTTCGCTGCGACGCAGGTTCGTCATGCTCTTGATGCGACCCAAATGCTGGGAGGTGAAAATTATGTGTTGTGGGGTGGCCGTGAAGGCTACGACACGTTGCTCAATACCGACCTCGCACGCGAACGTGATCAGCTTGCTCGTTTCCTGCACATGGTGGTCGAGCACAAGCACAAGATCGGCTTCAAAGGTGCATTGCTGATCGAGCCGAAGCCGCAGGAGCCGACCAAGCATCAATTCGACTACGACGTGGCGACCGTACACGGCTTCCTGCTGCAATACGGGTTGGAAAAAGAGATTCGCGTGAACATCGAGGCCAATCACGCGACGCTTGCTGGTCATTCGTTCCACCACGAGATCGCGACGGCCTACGCGCTAGGTATTTTCGGCAGCGTCGATGCGAATCGCGGCGATCAACAGAATGGCTGGGACACGGACCAGTTTCCGAACAGCGTCGAAGAACTGACGCTGGCCTTCTACGAAATCCTCAAACACGGCGGCTTCACCACCGGTGGTATGAACTTCGACGCAAAGGTGCGGCGTCAGAGCGTCGATGCGGAAGATCTTTTCTTCGGCCACATCGGTGCAATCGATAACCTGGCGCTCGCCGTCGAGCGTGCCGCGACGCTGATCGAAAACGACCGGCTCGAAGCGTTCAAGCGTCAGCGCTACGCGGGCTGGGAGTCGGAGTTCGGCAGCAAGATTCTGAAGGGCGATTATTCGCTCTCTACGCTGGCTGCGGATGCATTGACACGCGGCCTGAATCCGCAGCACGCGAGCGGCAGACAGGAGCAACTTGAAAACGTTGTAAATCAGGCGATTTACAGCCGGCGCTAAAAGGCAGTCATGAAGTACCGCTCGAAGCAGGGCATGCAGTAAGACATAAAAACCGCGCGGCCACGCTGACCGCGCGAATAAAAGAAGCTTTGGGTTGTCGCTTGTCCGGTTCTGCGGCTCGCAGCGCAGACCGTCCAATCCGGTATTCCGGCTATCAGAACAAGGAGTGAGACATGAAATTCGCAACGCGTCGTACCGTACTGAGTTCGCTCGTGTGTGGAGCGATGCTCGCCAGCCTGTCGCTTGTCGCGCCGCTCGCGCATGCAAGCAAGGACCACCCGGAAATTGGCTTCTGTATCGATGATCTGCGTGTCGAACGCTGGTCGCGCGATCGTGACTACTTCGTTGCAGCGGCAGAAAAGCTCGGCGCCAAAGTATCGGTGCAATCCGCCGATGCGAGCGAAGAGCGGCAGATTTCGCAGATTGAAAACCTGATCTCGCGCGGCGTCGACGTGATCGTGATCGTGCCGTTCAATTCGAAGACGCTCGGCAACGTGGTTGCCGAAGCCAAGAAAGCCGGCATCAAGGTCGTCTCCTACGACCGCCTGATTCTTGACGCCGACGTGGATGCCTATATCTCGTTCGACAACGAGAAGGTTGGCGAGCTGCAAGCACAAGGTGTCTTCAACGCGCAGCCGAAGGGCAACTACTTCATGCTCGGCGGCGCGCCGACCGACAACAATGCCAAGATGCTGCGTGAGGGCCAGCTCAAAGTGTTGAAGCCCGCAATCGACAAGGGCGACATCAAAATCGTCGGTCAGCAATGGGTACCGGAATGGAGCGCGTCGACGGCGCTGCGTATCGTTGAAGATGCGCTCACGGCGAACAACAACAAGATCGACGCAATCGTCGCTTCGAACGACGGCACCGCAGGCGGCGCGATTCAGGCACTGGCTGCGCAGCACATGGCTGGCAAGGTGCCGGTGTCGGGACAAGACGCTGATCTGGCCGCTGTGAAGCGCGTAATCGCCGGCACGCAGACGATGACCGTGTACAAACCGCTGAAGCTGATTGCAGGCGAAGCGGCGAAACTCTCCGTCGCGCTTGCGAAGGGCGAGAAGCCGGCCTTTAATGCACAGTACGACAACGGCAAGAAGAAGGTCGACACGGTGCTTCTGCAACCCACGTTGCTCACCAAGAGCAATGTTGATGTGGTCGTCAAGGACGGCTTCTACACCCAGGCCCAGCTCGCGAGCCAATGAGCGTAACGTGTGCGTAGTTCAAGCCGGTGTGCCTGGCATGCGTCAGGCACATCGGCGCGATCACGCGCCCTGCAGCGAGGCATAGCGAATGAGTGAACCATTACTGACGATGCGCGGCATCGTCAAAGCCTTTTCCGGCGTGAAGGCGCTCGACGGCATCGACCTGACGGTGGCGCCTGGCGAGTGCGTCGGCTTGTGCGGCGAGAACGGCGCGGGCAAATCGACGCTGATGAAAGTGCTGTCCGGCGTCTATCCCCACGGTACGTGGGACGGCGAAATCATCTGGGAAGGCGAGCCGCTGAAGGCCGCGAGCATACGAGACACGGAACGCGCGGGCATCATCATCATCCATCAGGAGTTGATGCTGGTGCCGGAGCTCTCGGTCGCGGAGAACATCTTTCTCGGCAACGAAATTACGCTGCCCGGCGGCAGAATGAATTACGCCGCGATGTATCAGCGCGCCGATGAGTTGCTGCGCGAGCTCGGCATCAGCGGAATCAACTCGGCGCAACCGGTGATGAATTACGGTGGCGGCCACCAGCAGTTGATCGAGATCGCGAAGGCGCTGAACAAGCGCGCGAAACTGTTGATCCTCGATGAACCGTCGTCGTCGCTGACGGCTACGGAGATACACATCCTGCTGGATATCGTGCGCGATCTGAAGCGGCGCGGGGTTGCATGCGTTTACATCTCGCACAAGCTCGACGAAGTGGCGGCGGTGTGCGACACAATCAGCGTGATTCGCGACGGCCGCCATGTCGCGACCGAACCCATGCGCGCGCTGACCACTGACCGCATCATCTCCCTGATGGTGGGCCGCGAAATCAAGAACCTGTTTCCGCGTGAACCGCATCCTATCGGCGACGTAATCTTTGAAGCGCGCCACGTGACCTGTTTTGACGCCAACAATCCGCGCCGAAAGCGCGTGAGCGATGTGTCGTTTGCGCTGCGGCGTGGCGAGATTCTCGGCGTTGCCGGTTTGGTCGGCGCGGGGCGTACGGAACTGATGCAGGCGATTTTCGGCGCGTATCCCGGTGTGAGCGAGGCGACGGTGGTGATGGACGGCAAGCCGTTGAAAATTCGTGCCCCTGTCGATGCGATTCGCGCCGGTATCGGCATGGTGCCGGAAGATCGGAAGCGCCACGGCATCGTGCCGGGTCTGAGTGTCGGCCACAACATTACGCTTGCGGTGTTGCAACGCTTCGCGAAGGGCGGCCGCATCGATTCCGCCGCCGAACTCGACACGATTCACACGGAGATGAAGCGGCTTTCGGTGCGCGCGGCGCATCCGATGCTCTCGATTGCGAGTCTGTCGGGCGGCAATCAGCAAAAGGCCGTGTTGACGCGCATGCTGCTGACCGACCCGAAGGTGCTGATTCTCGACGAACCGACTCGAGGTGTCGACGTCGGTGCGAAGTTCGAAATCTACAAACTGATTTTTCAACTGGCACAGCGCGGCATGTCGATCGTGATGGTGTCGTCCGAATTGCCTGAAGTACTCGGTATCAGCGATCGCGTGCTGGTTATCGGCGAAGGCGAATTGCGCGGCGATTTCGTCAACGACGGCCTCACGCAAGAGGACATTCTCAGCGCCGCCATCCGTCCTGTGCAGCGATCCCTCAACCCGACCGCACCAACTGAAGCGAGTGCCGCATGACTCCCGACGTCACTTCCCAACCCGCCGACGGCGCTGCGTCGCGCGGCGCATTCGGTGGCCCGCAGCGCATTCAGCAACTGTTCGCACGTTACAAGATTCTCGCGTTGCTGATCGCCGTGGCCGTGATCTGGCTTTTCTTCTCCTTTCTGACGCACGGCGCGTTCGTGACGCCGCGCAATCTGTCGAACCTGCTGCGGCAGATGTCGATTACCGGCATGCTCGCGTGCGGCATGGTGTTCGTGATCATCGCGGGCGAGATCGATCTGTCGGTCGGGTCGTTGCTGGGTTTGCTCGGCGGTGTCGCGGCGATTCTCGATGTGAACCGGCATTGGCCGATTGGCGTCACCGTGCCTGTGGTGATGTTGCTTGGCGTGCTCGTCGGCATGTTCAACGGATGGTGGTCGACGTACCGGCGTGTGCCTTCGTTTATTGTCGGCCTGGGCGGCATGCTTGCATATCGCGGCATTCTGCTCGGCGTCACCGGTGGTTCCACGATTGCGCCGGTCTCTGATGGTTTCGTGTTTGTCGGCCAGGGGTATTTGCCGCGTCTTGCGGGCGATACGCTGGCCGTCGCGCTGTTTGTCGTACTGGCGTTTCTGACTGTGCGACAACGAAGCAACCGCGAGCGTTATAAGTTGCGCGTGGTGCCGATCTGGCAGGACGTTGCGAAGGTAGTCGGGGCAGGCGTGATTCTGGCCGCCTTTGTCGCCACGCTCGATCGTTATGGCGGCATTCCTGTGCCGGTTTTGCTGCTGCTCGCGCTGCTTGGAATTTTCACGTGGATCGCAACGCAGACTGTTTTTGGGCGGCGTATTTACGCGGTGGGGTCGAACCTGGAAGCGACGCGGCTCTCCGGCGTGAATACCAATCGTGTGAAGCTGGCCATCTTTGCGCTGATGGGACTGATGTGTGCGTTCGCGGGGATCGTCAATACGGCGCGCCTCGCGGCGGGCTCGCCGTCGGCGGGATCGATGGGTGAACTCGACGCGATCGCTGCGTGCTTTATCGGTGGGACGTCGATGCGCGGCGGCTCCGGAACGGTCTACGGTGCGTTGATCGGCGCGCTGGTGATGGCGAGTCTGGATAACGGCATGTCGATGCTGGATGTCGACGCGTACTGGCAGATGATCGTGAAGGGCAGCATTCTCGTGCTGGCCGTGTGGATCGATGTCGTGTCGGGATCGAACCGGCGGTGAAACAGCAGGCGGTGCGTCATGCAAATGACGACGCACCGCCTGCTGAGCGATCAAACGCTTTAGTTCACGCCGAGCAACGACTTAGGCTCCATGAAGGCTTCTAACCCGAACGTGCCATATTCCCGCCCAATGCCCGATTGCTTGAAACCGCCGAACGGTGCTGCCGGTTCGTGTGCCAACGTGTTGATCAATACACGTCCTGCGTCGATGCGAGTGGCGACCGCGCGAGCTCGCGCTGCATCGGCTGAGAGTACGTACGCTTGCAGCCCGTAGCTTGTGTCATTGGCGATCGCAATCGCTTCCTCAGTATCGCGATACGCAATGATCGACAGCACTGGCCCAAAAATCTCCTCACGGGCAATCGTCATGTCGTTGCTGACGCCGCTAAATACGGTCGGACGCACGAACCAGCCGCGCTCCACACCTTCCGGCCGGCCCTCGCCACCGACAATCAATCGCGCGCCTTCGTCGATGCCGATACCGATATAACGTTGCACGCGCTCCCACTGCTTGCGGCTGACCATCGGGCCGATCTGCGTAGCCGGATCGCGCGGATCGCCGGCTTGCATGCGAGCGACTTCTAAGCGCATCCGCTCTTCGAATTCCGCAAGGCGACTCTGCGGCACAAGAATCCGCGTACCGGCGATACACGCCTGACCGCTGTTCATGAAACCTGCCTGGAGCGCCAAGGGCACTGCCTCTGCGAAATCGGCGTCGTCGAGTATGACCACCGGCGATTTACCGCCCAACTCTAACGTGACGCGTTTCAATGTCTCCGCGCCGGTGCGCAGAATCGTCTTGCCGACAGCCGTCGATCCGGTGAAGGAAATCTTCGCCACGTCCGGATGCGCGCTGATTTCCGCCCCCACCGTATCGCCCCGACCCGTGACGATATTGAAGACGCCCGCGGGCAAGCCAGCTTCGTGCAGCGCCTCGGTGATGATGCGTGTCTGGATCGCGCTCATTTCGCTCGGCTTGATGACGGCCGTGCAGCCCGCTGCAATCGCGGCAGCCAGTTTTCCGCAGATAAAGCCGCCATTGCTGTTCCACGGCGTAATCAGTCCGGCGACGCCGAGCGGTTGCATGACCACGTCGGCCGTGCCGGCGCGGCGCGTGAAATCATAGGTCTGCAAGACCTTGATGACTTCCGCGAGGACGTCCGCTGGATATTTCGCCATCCAGCGTGCGCGTGACACCGGCGCACCGTATTCCTCGACGATTGCTTCATACAGCTCGTCTTCTCTCGCCTGAACCGCGGCGTGCATGCGTTCGAGCAGCGCGATCCGCTCTTCCTTGCTGGTGCGGGAAAACGCCGGGAAGGCGCGTTTGGCGGCCGCGATCGCGCGGCGAGCGTCTTCCGCGTCGGCCAGACGCACCGTGCCGATCACCGTTTCCTTAGCCGGGTTGTGAAGATCGAACCACTCTTCGCCGTGCGGTGTGACGAACGCGCCGTCGATATAAACCTTGTCGATTTGCTGCATGAAAGCTCCTACCCAGGAAGTTGTTGCCTCAAAGATAGGCTCAAAGGATTAAGCCGACTAGCCATATAATCAAGGATGATTCGTTGAGCAGGATGGGATAATGAAGACGCCCGGTTTGAGCGAACTGGAAGGCGTGCTTGCGGTGGCGCGCCATCGTAGCTTCCGCGCAGCGGCCACGGAACTTGGCGTGTCGACATCGGCGCTGAGCCATGCGATTGCGGCGCTGGAGGCGCGCATCGGCGTGCGGCTCTTTAATCGGACCACGCGCAGCGTGTCGTTGTCCGAGGCGGGCGCGCAATTCGTCGACAGCGTGGCGCCGGCGTTGTCGACCATCCGCGTGGCTATCGAGCAGGCCGGCAGCTTTCGTGACACACCGGCGGGCACGCTGCGGATCAATACGTCGACGGGCGCGGCGCGCCAGGTGATGCCCTTGCTGCTGGAATACCTGCGGCGTTATCCGGAGATGAAGCTGGATCTCGTTACCGAGGGGCGCATGATCGACATCGTGGTGGAGGGCTTTGATGCCGGCATTCGGTTGGCTGAGATTGTGCCGCAGGACATGATCGCGGTGCCGTTCAACCGGCCACAGCGTTTTGCCGTCGTTGGGAGTCCCGCCTATTTCGCCGAAAATCCGAAGCCGCGCAAGCCAGACGACCTGCGTGCACACCGTTGTATCCGCATGCGCATGCCGAGCGGGCGTATTTATCACTGGGAGTTCGAGCGACGCGGCGAGGCAATCAGCGTAGATGTGCAGGGCATGCTGACGCTCGATGAACCGTTGCTCATCATGGAGGCGGCCCGCGAGGGCTTCGGACTGGCGTATATGACTGAGTGGAACGTGGCGGCGGATCTGGAAGCTGGCACGCTGCAGCGTGTGCTGGAGGATTGGACGCCGGCGTTTGATGGGCTGTGTCTTTACTATCCCGGGCGACGTCATGTGCCGGCGGGGTTGCGGGCGTTGATTGAGATGATTCGGGAGGGCGCGTGATAGTAAAAATCCGCCACATCTCGCATTTTTCCGCCGTTCAAGCCAGTTGCGTTGCAGCGTGCCACCACGCGATGAATAACATTTAATGAACTGACACACGGCTTGCATCCACCCTTTCCTCGAAGGGCATCCGCCAGCACGGTGCAGCTCGGCTGAAACCCTTTAGCTTTCAGTCCCCCATCCACTCTTCCGTCTTACTACTGTTCCAACGAAACAAACTCCCGCGCCAGCCCGCGCTTTCACAGCGTCCCCGCCACCGTGCAAGCTGATCGAGCCATACGATGTTAAAGCGCAGAACCTTCCTGCTAGGCGGCGCCGGCGCGCTCGGTGTGCTGCTGGTCGGCTGGTCGGTGCTGCCGCCGGGCCAGCGCCTGACCCTCGCCACGCCGTTGCCGACAGAAGGCAACCAGGTCGCACTCAACGGCTGGGTCAAAATCGCCGCGGACAACACCGTGACGATCGTGGTGTGCAAAGCGGAAATGGGGCAGGGCATCCACACGGGCCTTGCGATGCTGCTGGCCGAGGAACTCGACGCCGCCTGGTCGCAGGTCCGCGTGGAGAACTCGCCGATCGACAAGATCTACAACAGCGTGCAGAACATCGTCGACGATCTGCCGTTTCGCCCGGACGACGACAGCACGGTCAAGCGCGCCACGGTCTGGATGACCCGCAAGCTGGTGCGCGACGCCGGCACGATGATGACGGGCGGTTCATCGAGCATGAACGATCTATGGGCGCCGATGCGTGAAGCCGGCGCCTCGGCGCGTGCGATGCTGATCGGTGCGGCGGCCGCGCAATGGAAGGTGGCACCCGGCGAATGCCGTACGGAAGGCGGCTACGTACTGCATGCAGCAGGTCACAAGGCGAGCTTCGGCGAACTGTCCGCGATGGCTGCACAGCAACCGCTGCCACGCAAGGTTGCGCTGAAAGATCCTGCTGAGTTCAAACTGATCGGCAAACCGGTGCGGCGTATCGAAGCCGCGTCGAAAATCAACGGCACAGCGCGCTTCGGCATTGACGCGCTGCCCGATGGTCTTATCTACGCAAGCGTGGTGATGTGCCCCACTTTGGGCGGCACGGTGGCGCATTTCGACGCCTCGCCTGCCAGGACCATGCCCGGCTTCATCAAGGCGTTTTCGCTGAAGCCCTACGCGGGTGGCAGCGGCGGCGTCGCGGTCATTGCCGACAACCCGTTCCGCGCGATGAACGCGGTGAGTGCGATCAACGTGGTGTGGAATGACGGCGCTGCAGCGACGCTGTCGAGCGCAAACGTGGACACCCAACTCGCGCAAGCACTCGACGACAGCGACGGCCACGCCTACTACCATCGCGGTGACGTCGACGCCGCATTGAGCGGTGCCGCGCGCACGATCAGCGCCGAGTACCACGCACCGTATCTCGCACATGGCGCGGTCGAACCAGTGAACTGCACGGTGCAGGTCGCGGACGGCGCGGCCACCGTTTGGGTTTCCACGCAAATGCCGACGCTCGCGCGGCAGCACGTTGCGAAAGTGCTGGACATCGACATCGACAAGGTCGACGTGCAAACGCAACTGCTCGGCGGCGCTTTCGGGCGCCGTCTCGAACTCGATTTCATCGCGCAAGCCGCGGCGATTGCGCGCGAAGGCGGTGGTCGTCCGGTACAAACAATCTGGTCGCGGGCGCAGGATTTCACCCACGATTTCTATCGTCCGGCGTGCGTGTCGCGACTCAAGGCCGGTCTCGACAAAGACGGCAAGCTGGTCGCGTGGCATGCCACTTCAGCGAGTCAGGCGATCGTGCCGGAATCGCTCGTGCGTTACTACGGCGTGCCGCGCATTCCCATCGACAAGACCACGTGCGAAGGCGCGTTCGATCAGCCCTACGAATGGCCCGCTGCACGTGTGGCGCACAAGATCGTCGAATTACCGATCCCGATTGGATTCTGGCGCTCGGTCGGCCACTCGCATCAAGCGTTTTTCACCGAGGGCTTTACCGACGAACTCGCTGTAGCCGCTGGTCAGGATCCGATTGCGTTTCGCGCGGCGCTGCTCGCGCAGCATCCGCGCCATCTGGCGGTGTTAAGGCGCGTTGCAGCCTTATCGGACTGGGGGCATCCATTGAAACATGCCGCCGATGGCACAAAGCGGGCGCGCGGCGTCGCGCTGCATGAAGCGTTCGGCAGCGTCGTCGCGCAGGTGGCAGAGGTATCGGTCGGTGCGAACAAGCAGATTCGCGTGCATCGGGTGGTCTGCGTGATCGACTGTGGACTGCCGGTGAACCCAAACCTGATTCGTCAGCAGATGGAGGGCGGCATTGTATTCGGCCTCTCGACTGCGTTGCAGGATGAAATCACTTTCGTCGGCGGTCAGGTGGCGCAGAAGAACTTCGTCGATTTCCCGGTCGTGCGGATGAACGACTGTCCGGTGATCGAAGTCGACATCATGCCCAGTCAGATGCATCCCCAGGGCGTCGGCGAACCAGGCGTGCCGCCGGTTGCGCCGGCGGTGGCCAACGCGGTATTCGCACTGACCGGTCAGCGCTTGCGCGCGTTGCCGTTGAGGGTTGCGTGAAACGCTTCAGATTGACGGAGAAAACATGGGATCGTTAAACATCAACGGCCGCGCGGTTGCCGTGCAAGCTGAACCGGACATGCCGCTTCTGTGGGTGCTGCGCTGCGACCTCGGCATGACCGGCACCAAGTTCGGCTGCGGTGTGGGCATTTGCGGCGCATGCACGATCCACCTGGACGGCAAGGCGGGCCTTGCCTGTCAGACACCGATGTCCAGCTTGCACTCGCAGAAGATCACGACGATAGAAGGCGTGCAGGGCGCCGAAGCGCAGGCGTTAAAAGCGGCGTGGATTGATCTCGACGTGGTGCAGTGCGGTTATTGTCAGAGCGCGCAGTTGATGGCGGCCTGCGCGCTGCTCAAGCAGAAGCCCAATCCCACTGACGCGGACATCGACGCGGCGATGTCCAACATCGTGTGCCGTTGCGGCACGTATCCGAGGGTAAGGGCTGCGATTCACCAGGCGGCTGCGAAACGGCGGCCCGTTTAAGGCCGGCATCACCGCAGACAGAGACGCCTGGATGAGCCGATTACGAGCCCGGTGAGCTCATGAGCTCAGTTCGCCAGCATCTCCACGACCGCGACCACTACCGTGAAAACGCCGATACAACCGCCCAGCGTGGCTGCGCCTTGCATGAATTGCGACATACGTGACCCCGTAACGTGTGGTGTTGAGGCTCGTATTTAACCTGAATTGAAAGGTAAAAGAAAGCTTGTCAATAATAGCGATTTACCCGGATGAGGCGAGATGGGAGGGTCAAGGCGCTTTGGTGATCGGCGTCGGCACCGCGACCTTAGCCGGGGCAGCAGGAGTCCCAGCGTTAGAACCCGCAGCCCCAGGCACCGCCTGCGCGTCAGTCTCCCACCCACCACCCAGCGCGAGGAACAGATTGACCTGATCAATCGCCACCTGCCCCTCCGCAGCCGCCACCTGAGATTTCGTCGAAGTCAGCGTGCGGGTGGCATCCAGATCCGAAATAAACGACTCGCGCCCGGCGCGATACAGGCGATGTGTTTCATCCGCCGACGCAGTGGCCGACTTCAACGCGGCACGCAAGGCGTCGGCGCGGGCATAGTCGGACGCGTAGGTCGCGAGGCTGGTTTCGGTTTCGCGCAATGCGGTCAGCACCACGCCGTCGAACTTTGCCAACGCAACATTGCTTGACGCTTGAGCTTCACGCACACGACCCCGTGCCCCATTCGTGGGGAAGGTCCAGCTGATCAGCGGACCGAAGGCCCAGCGTGCCGTCGGCGAGGTGCCGAGGTCCTCCAGAACCCCCGTCAAACCCGCCGACGCACCGATGCTCACCGTCGGATACAACGCACCCGTCGCGACGCCGATGCGCGCCGTCGATGCTGCCAGTTGACGCTCGGCCTCGCGCACGTCCGGGCGACGCTTGAGCAGCGCGGCGCCGTCGCCGACCGGGATCGGCTGGCGGATCTGCGGCAACGTGCTGCAGGCCAGCACGGCTGGCGGCAAATCGGACGGCGCGCGTGCGAGCAGCGCTGCGAGCCGGTATTGCGCAATCTGGCGGCGCGCCGTATAGCGCGGAATATCCGCCGCCAACGTATCGACCTGGGTTTGCCCGCGCGTCACATCGGGCTGATTGCCGCGACCCGCGTCGCGCAATCGGCGCGATACGTCCACACGCTCCTTCTGCAAGGCCAACGATTGCTGCGCGATCCTGAGTTCCTCGGCGGCCGAGCATTGGTCGACGTACGAGCGCACCACATCCGCGACCACCGTAATTCGCGCGAGATCGGCGGCCGCCTGCACGGATTCCGTATCCGCCGCCGCCGCTTCGACACCACGCCGCAGCTTGCCGAACAGATCGATTTCGTAGGAGATGCTGATACCGATATCGCCTTCATTGACGACCGGCAGCTTCTCGGTAAGCAGGTACTGCTCGGCCGATTCCTGCGCGCGTTCGAGCAGCACCGAACTCTTGCCGGAGAAGCCGCCTTGAGCCTGCGCGACACCCAGCGCTTCACGCGAACGCGCGAGGTTCGCCGCCGCGACGCGCAAGTCGGTATTCGACTGCAGCGCCTCGTCGACCAGCTTGTTCAGCACCGGATCGTCGTAGAGCTTCCACCAGATCACCGGCACGTTCTGTCGCGTGGTCAGTTTGGCATCGGCGCCTTCGATCGGCGCGTTGGCGAGCGGCGCGTTGACCAGCGCCTGCTTCGGCAGTGCGTAATCGGGGCCGACATTCACGCAGCCGTTGAGCGCGACGCTCAACGGCAAGAGTGGCAGCAGCGGCAATAAGGGAAGGGCGCGCGACAGCTTCATTGCGACGCGCCCGACATGACAGCAGCAGACGCCGGTTGCACAGCAGAAGCAGCGGAGCCAGCCGGAACAGCAGACGTAGCCGAGGCCGAAGCCGCCGATGCATCCACCGTACCCGAAGCGCCCGCAGCCGGACGCTGCTTGCCGGTCGGCGACAGATCGCGCACCGACACCGTCGCGGTGCGTCCGGCGATCATGCGGAAGTCGGCAGGCACCTCGTCGAGCGCAACGCGCACCGGAATCCGTTGCGCGAGCCGCACCCAGCTAAATGCCGGGTTCACGTTGGGCAGCAGATTCGAGCCTTGCGTGCGATCGCGGTCTTCGATCCCCGCGACGATGCTTTGCACGTGGCCGCGCAGCACGTTCGGCTCGCCCATCACCTGGATATCGACACGCTGGCCGATGTCGATGCCGCGCAGCTTGGTCTCTTCAAAGTAACCGTCGACGCGGAACGAATGCATATCCACCACCGCCAGCACGGCACGGCCCGCCGAGACGAATTCGCCGGTACGTGGCGCGCGGTCGTTCAAATAACCATCGACTGGACTCACGATCGTAGTGCGTTGCAAATTCAGCTTGGCGGTATCGATCGCGACGTTTGCATCGGCGAGCGCGGCTTCCGCCGTTTCGACACGCGAGCGGCTTTCTTCAGCGACTTCCGCCGCAACCAGGTTGCCGAGCTGGCGATTACGCACGTCTTCGCGGCGCGCCTGATCGAGGGTAGCGCGGCGTTGCTGCGCGGTGGCCTGCGCCTGGCGCAGTGCGAGCGCGTAGCGAGCCTGATCGATCACGAACAGCACCTGGCCTTGTTTGACCTGCTGGTTGTCCACCACCTCGACCGATGAGATCAGCCCCGAGATATCCGGCGCAACCTGGATCACGTCGGCGCGTACATGACCGTCGCGAGTCCACGGCGCGAACATGTAATAGGCGACTAGCTTCCACAGCACGAAGGCTGCAACCACGACGACGATCAGGGTCAGCAGAATTTGACCGACGGAGAACCAGGTTTTTTTCACGTTATTAGTCTGTGCGAAACGACGACGACAAGGCCCAGCACCAGCACATAGATGCCGAGATCGAAGATGGAGCGATGCCAGACGAAGCGGTAAAAGCCGACGCGTTCGAACACCGTGCGAATGGCCAGGTTGATCAGATAGGCGATCAACATCAGCACCAGCACGGCCGGTACGAACACGCCGAAGATATCGATTTCACCGATCATCGCGGGAACGGGCGAAGGAGAGAGTGGGATTGCGGGACGGGCGCATCAGGCGGCGGCCTCCGGTTCGGGCGGCGTGGGTGTGATTAGCGTGGCCGGAAACAGCGAAAGACGCAAGCCGACCAGCGCGTGCAGCGCCTCGCGCAATCTGCGCGCCGAGGTTTGCGCGGTCGGGCCCGGCGCATCGGCATTGGCGAGGCCTTGTGCGGTGACGCGCGCCACGGCTGAATCAATCGACGACATCAGGCTCTCGGGCACCGGTTGGCGCTTGCGCTGGTCGATGCACCATTGGAAGTAGTCGCGCACGTCTTCGAGGACCTGATCGATCGCAGCCGGCGCTTCGCCGCCGAGCTTCCCGGTCAGACGGCGCAGATCGAGCGCGTTGAAAGCAATGCGCAGATCGCGGAAGCTTTCGATCGACGGATGGCGATGGTCGTCCGTGGCGGCGAGACGCGGGATCAGCTGCATCAGGCGGTCGAGCATGCGTGCAGCGAGATTGCGCGGGTCTTCGATCGTCCGGGCGGACGCAGTCAGCGCCACGTCGGCCCAGCTCGAGCGCAACAGCCGGGAGGCCGCGAGTTCGGCGCCGAACGGCCGCGTCGCGCGGGTCCACAGATACGCATACAGCAAGCCGGCAAGGCCCGCGAGATTGCTGTTCAGGAAGATCAGGAAGTCGGCCGAATAGGCATCCTGAATGCTAATGAAGGTGGCGGTATTGACGGCCACGAGCACCGTCACCATGTTGAACTGCGGACGCGGGATCAACGTGCCGACAAGGATGAACGGCCCGGCGAACAGGATGACCAGCATCGGGAAATCGTGTACGTGAGGCAGCACGGCGAACAGATAGATACCGGCGGCCACCACGGCGATCGCCGTGGCGACGAAGAACTTGAACACCATGGGGGCGGGTTCGTCGAACGCGGCGAAGAAGCAGCAGGCGACTGCTGCCAGCGTCGCCGCATTAGCGCCGTCCGCCCAGCCTGAACTGATCCACAGACTGCACGCGATGACGACCGCGGCGCCCGCTGAAACCGTCGAAAACAGCATGATGCCGCGATCGAAGAATCGCTCGGTGCCGCCCAGCCGCCAGTGACGAAAGCGTGGCCGCCACGAGCCTTCTTCGCGCGTGATGATGATGCGCAGCGAGCGGCAGTCCTGCCAGATATCGATCACCTGTTTCAGGCGCCACAACGCGTTCGAAAGCAGCGCGTTGTCCCAGGTCGCCAGCGCGGCCGGCGGCGGCTGCATCGCGGCGATGCGTTCGCGCAACGCGTTGGCTGCCTCGTCGGGATGATAGCCCCCGCTGACCGCGGGAAGCGGCGCATTGAACCACTTGATGACGTCGTTGAGCAAGGCTTCGAGGCCTTCTGGCCATGTCTGGCGACCGCTGTTGTAGAGCGCGATCAGCGGATCGGCCAGCGCCGACATCATCGGCAGCAGCAACTGCATGCGCCCGCGCAACTCGTGAGTGCGTGTCAGGATGTCCGGCCGGGTATGGTCGTAGGCCAACTGGCTCAGTAGCAATTCCAGCCCGTTGATCGTGCTCGCAATGCGCTGGCGAGCCCCCGAGATCGCCGAGCCCGCAATGCGGCCGGACAGCGTTTCGGTCGCATAGAACGCGGCGTCGCGAAACCACGCGTCGGTTCGTTCGATGATGGTGGGGGCGAGCCGGCTGGGAAACAGCGAACTGCCGACAATGCTCGCGCACACGATGCCGAGCAGGATCTCCTCGGTACGGCTGATAGCCAGATCGAACACGCCGCCTGGATTGGTCACCGAAGGCAACGCAATGATCGGCATGGTGTAGGCCGCCAGCATGAAGACGTAGCTGCGCGCAGTGCGATCGGCCACCGCCAGATACAGCAGCGTGCCGGTCCACAACGCGACGATCACGCTGAACAGATACGGCGATTCGACGAACGGCGGCACCAGCAGCACCGCGGCCGACGCGCCCAGCATGGTGCCGAGCGCACGATAAAGCGCCTTGGAGCGGGTCGCGCCGACAAACGGATTCGACACAATGTAGACGGTGGCCATCGCCCAGTACGGTCGCGGCAATTCGAGCGCGAGGCCGATGTAAAGCGCGATCATCGCCGCGGCAAACGTCTTGACGGAGAAGAGCCAGTCGCGGATGGAGGGATAGACCATAACCCGTTACTCGGCGTCCCGGGGATTGGGGGACGCCGGAGCGTCGGCCGTGAAAGCAGCCAGCACCCGTAAGGTCGCTTCGAGATCGCTACGCGAGATACCTTTCAAAGCTTGCGCCCGCAGCGTATTCAGCTCTTCTTCCATTTTTGCGGTGACGGCGCGGCCCTCATCGGTGAGTGCCACGGTCTTGGCGCGCCGGTCTTCAGGATCTTCGTCGCGGCGCATCAGGCCGGCCGCGCACAGTTGATCGAGCAGCCGCACGAGCGAGGGCCCTTCAATACCGATGTGATCGGCCAGCGTGACCTGCCGCACCGCTTCACCGAGCCGGCTGGCGGTCAGGAGCGGCGTGGCGCACGCTTCCGAGACGTTAAAGGCCGCGAGCACGTCATGGCTCGTGCGCCGCCATTTTCGGGCAGCGACGACCAGGGTGCTGCTAACGGTGCGGCGCAAGATATCGAGATTCGACATGGCCGCTATTATATTTCCTAAAAATTCGTTAGCAAACTATTGAATTGGATTTTTGTGGGAATGTACTCCGCGGAAGTCTGAAGTCGTAATGTGGCAAACAATTGCGTCTTCTTCTCAGGCCGCGAGGCCGAGCCGGACGGTACGCGCCAGATCGTCGAGCTGGAATGGTTTGCGCAAGATCGTGCAGCGCTTGACGGCGAGACCCGAAATATCTACGTCCGCGTAACCGGTCGCGAGGATCACCGGCAAGTCCTCGCGCATCTTGCGCGCCGCGGCGATGACGTCGATGCCGTTCATGCCCGGCATCGCGAAGTCGACCACGAGCAAGTCGGGCTTGTCGTCCTGCAAACGGTTCAGCCCGGCCTGGCCGTCCGCGGCTTCGGTCACGGTGTAGCCGAGCATTCTTAAACACTCGACCAGCATCGCCCGCACCTCGCCGTCGTCTTCGACAACCAGTACGCGTTTCACGCCCACTGCGTTCTGTTCGACGTCGGAGACCACCGCGATCTGCGACGCCACGCGCTCGCGCAAGGGCAGCCAGATCTCCACTGTGGTGCCCGCGCCCTCTTCGCTGAAGAGGCGCGCAGTGCCGCCGGCTTGCCGCGCGATGCCGTAGACCTGGCTCAGGCCGAGACCCGTGCCTTTGCCGATCGGCTTGGTCGTGAAGAATGGATCGAACACGCGCGAGACCACATCGGGTGGGACGCCTGAGCCGGTGTCGACGACTTCGAGCACGACATAGTGGCCGTCGCCGAGCGTTTCATCGGGGGCTTCACGCTCTTTCACGTGAATGGCCAACTGACCACCGTTCGGCATTGCGTCGCGCGCATTGATCGCCAGATTGAGGATGGCCAGTTCGAGCTGATTGGCGTCGGCCTGGGTCCACATCTCTTCGCCATCGAATTCATTGGTGTAGCGGATGCCCGACCCGAGCGACACGGTGATGATGTCGCGCATGCCTTGCAGCAAGGCGACCACGTCCACCGCTTTCAGATCGAGGTTGCTGTTGCGGGAGAAGGTCAGTAGCTGGCCCGTGAGTTTCGCGCCACGCTCGGTTGCGCGTTTGACCGTGGCGGCCATGGCGCGAATGCGATCGTCGCTGCCGATCCGCGCGATCAACTCCGAGTTGACCATGATGACGTTCAGCAGATTGTTGAAGTCGTGCGCGATGCCGCCGGTGAGTTGCCCGAGCGCTTCCATCTTCTGCGATTGCACCAGTACGGCCTGCACTTTGGCGCGCTCGTGAATCTCCATCATCAGCCGGTTGTTGGCGGACGCAAGCTCCTGCGTGCGTCCGGCAATGCGGCTCTCCAGCGAATCGTTGAGGTGCACCAGGGCTTCTTGCGCCTCGATCAGTTCGGCCAGATGGCGGCGCGATTCGTACTGCCGCGAGCGTGCCCTTAGCGACGAGCCTACCGCGCGCCGCAACGTTTCCGAGTTCAGCGGACGCTCGAGCACCACCACGTTGCCGAGCCGCTCGAGCACTTCGAGGCTGCGCGCCGAACGGCGCCCGACGCGATTGGCGGCGAGCAGAATGAAGGGAAAGTCGGACCACGCCGGTTGCTGTTCGAGCCAACCGAACAGGCGCGATGCATGGCCGTCCGCGAGGGCTTCTTCGGCGATCAACGCACTGCCCGCGCCGGCATCCAGCGCTTCGGTGAGTGCATCGGCATCGCGGCAAGCAACGGATAGTCGGGCGTCCTTCTGCAGGACTTCGGCAATCACATCGGCGTCGCGGCCGAACGGCGCCAGGATAAGGACGCGTTGCTCCATGGCGTTACCGCCGCGACGTGTCGATGAGCCGATCCTGCTCGCCGAGCAGGGCTGTACCGCCGCGGTAGGAGGGCAGGCCGGAGAGCACACCTTCGAAGTCGCGCAATGCTTCGCCGACCTCCACGCCGTTTCGGCCGAGCCGGAACTGGCGGATCGAGCGCTCGTGCGCGTTGGCGCGGCTCTTCACGGCGGTGACGGCCGTCAGCACTTCGCCATGGTGTTCGAAGTAGCGGAACAGCACCACGACGTCGCTCAAATAGCTGATGTCGAGATCGTTCTGCACCTCGCCGATGATGCCGTGCTGGCCGAGCACCAGCATCGTGATAACGCCTTGCTGGTTCAGATAGCCGAGCAATTCATGCATCTGCAGAAGGAGATAGCGCTCGCCGGGCATGGCCTGGAGGTAGGCATTCAGACTGTCGATGGCGACGTATTTAGCGCCTTTGTTCTCAACCGAGTTGCGCACGTCGCTCGCGAATTCGCCGGGCGAGATTTCTGCCGGATCGATCTGGCGCAAGGTCAGCAAGCCGCTCTCGACGTGCGGCGCCAGGTACATGCCGAGCGTCGCGCAACGGATCATCAACGTGGTGAGGGTTTCGTCGAACACGTAGTAGACGCAGCGCTCGCCACGTTCGAGCGCCGCAATCAGGCACGACACGACGGTCGTGGTTTTGCCGACGCCAGACGGTCCGATCATCAGCGCGTTAGTGCCGGGGATCAGGCCGCCGCCGAGCAGCGCGTCGAGGCCGGACGTGCCGGTGCTGAGCACATTGGTGTCGAACGGCGTGTGATGCTCGGCTGCGACGAGGCGCGGATACACGTGGATGCCGCCGGTGTCGAGCGTGAAGTCGTGATAGCCCTCGCGGAACTTCATGCCGCGCATCTTGGCGATGCGCATGCGCCGCCGGTTGCCGCCGTAGTCGTGCACGAGGTTGTCGAGGCTGATCACGCCGTGCGCGATGCTGTGCAACTGGACGTCGCCGGGGTCCGACGAATTGTCGTCGAGCAACAGCACCGTACATTCGCGGGTGGCGAAATAGCGCTTGAGCGCGAGAATCTGCCGGCGATAGCGCAACGGGTTCTGCGACAGGAGACGCAATTCGGAGAGACTGTCGAGCACGATGCGCACGGGTTTGAGTTCGTCGACCTGTTCGATGACGTTGCGCACGGTCTCGCCGAGCTCGACTTCGGCCGGGTGCAGCACGGTCTGCTCGTATTGCGGGTCGAGGCCTTCGTCGGACAGCAGCTCGAGAATCGTGAACTGGCTGAGGTTCCAGCCGTGGCTGTCCGCGACCGAGATCAACTCGGCGCGCGTCTCGGACAGTGTGATGTACAGCCCCGCCTGGCCCTGCTCAATGCCCTTGAGTAAGAATTGCAACGCAAGGGTAGTTTTGCCGGTGCCGGGCGCGCCTTCGACAAGGTACATGCGGTGGGGGGTGAGGCCGCCTCCGAGGATGTTGTCGATTCCCTCGATCCCCGAGGAAAGGCGGGCCGTTGAGGCGGCGGCAGGTAGGTTGGGCATAGCGTAGCGATCGCGTCGGTAGTGGCTTTGTTTTTTCAGCCGGTACGGACGGAATGCAATTTGTATGCCTATGGGTGCGTTGCGCCGGCCTTCGCGGTTGTGTCGCAAGCACCCGGAACGCTCAGCCGTGAACGCGCTCCTTGACCAGTTCGATAAAGCGGGTCGCCGCGCTATTGCGCAGTCCCGCAGGGTAAGCAAGATGCAGCGGAGCACTCAACTTCGCGGGATTCGTCAATGTGCAATAGACGGTGCCCACCTGGTCGTACCGTTGCATCGACGCCGGCACCAGCGTCACTCCCAACCCTGCCGCGACCAGATTGATTCCCGACACCATGCGCGGCACCTCGCGCGCAATCCGCGGGACAAACCCGGCTTGCCTGCATGCTGCCAGGATATCCGCATACATGCCCGGCGCCCCCGGCCGGCGGACCAGAATGAAGTCCTCGTGCGCCAATGCCTTTAACGACACCTGCGGCCGCTTTTTACCCGCACCTTTCAGCAACGGATGTCCAACGGGCAATACCACCACCATCGGTTCGTCGAGCAATAACTCGAACGCCACGCCCTCGCGTACATCGACCGGCTTGCGGAGAAACGCGGCCTGAATTTGCCCCGCGGCCAAACGCTCGATAATTTCCGCCGCATTGAGTTCGGCAAGTTCCACGGCAACCTCGGGGCACACCGCGCGAAAGGCCCGGATCGTCTCGGTGGTGAAGGGATGGAACGCCGCCGAACTGGTGAGGCCGATCGAGATCGTGCCGAGCTCGCCGCGCGCAATCCGGTTCGCCCTGTCCACCGACTGTTGCAGCTCCTGCAGCAAGCGTTGCGCGTCTTCCGCAAAGGCTTGCCCCGCAGGCGTCAAAGTTACGCCGCGCGGCATGCGCACAAACAGCTCGAAGCCGATCTCTTCCTCCAGCGTTCGAATCTGCTGCGAGAGCGGCGGCTGTTGCATGGCCAGCCGTTCGGCCGCACGCGTGAATTGGCCTTCCTCAGCAACCGCCAGGAAGTAGCGCAAATGTCGAAGCTCCATCGTGTTCTGTCTCCTGGGTCTTGCTTTGCGTTCGATTCATTGCCATATCGTATAGATATGGATGGTGCATAAAACAGGTATTTTACATTTACCACGCTCAATCCTACGATCTCGTCCATCGCGTCGATCGAGGCCTGCGCTGCGTACGACAAGTACGGCAAGCAGGCTCGAGCGCCCCGCGACATAAAACAAAATCCACAGGAGACGATAGTGAAAAAGCAATGTGCGGTGGCCGCATTGGCCGTGGTGAGTTGCGCGAGTGCGCATGCTCAGGCATCGGTCACGCTGTACGGGGTGATCGATACGAATATCGAATTCCTCAACCATGCAGGGGCCAGTGGTGGCTCGCTGGTCCGCGAGAACTCCGGTGGACTGAGCAACTCGCGCTTCGGTTTTCGTGGGACCGAGGACCTCGGCGGCGGCAATAAAGCGTTTTTCATTCTCGAAGCAGGTTTCAACGGCAACGACGGCACCAATGCAACTGCCGGCGTGCTATTCAACCGGACCGCGGCGGTCGGGGTGTCGAATGAAGCCTTCGGTGCGTTGTCGGCGGGTTTGCAGTACACGGCGATGTACGACACGCTCATCAAGTACGACCCGATGGTGTTCGGCCAGCAATACACGTGGATGCCGACCACCGGCTCCGCGGACGGCTTCTCGTTCAAGGCGCGCGTGAACAACTCGGTCAAGTATGTGGGCCGCTTCGGCGGCTTGACGGCGACGGCGGATTACAGCTTCGGCGGCACGGCGGATTCGTTTCAAAGCAGCGCGGCATACGGCGGCGCGCTCGATTACGACAGCGGCAGCTTTGCCGCAGCGGTGGCTTACGACTACCGCAACGGCGCCATCAATTCGACCGGCATGTGGACCAAGTCGCGCAACTGGAGCGCGTCGGCGCGCGAGCAGATCGGCGACGTAACCGTCATGGGCGGCTACGAGCACTATCTGTTCAACCCGACCAAAGGCAAGACGGTGTCGTCGGCGTTGTGGTTCGGCGGCGTGCGCTATCTGATCGCGCCGACGTTCCGTTTGACGGCCGCCGCGTATTACCAGAGCAACAAGGCGGACAACGTATCGAACTCGTTGATGGGCGTGCTCGGTGCGGACTATATTCTGTCGAAGCGAACCGATGTGTACGCAACCGTTGCCTATGCTGCTTCCACGCGCTATGCCAACGACCAGTACACGCCGGTCGGCTTGACGAGCGACACCGCTTTCGGTCCGAACCAGACGGGTGTGACGCTCGGTATCCGCCACCGGTTCTGAGTTTTTGAGCTTTTCAACGACAGATTTGACGATGCGCCGCGTTCAAGACAGTGCACGGTGATCAGGAGCAAGCTGCATGACATTCAATCTTTCACGACGTCTGGCGATGGGGTGCGCGGCAGCCGGTGCCGCCATGCTGGCGTTGCTCGCGCAACCGGCATTCGCGGTGCATGCCTACGAGTCGCATCTGAAACCGGTGGCGACGATCTCGGATACACGGTTTGTGATCGACACGCCGCAAGGGCAAGCTGAATTTCCGCTGTACCTGTCGAAGGATTGGACCGTCGCGCAGCCGCAGGTGACACGTGCGGTGATTGTGATTCACGGCAAACTGCGCAACGCGGACGTGTATTTTCGCACCGCGCAGAATGCACGCGATGCTGCTCATGCGGATCCCGATAGCACGCTCCTGATCGCGCCACAGTTCCTCGCCACGCTCGACACGCGTGTGCATAACGAACCGGCCAATCTGTTGCGCTGGACCGGCGACGCGTGGATGGGCGGCGAAGCGGCGCGGGCGCCGCAGCCCATCAGTTCGTATGCAGTGCTCGACGCGATCGTCACGCGTCTCGCGGATCGCAAGCTGTTTCCGAATCTGCGGCACGTCGTGTTCGCGGGGCACTCAGGTGGTGGCCAGGTCGTGCAGCGCTACGCGGTGGCGGCGCATAACATCGGCGTGCTGACGGATGAAGGCATCGACGTGCGCTACGTGGTGGCGAGCCCGTCGACGTATGCGTATTTCGATGCACAACGGCCGAATGCGCAAGGTGTAGCGGCGCCGTTCGATGCCGCACAATGCGCCGATTTCAATCAATGGAAATACGGCATGGACAATCGGCCGCCGTACCTGGATGACCGCTCGCCTGCGCAACTCGAAGCGACGTATGCGTCGCGCCGCATTGACTACCTGGTCGGCGGCGCGGACGATGATCCGCAGCAAAGCGCGCTCGATAGAAGCTGTGCCGCCGAAGCGCAAGGTCCGCAGCGTGTCGCGCGCGCGGAGGCGTATTACCGGTACATCCAGTCGCGTCATCCGGAAGGGTTGAAGCAGAGTTTTCATATCGTGCCGGGTGTGGGTCACAACGGCGCGCGCATGTTGACGTCGGTCTGCGCGTTGTCGGCGATGTTCGACACCAAAGGATGCGAGCAATGAGCGAGGCGAGTTTGAATCGGCGTGACGATGCGGCGTCCGCTTTGGAGGCATCGAACGGACTGAGCCCCTCGATGGTGCGGCGCGCGATCTTTGCCTCAGTGCTCGGCAACGGGCTCGAGTGGTTCGATTTTCTGATCTACGGCTACTTCGCAAAGATCATCGCGCAGGTGTTCTTTCCTGGCGGCAGCGGTTTCGTGTCGATCATGCTGACGCTCGCCACGTTCGCCGTGGGCTTTATCGTGAGGCCGATCGGCGGCATTCTGTTCGGTATCTATGCGGACCGGGCGGGGCGGCGCAAAGCACTTTCGCTGCTGATCATTTCGATGGCGGCGAGCACGCTGTTGATGGGCCTCACGCCGGGCTATGCCAGCATCGGCATCGCGGCGCCGTTGCTCGTGGTGCTCGCGCGGCTGTTGCAAGGGCTCTCGGTGGGCGGGCAGTTCGCGACGGCCTCGGCGATGCTGGTCGAGTACGCGCCGCCGCACAAGAAGATGTTCTACGGCAGCTTCAATATGTCGGCGCAGGCGTTCGCGTTGCTGCTTTCGTCAGGCGTCGGTTATCTGCTGACCACGCAGCTCACGCATGAGCAACTGGTGGCGTGGGGCTGGCGCCTGCCGTTTCTGTTCGGCGCGTTGGCGGGGCCGTTCGGTTTCTACATCCGGCATCGGGTGGCGGAATCGCCGGAGTTCGAGCGCTTGCTCGATCAAAAGGACAAGCCGCTGCGCGTGACGGTGCGCCAGTTCTTCCGCGATAACGGCGACGCGGCGATCTGTGCGATGGGCGTGATCATCATCGGCGCGGCGACCAATTATGTGTGGCACTCGTATCTGTCGGTGTATGTCGAGCGGCAATTGCATCTGCCGCTGTCCACCGCGCTGCTCGGCGCGTTCGTGTCGGGCGTGCTGAATCTGTTCCTGTTTCCGCTGTCCGGCAAGCTTGCCGATCGTTACGGCGCGTACCGGCTGTTCTATCCGATTGTGATCACGTGGATGGTGTGCGTGTATCCGCTGTATCACTTCGTCGTGACGAATCCCACGCCGGGGCATCTGTTCATCGCGCAGATGGTCGCAACGGTGTTCCTTGCCGCCATGTCCGGTTCGCACCCCGGCATGCTCGCGACGCTGTTTCCGGTGCGCAGCCGTTCGGCGGGCGTGGCGCTGTCGTACAACATTGCGGTGACGCTGTTCGGCGGCATGGCGCCGCTCACCATCACCGCCTTGACGCATCTGACCGGCAGCAGTTTGACGCCGGCGTTCTACCTGATTTTTGCCGGTTTCGTGTCGCTCGCGATGGTGTATTTCACGCGCTCGGGACGTGAGCCGGGCGGTGCAACAGCGAAGTTCGTCACGCGTTAACCGCCACTAGCCAGACTGATTAGATGACTCACGAGCTTATTGCATGACCCAGCCTTTGATTACCGATGACGAACGCGCGCCAAATGAACGTCCGGTTGCGGTCGTCGCCAGCCGGCATCTGAGTGTCGCGACGCTTGCGGGTAGCGGCACCGTGCCGGTGTTCGCGAACGGCGACTGGCTTGCGCCGACGCATGACGTCAAGCGTGCCGTGATTCTGATTCACGGACGCCTGCGAAATGCGGACACGTACTTCAATCTGGCGGAGCGCGCGTGCGCACTGGCTGGTGGCGATGCGGCCGATACGCTGCTGATCGTGCCGCAGTTCCTCGCGAGTGCGGACCTTAGTGCGCATGCGTTGCCACCGTCCACGCTCCATTGGGACTGGACTGGCTGGATGGGCGGCGACAACGCCGAAGGTCCGGCGCCGCTCAGTTCGTTCGATGTGCTCGACGCCATTCTGGAGACGCTGGCGTCGCGCGAGCAGTTTGCGTCGCTGACGGAGGTGGTGATCGCCGGGCATTCGGGCGGTGGCCAGGTGGTGCAGCGCTACGCCGTGGTGACGCGCGGTGAGGCGCCGCTCGTCGCGCGCGGAATTGCGCTGCGCTATGTGGTCGCGAATCCTTCGTCATACGTGTACTTCGACGCGATGCGGCCGACAGCATCAGGTGAATTCGTGGCGTTCGATGCGACGGCATGTCCGTCGTTCAATCGCTGGAAGTATGGGCTCGAAGATTTGCCGGCCTATGCTTCGAGCGACGGTGATTCGAGCTCCGCTGATGCGCTCGAATCACGCTATGCGCGTCGTGACGTCACCGTGCTGCTCGGCGGCGCGGATTGCGATCCGCAGCATCCGGCACTCGACCGTTCATGCGCTGCGCAGACGCAGGGCGAGCATCGGTTGGGGCGCGGATTGGCTTACGCGCGCTATATGGCGTCGCGGCATCCGGAACGGGCGCTGAAGCATCGTACGTTTGTGATCGACGGCGTCGGGCACGACGCGAAGGGGATTTTTGCATCGGCGCAGGGGCTGGCGGCGTTGTTCGGCAAGGCATGAACCGTGCTACTGCGATAAGGCCAGCTTTCAAAGGACTGTGCCGACATGAACAAGACCCGAATTCTCGCGGCCGCGATCGCCGCTGTATCACTTGGCGCCTTGCTGCCGTGCAGCGCGAATGCTGACGATGCGCCTAGCCCGTGTGCATCGCTCAAACGGATCGTCGCGGCGGCGCCGGACGGCCTGGCTTCGCTGACACCGGATGACGGCAAGGGCGTCGCGCAACCCTACGGCGATGACGCCCAGTGTTCGGCGAGCCGCGGGAGTTATCAATGCACGTGGACGCCGCATCACGACGCCGGTTCGAGCGCGGACGCGCTGCAGGGTGTCGCGGCGGACATCGCCTCGTGCCTGCCGGACGCGACGCATGATCAGAATTCACCGGGACGTCAGCATTTTTATCTTGGCACGCGCGCCAAACGGACCGATATTACGTTGACGCGGGCTGATTCGAGCAAGTTGAGGCTGGTTGTATCGGGCAAGTGAGCGGGCACGTGCGTTTCGGACTATCCGAGCGTAGCCGTTATTGTGATGCTGGCCACCATGTCCAGCCGCGTCGCGAGCGTCGCAACTCGACCATCGAGAGCGGCGCGATTTCGATGTGCGGAAACACGCCCGGCGACGCGCCGAGCACATGAACGATGGCGGCCCGGATCACTGGAGCGTGCGTGACGGCGACCACGTTGTGGGTGTTGCCCGGTATGACGTCCTCGCTCAACGCATCGCTCAACGCACCGTTTAGCGCATCGAGCCACTGTCCCACCCGCTTCACGAGTTGACTGAACGACTCGCCGCCGTGCGCGGCCGCGTCGGGATCGTGTGTCCATGCGGCGAGGTCGTGTGGTGCTTCGACCGCGAGATCGGCAAGGCGGCGGCCGTGCCACCGGCCGTAGTCCATATCTGCCAGCCGCTCGTCGACCGATGCCGCGGCGCCGAGCCCCAAGGCCGACGCCGTATCGCGCGCACAAACGGCAGGACTGACGAAAACCGCCGCGTCATCCGGAATCGACAGACGCGCTCGTGCGGCGGCGGCTTCGGCGAGGCCGCGTGCGTCGAGCGGGTCGTCGGCAGGGAAGCGGCCCGCGCGCATCGCCGCGGTCGATGCGTGGCTGATCAGTAACAGCCGTATGTCCATTCAATTGATTTCCATAAAGACCGGACTAGAGCGGGACGCCGCGTACATGCTTTGCATTGCCGGGAGGCAAAGTTTAGCGCGTAGAATAGCGTCACTGCGAAGCACGGAAGCCGGTGAGAGCCCGGCGCGGTCGCGCCACTGTAATCGGCATTCATGAGCCGAAAGCCAGACCTGAGCTTCGCACCATCCCTCTTCAATCGACTATCGGGGCGCGTTACCCCCAGGAGATGTCCATTATGTCCAACGCTGTTTTCGATTCCACGACACAGCCCGTCGCCCAACCCACGCCGATTCCGCTGCGTGAACTGCTGCCTTGGGTCGTGTTCGGCGGCTTGCTGTTGTTGCTTGCGCTGTATTTCGTTGGTGCGGAGCAGGGCGCCACGTCGCTGGTGCCTGGCATGTATGTGCACGAATTCGTGCACGACGGCCGCCATCTGCTCGGCTTTCCCTGCCACTAACGGAGTCGAACATGGTCGGTAAATTGTTGGTACGCGGGATGCTTGCAGGCATCGCCGCGGGATTGCTCACGTTCGGCTTCGCGAGACTGGTGGGCGAACCGCAGGTCGATCAGGCGATTTCCTTCGAGGAAAAGGCCGACGCCGCCAAAGGCGAAGCGCCCGAACCCGAACTGGTGAGTCGCGGCACCCAAGCTGGGCTGGGATTGTTGACGGGCGTGGTGACGTACGGTGCCGCGTTCGGCGGCCTGTTCTCACTGGTGTTCGCCTATGCGTACGGTCGCGTCGGCACGCTGAGTGCACGCGCGTTGTCCGCATGGCTCGCGCTTGGCGCGTTTATCACACTGGTGATTGTCCCGAACATCAAGTACCCGGCGAATCCCCCTTCGGTGGGCGACCCCGAGACGATCGGGATGCGGACCGGCTTGTTCTTCCTGATGATTGCGATCTCGCTGGCGGCAATGGTGTTTTCGCTGAAGGTTCGACGCCGCGCGGCACTGAAGCTGGGCGCATGGAATGGTTCGATCGTGGCGGGCGTCGTGTTCGTTGCGATCATTGCGGGCGTGCAACTGTCGATGCCGACGATCAACGAAGTGCCGGCGGCTTTTCCGGCGGTGCTGTTGTGGAAATTCCGCGTCGCGGCCATCGGCATGCAGGTGATTATGTGGACGACCGTTGGGCTGCTGTTCGGCGCGCTCGTTGAGCGAAGCAAATTGCTGGCTCCCGCGAGCCGCAGCGCCGCGAAGTCTGCTTACCTTTGATGTGAACGGCGTGACCGTGCGAGCCGCGGTCACGCCGACGTGCAGCGCGAGAGAAGCCAAATACATCAAGTACTTGGCGCGTTTGCCGGAATGTTATCCACAGGCTTGTGAACGTTTTCTGTGGATAAGCCACCCCATCTGCAATGCGCCGCTCCGCGCCAACCGTGTCGGCGATCATCGCTGCGCCCCCCCGCACCGCAAGCAACAAACCGATCTGCGTCAAGCACTTAGG
This sequence comes from Paraburkholderia aspalathi, assembly GCF_900116445.1. Classification (GTDB taxonomy): domain Bacteria; phylum Pseudomonadota; class Gammaproteobacteria; order Burkholderiales; family Burkholderiaceae; genus Paraburkholderia; species Paraburkholderia aspalathi. Next base: position 260,458 of record NZ_FPBH01000008.1, read on the forward strand.
TACGATGCCCCGTTGTTATCAACAACCCTATGAACATTTTCTGTGGACAAGTGCCATGGCCGCATAACGTTATGCAAATCGCTTGGTTGCCCGAAGCCGGGGCAAATCCGACACTCACTCCAATCTCAAGCAAACCGAGTCTGGAGCCATGTCGAACACATCAAGCCTGCGCCCATCGTGGGCCACTCGCATCACGGCACTTCTGCTGCTGGCCGCATCGGCACTAACGACAACAACAACGGCCATCGCCGCGCCACCTTCGGGCGATCCGATCCTGATAGGCGTCAGCGGCCCGCTGACCGGCCAGAACGCGCAGTACGGCGCGCAATGGAAAGCTGGTTTCGATCTTGCCTTGGATGAGATCAACAGCCACAACGGCATCAACGGGCGTCCGCTGAACTACGTCTTCGAAGACAGCCAGAGCGACCCACGCCAATCCATCACGATCGCGCAGAAATTCGTCAACGACCCGCGCATCCTGATCGAACTCGGCGACTTCTCGAGTCCCGCTTCGATGGCGGCGTCGCCGATTTATCAGCATGCGGGCCTCGTGCAACTCGGTTTCACCAACTCGCATCCTGACTTCACCAAAGGCGGCGACTACATCTGGAGCCCGTCGGTCAGCCAGGCCGACGCGCAGCCGTTGCTTGCCGACCTCGCCGTGAAAACGCTCGGCCTCAAGCGCATCGCCGTGCTCTATCTGAACACCGATTGGGGACGCACCAGCAAGGACGTCTTCGTCAAAGCCGCCAATGAACGCGGCGCGCAAGTCGTTGCGGCCGAAGGCTATCAGTCGGCCGAGAAGGATTTCCGCGCGACGCTGGTGCGCGTGAGCGCTGCGAATCCGGATGGCATCGTGCTGATCTCGTACTACTCCGACGGCGCGCAGATCGCCCGCCAGGCGAGAACGAGCGGCATCAACCTGCCGATTGCTGCGGCCAGTTCCGTGTATTCGCCGAAATTCCTCGAACTCGGCGGTGAGGCCGTCAATGGCGTGGCGACGAACACCAGCTTCTTCCCCGGTGAATCCGGGCCTGAAGTGCAAAGCTTCGTTAAACGCTTCGAGGCGAAATACCACCGCGAGCCGGACGCGTTCAACGCGTATGCGTATGACGCCGTCATCATCGCCGCCTATGCGCTGCGCGCCGGCGGTCCTGACCGCAAGGCCGTGCGCGACGCGCTGCCGAAGCTGCACGACATTCCGAGCGTCGTGTTCGGCAAGGCCAATTTTGATCCGGCGACGCGTCGTGTGATCGGCGTGAAAAACATCAACGTGGTGGTGAAGAACGATAAGTGGACGTTGCTTGAGAGTAAGGCGACGGTTGCGCAGAAGTAGGCGTTCCGCTAGCGGTCTTGCTCTCCGAACATTCACAACATTCACGACTTTTGCGCCATGAGCCTTTTACTCGACCACATTGTGATTCGCGTCCACGATCTGACGCAGACCATTGAAAACTTCACTGCGCTCGGTTTCACCGTGCAGCAAGGCGGCACCCATGCCGATGGCGTGACGCATAACGCGCTGATCGGTTTCGCCGACGGCAGTTACATCGAGCTGATCGCTTTCTTGCAAGCGGCGCCGCAGCGTCGCTGGTGGGATGTGGGGCAGCGTCACGGTGATGGATTTGTTGATTACGCGTTGCTGCCGTCGAGCGTGGGCGCAGTAATCGATGCCGCTCATGGACGAGGTCTGCTATACGACGGTCCGCAGGCAGGTGGGCGTGTGCGTCCGGATGGCGCGCGGCTCGAGTGGCAGACCGGCCGGCCGCAAACCAGCGACTTGCCGTTCCTGTGCGGGGATATCACGCCGCGTCATCTGCGTGTCGCTGAGGGCGCGGTGCGTGAACATAAGAACGGCGTGCGAGGGGTGGCGAGTTTGACGGTCGCTGTGAATGATCTGACGGCGAGTTTGCAGCGGTATCGGGCGTTGCTCGGTATCGGTGAAGGGGAGACGCGGACGGTGGCTTTGGCGGGGCTGGGGGCGGTGTCGGCGACGGTGTCGATTGGTGATACGTCCGTTGTGTTGCTGAGCCCCGTGCACGTCGATGCCGCGAGCGTTACCGCCGAGGGCGCGGCGTTGCGCCGGCAATTGGCCACGCGTGGGGAAGGGGTGTTTGGTGTTGCTTTGCGCGCTGATGGTCAAGCACAGCCGCAGGTGCTCGACCGTGATCGCACGCATGGCGCGTGGTTCGAGATCACTGCGGGGTGAGGGGAATTGCTTTTCGGCGCGCAGCGCTTGGTAAGTTAAGTGGATCAAGCAGTTGGCGCTGTTGTGGGGTTGTTATCCACAGGCTTGCGAACATTTTCTGTGGACAAGTTCACAACAGCTGCTGGCTCTGAATACCGTGGGCAAACAAAATCCGAATACCATCGCCGCTTAGGCGCTCCCATTCCTAAGCGCCCAATTGAACACGCTCCGCGTTCTGGTGGCCGGCTGTGTCAACCGATCAAACAACTGGGCGACGGCGCCATCGAGTTGAGCGAGCGCTGGTGCCTTTGCCGGATCGACATCAACGGCAGCAGTCATCGGCACGGGTCCTTCCAACTCGTCACGTGTAGTCACTGCTACGCCACCGTTGTACCTGGCGATCAACGAGTCCAGCCGCGCAACGATCGATTCCACATGCGCAGCGCTGATATTCGCCGCATGGAGCGACACATCTTCCGACGACGTGACCCGCCGCGAAGGATCACTCAGCACTCGAGCCCAATGCAAGCAACACAGCAGCGAACCGGTGGCAAGTTCAACGCCGGGATTCCACACCACCACTCGCTGTGTCTGCAGTGGTTTCAACGCGATCCGTAGATCATGCCAGGTACGATCGAGCTTGCGCATGACCGACGCCGTCTCGGACGCTTGAGCGGTCGAGCCAGCTAGTCTCACTACTTCGCGCAGTGCGCCAAGCACTGCTCCAAGCCTCGTCTCGACGTGCCGGGTCGCCGCAAGCGGCATCATCAAAATCGCGACCGCAAACGACACGAGGCAACCGACCAGCACTTCTTCGATCCGCAACTCGACCAGCGGTCCCATTGCGAAGCCCAACTCGCCGTAAACGAGCCCGACGAGCACGGTAATGAAAAACACCCCCGGCGCATACGCACTCAGGATGTAGTAAGCCCATCCGAATACGCACAGGATCATCGTGGCCACGAGCAACACGGACGAGTCGTGCAGCGGCGCGACGAGCAACACGCTGACTAACGCGCCCGCCAGCGTTCCGGCGAGGCGCTGTGCGCCGCGGTAGATCGTGTCAGCGCGTGATCGCGTGCCGAGAAACACCACAAACGTCGTGATGACCGCCCAGAACCAGCGCTCGGGAGACAGCGAGTGGCCGATCAGCATCGCGAGAAAGGCAGCGGTCGTGGCGCGCGTGGCGGGCAGCCAGCAGAGTTTGGCGCGCAAATCGGCAAGCCATGACGCGGCGGACCGAGCACTCGTAGCGCCAGCCGGTGAAGGCGAAGCGCCGCGCACATGGCCTTGATGCGCAATTTCCTTGAGCCGCACAACCGCGTGATGCAGCATGTCGGCGCGTGCATGAGCGCCGCCGTGCGCCGGCGCTGAAGCAAACGCATGCTGTCCCGCCGCCACTTCCACTTCGACGATTCGCTCGCGAATCGTCTCGGCATCGGGCGGATTCAGCAACGTCAGTTGTTCTTCAAGCGAGAGCGCGGCTTCGTTCAGTGCTGACAGATTCGCCGCGTTTGGCGCGGCGAGTACACGCGAGGCGCGCAACGTCACCGTATGAATGGCAAGCCGGAAGCTGGCAGCCGCATGCATCGGCACGATCACGCGGCCGACGAGCGTGACCATCAGCGGACCGAACGCGGACAGCAAGAGCGACTGCACAAGATGCAGGGCAGAAGGATGCAGATACAGCCCAAGATAGAAGCACACCACGCCCAGCATCGCGCAACCCAGCGCACGCGGACCGCAGGCCTGGACCAGCATGCCAACGAACATCACGACCAGGAAGCCCGCATCCCCAGCGAGCGGATAACGGCTCAGCACGCTCGCTGCGGCAAAGCACGCGCAGGCGCAGAGATAAAGACTGAACAGTGTGCCGAACCACGCAGGCCGCCGCGCATCGCGCACGAACAGCGGCGCCACCATCGCAAAGAGGATGCCGGGCGCGGCGAGGGTAATCGGCTGGTGATGAAAGACGGTCCACGCGATGCTGGCAATGCCGGTGAGCAGGCAGGCAAGCGCAACGCGCAGCGCGGTATGGAGACGCACGAGTCCCGGGTCCGCAACCAGCAGGCGGTCGGCAACGCGTGAAAACGCGGCAGCAATCATGATCGATGATATCCAGGCTAAATGGCCGCCACCGGCTTTTGGCCGATTGCGACAGGGCGGGCGTGCGAGCCCGCCACCTTCGTATCGTCGAATAGGGCTGCCGTGCCGGGATCACCGGCTGGAAACCCCGTCCGACGACGGGCGATAACACTCGAACAGGCATGCCGGACGCGCTGCAAAGGGTGGCGCAGCGCATCCGGCGGGTTCGGGTTTTCCCGGATGATACCGGGTCAAAAATGCGGTTGTCGAATTTTTTGCGGCGGCGCAGCAGTGCTGGAGCGTAATCAGGTCGCGTCGTGGAAAATCACCCCGAGCGTGTGCCGGTGGCCCGAGCGCAGGCGGCTCACGCCGTGCCGCAGATTCACCCGATACACGCCGCGTGTGCCCTGCACCGGCCGGTGATGGACCGCAAACACCACCGCGTCGCCCTTGCCGAGCGGCACGACTTCCGTGCGTGTCTGCATCCGCGGACGCTGCTCCGTCATGACGAACTCACCGCCCGTGAAATCCTGGCCTGGCTCCGAGAGCAGAATCGCGACCTGAAGCGGGAACACGTGCTCGCCGTATAGATCCTGATGCAGGCAGTTGAAGTCGTCCTTGGCGTATTGAAGAATCAGGGGCGTTGGACGCAGCTGGCCGGCGGCGTGACAGCGCTCGATAAATTCGCCGTGGGCGGCCGGATAGCGGACATCGATATTCATCGCCTCGTTCCAGCGATTCGCGACCGGCGCGAGGCGCGGATAGAGCTCGGCGCGCAAGTCGGCGACCAACGGCGGCAGCGGATACGCAAAGTACTTGTACTCACCACGACCGAAACCATGCCGTGCCATCACGACGCGGCTTCGGTACAGATCGTCGCGCGGATAGTTTGCGCTCAGCGCATCGCATTCCTGCGCACTGAGCAGATTGCGCAGCATCGCACAGCCATATCCGTTCAGTTCTTCTTCGACATCGAACCAGTCGATCGCGTCGACGCGCTGCGTGAGCGGGCTGGTGACCTTGTCCGCCTTCAGTGCTGCCGTGTGTTTCCGCTTGGGCTCGAACCCCAGCTCCAGTTCCAACTCCGGCGAGTGCGACTGCGAGTGAAGAGCCTTCGCGACCGTATTCATGAGCATTCTCCGTAAGTCGATTCATCAAACGATGACCGAGTGTAAGCACACGCTCACGGCTATGCACTCCGACTCTTGCTCTCCAATTCCCGTATCGTTATGGCGGCGCTCGAACCTTGCCCCGCAGCTTCGGAGGTATCGAAAATGCAATCCTCGCGAAACCTGATGCGAAGTTCGTAGTAAAACCTTATCTGGCCCACCAAACAGCGTGTTCGGAGACTTTGCCTATGTCCGCCGCCCCAGAGAACCTCGATAGCTGGCTCGACAAAGAGGTCGTGATTGAGGACGACATCACCGCCTTTCCGCTGACGGCAATGGCCGCCACCCTGGACCGGGAAGAAAGCGGCGATACGGTGCCACCACTCTGGCACTGGCTGTACTTCCTGCCGGTCGCGCCGCTGTCGGATGCCGGTCCGGATGGTCATCCGAAGCGCGGCGACTTTCTGCCGCCGGTGCCGTTGCCGCGCCGCATGTGGGCCGGTGGCCGGCTGACGTTCCATGCGCCGCTCAAAATCGGCGAGCATGCGAGACGCACGTCGACCATCGCCAATATCGAAGACAAGACCGGCCGCTCGGGCCGTCTCGTGTTCGTGACGGTGCAGCACACGATTGAAGTTGGCGGTGAACTGAAGCTCGAAGAAGAGCACGACATTGTCTATCGCGATGCGCCGCAAGAGGGCGCCCGACCACCGCAAGCGGCACTCGCCCCCGAGGGCGAAACGTGGAGCCGTGCGATCGATGCGGACGCCGTGATGCTGTTCCGTTACTCCGCGCTGACCTTCAATAGTCACCGCATTCACTACGACTACCCGTATGTGACCGAGGTGGAGGGCTATCCCGGGCTGATCGTGCATGGTCCGCTGATTGCGACGCTGCTGGTCGATCTGGTACGCCGTGAACAACCGGACGCGGTGGTGCAAAGCTTCGCGTACAAGGCGCTGCGGCCTACCTTTTCTGGTCAGGCTTTCACGGTATGCGGCAAACTTTCCGCCGACGGTAGGACCGTTGATCTGTGGGCCAAAGACCATGAAGGTTATCTGACGATGCGCGGTACGGCCGCGCTTGAGTAGGCAACCGGGATCAAAGCCAAAGCGAACGGGGACTGCTGGGGCGCGACAAGAATATTTCCAATAAGAAACGAACCGCATCTGCCGAAGCGCCGCTAACCTGCCGCCAATCACCCGCGAACCAGCCCGTACAGGCTGGCCCCCGCGCCCGTCAATCAACCCCAGCAAGCCCGCTCGCATGCCCGGGCACACCGCTCTGGGGCAAATACCCTTGCCGCCACAAAATCCCGCGTGTATAGTTTCCGAACTTACTCTTGTTTCGCATCGGAAATTAAAGGGATTCTCATGGACGCTTCCACCATCCTCGCCGACCTCGGCATCGCCCACGCGGCGCAAGCCGGCGACATCGCGGTTCATTCGCCGATTACCGGCGAACTCATTGGCCGTGTGGCCAGCAACACGGTGGCGGAAGTCGACGCGGCCCTCGCCAATGCGAAAGAGGCGTACACCGCCTGGCGCAACGTTCCGGCGCCGCGCCGCGGCGAACTGGTGCGCCTGCTCGGCAATCGTCTGCGTGAAAAGAAGCACGCACTTGGCAGCATCATCACGCTCGAAACCGGCAAGATCCTGCAGGAAGGCTTGGGCGAAGTGCAGGAAATGATCGACATCTGCGACTTCGCGGTCGGTCTGTCGCGCCAGTTGTACGGTCTGACAATCGCCTCGGAACGCCCGGGCCATCGTATGGCTGAAACCTGGCATCCCATGGGTACGTGCGTCGTGATCTCGGCGTTCAACTTCCCGGCCGCAGTGTGGTCGTGGAATGCGGCGCTGGCGCTGGTGTGCGGCAATGCGGTGATCTGGAAGCCGTCGGAAAAGACGCCGTTGACCGCGCTTGCCGTCAACCAGATCCTCAGCGAAGCATTGAAGGAATTCGGCGACGCGCCGGCCGGCCTGACCGCGCTGATCAACGGTGGCCGCGATGTCGGCGCGAAACTGGTGGCCGATCCGCGTGCATCGATCGTCAGCGCGACGGGCAGCACGGAAATGGGCCGCACGGTCGGCGTTGAAGTGGCGAAGCGCTTCGGTCGCTCGCTGCTCGAACTCGGCGGCAACAACGCGGGCATCGTCGCGCAAACGGCAGATCACGAACTCGCAATGCGCGGCATCCTGTTCTCGGCCGTGGGTACGGCGGGGCAGCGTTGCACGTCGCTGCGGCGCCTGTTCGTGCACGAGAGCGTGTACGACAAGACCATCGAACGTCTGAAGCAGTTGTACAGCAAGGTGCCGATCGGCAACCCGCTCGAAAAGGGCACGTTGATGGGGCCGCTGATCGACAAGCAATCGTACGCACGCATGCAGGAAGCGCTGCAGCAGGCTACGGCCGAAGGCGGCAAGGTGTTCGGCGGAGAGCGCGTCGAGGTGAAGGGCCATGAAGGCGGGTACTACGTGCGTCCGGCGATCGTCGAAATGCCGTCGCAAACGGCGGTGGTGCTGAAAGAAACCTTCGCCCCGATTCTCTACGTGCTGCGCTATTCGGATTTCGCGGATGCGGTCGAGGCGAACAATGCAGCGGTGCACGGTTTGTCGTCGTGCGTGTTCACGACCGATCTGCGCGAAGCTGAACGTTTCCTGTCCGACTCGGGCAGCGACTGCGGCATCGCTAATGTGAACATCGGACCGAGCGGCGCGGAAATCGGCGGCGCGTTCGGTGGCGAGAAGGAAACCGGCGGCGGTCGTGAGTCGGGTTCGGATGCGTGGAAGGCCTACATGCGCCGCGCGACCAACACGGTCAACTACTCGTCGGCGTTGCCGCTCGCGCAGGGCATCGACTTCAATATCGACTGATCCCGCCAGTAGCACTACAGCGATAAAGCAATCGATCAGTAGAGCGTTCAGCAGAAAGCAGCGGCGCATTCATGCGCCGCTGTTCACAACTTCTTTCAGCAATTCGTTTGCGCCGCCCGCCGTTTCAGAGCGGCCACGCTACTCGTGGAGTAAGACGTGAGTTCCAAAGTCGTGATCGTCGGCGGTGGGGTGCTCGGCAGCTCGGTTGCGTATTTTCTGCAGCTTAATGATCCGTCGGTCAGCGTGACGGTGATCGAACGTGATCCGACGTATGCGCGTTCGTCGTCGGCATTATCGGCTGCATCCATTCGCCAGCAATTTTCTACACCGCTTTCCATTCAGATGTCGCTATTCGGCATCGAATTTCTGCGCTCGATCGGCGAGCGGCTCGAAATCGACGGCACGAAGCCCTCGATCGATCTGCACGAAGGCGGCTATCTGTTTCTCGCTACGCCCGCCGGTGAGGCGACTCTGCGTGAGAATCACGCGCTGCAAAAGCGGCTTGGCGCCGATATCAGTTTGCTCGACAAAGACGCATTGCAAGCGCGCTTTCCCTGGCTCAATACCGAAGACCTCGTTGCCGGCGCCTACGGCGAAAGTGGTGAAGGCTGGTTCGACGGTTACGGCCTCGTGCAGGCACTGCGCAAGAAAGCGCAGGCGCTCGGCGCGCGCTACATTGCCGCCGACGTCACCGCGCTGCATCGCGACGGCAAACACGTGACGCAAGTGCAAACCGCGGATGGCGAGGTCTACGCCTGCGATTTCGTAGTGAATGCAGCGGGCGCCTGGTCGCGCAAGGTTGCACAGATGGCCGGCATCGATCTTCCGGTGTTCGCACGGCGCCGCAGTATTTTCAATGTCACGTCGCCTGCGCGACTCGAACACTGTCCTTTGCTGATCGATCCTAGTGGCGTGTATTTCCGGCCTGAGGGCAACTCGTTCATTTGCGGTACATCGCCGTCAGCGGATAACGATCCCGACGATTTGCCGCTCGACGAAGTCGATCACGCACTATTCGACGACGTGATCTGGCCGACGCTCGCGCATCGCGTACCGCAATTCGAGGCGCTGCGCGTGCAGAACTGCTGGTCCGGCTACTACGAATACAACGTGCTCGATCAGAACGCAATCATCGGCTACCACCCGGACGTCGATAACTGCATTTTTGCCAATGGCTTTAGCGGGCATGGTTTGCAACAAGGCCCGGCAACCGGCCGCGGCATCAGCGAATTGATTCTGCATGGCCGCTATACGACGCTCGATCTCGGTTCGCTGAGTTTCACGCGTGTGCTCGAAAACCGGCCGATCGTCGAGAAGAACGTGGTTTAGCCCGCGCGTTCGAGGTGATGCGGAAAACGCAATACGTAGTGCGTAGATATCGTTTGCCGCCCACCCGGACCATGGCCACAATCGACGCGGATCTTCCATCGATAAGATAAACGGCCCGTCACCATGTTCACGTTCAATCCTGCATTCGAAGCGCCGACCGGTTCGCCGATCCGCGAGCTGTTCAAGTATCTGGCGCAACCCGGCATGATTTCGTTTGCCGGCGGCTACCCGGCGAGCGATCTGTTCGATCGCGAGGGTCTGGATGCGGCCGCCGGGCGTGCGTCGCAGCAGCCCACGCTCTGCCTGCAATATGGGCCGACTGATGGCCTCGCCGTCCTCAAGGACCAACTCGCGCTTTTGATGACGCGGCGCGGTACGCCTTGCACGCCGCAGGAATTGCTCGTCACGACGGGTTCGCAGCAAGGCTTCGATTTGTTGCTGCGCGTGATGGTCGCGCCGGGTGACGTGGTGCTGGTCGAACAGCCCGCTTATCCGGCGACCTTGCAGGCACTGAAGCTGCAAGAGGCGGACGTGGTGACGGTGCCGGTCGATCAGGATGGACTCGATGTCGCCGCGCTGGCCGCGTTGCTCGAAGCGGGCACCGAAGTGGGCACATTAGCGCGGCCACCGAAGCTGCTCTACACCGTGCCGACTTTTGCCAATCCAACCGGCGCAACCCTGTCGCTCGAACGCCGCATGGCGTTGTTGAAGCTGGCGGCGCGTCACCATTTTCTGATCGTCGAAGACGATCCCTATGGCGACCTGCGTTTCAGCGGCGCGGCGTTGCCGTCGCTGCTCGCGTTGAGCGATCAGGTGCCCGGTTCACGCGACTGGGTCGTGCATTTTTCGAGTCTGTCGAAGATCGTCGCGCCGGGTTTGCGGGTCGGCTGGATGATCGCGCACGCGGAAATTTTGCGCCGCTGCGTGGTTGCCAAACAGACCGTCGACCTGTGCAGCTCGCCGTGGACCCAGGCGATCGCCGCCGAATATCTCGCGAGTGGAGCGCTGGAGCGTCATTTGCCGAAGATCATCGACGCCTATGCCGTGAAGTGCCGCGCGCTGTGCGACGCGTTGGATGAGCATCTGGGTGACGCCATCGCGTTTCATCGTCCTGCCGGCGGCATGTTCGTATGGGCGCGATTGAAGGGTGGGCAGAATGCGTCCGACACGCTGCGTTCCTGTATCGAGCGCAATGTCATGTTCGTGCCGGGCGTCGCGTTCTATAAAGACAATATCGATTTGACGGCACTGCGTCTGTCATTTGCAGCGCCCGGCGTCGCTGAAATCGAAACCGGCGTGCAGAGAATGAAGCAGGCGCTCGCACTGGTTTGATGACGGCTAACGCGGCTAACATAGTATTGGCGGTAAAGCAGTAAGGGCAATACCTGAAATAACCCGGTGAGCACGTAGTGCGTAGCCGGGTTTTTTTATGCAGATGCTAAATCGCTGGGATTTAGCATAACCATCCCGATCCGGTAAAGCAGCATAAGGCCGCGCCTGGTCGGACTATGCTCGCAGGCCCATCTGTGCGCCGTTGAAGCCGGCAACGGGCGCAAGCGTTCCCGTCTGTGTATGCCGCCGCCTTCCGCTGCCGTTTAACTCAAGTCGTTGCTTCAGACGAGCGCGTTTTCAAAATATTTAATTTCGCTCGTTCAATATTTCCGTCAAACTCCTGAAACATGGCTGAATGTTAAATGGCGAGTACCGCTGGTTTTGGACTAAAAATATCGGTTATCATCGCTGCCTTCGGCGAATGATTTCGGTGAGTTAATTCATCGGCCATCCACGTTAATACCGTCGCATCGAACCAGAAAAAATCAGATGAAGATGTCGCGAAAAAAGATTGCAATCCTGGTAGTCGGTCTTCTGGTCGTGGCCGGCATCGTCATTCAGGCGGTGTGGCGTCCATTCGGGCACCGCAAAGCCGCTGGGACCAGCGAAATCGTCCTTGATATTCATCACCCAGATGCGGTGATCGACAGCGAAGCGCTCTCACGTTTGCCGCGCGACATTTTACGTGTGCCGCTGTTGCACGACGTGCTGACTCAAGACTTTGTGGACTATTACGAATCAAACGACACGCGCTTGTCCACAGAAGGCGCGCTGCGCCGTCTCGCGTTCGAACATCAACTCGACTGGCGCGATGAACTGATCCGCCGCGTATTCGACGAACCCGCGCATGTGCTGCTGTGGCGCTCGCCGGACGGCCGCCTCGGTTACTGGGTGATGTCGATGCACCGCAACGGCCTGGCGAAGCTGCTGCAAGGCTTCGGCAACGTCGCCGCGAGCGACTCGCAGTTGAGCCAGGTCGCCAAACTCTCCGGCGACGTGCCGGTGTACGCGTTGAAGCTGGCGGTTGGCCGCACGATTCTGTTTGCCACGAAGGACGACCGCCTTGTCGTGATGTCCGCCCCGGGCGTGCTGCTCGACGCGAAAGGCAGCTTGCTGGGCGAGCGGGCCGACGCCGTGTCCGAGATGCTTTCTTCCGGCCGCGACGATGCGACGCGCGCCTATCAGCTGGACGCGCCGGGCGATGCGCCGAAGGGCCACCGGTTGGTGGTGTCGGCCAATTATTTGTCGTTTGGTTATCAGGCATTTTTCTCCGGCATCGACGCACTGCGATTCGATTTTTCGCCGAACGGCAGCGCTGCGGCGAACTGGCAGACTTCCGCTTTGATCGAGCCGGGCAAGTTGCCGCAGGCGTGGAATAGCGCCGACTTGTGGCGTGCCTTACCGGCCAATCCGGCAGCGTGCACGAGCTTGCCAGCGGACTGGAAAGAAGCCTCGGGCTTGTTGGGCAAGGTGGCCGATGTGGGCGCGGATGGCGCTTCTGCGATCGGCGATCAGCTCACTGGCCCCGCGGCCGTTTGCTGGTATGCGAAATCCACATTGGTTGCGCCGGTGTTCGTTGCTCGCGTGAAGACACAGGACGCGACGAGCATCGCTGCGCTGCAGACCGCGCTCGGCAAGACCTTTGGCGACGTGATCGGCGCGTACGAGGCGAAGGCCGCCAAATCCGGTGATGCCGATTCGGGCTATCGTCGCTTGCCGGTCACGAAGCGTGACCAGGGCGTCGGCGTTACCGTGTGGCAACGGCCGGTCAGCGCGCTCTCCGGTACGGCGCTGTCCAGCAAGGCGTCGTTCGCATCGCAACTGTCTGCAGAGCGCTATTTCCCCGTGACGCTCGCACTGGCGCACGGTTATCTGATTTTCTCTCCTGATTCACGTCTGGTCGACGACACGCTCGCCGTGCTCGACAAGCGTTATCCGGCGCTGGCCGATACGCTCGCGCCGCAGCGTCTGCCGCGCACGATTCTCACGCTGACACCTTCGTCCGCGGCTGCGTTGATCGAACGCGAAGCGGGCGCGGCCTTGCCGGCGGATCAGGAAGCGGTGTTCCGCAACGCGTCGCGCACTCACCTCGTGCCGAAGCTGCATGCGCTGGCGCACTACCCGCCGGTTTCGTTGACGCTGCCGCAGAACTTGCCAGGGTCGACAGGTTGGGTGCCGGTGGAGTGGTGGTTCGATCGCGCGAAGGCGGGTGCGGATCCCGCTGCCACCGCGGGAGTAGCAGACTCGCCTGCAGATCAGCCCGGCACCGAGGGCGACTAAGTGCGCCGCCTTCACGTCCCCGACGTGGCATTCGCGACGAATGCCCGCACGGCACGCCGCATCTGGCTCGTGCGTGCTATGTCGACGCTCGTCGTGGCCGGCCTCGCGCCGTACGCGAACGCACTCACCAGCACAACCGCATCGCCGGACCCAGACGCGCTTTCGCCGCAGCAATCCGCTGCATTTCGCGCGTGGTTCGTGCGCATCGTCGACCAGCAAATGCGCCGTGGCCCGACGCCGCGCTGGACGCAGCGCGATTGCGCGGGCCTCGTGCGCTTTGCCGTCGGCGAGACGCTCAAGCCGCACGACACCAAATGGTTGCGCGCGAACGGCATGACCAGTCTCGCGGACACCAGCAGCATGCCGCCCGAGCTGCAACTGTCCACGTCGCAACGCGGAATCGCGAATCGCTGGACGCGGCTCGACGGTTCCACCGGCGCGTACGCATCGGCGATCGCACTGATTCAACGCAATAGCCGTTTTGTTTCGAAGGACGTGAACCAGGCGCTGCCTGGCGATCTGCTGTTCTTCGACCAGGGCGACGACCAGCATCTGATGATCTGGTTGGATCGCTACATCGCTTATCACACAGGCACCGTTACGCCGACCGATACAGGTCTGCGCGCCGTGGCCGTCTCCGACCTGATGCAATGGAAAGATTCCCGCTGGCAGCCGCTCGACGGCAATCCGAATTTCGTTGGCGTGTTTCGTTTGGACTTTCTGACACCATGACCCGAATGAACTCCGTCACTGCGTCGCGCGCCTGGCTCGGCAACCTGAAACGTCGTGCAGGCTTCACCGTGGTCGCGCTCTTCGCGGCGCTGACGCTCGCCATCGCACCAACGGCCTATGCCGACGACGCCGCCTCGAGCAGCGCCGCCGATGCCAACATCGCCGCGAACCCGACGCTGCAAACAGCGCCATCGAGTAATTTCGCGTCGCAGAAGGTCGACGGCCAGCCATTCTTCCTGCTCTCGGATGCGAGCTTCGGCAGCGATCAGTTGGCGCAGGTGCGTCTCGAAGCGCCCGGCCGCGAGTTCAAGGACGCGCTGCAAGCGTACGGCGGTGCGGACATCGTTGTGTATCGCGTACCGAAGCCGTTGGACTTTTTGAAGGCGCAGAAGAATCTGCATCGCCTGAACGTCGCGCCGAATTATCAGGGCGAGGGCCTCGCAAATACGCTGGCTTATCTGTGGGACCGCTGGTTCACGGAAGCACGCCGCGCCTGGCAACGTGTGCTGTCGTTCGCGACGCGTAGCAAGGCAACCGAAGCCCAGCCGCAATTCAAGCTCGGCGAGCAGACCGGCAAGCAGACGCAATTTCAGCAGAACTCGCAGTTCGCGCCGCTGAAGGGCTATGACATGGTCGCGCGCTTCCGCTATCCGATCTGGGACGCGAAGGTGATCCAGCCGCCGAAGGGTGTCAATCTCGAAGGCAGCAGCAGTAACTTCATCGAAGCGAGTTCGGGCAACGTAATGATTCCGGTCGGCAAGCTGCCGCCGGGGCTGTATATCGTCGAGGCGGTAATCGGCAACTATCGCGCGCATACCTTGCTGTTCGTATCGGACACGGTCGCAGTCGTGAAAGCGGCGTCGAGCGGCATGCTGGTGTGGACCACGCGGCGCGATAACGGCAAGCCGGTGGCGAATACCGACGTGAACTGGACCGACGGCGTAGGCGTGCTGCAAAGCGGCACCACCGGTAACGACGGCGCACTGGTGCTGCAACACGTTAGCCCCGAGCGCAGCTACGTGCTCGGCACCGATCCGCAAGGCGGCGTGTTCGTTTCGGAGAATTTCTACTACGACAGCGAGATCTACAACACCAAGATCTACGCGGTGACCGATCGTCCGATGTACCGGCCGGGCGACGCAGTGCATGTGAAGTTCATCGGCCGCACGTTCCAGAACGCGACGCAATCCACCGCGCCTGCAGATGCCGATATCAAGCTCGACGTGCTCGATCCGAACGGTGCGCCGATGGCGACCAGCAAGGTGCATTTTGCTTCCGATACGGGCGCGGACGCGTCCTTCACGTTGCCCGCCGATGCCACCGCCGGCGGCTATACGCTGCGTTTCGATTACAACGGCGATGTATACGGCAGCGCATTTCGCGTCGCCGAATATGTGAAGCCGCATTTCGACGTCAACCTGTCGATGGATAAAGCCGACTATGCGACGGGCGAGCAATTGAAGGGCAAGATCCAGTTGCGTTATCCGGATGGCAAGCCGGTGCGCGACAGCAAGGTCTCGGTCACGCTGCGCGCGCAGAAAGTGACGATTGTCGATGGTGAACTGCGCTATGCAGGGCTGTTTCCGGTCAAGCTGGAACAGCAGGAACTCACAACCGATAGCGACGGCAATGCGAGCCTCACGCTGCCCGCTGCTAAAGAACCAAGCCGCTATGCGTTGACGCTATTCGCGCAGGACGGCGCGGCCTACAAGGTACGTGTGACGCGTGAGGTATTGATCGCTCGCGGCGCGACGCCGTATCGCTTGTCGACTGCCAAGTCGTTTTCGCAGCCGAAGGAAGCGGTCAATTTCGATCTGCAAGCGCTTGGCACGATCGATCCGTCTTCACGTGCGCCGGCCAAGTGGGAATGGACGCGCCTTGAATCGCAGACTCATGGCGAGGGCGCAATCAAAGGCGCAACGGCAGGTGGCAAGCTGTCGTTCCCGGTGCAATTCGACGAACCGGGTTCGTACATGCTGTCGGTCAAGGACGACACCGGCAACCTGCTCGCGGCTACAAGTCATTGGGTGGCGGGCGACGGTCTGAAGGCGATTCCGGGCAGCGTCGAGATCGTATTCGATCGCGACAGGTACAAGATCGGCGATACCGCCGAAGCGCTGATTACTTTCCCGATGCCGGTCGACGATGCTCTCCTGACGCTGGAGCGCGACAACGTCGAACATCGCGCGTTGCTGACTGCCGGCGGCGACTGGCTGCAACTGCAACGCGTGGCGCCGTCGCAATGGAAAGCGCGTATCAAGGTCGGTGAAGCATTCGCGCCGAACATGACGTTCTCGGTGCTGTACGTGCATGCGGGCGAATACGTGTTCCAGAATGCAGGCATCGTGGTCGCGCAACCGCAGATCGAATTGAACGTGAAGAGCGACAAGCCGGTGTACGGTCCGGGCGATACGGTCACGCTCAACTTCGACAGCACGCTGAACGGCAAGCCGGAAGCGGCGAATCTGACGGTCAGCGTGGTCGATGAAATGGTCTACGTGCTGCAGCCGGAGATCGCACCGAATATCGTCGACTTTTTCTATCATCCGCGCCGCAACAATGTGCGGACGTCGTCGAGTCTGTCGTTCATTACGTACGACCTCGCGCGCTCGCCGTTGAAGGGTGCGCCGGGCGGGCCGCAACGCGCCAACTACAACGAGCGCGGCGTGAAGGTGCTCGAACGGCCGCGTCGTGACGATCAGGACACAGCCGCCTGGGAAGGCACGCTGAAGACCGACGCGAATGGTCACGCCACCATGACCTTCAAGATGCCGGACTCGCTGGCCCGCTGGCGTGTCACCGTGCGCGCGGCGGCGCCGGACGGCATGGTCGGTCAACGTACTGCGTATGTGCGTTCGGACAAGGCGCTGTATCTCAAGTGGAGCGGGCCTTCGCATTTCCGCGTCAACGATCAGCCGGCCATCGACATGATCGCCTTCAATCAAACCGAAGCGGATATGGACGCTGAGTGGGTGGTCGACGGCGGCGGTCTCTCGCTGAATCAGAAAGTCACGCTCAAGCGCGGCGCGAACTACCTGCGTCTGCCAACGGGCGCGTTGAAGGCGGGTGTGATCAACGCGAGCCTGCGTCGGGCGGGTAAGGACGTGGATCGCTTGCAGACCACCATCCAGCTCGATGCGAGCGGCTGGCTCGATCTGCATCAGAACACGGTGGCGCTCGACGGCTCGAACAAGCCGCTCAATCTGCCGCAAGATGCGCAGGATGTCAGTGTGCGTTTCATCGGCAGTGCCACGAGTCAATTCGCGCGCGTTGCCGACGATCTGATCAATTATCCCTACGGATGCGCCGAGCAGACGTCGAGCCGCCTGATTCCTTTGGCGCTCGCACACGATGCGATCGGCCGCGGCGATAGCGCTAGCTCGACGCAAGGGCTCGAAGCGCTATTGCGTAATCAGCGCCAACGTCTGGCGATGCTGGCCGGTGTCGGCGGCACGTTTGGCTGGTGGGGCGATACGACCGGCGGCAGTTCGCTGATCACCGCCTACGCGTATTACGCGGACTGGCTCGCGAGCCGCAGCCTCGGCATTACGCTGCCCGCCGACAACTGGCAGCATGCAATGGACGTCTATCGCGATGCCGGTGCGAAAGAGCCGCTGCTGCATCGCGCGTTGGCGCTGTGGTTCATGCAGCAGATGGGCTTGCCGGTCGCGACGCCGGTGTCGGGAGTTGCGGCGGACTTGCAGAGCGATTCAGCGGCCTCGGCCAATGCTTCGGCCCCTGCGCGCAACGGCACGTATGGCGCGTCGGACAGCATCGTGTTCGCGCAAGCCGATTCGCCGCGTGGCAAGCAAATGGCGACGCTGCTGGTCGCCAACATGGCGCGTAGCGCGAGTGCTCAACTGCCGGACGGCTTCGATGCAGCGGCGAGTGCTGCACGCACGGCATTGACCAACGATCCCGCTCCGCTCGTGCAGAGTCTGCTTTATATGACGGGTGGCGATGGTGGCGCGGCGATCGATGCATCGGCCTTGCTCGCGAAGAGCAGCGCCGACTACCCGACGCTCGATCGCGCGTTGACGTTGCTGTGGGTGCGTAAAGCGCTCGGTGGCGACACGGCGCCGGCTTCGCTGCCGTCGCTGCAAGGTGCGGGTTGGACGCGCGCCGCGACGCCGACTGGTACGCCGCTGTGGAAGTGGACCGGCGCCGCTTTGCCGGCCACGCTCGACGCAGGCGGCGCGCGCACCGACGTGAACGCGCTGGTCTCGTTCCGCAGTCATACGAGCGAGGACAGTCGACTGAACATCACCGTCGAACGTCGTTTCTACAAGCTGGAGCCGCTCGAAGTGAAGGTCGATCCGAAGAAGGCGGGTGGCGCCGAGAGCCAATTGGGCCGCTCGGCCTTCACCGCGCGCCTGGTCAAGCAGGGCGATGCGATCGACAGCAATGCGCTGTACGTCGACGAAGTCACGCTCACGCCGCGCTCCGGCAATGCGTACCACTACGGTCTGCTCGATGTGCCGCTGCCGCCGGGCGGCGACGTGGAGGCGACCAGCTGGGGTGTGTCGATCGACGGTTTGCCGGGCGAGA
Source organism: Paraburkholderia aspalathi (assembly GCF_900116445.1). Lineage (GTDB taxonomy): Bacteria > Pseudomonadota > Gammaproteobacteria > Burkholderiales > Burkholderiaceae > Paraburkholderia > Paraburkholderia aspalathi. The sequence continues at coordinate 278,934 of NZ_FPBH01000008.1, forward strand.
AGGACGGGGTAAGCGGTCCGCAGCCGTTTGCGCGTGCCGCTTCGTACGAGATGGGTGAGCTGGCCTATCACCAGCCGGTGCCTTTGCTCGATCGTCCGGTGACGCTGCGGCAACTGGTGCGCTTTGCATTGCCGGGCACGTTCGCGTTGCCGCCCGCACGCTACTTCCGCATGTATCAGCCGGACGCCAAGGCGTTCGAAGGCGGCAAGAGCGATCGCATGACGACTCTGCGTATTCAGTAAGCGAGACCGCTATGTTCTCTGCTCTTCGGCACTCGCGCGATCGTCTGGCAGCTGCGCTGCGGATCGCGCTCGCCGTGGGAGTGGGATGTGTTTTTAGTGGTGCGGCTGCGGCGATGGCGGCGTCGACTGTATCACTGCCTGCGGGGGCAAAGTCGACGTCAACCGCATCGCCAACTTCGCCGTCCGTTGCGTCCTCGGCGCAAATGCTGCGCTTCGCATGGTTGCGCGATGGTCAATCGCAGCTTTGGCAGTTCAACGCCGGCGGCGCTGCAGACGGCCTCGCGCCGCAGTCGGCAAGTCCGTTGCCGGCGACGCTGGAGACGCCGCTCGGCAGCGTGTGGAAGTTGTTCGTCTATGGCTATCTGGTCGATCGCAATATCGCCACGCCGGATTACACCTGCAGCGGCGGCGATCCTGAAGAAGTGTATTGCTGCATGACGGGCGGGCACATCGACCGCGAACATGCGCTGGTGCAATCATGCGGACGCTTTTTCGAGCCCGCACGCCTGCAACTCGATCCCGCCGATTGGCGCAAGTATTGGACGGCCGCGCATGCACCCGCATGGCTGCGCGACCTTCATGCGATGACGCCGACGCACCGCGTGCCCGTGACCGACCTGCTCGCCGCATTGCAGGCGATGCCGGCCAAGCCGCGCGAAGCGGCGGCGAGCACGCTGGTGTCAGTGCTGACGAGCGGCCGCGGCGAAGGCACCGTGTCGCTATACGGCAGCCTGCTGCGCGCCAAAACCTGGACGATGCCGGATCCCGCGCGGCCTGGCGCCTCGATCGGCGGTGCGGCAGGCTGGCTCGCCGATGGCACGCCGGTGTGGCTCGGCGGTGCCGGCGGCAGCGCGCGCGTGTTGGCGGCCGCCGCACCGCGCATCGCGCCGTTGCTCACACAAGTCACCGTGCCGGACGACAACGCGTGCGTGCTGGTCGACTTCTTCAGCCGTTATCCGATTCGCCAGGTGCTTGGCGACAAAGGTTCGGCTGCGGTGCCGGACGGGCCGCTGCGTGGCGAGTTCCGGATTGGCTTCGTCAATGGCAACTGGGCGCGTGTGGAAAGTCGAGGCGAACTGCGGCTCGATCGCGACGCTGCAGGCGCACCGCAAGTAGTCGGTCGCTTCGGCATGAATGACTACGTCGCGCGAGTGGTCGAGCGGGAAGGCGACACGAGCCAACCGGAAGCGGCCAAAGCGTTGGCGGTGGCGGCGCGATCCTACGTCGTGCAGCACGGCAATCACGATCACGGCTGTTTCCGTATCGATGACAGCAGCAGCACGCAGCGCGTCCTGCCGCGCGTGCCGACCGCCGCCGCGCGTCGTGCGGCCGATCTGACCGACGCGCTGGTGCTCACCGGCGTGCCGGTTCAGTATCACCACGACAAGGCCGCACCCGGTCAGATGAGCTGGCTCGCTGCGAAGGCGTCCGCGCAAACCGGCCTCACGTTCGACACCATTCTCTCGCGCACCTGGCCGCAAGCGACCTTGACGTCGTTCGAGAGTCCGTTGTCCGGCGATTGCATCCAGGTGGCCGGCGCCCAGCAATGGCTGCAGCGCAACGCGCCGTTGTGGGCGCGGCGTATGGACGGCGCGCCCGGCTACGAAACGCCCGATCTGCCGGCCGTGTGCGCGGTGCGCGAAGGTCGGCCGTATGCCGATGCGCAGCGCAATCGCGTGTACGTGTATCACCTGCAGACCGAAGAAGACCGTATCGCGCTGGCGCATGAATATATTCACCTTGCGTTCCAGCATCATCCGCGTGGCCTCGATGAAGACTTCGTCGAACGTACCGCGCGCACGCTGATTCGTACCGACAATCCGATCCAATGAACACCGTCTCGCGCTCGCTTTCTGCCGTGTTCCGTGCGCTTCCTGTGATGCGCCGCGTTCGCATTCCTGCGGCCGTTGCTTTGGCACCTCTTGCGCGCGGTGTTCGCGTTCACATGGCAATTGCTGTGGCCGCGGCTGTGCTGGCGGCAGGCATGACGACAAACGTGCAAGCCGCCGGCGCGGACGGTAATGGCGGTGCGCTCGCCGACCTCACCGGCGCATTCGGCGGCTGGCGCCACAGCGGGCTGACGAACGAAGGCGAGCACTTCGTCGCGGCGTATCCCCGGCCGCCGGTCGACCGTGGCGCGCAACGCTATCGCACGCTGATCGAAGGGCGCCTCAAACATATCGACAAACACGCGCGCAAGCCGCCCACACTGGTCGTCAACGGCAATCCAACGCCGCTCTATACCGACGACGAAGGCGCATTCGCGCGCCCGTGGGCATTTGGCGCGGGCTCGAACAGCATCGAGTTGATTTCCGCCGACGGCAAGCAGCGCCAGCGCATGCAGTTCTACGAAGCGGACCGCAGCAAGCCGCAGGCGAAGCTGCGCGCGATCGTCACGTGGGACGATCCGAAAGCGCAGGTGGATCTGCACGTGATTACGCCGGACGGTCTGCACGCGTTCTTCGCCAACCCCACGCTCGAAGACGGCAGCGGATTCGATGTCGATTCGGTGGACGGTGCGGGGCCGGGAATATTTTCGTCGGCGGCGCCCGAGCACGGGACGTGGCTGTTCTTTCTGAACTACTGGGGCAACTTCGATTCGACCGGCTACAACTTCGACGCCGCCGCGCACGAGCGCGACGTGATTACCGCGACGTTGACGCTGGTGTTCAATGAAAACACGCCGAACGAGCGGCGTGAAACGATGGTCGTGCCGCTGCGTAAGATCGGCGACCTGCAGCTCGTGAAAAGCGAGCGACTCTGACAGCGGGATGGGAGCAGTGACGATGAAGGTCAAGACGACGGGGTGGGTGAAGGCTGGCTGGATGATGCTCGTCGTCGCCTGCTTGCAGGGCGCCACGGTGGCGCACGCGAGCGATATCGACTTCGGCGCGCCGTTGAACGGCTGGCGCAACACCAGCGGTGACAGCGAGCGTTATACGCAGGACGTGCACTACCCGGCGGTGTCGGTATCGACGCCGGAAGGGCAGTCGAAATTTGCGCTGATCGAAGGGCAGATCCGTAACACGCCGAAGAAGAAGGGCACCACGGTGGGCACGCTGGTGGTCGACGGCACGCCGTTGCCGCAGCGCGTTGAGGAAGACGGCAAGTTTTCGCGGCCTTACGCGTTTCCGTCCGGCAGCAATAGCGTGGAACTGTGGGCGCCGGATGGCTCGCGCAAACGCGTGCAGTTTTACGACGCCTACAGTGGCAAGACGCAGCCCAAGTTGCGCGTGTTGCTCGCATGGGACACCGACGGCACCGATCTGGACTTGCACGTGGTGTCGCCGGACGGCGCACACACCTGGTATGGCGATCGCGTTGCGCCGAACGGCGGCGCGCTCGACGTGGATGTGACGACCGGCTACGGGCCGGAGATTTACTCGTCGGCGGCGCCCTTGAAGGGTACGTATCTGGTCTATGTGAATTACTACGGTAGCGGGAACAGCGGCAGCGATATGACCGTCGCGCAGGTGACGATCATCACGAACGAGAACACGCCGAACGAAAAGAGCGAAACCATTCGGGTGCCGATGCGTAAGGCAGGCGAGCTGACGCTCGTGAAAACATTCGTGATGCCGTAAAACAGTTGCTCTCTTGCGGGCCAGATTTCAAATTTTCACGCTGTCGTAGTCAGTTTTGCGAAGGAAAGACCACCCGCCCGCCATGCATACTTGCTTATGCGTACGCGGGCCTCAAAAACGTATATTTGCCAGCCGGGGGAAGAAAAAATGAACTCACTCGACCAGAAGCAACCGCTGTTGAGCTATGACGGCAAGCTTGGAGAGTTGTACGGGATATTCATCAAAAATCTGTTGCTGCAGATCATCACGCTTGGCATTTATCGTTTTTGGGCCACCACGAATAACCGTCGATATATCTGGTCGCGCATGCGTTTTCAAGGTGAGCGATTTGAGTACACCGGGACGGGCGGCGAACTGTTCAAAGGTTTTCTACTGGCGATTGCGATTATCTTTGGCGCGATTGTCGGTGCAGGCATTCTTAGCGCGATTCTGCGCGCCATCACTGGGAGCGCTGCACTGGCTCTCGTGCCGATCATCGTTCTTTACATCGTGATCGCGGTGATCGCAGCAGGAGCGTATTTCAGCGCGCAGCGTTACCGCTTGAGCCGCACACAATGGTGTGGGATTCGCGGCGGCATGACCGGTTCGTCGTGGGTCTATGGCGCGTATGCATTGCTGTATGGCCTGCTGTGCATCGTCACGCTTGGACAGATGGTGCCGTGGGTGTCCATGCGCCTTGCGGAGCGGCGCATCAACGCGAGTAGTTTCGGCAGCCTGCCGTTTCATTTTGAAGGGCGCGCACGTGCGCTGTATGGCGCGTTCGTCGGCACGTTTTTGGGCATCGTCGCGCTGTTCGTCGTGCTCGGGGCAGTTTTCCTCAAGAGCATCATGGCGTTCCTGCCCATCGGGCATGCGCCGCTGAAGGCTCATGATCCCGCCGCGTTCGCCGCATTCGGCTCGATATTCCTGTTCTACGTGCTGTTTATCGTCGGCGCGTTGCTGATCCAGTGCTTCTATCTGGCGCTGGTGACGCGCCATGTCATGGGCAATACGACGCTTGGCGCGCAACTGCGTTTCGGCAGCAGCATTACCGCCGGGCGTTTGCTCGGCATGATGCTGGGCAATCTGGCGATCATTGTCTTCACGCTGGGTCTGGGTTTTCCGATCGTGCTGCATCGCGTGATGCGCTTCGCAGCCGATACGCTGCAGGTGTCCGGTCAACTCGACCCGCAGACGCTTGGTCAGAGCGATCAGCAGCCGCCGCGCACGGGCGAAGGCATGCTGAACCTGCTCGACCATGGCGGCGCGTTCTGACGCGGTTGTGGAGCCTTCAGTGCCGACCGGCACACGCTATTACGACGGCCATACCGCCGCGCCTCATGTGGCAACGCTGCGCTGGAGCGAGGCGGTTCTGTCGATCGACGGTGTTGAGGGTGAACTGGCGGTTTGGCCGCGTGCGCGGCTGATCGTCGGCGAGTCCGACCCGGACGGCAGGGTCGCATTGTCGTGCAAAGGCGAACCAGGTCGCGTGTTGACCGACGCCTTTGCGCTACCTGCGCAGATGACGGCGCCACGCGGGCAGCGTTGGCATTATCTGGGCTGGGTCGCGATCGGCGCAGCGGCGCTGGCGCTTGCGTTCCTACTCGTCGTGAGATTGCCTGCGGCTGGCGCGGCGCTTGTGCCACGCAGCGCGGAAAACCGGCTTGGCGAGACGGTGGAGTCGGTCGTGGTCGGTAAGCATCGGGTGTGCCGAGGCGACGACGGACAACGTGCGCTCGAACAACTCGAAGCGCGCCTCGCTCACGCGGCGGGGATCGCGCAGCCGGTACGCGTGGTGGTCATCGACAGCAAGACGGTCAATGCACTCACGTTACCTGGTGCACGCATGATCATCATGCGCGGCCTGTTCCAGCGCGTCGACAATCCCGATCAACTGGCCGGCGTGATGGCGCACGAGACGGGACATATCGCGCGGCGCGATCCGTTGACCGCTTTGTTTCGCAGCGCCGGTATCACTCTGATCAGCACAACCTTGGGCATCCATCTCGGTTTCGCAGACGTCTCTTCGCTGGCGGGGCGATTAGTGGGTTTGTCGTATAGCCGTGACATGGAACGTCTCGCCGATGCGAACGGCGTTGCCTATCTGCAAGCGAGCGGATTGCGCAGTGATGGGCTCGCGGGATTTTTTGCGTTGACTGAGAAGCGTAATGGCAGCGGTACGATTGGGTTTCTGTCGGATCATCCGCGTACGCTCGACCGGGAAAAGCTGAATCAGGGATCACCTGTCGGCGAAAGTGCATTGACGGCGCAGCAATGGGCGGCGGTTCGGGCAATGTGCGGGAAGCCGTGAGCGATGCGACCTGTCGTGTCGGAAGCGTAGATGTGAAAAGCAATGCGCTCAACGACTTGGGTGACTCTTGCTCAGGATATCCACAGGCTTCTGAACAGTTTCTGTGGACAACAAATCGACCTATGGAATTCGTTCTGTAGAACCGCGTGTTGCGCACGCAGCCGTCGGATACGTTTCGGGCCGGAGCAATGCGTCCGATGGAACTTACCGTTTCTTTCCAGCGCTCAAGTTTTGGCGTACTGCCGTCGATAGATCCTGTAAGCGGTTGTGCGTCGAACCGCCGTGTGCGAGCGTTCTGTTTGCATTGCCGCGGCGAACTGGGGCGGCGCATGCGTTGGGCGAAATAAACGGAGGTTGCCATGCAAATCGACAGTGCGCTGTCGTCGACACTGCCGGAATCGGATCGCGCGATGATGAAGAGCCGGTCCGTAACGGACAACGCGGACGACACGGCCACGCAGGCTGTTGCGTCGAATACATCCGAACAGGACGACGCCGTCCACATCTCCGCCGAAGGCGCAGCGACGGCGGCGCAAGAGGGCAATGCGATTCAGGACGGTGAAGTAAGCGATTCAGCGGGGGGGAGCGCGTCGACGACCGATACCTCGGCGGTCAAGGCGTTTGCGTACGGTACGTTGGGTCTCGAACGCCCGGATCAGCCTCATGAAGAGCGTAATGCGTTCTACACGGCTGGGCGTTGGCTGGCAGCGGGACTCACCATTGGTGGGATCATCTCGTTGCTTGCTTGAATGGGGAGAGGGAGATGCGCTTGCCGTGCATGGCGCACGACAAGCGCAACGACCGGCTTGGCTTAGCGGTCGAGGAACGACTTCAGGCGATCTGCGCGGCTCGGGTGCATCAGCTTCCGCATGGCCTTGCTTTCGATCTGACGGATCCGCTCGCGCGTGACGTCGAACTGCTTGCCGACTTCTTCGAGCGTGTGGTCCGACTTCGTGTTGATGCCGTAACGCATACGCAGCACCTTCGCTTCGCGCGGCGACAGTGAATCGAGCGCGTCGTCGATAGCGGCGCGCAAGTCGGCCTGCATCGCTGCGTCGGCCGGCGAGGAAGCTGCCGAATCTTCGATCATGTCGCCCAGCGTGGCGTCGCCGTCGTCACCGACCGGCGTTTCCATCGACACTGGCTGCTTGGCGATCTTCAGAATGCCGCGCACCTTCTCTTCCGACAGTTCCATGCGTTCTGCCAGCACCGACGGATGGGCTTCCTGACCGGTCTGCTGCAGGATCTCGCGCGAAATGCGGTTGAGCTTGTTGATCGTTTCGATCATGTGCACCGGCACGCGAATCGTGCGCGCCTGGTCGGCGAGCGAGCGCGTCACAGCCTGACGAACCCACCACGTTGCATACGTCGAAAACTTCCAGCCGCGGCGGTATTCGAACTTGTCCACCGCCTTCATCAGACCGATATTGCCTTCCTGGATCAGGTCGAGGAACAGCATGCCGCGGTTGACGTATTTCTTCGCGATCGAGATCACGAGACGCAGATTCGCCTCGATCATCTCGCTCTTGGCCTTGCGCATCTTCGACTCGGCCGCGACCATCTGACGATTGATCTCTTTCAGATGCTTGAGCGGCAGCGAAACGGTTGCTTCGATGTCGATCAGCTTCTGCTGTTCCGACTGGATTGCCGGCAGGTGACGCTCCAGCGCCGCGCCGTACGTCGACGCGCCGCGCGCGGCACGCTCGGTCCAGCCCAGGTCGGCTTCATGACCCGAAAACGATTCGATGAACTGCTCGCGCGGCATGCCGCTCTTCGTCACGACGATTTGCAGAATGCGGCGTTCGATCGCACGAACTTGCGCGACCTGGTGTTGCACGTCGCCGCACAGACGGTCGATGGTGCGTGCCGTGAAGCGGATCTTGGCGAGGTGCTGCTGAATCTCTTCGCGAGCGCGCAGGTAAGCCTTCGAGCTGACGTCGCCGCGCGTGTGCGAGGCGTTCTGCTGGTCGGACAGAATGCCGACTTGCGCGAAGATTTCCAGGCAATCGCTGGTGAGTTGCTTCAGGCGTGCTTCGTCTGCTGCCGAGGAGTCGGCCGGGCCGGCATCGTCGTCGTCTTCGCTATCGCTGTCGTCATCGGTGGCGTCTGCGTCGACGTCGGCTGCTGCGTCCGCGCTCGCGCTTTCTTCTTCCGCCGCAACCGTGTCTTCATTCAGGCCGTCGACCAGTTCGTCGATGCGCAGTTCGCCGTCCGCAACCTGTTGGGCGCTCGCCAGAATGGCGGAGATCGCGAGCGGGCAAGCGGCAATCGCCTGCACCATTTCGTGAAGACCGTCTTCGATGCGCTTCGCAATCGCGATTTCGCCCGCGCGGGTCAGCAGTTCGGTTGCGCCCATTTCGCGCATGTACATGCGCACGGGGTCGGTCGTACGGCCGAACTCGGAATCGACGGTCGACAGCGCGACTTCGGTTTCCTCGTCTGCCTGATCGTCCGACACCACGGCGGGGGCGTTCGAGTTGAGCAGAAGCGTTTCCGCATCCGGGGCCTGCTCGTAGACCTGCACGCCCATGTCGTTGAAGGCGCTGACGATGCTGTCAATCGCCGCCGTCTGCGCGAAGTTGTCGGGCAGGTGGTCGTTGATCTGCGCGTGGGTCAGGTAGCCTTGCTCCTTGCCCAGCTGGATCAGCGCGCGCATCTGGCGCTGGCGTTCTTCAGCTTGTTGCGGCGGCAGTTCGGCCGCTACGGGGATCGCTTTGCCTGCGCCTTTGCCCTTGGCCGTACGGCCAGCGGGCGCCTTGGCGGTGTATCCGGCAGTTTCGTGTTGCGAATCTTCGCGATCAAAAGGGTTCACGTATTCTCCTCTAGAGGCTTCGCTATGAGACGCAAGACGCTACCGTCAGGCGTTTCGAGCATGGCTCAACATCACCTGAGTGACTCAACGCGGTTGTTTGGCTGTGCTCTGGGGAGCAAAAAAGATGAGCCCGCGCGAAGCGGGCCGATAGAAATGTGCGAAATTCGCGCGGCTCGCATTATATACGAGCTTGCGCCTTCGCGCGCATTATGAGCGCACCAATTTGTCATGCGCTCTTGTCGCAGGGTCCCTTCATCGCCTGTCATCCGTAAGTTCAGGTGGGGGCAGAAGGCAGCACTTCAACTGCTCGTCGTGCGCGTATGCAGGCTCTTCACTATAGGCTATGTCGGCCACTCCCGCACGACCGGATGACTTTCCGTCGATCTTGCTACATATAGTGGGGCGCATGTTTCGGCGTCAAATCGCACTTGGTCAAAAGAAAATTCACAAAAGGGGGTTGACGACCTGTCGGTCGTTCTCCATAATCTCGTTTCTCTGCTGCTGATGCAGCGACGCAGAACGAAGCGGTGCCGGGTGGTTGAAGTGGGCGGCGCTTCGGTAGTGAATGCGGACTC
>NZ_FPBH01000046.1 GCF_900116445.1 Paraburkholderia aspalathi
CGTCTTTGCGTCATGCCAACCTGGCTCCACGATTGTCCTGGAGATATAACGCTTGAGACGCTCAACGGTTGTCATGATTTTAGGAAATATCAATAAGCGGGTTCTGGTCGCGACGTATTACGCACGCAGATCGCCTGGTCTACTTGCCGAGAGACGGAAAGATCTACGTGATTGCCTGCCGTTTCCACTACGACGACTAAAGCAAGAAACCGGGCGCAATGCCCGGTTTCTTCGTTTACCGCATCAACGCGTGCAGCACACGCCACGCATTACACCCCTCACATATGCCACCTTGCCGATACCGTCAGCGTACGCGGCGCTCCCGGCATGTTGTACATATCCGCGTTGCCGTGCGCCGCGATGAAGTACTTGCGGTCGAACAGATTATCCAGCGTCAATGCCACGTCCACGTTCTTGCCGTGATATCCCGCGCCGAGATCGAACGTCACGAAAGAAGGCAACGTGACCGCGTCGCTCGCAGAGGTATAGCGTGCCGACTGGAACTGCGCACCGCCGGCCGCGTAGAACCCGTACTTCAGATCGCGCTTGATCCACACGCTCGCGCTATGGCGCGGCATTAGTCCCGGCGTGTTGTTGTGCAGTACCAGTCCGGCTGAACTCGCTTGCGGCGAACCGTCGACGTTTCCGTTCAGGTACGCATACCCCGCATACACGGACCACTTGGGCGCGATTTCACCCGTCGTCGACAGTTCCAGCCCACGCACGTGCTGCGTGCCGATCGGCAGCGCGTAAGTCGGGTTGGACGGATCGGCGATCTGCTGATTGGTCTGCTTCATGTCGAACAGCGCGACACTCGCGCTCGCGCGGCCCAGATCGAACTTCGAGCCGATTTCGAAGCTGGTGGTCTTTTGCGGCGCCAGCGCCGAACCGTTGGCAAACGCGCCGCTGCTGATCAGCGTATCGGCGAGCGGCGAGAACGACTGGCTATACGACGCGTACAGCGACACCCAGTCGAGCGGTTCATAAATCAGGCCGATACGCGGACTCCACGCGCGATCGGTGCGGTCCAGATTCACGTGCGCCGAGGTGTAGTCGTTGCGGGTCTGCGTCAGATAGTCGAAGCGCAGGCCAGCAAGAATCTTCCAGTGCTCGGTCAGCGAGATCAGGTCCTGCGCGTAGACGCCGGCAAGTCCCAGCACGGTCGATGCATTCGTCTTCGCCGCCGTGCCCGGCTTCACACCCGGCAAATCGATGAGTTGCGGATCGTACAGGTTGTACGTTGCGACCTTGTTGGTCGAGTAGATGGTGTCGAATTTCTGCTGTTGCGACAGCTCGACGCCGTACAGCAGTTCGTGCTTCATGCCGAACAGCGTCGTTTTCTGCGTGAGTTCGAACAGGCCGTCCACGCCGTGATCCTGGCGGAAGCGGGTGCTTTGATCGAGCGTGACGACCGGATTCGTCGCCGTCTTGATCGGCTCATACGTCACGTAGTTTTTGCGTTCGAGCGAGAAGTCATACGCGCGCACCGCAGTGTGCAGCGATAGCGAATCGTTGAAGCGGTGATCGAGCGACACAGTCGCGCTCTTCGCATCGACATCGTTATAAGACGTGTTCGCGGCGTCGGCCGACCCGTAGTACGTGTTGATCGGCACGTTGACCGGCCGCCCGAGATAGGCGGGCAGGCCTTGGTCCGAGGTACGGCGGTCGTGCAGATAATCGGCTTCGATATTGAGGATGGTGTCCTTATCGATGCGGAATTGCGCGGACGGCGCCACGGCCTGGCGATTCAACTGGAACTGGTCGCGAAAGCTGTTCGAGTTTTCGGCAGCGCCGGTGATGCGAAAACGCGCGGCGTCGTTCGCATTCCAGCCGAGATCGAATTCGCCGCGCCGTTCGCCTTCGGTGCCGAGCGTCACGCCCACAGCTTGCTGTGGATTCGCCGTCGGCTTCTTCAGTACGCGGTTGATCAGGCCGCCGGCCGAGCCGCGTCCATAGAGCACGGCCGCGGGCCCCTTCAGCACGTCGACGCGTTCGACGTTTGACAGATCGCGATAGTAGAGCGCGTCGTCACGAATGCCGTCGACGTATTGATCGGTGATGTTGTTGAAACCGCGCAGGGTGATCTGGTCGCGCTGACCATCGCCGACCGAAAAGCCGATTCCCGGCACATTGCGCAACGCATCCTGCAACGAGGTCGCGTTCTGTTCGTCGAGCAGCGCGCGCGGCACGACGTTGACCGTCTGCGGCACGTCCATCAGCGACATGTTCATCTTCGTCGCGGTGTTCGAGGTGCTCGAATCGTACGAGCGGTCGGCCGCGGCCTTGACGGCGATGGCGGGCAGCGTGCTGTCGGCCGAGCCGGCAGCGGCTGTAGCTTCCTGCGCCAGCAAAGGTTTGGCGCTGGCAAGAGAGGTGGTGAGCAGCAGCGCTCGGTAAGTATTCTTTTTGACGTTCATGGCGACGTTCTTCGAGTATGGATCGGTGGTGTTTTTGGTTTTGGAGTACAGCGGAAGCGGTGCTACAAAAACGCGAGGCGGGCGCAAAACGAGGCGCAAGCAGGCGCGCACGGCGAGGCAAAGCCCGTGTGGTCGGTCAGGCGAGACAAAGTGGTGATTTCCCCTGTTGCTGTTGAATGAATTCGAAAATCGAAAACGGCCGGGGCGCCGTGCGTCAACGCAAGATGCGCTGGCGTGACATCGGCTGCCTCGGAATGGCATGTCGATGTGGGGATGGGAGGTGCAGCGGAAGCCGGGTCAGTGCCCGGCTTGTAATATTTGGAAAGTATAAACGAGAACGATTCTCGACTGTGCGGAATGAATGGAGAATGTGGGTTTTTTGCAGGGATTTTCTCGACGAAACGAAATCAACTGCCGGGAACGCGTGCCGTCGCCAGCAGACGGTCGGCTGCGGGCGACTGGCCTGTAACCCGCTTGGCGCCGCCGGTTTACTGCTTAAAGCTCAATCGGCGTGACGCCGCGCACGTGCGCCGGGGCGCAACATCGAAAGTAGCGGCCAGCCGAGATTCACACCGAGACTCGCGATGACGATCAATGCCATGCCCGCGAGTTGCGCCAGCGACAGCGCCCGCCCATATACAACCGCATCGACCACGATCGCCGTCAGCGGATAGACGAACAGCAGCACGGCGATGATCGGCGTGGTCAGTTTCGGCAGCGCGCCGTAGATCAGCACGTATGACAAGCCCGTATGCAGCACGCCCATGCCGATCAGCCAGAACCACTGCATCGGCCCGATATGCACGGCGGTAAGCGGCGCAATAAACGGCAGGCACACCACGCCGACCGCGCATTGCGCGAGCGTCAGCAGATGCGGCCGCAAATTGCCGAGTCCTTTGGCGATCAGCGTGACGCCTGCATACAGCACCGAGCCTGCCAATGCTTCGCCGATACCGATCAGATAGCTCGTATGCCCCTGCAGATTCGCGGTGGCCGCGACGCCCGAGGCCAGAACAAGCCCGACGAACGCGGTTGCGATCCAGCCGAGCCGGTCGACGCCAAGGCGCTCGTTGAACAGCGCCGCGCCCATCAGCACGACCCAGAACGGCTGCACATGAAACACCACGGTCGCCACTGCGATGCTGGTGCGATGAATCGCATCGAAGAAACCGACCCACTGCGTGACCATCAACACGCCGGAGAACAGCGCAAGCGCGACGGTGCGCCGCGTGAAATGCGCGCGTGTGAAGAAGCCTTTCCACGCGCAATACGCCGCGAGCGAAAGGAAACCGAACAGACAGCGAAAGAACACCAGCGTCAGCGCGCCGAGCCGCGCTTCCTCGACAAAGATACCGAGCGTGCCCATCAAAAGGCCGCCGCTGGCCAGCGTAATGGCGCCTTGTTGACGTTGGGTGAGGGACATGCGAAGCGGCTCCGGAAGTGGGTCACATAAGGGGGTGTCACGAGTATTGCGCGCCTTGCGCGGCATCGACAAACGAATTAAATTGAGCAATTCCATAAGCTGGATTGATAAATCATGCACCCCGAATTCGACGTCGATTTGCTGCGCACCTTCGTCGCGGTGGTGGAAACGGGCAGTTTCACAAAGGCTTCGGCGACCGTGCATCGCTCGCAGGCCGCGGTCAGCATGCAGATCAAGCGGCTCGAAACCATGCTCGGCACCACGCTGTTCGCCCGCAATACGCGCAATCTCTCACTGACGCGGCCCGGCAATACGCTGCTCGAATACGCGCGGCGCGTGCTGGCGCTGCATGAGGAGGCGTGGTCGGCGATCGTGCGGCCCGAGGTGACCGGGCGCGTGGTGCTGGGCGCACCGGACGACTACGCGTCGTCGCTGCTGTCGCCGGTGCTGCGGCGCTTTTCGAATCTGTTTCCGCACGTTGAGATCGAGATCGTCTGCGCGCAAAGCACGTCGCTCGCGCCGATGTTGGCGGATAACAAGATCGACCTCGCCTTCGTCACGCGTGACCGCAAATTGCGGGGCGAATTCGTGCGCAGCGAGCCGATGGTGTGGGTGGGGGCGTCGGTGGATACGCCGGTGCTGGCGGCATCACCTTTGCCCGTTGGGCTTTACGAGCCGGGTTGTATCGCGCGGCAGCATACGCTGGCTGCGCTGGACGGCGCACGTATTCGCTATCGGGCTGCGTTTAGCAGCGCGAGTCTGATGGGCTTGGTGGCTACGGTGGACGCAGGGCTTTCGGTGGTCGCACTCACGCGTTGCAGCGTGCCGTCGCGGCTGGCGATTCTCGGCGAAGCGCAAGGCTTGCCGAAGATCGCACCGGTGGAAATCGTGGTGGCGCGCAGCGCCAAATCGGATCGGCCGACGTGCGATTATCTGGCCGCGCAGATGGTGCAGGATTTGTCGCTGCGCCCGCAGGGGCGCGGAGCGGCGGCGTCCGTGTAGTCTCTATCGGCTCGCCTGGCGCGCGGTAGTTTGAAAGCGCGCCGCTCAGCCCCGCGGATAAGCGGTCACCTCGCCATCCACGGCAAGCCGCACGTGTTCGCCCGGCCGCGGCGACAGATAACCCGGCACGCGAGCGCGCACCACGGTCCGTGCGCCGGACTGTAATTGCAGCGCGACGCCCGCGTCCTGCCCCTGAAAAATCACCTCCTGTACGACGGCGTCATGAGATGCCACGCCATCCGGCATCGTTTCTTCAGCACGCAGCAGACGGATCTGCTCAGGCCGCACCATCACATCGACTGCGCCATTGCCCATCGGCGCACACAGCGGCAAATCGCCGAGCTCGCAGTCGACGCGATCCTGTTTGACCACGCCTGGCAACAACACTGCTTCGCCGACGAACGAGGCGAGTTCACGTGTCACCGGCCGGCGGTACAGCGTTTCCGGCGTGGCGGTCTGGATCAGCCGGCCGTTCCACAGCACCGCGACCTCATGACCGAGCGACAGCGCTTCCGATTGATCGTGCGTGACAAGAACGGCAGTTGCGCCCGCCGCGGCCAGGGCGCTGGCCACCGCTTGCCGCGTTTCGAGCCGTAAGGCGGCGTCGAGCGAGGAGAAGGGTTCGTCGAGCATCACGAGCGTCGGCGACGGCGCGAGCGCGCGAGCCAACGCCACACGCTGCTGCTGACCGCCCGACAACTGCTGCGGCGCGCGCGTGCCGAAGTTCGCCGGCAAGCCGACCAGCTCCAGCAATTCGGCTACCCGATGACGTGCGCGCCGCTGCGTCCGCGGCAAGCCGAACACGATGTTGTCCGCCACGGACAGATGCGGAAACAGCGCACCTTCCTGCGGCACGTAGCCGATGCGGCGCTGCTCTGAAGGCACATGCAGGTTGTCGCCGGCCACGCGGCGGCCGTCGATTTCGACGCTGCCGCTGTCCGCGCGTTCGAAGCCGCACAACAGCCGCAGCAAGGTGGTCTTGCCGCTGCCGGACGGTCCGAGCAGCGCGAGCAACGTGCCGCGCTCGACGGAGAGATCGATGCCGTGCAGCACCGGATGGCCGTCGAACGATTTTTGCAGGCCGCGGATACGAAGTTCGCTCATGAAAATCCGATGGAAAAAGCGGGCGAGGGCGCGCGGCGTTCAGCTGCGCTCGCCGAGTAATGCCGATTTGCCGAGCAATGCGAACAGGAGGCCGGAGGCGAACAGCGAAATGCCGGTGAGCAACGCCGCATAGGGCGCGGCGGCGGCGAACGCCATCGTGGACGTGTCGGCCCACACTTGGGTCGCGAGAGTTTGCGTGTCGATGGGAGAGAGCAGCAGCGTCGCATTCAACTCGGTCACGACCGAGATGAACACCATCGCCGCTGCCGCGCCGAGGCCGGGACCCGCGAGCGGCAACACCACGCGGAACAGGGTCTGCGACCAGGTCAGGCCGAGAGCGCGCGCAGTTTCTTCAAGGCGCGGCTGCGCCTGCATGAAGGCGGCGCGCACGCTTACCAGCGCCACCGGCATGAAGAGCATCGCGTAAGCGATCACCAGCAGCGTCGCGCTTTGATAAAGCGGTTGCAGCGCGTGCACCGCGAGCGACACGATGGCCAGCGCGATCACCAGCCCCGGTATGCCTTGCGCCAGAAACACGGTGCGTTCGAACAGCGTCGCGAAACGCGTCGGATAGCGCACCAGCAAAAACGCGAGCGGCACGACCAGCAGCGTGGTCAGCAATGCGGCGGCGAGCCCGAAACCGAGCGACGAGATCGTCGCGTTGAACAGCAGTTCAGGCGACACGTCGGCTGGGGTGACAGCAGCCGCGCCCGGTTGCGTAAGCCAGAAGCCGATCATGCCGAGCGGCACACCGAGCGTTGCGATCGCCAGCGCGGCAAAACCGGCGACGACAACCCAGCGCCATGCGCCAAGGTCGTAGCGCAACACCGCGCGACGTGTGCCGCGATCGACGCGTTCATAACGCGCCGCGCCGCGTACCCGAAACTCGAACGCCAGCACGACGAGGCAGATCACGATCAGCAGACACGCGAGCAGCGAAGCGCCGCCGCCATCGAAACTGGTGCGGTATTCCGCGTAGATCTGCGTGGTGAAGGTGCGAAAGCGCAGCAGCGTAAACGCGCCGAATTCAGACAGCACACCGAGCGCCACCAGCAGCATGCCGCCGAGCAACGCAGGGCGCAGTTGCGGCAGCACGACGCGAATGAACGTGGTCCAGCGATTGCAGCCGAGCGCGCGCGCGCTTTCTTCGAGCGCCGGGTCCATGCTGCGCAACGCCGCGGCGACGGGAAGATAGACGAGCGGGAAATACGCGGAGCTCAGCACCAGCAACGCGCCATTGAAGTCCTGCAAATCCAGGCTCAGCGATACCCAGGCATAGCTCGAGATAAAGGCCGGCATCGCGAGCGGTGCAGCGGCGAGCACGGCCCAGACGCGACGCCCCGGCAAATGCGTGCGTTCGACAAACCAGGCGGCCGCCGTGCCAACGGCAGCGCAGACGAGCGTGGTCGATACGGTGATCAGCAGCGTGTTGACTAGCAGCTCACCGACCAGCGGCCGGAAGATCAGATCGACCGCTTCGTCGATACCAAAGCTCGCCGCACGCCAGAAGGTAAACGCAATCGGCAGCAACACCAGCAAAGCGCTGAGTGCTGCTGCCGCAAACAAACCGCGCGGCGCGCGCGAACGGGCGCGCGCCGGGGCAGGGGTTACAGCCGGAGGCCCGGCTGACACGGCATCGCTCATTTACAGCAAGCCTGCCTGGCGCAGCAGTTTGCCTGCCTGGCTGTCGTCGCCGAGTTGCTGGATCGTCAGCGCCGGCGGGCTCAGTTCAGTGAAGGGCTTGAGGATCGGGTCCGGTGCGACGCCTGCGTGCAGCGGATACTCGAACATGACGTGGCTCTTCGCCATCAAGTCCTGCGCGCGTTCGCTGACCAGATAGGCCAGAAACTTCTGCGCGCCGTCCGTGTTGTGGGCCGACTTCAGCACCGCTGCGCCCGACACGTTCACCATCGCGCCGGCGTCGCCGTTGCCGAAGTGATAGATCGCGCTGCGGGTTTTCGCATCGCCGAGTTCGGCGTGCAGACGCGCCCAGTAGTAGTTATTGATGATGCCGGTCGCGACGCCGCCGCGATTGACGGCTGCCACCACGCCTTCGTCGTCATCGAAAATCTGCGAGTTGGCTTTCAGACCCTTCAGCCATGCGACGGTTTGCGCCTCGCCCTTCAACGCGAGCACGGCGCTCACCAGCGGCAGGAAGTCGCTGTCGCTCGGCGCGATGCCGACCTTGCCTTTCCATTCCGGCTTGGCCAGGTCAAACAGCGATTGCGGCAGTTGCGATGCCTGCACCTTGGTCGTGTTGTAGGCCAGTACGCTTTCGCGCGCGGTCACGCCCACCCATGCGCCGGTCGGCGAGTTGAAGCGCGCCGGCACGGTGGCGAGCGTCGAGCCGTCCACCTTGTTCAGCAGGCCTTTCTCTTCGAGCAGCATCAGCTCAGGCGAATTTTCCGTGAAGTACACGTCGGCGGGTGTCGCTGCGCCTTCCGCGACGATCTGCGCCGCCATCGCCGGACCTTCGCCGTTGCGGATCTTCACCGAAATGCCGGACTGCTTTTCGAAGTCCTTCGCGAGCAGATTGACGACCTGTTCGTGCTGCGCGTTGTACAGCGTGATCGACGCGGCGTGAGCCGTCGACGGCACGGTTGTGAGCGCTGCCAGCGTGAGGGCGGCGGCGCTGCTGACGAGGCGCAGGCGGGTGCCAAACCAGGAATGAGCCATGATCCTAAAATCCGTTAGTGATGTAGTTGTTGGTCTTCGAAGCGCCGCCAGCCTCATGGCCGGCGGTTTACTGCGGCCTGCATTACGTCTCGAACAAGCCCGCGCCGATATAAGAACCCGGCTTCGCGCCCGGCGGCACCGCGAATACCGCGCTGCCTACGTGCGTCGTGAACTGATTCATCATGTCGAACTTCGCGAGCTTGTCGTTGATCGGAATGAAGCCGGTACGCGGGTCGCTCTGGTGAGCCACGAAAATCAGCCCCGCGTCGTATTCGGTTTCCTGACGCCATGGCGGCCAGCGCTCGATGTAGAAGTTCGTGCCGTCGTTGTACGAGTACGAGCGACGCAGAATCTGCGCACCGTTGTTGCTCGCCTGATTCGACAGACGCACATGCGAGTTCTCCGGAATCACCGGATTGCCGTCCTTGTCCTCTTCCTTCAGGTCCACGGCGTCGAACTCGTTCTTCTTGCCGATCGGCGCGCCGCTGTATTTGTGGCGGCCGAACACCTGTTCCTGGAAGTCGACTTCCGTGTTGTCCCAGTGTTCGAGCGTGATGCGGATGCGCCGTACTACGGTGTAGGTGCCGCCTTCCATCCAGGGTGCGTCGGCGGTGGCGCCGGCCCAGACGAATTCGTTCATCAACTGCGGTTTCGCGGTCGACGGATTGTTGGTGCCGTCCTTGAAGCCCATCAGATTGCGCGGCGTCTGACCGCGCGGACCGGACAGGAAACCGGATTGGCCCCAACGCATCGCTGCGGTGCCGTACGCGAGACGCGCCAATTGCCGGACCGCGTGAAACGCGACCTGCTGATCGTTCGCGCAGGCCTGGATAAACAGGTCGCCGCCGGTTTTTTCGGCGATGAGCTGGTCGCCGTTGAAGCGCGGCAGATCGACGAGCGCGGCGGGGCGGCGCGAGGCCAGACCGTAGCGGTCTTTGCCGTCCTTCGTGAACAGACCTGGGCCGAAACCGAACGTGATCGTCAGGCCGCATGGGCCGAGGCCGAGCACGTCGCCGGAATCGGGCGCGGCTTTGGCGTTGGTCGGGCTGTAGGCCGTGTCGTTCGCCTTGGCGTCAGCCTTGGTTTCGACCTGCGTATCAATCTTGGTGTCGGCCAGTGCCGTTTTCGCAGCCGCGCCAGTCGGCAGTGGTCCGGCCGTGGCGCCTTGCGTCAGGCGCGCGGCGGCGTCGGTCCAGGCACGCAGCA
The DNA here is from genome assembly GCF_900116445.1 of Paraburkholderia aspalathi. Lineage (GTDB taxonomy): Bacteria > Pseudomonadota > Gammaproteobacteria > Burkholderiales > Burkholderiaceae > Paraburkholderia > Paraburkholderia aspalathi. The sequence continues at coordinate 9,829 of NZ_FPBH01000046.1, forward strand.
GCGCGATCACGTCTTCGCGTTTCTCGGTCGTCAGATCGAGCGCGGCAACGTACGTGTGACTCTGCTGCGGCGTGACGATGCCGCCTTGATGCAAGCCGTAGAACGGCTCGACCGCCGTCTGCGGATCGGCACCGTGCGCCGGCGTCTTACCGAGCGCGGCCTGGGCGACGCCGGTCGCACCGAGGCTCGCGCCCGCTGCGACCGCGGCACTGCCGGCCTTCAGAAAACCGCGCCGTGAGGGCCGCGGGGGGTGATCGTTTGCCATGGTTCCTTCACCTTCATTTGGCCGTGGGGATGCCAGGGTTGCGTTCCGGCTCGTTGGCCGGATCTGCGTCCGTCTTTGCTGCTTTTACTTCGCGAGCACCAGGGTGTTCACGTCGTCCTGCACGTAGTAGAAACCGTCGCCTTCAGGCGTCATTGCGAGACCGAACAGATCGCCGTTGCCCGGGGGCGATTGCGCCTTGTCGGTGTCGATCCAGCGCGCGTAGAGTTGCTTGCCGCTGGCCGGATCGATTTCGACGATCTGGCCGTTCAACGCGTTCGTGACGAGCAGGTGGCCGTTCGGTGCGGTGACCATTGCGAGCGGGCGGTGCAGCAGACCATCGGCGGTCAGTTGGCGGCCCACGCCTGCGCTGGTGTCGCGCGTCATCGGTTCTTCGATTTCGGTGATGCGGTTGCCGATCGCATCGGAGACGTACAGCAGTTTCTGATCGTTCGAGAGCGCAAGTCCGGTCGGGCCGACGAGGAACACGCCCTTATCGGCCTGTGCGCCGAAACCGCTGCCTACCACGGTTTCCTTTTTCACGACGGGTGGCTTGCCGGCCGGCACGTCGAGGTCCAGACGCAGCACGGTGGCCTGCTTGAACACCGGCGGATTGCCGTTCGCACCGCCCACGCCGAAGCCGGCGTTGCTGACGAACAGCGTCGCACTCGTGCCGTTATCGACGACTGCCATATTGCCCCATGGATCGTTGATATTCGGGCTGCTGATGGTCGAAGCAACCTTGCCGTTCGGATCGATCACGATCAGGCAGCCGGCGCCCTTGGTGCCGGTGGTGCCGTCATTGCTCGGCGTGCTGCCGACGATTACATAGCCCGATTTGAGCATCGTCATCGCGGTCGAGAGGCCGATGCCACCCGGGCATTCCTTCAGATCGCGCGGCACCGTGGCGAACACCGTCATTTCCTTGGTGTCCGGGTGATAGTTGATGATCGTGCTGCCGGTGCCCTGCAGATTGGTCGAGTTATTGAAGTTGCCGACCAGGACGTCGCCTTGCTTGACGGTGCCTGCGGTGACCGGAGCGACCACCACCGCGTACGGATTCTGGTCGCCGTTCCCCGGCACGGTGTTGATCAGCGTGGTGTGATGCTTGACGGTTTCGAGGAAACCTTGCGGCTCGGCGTGCGCGACACCAGCTGTCGCGAATGCGGCAGTGCTGACTGCGGCGGCGATCAGGGCGCGCGCGGCGCGCGGCGAAAACTTGCGCGTGGGATTGTTCATGAGTGAGCCTCGGTGCCTGCGCACAAAGCGGTAGTTGCGGTCATGATCGAAAGCATGGGATTCGATGGGTCTTGAGCGTGTGTGGTGATGGCGAACGGCATCAGAACGTAATGTTGGTCCGCACGCCGATGACAAACGTATTGCGCAGCGGCTGCGTCGGATCGCTCGGGTTCTGGCCGGCTCCGGCATTGAACGTGTATTGCGCGTCGGCCTGCAGTTGCCACCACGGGTTGACCTGATACTGGTAGGTCGCTTCGAGCGTGGTTTCACTGGTGCGCACGCCGTAGGGGCCGCCGCTGAATGCCAGGTTATCCTGATCAAGACCATTCGCGTGGTTGCCGATCTTGATGTAGGTGAGCGCGATGCCCGCGCTGTCGTTGTCGCGGCCGGCGAACGGCGCCTTCAGCACGATGCCGAGGTTGGCCGCGACACTCACCAGGTTGCGGTCGCCGGGCGCGCCCATCACGCGCGCGAAGACGTTGAGGCTGCGCGCTTCGTCCGGATCCGGGCGCCAGATCATCTGGTCAGCGACCGCGTAGAAGCTATAGTCGCCGTGATGATTCTGCGCGATGCCGGTCGACGCCGGGTTCGCGAGCGAGAGGCCGGTGTTGTCGAAACGCTGATCGGCGAAGCTGCCGTTGTTGTACCAGAGCCCGAGCTTGTAGGTGCCGGGCAACCCGCCGCCGCTCGCGCTGACCATTTCGCCGTCGGCCGGCTGGTTGATCGCGTACTGCAACTCGCCGATGAACAGCGTGCCGTTGTGCAGGTTGAAGTTGGTGCCGCTCTTGTTGTTCGGGTTGTTGCCGAGCGGATCGCCGTCGAATACGCCGGCGAGCGCCGTCAACGAAGGCGTGATCTGTCCGCGCACGCGCACGCCAAGGTCGGCGAGCGGATAAGCGGGGCCACCGGACGGCATGTCGTAGGACGGCAGGGCCGGCCAGCCGAACATCGTGTTCACGAACAGCGCCGAATTCGTGCTGGTGATGAATTCCTGGTCGATACTTTGCTGACCGACCTTGACGTCGATGCGCTTGTTCAGGAACGACTGCTGGTACCACAGCTCCCACAGGCGCGTGGCGTCCTGGGCCTCGATACCGCTCGCCGTATTCAGCGTGCCGAGCTTGTTGGCGCTAAGGTTGGCCCCGTGGATCTGCAAGGCGCTGACGTTGAACAGGCCGCCTGGCAAACCGAACGCCTTTTGCGTATCCATCTGAACGGTCGCCGTGGTCAGGCCATCGTAGTCCGCACCGCGCGCGAGACCGCCGCGTACATTGGCGAGCACTTCGCTGGTTTCCGTGAGCGCGAACGTCACACCATATTTGCCCAGCCAGGGACGCAGACCGCCGATGTCGCCGAGCATCGTCGGGCGATTCCAGAAGCCGGTCCATTGATTCGTCTGCGTCGCCTTGATGTTCAGGTCGGCTTCGGGCGCTTCCGGCGCGGCATCGGGATTGGCTTCCGCCATGGCTGCGCCGGCGGTCAACGAGGCCCACGCGAAAGCCGTGCAGAGCGCGGCGCGGCGTAAGGAAGGCAAACGCGAACGGCGGGTGGCGCCGCCGTGCATGGCGGAGTCGTGAAGCGAACGCGCCTGAACGGCGAGCTCGACGGAGTGAGCGAACTTCATCGAAATCCTTATTTGTGTTGTATCGACTGATCTGACTATCGCGGCGCTACGTCACCATGGGCCTGCGATATGCCGCATCGGTTCGCGACGCCTGATGCGGCAGATGGCGAGATCGTACGCATGCGGAATAGGTGCGTCAACACAAATGAGAACGATTCGCATCAATATTACGAGGATGTAATTTTGAGCTTTACGTACTGCTGCTAAAGGTTCTTTGGGTGTAAATAAAAAAGAATGAAAACGTAATGATTTAGTATGGTTGCCGCCATATGGAACCAGTGCCGGGACCCGGGTCCTGGGCTGATAGCAAAAGACGCTATGATCATCTTCCGAAGCCGCGCCTTAGCGCGAAAGCCTTGAGTGCCTAAGTGCCGGGCGCGCAAAACCATACCGGGACGACACCGATGTCACACACAGTGAATCTGGAAAACTATTTCACCCGCATAGGCTACAAAGGACCTCGCGCGGCGACGTTGGAAGTGCTCCAGGAACTCCACCAGCTGCACCCCAGAGTGATCCCCTTCGAGAACCTGAATCCGCTCACACGCCGCGCGGTGAAACTGGATCTCGAATCAGTCGAACAAAAGCTGATCACGCAAAAACGTGGCGGCTATTGCTTCGAGCAGAACGCGCTCTTCGCGAACGTCCTGACGCAGTTAGGCTTCAACATCACGCCCCTGTTAGGCCGAGTTCTGTGGGGCCGCGAATCCGGTGCAATCCCGCCTCGCACGCACATGGTGTTGCGCGTCGACATCAAAGACGAAGCATGGATCGCCGACGTCGGTTTCGGCAGCGTGACGTTGACGGCGCCGCTGCGCCTGATCGCAGGCACCGCGCAGCCGACACAACTGGGCACGTTCCGCCTTGCCGATGCATCGCACGACGCGCTCTACCTCGAAGTCCAATCCCGCGACGACACGTGGGCCCGCGTCTACCGTTTCGACCTGCACCCGGTCGAGTGGATCGATTACGAAACTTCGAACTGGTACACCTCGACCGCACCGGATTCCGTCTTCCTGAATCATCTGATCGTTTGCCGAGTCCTGGCGGAGTCGCGGCTGACCTTGCTCGATGACCAACTGAACGAACGCGCCGCGGACGGTCAGGTCATCAGCGAACGGCAGCTTAAAAGCGCGGACGAACTCGCAACCTGCCTGCGTGATCAGTTCGGTCTGAACACGGGCGACATCGACATGGCAGATGTATTCGGACGGGTGCGCTCACCCGCGGCGGCTTCCGTCTGAGACGGCCGCGTATAAACGCACGTCAACAGCCACCAGCGGGCACGAACCAGCCATGATCACGCGCCTTGTCCTGCAAACCACAGCCTGGCTGGTATGCATGGGCGCGCTGCTGTTCGGCGCCGCGGGTACGCTCGCGTGGCCCGCCGGCTGGTGGTATCTGATCGAGACCGGCGGGCTGAGTTTGTGGGTCGGTTTCTGGCTGGCGCGCCACGATCCCGGTTTGCTTGCCGAGCGTCTCGCGCCGATCGTTCAGGCGCAACAAAGCCGCTGGGACCGCTACTTTATGGTGGCTGTGGCGGTGATGTGGAGCGCCTGGCTCGTCCTGATGGCGCTCGACGCAATGCGCTATCGCTGGTCGGCGCCGCTGCCAATCTGGCTCGTGAGCCTCGGCTCGCTGTGCATTCTTGTCTGCATCTTCATGTGCCTGATCGTCTTCCGGGCGAATAGCTATGCCGCGCCCGTCGTGAAGATTCAGGCCAGCCGCGGTCATAAAGTCATCGACACCGGCCCCTACGCCTTTGTCCGTCATCCGATGTACTCGGCCGCGCTGCTGTTGTTCATCGGCACGCCCTTGCTGCTCGGCTCGTGGTGGGGGCTTGCCTGCGTGCCGTTACTGGTGATCGGCATTGGCTGGCGGGCCGTGCGCGAGGAGCGCGTGCTGGCGGCGCAACTCGAGGGCTACACCCACTACACCACGCGCGTGCGTTACCGCTTCGTGCCGTTCATCTGGTAGGGCGCGCCATGCGCCAATTCGGAGCGTGTTCGCTCCTTTCACACCAACCTGTCTAGACAAAGCGCACCACGCTGGCGCACCCGGCGCTGGTCGCCGCATCGTCTTTGCCCTTTCAAAACTCCCTTAAAAGCCTTATCGGACGGCCTCATCTAGGGGCTTACCCGATGATTTCGACGATTTCGAAGAATTCCTCTTGCGATGGCTTTTTGACTCATGCAAGCTTGTCTATACAAATTAGACGGCAGTAAAAATCCAGCTCGACGGTTTCCTCAATCAAAGGAGTTTCGACGTGAAAGTGAAGCGCACGACGTTAGCAAAAGCATTGATGGGCGCCGTGCTCGGCTCCGCGACAATTTTCGCGGCACCGGTGCAGGCGAAAGACTGGAAGACGGTGACGATCGCACTGGAAGGCGGCTACGCACCCTGGAACCTGACCTTGCCGGGCGGCAAGCTGGGCGGCTTCGAACCGGAGCTGGTCGCCAATCTGTGCGAGCGCATCAAGCTCCAGTGCAATCTCGTGGCGCAAGACTGGGACGGCATGATCCCCGGTCTGCAAGCCGGCAAGTTCGACGTCCTGATGGACGCGATCTCGATCACGCCGGAACGCGAAAAAATCATCGCGTTCTCGAAGCCGTACGCCGCCACGCCGGCCACGTTCGCCGTGACTGACGCGAAGGTGCTGCCCAAGGCCGCGCCGACCGCTGCCGTCGTCAAGCTGTCGGGCGATCCGAAAACCGATCAACCCACCGTCGACGCCTTGCGCAAGCAGCTGAAGGGCAAGACCATCGGCATTCAGTCGGGCACGGTCTACACTAAATTCATCAACGATGGCTTCAAGGACGTCGCGACGATCCGCGTCTACAAGACCTCGCCTGAGCGCGACCTCGATCTGGCCAACGGTCGCATCGACGCCTCGTTCGACGACGTGACTTACTACGCCGCCAACATCGACAAGAAAGAGACCGCATCGATCGTGATGGCCGGTCCGAAGATCGGTGGTCCGATCTGGGGTCCGGGTGAAGGCCTCGCGTTCCGCAAGCAGGACGCCGACCTGAAAGCGAAGTTCGATACCGCGATCAGCGCCGCGCTTGCTGATGGCACGGTCAAGAAACTCTCCGCCAAGTGGTTCAAGACCGACGTCACGCCTTGATTCGCCTGAGCGTTCAGAAGTAACGGCAGGCGCGGCGTGAAAGCCGCGCCCGTCGGCTGGTTCGATCCGCCGTAATGGATGAGGGGTAGGGAATGGCTCTGATAGAGATGCTCGGCTTCGGGCCGGAAGGCTGGGGCGGCGTGTTGCTGCTTGCAGCGTTGATGACGGTCGCGCTTACGCTGGCGGCGCTCGCGGTCGGCGCGGTGTTCGGCGCACTGATTGCGGCGGCCAAGCTGTCGCGGTTTCGCACGCTGCGCGTGCTCGGCGATGCGTACACCACCGTGTTTCGCGGCGTACCTGAGCTGCTCGTTATCTATCTGTTCTATTTCGGCGGCTCGACGCTCGTGACCACGATTGGTCAATGGTTCGGCGCGGACGGCTTCGTCGGCGTGCCGCCGTTCGTGATCGGCGCGCTCGCGGTCGGCATGATTTCCGGCGCGTACCAGGCCGAGGTGTATCGCTCAGCGGTGCTCGCGGTATCGCGCGGCGAACTCGAAGCCGCGCGTTCGATCGGCATGCCCACCATGACGATGGCGCGCCGCATTCTGATTCCGCAAGTGCTGCGTTTCGCCTTGCCGGGCATCGGCAACGTCTGGCAATTGAGCCTGAAAGATTCGGCGCTAATTTCCGTCACGGGCCTGGCCGAACTGCTGCGCGCCAGCCAGGTGGCGGCGGGTTCGACGCATCAGTACTTCACGTTCTTCGTGGTGGGCGGCGCGCTGTATCTGCTGATGACCAGCATCTCGAACCGGGTCTTCAACCACGCCGAAGCGCGCGTTGGCCGATCCTTCAAGCGCAACTTCGCGCGCAACTGACGGGGACCGGACATCATGCATTTCGACTTCGATTTTCTTCTCGACACGCTGCGGCAACTGATCGCGGCTGTGCCGACCACGCTCGGGCTGTTCTTCTGCTCGTTGATTCTCGGCGGCTTGCTCTCGCTCGTAATCGTCACGATGCGCGTGTCGCCGCACTGGCTGCCGAACCGCTTCGCGCGTGCTTATATCCTCGTGTTCCGCGGCTCGCCGCTGTTGATCCAGATGTTCCTCGTCTACTACGGCATGGGCCAGTTCGGCGTGATTCGCGAGAGCTTCCTGTGGCCGGTGTTGCGCGAGCCGTACATGTGCGCGGTTTTATCGTTGGCGCTGTGCACCGCCGGATATACCGCGGAGATTATCCGTGGTGGTTTGATGGCCGTGCCGGTCGGTCAGATCGAAGCGGGCTATTCGATCGGCTTGTCGGGTTTCGCGCTGCTGCGCCGCGTGATCGGTCCGATCGCGTTGCGCCAGTGTTTGCCTGCGTACTCGACTGAGGCCGTGCTGCTTGTCAAATCCACCGCGCTCGCTAGTCTCGTCACCGTGTGGGAAGTGACTGGCGTCGCGCAGCAGATCATTCAGCAAACGTATCGCACCACGGAAGTATTCATCTGTGCCGCGTTGATCTATCTGTTCCTGAATTTCGTCATCGTGCGTTTGCTTGGTTTCCTCGAAACGCGCCTGTCGCGCCATCTGCGTGCGGCGCCCGCGCAAAGCACGCCGAACCGGCCGGTTTCGTCCACGACCGAAGCACGCCGCGCCGCGCCCTGAACGAACGCATATCTTGCAGAATCTGGAGAATCCCATGAACGCTACGGCACCTGTTGCATTGTCGGTCAAGAACATCCATAAGTCGTTCGGCGACCATCACGTGCTCAAAGGCATTTCGCTCGACGCCCATCAAGGCGACGTGATTTCGATTCTCGGCGCGAGCGGCTCCGGCAAGAGCACGTTCCTGCGCTGCCTGAATCTGCTCGAAACGCCGGATGACGGCTCGGTGGCGCTCGGCGGTGAAGAGCTGAAAATGAAGCGCCGCGGCGACGGCAAGCTGCAACCGAGTGACCGCCGCCAGGTGGACCGGGTGCGCTCGCAACTCGGCATGGTGTTTCAGAACTTCAATCTCTGGTCGCATATGACCGTGCTGGAAAATCTGATCGAAGGTCCGATGCGCGTGCAAAAGCGCAGCCGCGCCGAATCGGTTGAAGAAGCGGAAGCGCTGCTGGCGAAGGTCGGTCTCGCGGAAAAACGCGGTCACTATCCGGCACATCTGTCCGGCGGTCAGCAGCAGCGCGTAGCGATCGCGCGTGCGTTGGCGATGCATCCCAAAGTGATGTTGTTCGACGAACCGACCTCGGCGCTCGACCCCGAACTGGTCGGCGAAGTGCTGCGCGTGATGCGCTCGCTCGCCGAAGAAGGCCGCACGATGCTGGTCGTCACGCACGAGATGGGTTTCGCGCGCCATGTGTCGAATCGCGTGATGTTCCTGCATCAAGGTCAGGTGGAAGCCGACGGAACGCCGGATGAAGTGTTCGTCGAATGCAAGTCGGACCGCTTCCGTCAATTCGTGTCGAGCCACCAGGATCGCACCACGAACTAATCGATCAGCTTTGACTGGTTACCACTTCGTTACTTCACCGCACAGAGCACTATCATGGCCGTGATCCGTTCCGATCGTCCTCTCGACTGGGTTCAGGTGGCGGCGATCGCCGCCGGCGAACCGCTCGAGCTTTCCGCCGATGCCCGCTCGCGTATCCGTGCGGCACGCGTGCTTGTTGAACAGATCGTCGAGCGCGGGATTCGCGCGTATGGCGTGAATACCGGCGTCGGCGCGTTGTGCGACGTGATCGTGTCGCCGTCCGAACAGCGCACGCTGTCGCGCAACATTCTGATGAGTCATGCAGTAGGCGTTGGCGCGCCGCTCGGTGTTGCCGAGACGCGCGCGATCATGGCCGCGGCCGTCAATAATTTTGCGCACGGGCATTCGGGGATTCGCCTCGAAGTCGCGGATCAACTGGTTGCGTTGCTCAATGCCGATTGCCTGCCGGAAGTGCCGGCGTTCGGTTCGGTGGGTTATCTGAGCCATATGGCGCATATCGCCCTCGTCTGTATCGGCGAGGGGCATGTGCGCTATCGCGGTGAGCGTCTCAAGGGGCGCGACGCGTTGCAACTGCTCGGCCTCGAACCGTTGGTGCTCGAAGCGAAGGAAGGTTTAAGCCTTATCAACGGCACGCCGTGTGTGACGGGTCTCGCCGCGTTGGCGCTGGCGCGCGCCGCGCGTCTACTTGACTGGACTGACGTGGTTGGCGCGATGAGCTTCGAGAATCTGCGTGGTCAACTCGCGGCCTTCGACGAAGACTCGCTGGCGCTGCGCATTTCGCCGGGATTGAACCTGGTCGGCGAACGCATGCGTACCGCGCTCGCCGATAGCGGCATTCTTGCTGCGGTGGTCGGCCACCGCACGCAAGATCCACTGAGTATGCGGACCATTCCGCACGTTCATGGCGCCGCGCGCGACGTGCTCACCGGAACCGCCGACGTGGTCAACCGCGAACTCGCATCGATTACCGACAATCCGATCGTCGCCGGCACGCCGGAAAACCCACGCGTCTATTCGCAGGCGCACGCGGTGGGGGCGTCGATCGCACTGGCGATGGACAGCCTCGCCACCGCAATCGCGCAAGTTGCAGCGATGGCCGAGCGGCGCCTCGACCGTCTCGTCAATCCGCTCGTGAGCGGCTTGCCGGCGTTTCTCGCGGAGCCGGGCGGCACCTGTTCGGGCTTCATGATCGCGCAGTACACGGCGGCCTCGCTGGTCGCGCAGAACCGGCGCCTTGCGATGCCCGCGAGTCTGGACGGTGGCATTACATCCGGCCTGCAGGAGGACCACCTGTGCCATGCCACGCCCGCTGCGCTGAAAGCGTTGGAGATCGTCGACAACGCCGGGCGCATCGTCGCCATCGAATTGCTGGCGGCGGCGCAAGCCTACGATCTGCAAAGCATCGACGCACCGCGCGCACCGCACACGGACGCACTCTGGCAACGCATCCGTCGCGCCGTGCCGACGTACCGCGACGATCGGCCGCTTGCTGACGACATGAGCATCGCGTTTCGCATCATCGCCGATGAAACGCCGCCGCCGCTGCCAAACCCGGGTACTATTCGGCCCGGGCCGGAAGCTTCAGTCAACGGCAACGGCGCAGCGCTTGCCGCATTGGCGAACGTGACGAGCGTGGGCGCCACAGGCAAGCTTGGCGCCGACGCGGCGGCCAACGACGGCCGCGCCACTGCCCACGCAGGTTGACGACGCTCGTTGCTGCAATGGCGTGGCCGGCTCGAATGGATGAATCAGATAGATGGATTCGGATTGATGGAGACAGAGCCGGTGAGCGGGCTTACCCGCCGGTGAACCGGCCTAACGTGTACCACCCGCGTACCACCCACGAGGTCGACGTGAACACTATTACAAACGCGCAAACCGCAGACACGCAGGACCGCCCGGGTCGCACCGCTGAGACACCGGCCAAGGCGATGCCCGCCTATGAGCAGATCAAGCGCTATGTGATCAGGCGCATCAGCGAGGGCGACTGGAAGCCAGGCGGCCTGATCCCATCAGAAACGGAATTGGTTAAAGAGTTCGGCGTCGCGCGCATGACGGTATCGCGCGCGCTGCGTGAGCTCACCACCGAACGCGTGCTGACGCGTGTGCAAGGCTCCGGCACGTTCGTCGCGCCACAGCGCTACGAATCCACGGTGTTGGAAATCCGCAATATCGCCGACGAAATCGCCGCGCGTGGCCATCGCCATTCCGCGCGTGTGCTGACGCTCGAACCCAGCGACGATCCACACGCGCTCGAAGCGCTCGGTCTCGCCAGCGGCCCGGCGTTTCACTCGTGCATTGTGCACAGCGAAGAGGGCGAGCCGATCCAGTACGAAGATCGCTACGTCAATCCGAAGGTGTTCCCCGAGTACCTGGAGCAGGACTTCACGGTCGAGACGCCGAATCACTACATGGTGCGGCTCGCGCCGATCCAGCGCGCGGAGTTTCGAATCTATGCGCAGAAGCCCGACGCGTATGTGCGGCGGCATCTGATGATGGATATCGGCGAGCCTTGCCTGCAGCTATGGCGCCGCACATGGGTTGGTGACGATGTGGCGACGTCGGTGCAACTGTGGCATCCGGCATCGCGCTTCCATCTGGCGGGCAACGTTTGAGCGGCAGGACGTGGGCGCGGGCACGGCGGCGTGCGCGCCGCTAGCCCTGGCGTTGCGACAGATCCGGCGTGAATCGGCAACCCAGGCGATACCGCGACCCCGGATGTACGAAACGCGCGAACGTGACCGCAACGCCGCTCGTCCATGTGCGGCGCATCAACGTCAGACACGGCTCATCGGCACGAATTTCCAGCCACTCGGCTTCGGCGCGCGTCGGCAGACCCGCGTCGACGACATGCTCGACGTCGTGCGCCGGCACGGTCTCGAACAGATACTCGGACGGCCTTGCCGTGGAGAAATCCTGCTTCAGGAAGTCCGGCGCCGTGACCGGATTGACGTAACGGTCTTCGAGCTGCACCGGCAGGCCGTTCTCGCGATGCACGCAAATCACATGAAACACGGATGCGCCGGGCGCAAGCCCTAAAGCGTTCGACACCGTCACCGGTGCCGTTTCGCGTTGCGAGAGGACGGTGTCGTAACTGTATTCGTGACCCCGCGAGCGGATCTCATCGCCGATATGGGCGATCATCAGCAACGTCGATTGCGGCTTCGTTTGCGCGACGAACGTACCGACGCCGGACACGCGGGTGACGAGGCCTTCATCGGCGAGTTCGCGCAGCGCGCGGTTCACTGTCATGCGCGACACGCCTAACGTCGCGACCAAGTCCAGCTCGGACGGCAGACGGTCGCCCGCTTGTCGCTCGCCCGATTCGATGATCTGGCGGATGTGATTCTTGACCTGTTCGTAGCGGGCAGCCGGTGCATCAGTTGCCACGCGCGCGGTTTTCATCGCCGCGGCGGGCGGGGTGTCGTGAGCTTTGCTGCGGACGGTAGAGGACATCGGCGGCCTTTGCGCTACAGTCCGTTTGAACTGCACGAGTCAGCCGAATCGGGAGGGCATCGGCGCGAGTTCATACCGGCTCCGCATCATCCGGACCGCGCGCCCAGAAGGCGTTGCGGTCAAAGTAGTTTTGCAGGAACTGCCGCAAGCGCGGCTGCCCGGCATCGTGAAACACTTCGCGCGGTTTGCCTTGCACGGCGATGCGCCCCTGATCGATGAACATGACCTTATCGGCGACCTGCGCGGCAAAACCCATTTCGTGCGTGACGACAGCCATCGTCATGCCGTCGCGCGCGAGCTGCTTCATCACTTGCAATACTTCGCCGACCAGCTCCGGATCGAGCGCCGAGGTCGGCTCGTCGAACAGCATGATGTGCGGCTCCATCGCCAGCGCGCGGGCAATGGCAACGCGCTGCTGCTGGCCGCCCGAGAGTTTCGACGGGTAGGCGTCCCCCTTATGCGCGAGGCCAACGGTTTCCAGCATCGCATTCGCACGGCGGCGCGCTTCGTCGCGTGACAGACTGCGCACGCGCAGCAAGGCTTCCATCACATTGCCGAGCGCGGTCATATGCGGCCACAGATTGAATTGCTGAAACACCATGCCGACGTTGCGCCGCACGCGATTGATCTCGCTTTGCGACGCTCGCACGCGTTTTCCATTGCGCTCGCTGTAACCGAGCAGTTCGCCTTCGATGCGCACGTCGCCCTGATCGTAGGTTTCGAGCGCGGCGAGGCAGCGCAGCAGCGTGCTCTTGCCCGAGCCCGACGGGCCGATGATGCAGACCACTTCGGAGCGGGCGATCTCGAGATCGACGCCGCGCAGTACTTCGACTTCGCCGAAGCGCTTACGCAGGTCGCGCACTTCGATCAGCGGCGCGCCGGGCGGCGTATCGAAGGCAGCGGTGGAAGTGGAAGACGGCATGTCGGCGATAGCGTTCATAAGATGGTCCGGATTCCGTTCATGCCATGAAGCGCGCGATGCGGGTTTCGGCCCACATGCCCGCGCGCGAGGTCAGTTCGACCAGCGCGAGATAGCACACGCACAGCACCAGCAGCGTTTCGACAAATGCGAAGGTGGCCGAGCCGATGCCGGTCAGCACGAACGTGAGCTCGGGGACGGTGACGATCGACAGCACCGCGGTTTCCTTGCTCAGCACGATAATCAGATTGGTCAGCGCAGGCACGATCAGCACCAGCATTTGCGGTACCTGAATGCGCAGGACGGCTTGCCAGCGGGTGAGTCCGAGACAGGACGCCGCTTCGAGATGACCCGCCGGCACCGATTGGAAACCGGAGCGGAAGGCTTCGGCGAAATACGCGCTGCCGTATAGGCCCAAGCCGAGCACACCGGCTGTCATCGGTTCGAGCGTAAGGCCAAAGGACGGGCCGCCGTAGTACAGCAAAAACAGCTGCACCAGAAATGGCGTGCCGCGAAACAGTTCGATATAGAAGCGCAATACGCCGCGCACCCAGCGTCCGCAAAATAGCTGCAGCACGGCGATGAGAAAGCCGATCAGAATGCCGATCGCGACGCCCGCGGCCCAGGTGCCGAGCGTGGTCGCAAGACCGGCGGCAATCGGCTGCAGGTTGTGCGTGATGACGGTGGGGTCGAGCTTTTGCATGGCCTATTTCAGTCTCGAGCTCAAGGTGGGTCAGGCGTGCTGCAAACGGTATTCGGCGGCATGCGCGACGAGCGCCAGCGTGCCGCAGATCACGAAATAAATCAGCCCGGCCGCGACGTAGGCTTCGAGCGGCCGATAGGTGCTGGCCGCGATGTTCTGCGCAGTGCGGGTCAACTCGGCCACGCCCACCACCGAAATCAGCGACGAAGCCTTGATCAGCAGCACCATTTCGTTGACGAGCGAAGGCAGCGTCAAGCGAAACGCCTGCGGCACCAGAATGCGCCGCAGCATATCGAACGGTGACAGTCCGAGCATGCGTGCGGCTTCGAGATGACCCGGCGGAATGCTGAGAAACCCACCGCGCAGAATCTCGGCGATATAGGAAGCGGAACACAGCGACACGGCGCTGATCGCCGCGACGATGGGCGATACATTGATCCCGGCGAACGGCAGCAGGTAATACACCAGCAGCAGTTGCACCAGCATCGGCACCCCGCGAAAAAAGAACACATAGGCGCCGCCGAACATGCGCGCCCAGCGCTTCGGGGAGAGACGTGCAGCACACACGCCGATCGCGACGAAGAAGCCGATCAGGAGACCCGTCAGCGAAATGCCGATGGTAGCGAGCGCCGCATGCAGCAGCAGCGGCAGGCCCTGAAGGAAGACGGTCGTGCTGAACATAAGAGCCGCACTCGCTAGATCAGTGCATTAATAGTTCGGCGCCGGCATTGTTGTCGGCGCATCCATTGCGACCCCGAACCACTTTTTCTGCAAGGTCGCGAGGCGCCCGTCGTTGTGCATTTTCACGAGCGCGGCGTTGAAGGCATCGGCGAGCGGCTTGCTGTCCGCGTCTTTACGCAGGCAGTAAGCAAAGTACACCTTTGCGCCGAACGGCGGCTGCACTACGGCGAAGGTTTCAGGACGTTGTTTGGCGACGTACGCGATGTTGGTCATCGAGTTCGCGACCGCTGCGATGCGGCCGGCGGCGAGATCGGCGTAGGCTTGATTGTTGTCGACGTATTCGCGGATTTCAGGCGGCTTCGGCAAAGTGGCGACGTAAGCCTTCAACTGATCGAGCTGGGCCGAGCCCTTGCCCGCGCCGACCGTCTTGCCGGCGATATCCGACGATTGCTTGACGGCGGAGTCGTTGGCGCGCTTGAGCAGCGCGTCGGTGGCGTCCGCGATCGGCAGCGTGTACGTGTAGCGTTCCATGCGCGCCTTGGTGACCGTCAGCGGGCCGCCCACCATATCGAACTTGCCGGCTTCGAGACCCGGCAGCACGCTCGGCCACGGCAGGTCGATGAAGCGAACCTTCACGCCCATTTCCTTGCCGACCTCGGCGAACAGGTCCTTGTTGAAGCCCGCTTGCTGGCCGTTCTCAAGGAAGTCGAACGGCGCGAACTGCATCTCGGTGCCCACCACCAGTTCGCCTGCTTTCTTCACTTTGGCGAGTTGGTCTTCCGCGTGAGCGGTGACGCTTGCCGCGCACAACGCCAGCATAACCAAACGACACTTCCAGCCTGCAAGGATGCTCATGGGATTCTCCGGTTGGCAAAGCGGTGTCGCGCGAAAGCGGTTCGTCAGTAGGGACCGGCGCGAGTCATGCGTTGCAGTATATACCGCAGTTTTCGCGCGAAATAAATAAACTCGCGAGTAGAGAAAAGCCCTTACGTGAAGGCGTGCAAAGCAACTTGCGGGTCCGCTTTTGGCGGTATATACAACTGGAATGCGCGAGGCACGCGAACCTGTCGCGAACGATTCATCAGCCTCTTTCGTCAGTTGAATTGACTAGCCCACCAGGGAGCAATGCAATGCCCGTGACCCGCATTCCGATCATCGACCTTGCCGGCGTGCGTGCCGGCGACCCGCAGGCTTTGACGCGAGTAGCGCACGAAATCCGCGAAGCGTGCACGACGATCGGCTTCTTCTACATCATCAATCACGGCGTGCCGCAAGCGACAATCGATGCGGCCGAACAGGCGGCCCGTACGTTCTTTGCGTTTCCGGTGGAGACGAAGCGGCGCGCGGCGGTCAATCAACGGCATCGCGGTTTCAACGCTCTCGGCGACGCCACCATGTATCAGGCCAAGCGCCCCGACTACAAGGAATTCTTCAGCATCGGCCTGGAGTTGCCTGAGGACGATCCCGATGTGAAGGCGGGACAGGCGCTGCGAGGGCCGAACAACTGGCCGGATTTCATGCCGGAGCTGCGGCCTGCGCTCTACGGTTATTACGAAGCGGTCGCCGCATGCGGCGCCGACCTGTTGCGTGCCGTCGCTGTGAGTCTCGGCGTCGACGAACATTTCTTCGCGCCGCGCTATACGAAGCGGATGCAGCGCACGCAGATGGTCTACTACCCGCCGCAGCCGCCCCAATCGGACGCGGATCAGTTCGGCGTCGCACCGCATACCGACTACGGCTGCATTACCCTGCTGTGGCAGGATCGGGTGGGGGGCTTGCAGGTGCGCGAGATCGCCAACGATACGTGGGTCGATGCACCGCCGATCGAGGGCAGCTTCGTGGTGAACGTCGGCGATCTACTGGCGCGTTGGACCAATGATCGTTTCCGCTCCACCTTGCACCGCGTGATCAATGCGTCGGGGCGCGAGCGCTATTCGATCGCGACGTTCTATGATCCCACGTACGGTGCAACGGTCGATCCGCGCGAACTCGGTACGAGCGATGCCGAACTCAAGTACCAACCGGTCGCAGCGGGTGACTACATCCTCGGGCGGATCAACGATTCGATGGGTTATCGCAAGAAAGCGGCAACTGAAGGCACGCAAGGAACCCCTGCATGACAGATAACAGTTTGGCAAACGGCGCAACCCATAGCGCAGCGCCGCTTTCCGCGACGCTCGACGCGCTGCGCGCCGCGCTCGGCGCCGACGCGGTGCGCGTTGGCGAGCAGATCGGCGAACACGCGATGACCGATTGGACCCGCCACGACCCGACGCGTCCCGCCGCGCTGCTTTTGCCGCGCAGCACGGAAGAAGTCTCGCGTGCGCTGGCCATTTGTCACGCTGCGCACCAACCGGTGGTGCCGCAGGGCGGCATGACCGGACTCGCCGGTGGCGCGATTGCGCGCGCGACGGATATCGCGTTGTCGCTGGAACGGCTCACCGGCGTCGAAGAAATTGACGCAGCGTCGGCCACGCTGACCGTGCGCGCCGGCACGACCTTGCAAACCGCGCAGGAAGCCGCCGCCGAAGCGGGCTTCGAACTCGCACTCGATCTGGGCGCACGGGGTTCGTGCCAGATCGGCGGCAATCTGGCGACTAACGCGGGCGGCAATCGCGTGATCCAGTCGGGCACCGCGCGCGATCAGGTGCTCGGTCTCGAAGTCGTGCTCGCCAACGGCGACGTGCTGACTTCGCTCGGCAAGATGGTCAAAAACAACACCGGCTACGACCTCAAGCACTGGTTCATCGGTTCGGAAGGCACGCTCGGTGTGATCACACGCGCGGTGTTGCGGCTCCATCCGCCACGCGCGGCGCGCCACACGGCGCTCGTCGCACTCGACGATTATGACGCCGCCGTGAACCTGCTGCGCCGCCTGTCGACGCGCTTTGGCAACGACATCGGCGCGTTCGAGATCATGTGGCCGGATTTCTATGATTTCGGCGTGAAGCTGACGGGCACGCGCTCGCCATTCGCCGATTCGCACCCGCTCTACGCACTGATCGAACACGCGACTTTTGACGCGAGTGACGACGGCGAACGCTTCTCAGCCGTGCTGACCGAAGCGCTCGATTCAGAAGCGATCCGCGACGCCGTGATCGCGCAATCGGTGGCCGACGTGCGGGCGCTATGGGCGATTCGTGAATGCACCGCCGAGTTTCCGGTGCGGCTCGATCCGATCAACTTCGACGTGAGCTTGCCCATCGGCGAAATCGGCGCTTTTGTCGACCGTTGCCGCGCAGCGCTTGATCAGCGCTGGCCGGGCAACGTGTCGTATTTCTTCGGCCATATCGGCGATTCGAATCTGCATCTCACCGTCGACGGCCATTCGATTCCCGGCGTCGAGCATCACGCGGTGTATGCGTTCGTCTACGAAATGCTGGGGCCGTTGCGCGGTTCGGTATCGGCGGAACACGGGATCGGCTTGCTCAAGCGCGAGTTCTTGCCGATCTCGCGCTCGTCTGCTGAATTGGCTGCGATGGCCGCCATCAAACATGCGCTGGACCCGCACGGCATTCTGAATCCGGGCAAGTTGTTCTGAACAGGGTGTGCCGCGCACCAGCGGTTCGCAGGCTTAACGCGCGGCTACGCCCTGGCCGTTTCGTCAATGCGCCGCGACGGAATCCATTCCGGTCGACGTGACTGCGGGTTGCGCAGCGGGCGAGGCGAGATAGTCGAGAAGGGCCTTCGCCTCATTCGGATGCTCGGCGTTCACCGGGATGCCCGCGGCATACCGCGTCACGGATTGCACCGACTCAGGAATCTTTCCGACGAAGGTGACGCCCGGCACCGGCAGCACCTCGCTGACCTGCTGGAATCCTACTTCGTAATCGCCATTGGCGACCACCGAGGCGACCGGGATCTTCTGAATCCTCTTCGCCTTGGCTTTCACCTGATCCTCGATGCCGAGCTTCCTGAAGAGCTCGCGCTCGATATAGACACCGCTCGCGCTGTCCGAGTAGGCGATCGATCTGGCGTGGAGCAAGGTCTCTTTCAGCGCATCGACGGAGCCGATATCCGGTTTCGGCGCACCGCTACGCACGACCATACCGATGCGGGAATCGGCGAGTTCGACGCGCGATCCGGGAATCACCTTGCCTTGCTTGATCAGCTCGTCGAGCGCGTAGCCGACCATGATGACCACGTCCGCGTGCTCGCCGCGGTCGAGCCGGTTCGGAATGGCTTCGGGTGATTTGCCCATCGAAGGCCCGAGTATGGTGTCGAGCGTATTGCCCGTCGACGCCGTGAACTTGGGGCCGAGCAGTTTATATGCGGCGGTGAATCCGCCCGAACTCATCACGCGGAGTTCGGCGGCCTCCACGTGTGCCGTTGCAACGGTGCCGGCCAGCAGCCCGGCGGTCAACATGGTCTGAAAGAAGGGTTTCATCCGGATAAGCGTGGCAGTCTGATAGGGATAAAGGCGTGATCGGCTCACGAGCCCAGGCAAGCCGACCACAAAACGTGGCGACTCGCCGCCCTTATACATACCACACCTGAACCAGCGCCAGCACAGCGAGCGGCGCGCAACACTTGCACGCGCTTACGGGATACGCTGGCTCGACCCAATCGCAACGCTGCGCTCAACCTCCGTCAATGCGCATTCAGATACCGCGCAATCACCGGATAGACATCCACCGCCGCATTCTTGCCAAGGATGCAGTCGATGTGCCCATAGTTGGGAATCAGATGCCGCTCGTACGGCTGCTCGGGCCATTGTTGGACCAGCATGTCATAGGTCAGCAAGGTGCTCTTCGGCAGATAGGTTTCGTTTTTCTCGCCGTGAATGAAGCCGATCGGCAGGCGCAAGCCGTCCAGGCCCTTCATGCCGTCCGCGCCGCTCAGGTAGACGTCTTTGCCGTCGGCATCGACGACCTTGCCCGCTCGCACCATCGCAGCGAGATGCTTGAAGACGGCGATGTCGTGCACGCCGAGCAGTTCCTGCAGATTCGCATGAAGCGTCTCATTCAACTGCTCGTGTTCGTAGAGCAGGCCGTAAAGGAAGGTTGCCCGGTGGCAGATAGGGCTGCCGCAGCCTTGTTTATGACTGAGCGGGTAGAGCCGCAACGCTTCGTCGAGCAGGTTCTGGGGCCACGACCTGTGCTCCGTAAAAGCGGTCAGATCGAGCACGCCGAGATGCTGCATGATGTCAGGGACGTGCAACCCGCACTTGATCTTTTCCAGCGTGCCGGGCACCGGATGCGCGGAGACCTGCGAGATGACCGCCGAGCGCACGCCCTTGAGGCCGTGCAGCAGCGACATGGTCAAGGCCAACCCACCCATGCAGTGGCCCAGTACCTGAATGTCCGGCACCTTGGTCAACTCCCGCACTTTGGCGACCGCGGCCGGAATGTCCTCACGAGCGACTTTGTCGACATTGGTCGGCACCATCACGCTCGGCATTTCGATGCTGACGCGTAGATCGACGAGCCACACGTCGTAGCCGACCGCACAGAGATACTCTACCAGGTTGGTGCCGATCAGATCGGTGGAGTAGATCCGGCTCGACACACCCGAGCCGTGGATCAGCAGCACGGGGCGCAGCGGTTTGTCGGACGGCCCGGCGTAGCGCGTGAGTCGAAGCCTGGTCCCGTCGGCTGTGTCGAAGAAGACGACTTGCGGCGCGGGCGCGCGTAGCGCGCGCTTGAGGCGCGGCTCGGCCTTCGGATCATAAAACTGCAAGGGCGCGGCCACGCCGCCGTATTCGGTGAACAGCACGCCCGCAAAAAACTTGCCGAACTTCAGGGTCCATTCAAGGCGTGATGTCAGGTCAGGGGTGTTGGTGACCTCGAGCGTGCGTTGCTGCTTGAGGAAATTCTCGGGCGTAATGATCAGCGTTGCCTTGCCGATCGCCGGCGCATCCGCTTGCGCCGAGTCGCGTAGTTCGGCGTAGAGCGTGTTGGTCTGCGCCCATAGATTGATCGGCGACGTACGCGTGATGATTTTCTGTCCCGTCAGGTAGTACGTCTTGCCTTCCGTGGAGTTGAGCGTCATGCGGTAATTCATGTTGCGCTCGTCCACATCCGATTCGTCGACCACGAACAGATTGAAGGTGCCGTCCGTGATCGTCATCGGTTGCGCGGAGAGCGCGGGGCAGGTCAGCGTGCCCGTAGTGTGGGCCAGATGTTGCGGATTGCTCAGCATATCGGCCAGATCGTCCGATTCCACCGTCAGCGTGAATTGAATCGGACTGGTGGCGGCTTCGCCCGCCACGGCCGGCGTATACGTACCGATCATCGTTTCGGTGAAGCGCAGGCCGATCTTCTGGGGCGTGGGCGTAGCGGCCGCGCCCTTGGCCTCGTAATCGATGTTCCAGCCGCGCGCGTTGGCGAGCAGCGCGCAATTGCGTTCCGCCAGCGCGGAAATCGTCAGCAGCGGATTGACGCCGAGCGACATCGGCATGACCGCGCCGTCCATCACGTATAGCCCTTCGTGCACCGCATTTCCGCTCGTGCCGCTAAAGACTCGCCCCTGATGATCGACGACGCCACGCGCCGCGTCCTCGCCCATCCCGCAGCCGCCGAGCGGATGCACGGTGACAATCTGGTTGCCGAGCAATCTGGTCGAAATCGGGTTGCGCATGTATTTGCCGCCGAGCGGCGCCTGCGCTTTCTCGAGCGTTTCTTCGACGGTCTGGAAGATCGGCTGCTTGCCGGCGTTCGGCCAGGCGATGCGCGCCCTGCCTTTGTCGTTCACGCTGATCTGGCCGCTTTCGTCGTCATGCGCCATCACCAGGTAGGTTTGCGTGTGATTGAGCGCGCCGTGATAGGGGCCGCGCAGGAAGCTCTCGATCACGCGCGCGTCGTAGCCGAACGGTTCGTCGTCGGCGCGCGGCGCGGGAATGTCGACGCCTTCGAACGGCGCGGCGCCGCCGAGCAGGGCGACCAGCGCGGCGCCGACCGGCCCGGCGAGCGAGCCTTCTTCGATGACGAAGCCGTCAGTCACGTTAGCGGTGTTGCGGTGGTCGATGATGCCGGTAATCGTCGGCCCGACCGGTGGGATGTCGCCCTTCTTGTGGGCGCCCCAGCCGACGCCGTTGATCACCTCCTCGGTGTTGTACGCGAAGGCGAGCACGTCGCCGTTGCCGGTGAGGTGCTGGCCGAGCATGTCCGACACGCTCAAGCCCTCCTTGCGCGAGCGCAGCAGCAGGGCGGTCGAACCGATCGTGCCGGCCGACATGATGACGACATCGGCGCTCACGAACAGATCGGGTGCGTCATAAATCTCGCGGCCCAGCTTCACTTCCTGAAAGCGCACGATCCACTTTTGCGTGGCGGCGTCGCGCAACACCGAATGCACTGCGGCGCCCGTAAAAATATGGGCGCCGTGCGCGACCGCATCGGGAAGGTAGTTCATGTGTGTCGAATTTTTCGCGTCGTAGTTGCAACCCGAGTTGCAATCGCCGCATCCGACACAGGCTTTTTGCTCAACGCCCGCAGCGTTGATGCGGTCCTCGAAAGTGACCGTGACCGGCGGCGGATAAAAGCGATCTTCCATGCCCAGCGCCTGCGCGGATTTTTTCAGCGCCAGCAGTTTCGGCAACTGCAAAAAATCGCCGGACACCGCCGACGGCTGCAGCATGGCGCGAGCCAGTTCGTAGCCCTTGTCGCGTCCCGCCTTGTCGGCGCGGAGCGCAGCGGGCCAGCGGTCGTCGTCCCATAAGCGCGGTTCGGCTTCGAGCGCAACATTCGCGTTGATCAGCGAGGTGCCGCCCAGTCCGCAACCCACCACCGCATTCACGTCTTCATTCACATGCATTTCGAGCAGCGCGAGCGGTGAGCCAATTTGCGCGAGGGCGGTGTTGTATTGCACCTCGGCGGCGCCTTCGATCGGCGTGCGTGGATAGTCGCCGGCCATAAATTCGCGCCCGCGTTCCAGCACGCACACGTTTTTGCCGGCACGCGCCATGCGGCTCGCGGCAATCGCACCGCCATATCCCGATCCCACCACCACCACGTCGTAATGCGACTGCATTGCTGTCAGGGCGCTTGATAAGCGGTTCATTCAGACCACCTCGTCAGGAAGGGGATGCCGGGTAGGGGAACCCGGACTTCGGAAGGAAGACGGCGTGCGGCTGCGGCTTTTTTATCGTAGGCGGTGCGCGATGACAAAAAAAGGCGCATCGTACGTGGCGCGCGACACTTGCGTGGGGCGTGCCCGATTTCCGGGGAGGGGAAAAAGCCGCCGTCGGCCGACGCCGGTCTGTCAATGCGCTTTTAGGCGGCTACTTCATTCATTTCGCTGTCGCTCGATTCGGCGGCGAGCAGGTTCAAGGCGATCAGAATCGCCGCGCGGTTGTCGAGATCGATCTCGATGCCGAGCACGTCGATCAGCCAGCGGCCGATCTTGGTATTGGAAAATTCGTCGGCCCCGGCCGTCTTTTTCATGGTGACGCCAAGTTTGACGGCGCGATAGTGATACGAGGGGACACGATGCTGAGCAGCGACTGCCGAGAGGCCGCCTTTTCCTTCCGAGCACCAGCCAAGGCTGCCGGCCAGCACGATGCGCTCCGGCTCGTCGAGGCTGTCGATAAAAGTCCGGGCCGCGAGCCGCACGCGTTGTTCGTCGAGGCCGTATTGCAGCAACACGCTTTCGACCGGGTCTTCCAGCGCTTGCGCGTGCAGATCGATTTCCTGCGCCATGCCATCGTTTTCCATCGACACGTTGCGTTGATGGCCGGCGCTGCGCAGACAGTCGATCAGGTAACGGCGAAAATACGCGCACAGTGCGTAGCCGTTGGACGGCGCGCTGTCGGCGCAGGCATTCGTTTCCGTGTGGCCGGGCGCGAGGCGCAGAACTTTCGCGTAGATGAACTGCGCGACCAGTTCTTCCTTGTCTTCACCGAGCGCCTGCAGTTCAAGCGGGTGGTAGGTGCGTAGCGCCCGCTTGACCAGATCGACCATCGACACCATCTCGTCGGCGGACAACTGGGTACGCCGACGCCACAGGTCGGGCAGGATCGCATCGTCGAGATTGCGGACGAACGCGTGGCTCGGAACTGCGCCCATGAAAACCTCCATAAAGGGTTAGGCAATGAGCGCGGGGAGCCTCGACTGCAGGCAATGAAAGGGGTGTTGGAACTTTTGAGCCGCGCTGGAATGTGAGGCCAGTATGGTTTCCGGCGGGCGCTTCGCCTATATGGATTAAGTGGTAGCTGATGGGTAAACTGCCGGGTAAACCATCCGCGCGTCTGCCTGTTCGCCGTCTGATGACCGTGCGCTGCACCAAAAGGCTGCAGCGCGCGATGGAGCACCGCAACACCTGATGCAGCAACTCTCGCGCAGCACGTCAGGCCCGCCGTGCCTGCGTCGCTGAGCTTGCGTCCTACGCCATCGAATCCGGTCGACAAAGGAGACCGCATGATGCGGGCTGATCCAATCCAGCGTGCAATCGACGAAGACCTTGTGCGCGTGCTGTACGCGCAAGATCCCATCGCCTTCTTTTCGCACTGGTTCTCGATTGCGGTGCTGGTGGCGATCTACTGGCCGCACGTGCCGTCGCCGCCGCTGTTCATCGCGTGTTTCGGGTTTTATGCGGCCGCCAATTGCGGTGGCCTGGCGCTTTGGATCTGCAATCGCCGCTACCCGCACCTCGCGACGCCACGCGGCTGGATCAACCTGCATGCGCTGCGCGGCGTGCTGCTGTACAGCGCGCCGGGGCTTGCGGTGTGGTTCGCGTTCCAGAGTCCTCAAGCCGATTTGCCGCTGCTGCACACCGTGATGATCGTCACGCTGGCGGCCGGCGTGTTCATGTCGAACGGCTTCGATCTGCTGAACTTTTCGACCGCGATTCCGTTTCTGCTGTTTCCGGCGATCGTGCTGCATTTCGGCACGCATACGTTCGACCGGACCATTCTCGCCATCGTCCTCGCGTTCTTCTTCTGCGCGATCAACGTCTATGCGGTGAGTTATCGCAAGCTGTTCCAGCAGGTCGTGCAGGCGCGCGTCGATCAGCAGTATCTGGCGGAGTCGCTGGCGGCGCAAAAGCGTGTCGCCGAAGAGGCCAGTCTTGCCAAAACGCGATTTTTTGCAGCCGCGAGCCACGATTTGCGCCAGCCGCTGCATGCAATCGGATTGCTGGCGGCTTCGCTCAACGACTCGGCGGCGACGCTCGTGCAGCATGCCAGGACGGCTCAGCACATCGTTTACAACGTCGAGGCGTTGAATCAGCTGTTCAACCAGGTGCTCGATCTCGCCCGGCTCGAAAGCGGCGTGACCCAGGTGATCCGCTTGCACTTCCGGCTGTCGGAACTGTTCGAGCGGGTCGGCAGCCAGTACCGTCCGCAGGCGGCGGCCAAGGGGCTGGCGCTGCGGATCGCGCCGTCTTCGGTGGTCCTGCATGACGATCCGGTGCTGCTCGAACGTGTGCTGAGCAATTTGCTCTCGAACGCAGTGCGCTACACCGAGGAAGGCGCGATCTGGGTCGGCTATCGTCGAGCAGGGCGTCATTCGGGCGGCTATATCGAGGTGCGCGATTCCGGCATCGGCATTCCGGTCGAGGAACACGAACGCATCTTCGAAGAGTTCTACCAGGTCGCCAATCCGCAGCGCGACGCGCGTCAAGGGCACGGTCTGGGCTTGCCGACGGTGAAGCGCCTCGTCGAAATGCTCGGCGGCGAGTTGCAACTGCGCTCGGCGCCGGGCCGGGGCTCGGTGTTCCGCTTTCCGGTGCAGGTGGGCGACGCCGGCGGCATTGTCGCGAGCCTGAACGAGGCGGTGGCGGGCGGACCGTCGGCGCAGGGGCGGCGCGTGCTGTGCATCGACGATGAGCCGTCGATTCTCGAAGGCCTCACGAGTCTGTTGGGACGCTGGGGTTGCATCGTGCGTGGCGCACGTGACGAGGTCGACGCGCTCGTCGCGCTGGAAGACGGTTTCGTACCGGATGCCGTGTTGTGCGACTACCAGCTGGCTAATCACCGAACCGGCGCGCAAGCGCTCTCGGCCGTGCGCAATACGCTCGGGCGCGCGGGTCACGACGGTGTGGTGACTTTGCTGATCACGGGCGATATGGCCTCGGCCGAACTGGCGGCACTGGCCCTGCAGGGTATTCCGGTGCTGCACAAACCGGTCACTCCGGCGCGGTTGCGGCGGACCCTGGAAATGCTGTGGCAGCAGGCGGAACTGGATAAAGGGCGGGCGGCGTGAAGCGTGACATGAAGGGCGGCGGCATAAGCGCCGCCCGTCGATCCGTTATTACAGGGTTTTCCCGGCCTCGAGCCAGCCGTTGATCACGGCGATCGCCGTGGACCGGTTGTGCACGCCGAGCGCCCGGAAGATCACGGACAGATGCACCTTGACCGTCCCTTCCGCGACGCCCAATTCACGCGCGATCATCTTGTTGGTCCAGCCGCGATGCACCAGCCGCATGATGTCCTGCTGTCGCGGCGACAGGTTCTCCAGCAGATGTTGCTGATGCGGCTGCAGCGCCGAGATTTGCGTGATCGGTTCCGTGAGTGCGGTACCGCCCTGAGTCGGGGCGTGCCCAGCGTCATGGGCGGCAAGCTCGGCGGGCGCTTCGGCGCGCACGGGTGCGGCTTGCGTCTCGCGCGAGCCCAGCAGGCTGAGTGCCTCCATCGGCACATAGGCGCCGCCTGACAACACCAGCTCGATCGCCTTGAGCATGACGCTGGCGGGTTGCCGCTTCGGCACGAAGCCGAGCGCGCCCGCGGCCAGCACCGCGCGCATCTCGTCGGGCGACTCTTCGGCGGAGAGCACGACGACCGGCAATGCCGGGTTCGCCTTCAACAGCACTTCGAGCGACGACGCGCCGGTCATACCTGGCATATGCAGGTCGACGATGGCGAGGTCGTGGTCGGCGTCGGGCCGCGCAGCGGCGGCGAGGGATTCCCAGCTATCGGCTTCGTCGAATTGCGCGTCGGGATCGAGCCCGCGCAATAGTCCTTTGACGCCTTGCCGGATCAGTTCATGGTCGTCGGCCACAAGAAACTTCATGATGTCTCCGCGAGTCGGGACTGCGCGTTGTGGACTGCCACGGTCGTGCTGCTGGCTCTACTTCCCGTTTTACTTCTATTCTCGATTCGCGTCATTGCCGGCTACCCCGCGATCATATGCCGATCGGTGGTGCGGCGCGCCTTCCGGTTTGCCGCACGAATGAACATCTATTTATGTAATCGCCGGCTGGTTCGATGCACCAGCATTATGTGTAAGGTAGGTCTCCCGCGCATAGGTTCCGGCTTGTTACGAAGACGAGCCGCACGGCGCAATTTTTGAAGCCGTCCACGCGGGAATCCGCAGGTTATGCGCGCCAGATGAAATTAGGCAAGTGCATGATTCACTTGATTGCAAATAACGTCGCATTCATCAGAAGCTTGAACGCGAAGCCGAGCGACATCGCTGAGGCAACGCCTAAGCACCATAGCGCGACGAACCACAGCCAGCCCGGCAGCCGGCGCCCCGGCGTTTGAGACGCGCCGCGTGCGGCGCTGTCGCCCGTGTTCTTAGTGATAGTGATGTTGGTCGCCATGACGCACCTTGCCACGAAATACCCAATAACCCATCGTCGTATAAGCGATGATGACCGGCAGAATCACTGCCGCGCCGACTAGCGTGAACATCTGGCTCGAGCGCGGCGCAGCGGCTTCCCAGAGCGTCATGCTCGACGGAATCGCATACGGCCACAGGCTCACCAGCAGCCCGGCATAACCGAGCAGCACCAGCAGAAGCGCCAGCACGAACGGCGTGTTGTGATGCCGCGCACGCACCGCACGGTGCATGAAGAACGCGCAGATCGCCACGAGGAACGGCACCGGCAGCAGACGGTAGAACAGATTGTCGTGGAACCAGCGTTGCGCGATAGTCGGATCTTGCAGCGGCGTCCAAAGGCTGACCATCGCGATGAAGCCGAGCAGCACGAGCGTTAGCGGCCACACCACGCGATGCAGCCGGCGTTGCAGATCGCCTTCGGTTTTCGCGACCAACCAGCAGCAGCCGAGCAGCGCGTAGGTGATCACCAGACCGAGACCCGTCAGCAGACTGAACGGCGTGAGCCAGCCGAAGGCATCGCCCGCATAGCCGCCGTCGATCACCGGAATGCCTTGCAGGAACGCGCCCAGCACGATGCCCTGAAAGAACGTCGCGCCCGCCGAGCCACCGATGAACGCCAGATCCCACAGATGTTTCGTGCGCTTGGCCTTGGCGCGAATCTCGAACGACACGCCGCGGAAAATCAGGCAGACGAGCATGAAGATCAGCGGCAGATACAGTGCAGACAGCACGGTCGAGTAGACCACCGGAAACACCGCGAACAGCGCGGCGCCGCCGAGTACCAGCCAGGTTTCGTTGCCGTCCCACACGGGCGCGACGGTGTTCATCATCAGGTCGCGTTCTTTCTCATCGGGGAAGAACGGGAAGACGATGCCGATGCCCAGATCGAAGCCGTCCAGCACCACGTACATGAATAGGCCCAGCGCAATGATCGCGGCCCACGCTACGGTTACGTCCATTTTCTTTCTCGCAAGCAGGAAGTGAAGCAGTGAGGTTAGGCGGCGTCGATCATGTGATCGGCGGCGGACAGCGGGCGGCGCGCGGTCTGATTCGGCATGTGCTCAGCCACGCCGTGCGGTGTCTGTCCCGGCAGTGCCGGACCCGAGCGCATCAGTTTGAGCATGTAGTAGATGCCGGTGCCGAACACGAGGAAGTAGACGACCACGAAGGCCATCAGCGAGATGCCAACCTGCTGTGTGGTGAGCGGCGATACTGCCTGCGAGGTGCGCATGACGCCGTACACCACCCACGGCTGACGGCCTGCTTCAGTGGTGACCCAACCCGCCAGCAACGTGATGAAGCCGGTCGGGCCCATGGCCACGGCGACGCGCTGGAACCACTTCGCTTCGAACAGGCGTTCGCGGCGGCGCAGCACCCATGCGGCCAGCGACATCAGGATCATCAGCACGCCGAGCCCGGCCATGATGCGGAAGCTCCAGAACACCACCGTCGAGTTCGGTCGGTCTTGCGGCGGGAATTCCTTCAGGCCGCGAATTTCGCCATCCCAGCTATGCGTGAGGATCAAACTGCCAAGGTGCGGAATCGATACGGCATAACGCGTGGTCTCCGCCTGCATATCAGGAATGCCGAAGAGATTCAGCGCGGTGCCGCCTTTCTCGGTTTCCCACAGACCTTCGATCGCGGCGATCTTGGCCGGCTGATATTTGCGCGTGTTCAAACCATGCTGATCGCCGACGAATGCCTGGATCGGCGTGAGGATCAGGAGCAGCCAGAGCGCCATCGAAAACATCTTCTTGACGGCAGGATCGCGCCGGCCACGCAGCAGATGCCACGCGCCCACCGCCGACACCACCAGCCCCGCGACGATGAATGCCGCGAGCGCCATATGCGCAAGCCGGTACGGGAACGACGGATTGAAAATGATCTTGAACCAGTCGAGCGGCACGACGTGGCCGTCGACGACTTCAAATCCTTGCGGCGTTTGCATCCAGCTATTGGACGCGAGGATCCAGAAGGTCGAGATCAGCGTGCCGATCGCCACCATCAGCGTGGCGCCGAAGTGGGCGCGCGGACTCACGCGCTGCCAGCCGAACAGCATGATGCCGAGGAAGCCCGCTTCGAGGAAGAACGCGGTCATGACCTCGTACATCAGAAGAGGTCCGGTGATGGGCCCGGCGAAACTGGAGAAGCCCGACCAGTTGGTGCCGAACTGATAGCTCATCACGACGCCGGACACGACGCCCATCCCAAAGGCGACTGCGAAGATCTTCGACCAGAACAGGCAAAGATCTTTGTAGTACGCCTTGCCGGTTTTCAGCCAGCGCCATTCGAGAACGGCGATGAAGCTGGCGAGGCCGATGCTGAGCGCCGGAAAGACAATGTGAAACGAAACGGTGAACGCAAACTGAATGCGGGCGAGATCGAAGGCCGAGATTGCGGAGTTCATGAGCGTGAAGGTCGTGACGCCCGGGAGGGCGGACTACGCGCGTCGACCGTTGTCGGTGCGCACTGCGCTGGGCAGATGGCGCAAGAGTAGGGGATGAAGAAATTTTTTGCTGCAATGCGACGTGCGTCAAAAAACCACGTTGTTTTGCGCGTATTTTCGTTTTTGAGACGGCAAGGCCTTGATAGGTATCAAGTTTTCCTGAGTACGTCCTTGCGCGCGTCTCTCGGGGTCTGCGCGGAACTGCGGCAATAGACCGCGCTGCAACAACGTGGCTCCGGCGTCTTCGTGGCTAAGTCCTGCGCTGCGGATGCCGCATTCCAGTCATGTCAGTCAGCAAGAGATCGCCGCACCAGGCGGCGCGGGCGCTCAACAGCGCGCGGCGAAGCCTAGGCGATCGAGATAAACAGCTGCTTGCCACACGCGGCCGCGTATCTGCGCAGCGTATCGACAGAAGGCGAATGCTGCCCCGACGCAAGCGCGCGTTCCAGCCGGGTGATGGCCGGCGCTTTCGTGCCCATGCGCTCGGCGACTTGCGCTTGCGTCAGGCCGGCTTCGCGGCGCGCGGCGAGCATCTGGTCGAGCAGCGCGAATTCTTCGCGGTTCAGCCGCTCGTATTCGGCGCGTACTTCGGGATCGGCGAGCGCCTGCTCGCGCATTGCCTTATAGGTTGCCATTTCTGATCTCCAGCAGTCTTTTGCGCGCGACGTCCAGTTCGTTGCGCGGCGTTTGTTGCGACTTCTTCACGAAGCTGTGAAGCATGACGATTTTCCGTTCCACGATCGAGCAGTAGAACACTCTGGCGATGCCTTCCGCACCTTTGAGGCGCATTTCGAACAAGCCACCACCCATTGATGCGGTGTGCGGCTCGCCGAGATTCGGTCCGTATTCCTCCATGCGATCGGCCAACGCGATGAAGCGTGCAAGCAGCGTTTTCGGCAGGGAAGCAACGTTCACTTTGACCTTTTCGTTGTAGAAGTCGATCGTAAATGCCATTGGATTCAATGATAACAAATATGTTATTAACGCGCAAGCAAGCCACCTCGCAGTTTGTTGCTGTCAGTCAGCAAAAACTGGGCGCATTGCCTGGCAGGAAATCGAACGACAGGAAGAGGGCGAAAGCAGGACCGCGATGAGCGGTTACAACGGCGTTGGCGCAACCAGGGTCATTCGTCACCATCCGACAATAACGCCGTTCGCGCCGACTTTCTATTAGCCGGTTAGCTAGCCAACAGGCTAGTTTGCTTCTAACATGCAAGCAGCTAACCGGCGGTTCCTTCGGCGTCATCGCATACCTGAAATGGATGCGCGCCGCATCGCCATCCAGTTTCATTCCTGATAGTCATTTCGAACACCACGTGAACCGACTGGTTCTTCGTGCGCCCGTCATCAAAATGCGTTGCAGACCGTGTCATGCTTGAGCAAGCGTCTCATCGTGCATCGACTGGTCGTTTCCCTCGCATGCCACTCACGCGCGTCGAGTTCGTCCTGCATTCGCTGTTAACGGTTTTCGTTGGGCGGCACGGCTTGTGCTGCCCGACCGGTTTGAGCGTCACGCTTCATCCACCTGCCGGTGACGGCAGACTTCATCCAAAAGGAGTCGACAGATGAGCACGATCACCACGAAAGACGGTACGGAAATTTTCTACAAGGATTGGGGCAAAGGGCGCCCGGTTGTCTTCTCGCACGGCTGGCCGTTATCCGCAGATGCATGGGACGCGCAGATGCTGTTCCTCGGCAGCAAAGGCTTTCGCGTGATCGCGCACGACCGGCGCAGCCATGGCCGTTCAGCGCAGACGTGGGACGGCAACGACATGGACACCTATGCCGACGATCTCGCCGCGCTGATTGAACACCTCGACCTGCAGGACGCCACGATGGTCGGCCATTCGACCGGCGGCGGGGAGGTCGCGCACTACATCGGCCGTCACGGTACGAAACGTGTCGCGAAGGCTGTGCTGATCGGCGCGGTGCCTCCGCTGATGCTGAAGACTGAGGGCAATCCGGAGGGCACGCCGATCGACGTGTTCGACGGCATCCGCAAGGGTGTCGAGGCGGATCGCTCGCAGTTTTTCAAGGATCTCGCGCTACCGTTTTACGGTTACAACCGTCCGAACGCGAAGGTGTCGCAAGGTGTGATCGATTCGTTCTGGGCGCAAGGCATGGTTGGGTCGATCAAGGGCTTGTACGACTGCATCAAACAGTTCTCCGAAGTCGACTACACGGAAGACCTGAAGAAGATCGACGTGCCGACTCTGGTACTGCATGGCGACGACGACCAGATCGTGCCTATCGATGCTGCAGGCCGCAAGACTGCGAAGATCGTGAAGAACGCCACGCTCAAGGTCTATCCGGGCGGGCAGCACGGCATGTGCACGGTGGAGGCGGACAAGGTGAATGCCGATCTACTGGAGTTCATCGGCTCGTAATGCGTTGATGTAGCAAGTGCGGCTGGCGAGGGGCGATTGTTCCGCGCTGGTGCTGGCCGCGCCCGTACCCGCGTACGGCGGTCGCCGCTCAGGCAGTTGGCCAGCCGATGCGCGCCGCTCGGCGCAATGTCGAGCGAACCACCAACCGGTGGAACGGAGCGATGGCGAGGATATAAAAACGCCCAAGCCCGTTGTGACAGTGCACGACCGTGGACAGAATCAGATAGCGCGCGCTGCCCTCGTGCGTATCGCGCGTTTGCTGCAATATCGAAAGCCGGAAGTCCAGATGGCTGTCGTTCTCGCCGAGAATGATCTCGCGTGCGCTGCGCGCGTAGATTCGGAAGAAGTCGACCCGATCCCTTGAGCCGGGTGGATTCGCGATGCGCAACTGTTTCGACGTCTTGAGCCCGAGGCGGGCGACTAACGCATCACGCAGCCGCAGCAGTTTCCCTATCCATCCCGCCTGATGGGCGAACATAAAGCGCGCGAGCAATTCCGGGTCGTCGATTGCGTTGTCCGGCAAGCGGACGGCGTACGCGTCTGCGAGGTCCGGGGCATCGTACATGCGGGCCACGCCGGATTCGGCCGGCACGGCAACGGAAAGCACGGAACGGTTGGCATCTGGCATAGGAAGGTGCTGCGCCGAAAAGAGATCGAGGTGGACAGGGCGATTTCGCCGCGGGGTGCCGCAGTTCGATCGCGCACTTGCGCGTCAAGTCTACGCGTGCTCGACGGCGCGCGCTCAAGCATCGGTGTCTATTGCGGCAACCGGCCGCATGCGCTGGATGACGTATACGGCAGGCATCAATATGCGCATCAAGTTATACGACGTCACATAAATTAGTGGCGACGTATGTGTTTGTTTGCAAAAGATAAATCGCCATACATGTCACGCTTATACGGGTAAATGCCTGGTTGAAATCCACCTTGGAATCGAAGATAGTACGTTATCGTACAACTAAGGGCTGGTTCCAGCCCGTTGCCGCCACGGCTCGACTGCTTGCCGTCCACCGGCTCTAATCGCGCGCGGCGCTGTAAAGGATCCTTATGAAGAAGATTGCCCTGAGTGGAGCCGGCGGCCAGCTCGGCTCGGTAGTGCGGACGGCGCTGGTCGGCCGCGGCATCCCCTTGCGTTCGGCGGCGGGTTCGAAGCCCCTCGTGCCGCTGGTGGAAGGCGAGGACGTGATGCACGGCGACCTGCGCGACCCCGCCGTCGTGGATCGCCTGCTGAAGGGTGTCGACGTGCTGATTCACTTCGCCGGCACGAGCGTGGAACGTCCGCTGCCTGAAATCATCGACAACAACCTGCGCGCGCTGGTCGAGGTGTACGAAGGCGCGCGCCGGCAAGGCGTTCGGCGGGTGGTGTTTGCCAGCTCGAATCACGCGATCGGCATGTATCCGGTCACCGAGCATCTCAGCCTCGATTGCGCACTGCGTCCGGACGGTTTCTACGGCCTGAGCAAGGTGTGGGGTGAAGCACTGGCAAGAATGTATTGGGACAAGCACGGCATCGAGAGTGTTTGCGTGCGCATCGG
This sequence comes from Paraburkholderia aspalathi, assembly GCF_900116445.1. GTDB lineage: Bacteria > Pseudomonadota > Gammaproteobacteria > Burkholderiales > Burkholderiaceae > Paraburkholderia > Paraburkholderia aspalathi. The sequence continues at coordinate 43,120 of NZ_FPBH01000046.1, forward strand.
CAGTTGCCTCGAGCGGCCCACCGAGCAGCGACACCTGAGCACCTGGTTCGGTCATCGCGATCTGCTGCATTTCCTCGACCGCTGTGTCGAGGCAGAGGACATCGGCTTCATCACCGTGTGGGGCGTGTCAGCCAACACACGTAGCTGGTGGGACAACAGCGGCGCCGAGCGCCTCGGTTATCAACCGACCCAGGACGCCGAAGCCTACGCCGAGGAAATCCTGGCACGGCCGAATCCGCTCGATGCCCTGGGTCAGCGTTACCAGGGCGGCAGCTTCGTCGGCATCGATTACTCGCGCGACGACAACGCAGGCAACGACACAACGGGCCAGCCGTCCTGATTGGTTAAGGAATACGAGGAGACACAGTCATGAAAATCAAGGGCATCCGCTGGTGGATGGTGAGCCTGGTCGCGGCCGGGCTCATCATCAATTACCTCGCGCGCAATACGCTGTCGGTTGCGGCGCCGACGCTGATGAAGGATCTCAACATCACCACCGCGCAGTATTCGCATGTCGTGGTGGCGTGGCAACTTTGTTATGCGTTCATGCAGCCGGTCGCGGGCTATGTGCTCGACACCGTCGGCACCAAGATCGGCTTTGCGGCGTTCGCGCTGGCCTGGTCGCTGGCCTGTGCCGCGGCGGCATGGTCGACGGGCTGGCGCAGCCTGGCGTTCTTCCGTGGCGTGCTCGGTATCGCCGAAGCGGCGGGCATCCCGGCCGGCGTTAAGGCGACGAGCGAGTGGTTTCCGGCCAAGGAGCGTTCCGTTGCGATCGGCTGGTTCAATATCGGCTCGTCCGTCGGCGCGCTGCTTGCGCCGCCGCTGGTCGTTTGGGCGCTATTGCACGGTCAATGGCAATGGGCTTTCCTGATCGTCGGCGTGGCGGGGATTGTCTGGAGCGCGCTGTGGATGCTGCTGTACAAGCACCCGCAGAAACAGAAGCTGTTGAGCGACACCGAGCGCGATTACATCCTCAGCGGGCAGGAGGCAAAGCACAGCGACGCCGGCGCGGTCAAACGCAGTTGGGCTTCCATGCTCGGCAGCCGTGACTTCTGGGCAATCGGCATTCCGCGGATTCTTTCCGAGCCGGCCTGGCAGACCTTCAACGCGTGGATTCCGTTGTACATGATGACCGAGCGGCACATGAACCTGAAGGAAGTCGCGCTGTACGCGTGGATGCCTTTTCTTGCTGCGGATATCGGCTGCGTGCTCGGCGGCTATCTCAGCCCGCTGTTTCATAAGTACGCGAAGGTCTCGCTGTTCACGTCGCGCAAGATGGTGTTCGTTGTTGGCGCGCTCTGCATGATCGGGCCGGCTTGCGTCGGGTTGGTGGCGAGTCCTTATGCGGCCGTCGCACTGCTGTGTGTCGGCGGCTTTGCCCACCAGACCCTGTCGGGTGCGTTGTATGCGATTACCTCTGACATGTTCGGCAAGAACGAAGTTGCCACTGCCACAGGCATGGGCGGCATGGCGGGTTACCTGGGCGCAGCGGCGTTCACGGCGCTGTTCGGCGTGCTGGTCACGCAGATCGGCTACAGCCCGTTGTTCGTGGTGCTGGCTGTGTTCGACATCATTGCGGCTGCTGTGGTGTGCCTGCTGGCCCGAAGCGGTGATAAGACGATCGACCCGCGCTGGGTGGCAGCGACTGTAGCGGCCAAGTGAGTCACGGTTAGGCCCGGGCCGCGAATGGCGTCGGGTAATGAAAATGGCGGCGCCCGAGGGTGCCGCCATTTGTTTTACCTCGCGCTTTAACCCTTAACCCTTAACCCTTAACGCTGATCGACGGTCGACGTAAGGTCTCCAGCATGACGCATGCCGGAGACCGCTTGCCCATCAGCCCACCAGCGAGCTGTTATACGTGACGCCACCGATCACCACGTTGCTGAGCGTGATGGCTTTCACGTTGCTCACAAAGACCGGCCCCGGCGTGGTCGTAGTTGCGGGTCCCACGCAGATCGGCGTTCCGAGGTTGCAGTTCGAGATCGTCACGCCGGTAATCGGCTGCACTGTCGGCACGGGTAGCGGACCGTTGTAGTCCGCAGCGACCGGCCCCTGCGCGACGATTGCCTGGAAGCACGAAGCCGATGTCGCGGAGAAGCCTGTCGGCATCGCGTAACTCACCGTACCCGACACGTTGGTCGCGTTCACGTTCGTGATGTTGACGTTGTTGATCGTCGCCGGGTTCCAGCGCACCGAATCGCCCGAGGGGCTGTAATCGCAGTCGAACGTGATCAGGCCGCCCTGTCCGGTAGACGGGTTTGCCGCGAGACCGACCGTGCCCGTACCGGGGACCGAACCCGGAACGCTCGAGCCCAGCGCGCCGCCGCCGTATTTCCCCGCCAGATTCACGCCATTGGCCAGCGTTACACCATTGATCCACACGTTGTTGATGAAGCCACCACGGTTCATGTTGGTCTTGAAGCGAAGCGCGATATTCAGCGGATTGGTCGCCCAGTTCTCGTTCTGCATCGTCAGATTGCGCGCGTAGACGTTTTCCACACCCGCGCTCATTTCGCTGCCGATCGTGAGGCCGCCATGGCCGCTCTGCATCGTGCAGTTCTGGACCACGATGTTCTGCATCGGGCCGTACTCCGTGTCGAGGCACTTGCCGGATTTGATCGCGATGCAGTCGTCGCCGGTGTTGAACTGAACGTTCTGCACCAGCACGTTGTTACACGCATCCGGGTCGAAGCCGTCGTTGTTCGGGCCGATGCTGTCGGCAAACACGCCGTCGATCACCACGTTCGTGCAATCGGTCGGATGGTGCTGCCAGAACGGCGTGTTCTGCGTGTGGTAATTCTGCAGCAGCACGTTGGTGCAGCCGATGAATTCGACCATGCATGGACGCAGAAAGTGACCGAGGCCGAAGACGCGATTCACAACGGGCACGCCGAGTTCCGACAGCGCGGGCAGATAGTTCTGGTCCTGATTCCATCCCGAAACGGTGAGCAGATTCATCAGTGTCGTCGTCGTGCCATCCTGATTCGTGAACGACACGTTGGCTTGCGGATTCGTGACCTGGGCCGCGGGCAGACTCGTCAGGGCAGTGCTGGCCGGGTAGGTGCCGGCGTTGGCCGGGTAGGAGGTGGTGCCCGTGTTGGCGTCGGCTTGCGAAACCGGTGTGCCTCCCGAAGCCGGTTTCACGTAACCGTACGCGCTACTCGTGCCCTTGAAGGTCCACCAGCACGACGTCGGCGGCTTGGTGCTCAACTGCATCGGCGTCATTGCCTGACCGTTCAGAACGCAGGTGTTGTCGTCGGCGGTCAGCGCGATGTTGTTCTGCTGATACGCATAGATCGGCGAGCCGAAGTTCAGGCAGTCGTTCGCTTGCCAGCGCGTCCAGTACAAATTGCCGTTCGCAGTCGGGTACGGACCATTCTTCGCGTAGTCAGCCGGGTTCGGGCTGAAATAGATCGTGCAACCGGAGCTCAAATGGAAATTCACGTTGCTCAGGAGAACGATTGGGCCGCCGCAGTACCAGTTGCCCGCAGGCACCACCACGCGCCCGCCGCCCACCGCATGCGCGGCCTGAATCGCGGCATTGAACGCGGAGCACGAATCATAGCCGGTGTCCGTCATATCCCACGGCACCATCACGTTCGAGCCGGGGCTTTGCGGCGACGTTGCAGCCTGCGAGCCCGTCACCCATGAAATCGCGCCACCGGGCCACGCGCTTGCCTGGATCAAGGCGGACGCCGGCAGCGTCCGTGCGCCGTAGCCCGTCACCTGGAAATCAACCGCGGGGAACGTCGACGTGGTGATGCCCGCAAGCTTGTTGATAATCGCCGTTGCCTGGCCGGTTGGTCCCCAGATTGGGTCCGCAGCTGCGGTTGGCGTAGTCGACACGGGTGTCGTAGCGCTTAAAGAGCCGCTGCTGCCGCCGCAGGCGGACAGCCCGCCTAGCAGGGTTGCGCCCGCGGAGGTTCCCGCGAGCACGATAAACGCTCTGCGTTTAGGTGAGTTGGGTTCGTCCTGGCTGCGGATTCTCGATGTCGCCGGCTTGCCGTTGTTTTTATCTTTAGATGCCACGGATGTCTCCTTGCCCTTTGCGGGCGTTGTAAGTGATCGTCAGTTTTCGATGGGCCATGCCTCTTCAATCCGTCGCTTGATTAAGCGGCGAATATCGAACCCATTTGCATGGCCGTCAGTCATCCTTAATATTTGTAATGAAACTTTGTTGATGAGTGTGGTTGGGTTGCTGTGAAGATTCGCGAGGACGCCTAACGCGGCGTGCGCCGTTCCATCTTCTCTATTTGCATAGAGCAGGCGGAAACGGCGCTGCGGATTGGGCTTGCGGCCTTGCAGGTTCAGGCGGTCTTCTGGCCGATCTCGTGATTGGCGAGTATTTCGAGCGCGCGCACCATGGCGGAGTGATCCCATGCTTTGCCGCCATGCGCGACGCAGGCGTTGAAGAGCTGCTGGCAGGTGGCCGTATTCGGCAAGGAGACGCCGAGCGCCTGGGCCGTCGAGAGCGCGAGATTCAGATCCTTCTGGTGGAGCTCGATCCGGAAGCCCGGGTCGAAGGTGCGCTTCGTCATCCGTTCACCGTGTACTTCGAGAATGCGCGAGGACGCAAAGCCGCCCATCAGTGCTTCGCGTACACGCGCCGGATCGACACCGGCTTTGGAGGCGAGCAGCAGCGCTTCGCCGACGGCCTCGATCGTCGCGGCGACGATGACCTGATTGGCCACCTTGCACACCTGGCCCGCGCCGACGGCGCCGATCAGCGTGACGTTCTTGCCCATCATGTCGAAGAGCGGCTTCACGCTATCGAAAGTCGCCGGCTCGCCACCCACCATGATGGTCAGCGAACCGGCCTTGGCGCCGACCTCGCCGCCTGAAACGGGTGCGTCCATATAGTCCGCGCCGCGCTCACGGACGCGGGCTGCGAAGTCACGGGTGGCCATCGGCGAAATCGAGCTCATGTCGACCACCGTCTGTCCGGGGCGCAAGGCCTCGGCGAGGCCGTGTTCGCCAAACAGCACGCGTTCGACGTCCGGCGTATCCGGCACCATGACGAAGATCACGTCGGCATGCGCGGCCACGGCGGCTGGGCTGTCGCACGCGACGGCGCCGGCCTGGGTGAGTTCGTCTGGAACGCCGCTGCGCGTAAACGCCGCGAGAGCCACGCCGTTCTTGAGAAGGTTGGCGGCCATGGGCTTGCCCATGATGCCGAGTCCGATAAAGCCTGCTTTTTGCATGGAAATCTCCGGAGATGTCATGGTGGCCGTCCTTACTTCCGGTCCGCCTGTTTCTGCATGAAGTGTTTTTGAACGGTCTGCGCTGCGGCTTTCAGCAGCCCCATATCGGCACAGACCGCGATGACGCGGCAGCCCATCGAGATATAGCGCTCCGCGTCGGCCTGCACGGGCGCGAGGATGCCGCTCGGCTTGCCGGCCGCCTGTGCGCGCTCGAAGACGCGCGCTATGGCCTGTTGCACGTCGGCATGGTTCGGGTTGCCGATGTGGCCGTAGGCAGCCGCAAGATCGGACGGTCCGACGAATACGGCATCGACGCCGTCCACGGCGAGGATCTCGTCGATATTATCGACCGCCTTGCGGCTCTCGATCTGAACGATGACGCAGACGTTGTCGTTGGCGATATCGAAGTAATTGGCAACGGTCGCATAGCGATTGCCTCGTTGGCTCACCGAGACGCCGCGGATACCCTGCGGCGGGTAACGCGTCGCGGCGACAGCGCGCACCGCGTCTTCGGCGCTATCGACGAACGGCACCAGAAAATTCGAGAAGCCGCTGTCGAGGAGTCGCTTGATGAACACGCTGTCGTTGGCCGGCGGCCGCACCACCGGCGCGCTCGGGCTGTCCTTGAGCGCCATCAACTGGGGGATCAGCGTCAGAACGTCGTTCGGTGCATGCTCGGCATCCAGCAGCATCCAGTCGAAGCCGACAATGCCAAGCAGCTCCGTAGCAATCGGGCTGGCAAGCGAAGCCCAGCAGCCGATCAGGGTTTCGCCGCCGCAGACGGCGCGGCGAAAGCTATTGGGCAAAGGCTGGTAAGGCGTGGCGGCTGTCATGGGTGTCTCCTCGAGCTGCGATTGAGCGGGCAGGTAAGCTGGCAAATAAGCTGGCAGATAAGCTGGCAGATAAGCGGGCAAGCTCCGACGTTTACTGATTGAAATGTTATAGGTCGTCGTACATCTTAACGAAGATTAGCATCGGACCGATTGGTTGTAACGGCCACGTAAACCCGAATTCCTCGCTGAGCAAGGGTTTCAGGTTGCGCATAGGTTACTCAATGTTGTAGGATGACCTATATCTAAGATGTCCATCCAAGGAAAGCGAAATGTCTATTACCGGCGAAATGCTGATTGGCCGCAAAGCAGTGCGCGGCGAGGAAAAACCCTTGCGCGCGTTCAATCCCGCCACGGGATCCGACATCGCCGAGCCGGTGTTCGGCAGTGGCTCGGTCGCGAATGTCGAGCTTGCCTGTGAACTCGCACAGAAAGCGTTCGACCCGTACCGGCATCTGCCGCTCACGGTGCGCGCCGAGTTTCTAGAGCGTATCGCGGACGGCATCACGGCGCTCGGCGACGCGCTGATCCAGCGTGCGCACGAAGAGTCCGGCTTGCCGAAGGCGCGCCTCGAAGGCGAACGCGGCCGCACGACTGGCCAGCTCAAACTGTTCGCGCAAGTCGTACGCGCCGGCCAATGGCTCGCCGCCACGCTCGATTCACCGTTGCCCGAGCGCAAGCCGCTGCCGCGTTCCGACCTGCGGATGCAAAAGATTCCGCTGGGCCCGGTCGCCGTGTTCGGCGCCAGCAACTTCCCGCTCGCGTTTTCAGTGGCGGGCGGCGATACCGCTGCGGCGCTCGCGGCAGGCTGCCCGGTGGTGGTGAAGGCGCATCGTGCTCACCTGGGCACCTCGGAGATGGTCGGTCGTGTGATTCAGCAAGTCGCGCAGGACATGGACTTGCCTGAAGGCGTGTTTTCGATGATCGTCGGCGCCGGCAATTCGGTCGGTGAAGCGCTGGTCGCGCATCCGGCGATCAAGGCGGTGGGCTTCACGGGTTCGCGCGCAGGCGGCACGTCGCTGATGCGCGTCGCGGCTGCCCGGGCCGAGCCGATTCCGGTCTACGCGGAAATGAGCAGCATCAACCCGGTGTTCCTCCTGTCGAACGCGCTGTCGCAACGCGGTGAGACCATCGCGCGTGGCTTCGTCGATTCGCTGGTGCTCGGCGCGGGCCAGTTCTGTACCAACCCGGGGCTCGCGATCGCCATCGACAGCGATGCACTCAAGGGCTTCGTTGCAACGGCGTCCGAGGCGCTGAGCGGCAAGCCGGCGCAGACCATGCTGACCGCCGGCATTCACGCGGCCTACGAAGAGGGCGAGGACAAGCTGGCGGCGACGCGCGGCGTCGAGGCGGTTGCCCGCGGCATTGACGCGACAGGACCGACGCAGGCTTGCGCAGCCCTGTTCGTGACCGATGCGCAGACTTTCCTGTCCACGCCGGCACTGGAGGATGAGGTTTTCGGGCCTGCGTCGACCATCGTGCGCTGCAAGGACGAGCAGGAATTGCTCGCCGTCGCCGAACACTTCGATGGTCAACTGACCGCCACGGTGCAGATGGATAACGCGGATCTCGCGGCGGCGAAGAAACTGGTGCCGATTCTCGAGCGCAAGGCCGGCCGGATTCTGGTCAACGGTTTCCCGACCGGCGTCGAGGTTTCGCACGCGATGGTGCATGGCGGCCCGTTCCCGGCGACGTCCGATAGCCGGGCGACGTCAGTAGGGACGACGTCGATCGAGCGCTTCCTGCGTCCGGTGTGCTATCAGGATTTTCCGGCTGATCTGCTGCCGGAAGCGCTGGCTGACGCCAACCCGCTGGACCTGTGGCGCCGTCGTGACGGCGAGATCACGCGCAGCTAAGCGAAGCCGTGAGCGGCGCCCAAGTGGGCGCCGCATGAGACAAAAAATGGCCGAGATATCCCGGCCATTTTTGCATTCAGCGTGATGAATCAGACCTTGCTCAGCGCAAGGAATCAGCTATTTGCTTCCGCCGCTTCGTTGGCGCGCCGCAGCCGCTCGCGGCTATTCGACAGGTGCATACGCATCGCCGCGCGCGCGCCTTCTGCGTCGTGCCGCGTGATCGCCTCGAGAATGCTTTCGTGCTCCAGGTTGACGAGCGACAGATACGCGTCGGGTTCAGCACGCGCGATCCCCGCCGAGTCGAGCCGGTTGCGCGGAATCAGCGCGCTGCCCATTTGCGTGAGGATGTCGACGAAATAGCGGTTGCCGGTTGCGCGCGCCACGGAGATGTGGAATTGCAAGTCGGCATCGACGCTATCCAGCCCGTTGTGGCGGGTGGCTTCGATCGCGTCGAGCGCGGCGCGCATGCGCGCGAGGTCGTCTGGTTTGGCCCGTTGAGCGGCGAGACCCGCGCATTCCGTTTCAAGGCTGATACGCAGTTCCAGGATCGACAGTACGTCGCGCAAGGTGGTGGCGGGCACCATGTCGATGCCCAGCTTTTCGCGCTGCGGTTCCAGCACGAAACTGCCGATGCCATGGCGCGTCTCGATGATCTTGCCTGCCTGCAAGCGTGAAATCGCTTCACGGATGACGGTGCGGCTCACGCTCAGCGTGACCATCAGTTGCGATTCGGTCGGCAGTTTGTCGCCGGGCTTCAAGGCGTTAGACGCGATTTGCTCGGTGACGTAGCTGACGACAAACTCGGCAAGATTGCGCGCGCGCCGTGGCGGTGCTGCGGATGCCAGTGGTGTAGCCATCGAAAACGCCCCTTGAATCAGATAGTTGCAGGTACTTCTTGCGATTCATTATACCGTCGTCTGACGACTGATTATATAAACGCCGGATCAATTTCGGCATCGGTGTCGGACCTGGCGTCGATGCCCGGTTTCAGGCGCCTGGCGGACAAGCCGCGTTAATTTGTAGGCGCCCCGGGAAGTACGATAACAGCCTGACTGCTAGCCGCGGCGCAGTTCGACCCGTTTGATGTCTTTCACGATCACGAGATAGCTGAACACCGTCAACAGGGCATTCAGGCCGACGAAAACCAGCGCGCCGTTGAACGACCCGGTCTTCGCGACGAGATAGCCGATCACGATGGGCGTCACGATGCCGGCGACATTGCCGAACATATTGAAGATCGCGCCCGACAGACCGAGTGCCTCTTTCGGCGATGTATCCGCCACTACGGCCCAGCCGAGTGCGCCGATACCCTTGCCGAAGAACGCGAGCGACATGAGCGCGACGACGATCCAGTCGGTCGAAACATAGTTGCAGCCGATGATGCACACCGACAGCAGCATGCCGCCGACAATCGGCACCTTGCGCGCGATGGTGAGCGAATGCCCGCGCCGGATCAGCCCATCGGACAGGACGCCGCCCAGCACGCCGCCGGAGAATCCGCAGATCGCCGGCAGCGATGCAACCAGACCGGCCTGCAGAATCGTCATGCCGCGGGCCTGCACGAGGTAGATCGGAAACCAGGTCAGGAAGAAGTAGGTCAGCACGTTGATGCAGTACTGGGCGAGATAGACGCCGACGAGCATGCGGTTAGTCAGCAGTTGACGCACCAGCGACCAGCCACCGGTGCTGGCGACGTCCGCAGCCCGGGCTGCTTTCGTGTGCCCGTTCACCACGCCGCCGCCCTGTTCGATGTAGTCGAGTTCGGCACGCGAGACACGCGGGTGATCGGCGGGGTTCTTCATCACCTTCAGCCAGGTGAGGGCGAGTAACAGTCCGGCCACGCCCATCACGAGGTAGACCGCGTGCCAGCCGAACGCATGGGTCAGCCAGGCCATCAGCGGCGTGAAAATGACCGCTGCGAAGTATTGCGCTGAATTGAAAATGGCGGAGGCGGTGCCGCGTTCGTTGGTGGGAAACCAGCTCGCCACGACTTTGGCATTGGCCGGAAACGCCGGGGATTCAGCGGCGCCCATGGCGAAGCGCAGCACGAACAGCGCGATGACGGCGGCGGCTGCGCTGCCCAGCAGGCCGATCGAGCTTTGCAGCAACGTAAACAACGACCACAGGAAAATGCTCGCCGCGTAGACGCGCCGCGCGCCGAAACGGTCGAGCAGCCAGCCCGCCGGCAATTGCGACAGAACATAGGCCCAGCTGAACGCCGAGAAGATGTAACCCATCCTGATCGCGTCGAAACCGAACTCGGCGCGCATCGCGGATCCGGTTACTGAGAGCGTGGCGCGGTCCGCGTAATTGAATGTCGTGATCACAAAGATCAGCAACAGAATCCCGTAGCGGACCTTGGTGCGCTTTGCGACATGGGCGGGGCTCGCGGTGCGGCTCATTTCCATCGTCATCTCCTGAACTTTTTATCTGTGAAAAAGCGCCCGGTGACGTTGCCGTCCCGGGCGCTCTTTACGGTGCCGCGTGCTCGAGCCAGGTTCGGCCAGGCTCGCACGGCTTGGCGCCTTGCTGTGTTACTGCGCGCCGAGCTTCTTGATCAGCACGTCGAGTTGCGCCATTTCTTCTTCGGTCAGATCGGTCAGCGGTGCGCGCACCGGACCTGCGCTGTGGCCGACCAGCTTCGCGCCGGCCTTCACGATGCTGACCGCGTAGCCCTGGCGGCGGTTGCGGATCGCCAGATACGGCAGGAAGAATTCGTCGATCAGCTTGCCGACCGTCGCGTGGTCGTTCGCGGCAATCGCGCGATAGAAGTCCATCGCGGTCTTCGGGATGAAGTTGAACACGGCCGACGAGTACACCGGCACGCCCAGCGCCTTGTAGGCCGCGGCGTAGACTTCAGCGGTAGGCAGGCCGCCGAGATAGGAGAAGCGGTCGCCGAGGCGGCGGCGGATCGACACCATGTTCTCGATCTCGCCCACACCGTCCTTGAAGCCGATCAGGTTGGGGCAGCGCTCGGCCAGCCCTTCGAGCATGTCGGCGTTAAGCTTGGAGTTCGCGCGGTTGTAGATGATCACGCCCATGTTCGGCACGGACTTGCAGACTTCTTCGGCGTGCGCCGCGATGCCTTCCTGGCAGGCTTCGGTCAGGTAGTGGGGCATCAGCAGAATGCCGTTCGCGCCGTGACGTTCGGCTTCCTGGGCATACGCGATTGCGACGCGGGTCGGGCCGCCGGCGCCGGCGAGAATCGGTACTTTGCCTTTGCAGACTTCGGTTGCCGTACGCACGACGTTCGAGTAGTCGTTATGCGTGAGCGAGAAGAATTCGCCCGTGCCGCCGGCGACGAACAGCGCCGAGGCGCCGTAAGGCGCGAGCCATTCGAGGCGCTCGGCATAGGTGTCGGCGCGGAAATCGCCTTGTTCGTCGAAGTCGGTAACGGGGAAGGACAGAAGGCCTTCCGAAACGATCTGCTTCAGTTCCTGCGGTGTCGTCATGATGAGTATCCAGGGCGTCGAATGGGGTTGGTATTTAGAAATGATGATTTCTTATACGTCATCGTACAACAACAATTCGGCTAACTCAACGATGTTTTCACGGCATAATGCGCGCCATAGGGTAAATACGGAACGTCTGGGCAATCTTTCATGTTGTAGGATGACGTATGAATGATTGACGCAACAGTTGGCGCAACGGTTGGCGCAGCAGGCGTGAAATCGCCACAAGGATCGATGTCATGGAACAAACCCCGCTCTACATTCGCGTTCACCCCAATGACAATGTCGCGATCGTCGTCAACGACGGCGGTCTGGGTGAGGGCGCCGTATTTCCCGATGGCCTCGCGCTGCGCGAGCGTGTGCCGCAGGGGCACAAAGTCGCGCTGGCCGATCTCGCGGAAGGCGACGAAGTCATCCGCTATAACGTGGTGATCGGTTACGCGCTCAAGGATTTGCCGAAGGGAAGCTGGATCAACGAACACGTAATCCGCATGCCGAGTCCGCCGGGGCTGGAAGATCTGCCGATCGCCACCATCAAGGCGCCGGAAATGCCGCCGCTGGAAGGCTTCACGTTCGAAGGCTATCGCAATGCCGACGGCTCGGTCGGCTCGCGCAACATTCTGGCCATCACGACCACGGTGCAATGCGTTGCTGATGTAGTTCAGCACGCGGTTACGCGTATCAAGGCAGAACTGCTGCCGCACTATCCGAACGTCGACGACGTGGTGAGCCTCGGCCATACCTATGGTTGCGGCGTCGCGATCGACGCGCCGGACGCAATGGTGCCGATCCGCACCGTGCGCAACATCAGCCTGAATCCGAACTTCGGCGGCGAAGTGATGATGGTCAGCCTCGGCTGCGAGAAGCTGCAGCCTGAACGCCTGATGCCGCCGGGCACGATTCCGATTGCCGCTGCTGCGAATGTCGCTGAAGTGGCCGACATCGGCGACGTCGAAGGCGATCTGAATGGCGATGTGGTAGTGCTGCAGGATGATGCGCACGTCGGCTTCCAGTCGATGATCGAGTCGATCATGCGAATGGCCGAAGGCCACCTGAAGCGGTTGAACAATCGTCGCCGCGAGACCTGCCCGGCCTCCGATCTGGTGATCGGCGTGCAATGCGGCGGCAGCGATGCGTTTTCCGGGCTGACCGCCAACCCCGCCGTGGGCTTCGCTACTGATTTGCTGGTGCGTGCCGGGGCGACGGTGATGTTCTCCGAAGTCACCGAAGTGCGCGACGGTGTCGATCAACTGACGGCACGCGCGGCCAACGCGGACGTGGCGGCTGCGATCATCCGCGAGATGCAGTGGTACGACGATTATCTGAAGCGCGGCGGTGCGGACCGCAGCGCCAACACCACGCCCGGCAACAAGAAGGGCGGCTTGTCGAACATCGTTGAAAAGGCGATGGGCTCGATCATCAAGTCGGGCAACTCGGCCATCTCCGGCGTGCTGTCGCCTGGTGAAAAGGTCAAGCAGAAGGGCCTGATTTACGCAGCCACGCCGGCGAGCGATTTCATCTGCGGCACGCTGCAGGTCGCGGCGGGCATCAACTTGCATGTATTCACGACCGGCCGCGGCACGCCGTACAGCCTTGCTGAAGTGCCCGTCATCAAGGTCGCGACGCGCTCCGATCTCGCGCGCCGCTGGCACGATCTGATGGATATAAACGCCGGTACTATTGCGACCGGCGCAGCGACGATCGAAGACGTGGGTTGGGAGCTGTTCCGCCTGATGCTCGACGTCGCAAGCGGACGTAAAGAGACGTGCGCGGAGAAACTCAAACTCCACAATGCGTTGACGCTGTTCAATCCGGCGCCGGTGACCTGATAGTACCGATCGTAATCACGACAAAGACTGAGACATGACTGACTCGAACCTCGACCGCCCGGCGGCGCAGAAACCTTTCCGCCGTCTTCTGCTCACCGGCGCTGCCGGCAACCTCGGCCAGCAGTTGCGCGGTGCGCTCGCTGCATGGGCCGATGTCGTGCGCGTCACCGATATCGCGCCGCTGGGCGAAGTGGCGGCGCACGAAGAAGCATCGATCGTGGACCTCGCAGATGAAGCCGCCGTTCACGCGCTGCTGGAAGGCGTGGATGCGGTCGTGCATCTGGGCGGCATCTCCGTCGAGGCGCCGTTCGAAGATCTGCTCGAAGCGAATATCCGCGGCCTGTACAACCTTTATTCGGCGGCGCAGAAGCAGGGCGTGAAGCGCATCGTGTACGCGAGCTCGAATCATGCGGTGGGTTTTCATCCCACGACGTCGGTGGTCGATATCGACGCGCCGCTGCGTCCCGACAGCCTGTATGGCGTGACGAAGTGCTTCGGCGAATCGCTGTCGCGCTACTACTTCGACCGCTTCGGTCTCGAGACGGTGTGTCTGCGGATCGGCTCGTCGTTCGAGCAGCCGAAGAATCCGCGCATGCTCGTCACCTATCTGAGCTATCGCGACTTTATCGAACTGGTGCGCTGCTCGCTGTTCACCAACCGGGTTGGCCACGCAATCGTTTATGGCGTGTCGGATAACCGGACCAAGTGGGTCGACAACACCAAGGCGGCGTTCCTTGGTTTTCGTCCGCAGGACAGTTCGATCGAGTTCGAGCACCTCTTTCCGGTCACGGCGCCCACCACCGACCTCGACGATCCGACGCAGCATTTCCAGGGTGGCCCGTTCGTGCTGGCCGGTCCGATGGAGCCGAAGCGGTGAGCGGCTTGACGAACCCGCGGGTGGAGCGTGTCGAGGCGGCAGGGCAGGCGCCCGCGTCGGTCGGCGAGAGCCCTGTATGGCGTGTTGCGGAACAGGCACTTTACTGGGTGGATATTCCGGCGCAAAAGATCGTGCGGCTACGGCTCGAAACGGCTGAGCGCACCGAGTGGCAATTGCCGGAGAAGGTGGCGTGCATCGCCTTCGATCATCACGGCACGGTCCTGGCTGGCTGTGAGACGGGGCTCTTCGCTGTCACGCTGACTGAAGGCGCGCCCCGTCGCGAAGCGATGAAGGTGACGGGCAGAAAGCTCGCCGCGCCGCACTTCGCTTTCGACGATATGCGCTTCAACGACGGCCGTTGCGATCGGCAAGGGCGCTTCTGGTCCGGCACGATGGTGCAGGATATGGCAGCGGCAAATCCTGCGGGCGCACTCTATCGCTTCGACGAGCGCGGCGTGTTGTCGGCGCCGGTTGTCGACGCGTTGATCACGCAAAACGGTCTGGCGTGGTCGCCGGATGGAACCACGATGTATCTGTCGGACTCGCATCCTCTGCGCCGGCAAATCTGGGCGTTCGATTACGACATCGAAGCGGGCGAGCCGCGCAATCGGCGCGTATTCGCTGATCTGCATGATTACGCTGGTCGTCCCGACGGCGCAGCCGTGGATGCGGACGGCTGCTACTGGATTTGCGCAAACGACGCCGGCCTCTTGCTGCGCTTTACGCCGCAAGGCAAGCTCGATCGGCAGATTGCCGTGCCGGCCGTGAAGCCCGCGATGTGCGCGTTCGGCGGCCGGGATCTGGACACGCTGTTCGTGACGTCGATCCGTCCCGCGACGGGCGCGAGTGAACACGACGGCCACCTGTTCGCCGTTCGCCCCGCTGTGACCGGGCTGCCTGAGCCCGAATACGCGGGCGAACTCTGAATAAGCGACGTGAATGAGGCGGGGCGCCGGGGAATTAGCACGCCGGCGCCCAACAGTTGCAGCCTTTTATTCATCACTTGTCGTACAACATAGTGGCAAAAATGCCACTCTCGGGTCATCTTCCTCCCTACGAAAAATATAAATCTGCGAAGCGGAGATTTTGCTCGCATCCCTTTCTGGCATAGCTTTCAGGCCGGATTTCGACTCAGAAACTTTTACGTCTAACCCGCTGTCGTGCGGGTAAATACCGGCTGTACAACTCATACCACGTTTTATAGACTTCATATGTCGTCGTACAACATATGAGCCCCAACAAATTCATTTCAAGATGGTTTTGGGGCGCTGGACAAAGAGGGCAGCGTTCTCTGCGCGCATGACCAACGCGCGCGGGGTTCATGCCCAAGCAGTCGAAGCAAAGAAGTCGAGTTGTCTGACAGGAGTGCTGAGCATCTGTTCCGGGGAAGCAGAACAGGCCAGCACGGCAAACCGCACGCTACCCACAGGGGTTGCGTGCGTGGAGCCGGGAGACGCATCAAAACCATGTCGCATCCGTAAGCGGCCTTCCGTAAGCGACCCCGCGAAAGCGGTCCTTCGTAAGCGGCCCTCCGCATCCGGATGATCTAATTTCAAGGAATGTCACGATGAAAAACAAGTTTGCCTCTTCCCGTGTTTCGATGATTGTCGCGGCCTCCGTGCTGGCGTTCAGCACCGTATCGGCACACGCGCGCGTGTTCCGCGTGTCGGACGTGCATGGCGACACCTATCCGACCAATATGGCCGTGAAATATATGGGTGAAGAAATCAGCAAGGCAACCGGTGGCAAGGATTCCGTGAAGGTCTTCGGCAACAGCGCGCTGGGTTCCGAAAACGACACGATCGATCAGGTGCGTATCGGCGCACTGGATATGGCGCGCGCCAACGGTGCAGCCTTCAACGAGATCGTGCCTGAATCGATGATTCCGTCGCTGCCGTTCCTGTTCCGCGACATCGACCATTTCCGCAAGGTGATGTACGGCCCGGAAGGCCAGAAGATTCTCGACGCCTTCAAGGCGAAGGGCATGATCGCGCTGACGTTCTATGAGAGCGGCGCGCGCTCGATGTACGCGAAGAAGGCCATCCATTCGCCCGCCGACATGAAGGGCCTTAAGGTACGCGTGCAACCGTCGGATCTGATGGTCGACGAAATCAAGGCGATGGGCGGCACGCCGACGCCGATGCCGTTCGCCGAAGTCTATACGGGCCTGAAGACGGGTCTGGTGGATGGCGCGGAAAACAACCTGCCGTCGTACGAAGAGACCAAGCACTTCGAAGTCGCGCAGGTCTATTCCGAAACCCAGCATTCGATGACGCCGGAAGTGCTGGTGTTCTCCAAGAAGGTGTGGGACACGCTGACGCCGCAGGAACAGGACATCATCAAGAAGGCGGCGGCCGACTCAGTGCCTTACTACACCAAGCTGTGGACCGCGCGTGAAGCCGACGCGGCAAAGACGGTCACCAAGGGCGGCGCGACGATCGTTACCGCGTCGCAGATCGACCGTCCTGCTTTCGTGAAGGCGATGCAACCGGTCTGGGCGAAGTATGAAAAGACGCCGCAAATGAAGCAACTCGTCGACGAAATCCAGGCAGTCAAATAAGTTTGGACGTAACGCGGTGGAGAAGGGCCGTGCAGCACGCGCTGCTGGTTCTTCCCGCCGCGCGGTTTCCTGCGCCGGTGATGGTTAGCAGGAATCCTGAAGATCAAATATAAGTCCGCTGTATGCAAGGATGGGGTCAATGAGATTCATGAAACGCCCAAACGATTTTCTCTTCCGCGTGCTGGTGGTCGTGGCGTCGGCGAGTCTCGCCACGCTGTGTCTGCTGGTGATTTATAGCGTCGTGATGCGCTATGTCTTCAGCGATGCACCGGATTTTGTCGAGCCCATTGCCCTCCTGCTGGTGATTGTGATCGCCATGTTCGGCGCTGCGCTCAAGGTTCGCGAAGGCGGCCACATCGGGCTTGACTCGCTAGTCAAGAAGCTGCCGCCGAAAGGCCAGACGATCGCCCATGCGTTCCAGCATATTTGCCTGATCGTGCTGGCCGTGGCGATCTTCTTCGGCTGCTGGCAGATGGCGGAAACGACGATGGACGACAAGATCCCGATCCTGGGCCTTCCGGAAGCGCTTCGATATCTGATTCCGGTCATTGCCAGCGCCTGCATCGCTCTGTTCTCGTTCGAGAACCTGCTGGGGCTTTTCGCACAGAAACAAAAATAGAAGAATCATGGAACTTGCCATCCTCTCAGTTAGTTTCCTCGTCTTCCTCGTATTCGGGGTTCCTGTTTCGTTCGCGTTGGGACTCTCGTGCGTCCTGACCTATCTGTATGAAGGCTTGCCGGCGGCTACCGCCATGCAGTCGATGATTTCGGGAATGAACGCGTTTTCGTTTCTCGCGGTCCCGTTCTTCATTTTCTCCGGCGAGTTGATGTTGCACGGTGGTATCGCCGACCGCATCCTGCGCTTTGCTCAGGCCACGGTAGGCCATTTCCGCGGTGGGCTCGGCATGGCTAACGTGGTCGCGTGCACGCTGTTCGGCGGTGTGTCCGGTTCGCCGACGGCAGACACGTCGGCCATGGGCGGCGTCGTCATTCCGCTGATGAAGCGCGAAGGCTACAGCGCGGCCTATGCGGTCAACGTGACGACCCATTCGTCGCTGGCGGGCGCGCTGATGCCCACGTCGACGAACATGATCATCTATGCGTTCGCGGCCCAAGGCATCACGGGGACGTTGAACGGTCACCAGATGAGTGGTGTGTCGATCGGCGATCTGTTGTTTTCTGGTCTGTTGCCGGTGCTTTGGGTGATGGGTTTCGTGCTCATCGCCGCGTACTGGCAAGCGGTCAAGTTCGGCTATCCGCGCCGTCCTGACGGCTCGACCGAATTGCAGCGCTTTCCCGGCTGGTTCGCGGTGGCCCGCACGTTCCTCGGCGCATTGCCCGGCTTGATGGTGATCGCGATCATTCTGTTCTGCGTGGCCAAGGGTATTGCTACAGCGACGGAAGCCGCTGCTATCGCAGTGGCTTATTCGCTCGTGCTGACGATCGTCATCTATCGCACGATGACGATGAAGAAACTCTTTCATGCGCTGTCCAAGGCCGCTAAAACCACGGGCGTGGTGTTGCTGCTGATCGGCGTGTCGAACATGCTGCGCTACCAGATGGCCTATCTGGAGATTCCCGACGCCATCGAACACATGCTCGACGGTGCAACGAGCTTGCCCTGGTTGATGCTGCTTTACATCAACATCATCCAGATTTTCCTCGGCACGTTCGTCGATATGGCCGCGCACATCCTGATCACCACGCCCTTGTTCCTGCCGATGGCGATGCATGCCGGCGTCGGCCCCGTTCAGTTCGGCATCATGATTTTGCTGAACTGCGCATTGGGTCTCGTGCATCCGCCGATTGGTTCGGTGCAGTTCATCGGGTGCGCGATCGGCAATGTGTCGATAGGTGAAACCACCAAGGTGGCGTGGCCTTATTACCTGGCTATCTTCAGCGCGATCAACATTGTGACGTACGTACCGATGTTTTCGACGTGGTTGCCTAGCCTGATCAATGGTCACCCGGTGTTTTGAATGCTTGATTAAGAGTCAGCGCCGGTGTGGCACTGCCAGATACGACAAATAAGTTTTTTAAAGAGGAGCAGAAATGAAAAAGGTAATAGCAACCTCGGCCCTTGGGTTGGTCGCCCTCGGCGCACACGCTCAGAGCAGCGTGACGCTGTACGGGATCGTCGATACGGGGATCGGTTATCAGAGCAGCCAGACGTCGCTCGGTTCGACGAGTGGCGGCCGCTCGGTGATCAAGATGCTGAACGGCATCTGGGCCGGCAGCCGCTTCGGCCTGAAGGGCTCCGAAGATCTGGGCGGTGGCACGAAGGCGATCTTCCAGTTGGAAGAAGGCTTTAACAGCGCAACCGGCGCACAGGCAGTCACTGGTCTGGCGTTCAACCGGCAGGCGTATGTCGG
>NZ_FPBH01000082.1 GCF_900116445.1 Paraburkholderia aspalathi
TGTGTGAGCGCGTAGCACAGCGCGAAATAACTCAAGGCGAGAATCAGATACACGGGAAAGGGCTTCGTCAGCAGCCGGTTGTTGATCTGATCCGCTGCGAAGGAGATTTCCTGGACGTTGATGATGTAACCGAGCGAGGTTTCCTTGATCGTCGATACGAACTGCGTGACCATGCTCGGCACCACGTTGTAAAGCGCCTGCGGCAGGATGACTGCACGCATGGTTTTCATGTAGCTCATGCCGAGCGCTCTCGAGGCTTCGGTCTGCCCTTTCGGCAGCCCCTCGATGCCCGCGCGGATGATTTCCCCCAGATAGGCCGAGTCATAGATCACAAGCGCGCAGAGCATGGTGACAAACCCGGTAACCGGATAGCCAGTCAAAACAGGCACGAGAAAGTACACCCAGAAAATCACCATCAGGAGCGGGATGCCTCGCACCATGTAGACGAGACCTGTGGCCGGCGCGCGCAGAAACCGGAAAGGGCTGATGCGTGCCAGGGCGACCAGGATACCCAGGGGAAATGCGATGACGAGTGCTGAAAGCGACAGCAATATCGTCAGTACGATGCCGCCTAGCCGGCCATGCGGATACTGCCCGATGAGCAGCAGTGTCCAGTTGTCGCGCAGGATATCGAGCATGTCACTTCACTCCCGGAATGCGGTAGTGCATCGCGATTTTGGCGCCGCACAGCATGATGACAAGGGAGAGGCCGAGATACACCGCCGTGGCGATGAAATACGACTCGAAAGACAGGAAGGTTTCGTTCTCGATCTGCCGGGTGACATAAGTCAGCTCGGCGGCGCCGATCGCCATCGCGAGACTCGTGTTCTTGAACAGCAGGACTGCGTGATTGACCATCGGCGGAATTGCATTGCGCAACGCTTGCGGAAGCACGACGAAACGCATGCCGTTCAGGAAGTTCAGGCCCAGCGCTCGCGAAGCTTCGTACTGGCCATAGGGAATCGCACGCAATCCGCTGCGGATATCTTCGGAGAGATAGGCTGCACTGCATAAGCCGATCGCCACGACCGCAAAAATGAACTGGCCGTTATAGTGGTTCAGCAGCGTCTGCACCGATTCCGGCAGGATGTTCGAAATGCCGAAGTACCAGAACAGGATCTGGACCAGCATCGGCACATTGCGATGGTAGGCCACGAATGACGCGACGAAGGCCGTCGCGAGGCGATTGTTGGTCAGGCGGATTAGCGTGAGAAGAATGCCCACGACCAGTGAGAGTATCCATGCCAGCGCGGCCATCGCGAGCGTGAGTTCGATCCCATGGAGAAACAGCGCCCCATAGTCGCCTCGCAGCATCGTCGCCAGGTCAAAGTGAAGTTTCATGTTGCACGTCCCAATGATTCGGATCGAACCGATGATCCCGGCCTGACTCGACCCGCGGCAGCATCGTCATCCCCCGGAAGCTGTTATTGACTTCCGTGTTGAGTTGATACTAGCTCGCAAAAAAAGGCCGTTGCAGAGGCCTTTCTTCTGGTGCAATAAGTTTCGGGAATGATGAATCGAAACGGCTTCCGGCAGCGCGGCAGGCGTGGTTGTGCATGGTGTTTGTCTCCAGTTTGCGGCGTCTCTGCGGGCGCCTCATCGTCAGTGGCGCGCTCCTTTATCGGAGCGCTCACGCTTGAGAAACAACGGCGGCATTGCGCCGGCGCAGCATGCTGCGCCGGTCTTCGTTCAGGCCGTGGCTGTCGGGCGCGTCAGCACCTGCGGATTTACCGGCGTCGGCGGCTTGCCGGCCGCTGCGCCGTGCCCCAGAGCGGCGATCAGATTGTCTGCGCAAAGCGCGGCCATCGCACGTCGCGTGCTGACAGACGCGCTGCCGATATGCGGCGTGAGCACCACATTCTTTTGCGCAAGCAGTGCCGGGCAGATAACCGGCTCGCCTTCGAATACATCCAGACCGGCCGCCGCGATGCTGCCTTCGTTCAGCGCCACCGCCAAAGCCGCATCGTCCACTACGCCGCCGCGTGCGATGTTGGTCAGCGTGGCCGACGATTTCATCTGCTTGAGCTCCGCCGCGCCGATCGCGTGGTGCGAGCTGGCCGAGTAAGGCACCACGACGATCAGGTGATCCGACTCGCGCAGCAGGGTCTCCTTGTCGACATAGCGTGCCCTGCAGCCCTCTTCGACTTCCGGCGCCAGTTGCGAGCGATTGTGATAGATCACGCGCATGCCGAAGCCGAATGCACCACGTCGCGCGATGGCCTGCCCGATACGTCCCATGCCGAGAATGCCGAGCGTCGAACCATGCACGTCGTTGCTGACGAACATGTCGAAGCGTCCGGTTTTGGTCCATTCACCGGCGCGCAGAAAGTGTTCCGACTCGGTGATGCGCCGCGCCGTTGCCATCATCAGCGCGAAGCCGAAGTCGGCGGTGGTATCCGTCAGGACGTCCGGCGTATTCGTCACCAGCACACCGCGCGCGGTACAGGCTTCCACGTCGACGTTGTTGTAGCCCACACCGATATTGCATACCGCCTTCAACTGCGGGCAGGCGTCGAGCAAGGTCGCGTCGATCCGGTCGCCGCCGGCCGTCATGGCCCCCACCTTGCCTTGCAGCCTGGCAATCAGCTCTGGTTGCGTCCAGATCGTGTCGTCAGGGTTGTCGGTCACGTCGAAATCCGCGCGCAGGCGGTCGACGATGTCCGGAAATGACGCACGGGTAACCAGTACCGATGCACGCATGGAAAACCTCCTAGTTGAACTCTGGATCGCACTTACTCGTTGTGATCAGCGGGATCGCGTTTGATCGTCGTCAGCCCGCCCGGCACCTGCAGCGTGGGCAGAATTTCCATATTGCTGATGTTGACCGCGAGCGGCGCAGCGATCGCAAAGGCGATGGCGTCGGCAATATCGGACGGCAGCGGCAACTCGAAACCGTCGATGAACTGCTTGCGCGCCGCCTCGATGTCGCCATGCACGTGGCCAAAAATATCAGTGGCGACACGGCCCGGACAGATCTCCGTCACGCGTACGCGTCTGCCGGTCGCGTCCACTCGCAACTGGCGCGACAACGCATGGATGCCGGCCTTCGTCGCGGAGTAAATGGAGTTGCCGTTGAAGTTGTAGATCCCTGCGATCGAGCT
>NZ_FPBH01000007.1 GCF_900116445.1 Paraburkholderia aspalathi
CTTCTGTCATGGATTGCGTCCGCAAAGTTGGGTTGCGGACGCAATCGTGAGCCTTATCAATAACGGAAGCTAGGTGTGCGAAATCGCGCGCTTACGAAGCAAGGCAGACAACCGGCGATGCCGGTGGTTGATGGTCGAGCTCGCATGGAGCTGGTTGCGCTTCCAGCCTGGCAGCCACTGGTTCAACCAGCGGTCTGCCGGCCACCGGCAAGCAACTGCGACGCATCGGCATGGTGGCGCTCGCGCGGCGTCCAACGGTTGCTTTGTGCCGCTATCCCGAACACGGTGAAATTCCCGACGGTGGAATACTCAGGCTAGGTGATGTCGACGCGGCGAACACCTGAACGGCACGGGATTGGCAAATCGTTTTCAACGGCCAACGCGCCCGTAAATCGCTCGGAATACCCGTACGGATAGCTGTTTGAAATAGATGGGGCGCGTCCGTAACGGAGTGATCCGGCACTTTGCGCATGCGACATGAAGTAACTGGCCTGGTTGGCCGGCACGGATAGCGGATCGGCCCGGCACTGGGCGAGTCCGCCAGATACTCTGGCCTAATGACATGACATCGACATGCCAAGTTGCAAAGGTGCATGCCATCGGCCCGACAACTGCGCTTTCAGGGTTGTCTACCAGGCGGCCTTTCTGGTCGTAGCAGGCGCCCCCGCAGCCCGACCGGTAGACAACCGGTCCTAATAGATTTCCTTCCCATAACAGAATTTTTCCGTCAACAAGGCATGACTTTCAAGGTCCCATAGAAGAGCGAGTTTGATTTCTTCATTGGGCGCTCTGACGTGATTGACCAAACAAACCAACAACGTGGTAGGGCCTTAAATGGCTCGCACATGCACACTTTCGAATGCGGGGCCTCAACTCCCAATACTTACATGCGCAATACGATTTCTTGAATTCGTCCAATATCCGTGCGTCAACTGAGCAAATTCGCGGGCTCTCCGCTGTTGCGCGTCTAACGCCTCACGTTACCGCACTGTCATGAAGTCTTCGCCAGCCCTTCGCTAACCACAGCCTCAGAAAACGCGAGCTTGCTCCGCATTGCTTCATTTGCGGCAGGGCCTGGAACAAACACAAATTCAGGCCACGACACTTCCCTGCCCGTCCTACGATCGACTACCTGGAGGTCTGCCGGGATGCCCGTTTCTCGGGCCACCAAGACCGACGCCAGCCCGTCATCGGCAAAATATCGATTGCCGAAAGAATTTAGGCACATCAAGATCGGTCCGAAAGCATGTCCTCTTGGAGTCAAACAATACTCCATCCGGGGAGGGGACTCGCTGTACATCCTCCGCTCTAAAAATCCGTTTTCAACCAGCCCTTTCAACCGCCTGCTCAAAATGTTTGGTGAAATACCCAGACTATCCTGGAATTGATCAAAACGCGTGAGCCCCGTCATTGCGTCCCGCAAGATCAATATGCTCCACCACTCACCGACACATTCGAGAGTGCGCGCGATCGGACACTGCATTGATTGATAGCTTTTCCGCTTCATTGGACTAGTATAGTTCGGCCACTATCATGATGCAAGCATCCGCAATGCTTGCGATCTGTTCTAACGAACTAGCGCCAATGTGAGGACCTGCCACTTCTAGCTCATTGACGAATTCGGCCGAAGTCGTGCGTCGTAGTGGTGACACCCATTGACACGCTCGCCGATGTGGCTACACTACCGGAAACTATCATCATGCAAGTAACACGAGGAAACTGCGACCTCGACGTGCCGCAGGCGCGAGGGCCTATTTGTTCAATTGCGCGTGTTTAACGTTGATGGCGCCTTCGCGTCGCAGGAAAAATGCAAGAAGCGTCGTTACATAGCACACGAACTGCCGACTGCTCACGCGCGGAACGCAAGGGCTTTGCCCGAATTTTTCGTAGGTGTAACGTGTCCCCGGCTATTTTTGATTCACCGCTGCGACGGCGCGTTCGGTTTTTTTAGATCCTTTTATTAAATTAGGAGTCCAAATGCAATATCCGTTTCCAAATTTTCGCCTTGATGATCAGGTAGCCGTGGTGACTGGTGGTGGGGGTGGTATCGGACGTGCGGTCGCGCATACCTTTGCCGAAGCCGGAGCTCATGTCCTCGTTCTTGACACGAATTCGTCCGCTGCGGAGTCCGTGGCTCGTGAACTCGGTGCTAGAGGACAGCACGTCGTCGTGGATGTGACAAATGAAGATGACGTGGAAAGGGTGATGAGTGAAATCGCGAGGCAACATGGCCGTATTAACGTCTTATTCAACAACGCAGGCATCAATCGGCGTAGCACATCGCTCGACCTTTCGGTGGACGATTGGAATGCCGTCATCGCTGTAAATATGACAGGTATGTTCCTGTGTGCAAGAGCTGCCGCTCGGCACCTGAAAGCAAGTGGTGGCGGAACAATTGTTAACACGGCGTCAATACTGGGCCTTTCCGGTGGCTGGTATCCGAACATCGCTTATCAAGCCACCAAGGGTGCGGTTGTCAACATGACACGGTCGTGGGCAGTGGAATGGGCCCCGTATCACATCCGCGTGAACGCCGTTGCGCCCAGCATCGTTCGGACTGCGATGACCAACGGGCTGACAAGCCAACCCGAGCTGGTCGCAAAATTCGAAGCGTTGGTACCGCTCGCACGGCTCGGAGAGCCCTGCGATATGACAGGACCAGTGTTGTTCCTAGCAAGCGCTGCTTCTGCTTTTGTGACAGGTCACATCCTTCCCGTGGACGGCGGCATGATGGCGCAATAGCGACGAACTGTTGGATAAGCCTGGCGCCATCGTACTCGCAGCCGGTGCCGATATATCGGAACTTGCGTCCATTCGACACACGCGTAATAGCCAGGCGAATGATGACTACCGCAACGCTCAGCGCCCGGTTGTTTTCCAATCCTAATAAACTCGCCCTACTTGTTGTCTCGGACTAGGAGCAATTCGTTCCTCCACGCTCCGAGTCGGAACAGCGAAGTTAGATGCTGGCAACGACGTCAGGCCGAGGGAAACCTCGACTGAGGGAAAACACTGCCGGCCTTGATCCCACACAGTCTTACCGCACTGTTGCATCGCGCTCATTGAAACAGACGCTGCCCCGTTCACCAATGCGATCGGCAGTTGAAGAATTGCGCAACTGTTGCGCCTAATGCTTGACATGAGTGCGACATGCCTTCTATAGTAGAAGTTACTTTCATAATAGAATCTATGATCCGGCTGGTGCCGGAACCTTTCAACTTCGAGCCCACGAGAAAACAACCTCCGACATCCAACCGCGAGGACCCTGTCCATTGACGCGACGGCATCCGCCAAGCGTACCGATTACTGGATCCGGTTCAGTCGCCCCGCTCCTTCCATGTTCGCGCGCCGGGGCTTCTTCGCTTACCTTCAGTTTAGAAATTTAGGGAACCTAATGATATATACGGGATTTGATCTTTCCGGCAGAGTTGCGGTGCTGACAGGTTCAACGTCTGGAATGGGACTGGCGATAGCCCGCGGATTCGCTCAGTGTGGCGCGAAGGTCGTCGTGTCAAGCAACATTCAAACTGACACGGACAGAGCGGCTCAGTTGCTGCGCGACGAAGGCTTCGAAGCAAAGGGCGTGCGTTGTGACGTCACAAACGTGGAAGACATTAATTCCTTTTGCGATACATCCAGGCGGGCTTTCGGCCGAGTGGACATCGTCGTTTGCCAGGCGGCCGGGCCGGCGCCTGTCGGAGCAATCGCCGATATTCATGTCGACGAGCTTGATGCCTGGTTGCTCACAACCATTAGAAACAACTTGATCCTGATTCGACAGTTTCTCCCTGAAATGAAAGAGCAACGATACGGCAGCGTCCTTGTCATGTCGAGCATCGCTTCTCTACGAGCGAGCGCGGCTCTCGGCGCTTACGGAGCTGCCAAGGCCGCCATGAACAGTGTCGTACGGAGCATCGCTGCTGAATGGGGTCAATGGAACATTCGCGCGAATGCGTTGGCGCCCTCAATGGTACGGACAGGTTTCTCACAGGCATTTTGGACCAACCCTGATTCCGAGAAAGCGATCGCCGCCAAATCCCCCGCAAATCGGCTTGCGGAGCCAGAAGACATCGTCGGAGCTGCGATTCTTCTTGCCTCACCGGCTGGGTCTTATATCTCCGGCCAAACGTTACTTATCGATGGTGGCCGTTCAATCATCTAACACATTCTTTAGCCAAGAAGCCAGAAACGAAGTCCTATAAGAGGAGACAAACATGTCGCAAATTCAAAGGATCAACGTGCGGTCGTTCATCGATGAACGACCGCTGAGCCGATACCAGTTCATCATCATAACGTTCATCTTCCTAGTGATTGCATTCGACGGCATGGATGTTGGAATCATGGGCTTTGCAGCGCCGGAGATTATGCGTAACTGGGGAATTTCAAAACAGGAAATGGGATCTGTGCTGAGTGTGGTGTTTTTGGGCGTAACTGCCGGAGCGCTTATCGCTGGTCCTTTCGGCGACCGATACGGGCGCAAGCTCGTTTTAGTCTGCAGCGTCTTCGTGTTTGGGTCGTTGACGCTTTTTGCCGCGCGTTCAACCGATGTTTCAAGTTTGCTAATTCTCCGGGGAATGGCGGGACTTGGTTTGGGCGCGGCGCTGCCGAATGCAGTTGCGCTGATGGTTGAGTACGCGCCACACCGCAAACGCTCAATCATCGTGACAATTGTGTACAGTGGCTTTACGGCTGGTGCTGCCGCGTCGGGCCTTGTAGCAGCATGGCTTATGCCGACGTATGGCTGGCAGGCAACCCTTGCAACGGCAGGGATATTGCCCATCGCGTTGGCAATCGTCCTTGCTTTTGCCCTTCCAGAGTCGGTCGTATTTTTGACTCTCAGAAAACAAAACATCGAATCAATTCCCAGTATTCTTAAAAAGATCGATCGTGCAGCCATTATCGCGCCCAATTCCGAATTTTGGGCCCCGACTTTGGTGAAGCAATCGGCCAAACCACTGACTATTCTTTTGACGAAACAGTATGCGTTTGTTACCGCATTGCTTTGTCTCGCGTATTTCATGGGCGTGATGGCAACGTACATAATGGTGAATTGGCTTCCTGTCATCGCAAAAGAGGCTGGATTCAGCTTACGACAAGGTGCAATTATCACCGCCACAATCACGCTTGGGGGTCCGGTCGGGTCCATTTGCATTGGCGCGATAATGGACCGGATGCGCCCGCATTGGGTCCTGGTACTCGCGTTACTGGTAGCTGCTACGTTTTCGGCCTCGACTAGTGTCGCTCTGAACAATTTCGGATTCCTGTGCATCATTATGTTTGCGCTCGGCTGCTTCTTCCACGGCTCGATGACTGGTCTACAGGCACTTTCCGCGACGTCATTTCCAACGGCGGCCAGAGCCACCGGCGTTAGTTGTATGCACGGCATAGGGAGGGTCGGGGCAATTTGTAGTGGTTCGATCGGCGCAACGATGATGAACCGCGGATGGGCTCTCTCCGAGATCTTTTTGGCTTTGGCCGTACCAATGGTGATCAGCGCACTTGCGATCGGCCTGTTGGGCGTAAGAGGCAGACATGTGCGCGATCGGACTGAAGACAATTCAGCCGGCCATCCAACAACCACAGCAATGACGTCGTATGAGTCATAAGCTGGAGCTGCAAGCGGAGGCAGAAGCAAAGTCTCGTGCCGGGCGCATCCAATGCGCAGAACCTGCCCCAGTCCTGTCGCTGCCTTCGTGCTTTGCTCACAAATCAATTATCCCAAGAATCAAGTAGAAAGGGTGCATCAGTGATGCGATTCGCTTGATCTAGCAATTTCTGCACGCAGTCACATTCCGGCTCCCGCCGAACAGATTTCTTTGCTCTGGATAGGGTGGCAATTGTATTCAGCAGGGACGGATACGTAGCCGGTAGGAGCGCTGCTTCACGTCAGTTCACGGCTCACCGTGAGCCGACGAGCGCCGGAGTATCAAGGTCTTGGCACGGATACTCAACCTATGCGGATGCAGACGTGCAATGGCCAGACGTTCTTCCGATTGAAGTTGTTGGTACCAAGTTCTTTCGCGCATTGCAGCATCTTATACGAGACAGGTCTTGCACTTCAGATTTCAAGCCGCCCCAAAATACAAAAAGGGTGGCTTGCTAAGGCACAGGAGATCAAAATGAAACACTACCAAAAATGCAAAGCAATTGTCGTCACGGCAATCATTCTATCAGCCGTGACAGCCTACGCGCAAAGCAGCGTGACGGTGTATGGATTGGTCGACGATGTGATTGTTTATCAAAATAATCAAGCGCCGATTGGCTCGACAAGCGGCGGTCATTCAAACGTAAAACTCGTATCCGGTGTCAGTCGCTTCGGCATTAAAGGCGAAGAAGACCTCGGGAGCGGAACAAAATCCGTTTTTCAACTTGAGTCAGGTTTTAATACAAATACTGGCAGCCAACAATTCACCAACGCTATGTTTGGTCGACAAGCTTGGGTGGGCATAAATAATTCATCGTTCGGTATGGTGACAATGGGTCGCCAATATACATCTTACTTTACGCTTTTGCAGCCCTATAGTCCGATGGTCTGGATGACTGGATTCTTCGGTGCTCATCCTGGCGACCTGGATTCTCTAGACACAGTCTATCGAGCAAACAATTCGATCGTGTACAGATCTCCAAGTCTCTCCGGCTTTAGTTTCAGTGGATCATATTCGCTTGGCGGCGTGCCGGGTAGTATCAACCGGGGCTTTACGTGGAGTGGAGCAGTTCAGTATGCGACCGCCAACTTTGGGATTGCAGCCGGAATTCAACGAATCGGCAACTCGACACCCGGCGGCGGCATTTGGGGCACAGATTCAACCACGAATTCCAATGGGCAACCAGGCGTATCTGCTGTAACGAACGGCTATCAAACCGCGCAGGCACAGCAGCGCATCGCGGTAACCGGTGACTATGCGTTGACTAATGTGTTGGATCTTTCTGCATCATATTCGAACGTTCAATACATCCCAGGCGTCAATTCGAAGTTTTCCAATACAGCAACCTTCAACACAGGAGGGACCGTTCTGCATTGGAAGGCGACACCAGCGTGGGACCTCGCCGCAAGCTACAGCTACACGCGGGCTACCAAGGCGAACGGAATCACCAACCCGGCACAGTATCACGAGTTTAATCTAGCCCAATACTACTCGTTATCAAAGCGCACTACGCTTTTCGCAGTACAGGCGTTTGAGCGTGCGCACGGGAAGACGCTCGGGACAGAAGGTGGGAGTAGCATCATCGACGCAACAGCTGTCGTAGGCGACGGCTTTCAGGGCGCGCCTTCATCGTCAAGAAATCAAATCGCCCTAGGTGCCGGCATATTTGTTAGGTTCTAGCTGGATGGCCACTGCGCGCGAATTCTATATATCGAGATTGGCTTGCGCTGATGCCCTATTCTCACGACGAACGGACTTTGTTTAAAGAATGAAAGGGACTTCCCCCCGTCCCGAGGCTTCGGCGGAAGCCGCGAGTCGGCATCAATCTGCCAAGAAGAAGTTGCGAACTTTCATCGACACCAGCGAGAGGGGAAGTCCATGCCATTTGTCACTATCGGAATCGATCTTGCCAAGAATGTATTCGCCGTTCATGGTGTGGACGAGTACGGCATATGCCCAAACAGCCAGGTCGCTGGGCAGTCCATGCCGTACTTCGCTGCGCTTTACGACATCGAGCACGACGCGGCAGTGCTGGACGCCGAGAGCGCCACAGGGTCCGCCGGAGCCGGGCCAATCCGGTGTGCGACACACTTTTACGAATGGACGGTGGCGCAGCGCAAGCTGGTTTCCGAAGGTTCAGCGATTGCGAAAGCGCTGGACTACAGTCTCAAGCGTTGGGAGGCACTCACGCATTATCTCGACGACGGGCACGTGCCTATAGAAGACAACCTAGAAAACCGGATACGGCCATGGGCCATCGGCAGAGCCTCGTGGCTGTTCAGTGACACCGTTGCCGGTGCGAAGGCCAGCGCGATGATCTATAGCCTGGTGCTCACGTGCCGCGCGTGCAACGTCGAGCCCTATGCGTATCTCTTGCATGTGTTTACCGAGCTGCCGAAACGGCCGCCCAATGCAGACATCACCGATCTTCTGCCATTCAACTTCTCGCCATCGACGCCTTGAGCGTGTGACATCGATTGATCCCCAAGCGTATTAACGCGACTCGCGAAAATCATCGCAGCGCGGTAAGCGCAGATCCAGCGCGACGCAACCTTATCGGTCCAGTGTGTCAGATTGAGCGCTTACGCTCGACCGCCCGCCAGCACGGTCATGGGTAGCGGCTCGCGCGTCAGCCTTTGATAATACGACCGTAGACGGAAAGCAAAAGGCGCAGCGCAACTCACCTGCGGCTCTTGTGCCGAGCAACCGGGCAGGTTACCGTCAGGCGCCCCCATCGAATTGCTCACCTCGACTGGCGAGCACCAAATTGCACGAAATCGGACTTGGGCGCCGCGATAGCCCGACGCCTACCCCGTTGACCTCCGGGTAGTCGTGCTGTTCGCCAGAATGCCCGCGTATCAAGGGATGCTACGCGTCCCCCGCCAGCATCTTCGCGGATGGCGGATGAACGATCGTCTGCGAATCAAGCGTGCCGTGCTTGCCAGGCGTTTCGATACGAAAATCTGCATATTCTCGACCGCCCGCATGGACTCCACACATCGCCGTGTCGGTCTTCGCCTAGCGATTGTCTTGGATTTTAGGATGACCTTTCCGTGTTCGAGTCACGCTAAACCTGGTGCCTACACGTCTCTAACACGTAATCCCCTACGTGTTGCGCTTGGTCCATTTAAATTCGATTGCTACAAGAAAGCGTAAAAGACTACTTGTTGCGATTCGTGCTCATAAGAATTTCCGTTCCACCTGGATTTGCCATAGTTGTGGGGTAGTGCAGCAACTGACAGTCGCAACGCAAGCTCGTCGGGACAGATTCTTCTCGACTTCTTCGACGATAAGATTGAATCGAAATATCAATTCGCTCTGCAAGGCTCATGGCGTACAAACGAATCTGACCGCGCTCGCGCTTCGACACTCTGCCGCGCAATCACTGGCCGACGCCGGACATAGCCGCGACAGCATACAGAGCTTTTTAGGGCACGCGAGCAAGCACACGGCGCAGCACTACATCGAGGCTAGTCCCAATCAAGCGGACGCGATAAACACCGCCTTAGGCGCATCAAAATTGTACGGAAAGCTGGTCGCCTTGGCGAACCGAGACTTTGTCACTCTAGAAGACATCGAGCTTGCCGAGGAAGACAAGCAGGTGGGCGCGGTTGTAGGGGAACGTCTGGTATGGACACCTCATATGCCATTCACCAGTGACGTGCTCGTCGGTACATGCAATCACTATTTAAACGGTTGACTCTCCGAAGGACGTTGAAAGCAATGTCGATAAGGCCACGTCGGAGTTTTGTTTGTGCAAGCGGTCTGGACCGCCGGTCGTTACAATGAGAAAACTATTTGCAAGGGGTGTCTCAGGATGCCTTTGGCCGCTGTGAGGTGGCTTATCGACATTGGAGGCCTATGAAAACAGAAAAGAAAAGTTCCGGGATACTGAGGATCCGGCGTCCTCAGGCCGTTCCCACTCATCCGGGCGGCACTAAGCGTCGGGTGGCAAAACGTCCTGCTAGCAAAATTCTCCGCATGAGCAGCTCGGGCGGATCAGTTTTTAAGGAGATTGTGAAGCTCAATCCGGATCGGCCGGTCCGGCCGGCTTACAGTGTTATCAGGCGTGAGAATTCGAAACTCAGGTCCCGCAAAGGAAGAGAGTACCCACTTGGCAACCTTGCCCATGAACGGACACCCTTTGCTGAGCTGCCTCAAAAGACCAGTTCGCCGAAGGTTCCAGCGTTCGTTCGCTACGCGCCAGGCGTTGAGGAAGTTGTGCAAAGTTCGCGAATGCTAGCCCAGGCGACACTGAAGCTCAGCGCCGACGTCCAGTTCTCTGTATCAACTCCGACCGTCACAGGAAAGCGCCTCGCTCAGATTCAGGATGTGGATACCGTTTCAACTGACGATTACTTTCCTGACTTACGGGTCCAGGAACGGCTAATTCATCGGATGGCCAAGCGTGGCTTCGCACTCGCGTACAGAGGCATGTTCACGTTGACTTTCAGCGGCTCAGTGCAGTTGATCGAACGTGAACTGGGAATACGCCTCTGGTTGCAGGTTAGCGACAACGTCGAATTGGCCGGTGGCCTTCGTAAGCCCTCTGGCCGTGGACCGCGGCGCCGGCCAGAAGATCTGTTTTTTGCCCCATGCAGACCAGAAGAGGAGGTGTCGAGAGTGGAAGGTATTGATTCCATCTACTTTCCGTCGCCCTTAGTCTGGGCGGCTGCAGTTCCCGTCGCAAGCTCCCCGCCTCCTGTTAGTTATCACTCGGCAGATAGCGCCGCGATTCGCGCGGCCCTCAACGTTCCGGAGATGGCCTATAAAGGTGAAGGTGTAAGCGTCGCGGTGATTGACTCTGGGTTCTGGATGCATCCCTTTTTTCAGGGGCGCCCCAATTACTGCCCAACGCCGACGACCAGGTCGCCAAAACCCGGCGATGATCCGGTCGGACACGGCACCGCAATGGCTATGAATCTGTTTGCTACGGCACCGGACGCGACGCTGAAAGGATACCGACAGACAAGAGCGCCGGATAACGCGTTCGAAGACGCGATGAAAGGTAATCCCCACATCGTTTCTTGCTCGTGGGGTGTACCAACATACATTCCACTACAAATTCTCATTTTGCGCGCAATATCCTCGGGCATCATTGTCTTGTTCGCTGCTGGAAATGGATCGCCAGCGTGGCCAGGCAGCATGCCGGAGGTCATTTCCGTAGGTGGCGTTTATGTTGATAAACACAACCAACGTCACGCCAGCGACATGGCGAATGGGTACACAACTCCGAGCGGGCGAGCCGTTCCCGACATTTGTGGTTTGTGCGGGATGAAACCCGAGGGCATACACATTGTGGCGCCGACGAGCCCTGGGAGCACATTCGATAAAAAGTTCGGGGGCGTATCGTGGCCGCTTTTCGATGAGACTGGGACTACAGACGGGTGGGTGGGAATCAGCGGAACGAGCAGCGCAACCGCTCAAGTCGCCGGAGTTGTTGCGTTGCTTATTGAGAAAGCGCAAGATGTGGGCAAGAAACTCGATCAAAACGCAGTAAAAAGCATATTGTGTGCCAGCGGACAGCAAGTTCTGTTTGGCAAAAGTGCTCAAGGACAGCTTGCAGGGCCTAAACCGTCGGCCGCGTCAGGATCAGGCCTGACGGATGCTGCCGCAGCACTAGCACGAGTCTAGTCAATAAGGGGAACTTGGGTATAAAAGCACGTTCTATAATAGAACCAAACCCTCCAAAAGGAGGATCTGACGTGATTCATGCTACCGTTACCTTACTAGATTCGCTCGTTGACGAGCCTTTACCGCAGCCTGAAAGGGCTGCGGAGCTCGCGCATGTGCTGGACAAACAGGGCTTCAATGTAGTTTACGAAGGCATGTACGGTGTCAGCGTAGAGGGTGAGCGCGAGGATTTCGAACGCGTTTTCGGTGTCAGCCCGGAGGAAGATGGGCCCTTTTCTGCCGAAATCACTGACTCCATCGACGAGTTGAAGGGTGTGGTTGGTCGTATTGACGTTGCGGGCGAAACCGAGTACTTCTGACGTCGATCACTTGTACGGTGCCTCTGCCCGCTCGGCAGGCCGAAGGCGCCGTCGTCTGCGCCTTCTAGCGAATTCCCCACACGTCAATCAAGCAACGTCACTTCCCCCTTGCGACTAGAGCGCGTCGTAAATGCGCTTGGCCACACCTGAATCGTCCAGATACCCGACGATCCCGTGGTGATTGTCCGTCCAATTATCTACCGCCGAAGAATTCTCAATTTCGATGCTCCCTTCGGGGGCGGGGAAGTTAATGCTATCAAGTTCACGGAGCGCAACAATGTCGGCCTTGTCCCTCGCATTGAACCATGACTTGATCAACGAAGGCCGCTTCAGCGGCCTCAGCGCCTGCCGAATCCTCTGAACGGCAAGCGGCGAACCTAACGTCACGTGAAGCGGCACCTGCCATCCCAGCCCCTCCGCATCCGATCGCAAGAGATTATAGGT
This sequence comes from Paraburkholderia aspalathi, assembly GCF_900116445.1. Classification (GTDB taxonomy): domain Bacteria; phylum Pseudomonadota; class Gammaproteobacteria; order Burkholderiales; family Burkholderiaceae; genus Paraburkholderia; species Paraburkholderia aspalathi. The sequence continues at coordinate 12,083 of NZ_FPBH01000007.1, forward strand.
GACGACAGTGCCGAGGGAGTGGCCCACGAGAACGAATTCCTCACCATTCCGAATTTCGCGCTTGACGATGTCATCAATCGAATCGCGCACTCCTGGGTTGCATAGATACGAGTAGACGTCGCGCGTAACTTGCGAAAGCGTCAGCCCGCTCACACCGGGAGTGACGTCAAGCAAACGCAACGCCGCTCTCAGCCAACCCCAGTCGCGAAATCCCTTTTCGATCGTGGGAGCATTCATCTCACGTGCAACTTCCTCATCCGTCACTGCTGCGGCGCATAGTTCTTCGAGCATATCGCGCTCAAAATCCATCTGGTTCTGATTACCGTTTGCCCCCTTAAGGATGACGTCTACGTCTTCCTTCGGATTCGTCAGGTCATAAAGCACGTCGCCATAGTATGGAAAGACAATATCGGAAGGAGCAATAGGCATCCTCAAGCCGCTTTTCTCCAGCCCGCTTTGCCACGCATCGATCCACTGCTCCTTCAGTGTCGCTTGGTCTTTGCCCTCTTGGGACCGCCCATGTACGAATACGAGACGTTTGCTCATGACATTTCCTTAAAAAAGAGTGCCCTCAACTGGGCGACGCCAAGAGCGTCGAAGAGGGTCCAGACTGATGCCGCAAGGTGGTACTGCAGGGTGTCAAGTGGCGAGGCCACTTCTCCATGCGCAGCAAGCAAGCTCCATCCGTGCGACATCAGGGGGAACATGGGTGTTCCTGCATCGATAGCCGCGCCTTCGCCCGTCGCGCGAGCTGTCAAAAAACTAAAATCGAAGAACACGGCCCCGAACTGAAGAAGCACCGCTCGCTTTATTGATTCAATATCTACATGTCTGCCGAGCGCATTAAGCGCATACACGGTAGACAACACGATCGCAACATCAATTTTCCCTCTGCGCCGACAAACCGTCAGCAATCTACCCACATCGAGCCTGTCGATGTCGAAAACACCGTGTCGAACCGATGCAGCGATCGCAGCTCGCAAACGCCGCTGATCGCCGGTGGGGGAACGGGACGTCGCCGCCATGTGGCGTCTCGTGGCTTCATAGGTAACAGCAATGATTTGACCATCGCTGACAACAACGGAGCATAGGTATCCGGGAACGGCGGGCAGGATGGCGCCCGTTCCGTCGTCGAATTCAAGTAAAACCGCAACCGGCGCCACCGGAGTCTCCTTGATTTCAACTATGTCGCCCCGAACCTTTATCCGCGATATGGAAAGCGCACATTTGACGTTGGCCCCGGATATCTTGAAGCCGCAGCCAATTTCTGGACGACCGCCTCGATCCCACACCGTGAGCAAAGTTGCGAGCGTTTGCCTGAAAGAAGTTACTTGCGACGAGTCATCTGCCCGATGTTCAAGGAGCTGATATAGATTCTTCCTGTTTCCTTCCAGCAATCCGTAAGTAACAGCCAGTGAGGCCAAGTCCGAAATCGAAATGGCCGTCTCTTCATAAAAGGTGGGCTGTTCTTCCCGCTCCACCAGATAAGATGTGTCGTCACGATTTGGCGGCCCAAGCCCTTGCCCGCCGTCTTCGATGTCAGGCCCAGTGCCAAATGCCACATCAGCAGCAGTCTCAAAGCCGTCCCGCAGCGGAGCAGAATAGCCGGCTTCGACTTCGGGCAATGCTGTCAATTGCGAAATCCACGCCTTCTCATCGGATGTCACGCGCGCCTCTGGCACCTGGACGACTTTTTTTCGATATGCCCTTCTGGCAACCTCTCTTTCAAGAAAATTTCCAAGCCGTCTCGCCCTTACGAACCACAGCGGCCCCTGTTCATCCACGATATCAGGAAACTTTCCCTCCAGTGCCTCGAGGAGAACCTTGGTATAGACGGCCTGATACTGTGATGCGCTATCGTCGAAATTTTTTACTTCTGCTGCCGGCTCACCCAGTCGACAGGCAAAGAAAATATCGACCTTGGAGCTGCTCGCCGCCCCAGAGAAGCTCGGAAAAATGACGCCTCCAACGACGCCTTGGGCCTGAATTGTTTCGGCCGCAGTGCGGCAAGCGTCGGACAACAAAACGATGTGTGGTATCCCGCAGTTCCACGCACGGTCGACGCTCGCTTGCACGTTCACTGCCGCATTTCCATCCTCCGGAGCATCGCTGAGTAGCCAATACTCGCAGTAGTTGCGATTGACGCCGTGCCCCGAAAAATAGACCAATAACTGGTCGATGGTATCCCTGGCCACGAGATCCTTAACGGCTTGGAATATCCTCAGAATGGTTACAGGTTGCCCCTCATCGGTTATCACCACCACAGTTGACGGGGCAAAGCCTTGAGCGAGAGCCCATCGCTCCATATCGCGTGCGCTCTTAACTGCCGTGTTCAGTTCAGGCAAGTTTCCCGTCTTATTCACACCAATCAAGACCGCTGCTCTCGTCATTGTCGCCCTCTGTTCTTAAGCGGTGCGGAGTTTGCTGACGTCGACGCGTTGAACGCCAGATATCGAGCGCGGCATTCAAAGCTCTCGTCTCGTCACCGTGGCCACGTCTAACACACACTGCGTCTAGCTCGTGGACTTGATTGAATAAACCAGCTGGCGCGCCTGTCAGGAATGCTGCAGACAACCTCACTTACACCGTCCGCCGACCCTACGCCGCAAAGCACAATGAGGCATGAATCAATGCCTTCTTTTCTCGCAAGCGAAGTTACTTTCGATCGTCGCCGTCGGTAGTTGCGTCTCCTCGTGCGATGCGCTGTTTCGACAACTCGACTACCCATGTTACCGCAATGCAAAGCGCAACATTCCGGGAATGGCGAAGCACATCGTTACAACACAAACTGCTAAGTGTCCGTTCACCAGGCTGAATGCGCGATTTTCGAGTAGCCGATGTAGCGTGCTAGCGTCGCTGTCGAGTACGAGTTCAGCGACTGCTTTCGAAGACCGCAAATCTAACTGTGCACAAATCTGCACGGGCAGATCTGATTCGCAGGACAAATGGTTGTCCCTGCTGACGGGGACTGCGTCAGCGCTTTGATGTTCTTGCTACTACACCACAAACGACGATGTCCAGTCGATAGATTGGTCGCTATTGAACAGCTCGTTAAGGCCTGTCTCGGCCTACTCCTTCAAGTTCTCCGGCACTGGGCGGATGGGTCGTCGACTCTGTGCTAGCCGGCGGACGTGCAACACGGTCGAATCCGGCAGCCATTAGAAAGTGCGTATATGCAAAATTTGCGACCTCTAGCAACCGCAGGCGGACCCCGTCTGGTTGCGGCCAGGTAGCTTTTGAAATGCCTTGCAACAACACACACGCCTCATCAACGATCTTGTCAAAAACTTTGGAGCCATCGCCCGAAGCTGCGTCGGGGTCGGCAGGTTTGTGAATCAGACAATAGATGGATGTAGCGTCAGATAGACCCAGGCCGGTCAAAGCAAACGCGGAGTCTCCAAAATGGCGTCGAACTACCGCCTGCGCTCCGAGGCGCAAGACAAACCGGAACGGCAAACCAGTTTGGATTGCCAGTAAAACCGGATCCATCCCAAGAAGCTGTTCGATTGACGTAACGCCTTCTGCGTTCAGTAGCGAAACTATCGGGCCGGTTACGCCTTCCAGCTTGATGAGCTGGTCTGGCTCCTCGTCGTCCCCGCTCTTCAGCAGACGCCCCACCATACGCCGCAGCTGTTTGTTAATGAAGGCAACCGGCAGTACTCCAAGAGCAAATGCCACATTGACAGCAACGTTATCCGGTAATGCAAAAGTAAGTGCCGCAGCGATGGGAACAGCGAGAAGTGTACGCAACGAATACCAGTACACGTCAGCTACGTTCAGAATGCGTTTTCTCACGCTGTCGACGCAATCGCCTACTACAAACAAATAGGCGCCGCAGATTGCACTCACGCTAAGGGCGACTTCATGCCCGGGCATTTTCCTGATGAGGTTGAAGACGTCGTTATCTGCTGGTAGCAAATCTCTCAGGTTAACCAGTACCACGTAGTGGGCCCCGAACAGTATCGTTACCAGCAAGAATCCCAGAGGAATCACGAATGCCTGGAGACCGTACTGTTCTTTGTAGATCTCCTCAAATACCTGACCTGCGTTCGCCCATCTTTTTTGCTTTGCCTCATCTGTTTCAACGATAGGCTTGCCCCCGCTAAAGTATTGCAACGCCTTGGCGTCCTCACCTCGTCGATGCCAGAATTGCCAAAGATATTCAGAGAGCGCATCTTCCCATAGCTGATTCCGAAACTCGTCGTAGCGAGTCCACCAGCCATGGTCGATGAAACGGACGTACGGCGCCACCGCGAATGCTGTGGCGAAAACAGCCGAACAACCGGTAACCAACGCTACGCGTCCCGGCAGAACAAAAACTAGCCAGAGCGCCGCAGATACCGCTGCTGTGCCCAGCACCACCGCTGACCAGATTACGTTTCCCTTGCGAGAATTAGGTGTCGACTCTTGGTTCTGTGACATATTTTCTATTTCTATTTGCTTACTGTTCATCGCGCCTTCTCTCTATTCGAGGCGGATTATCCAATCGCGCAGCAGACTAAACCTGTCGCTCTTTCCCCAAATTGGGCTCACGTCCTGCAACGTCGGATAACTTCCCGTGGCTCAGCCGGTTCTGCGCGTTCGCTGAGAAGGACTGCGTAAGGATGGCGATGATCTCGCCATCCTTACGCGCCTCACGGTGTCAAGCGATACGCAGACCCTGGCCTGGCAGGATTTCCTGAGTTACGACGAACCGGTGTTCCTTTACGGCGTCGTGAAAGTGTCGATAGTCGCTTTCCTCGAAGGCCGGGGTGTAATCGGCGCGTTCATCACCGTCGCCTTTTGCTTCTATCCCGGTAGCCAGGTACTTCCAGGAGCCGATACCTTTGTCGATATACGTGGGAATGACTTCCGCCAGATCAGGAATACGTTGCTGGCTTACAGATATAGACAACGTCCGAAGCCGGGCGACGGGGTCGTCATCCCGATTCTGCGACAACTGTTCTTCCAATGCAGCTCTCACCGCTTCGGGCAGACCGGCAAGCTTTTCGAAAGACACATCCTTGGCAAGATATCCTCGGATGGCCCGGCACGCCATGTCCGCAGCCGCAATGAAATCCGGAAGATTATCTCGGGTTATCTCCTGCTGCTTGCCGTTGGTGTACTTCCACTTAGCCCATGGCTGGTCCGGGTAGTGCAGCGCAGCACCGTGTCCGAGCGGGAAGAATCGCGAAAGCGCGTCCGACTGTAAATCGTCGGTCAGGCGCTCAGTGACATGTTTGAGATGCTCCATCCAGCTTTCCGGCGAGCAGTCCTCTGCCTCAAGGCTATGGACCCGGTTGTAGTCACTTTCAACGCCAGAAAAACCCTGGTGTGCCCATGTGTCGACGTAGGTGTGCAGTGTGACACCGAGACGATGCAGTGCGTTTGGTGCATCCGAAGCGCGAATGGCTCGGCGAACCACTTCTCTCGCGATCTCGCTGTCGGGCTTGCATAGCGCCTTTTCCTCAAGAGTAGCGCCGCTCCCCGCTGGCAAAAAGTGGAACGGCGTCCACACGAGCCGGTTTAGTTGTGATTCGACATTGTGGTAGTCGAACATTGTATGAGCGCTTGCAAAGCGCTCATAGGTTTCGCCGCCACGGAAAAACAGAAGACCAGTCGTGGTTGCGTCATCCACGTATTGGCAAGAATGCGCGACGGTAGTTGCTTGTGCAACGTCCAGACCAGCCGTGCGGGCGACCAAGTAAATCACCCCATAATGGAAATCAATGTTCATAGTGTGGTCTCTTTAATTCTAGTAATTGACCCGCGCCGATAGTCGGTACTGTTGGCCGCGAGCCATCGCGCACTATATCCGGAAACTAGATAACTCGCCGATACCTACACATAGATAACCAACTCGGCCAAGGACTAACCAAAGCAGCGACACGCGCTTTGTTACGACGCACTCGCAGGGCTATTGGTTGTAAGTGACCGGCATGGTCATCCGAGGCACAGGTGCGTACCACCCTGCCGTTGGCGCTGTAGCCACGACCTATCGGTGATGTTCCCGATCTAACAATGAAGGGCGCACCGAATAAGGTAACGAGTTGGTTGTCGGCGCGCTGTGCTCAGCATCGAACGCGAGTGGGGTTGCACTAGCATCCGGTGCCGGGTATCCCCGGAGGCAATGGGCACTGCGTCCGACGCGTTGCCGGAATGTGCTTGTCCGCTTGTCGCCACAGCAGGCGACGCAACCTTCCAATTACCATCGGCATAACGCGATGGTCTCTGAGGCGACGCGGCTGTCATTGAACGAGACGTTTCAGGCTCGAATCAGTGACGTTCTGCGGCATATCGGGCGCGGTGTCCCGACGACGAATCCGAAATCGTCTACGTGGAGTTGCAGAAACAGTTTGATCGCGCAGTGTCGATTGAACGCTTCAAAGACTCCCGGTTGTTTCTCCGCGAGATGCAGCCTGCAATTTCATATGCCCGGGTCATGTACACCAACGCGACAAATCGTTCCGCAAAGAGCGCGAATGGCGGCGCGGCGCTCGCGGACAGTACGACACCAAATTTCGTTGCTGCATCAGTCCGTTAGGCCTGCGGCGCCGCAGTTGCCCACAGCATTGCGACAGGAACTGTGGACAACTTCCGCCGAGCGCTGGCGCACGGTTTGGCAGTTCTATGGGCCGCTTGACTTGGCCTTCTGCGCCATGTGTTGCGCCGGGACGGATACGGACGCGACGAGCATTCACATCCCACAAGCGCCGCCCTGTGTATCCGTGTGCTGACGCAACGCAAGCGTTAGACTCTTGAACTAGCGCTGTAAGCAAGTCTATCTGCAGGACATAGCTTCGAACTGGTTTTGAAATCGGCGACAGTCACAACGGTATGCTGCACCTGAGGAAACCAACATCGTCGAATTTCCTTGAGGAAATTTTCCGCGCCCGTGGCGATGGGCGATGGGCGACCCAAAAAGCATTCTAGCGACGGGGACGTCAAAGACGCATCCGTCGCGGCCAAGACCTTCGATTAGTCGTTACTTTTTCTTGGGATCGTGGGTTGGGAGCGATGGATGCTTCGGTTTGGTTGGCGGATTCACGTGATGTCTTCTGTCATCTTTGCCATCATCGCGTTTCGGCTTCGGTCCAGGATTGATGTGATTTGACATGATGATTGCTTACCCCGTACTAGGTGAGTGAACGTTGGAACTTGCAAATCTCTACCCCTAGGTCGCCACGGTGCAGTGCAGCGCCTTCACCTAGCCCACCACTACTTTCTCTGCCCCAAAAGGCATCTGCACAACGGTCCTCCATTGCAGCACAAGATTAACATTACTGAGTTCGGAGTGCGTTCCTCAAAAAGCAATGAACGAGCGCTGTGGGGGCTACCGTTTCGACCGACGACTCTTGAGCGTCGACAAGCGATAGATCTTCGCGGAGACAGACGAACCGTTGCACGTACCTCATCCCCGAGAAGGTCGACCGCCTGCCAGCGCCGTAATGGGTAGCAGCTCGCGCGTCAGCCGTTGATGAGACGACTGTAGGCGAAAAGTAAAAGGCGCAAAACAACTCACCTGCGGCTATTGTGCCGAGCAACCGGGCAGGTTACCGTCAGGCTCTCCGTCGAATTGCTCACCTCGACTGGCGAGCACCAATATGCACGAAATCAGGCTTGGACGCTGCGATAGCCCGACGCCTACCCGGTTGACCTCCGAGTAGTCGTGCTTTTCGCCAGAATGCCCGCGCATCAAGGGATGCTACGTGTCCCCCGCCCGCGCCTTCGCGGATGGCGAAAGAACGATCGTCCGCGAATCAAGCGTACCGGGCTTCCCAGGCGTTTCGAAACGAAAATTTGGATATTCCCGACCGCCCATCTGGACTCTACACTGCACCGGTCGGTCTTCGCCTAGCGGTTGCCTTGGATTTTAGGGTGACCTTGCCGCGTCCGAGTCGCGCTAAACTTCGTACCTACACGTCTTCTGATATCACAGGAGACGTTTTATGTGGCTGGATCGTTTTGAGCGAGTTGATGGTCAACTCATGGCCGTCGGAATTACACAATCAGGTAGCCAAAGTCTGCTAACCCCTGAGCAGATGCAGACATCCAATCTTGGCTCGGGAAGGTACAAAGCGATCACGCTAGACACATCATTCGCTCGATGGGAACGTACTTCAGCGTGCGAATACGCAACGGCATTTGAGATCACATCCAGCATAACGGACCGTCACGGAATGTTTTCAATCCCGTATGAAGGTGGGAACATTGTCTTTCCAGCCTGGGAGCTTCAACGCACGTTGCTTGGCGCACCCGCCACCGTCGCCAATCATGTTTATCGCCCAGGCGGCCTGGAACTACTGTGTTCCCCTGTGTGCAACTCAGACAACTTCACCATTGCATTGCCAGTTGGAAGAGAACTCGGTCCAAGGCAGCGCAGTGACGTCCTGACCGAGAGGCTTACGTGGTTTTATGCGTATCCTTCCGCTTATCGTGCCTGGAACAGCATCTATCGCCATGCGTGCTCCGGTCGAATCGACATCGACCTCCCTAGTGCAGACGTCCAGTTATCCGCCCACGGTAGAATCATCGATGGCGTTTTCTATGCAAGGCGTATCTATGTGCTCACGCTGGCCCCTCTCGAGCCACCCTTGGATTGGGCAAAAACCGACAGGGAAATCTACCATTTCGTCAACGGACGGATGCGACACGTCAAGTCGCGTCAAACCGGGGACCCTCGGCTGCGTCCAATCGGTGATCGGTGGAACCTGACTGATGGCGAATGGATGGTCGTCGAGAAATTCGTCTTTCCTCAACGGTCATCCAGTCGACGGTGGAGTTGCAATGTTCGAGACGCCGTCGACGGTGTCATCGTCAAGATGGGAACGGGAATGAGTTGGGCAGGACTAGATAACTCGCGAGCCAAAGCATATGTCAGCAAACAGCTATATGGACGCATGAAGACCAATGGACGCTGGGACCAAATCGCTGAGTTCCTTGCAAGCAGTAGACAGCAGGACTAAGGATGCGACGGAGTTCGCCGCTGCCACAGTCTAACGGAGCAGAAATCTTTCGGGTCGAATATGAGTGGAATTCCAATGGATTCGGCGTCATCGAGTCCATGTTCGCCTACTTCATCGGCCAGACCTTGTGTTCCCGATCGAGCAGGACAAGGAAGAACGCCGCCTTCGACCTGAATCCGTGAACACGCAATTTACCTTGGTCTACACGAAGCTCAAAGAATCTGATGTCTTCGGAGATCAGTTTTCGCACATCTTCAAAGTGGTCGCGGATCGCCTTGTCAACATGATTTATGTCGTAGGGCGTATAAGCCAACCCACGCTTGCCACCTTCCTTCGAACTAGTCACAAGGACCTGTTTCCAGGTTCTCTTCCTTAGTTCTTCAATGAAGCTGCTGAACTGCTTAAGCTCATCCTTCTCCCAGTCCGAGAAGCACTCAAACGAATCTCGAAAGTATTTGAGTACGACGAACGGCGTATGGTCGTCGTATGAGCCTCCAACGTTGCTCGGGATCAGTGAATGGACTTTCGCTTCAGCTGGCGTAATCCTGACTTGACTTTCAATCTGGGCCTTAATGGCTTCCTTGGGCAGCTTTTTGACCATTGAGTGCTTCAGCGTACGTTCTCAGATAGTAGTCGCGAATGAGCTCAAGCTTAATTGGCTCCTCGCATCGTGCCTCTGGTGGGAGATCCCCTCGTGTCAGCTTCCAGGGGTCCTCCGCATGCGTCATTTGCTCGAGTCGCTTCGCCGAGTAGTCTCCATAGATGTCTACCACCTGCTCAAGAATCTCTTCCGATTCTTCGTCTATGCCTTCTGCTGCACCGTCAACTGGCAACGCCTCCCAACCCAATCCCTTGAACACATGGAAGACTGAGGGCACAACCGGTCCATGCGCCCATGCCTGCATGCCTTCCTCAAACAGTGGACGCTCAAGCAACATCAAGTGCCACGCCTGCGCGAAGTACAGAAGCTTCTGAACCTTCAAATGCGTAACATTGTCACCCGAATCAGGGTTGGTCAAACGGTGAATAAACCAGTTTGCGACAGAAATCGGCGTTGCCATTACGGCTCCTTGATAGCAGTTGCCTTCGTATAGCACCTGACCTTAAATATTCTCAAAAGCAAGTTGCCCGCAGTATCGTGAGTTTCTGCAGCCGAACCATCATCACCTGAGCGACCACTGACACACTTCCTCTCGCTTGGCTCGACCCAAGGGGGCCGTTTACCTCTCGGACTTCACGACTATCCCGCCGAATTCAGTGGCTTTCCATGCTCGACGCAACCACCTGGGAGGTAACGACGCTTCGCCCCTGCGAACCCACGTCTCGCTCCACCCCCTGTACGCCCCCTCCCGGCTGAACGTCCTCAAGCAACGGCAGCACGTCGGATATGGACACCTCAAGCACCTCACAAATTCGGTAGAGCACGTGCAATGGCACCTTTTGGTTTCCCTGCTCAATGTTCGTTATCGAAGTGCGCTCAAGTCCGACTTCGTTCGCGAGCGCACTCTGGGTCAACTTGCCCTTTGGACCGTGAGCCCCCGCGCGCAACTGCTTCAGCCGCTCGCCCAATGCCGCGTATAGGCGCTTTTCGTCAACCATGATTCATCCAATAGCGTGCGTACTCTGACGACCCGGCAACTGTAGTAGGATCTGCCCCGGATGTCAATAATATTGACATCCGAACAGCCGTTTGCCGATTCCTCACCTAGAGCACCTTCCGCATTGCGTCGCGGCGAGTCGGCCAAGGCTGCAAGCACACGTATCACAACACACATCACCAAAAAGCGCTGCACCAGTCGGCCCCATGCCAATTCCCGCTTTTGCTCGGCAGCCGAATGACATCACTCGACATGAACACAGCCGCATATCTACATTGTAAGAGTGAGACAGAGGACGCCCCCTTTCGCGCACTCACCCCAGTCGACCGTCTGCTGTCGAATGATTCGGTAGACCAATTGCGATATCGACATTGGTCCGCACCCAGAACAGGTTTCGTTTGTCTCTTGCGAAACGAAGCGTGCGGTGCACAGGTCAAATTTATTTGTTTGAGCCTTAAGCCCAAGTTTAAAGAAATTTATTAAAAATCAGTAGGTTACCGGGACAAATCAAAACAGGTTTCGTTTGTACGTCACCATCATGAACTATCCCAATACCCCCGTCTCGCCGGCCCTCGGCCGCGTCCTTGCGACCGTCAGCATCGGCTTCGTCGTCACGCAGCTTGACGTGACCATCGTCAACATCGCGCTGCCAAAGATCGGCGCAGACCTGCATGCAGACGTTGCTGGCCTGCAGTGGGTTGTCGACGCGTACACGCTCGCGTTCGCCGTGCTGATGCTTTCGGCAGGCGCGCTCGGGGACCGGCTCGGCACACGGCGCATGTACGCGGCCGGCATCGTGCTGTTTGCGCTCGCGTCGCTCGCTTGCGGACTGGCGCTCGATGCCACCATGCTGGTTGCCGCGCGCGCCGTGCAAGGCATCGGCGCCGCCGCCATGCTGCCGAACTCGCTCGCGCTACTCAATCAGTCATACGGCCACGATCCGAAGCTCCGGGCACGCGCCGTCGGACTGTGGACCGCCGCGGGCGCGATTTCGATCGCGGCCGGACCGGTGGTCGGTGGTGTGCTGATTGCGGCGTTCGGCTGGCGCAGCATCTTTCTCGTCAATCTGCCGATTTGCGTAGCCGGTTTGCTGGCGACTTTGCTTTGGGTGCCGCGGTCTGGGTCCGCGCGGAAAATCGCGCAAGGAGTGGCTTCGGCTACGACCACAGCAATCCCCCGTGGCATCGATCTGAGCGGCCAGACCCTTGCGATCGTCGCGCTCACCGCCTTCGTCGCCGCCGTGATCGAATGGCGGCCGCTGGGGTTGAGCCATCCGCTGGTCGCCGGCGGTTTCATACTCGCTCTGCTCGCTGCCGGCGCCTTTATCGTCGTGGAATCGCGTGTCGCGGCACCGATGTTGCCGCTCTCGCTATTCAGCAAGCGCACCTTCAATGCGGCGGTGCTGTTCGGCATCTGCGTGAATCTGACGTACTACGGCATGGTATTCGTGCTGAGCCTGTATTTGCAGCGCGTACGCGGCTATACCCCGCTGCAGGCGGGCCTCGCGTTCCTGCCGTTGACGGGCGGCTTTCTACTTTCGAACGTGGCGAGCGGCTGGGTGGTCGGGCGCTTTGGGGTACGTGTGCCGATGATCGCCGGCGCAATCACCGCAGGGCTCGGCTACGGCCTGCTGCATTTCGTCGATGTGTCCACGCCGCTCATCGGCTTGCTGTTGCCGTTCCTGCTAATTCCGTCCGGAATGGGTCTCGCGGTTCCGGCGATGACGACCGCCGTGCTGGCTTCCGTCGAAGCGCAGCGCGCCGGCACTGCGTCCGCCGTGCTGAATACCGCCCGGCAAGCAGGCGGTGCGGTGGGTGTGGCTGCCTTCGGCGCGTTGGCAAGCGGCGCGGCTGCCACGCAGATCGTCGCGGGGATGCAGGCCGCGACGGCCATCTCGGTCGGTTTGCTGGTGGTTGGTGGCGTAATGGGCTGCCTTGTTCATCCGGAGCCGCAGGCGTCGGCCTTGAGGCCGCACGAGACTTGTCGTGGGCAAGTTGGCAAATCGCACTGAACATCGCACCGATTCAACCTGAGTGCAAAACAAGACCCCACGATGCTTAGGCATCGCAGGAGTCTTCTTTCAACGCTTATACGGCGCCAGCAGGCGCGATACAACTCGCGCTGCCTCCGCACGTATTTACAGCGGAGCTTCCTGAATCGTGCCGGTGTCGATCGCGCGTTCGATCAATCCTTCGTTTTGCGCCTTGGTGATCGCGTCGGCGATCAGTTTTTCCGGCTGCTCGATTTCGGCCTTGATCGTGCTGATAAGACCTGATGCATCCAGAACCACCAGCGTTTTCGCCGAATCGGCAAGGCTGATGATGACGCGATGCGGCGTAGGCCCTTCGCCGAGACTTGCACACAACTGCGTGACCTTGCCGCCAATGGTTTGCTCAAAGCTTTGAATCATTATTTGCTCCCTTGATTACAACCACAATCAAAAGCGACCTGCACAGACTACCTCAATTGCGTGATCAGAGATTCAGCCCGCCGCGTGGCGAGCGTGCGCCGTCGATACTGATCCGGCCCGCTCCGGTCACGAAGAGCAGCAGGAAACCACCCGCGATACCGATGTTTTTCCAGAAGTGGATCACCATGTCGCGTTGCAAAGCGGGATCGGTAACATTCCAGAAATCGTGGCCCAGCACTGCGGTTGCCACGGTGTAGACGGCCATGATGAGCGCGAGCGGGCGGATCTTGAAACCGACGATCAGCAGCAGGCCGCCGAGTGCCTCGACCGCTGTTGCAATCGGTGCGGCGACCTGGACGAGCGGCACACCCTTCGCATTCAGATAGCCGACAAAGCCCGCATAGCCCAGCAGTTTCATCACACCGCCCCATAAGAACAGCACGGCAAGGGCAATACGCGCGATGAGGATCACGCCGGAATCGACGGGACGCGTCATAAGGGGCTCCTGTAAATGAATAAGCAGCAGACCCGGCCAGACGGCCGCAGTTCCCTACTTTGCATCTGAGAATAGGTGCGCTGCCCGCCTTTTCCAAGCATGGGCCGGCATGAACGGCACAATCTGCGCCGTCTCAAGGGAAGGAAAACAGTGTCCGAGCGCACAGCGCGTGCCCGATCGTGCACGCCACGGACAGTATCGACGTCGTGCCTAAGCGCGGGGATATGTCGCGACCTCGATCAGATTGCCATCCGGATCGCGGCAATACACCGAGGTCATCTTGCCGCGTGCGCCATCGCGTTCAACCGGGCCGGCTTCTATCTCGACACCCTGAGCGAGCCAGTGAGCTTTAACCTCAGCGGGGCTCGCGGTGGTGACAAAACACAGATCGGCGCTCCCCGGCACCGGCTCACGCCCGGTGAACCACGCGACCGTGTCCGCATCCACGGGACGCAAGTTGATCTTCTGATTGCCGTATGTCATCGCCACGCGCGTGCCGGTGCGCGACTCGAACTCGGTACGCCGCATGCCGAGCATGCGTGCATACCAGGCCGCACTGGCTTCCACGTCGGCGACATTCAGAACGAGATGATCGAGACTGTCTATCGAGAAGCTCATGGATTTCGTCGCCGTCGTGAGGTGCTATGAGGTGCTACTGCTGCGGCGCATCCGGCGCGAGCAGGACACCCTTCGTAAAAACGAAGCAGCCGTAACCGCGCTCTTCGCCGGTAGCGATCACGCAATAGGCTTTGCGCGCCCGCTCATAGAAAGCGAAACGCTCAACAGAAGCAAACGGCACCTCGCGCCCTTCCGCCGCATTGATCTCGAGCTGCACTTCGCGCTGAACCGCCGGAATCGAGTTCGGCTCACCGACCACTTCCATCCGCGACGCAGGACGCTCGATGAAGGTATCCAGCGGCATCACCGACAGAATCGCGCGAATGGCACGCGGCGCGTTCACGCCATCGAGGCGCAGCAGTTTGCCCAACACCGTCTCCTGCGCGACGGACGCGCCCGGAAAGTTGGCGTCGCAAACCACCAGTTCGTCGCCATGCCCCATCGAGCGTAGCGCATGCAGCACATCGGCATTCAGCAGCGGGTCCAGATTCTTCAGCACGGTGTCTCCTTGAGGGTCGATTGGCCGCCGGCCACCCGGATTCGAGCGGATTGTCCTTGTGGCGCGTCGCGATCGATTGTAGCAAGACCGTGGCGCACGGTCCGTTGCCGGCGGCTCACCGTCAATCCGCTTTCCCGCACGATGCGGCGAGCGGCATTGCGCGACACCGCCACCTCAGCCATCCAACTAATGCGAGCAGCACGAGACCCGCGCCACCCAGCACCGGCTCGCGCCAGGCCAGCAACGCTGTGAAGGTGAACGCGCGCGTGCCGGCCAGCAGAGCAAAGCCGGCGATCGCGCTGGAGAGCGCGTCGACAGCGCCCGACAGGCGCGTGACCGTGAGGACAGTACCGGGAGCCGTGACGGCAACGGACTCGTGCATGATCGTCTCCGTGAAAAAGACTGCGTGAGCTCAGGTAGCGGCAGGGACCTGGTCGAGGAAACCGGTCACCGCCTGCAAGCGGCCGTGCGTGTCGAGCACGCCGAAGTCGGATCCCTTGACGATCGCCTCGCCGGCCGGCGTGGTGAGTGCCCACGAAAAACGCAGGCGGTTCGCGAAACCGTCGACTTCCGTCGTGCGGTGAAACGTGTGATGCGGGAAGCGTTCATGCACCGCGCGGATCATCGCGTCGATGCCGTCATGGCCCGCGCCTGCCAGCAGTGGATCGCGATAGTCGGCATCGGCAGTCCATGTCGCGGCGATCAGTTCGCGGCGGCGTACTGCATCGGTTTCATTCCATGCGTCGAAGTAACGGTCGATCAGATCGGTATGCGCATTCATCTCAGACTCCTTGATTGGCATGACTGAGCACTACGCTCGGCAGACACGTTGTATGCGGCGGGCTCGGAGTGAAGATTGACGGCTCGAGCGCGGCGCGTCGATTACGTTGGAGGTAAGCATCGAGATGCACCGGCGTGAAGAACCGCGTTGTTTTGCCCACCGGATAGGCCATTTGGCTGAATCGTCACCGACTTCGTCAGCCGCTAACCTCATGGCGGAATTGGGGGCCGCGCAGCGTCAACTCGCGGCATGTGACGAACTGAATGGGCGCGGACACAAGCCGCTTTTTTAATATGGTTTTCACACTTGCAAGACCGTATCCAACAGGATACACTCATCAACAAATCGGTTCACCGCCTGTGTACACGGTCAAGCGCACCGAGGAATTCGACCACTGGCTTGCCGGCCTCGCAAACTTGAGGGCGAGAGCCAAAATCCTGGTGCGAGTCCGGCGTGCTGAGCGAGGTCATTTCGGCGACGTCAAGCTGCTGGAAGACGGTGTGTCCGAGATGCGCATCGATTGCGGTCCCGGCTATCGGGTCTACTTCGCGCGCGAAGGGCGCATGGTGTTCCTGCTGCTCTGCGGTGGCGATAAATCCACGCAGCCAGCCGACATCAGGCATGCCAAATCAATGTGGGCAGACATCAGAAAGGAACTGTCATGAGCAAAGTCAAAACCGCACGGTTCGACGCATCGCATTACCTCGATAGCGAAGAGATGATCGCCGAGTATCTCAACGCAGCGCTGGAAGAAGGCGACGCCGACCTGCTCCTCGCCGCGATCGCCGACATCGCAAAAGCACGTGGCATTGCGAAGGTTGCGGCGGACGCCGGACTCGGGCGCGAAAGCCTCTATAAAACCCTCGCGCCCGGCTCCAAACCGCGCATGGACACGGTGTTCAAATTGCTGCGCGCGCTGGGCGTCAAACTCAACGCCGTGCCGGAAGGCGTAGCGCCCGCCTGATTCGCGCCTGGCGTGTTGTCGCCTGGGGTGACGCCCTGAATGAGCTGCGTATTCGTGGGTGCTCCTACGCTTTCTCGGACATTCCACGGTATTGCCTAGCATTCCCGGGTATTCCCGGGGTATTCCATTACCTGTCAGGTAATGGATCGCTAACGCGCTTTGGCTATCATCGGCAACATGAACACACTCTCTCTTGCACAAACCATCCCGTCGAACGGGCCGACAGCAAGCCGCACGGTCGGCGATCTGCTGCGCGAATGGCGGCAGCGGCGAAGAATGAGTCAGTTGCTGCTCGCCGCTGAAGCCGATATTTCAACGCGGCATCTGAGCTTCGTCGAATCAGGCCGTGCGGTGCCTAGCCGGGAAATGGTCATGCACCTCGCTGAGCGGCTCGACGTGCCACTGCGCGCGCGCAATGCACTGCTGATTGCGGCGGGTTATGCGCCGCTGTTCCGCGAACGCCCGTTGACGGACCCGCAGTTAGCCGCCGCACGCGAGGCAGTTGAGTTGGTGCTCAAAGGTCACGAGCCGTATCCGGCTCTCGCGATCGACCGTCACTGGACCATCGTTGCCGCGAACAATGCGCTTGCGCCGCTGCTTGCAGGCGCAAGCCCTGAGCTTATGAAACCGCCGGTCAATGCGATGCGATTGAGTTTGCATCCGGAAGGCATCGCAGCATCGATCGTCAACTGGCATGCCTGGCGGGCGCACGCGCTGTCCCGGCTTCAGCGACAAATCGACGTGAGCGGTGACGACACGTTGAGCGCACTGCGCGACGAACTCGCTGCATATCCCGCTCCACCCGGCGCGGAAGCGGCCGACCTCGACGACACGGCAGGTAATCAGATCGCCGTGCCGCTGCGGTTGCGCACGCCGATCGGCGTCCTGTCGTTCTTCAGCACGACCACGGTGTTCGGCACACCGGTAGATGTCACACTGTCGGAGCTTGCTATTGAAGCGTTCTTTCCCGCCGATCAGGAAACCGCGGCCGCGCTGCGTGAGTTTGCCGCGAGCCAGCGCGCCGAAGGCCAAGGGGCTGAAGCTGTGAAGTCATAGCAGCACCACAGAAACCTGGAGCGCAATATCGAAAGCTGAATTGTTCCCGCTTGCAGCATCGTTCAAACCACACGGAGAGCCACACTTGATCAACAACGCCCTACTGGTCCGCCAACTCGGTCTCGCCGACCGCGACGCCTACTTTCAGCTTCGCCTGCGCGGGCTGAAGGCGCATCCGGAGTCGTTCGGTCAAAGCTACGAGGACGCGGTGGCCAAGGGCGCCGCGCGGCACGATGCGATGTTGGAAGGCACACGCGCAGCCGAAGGTGATTTTTTGCTCGGTGCTTATGAATCGGCTAATACGCCATTGATCGGTGTAGTGGGATTGCTTCGTAACCAGAGCGACAAGGAAAGGCACAAGGCTTCCGTCGTCGGTATGTATGTCGCGCCGGAAGCAGCGGGCCGCGGAGTCGGGCGCGCCTTGCTTAATGAGTTGCTGGCGCGAGCGGCGCAGATAGAAGGTCTACGGCAAATCCAGCTGATGGTGGGTAGCCGCAACGAAGCGGCACGCAAACTCTATGAGTCGCTTGGCTTTCGCAAATATGGTTGCGAGGTGGAAGCATTGAACGTCGGCGGCGTGTTTCACGATGCTGATCTGATGGCGCGCTTCATGTAACGGCTTTCGGGTGCCCTGCTTCAACGCGCGATACGTGCTATCTTTTTCAATCACCTTTCCGCTGCACCAACCCCGAAGCGGCTTATCCGCCGCCCTCGGGCTATCTTCGATTTGCCGCTCGCCAGTCAAACACCATGTCCGACCTTGCCACTTCCCTTCCGCGTGTACCACGCCGTTTCGACATCAATCCGAAACCGCTAGGTGCCGCACTCCTTCTTATCGCGCTGGGCGCCGTCTATCTGGCACAGACCGTGAGCGGTCGTCAGGCAGCGCTCTACATCGTCGGCACCTTGCTGGGCTTGTCGCTCTATCACGCGGCGTTCGGTTTTACCTCGGCGTGGCGAGTCTTTATCGCCGACGGCCGCGGCGCGGGTCTGCGCGCCCAGATGCTGATGCTGGCGCTCGGCGTGTTGCTGTTCTTTCCGGCGCTCGCCGCGGGTACGCTGTTCGGCCGGCCGGTGGTCGGCCTCGTCGCACCGGCCGGCACATCCGTGCTGGTCGGGGCCTTCATGTTCGGCATCGGCATGCAGCTGGGCGGCGGCTGCGCGTCCGGCACGCTGTACACCGTAGGCGGCGGCAGCACGCGCATGATCGTCACGCTGGCGGCGTTCGTCATCGGTTCGGTTGTCGCCACCGCTCATATGCCGTTCTGGACCGCACTGCCGTCTCTCAAACCGCTTTCGATGGTGACCACGCTCGGTCTCGGCTGGGCGATCGCGCTGAATCTGCTCATGTTCGCTGCGATCGCGGCGCTCACCGTATGGGTCGAACGGCGCCGCCATGGCCAGCTGGTCGACGAGCCGCAGCGTCCGCCGCACGCGTCGCCATGGCTGCACGGTCCGTGGCCGTTGTTCGTCGGTGCAATCGCGCTGGTCCTGCTCAACTTCGCGACGCTGGCGCTGTCCGGTCGCCCATGGGGTGTGACGTCGGCGTTTGCGCTGTGGGGCGCCAAGATATTTGCCGCACTGGGCATCAATGTGGCCAATTGGCCGTATTGGGCCACTCACGCCAACGCCGGCGCACTGGCCGCTCCTGTTACACATGACGTCACCACGGTGATGGACATTGGCATCATCCTCGGCGCCATGACGGCCGCCGCACTGGCCGGCCGTTACGCACCGGTCTGGAAGGTGCCGGCCCGCTCGCTGATCGCGGCGGTGGTCGGCGGCCTGATGCTCGGCTACGGAGCCCGTCTGGCCTACGGTTGTAACATCGGCGCCTATTTCAGCGGCATCGTGTCAGGCAGCTTGCACGGTTGGCTGTGGCTGGTCGCCGCCTTCGCCGGCAACGTGCTCGGCACCCGCCTGCGCCCGCTGCTCGGCCTCGAAGTCGAACGGATCCGCGCAAACGGTTGCTAGAAGTTACAAATGCGGCCTCGTTTGTAACTGGGGCCGCATCAACATGTTACACGTCTGATTCGTCCCCATTGCAGTTCCAACGAACGGTATTTATTACTTTCAATTGGGCTCACTTTCTATTTCCTTTCTGATTCCGTCATGATTTTCCGGTTCTCGACCGGGTACATGCCATTGCTCAGATGGATGACTCTGAAGCCCACTACACAAGGGTTTTCATGGATCAGACGAAATTCCGAGGCCGCAAAAAACCCGCTAAGCATCGTCCATTACAGGACTGTGAAAGACTTACCGAAATTTGATGTATCTTTTTGAGATATTTTTTTGAGAAGGGATTGATTTCTTGTTTTGCCCTTCATACAATTCGACCCAAGCTGTTACGAAATGTAACGCGATGTATCAAAAAGTCGCGATCTGTATCAGGTGGTGACATGTAGCCGGAGGACAACGTTTCCGGCGAGGCATAAAAGACAAAACGGCAAAAAAAGCCGACTTAGTAATTCGGGGCTTCGGAAAACAGAAAATGGACCGTAGCAGCGAGACGCTGGATTCAATCCGCGAGATCAACTTGTCTTACATCATGCTCGCGCAACGTATGTTGCGTGAGGACAAACCGGTCGGCATGTTCCGACTGGGACTGTCGTCGGAACTGGCTGATTTGCTAGCCGGGCTGTCGCTCGCGCAGATCGTCAAGCTGGCCGCTTCCGATCAGCTTTTATGCTTCTTCCGCTTCAACGACCACTCGATGTTGTCGGCGTTGACGCAAACGACGAAGCACGCAGCAGTTGCACCGACTCACGCGGCGATCCTGCTTGCAGGCCAGCCTGCTGAGCAGTTTGCTTAATCGAGGTGACCGCGATGCTCAAGCGTAGCCTGACGGAAGACGCACAAGAAGTATTCCGTGCCATCGCGCTGATTGAACTCGGCGCGCGCATGCAGGTGCTCGAAAGCGAGTTGACGCTTTCGCGCGACCGCATGATCCGCCTGTACCGCGAGGTCAAAGGTGTGTCGCCGCCCAAGGGCATGCTGCCGTTCTCAGCGGACTGGTATATGACGTGGCTGGCGAACATCCACGCGTCGTTGTTCTACAACACGTACCTGTTCCTGAAGAACGAAGCGCGTTGCTCGCACCTGGATGCGCTGACCAAAGGGTATCGCCTGTATCTGGAACATTGCCAGCACAGCGACTCCGAACCGGTGCTGGATCTCACGCGGGCATGGACGCTGGTGCGTTTCTTCGACGCCGACATCCTGCAACTGACCAAATGCTGCCGTTGCACCGGCAAGTTCGTCGCGCACAAGCACGACCTCCAACACAACGTGGTGTGTGGCGCATGCCAACCGCCATCGCGCGCCGGCAAGACCAAAAAGGCGGCCGCCGCTCGTCAGGAAGCGCTCGAAGCAGCGCAGATCGCGCAAGCCGCCTGAGTTAAGTGGAATCGATGAGGGCCGGTCCAGCCTGATTCGAACCGAAGCACCTTGGAAAGAGTCCGCCATCCCGCGGACTTTTTTTTTGTGTGGTTTTCGCCCTGACACGGACACCTCATATCTAGCAACCGACGCCAGGCACCAGGCGCTACCCCGCTACCTCCCTTTGCCGCATCAGCCGACCAGTCCCACCGTCTGCACCACCAGCCACAGATTCGCCGCACTGATCACCACGAACAGCGACCAGGCGACGAGCCGCGTCGGCAGCCTGTTGGCAAATTCGCCCATCAGAGAACGATCGTTGGTCATGCGGATCAGCGGATAAAGCGCGAACGGCAGTTGCAGGCTCAACACAACCTGGCTTGCGACCAACAGTTTGCCGACTGCGCCGTTGCCCATCATCTGCACGCCGATCAGCGCCGGAATCAAGGCAAGCGCCCGCGTGATAAAGCGCCGCTGCCAGCACGGAATTTTCAGCTTCAGGAAGCCTTCCATGATGACCTGCCCCGCCACCGTGCCGGTGAAGGTCGAACTTTGCCCCGACGCCAACAACGTGATCGCGAACAGCACCGCCGCGAAACCGGTGCCGACGATCGGCGCCAGCAGTTTGTACGCGTCTTCGATTTCGGTAACCTGGTTGTGGCCGGTCGCGTGGAACGCGGCCGCCGCGAGAATCAGGATCGCCATGTTGATCAGCAGCGCAATGATCAGCGAGACGATCGTATCGATGCGCGACATGCCGATCGCCGAGCGGATGCTGGCCGAGTCGCGTTTAACCGCGCGGGTCTGCACGATCGACGAATGCAGATAGAGGTTGTGGGGCATCACGGTCGCACCGAGAATGCCGATCGCCAGATACATCGGCTCGCGGCTGCTGAGTGCCTGCCACGAAGGAATCAGTCCTTGTGCGACTGACGGCCAATGCGGCTTCACCAGCGCCAGTTCGATGATGTAACCGACGCCGATCGTTGCGATCAACCCCAGCATGATCGCTTCAAGGTCGCGAAAATTCTTGCCCTTCAGGCCGAGCACGATCAACGTGTCGAACGCGGTCAGCAACACGCCGGTGGTCAGCGAACATTTGAAGAGCAGGTGGAAAGCCAGCGCGCCGCCGAGCACTTCGGCCAGATCGCAGGCCACGATCGACAGTTCGGCAAGCAGCCACTGAAAGCGCGCGACACCTGGTGAGTAACGCAGTCTCGACAATTCTGCGAGGTCCCGCCCGGTGGCGATGCCGAGCCGCATGCTCAGACATTGCAGCGCCATCGCCGCAAGACTCGACAACATGACGACGAACAGCAGGCTGTAGCCGTAACGTGAGCCCGCTTCGATATCGGTGGCCCAGTTGCCGGGGTCCATGTAGCCGATCGAAATCAGCAGGCCTGGCCCCGCGAATTGCAGGATTTTTTTCCAGAACGGCGCGCCTTGCGTAACGGCGACCGTGCCTTGCACCTCGGATGGGCAAAACGGCGCCGTTGCGGTGGTCGGTAATTTGAACTGCAAGCCGGTGGTCTCTTGAAGGGGATAAACCGCGACGCCTCATGCAGGCCGCCGCGAACCGCCTCAAGTGTACAAAGAAACTTCCGGCAATGTCCCGCTTAACGCATAACGGCCGACGTCGCGTACGCGATAGTCGAGTGGATCGTGCAGCGTATGCACGCGAGCGTTACGCCAGAAGCGATCGAGCGCGAGTGGCGCGTGGGTGGCGCGCGCGCCGCAGGCATCGAACAGTTTTTCGCTGACGTCGAGCGCGGCGCGGTGCGCGACGATTTTCGCCTCCGAGGTGGCGAGCGCCACCTGAGCACGGGTTTCGGCGTCCAGCGTCGGGCCTTGTTGCCATGCGTCTTCGAGCGCGTAGGCGGCACGCACTGCCAGCGCTTCCGCACTCACCACCTGCAGACGCATCTCGCCAAAGCGCTGGATCAGGTAAGGATCGTCGGTGGCTTTTTCGACGCCCGAAGATATCCACGGCTTGCCGTACTGCGTGACATAGGCGCGTGCTTCTTCGAGCGCGCCCTGCGCGATGCCGACGAACAGATTGATCAGCACCTGCTGCGAGATCAGCGTGCGGAGGCTCGCGTATGAGGTGTCGGCCCGCTCCAGCACCTCGTGCGGTTCAACCTTGACTTGCACAAAGGAGACGCTGCCGCTATCGGTTTGCCGCTGACCGATCGGATTCCAGTCTTCGTGAACGGTAATGCCTTCACGCGCGGTTGGCACCACCGCGAACACCGCTTTGCCGGCGACCGGATCGTGCCCGGAAACCGTCATCATGTGCGAGCCGCGCGTGCCCGAACAAAATCCTTTCTGCCCATCTAAAAGATAGCCACCGTCGGCGGTTGCGCTTGCAACGAGTCGCGTGTCGAGCGGATTGACCGCATTGCCCCACCACCAGCGCTCTTCCACGGTGCCGCCCAGATAGCGGGCACGTTGTTCCGGGTTGCCCCATACATTGACGCTGACCACCTGCAGGCACGTGAAGCCAAGCAGATGCGCGAGCGCACTGTCGACTCGCGCGATCTGGCGGATCGTCTCGTAGATCTCGGGCCAGCGCGTGCCGGAACCGCCGAATTCACGCGGCACGGCGAGCGTGAGCAGTCCCGCGTCGGCGATCCATTGTTTTTCCTGCGCGGCGTGACCGCCGTCGCGATCGCGCTGAGCCGCGCTGGCGCGCAACGCATCGAGCAAGCCGGTCAGATCGCGCACCACAGGCGCAGCGCCGGTTTGCAGCGGTTGCAGCGCCTCGGGATGTCGAGGTTCGTTCATGCAATGTCCACGTGGAGAAGTTTGGCGAGCGGGAGTCTCGCTGCGCCCAGCGTCGCAAATAGGATGATAGACCGTGGCGTCAGCGCTGAAAACGTGGGCCGCAAGCGCGTATTCGTCATGCAAATAGCGGGCGAAAGGCGAAGATCATGCGCGTTGCGCAAGCCGTCGCACGAAGCGATCGCCGACGAACTGCACCGCCGTCACAATCACGATCAGCAATGCGATCACCGTCACCATCACGGTCGTATCGAAACGCTGATAGCCGTAGCGGATCGCCAGATCGCCGAGACCACCGGCGCCCACCGCGCCCGCCATGGCCGAGGAACCGATCATCGCCACCACCGTGATCGTGAAGCCGCCGAGAATGCCCGGCAGCGCTTCAGGCAGCAGCACATGCCGGATGATATGCCGGCGCTGCGCGCCCATTGCCTGCGCGGCTTCGATCAAACCGCGGTCCACTTCGCGCAAGCTCACTTCGGCCACGCGCGCAAAAAAAGGAATCGCTGCGATGCTGAGCGGCACGATGGCGGCCCATACGCCGATCGTCGTGCCGATCAGCAAACGCGTGAGCGGCAACAGCGCGACCAGCAAAATGATGAACGGCGTGGAGCGGAACGCATTGACGAGCGCGCCGAGTGTGCTGTTCACCACACGCTTTTCAAAGATGCCGCCGCGTGTGGTGGTAACCAGCACCAGTGCAAGGGGAATGCCGATCAGCGCCGCTACGAAGGCCGATACGCCGACCATGACGATGGTGTCGCGAATGGCATCTGCGAGTTCCGAGAGCCAGAGGTCAGACATAACCGAGCACCTCGACGTGATTGGCATAGTGACGCGCACGCTCGAGCAGCGTCGCGATCTGCTTTTGCACCGTGCCTTCCGCGTCCGCGCGCACCTCCGCCGACACTACCAGACGCCCCTGCGCGTGCCCCTGAATCCGGTCGATGCCGCCATGCACGAAACTCACGCGGCCACCTTCAATGCTCAATGCGGACGTCAACCCGCCCAGGTCAGGCTCACGCGCATCGTTGCCGGTGAAGCGCACGTCGAGCAGAATCTGCGCATCCGCTTGTTCGATCTCGTGCAACGGTTTGACGCGCGCGGCGAGATCCGCAGGCAGATCATGCACAAGGGTCCGCAGCAACGCGCGCGTCGCATCATGCTGTGGGTCGCCGAATACGCGCCACACCGGCCCCGTCTCCACCACCTCACCGCGTTCGATCACGGCCACCGTATCGCAGACCTCGCGAATGACCTGCATTTCGTGCGTAATCAGCACGATGGTCAGGTTGAGCCGCTGATTGATATCGCGCAGCAACGCGAGAATGGCTTGCGTCGTTTCAGGATCGAGTGCGGAGGTTGCCTCGTCGCACAGCAGTATGTCCGGGTCGGTCACAAGGGCGCGCGCAATCCCGACGCGCTGTTTCTGGCCGCCGGACAAACTCGCCGGATAGGCATCGCGCTTGGTCGACAGGCCGACGAGTTCGAGCAAGGCGTCAACCTTTTTGTCGATCGCAGCTTTAGGCGCGCCGGCGATTTTTAGCGGCAACGCAATGTTCTCGCGCACCGTCTTCGCGGAGAGTAAATTGAAGTGCTGGAACACCATGCCGATGCGCCGCCGCAGCGTGACCAGCCCGCGTTCGTCGAGCTCGCCGACACTCACGCCATTCACACGCACGGCGCCGGAACTCGGTTTTTCCAGACCATTGACGAGCCGCAGCAGGGTCGATTTGCCTGCGCCGCTTCGGCCGATAATGCCGAACACTTCACCTCGCGCCACCTTCAGCGTGATGTTCGCCAGGGCCGCAGTCGACACACCGCGAGTGTTAGCGAACACCTTGCCCACGTCGTCGAATACCACGGCTTCTTGCGCGGCATCGGCCGCATCACGATTCAAGGCGAGGGACGGTGCGTCTTCAATGAATTGCGGCGCGTCAAAAAGATGAGCCATGGCTTCGTTCCTCTCAAGCGTCCACGGTGGATCGCGCGCCGCTTTGCGTAATTGGTACATTACGCCGATGCTGCGCGCCGGCATGCACCTCAGGCAGTCGCGCGCGGCCGCCGCCGAAAAGCTTTTCGCGCAGCGTCGGCGCCGGATCGTAGTCTTCCTTGTAGACGCCGCGATTCTGTAATTCCGGCACCACCAGGTCGACGAAGTCTTCAAACGATTCGGGCATGACCGTACGCGTCAGATTGAATCCGTCGACGCCGGCCTCTTCTATCCACGACACCAGCTCGTCCGCGATCTGCTGCGGCGACCCGACTACGGGCTTCGCGCGGCCGCCGAGCGTCATCTGTTCGAGCACCTTGCGTTTGGTCCATACACCACTCACGCTCTTCTTCGAAATCGCTTCAACGGCCGATTGCATCGATTCGGTCTTCACATACGAAATCGGCTCGTCCAGTTCGTACTGTGAGAAGTCGATGCCGGTCGAACTGGAGAAATGCGCAATGCCACCCTCAGCGCTCGCATAACGCCGGTACTCTTCGAATTTTTCCTGCGCAGCGCGTTCTGTTTCGCCGACTACAGCGGTGATGCCGGCAAAGATCTTGATATCGTCCGGCGCGCGGCCGAAGCTAACCGCCCGTGCGCGAATGTCGTCGACAATGGAACGCGTGAGCTGCTTGTTCTGGCCGCCGACAAACACGCATTCCGCGTGACGCGCCGCGAAATCAACACCCCGGCTCGACGAACCCGCCTGATACAGCACAGGCGTGCGTTGCGGCGACGGCTCGCTCAGATGAATGGCGTCGATCGAATAGTACGGACCGTCGTGTTTCACACGATGCACCTTGTCAGGATGCGAGAAGATACGCGCCTCGCGATCGCGCACTACCGCGTCGTCTTCCCAGCTTTGCTCCCATAGCTTGTAGACCACGTCCATGTAATCGTCCGCGCGATCGTAACGGTCGTCGTGGCTGATCTGCTGCGCGAGACCCATGCCGCGTGCCGCGCTGTCCAGATAGCCGGTGACGATGTTCCAGCCGACCCGGCCCTTCGTCAGGTGATCCAGCGTCGACATGCGGCGCGCGAACAGGTACGGCGGCTCGTAAGTGAGATTCGACGTGACGCCGAAGCCAATATGCTTCGTCACGTGTGCCATCGCGGGCACGATCAGCGAGGGATCGTTGATCGGAATCTGCACCGATTCGCGCAACGGAGTTTCCGGGCCGCCCTGATAAACGTCGTATACGCCGACGATATCCGCGAGAAAGATCCCGTCGAACTTGCCGCGCTCGAGCGTTTGCGCGAGGCTCGTCCAGTAGTCGAGGTCGGTGTAATGCGCCGAACGGTCGCGCGGATGCGTCCACAGACCATGATTGATGTGACCGACCGCATTCATATTGAACGCGTTCAGCAGGATCTTTTTCTTCGCCATCGTGCGGCTCCTTGCTGGTTGCAACGTTGCTAGCGGCGCGCCTTACCAGGCGACGGCGTAGAGGCTGCCGAAGGCTTTGTCGAGCGCCGCGCGCACAGCGGGCGAATGCTGATAGATCGAGATGAACTTGCGGATACGCGGATCATTTGCGCTTTCCGGACGCACGACCCACTGGATCGCGTAGTTCTTGTTTTCCAGACCGTCGAACAACAATGCGCTATTCGGGTCGGTGGTGCCCGCGAGCTTGATGAAGCTCGGGTAGCCTTGGGCGAGATCGACGTCGTCGAGCGAGCGGGCCAATTGCGAGGCCTCGAGCTGAACGATCTTCAGGTGCTTCGGGTTGTCGATGATGTCCAGCGTCGTAGCGCGATAGTCAATGCCTGGCGTCAGCTTGATGAGACCGGCGCGTTGCAGCAACAACAGACCACGACCGCCGTTGACCGGATCGTTAGCGATGGCAACGGTGGCGCCGTCTTTCAATTCATCGAAGCGTTTGATCTTTTTCGAATACAGGCCGATCTTCATGATCGTGCCCGGTGCGATCGCGACGAAGTTATAACCGCCCTGCTTCTTCGCGTTCTCGAGAAACGGGATGTGCTGGAAATAGTTGACGTCGATATCCTTGTTGGCGAGCGCCGCATTCGGCGTATTCCAGTCGGTGAACTCGATGATCTTCACGTCCAGCCCTTGCTCCTTCGCTTCGCGCGCGGCGACTTTGAGCGCCTCGATTTGCGGGCTGGTGGCAGTGCCGATTTTCAGCGTGGGCGTGTCCGCCGCGATCGCGGGCGTAGCGGACAACGTTAGCGCGAGGCCGAACGCGCCGAGGAACGTCAGCGTCCGCGCCTTGAAAAAACGCCGTGCAGTGGTCAGAGAAATACGCATGGTGAGCTCGTTAGGATAGGGGCGTGGTGTGTTTCGAGGCGAGCCGGTCCCGCGGCATGCGGGCAGGCGCGCCGAAATCGGTCGGACAACAGAAATCTGCAGCGCGCGGTTTAACCGGCGTGCGGCAGCGATAGAACGCGCGGGCGGATCAGCGCGGACAGCGGCAGGTCGGACAGGTCATCGCCTCTCTCCAGATGAGGTGCGAATCATCATAGACGGCGGGAAACCGGCGGTCTACGAACGGATTTTTGGAAGGAAAGCCGGAAAAATGATTTGGGGCTTGCCCCATGGAGCAGGCACACCACGTCACCAAAGAAAAAACGCCGGGCCGCGCTTTCGCGCAACCCGGCGTTCTTCACCAGCCAACAAACTAAAACTAAACCTAAACCTTAGCGCTTCGCCACCTGTTCCACCGACGCAGAAGCAGACGTAGACGTAGAAGCAGACGCACCAACCGCACCCGAAGCCGGCGCAACCGCCCCCACCGCCTCATCGCCCGCAGGCTTCACATCACCCCAGCCGCCGCCCAGCGCGCGAATCAGATTGACCGTCGCCACCGCCTGCGTACCCGACAGATGGCTCGCCTGCAGTTGCGATGTCAGCACCTGCCGCTCGCCGTCGATCACATCCAGATAGCTGACCGCGCCTTCCGTGTACTGTGTGCGCGACAGATGCGCCGCGCGTTGCGAGGCCACGACTGCATCGTTCTGCTCGCGAATCTGATCGTCGAGCAAACGCAGATCGGCAAGGTTGTCCTCGGCCTCACGGAACGCCACCAGCACCTGTTGACGATACTGCGCGACATCTTCGTCGTACTTCGAGCGAGCTTGCGCGAGGTTTGCCTTGCGGCGGCCACCGTCGAACAAAGGCAACGTCAGCGCGGTACCGGCGAATGGCCCGAGAATAAACGCGCGGCTCGACCACTTGAACAGATCGCCCAGCGTCGCCGATTCAAAACCAGCCGCACCCGTGATATCGAGCTTCGGGAAAAACGCCGACTTCGCCAGACCGACCCGCGCATTCGCCGCCATCATCGCCCGCTCCGCCGCCGAAATGTCCGGTCGACGTTCGAGCAGAGCCGAAGGCAAACCTGGCGGCACACGCACCGTCACCGGCACGAGCGGTGCCTCCGCGAACGAGAAATCCGCCGGCGGCTTGCCGAGCAGAATCGCCAGACTGTGCTCGGAGGCCGCGCGCTGACGCGCCACGCCCACTGCATCGGCACGCGCACTCGCCAGTTCGTTGCGAGAACGCGAAACATCCAGCTCACCGATATCGCCTTCCCTGAAACGGCGCTCGACCAGCTTCAGCGTGTCCTCGCGCAACGCCACGGTACGGCGGTACAGATCCTGATCCGTGTCGAGCTCGCGCAACTGGAAGTAGTTCTGCGCAACGTCGGCTTGCAACGACAACTGCACCGACCGGAACAACGCTTCACTTTGCTGCTCGTCCGCCCGCGACGCATTCACGTTCGAACCAACCCGCCCGAACAGATCGGTTTCATACGATGCGCCAACCTGCGCACGCCAGATCGTGCCGTTCGTCCCGCCCGCACTATCCGGCTGAAACTGCGAGGCCGCCGAAGCCCGTTCACGCGTCGGGCCGAAGCCCGCGTCGAACTTCGGGAACCAGTCCGACTTCGCCGCTTGCGTCACCGCACGCGCCTGTTGCACACGTGCCGCAGCCGCCTTCAAGTCCTGATTCGCGGCAGCCGCCTGCTCTTCCAGCGCATTGAGTTGCGGGTCGCCGAAAATCGTCCACCATTCGCCACGATGCGCATCGTCGGAAGGCTGAGCCTGCTTCCAGGTGCCCGTGTCCTGCGGCGATGCGGCGGAGGTAGCCGATGTAGCCGACGCTCCGGACGCAGCCGACGCAGCAGTCGGCGTTTCCTTGAACGCAGCCGGCGTATCCACATCTGGCCGCTTATACGTGGGCTCCACGGAGCAGGCCGCGAGCAACGCCAGCAGCAAACCGCTGGCAGCCGCTCTGCCCCACCCGCTTAAAGATTCAAAACGCTTCATTATTATTTTCTCCTCAGGCGTCCGTCACCGGCGCACCAAGGTGCGGCGCGTCTTTCTGCGCGACGTGAATCGTCCCGCCCGCCAGCGTACGCAGCACCACATAGAACACAGGGGTCAGCATCAGGCCGAACAGCGTCACGCCGAGCATGCCGAAGAACACTGCGATACCCATCGCATGACGCATCTCCGAACCCGCTCCGCTCGAGAGCACCAGCGGCACCACACCCATGATGAAAGCGATCGACGTCATCAGAATCGGCCGCAGACGCAAGCGGCTCGCCTCGATCGCCGCCGCCAGCGGCGTACGCCCGTCATGTTCGAGTTCGCGAGCGAACTCGACAATCAGAATCGCGTTCTTCGCCGACAGCCCCACCAGCACCATCAAACCGATCTGCGTGAAGATGTTGTTGTCACCACCCGTGAGCCACACGCCGGTCAGCGCAGACAGCACGCTCATCGGCACGATCAGAATCACCGCGAGCGGCAGCGTCAGGCTTTCATACAACGCGGCCAGCACGAGGAACACGAGCAGCACGCTAATCGGGAACACCCACAGCCCCGCATTGCCGGCGATGATCTGCTGATACGTCAGGTCGGTCCATTCGAGCTTCACGCCATGCGGCAAGGTTTCCGCCGCTACGCGTTCGGCCGCGGCCTGCGCCTGGCCCGACGAGAAGCCTGGCGCCGGACCACCGTTGATGTCGGCAGCCGTATAGCCGTTGTAACGCACCACCATTTCCGGACCGTAGGTAGGCGTCACCGTCACCAGCGACGACAACGGCACCATGTCACCGGTAGCATTGCGCGTCTTCAGTTGCAGGATGTCATCGGCACGTTGACGGAACGGCGCATCAGCCTGCACCCGCACCTGATACACACGGCCGAAGCGGTTGAAGTCGTTCACATACAGCGAGCCCAGATAGATCTGCATCGTGTTGAACACGTCCGTGACCGGCACGCCGAGTTGCTTGGCTTTCACGCGATCCAGGTCGACGTTCAATTGCGGCACGTTGATCTGATAGCTCGAGAACGTCGGTCCGAGTTCAGGCGTTTGCGCTGCCTTCTTCACGAACGCTTCCGCAGCCTTGTTCAACTCTGCGTAGCCCACCGCACCATGATCTTCCAACTGCATCTTGAAGCCGCCCAGCGTACCCAGGCCAAGCACAGGAGGTGGCGGAAACACCGCGACGAACGAATCCTTGATCGCGCCGTACTGCTGGTTCAACGCACCGGCAATCGCGCCGGCCGAGAGTTTCTTGTTGCCACGCTCCTTGAAAGGCTTCAGCGTGACGAACACGATGCCCGCGCTCGAACTATTGGTGAAGCCGTTCACCGACAAACCAGGGAACGCCACCGCGCTTTCCACGCCAGGCTGCTTCAAGGCAATCGCACTCATGTCGCGGATCACCTTTTCCGTGCGGTCCAGCGATGCACCGTTCGGCAATTGCGCAAACGCAATCAGGTATTCCTTGTCCTGCGCCGGCACGAAACCGCCCGGCACGACGCGCGAGATCAGCACCGTTGCACCCAGCAGGATCGCGTAGACCGCGAGCATCGCGCCCTTACGACGCAGCACGCCTTTCACGCCACGGCCGTATTCCGTCGAGCCGCGATGGAACACCTTGTTGAAGCCCTTGAAGAAGCGGCCCAGCACGCGATTCATCACACGCGTCAGGAAGTCTTCCTTGGCACCATGGCCACGCAACAGCATCGCGGACAACGCCGGCGACAACGTCAGCGAGTTGAACGCCGAGATCACCGTCGAGATCGCGATGGTCATCGCGAACTGCTTGTAGAACTGACCCGTCAAGCCGGTCATGAAAGCGAGCGGCACGAACACGGCAACCAGCGTCAGCGCGATGGCGATAATCGGCCCGCTCACTTCCTGCATGGCCTTATAAGTCGCATCGCGCGCACTGAGCCCATTTTCGATGTTCCGCTCGACGTTCTCCACCACCACGATCGCATCGTCCACCACGATCCCGATGGCCAGCACCATCCCGAACAACGACAACGCGTTGATCGAGAAGCCGAACGCCAGCAGCAACGAGAACGTACCGACAATCGACACCGGCACTGCGATCAACGGAATGATCGACGCACGCCACGTCTGCAGGAACACGATCACCACGATCACCACCAGCGCGATCGCTTCGAGCAGGGTGTGAATCACCGCCTCGATACTCGAGCGCACGAACTGCGTCGGGTCATAGACGATCTTGTATTCGACGCCTGCCGGCATGTCTTCCGCCAGTTCCTTCATCGCGGAACGAACCTGGTCGGAAATCGCGAGCGAGTTCGCGCCCGGCGCCTGGTTGATAGCGAGCGCCACAGCAGGCTTGTTGTCGAGCAGCGAACGCAGGCCGTATTCCGACGCCGCCAGTTCGACGCGTGCGATATCACGCAGGTATGTCACGCCGCCATCCGGCGCAGTTTTGACGATGATGTCGCCGAATTCGCCCTCAGTCTTCAAACGACCACGCGCATTCACCGACAACTGCAGTTGCGTGCCCGGCACCGAAGGCGATGCGCCGATCACACCGGCTGCCACTTGAATGTTCTGCTCACGGATTGCGTTGACCACTTCGGTCGCCGTCAAGCCACGCTGTGCGACTTTCTGCGGATCGAGCCAGACACGCATCGCGTAGTCGCCCGAACCCCACAACTGCACTTCGCCGACGCCCTGAATCCGCGCCAGGCGGTCCTTGACGTTGAGCAACGCGTAGTTGCGCAGGTACGTCATGTCGTAGCGATTGTTCGGCGAGATCAGGTGGACCACCATCGTCAGCGTCGGCGAACTCTTGATGGTCGTGATGCCAAGCCGTTGCACGTCTTCCGGCAGGCGCGGCAGCGCCTGGTTGACGCGGTTCTGCACGAGCTGCGTCGCCAGGTCCGGATTGGTGCCGAGCTTGAAGGTCACCGTCAGCGTGAGATTGCCGTCGCTATTGGCTTGCGACTGCATGTACAGCATGTTCTCAACGCCGTTGATCTGCTCTTCAAGCGGCGCCGCAACGGCCTCCGCGATCACTTTCGGATTGGCGCCCGGATATTGCGCGTGCACCACCACCGAAGGCGGCACCACTTCCGGGTACTCCGAAATCGGCAGCTTGAAGAGCGAAATAATGCCCCCCAGCAGGATCAATACCGATAGCACACCGGCAAAGATCGGTCGATCGATGAAGAATTTGGATATGTTCATGGGAAGCTCTTAACGTTGGAGCATGCGCCTGCTACGGCCAGTCAACGAGACTGGCCAAGCGCGGCACACGAGACTCACGAATTCTTGTCCGCTGCTTTTGCTCGCGTCTGCGCAAGCGGCGCGCTGTTCGGATCCTGATCGGTGGTCATGGGCACCATGTGAGCGCGCACTGCATCGCCCGGACGTACGCGCTGGACACCGTTCACGACGATCCGGTCGGTTGCCTGCAAACCGCCCTTGACGACGCGCAGGTTGCCCTGCATGCCGCCCACTGCGATTTCCCGGTACACGACGTGGTTGCTCTGATCGACCACCAGCACGAACTTCTTGTCCTGATCGGTGCCCACTGCGGCGTCGTCGATCAGCAGTGCCGGATGCGGCTCGCTGCCGCCGACCTTCACGCGCGCATAGAGACCAGGGATCAATGCACCGTCCTGGTTATCGAAGCGCGCGCGCACCCGGATCGTGCCGGACGACGTATCCAGCCGGTTGTCGACGGATTCAATCGTGCCGCTGCGCGAGTAGCCGCTTTCATCCGCCAGCCCCAGGTCCACGGGCACCTTGCTGCCATCCTTCGCGCGGCTCAGGTACTGCAGATAGGTTTGTTCGTCGACGTCGAACGATGCGTAGATCGGCGAAACCGACACCAGCGTGGTCAACGGCGCCGCGCTTGCACCCGCCGACACCACGTTGCCCACCGTGATTTCGGCACGCGAGACGCGGCCCGACACCGGCGCGACGATCTTCGTGTAGCCGAGATTGATACGCGCGGTTTCGACGGCGGCTTGCGCGGCCTTCAGGTTGGCGCTCGCTTCGCGCGCCGCGTTCTGCTTCTCGTCGTAATCGCGCTTGGCGATCGCGTTGTCGGCGATCAGGCGTTGCGCACGCTCCCAATCGCTTTGCGTATAGCCCGTACGCGCCTGCGCCGCCGCGACCTGTGCTTCGGTGCGATCGACTTCAGCCGCGTACGGCCGCGGATCGATGACGAACAGCGTGTCGCCCTTCTTCACAAGGGCGCCGTCCTTGAAATTGACGGACACGATCGTGCCCGGCACTTGCGAACGGACGTCCACTTTTTCGACCGCTTCGAGGCGGCCCGAATAGCTTTGCCAGTCGGTGATGGTCTTTTGCACCACGGTGGCCACGTCGACTTCCGGCACGATGGTCGGCGCAGCAGGCGAGCTCGCGTCGACGCGGATCGCGCCGAACGTACCCAGCCCGGCCACCACGATGACGGCTAGCACGGCAATCGCCACACGGCGACGGGAAAGAGGAAGGATGGTCATGAGAAGCTCCCGGTATCGTTGATTAAAGTTTTGCTTATTGGTGTCTCAGCGATGGGCGCGTGCATCGAAGCGCCACTGAAAAAATCGCACCGCTTCCTGCAAGGCGGGCGGATGGTCGGCCAACGCGGCGTGCGAAACGCTGGGATAGCGGACCACCTGGGTCAGCACACCCGCGTCGATCAGACCGCTCGCGTATTTCTCCGCTTCCACGTGCAGCACGTCGTTTTGCGCCGTCGCGATCAGCGTGGCAGGCAGGCCCGCGAGGCGCGACGATTCGAGCGGCGCGGCATACGGATGCATGCGTTGCGACGCTTGCGGCAGGTACGCGCGATAACACGCCGCGCATTCCTTCGCGGTGATATCTGAGCCGAGGCGCTTTTCGTCGCCGAGGCGCGTCAGGCTTGGATCGAGCATCGGTCCGAACAGCGCTTGCGCCGCAATGCGCACGTCGCCGCGATCACGCGCGATGAAAGCGAGGCAGTTGGCCAACTGCCCGCCGGCATCGTGGCCCGCCACGCCGACCTTCTTGCTATTGCCGCCGAACGCGCGTGCTCGTGTCTGCACCCACAGCGCCGCGCGATGGGCGTCTTCAGGCGCCGCCGGAAATGGGAACTGCGGCGCCAGCGAATAACCGACCGAAACGACCAGAGCCGGTAAGTGTTCTGCGAAATACCGGGCAGCGAAGTCCGCCTGATCGATCGAGCCCTTGGTAAAACCGCCACCGTGGAAGTAAAGCAATACCGGCAGTGCGGTTTTCTGTGCCTGGCGGTACAAACGCAACGTAATGTCCTGTGCGTGCCCTTCGATCTGCACGTCAGTGACGTCGAGTGCCGTGCTGTCAGCCTGTGCCGGGCCGCTGCCGGCGGGCACAAACGAGTACGGCGGTTTAAATGCATCCATGTCGAGCCGCGCAATGCGCATAGAACTTCAATGGTGCGAATTGTGGGTTCGGCAGACTCGTAAATAAATGCCTATAATCCGGCAACACAATTCGGCGCCCCTGAACAATCGAATGCGATTGCTCTGCGGATTCGATTCCTGCTCGGTGCGTCCGCCCCTTTCTGGAGGTTTGCAATGGACCGGCTTCAGGCCATGCAAGTGTTCACGCGCGTCGTCGACACCAACAGCTTTACCCGCGCGGCGGAAACGCTCGATCTGCCACGCGCATCAGTTACCACCATCATTCAGAACCTCGAAGCGTTCCTCGGCACGCGTTTGATGCACCGGACCACGCGGCGTTTGTCGCTGACGCCGGACGGCGCGGCGTATTACGAACGCTGCGTGCGCATCCTCGCGGACGTCGAAGAGACCGAGGCCAGCTTCCAGAGCGGCAATAAAAAGCCGCACGGCAAGCTGCGCATCGACATGCCGGGATCGATCGGGCGTTTGCTCGTGATCCCTTCGCTGTGTGAATTCCACACGCGTTACCCGGACATCGACCTGCAGCTCGGATTGACGGACCGGCCCGTCGATCTGCTGCAGGAAGGCGTGGATTGCGTGGTGCGGGTGGGCGCGCTACAGGATTCCTCGCTGGTGGCGCGCCGTATCGGTCTGTTCGAGGGCGTGACATGCGCGGCCCCCAGCTACATCGAACGGGCAGGCATGCCGACTTCGCTCGAAGACCTCGAGAATCACAAAGCAGTCAATTATTTTTCGAGCCGCACGGGGCGCACGATCGATTGGGCCTTCATGGTTGATGGCAAAGAAGTCGAAGTGAAGATGAAGAGCATTGTGTCGGTGAACGACGCCGATGCTTACGTAACGTGCGGTCTGGAAGGCTTCGGCCTGTTTCAGCCGGCGCTCTTCATGGTGCTGCCGCATCTGCGTTCGGGACAGCTGGTTGAAGTGTTGCCGGAGCTGAAACCTTTGCCGATGCCGATTTCCGCAGTCTATCCGCACAGTCGGCATCTGTCGCCTAAAGTCCGTGTTTTCGTAGACTGGATTGCCGAGCTGTTCGACCGCTGCCCGTTGCTGAGCGGACGCGGCAGTCTCGACGCGATGTGCACGAAGCGCACTTTCGAAGAACGCGAATCTGCTCCGATAGCCGACACGCCGGTGATAACGGAGTGGGTTGCCTGATTCGCGTGAGTTGAAGTACAGATTATGGAAAAGTGAATTTCAACCGCGGCTCTAATGCCGCGGTTGCCCTGCAGTAACCAGCTAGCACGCACGTCGTCACGATTGTTCTAGATTCGCGACAATTCATTTCGCGAAAGTGCGATTTATCCTCATCACCTCGAAGTCTACATTTCACCCTGTCGCAGCGCCGCTCGTGCTGCAAACGAATCGACAGGAGTGAATCATGAAGCGCAATCTCTTAGCAGGTCTGGCTCTTTCGCTGCTTGCCAGCGCACCGGTGTTTGCTCAAAGCAACGGTGGGGGCATTGGGCATGCTGGCACGTACCAAACGTTGCCTGCTCCGACTACCGTCGGCAAAACGCGTGCTGAAGTTAATGCTGAACTGGTCGCTGCGTATCGCGATGGTTCGCTGCCTGCGTTGAATCGTACGTCGTATCCGAATAAAGGTCTGATTGGTCAGACGCAGGCTGCGCGCATTGCATTGCAGGAAGGGACTAGTGGCGATGTTACTCGCGTGGCGAATGGGCAGTAAGGCGAATGCGCCGCGATGATTCGGTTTCCAAAAGAAATTTTCATCGCGGTGGGTTGTTTGCACTCTTTATAAAGGAGCATGTTATGACACCGTCTGAACTTGATGATTGGGATGTGGATGTGGGGGCGTGGGTGCCATTTCGGGCGCCGCAGCGGTAAGGCTTTGGTTTTTGTTTTTGCCTTCGCGGCGCTTGTTTGTCAGTGTTCTTAGGACTTTGGCCTTTCCTTGATTTGTTAGTGGTTTATTAGCGTTCCCCCTGTGCGGGGGGGCACCTACTTTTCTTTGCCGCCGCAAAGAAAAGTAGGCAAAAGAAAGCGGCTCAAACCGCTAATGCTAAGCGGGAACCGTGGTTTGCCTGGGGTAGTGGTGCGACTGGAATCCGTGCTCTCGCACATTCGGCGTTAGTGACAAAGGATTCATCAGCTCCCACTCCGCACTTCGTGCGTCGCGGACGGGTTTGCATGGGAAACCACGGGCTTCGATTGAGGTCCATGAATGCCGAAACGCAGCGATTGGTTTTATGAGCGGCTCTTCGGCGCGCGCAGCGCCGCCGGAAGTATGACGCCCTTGTCACAAGCCTAAGCAGCGGCACGAACACAGATTCCAGTCGCACCACTACCGTGAGCGAGCTGCGGGACCCGCTTAGCAGGGGCTTCTAGCCGCTTTCTTTTGCCTACTTTTCTTTGCGGCGGCAAAGAAAAGTAGGTGCCCCCCCGCACAGGGGGAACGCTAATAGACCACTAACAATTCAAGGAAAGCCCAAAGCCCCAGGAACACGGACAATAAGCGCCGCCAAAGGCAAAAAAACCTACCTCTTAGGCACCCCTTCCCGCCACTCCCCCCAATGAGTAGCAATATCCTGCACAAGCGGATTCCCAGACCTATAAAGGTTCTCAATAGCAATAGTAAAGCCCCCCTGCGCAGCATAGTTAAGCAAATTATCAGCACTAGTCTGCCCGTCATATGGCCGATCAAAATCAGACCCAGCCCGCAGCACCGCAACGCGGCTCAGGTCAACCTTATGCACCGAGGCCGCGCGCTTAAGCGCCTCATACGTCGCGTTATCCTCCTGCTGCGTCGTGCAATACACGCCATTGCCATCCGTCAGGATCTTGGTCCAATCCCGCGCCCGCTGCCCAAGCAGCGTCCCCGACCACCAGGTGTCGCCGGCGAGTGTGTCGCACTGAATGACAGTCGGCGGCCGATTCGCCGGCGCATACGAATACTTGGCCCGCGCAGCCTGCGCCTGAGCGCTATCAGACAGCACAACGCTACGCGACAAGGCAAACGCCGTATCGGCTAGCTGGGTATTCAACTGGAACACCTCCGTCCGATAGTCGAGCGGTGGCTTAGCCGTCGGACTCGTGGTGTTGATCCCCAGGTATCCAGTATTCCAGCCAGGCGGAATCTCCCGTCCATCGATCTCCCACTGAATCCCGAAGTCGACCAGGTACTTCGCCCACGCGGCGGATCCGACCGTGCCCTGCTGCGGATCAATCCCGGCAATCCCCGCCACCATAAAGTACGTATGCCGCAAATCGAAACGCGATGAAAACGTCAATGCCATAATCGACGCGGCAGCGTTGCTATGCCCCATGCCCGTGGTCATGACACACACGTCCTGCTTATTGCAATGAACCGTCGGGTAGTCGGGCGATAAGCCATCGACCGTAATCTCGCGCCATGGACCCAGCCGATCGAGCCATACCTGCCCTTCCGGCCCAAACATCGAAATGATCATCACCTTGACCGGCCGCCCGTGCGAGCCGCCGTCGCCTTGCGAGAAACCGTCGTTGTCGTCCGCGCTGGCAGGACCGGATGTAAAGGCGGCGCAGGCCGCGAGTGCAATGGCAGAGATTGCGCCAAGTGTGCGAGTCAGCATCGTAATTCTTCCTTTTTGCTCGTGATGCAGATTGGGAGAAAGGCCGCTTTCAAGCCGAAAGAAGTATAGATGCGAAGAAATTATTTTCCACTACGCATTGCAGCAAGTCACCCTTCAGCACGTCAACGCGTCCGTTCCTATAATGGGGGGTCGTCAGCACGCACCGCGTTTGTGCACTTCAACACAGGAGCACCTCGATGGACTATGTGAAACTGGGCCGCACCGGCCTCGGTGTATCGCGTCTTTGTCTCGGCTGCATGAGTTACGGCGTGCCCGCTCGCGGCACCCACCCCTGGTCGCTCGACGATGAAGCGGCGCGCCCCTTTATCAAGCAGGCGCTCGACCACGGCATCAACTTCTTCGATACCGCCAACGTGTACTCGGACGGCACCAGCGAAGAAATCGTCGGCCGCGCATTGAAGGACTTTGCGAAGCGTGACGAGATCGTACTGGCCACCAAGGTGAATAGCCGCATGCATCCGGGCCCTAACGGCGCGGGTCTGTCGCGCAAGGCGATCATGGCGGAAATCGACAACAGCCTGAGGCGTCTCGGTACGGACTACGTCGATCTGTATCAGATCCACCGCTGGGACTACGACACACCGATCGAAGAAACCATGGAGGCGCTGCACGACGTGGTGAAGGCCGGCAAGGCGCGCTATATCGGTGCGTCGTCGATGTATGCGTGGCAGTTCGCCAAGGCATTGCATGTGGCTGAACGCCATGGCTGGACGCGCTTCGTGACGATGCAGAACTACGTGAATCTGCTCTATCGAGAAGAAGAGCGGGAGATGCTGCCGCTGTGCGAAAGCGAAGGCATCGGCGTGATTCCATGGAGCCCCCTGGCACGCGGACGCCTGACGCGCGACTGGAACACTGAAAGCGCACGCTCCGAGACCGACGAATTCGGCCGCACTCTGTACGCACATACCGAAGACGCGGACCGCCGGATCGTGGAGCGCGTCAGCCAGATTGCGAAGGAACGCGGTGTGCCGCGCGCGCAAGTCGCACTAGCCTGGGTGTTGCAGAAGAAGCCGATCACCGCGCCTATCGTCGGCGCGACCAAGCTGCATCACCTGGACGATGCGGTCGCAGCACTGACGTTGAATCTGAGCGCGGACGAGATCCGCCAATTGGAAGAGCTGTACGTGCCACATGCGGTGACCGGTTTCAAATAAGCAGCCAATGCACTGGCCAGCGGACGCGAAAGTAAGGGCCTTCCTAAGCGAAGAAACTAGCGCAATCCGCTGGCCACCGACGAACCGGACATATCCTCGCCAGTGAGGCAACGCATCAAACCCGCGGCACGTCCGGTTCGAAAAACACCCAGCGCACTTGCGGAAATGCCTCCTGCAAATCCGCTTCGATCACGTTGATCGCATCGACCATCGCGCGGCCGCTCGCATAGTCGATCATTTCCGCCTGCACCGCCACCACCACGTGACGGCCCCACTGCAGCGTAATCATGTTGATGATGCTGCGAATCTCGGAGCGGCCGCGCAGATGCGTCTCGATCGCGCGGCGCACTTCCGGGCTCGCCGATTCGCCGACAATCATCGACTTCACTTCGCGCGCCACCAGCCACGCAATCACCATCAGCAACACGCCGACGCCGATGGAGCCCAGTGCGTCGTAGACGGGATTGCCGGTCACCATCGTCAGCAACACGGCGACAAAGGCGATCGCAAGACCCGCCAGCGCGGCAATGTCCTCGCCGGCCACCACCAGCAGTTCGGACTCGCGCGTTTCGCGAAACCAGCGCCACAGATGTTTGTCGGGATGCGACTTGCGGATCTCCTTGACCGCGCCCCACAAGGAAAGCGTTTCGAGCACCACCGAAACGCCCAGTACGACGAGCGCCACATAGGCATACTGCAAAGGCTCGCGCGCGAATAGACGATGCACGCCTTCGTAAACCGAAAACGCGCCGCCGACAAAAAACAGCAGCAATGCCACCAGCAGCGAATAGAAATTGATCTCGCGGCCACCGCCCATAGGATGCAAGGGGCTTGCCGGCTTGCGCGCTTCGCGCAAGCCGAATAGCAGCAGCAACTGGTTACCGCAGTCGGCGGTCGAGTGAATGGCTTCGGCGAACATCGAGCCGGAACCAGTGAACGCGGCAGCAGCGAACTTGCAGATAGCGATGCCGAGGTTGGCGGCAAGCGCATAGAAAATGGCTTTCGGCGATTCTTCTTTCATCGTCGTGGAGAGGGTCCGTGAGTTTGCAGAGCGCTTTCGGTTGGCAATAGTTCGTATTATGGACATGCCAGGTAGCATGCGTCCAACCCCGGCGCTGTTCCGCGCCGGGTGCTGTGACGTATGCAGCACATCTGCTTGCTCTCGCGCCCCGTCGTGCTATGCCCTTTCGAGCGCGGCCATCTCCCGCACGATCACCAGAAGCATCGACAGGCTTGCGCCGCCCGTGGCCCGCAGATCGGCAAGCAGACGCGCATAACGCTCGAGTTGCGCGGTGCGCTTCTCGCGCCATGCCTGAACCAATGCGTCCGGCGTGGATGCCTCGTCGGCGCCGGCCAGTGCGCTCGTGGTCAGCGCGCGTTTCAGGCGTGCGAGTTCCGCCAGAGCCGTGGCGCGCGCCAGCATGTCCCAGTGCGTGGGAGCCGGCAGCGCGGCCGCGCGCTCGCTGATCCAGCTGTAGTTCAGCAGCGTGCCGAGCGCGAAGTAGACGCCCGCCACGAGTTCGAGACTGCGCCCGCAAGTCGACGCCACCTCGGCGATGTCGAGCAAAGCCGCCGATATCTCTCCGCTGGCGATCCGCACTGCCAGTTCGCTATCGACGCCCGCGTCCACGAGCACGCGTTGCCGCTCGGACAGCGCGTCGAGATCGGCACTCGGCAGCAGCGCGGGCCATTGCGGCGCAAGGCGTTGCGCCGCGTCGCGGCAGCGCGCAAGCAGGCCGGCAACATCGCCGGCGCTAACCGCCCCTGATTGCAATTGCCGCAGGAACCACAGCGCCGAGCGTTCGACGAGCCGCGCCACTTCGACGAACATGCGTGCCTGCACATCGTCGGCGACACGGTTATCCAGCGCATCGATACTGCGCCACACGTCGTCGAGATCGAACACGTCGCGCGCCATGATGCAGGCGCGCACGATGTCGCCAGGCTGCGCATCGGTCTCTTCCATCAGCCGATGCACGAACTCGCAGCCCACGCGATTCACCAACGCATTGGTCAGATGCGTCGCAAGGATTTCGCGCCGCAACGGGTGACGTTGCATCGGCTCGCTAAAGCGCTGCCGCAACGGCTTCGGAAAGTACTCGATCAGCATGTCGCTGACGAGCGGGTCTTCCGGCATCGACGATTCGA
Source organism: Paraburkholderia aspalathi (assembly GCF_900116445.1). Taxonomy (GTDB): domain Bacteria; phylum Pseudomonadota; class Gammaproteobacteria; order Burkholderiales; family Burkholderiaceae; genus Paraburkholderia; species Paraburkholderia aspalathi. Next base: position 54,202 of record NZ_FPBH01000007.1, read on the forward strand.
GCAGCGCGTCGTAGAGCCACATCTTGCTATAGGCAAGCAGCACCGCGCGTTCGGGCGTGGTGAGCCCTTGTTTCGCGGCCTGGCGCTCGGCGACTTCTTCATCGGTCGGCAAGAACTCGATCACGCGGTTCAGACGGCCCGCGCGTTCGAGATAACGCATCAGGCGCGCTTCGGCATCGAGCAATTCGACGCCGTAGCGGCCCGCAATCGAGAGCGCCTGGGTCTGGTAATAGTTGTCCTGCAAGACGAGCAAGCCGACTTCATCGGTCATTTCCGCAAGCAGTGCATTGCGCTGTTTCTCGGTCATTTCGCCGTCGGAGACAACCAGCCCCAGCAGTATCTTGATGTTGACCTCGTGGTCCGAACAGTCGACCCCGGCGGAGTTGTCGATCGCATCGGTATTGATACGACCGCCGCGTTGGGCGAACTCGATACGCCCGAGTTGCGTAAGACCGAGATTGCCGCCTTCCGCGACGACCTTGCAGTGCAGATCGGCGCCGTTGACACGGATCGCGTCGTTGGCGCGGTCGCCCACCTGCAGATGCGTTTCGCGACTCGCCTTCACATAGGTGCCGATACCGCCGTTGTAAAGCAGATCGACCGGCGCCTGCAGAATCGCACGCATCAATTCAGCGGGCGCGAGCGCCGGCGCACTGATGCCAAGCACCGACTGAACGGCTGGAGACAACGGAATCGTCTTGGCGGTGCGCGGAAACACGCCGCCGCCCGCCGAGATGAGCGACGGGTCGTAGTCGGCCCAACTCGACCGGTCAAGCCCGAAAAGTCGCCCGCGCTCGGCAAGGCTTGCCGCCGGATCGGGATTCGGATCGAGAAAGATATGCCGATGATCGAATGCGGCGACCAGTTTGATATGCGGCGAGAGCAGCATGCCGTTGCCGAATACATCGCCCGACATATCGCCGACGCCCACGACCGTGAAATCAGTTGCTTGCGTATCGACGCCCATTTCGCGGAAGTGCCGTTTGACCGACTCCCAGGCCCCGCGCGCCGTGATCGCCATTTTCTTGTGGTCATAACCGACCGAGCCGCCCGATGCAAAGGCATCGTCGAGCCAGAAGCCGTATTCCTGGGAGATCGCGTTCGCGTAGTCGGAGAAGGTGGCGGTGCCCTTGTCGGCGGCGACGACCAGATAGGGATCGTCGGGGTCATGGCGCACCACATCGGGCGGCGGCACCACCGTCGTACCCGTGAGGTTGTCGGTCAAGTCGAGCAGGCCGCGCAAGAACGTCTGATAGCAGGCGATGCCCTCACGCATCCACGCGTCGCGTTCGGTCTGCGGCGGCGGATTCTTCACGACGAAACCGCCTTTGGAGCCAACCGGCACGATCACCACGTTCTTGACCATCTGCGCCTTCATCAAGCCGAGCACTTCCGTGCGGAAGTCCTCACGCCGATCCGACCAGCGCAGGCCGCCGCGCGCAACCCGTCCGCCGCGCAAATGCACGCCTTCCACACGCGGCGAGTACACCCAGATTTCGAACATCGGTTTCGGTTCTGGCAAACCGGGCACCTGGGCGGGATTGAATTTGAACGACAGATACGGTTTCGGATGGCCGTCGGCGTCGAAGCGATAGTAGTTCGTGCGCTGCGTGGCCTTGATGACGCCGAGGAATTGCCGGAGTATCCGGTCCTCGTCGAGATTCGGCACCTGATCGAGCGCGCTGTCGATCGTCTTCAGCAAGCTATCGACGCGGGCCTCGCGTGTATCGCCAAGCACCGGATCGAAACGTGCAATGAACAACTCGACCAGCATGCGGGCAATCGCCGGATTGCCGGTCACCGCGCGTTCGATATAAGCGTCGCTGAACGTCGAACCCACTTGCCTCAGGTACTTGGCGTAAGCACGCAGAATCGTCACCTCGCGCGCACTCAGTTGCGCGCGCAACACCAGACGATTGAAATCATCGCTTTCGATTCCGCCGGTCCACACCTGTTCGAACGCATCTTCGAAAAGATCCTTCACCCGTTCGATATCGAACTCCGCATCGTCCGCGAGTTCAAGGCCGAAATCGTGAATCCAGGCAGGCGTGGCGTCGAGTGCTTCGATCAGATAAGGCCGCTCTTCATCGACACGCACGCCGAGATGTTCGAGCATCGGCAAGCTGCGCGACAAGGCAATAGGCAAGCCCGCACGATAAACCTTGAAACGGAACGCGCGCGGCCCTGATTCGATCGGGCGGTACAGGTTCATGGCGAGCCGCTCGCTGCCCTGCACGCGCTCGATCAGCTCGATATCGCGCACCGCAGTACGGGCCGGATAATCGTCGCGATAGCCGGGGGGAAACGAATCCGCATAGTGTTGCAGGAGACGGTTGCCCTGCTCTTCGCCGAATGCATCGAGCAACGCGTCGGCGAGATCGTCCTGCCAGCGGCGCGTAACGTGAACGAGGCGCGCTTCGAGCTCACGCGTATCGACATGAGGCATGCCCCCGGGCTTCGCATGCACGACGAAGTGAATACGCGCGAGTGTCGACTCCGACAACAAGGGCGTGAATTCGACACTTTCCCCGTTGAACGCATCGGTCAGCAGATTCGCGATGCGCTGCCGCAGATCGGTGTTGTACTTGTCACGCGGCACGAACACGAGACACGACACGAATCGGTCGAAACGGTCGCGCCGGACGAACATCCGCGTGCGCTGATGCTCCTGCAAACGCAGCACGCCCAGCGCGATATCGTAGAGCTGGTCTTCGTCGGCCTGAAACAGTTCGTCACGTGGATAGGTTTCGAGCACCGTCACCAGTGATTTGGCCAGGTGGCCCTTGGGCAGGAAACCGGCCCGCCGTACGATGTTCGCGCATTTGCGCCGTACGATCGGAATCTCCGCCGCCGACACCAGGTACGCGGTGGACGTATACAGACCGATAAAGCGCCGCTCGCCGGTCACCTTGCCGTCCGCACCGGTCAGCTTGATGCCAACGTAATCCAGATAGCCCGGCCGATGCACCGTCGCGCGCGAGTTGGCCTTGGTCAGGAAAATGGGCGACGAGCCGGAGATGATATCGGCGGCCGCCGGTGGCAATGGCGTGATTTCCGCTGCGCCCGCGGGACGCAACTCGTCGCGCAGAATGCCGAGGCCCGAGCCGGGTACCGCACGCAGGCCAAAGCCGATATCGTGCTGCACCAATTCATAGTCGCGCTGGCCAAGAAACGTGAAATGATCGGCCACCATCCATTCGAGGAACGCGCGGGCTTCCATACCTTCCGGTCCTGCCTCGCCGGCCTTCATGCCTTTGACGGTGACGCGCGCGAGTTCGACGATCTTCGGCCAATCCTCCACTGCGGCGCGCACGTCGCGCAGCACTCTTGCGATCTCGTCACGCAACGCGTCGAGTTTCGCTGCGTCGCCGCAACGGTCGACCTCGAAGTGAATGAACGAAGCAAGCTGCGAGCGCGTATCGGCGGCATCTTCAGCGCCCTGACCCACGCGCACAATGCTGCCGTCCGGTCCGCGCCAGATGCGGAACACCGGATGCACGACTGAATGCAGTGCGAGCCCGAGGCGATTGACCGCCATCGATACCGAATCGACCAGGAACGGCATATCGTCGTTGACGATCTCGATCACGGTGTGATCGGAATGCCAGCCATGCTGTTCGAGTATCGGGTTGTAGACACGCAGCCGTTCGCTGCCTGGCACGAAGCGCTGCGCGGTTTGCCAATGGGCAAGCGCTGCGCCGTAAAGATCAGCGATGGAGCGGCTTTGAAGATCGTCGGCGTCGACGAAATCGTAGTAGTGCCGCAGGAAAGGCTCGACGACTTTGAAGGTTGGCTCCGGCAATCGTCCACGCGCAAATTCAAAGACATCGTTCAGCAGGTGCGTGACGGCTTCTTCATTCTTTGCTTGCATGATCAACTCCCCCGGCGGGCGGCAATAGCGAGTATCGCTTGATTCGCATGCATCGTCTGAACGAGGATTATGCGCCTGCCACCTGGAAATCGATGCGCGAGCTCACTTAGGTTATACCCGCTGCCGGAGAACGTGCGGCCTCCGTTTAAAGCGCGGCCTTCAATTCGCCAGCCTCCTGCCTCAGCCATGCCTGGACCTGTTCGCTGGCCCAGCCCGGATCATCGTGCGGCAGGTCGTGACCGGCCCATTGATGCTCGCGATGCGTTGCGCCCCACGCTGCGGCGAGTTTGGCCGAACACACCGGATTGACCAGTTTATCGGCGCGTGAAGAGAGAATCAGCAACGGGCAATGCGGTTTCGCCGCAGCCGCACTAAAGCGCGCGGCGGCCCAAAGCTGCCGCAACGCATTGCCGCGGCTCACCGGCGCGCTGCGGCGAATTTCGCTCCATGCATCGAGATCGGCGCCCAGCGTTTCGACGTTGTTGCACGTCAGCCGATGAATACCGCTTTCCGCGCGCGTTGCATCGCGCCAGTGTGCTGCGACGCCCAGCAGGCCAGGCCATGCTGATGGACGCAAGCGCTCGTGCATGCGGCTGAACGGCCTCATGCTGGTATTGATCAACACGAGCCGCTCGATCTCGCCGGGATGCCGTTGCGCCCAGTCGGTCGCCACCATGCCGCCGAGCGACATCGCCAGCACGCGATAGGGACCTGCCGCGCCCGTTTGCAATGCAGCAATCCGCACGAAGCCCACCATATCTTCGACGGTGGCCGGCGCGCGCAAGCGTACGAACTCGCCATTGCCGGGCAGATCGAGCAGCAACAGGCGATCCGTGCCGGTCGCTTCGCTCAGCAAGCCTGGCAAACGACCCCAGTGGCGTGTTTCGCGCGTCAGTCCACGCAACAGAATCCAAGTGCTCATGGCGCTTCCGGCGTGGTCCAGTGATCGATCGCGCTTTGCAGCAGTTCCTCGCGACGATTGCCTTGCGGCAGCCAGCGTTGCGACGAGAACGCTGCGCGCGCGAGAAAATCGAGCAAATTCGCATGACGCCGCAGCACGCGCGCGGTGCGATGCGCTTTGACCGGATTGAACATGCCCTGGCGCGAAAACAGTTGACGCGGGTTCTTCTTGATCCACAGCCACGAACCGAGTTCGAGCGTCATCGGCAGGAAGACGTTGGGCGGCGGCGTACGGTCGTACGCGAAGTCCCACAGATCGCCATGCAACAGATACTGGTGGCTCTGCGGCTCGAACGCGTAGCCATGATGCGGATGCGCGCGCTCGAACATGGTTTTCAGCACGTACATTTCCGGCAGATGCGGCATCAGCTTGCGCGTGCGCGCGTAGGGAAACCAGATGCTGTCGCGCCAGCCGTACCCCGAGTGGCAGTCGAGCGCAATGCTCAGAGGCCGCGCGGCCATGTCGGTTTCGACCACCCGCAGGAGCGCCGCGGCCTCGGGCTCCATCGGCTCGCCTTGCCGGCCGCGATACCACGGCAGCCACGCGCCCACGCGTTGACCGCCGGCCAGCAGCGGCACGCGTTCGTCGGCGTTCTGCGGCGCATTGCGCATCAGATCGACTCCATTGGGATTGGCCCGCGTGGCCGCCCACATGCCGCCCGGATTGACGATCGGCATAAAGATCAGACGAATCGATTGCAACTGCCGCACCAGCAGTTCGTCCCATTCCAGCCGGGCGAGCAGCGCGCGCATGTAGTCGAGCACGAGTTGCGAGCCGATCCGTTCGAGTCCGTGAATGCCGCCAAAAAAACCGATTGCCGGCGCGAGCGGATCGGTTGAACCGATGCTCGCGGTGTGAACGGCGAAGTGCCGGCCCCGCACCGTCGTCTCGCAGACTGTGCGGATCTCGAAGCTGGCGCTGCCCTGGTCGAGGATCGTCTTGAGATCTTCGTACTCCGCAAAACTGTCGGGCAGAAAGCTCAAAGGCTGCATGACGACGTCGAAAAGGAACTGCAAGGTTATTGGGGACGGCACACCGAATGACGCAATATAGCCTGGCTGCAGGTGATCATGCGCAGCCCGCCCCGCCCAATGCAAATCATGTCATGCGGGTGTCATTTTCCATTCGAATGAATGACTTCTGCCTGTCTTCCTGGCGACTCAAAAAAGACACATATAGATATAGTCGTCTAGACGTTGCGATGCCTTCACTCAACCGTCACAGACGCTTCCTAGAATGAGCCCCACACATGCCGGCAATGGCCGGATGCATGAAGGGGTGCTCATGGAAGCAATTCGGGAAGCAATTCGTATCGAACGGTTGAGCAAGACGTTCGGCAACGGTCGCAAGGCGCTGGACGAAATCGATCTGCGTGTCGAGCCGGGTGAAATGGTGGCGTTGATTGGCGCCTCGGGCTCGGGCAAGTCGACACTGCTGCGGCATATCGCGGGCTTCACGGCCTCGGACGCGCAACCGTCTCAGATCGCAATTCTCGGCCGGCCGATCCAGCAAAACGGCCGCATTGTGCGCGAAGTGCGCAGCATTCGCCGTGATATCGGTTTCGTGTTCCAGCAATTCAATCTGGTGAACCGGCTTTCCGTGGAGAGCAACGTGCTGATCGGCGCGCTCGCGCGGCTGCCATTGTGGCGCCGTTTGAGCGGGCGATTTCCAGCTGCGGAGCGGGCGTTGTCGATGGCCGCGCTCAATGAAGTCGGCATCGGCGACCACGCGCGCGAGCGCGCCGCCAACCTCTCCGGCGGCCAGCAGCAACGCGCGGCATTGGCGCGGGCGCTGGTGCAACGCGCGCGCATCGTGCTCGCCGACGAACCAATCGCCTCACTCGATCCCGAATCGTCGCGCCGCGTGATGGAAATGCTGCGCACCCTCAACGTCGACCATCAACTGACCGTACTGGTGTCGCTGCATCAGGTCGACATTGCGATGCAGTACTGCCCGCGCACCGTTGCACTGCGTCGCGGCAAGGTGGTCTACGACGGTCCCTCCGCCGCGCTGAGCCCTGCCCTGCTCAAGAAACTCTACGGCGACGATGCGCGTGAACTGCTCGAGGAGGCCACCGCAGATGGCGCGGCCAATCAGGTGGACAGCAACGCACCGGCGCAGGACACCGAATCCACCTCGACGCGTTACGCATTCGCTCTCAATCCGGCGCACTCGAACTGAGCGCGCCCACTCATTCTGTTCACTCAACCGGACCTCAAAGCGATGAAATTCCTGCGTTCATTGATTACGCTGACCGTCGGCGCGGCCGCATTTGCCTGCGTCGCCACCGCACAAGCCGAGGACATCAATCTCGGCATCATCTCGACCGACTCCTCCTCCGTGCTGAAACAGCGCTGGGAGCCGCTGATCGACGACATGAACAAGCAAACCGGCCTGAACGTCAAAGCGTTCTTCGCGACCGACTACGCCGGCATCATCGAAGGCATGCGCTTTAACAAGGTACAGGTCGGTTATTTCGGCAATGCGTCGGCGATCGAAGCGGTGGATCGCTCGCAAGGCGAAGTGTTCGCGAAAGTCCTGTATCTGAACGGCGACGCCGGTTACAAGTCGGTGCTGATCACCAACGTGAACAGCCGCTTCAAGACGCTCGACGACGTGTTCAAGAACACGAAGGACGTCACACTCGGTTTCGGCGATCCGAACTCCACCTCGGGCACGCTGATCCCCGGCTATTACCTGTTCGCCCAGCACAAGACGCCGGTCAACACCTCGTTCAAGGCCGTGCTGCCGTCGAGCCACGAAGCGAATCTGCTGGCTGTGGTGAACAACAAGATCGACATCGCGACCAACAACACCGAGATGCTCGACACGCTGAAGAAGCAGCATCCGGACAAGTTTGCGCAAGTGCGCGTGTTGTGGACGTCGCCGCTGATTCCGTCGGACCCGCTGGTATGGCGCAAGGATCTGCCGCAAGCCACCAAGGACAAGATCCGCAACTTCTTCGTGAACTACGGCAAGACCGATCCGCATGAAAAACAGGTGATGGCTGCCATCACGGGCTACGCCGGCTTCGCGGCATCGTCGGATGAGCAGTTGCTGCCGATTCGCCAGGTCGCGCTGTTCCAGCAGAAGCAGAAGATCGAGAGCGACACGCATCTTTCCGACGACGACCGCAAGACCCAACTGGCCGCACTCGACGCCAAGCTGAGCGCACTCAACACCGCCGTAGCCAAGCAATGAACACTGTTGATCTGATCACGTCGCCCACGCGTGCGAGCGAAGCGCTCGCCGCGCAGGCGGCGCGCGCCGCCCCCGCTGCGGGCAAGCGCAGCTGGCTGTCGCTCATCGGTTGGATCGCCGTGCTCGCCGTGTTGGGTGGCGCCTGGCACGGCGCCGATATGCGACCGCTCGACCTGCTCTCCGACTCCGGCAACATGGGCCAGTTCGCCAAGGACTTCTTCCCGCCGGACTTCACCGAATGGCGCAGCTATCTGCACGAGATGTATGTGACGCTGTCGGTGGCGGTGTGGGGCACGGCCCTCTCGCTAGTGTGCGCTGTGCCGTGTGGGCTGATGTCCGCGCACAACATGGCGCCGATGTGGGTCGTGCAGCCGATGCGCCGCATGATGGACGCGTGCCGCGCGATCAATGAAATGGTCTTCGCGATGTTGTTCATCGTGGCCGTGGGACTCGGTCCGTTCGCCGGCGTGCTGGCGTTGTGGGTGCATACCACCGGCGTGCTCGCCAAGCTCTTCGCCGAAGCGGTCGAGGCAATCGATCCGCGTCCGGCCGAAGGCGTGCGCGCTACCGGCGCGACCAGTCTCGACGAAATCATCTACGGTGTGCTGCCGCAAGTGCTGCCGTTGTGGATCTCGTACGCGCTATATCGCTTTGAATCGAACGTGCGCTCGGCGATGGTGGTCGGCATGGTCGGCGCGGGCGGGATCGGCGTGGTGCTGTACGAGGCGATCCGCTCGTTCAATTATGCGCAGACGGCCGCGGTGATGATCATGGTGATCGTGGTCGTGACGGTGATCGATCTGGCGTCCGCGTGGCTGCGCGAACGCGTGACGTGACCGCTTCACGATTCCTGAATGCCAGGGGGTTGGCAACACGCGCTTCGCCAACCCTCGTTCAGGCCGCTTCGACACGGCGTGCCGATGTGTAAGTGCGCCAGAGTACAAGCGTTGCGCCAGAGTTGAGCGGCGGGCTCCCGGCGCCATAAATTACCCGCCTTTGCCACACAAAGCCCCTTCACTTTAGTCGTCCACCTCTCCATTCCGGCGTTCTGCTGGAATAATCACGTGCTTGCAGCCGGCGCGCTGGCCTTCTTTCTCCTCTCCCTGGTTTCTGATGGACACCTTTGTCGTCTTGCTGGTGCTGCTCTCCGCGCTGCTTCACGCTACCTGGAACGCGTTTCTGCATCTATCCGAAGACCGCGTATGGCTGCTTGGCATGATGGCGATTCCGTATGTCGCTGTCAGCGCGGTCGGCGTGATCGTGCTTCCTTTGCCTGCACCTGAGGCGTGGCCTTATATCTTCGCGTCGGTCGTACTCGAATTCGGCTACCTGCTGGCACTGATCCGCGCTTATAAGAGCGGCGATTTCGGGCAAATCTATCCGATCGCGCGCGGTCTTTCGCCGATGCTCGTATTCGTCGGCGCGCTGGTCTTCGCGCATGAATCGCTCAAGCCGTTGGCGGCCATCGGCGTGGCGCTAGTGTCGCTCGGCATCGTCTCACTCGCGTTCCGCCGCGGCATGCAGTTTTCCGGCGAAAGCGTGCCGTTCGCGCTACTGACGGGCTTCTTTATCGCCACGTATTCGGTCGTCGACGGAATCGGCGCGCGCGTGGCGGGCAACGGCCTGAGTTACATCATGTGGATCTATCTGATCTGGAATGTCCCGCAGTTTCTGCTTGCGTGGCATTGGCGCGGCGGCGCGAAGGGGTTGTTCATCGGCCGCACGGTGGTGCTCAAGGGCATCGCGTCCGGTGTGCTCGCACTCACCGCCTATTGCCTGATCATCGAGGCCTACCGCTATCTGCCAATTGCGATGGTCTCCGCGCTGCGTGAGCTCAGTTCAATCTTCGCGGTGCTGATCGGCTGGCTGTTTATGAGGGAGAAGCTCACCACGCGGCGGATCCTGGCCTGCGCGCTGGTTACGCTGGGGGCTGTGTTGATTCGGATTTGAGGGACTGCCGCATCTGCTCATGCCCGTTTCGTTTATTGCGATTTCGAATATTTCGATTTACAATACCGAATTCGAAAGGAACCGCGCCATGAACACCTCGATCCACCCTACGCCGCTACCGTCAGCGCAAGAGGCTGAGCTCGCCCGTGTCTCCGGCCGGAATCTGTCTGTCGTGCTTTCAAGCCGCGCCGAAACGCAACAGTTCGACTTCAAGGACAGCAAGGGCGAAACGCGCAGCGTGGAGTTGCCGACGTCGGTTGTGCGTCTTATTGTCGACGTCCTTGCGGAAATCGGCCAGGGCAACGCCGTGTCGATCATCCCTATTCACGCCGAATTGACTACGCAGGAAGCGGCCGATCTGCTTAACGTGTCGCGGCCATACTTCGTCCAGTTGCTGGAGAAGAAAGAAATCCCTTTCCGGAAGGTCAATACGCATCGGCGAGTGCGTTATGAAGACGTGATGGCGTATAAGGATCGAATCGATACGGATCGGCGCAAGGCCCTGGACGAACTCGCGGCGTTGTCACAGGAAATGGGTTTGGAATAGTCGATGTCGTCACATTTCACCGCGATCTACGACGCTTGCGTTCTGTACTCCCAACCATTACGAAATCTGTTGATGCGTCTCGCGCTAACCGACCTCTATCGTGCGCGCTGGACGCCGGCCATTCATGACGAGTGGACCCGCAATCTGATTGCAAACCGTCCTGACCTCGACCCCGTCAAGATCCATCGCGTCCGCGACCTGATGGACGCGCATGTGCGGGATGCCTTGGTCGACAACTATGAGCATCTGATGCCGGCCATCGATTTGCCGGATCCTGGTGATGCACATGTGGTCGCCGCCGCCGTGCATTGCGGCGCGGAACTCATCGTCACGTTCAACCTGAAGGATTTTCCAGTCGAGGCCTTGAGCACATTCAACGTGGCCGCTCAGCATCCTGATGACTTCATTGCTGATCTCTTCGACCTGAACCAAGCCAAGGTTCTCGAAGCGATGGCTGAACACAGAAAGTCGTTGAAAAATCCGCCCAAGTCCGTCGAAGAATACCTCGACACGCTTGCCGGCCTGGGCCTCACTCAAACCGTTTCAATGGTCCGCCCCTACAGCATCGCTATCTGAAAAGCGCCCCCGCCCGCCCTCAAGTCCACGCTCACGCAAACTGCACAAGCGTCGTGTCAATCGCCTCAGCCAGCGTATTGAACGCCGGCGCGATCTCCTCGTCCGGCACACATGCGTAGCCAATCAACAAACCCGAAGGTGCCAGCGACGGCTGCGCGTAATACCCCGACAACGGCCGTACGACGATATTGCGCTCCAGTGCCGCCATAGCCACCGCGCGGTCGTTACTGCCCTCTGGAAATTGCATCACCAGGTGTAAACCGGCATCGCCGCCCACGGCCGGCAGCGCATCGCCATAACGCTGCGCTGCAACGTCCAGCAGGGTCTGACGACGCTGCCCGTAGAGCGTGCGCATCTTGCGGATATGCGACGTGAAATGCCCTTCCGCGATGAACTCCGCGAGCATCGCCTGCTGCAACAACTGCCCTTCCCGATACAACTCCGCGCTCGCGGTCGCAAAGCTCTCGGCCAGCGCTTCGGGGACGACCAGGTAGCCGATGCGCAAGCCCGGAAAGAGCGTCTTGCCGAAGCTGCCCACGTAAATCACCTGCCCGGATCTATCCAGACCTTGCAACGATGCGAGCGGCCGGCTGCCGTAGCGGTATTCGCTGTCGTAGTCGTCTTCAATGATCCAGCACTGATTCTGCCGCGCGTACTCGAGCAGCATGCGGCGCCGCGCGAGGCTCATCACCATGCCCAGCGGATATTGATGCGACGGCGTGACGAGCATCAGCTTCGGCGGCTGCGCGAGATCGTCGGCGGAGGGATTGATGCCTTCTTCGTCGACGGCGATCGGTCGCGATTGCAGGCCGGACACGTGCAGCACGCTGCGCACGCCCCAATAGCAAGGGTCTTCGGTCCAGATCACGTCGCCCGGATCGGATAGCAGGCGCACCGCCAGGTCGACCGACTGGTGGATCCCGGTCGTGACAATGATCTGCTCGGGCGTACAACGCACCGAGCGCGACGTCCGCAAGTAGTCCGCCAACGCGTGCCGCAAAGAAGCCAGCCCGCCGCCCGGCGCGTAGGTCAGCAGGTCCGGGCGCGGCCGGCGCCAATACTTGTTGTGCAGGCGGCTCCACACGCGCGCGGGAAACTTCGTGACATCCGGCACGCCGGGCATGAACGCGCCCCATTGCCGCTTCGAGACGCCTGCCCCCGAGATGAGCCTCGTGCCACGCGTGGACAACGCGCGGCTGCCCTGCAAAGGCAGCGGCAAAGGCAACGACTCGAGCGGCGCGGCCAGCGCCTCGGCGTCGGGCACGCCAACGATCTCGTCCGGCGCGCTTTCGGCGACGAACGTGCCGCGGCCGGTTGCCGAATTCACATAGCCTTCGAGCACCAACTGCTCGTACACCTGCGTGACGGTATTGCGGCCGATGCCCAATTCCTGCGCTAATAGACGCGACGACGGCACCCTACTGCCCGCCGGCAATTCACGCGACAGAATCGCTTGCTGCAACAGCCGATGCAGCTGACGATAGATCGGCTGGCCGTTACCACGGTCAAGGCGCTGCGCCAGCCAGTCGGACAAAACGCTCGCGCGCATGATTGGCTCCTACATTTTTATTGAAATGGCTCTGAAGTTAAGAGCCAAATCTCATTATAGTCGCTGCATGTGCTGCGCTGAGCGTGCGGCGTCCGTTAGCGGCCCCCCCGCAAAAACCGAGGAGCGAAGGAGATAACCATGAAGAATGCTGACCTGAAAAGCCGCAAAGACGCCGCCACGCCCCGTGGCGTCGGCGTGATGTGCGATTTCTACGCCGAGCGCGCGGAGAACGCTGAGCTGTGGGACGTCGAAGGCCGCCGTTTCATCGATTTCGCCGCGGGCATTGCGGTGTGCAACACCGGCCACCGTCACCCGAAGATTCTGGCCGCGATCCGCGACCAGCTCGATCATTTCACGCACACCGCGTATCAGATCGTGCCGTACGCGTCGTACGTCGAACTGGCTGAGAAGATCAACGCGCGCGCCCCGGGCGACTATCCGAAGAAGACTGCTTTCTTCACGACGGGCGCCGAAGCCGTCGAAAACGCGATCAAGATCGCGCGTGCCGCGACCGGCCGTCCGGGCGTGATCGCGTTCACCGGCGGGTTCCATGGCCGCACGATGATGGGCATGGCGCTGACCGGCAAGGTTGCGCCGTACAAGATCGGCTTTGGTCCGTTCCCGGCGGACGTGTTCCACGCCCCGTTCCCGAATCCGCTGCACGGCGTGACGACGGCCGATTCGCTGAAGGCGATCGAATTTCTGTTCAAGGCCGACATCGATCCGAAACGCGTCGCGGCGATTATTTTCGAACCGGTTCAGGGCGAAGGCGGTTTCTACCCGGCGCCGGCCGAGTTCGTGCGCGCGCTGCGCAAGCTGTGCAACGAGCATGGCATCTTGCTGATTGCCGACGAAGTGCAAACGGGTTTTGCCCGTACCGGCAAGTTGTTTGCGATGCATCACTATGACGTGGTGCCTGATCTGATGACGATGGCCAAGAGCCTGGCGGGCGGCATGCCGTTGTCGGGCGTGGTTGGGCGTGCTGATTTGATGGATGCGGCGGCGCCTGGCGGTCTGGGTGGCACGTATGCGGGTAACCCGCTGGCGGTTGCTTCCGCGCATGCTGTGCTCGATATCATCGATGAAGAGAAGCTCTGCGAGCGGGCTACGGTTCTGGGCGATCGTGTCAAGGCGAAGCTGATCGCGCTGCAGAGCGAAGTTCCGCAGATCGCCGATGTGCGTGGTCCGGGCGGGATGGTTGCTGTTGAGTTCTGCAAGGCAGGTGGCACGGAGCCGGATGCGGAGTTCACCAAGCGCGTGCAGGCTCGGGCGCTGGAGCGCGGGTTGTTGCTGCTGGTTTGTGGTGTTTATTCGAACGTTGTTCGGTTCCTGTTCCCGCTTACTATTCAAGACTCCGTTTTTGATGAGGCTATGGGGATTCTTGAAGCGGTGCTTAAGGAGAGTGTTGCTGTAGCTGTTTGATGGTTTTTTTGCCTGCGCGGCGCGCGGGGTGTGTGGACGCGTGCCGCGTGGGCTTTGCTTTTTTTGCCTTTGTGACGCTTGTTGTTAGTGTTCTTAGGGCGTTGCCTTTCCTTGTTCTGGCTTTGGTGCCTTTCCTTGTTCTGGCTTTCGTGCCTTTCCTTGAATTGTTAGTGGTCTATTAGCGTTGCCCCTGTGCGGGGCGGCACCTACTTTTCTTTGCCGCCGCAAAGAAAAGTAGGCAAAAGAAAGCGGCTCAAACCGCTAATGCTAAGTGGGAACCGTAGTTTGCCAAGGGTAGTGGTACATCTGGAATCCGTGTTCTCGCACATTCCGCGTTAGTGACAAAGGTGTCATCAGCTCCCACTCCGCACTGCGTGCGTCGCGGACGGGTCTGCATGGGAAACCGCCGGCTTCGGTTGAGGTTTGTGGGGGCCATCGGCTTCGCCTCGGCGATGCGCCGAAGCGGTCGCGGTGATACACGCCGCGCCACCGTGGCGAGCGTGGCGTGAGCGCGAAAACGCAGCGATCGGTTTTATGAGCGGCTCTTCGGCGCGCGTAGCGCCGCCGGAAGTATGACGCCCTTGTCACAAGCCTATGCAGCGGCACGAACACAGATTCCAGATGCACCACTACCCTGCATGAGCTGCGGGACCCACTTAGCAGGGGCTTCTAGCCGCTTTCTTTTGCCTACTTTTCTTTGCGGCGGCAAAGAAAAGTAGGTGCCCCCCCGCACAGGGGGAACGCTAATAGACCACTAACAAAACAAGGAAAGGCACGAAAGCCAGAACAAGGAAAGGCCAAAGCCCCAGGAACACGGCCAAAAGCGCCGCGCAGGCAAAAACCCCACATCTAAAACCCAGGAACAAACCCAAAATGCCGACGCTAGTCCTAAAAGACCCCTCTCTCCTAAAAACAAAAGCCTACATCTCAGGCGAATGGCAATCCGCCGACGACGCCACGACGTTCGAAGTAAAAAACCCCGCCACAGGCGAAACAATCGCCACAGTGCCCCGCATGGGCACAACCGAAACCCGCCGTGCAATCGACACGGCCAACGCCGCCTGGCCAGCATGGCGAGCCACCACCGCCAAACAACGCGCCACGATCCTGCGTAAATGGCATGACCTCATGCTGGAAAACGCCGACGATCTGGCAACGATCCTCACCACCGAACAAGGCAAACCCCTCGCCGAAGCCAAAGGCGAAATCCTCTACGCCGCCTCGTTCCTGGAATGGTTCGCCGAAGAAGGCAAACGCGTCAACGGCGACACCATCCCCACGCCGGCAAACGATAAACGCATCGTCGTGACGAAAGAACCGATCGGTGTCTGCGCAGCCATCACGCCGTGGAATTTCCCGGCAGCCATGATCACGCGTAAGGTAGGCCCGGCGCTCGCCGCCGGCTGCCCGATCATCGTCAAACCGGCCGAAGCCACGCCGCTCTCCGCCCTCGCCCTAGCCGTGCTGGCCGAACGCGCCGGTGTGCCGCGCGGTGTGTTCAACGTCGTCACCGGCGAGCCGAAAGCCATCGGCGCGGAAATGACCGGCAATCCGATCGTGCGCAAATTGTCGTTCACCGGTTCGACGCCGGTCGGCCGTCTGCTGATGGCGCAGTGCGCGCCGACGGTCAAGAAAGTGTCGCTCGAACTCGGCGGCAATGCACCGTTCATCGTCTTTGAAGACGCGGATTTGGATGCGGCTGTCGCAGGCGCCATCGCGTCGAAATATCGTAATAGCGGACAGACCTGCGTCTGCACGAATCGCTTCTACGTGCACGATAAGGTCTACGACGCATTCGCCGAAAAACTGCGCGTTGCCGTCGAACAACTCAAGGTCGGCCGCGGCACCGAAGACGGCGTCACGCAAGGTCCGCTGATCAACGAAGCCGCCGTGCTCAAGGTCGAATCGCATATCGAAGACGCCCTCGCCAAAGGCGCACGCATCGTCACCGGCGGCAAGCGCCATGCGCTCGGTCATGGTTTCTTCGAGCCGACCGTGCTCGCGGATGTCACGCCGGCCATGAAGGTCGCTCGCGACGAAACCTTCGGCCCGCTCGCGCCGCTGTTCCGCTTCTCATCGGATGAAGAAGTGATCCGCCTCGCCAACGATACGGAATTCGGCCTCGCGTCGTACTTCTATAGTCGCGATATCGGCCGCGTCTGGCGTGTCGCTGAAGCGCTCGAATACGGCATGGTGGGTATCAACACCGGTCTGATTTCGAACGAAGTCGCGCCGTTCGGTGGCGTAAAGCAATCCGGTCTCGGCCGCGAAGGCTCGCACTATGGTATCGACGACTACGTCGTCATCAAGTACATGTGTGTCGGCGGTATCTAAAGCAACGAAGGCCACGTCGGATTATCTGACGTGGCCTTTTTAATCGCTCAGAACGAATGGCGAATGCCGGCCATCACGCCGAGTTGACCGATACCCGGCGCCGGCGTCGTGCCTCCGCCGCCCTGGCTCACCGTATAAGCGGCATGCGGGCTATTGAACAGATACGCACCCTGCAGGTAAACCGCGGAACGCTTCGACAACAGATACGTGGTGCGTAGCGCGGCGATAGTGCCCCGAGTATCGTCTGCGCGATTGATGATGCGGTACACGCCGCCATCGAGAATGAAGGCAGGCGTCACGTTATACGCTGCCGTGACGTAGTACAGATTCGAGCGCACATCCGGCAACGCCGGGGACACCGTCTCGACGTGACGGCCAAGCCAACCCGCCCCGAGTTTTACTGGCCCGATGTGTCCGTAGCCGTTCAATTGCATTCGCACGTCCTTGTCGCCGGATTGTGTCAGCGCAAAAGGTGCCGTGCCGTCGTACAGATTCGCGGCCGCGCCCGGGCCGCCGCGTTGTTCGTCGTAGGCGCCCGCCACGCCGTAGCCGTTCATGTCATAACGCAGCATCGTCGACCATTCGCGGCAACTCTGCGAACTGCCCGGGATCGACCCCACACAGGTGCCCTGCCCCGGCGAATTGCCAGTACCCGCCGAATCGCGGCCGAACGAATAGGTCGCACCGAACGTAAAGCCCGAGAACGTCCCCTTATACGCAATCGTGTTGTCGCTGCGCGCACTCGGCATGTACTGATCGAACGATCCCGTACCGCCATAAATGTCAGGGCCGAGCAGATCGGAATCGAGTATCGCCCAATAGGTCATCGTGTACTGGCGGCCGAAAGTTAACGTACCGTAAGGACTCTCGAGACCCACAAAGGCCTGCCGCCCAAACATACGGCCACCCTGGTTGAGCGTGCCGGCTTTGGTGTTAAAGCCGCTTTCCAGTACGAAGACCGCGGACAACCCGCCACCCAATCCCTCCTTGCCGCGAATCCCCCAGCGCGACGGAAATTCGCCCGTGATGCCCGGCATCCGTACAACGCTATCGCCCGCAGCGTTCGCATGCGTCACGAATTCGATGCCGGTGTCGATGATCCCGTACAACGTCACGCTGCTCTGTGCGAACGACGAAGCGCTGATACCGAGCAACATACTGCCCAAAGCGAGTTTGTATTTCATTTTCTCCGAGTCTCCTGGACCAGTGCTTTGTGTGAACGCACACCAATCCGTATGCGGTCCGCACGCAGCGTTTTTATGTAGCGATACTAATGACAGACGTGACAATACCGACCGCTATGCAAGCCGTCCGATACGCCAAAGATTGACTGCTTCAGATAGCGGCGATCCGCGTGCCACACCGGATCGCCGCGATTCAGGACATTGCGTCCCTCAACCGCCCGGCTTCGGAATATGGCGTTTGACCACCATCAGCGCGACCATCACGATCACCATCGCGATTCCGAGCATCCACAGGTATGACGACGCGCCGCCAGCCGTAATCACCACCGCACCCGCAAACGCGCTGGCAATCGCGCCGAGCCGGCCGAACGCGAGCGCCGATGCGGTACCGGTTGCGCGCACACGGGTCGGATAGACATAAGCGCACAACGCAAACATCGTCGACTGCACCGCGTTGACAAACAGGCCGTGCACGCCAAGACCGAAAATCAGCAAACCGGTGTGGTCGGAGATGTTCACACCAAGCAACAGCAGCGCGCTCGCCGCGCCCCCCGCGCTGCAGAGAATCAACGGCCAGCGCGAACCGGTACGGGCGATCACCACCGCGCACAACAGCGCGCCGACCACACCGCCGAGGTTGTACGCGGTGAGTCCCGACCCCGCTACCGACACCGACAGACCCTGCGTGCTCAGCATCGTGGGCAGCCAGCTGAAGGCGCTATAGACGGCCAGCAGGCATAGGCAGAACGCGCACCAGATCGCCACCGTATCAAGCGCCAGGCCCTCGCGGAACAACGCGGTAAAGCCCGTGTGTTTTTCAACAGCCTGTTCGCGCGAGTCGGTAAACACGCAACCGCTGGCCACCGGACGCGACATCCGGCCAAGCAGGCGTTTGAGTTCCGGCCAGCGCTGCGGCTGCCGGGCGAGAAAGCGCGGCGATTCGGGCAATGTGAAGAACAGCAACACGCTGAGCGCGAGAGGCAGCACACCTCCGATCATGAACAAGCCGCGCCATCCGTACGTCGGCAGAATTTCATGCGCGAACAATCCCGCCACCATGCCGCCGAGCGGCACGCAGACGATCGTCGCGGTGACCGCCAAGGTGCGGCGGCGAGCCGGCGTGAACTCCGCGGTCATGGTCGTCGAGCTCGGCAACGCGCCACCAATGCCGAGGCCGGCGATAAAGCGCAGCACGGCAATCGTCACGATGTCGGGCGCAAAGCTGATGCCGCAAGTGGCGGCGCCGAATACCAGCACGCTACCGATCACCGCCCAGCGGCGGCCGAAGCGATCGGCGAGCAGCCCGGCGCACGCGCTGCCGATGCCCATGCCGATCAAGCCGGCCGCGACCACTGGTGCAAAAGCCGCGCGCGTGACGCCCCACTCCTTGATAAGCACCGGAATCGCAAAGCCGATCAACTGACTATCGAAGCCGTCCAGAACGATCGACAAGGCCGCGAGAAACACCACGATCTTCTGCATCGTGGTGTAAGGGCCTTCGTCGAGCGTGCGGCCGATATCGACGGCATGGCGCCCCTCCTCGACTCCCGCCTGATGGCCGGCAAGTGGCGCATTGGCCTCGCCGGTTGCCGCACTGGCCGAGCCGGCCGGCGGTACATAACTGGTCATGAAGCTGTCTCCTGGTTTGGGCGCGCGATCTGAGCGCCGCGCTTTTGAGGTCACGTTTTTTTAGTCAGTATGTGAGCGAGTGAATGACTTCCAACATTGCCGTTTCGCGCAAAAGCCATGACATGTATGCATGGCTTTCACGACACTGAGTACCGCTGCGAAGAAATTGCGCGCAGCGATACGCAGCGACTTCAACGGCACTCCACCCTTCAGAACGGGTAATGACGCGGCGTGGTCTGCACCGTAATCCAGCGCAGATCCGTAAACTCTGCGATCCCCGCCTGCCCACCGAAGCGTCCAAAGCCGCTACCCTTCACGCCGCCGAACGGCATTTGCGCTTCGTCGTGAACGGTCGGCCCGTTGACATGGCAGATGCCCGATTCGATGCGCCGCGCGACGTTCATCGCGCGCGCGATATCGCGGCTGAACACCGCCGACGAAAGCCCATACTCGTTGTCGTTCGCACAGGCCACGGCTTCGTCTTCGCCGTTGACTCGCACGATGCCCTTCACAGGTCCGAACGATTCATCGCCATAAATGTGCATGGCGGGCGTGACGTGGTCGAGCAGCGTGGCGGGCATCAACGTGCTCTCCGCCTTGCCGCCGCAGACGAGCGTGGCGCCTTTGGCCAGGGCATCGTCGATCAGCGCGTTACAGCGTTCCACCGTGCTCATGTCGACGACCGATCCCAACACGACCGGCCCTTTGCGTGGGTCGCTAAGCGACAGGCCGCGCGCTTTCTGCGCGAGCTTTGCAACGAACTGATCAGCGATCTTTTCGTCGACGATGATCCGTTCCGTCGACATGCAGATCTGCCCCGAGTTGGCGAACGCGCCGAATGCAGCGGCGTTGACGGCTGCATCGAGATCCGCATCGTCGAGCACGATCAACGGCGCCTTTCCGCCGAGTTCAAGTACCGACGGCTTCAGATAGCGCGCACACGTCGCCGCGATGATCTTGCCCACATGTGTGGAGCCGGTGAAATTGACACGCCGGACCTTCGGATGAGCGATCAGTGCCTCGACGACCGCGCTTGCATCGGCCGGAGCGTTGGTGACGAAGTTCACCACGCCCTTCGGCAAGCCCGCTTCCTGCAGCACTTCGATAATCAGTCCGTGCGTGCCGGGGCAGACTTCCGAACCCTTCAGCACGACTGTATTGCCACATGCGAGCGGCAACGCGATCGCACGCACGGCGAGGATCACCGGTGCGTTCCACGGCGCGATGCCCAGCACGACGCCGGCCGGCTGGCGCACGCCCATCGCGAGGCTGCCGGGCACGTCGGACGGGATCAACTCGCCACCGATCTGCGTAGTGAGCGCCGCCGCTTCCATCAATCCGCCGGCGGCGAGATGCACATTGAACCCCGCCCACATTGCCGACGCGCCAGTCTCCGCTGCCATCACCGCGGCGAACGCCTCGCTGCGCGCTTCCAGCGCATGCGCGGCCTTCATTAGCAGCGCGCGGCGCTCGCTCGGCCCCAGCGCGGACCATGCCGGAAACGCCGCTGCCGCGGCATCGGCAGCGGCTACTGCGTCGGCAACCGTCGCCGCGGGAGCACGCGTCGCGACTTCGCCGTCGAGCGGATTGCGGCGCTCGAAGGTGGCGCCGTTACTCGCTTGCACGGCTGCGCCGTTGATCAGCATCGAAATACTCTGCATCGTCCTGTCTCCTGCGGAAAGTTTTATGAATGCGGGCGCGGCGCTCGCTTAATGTCAAGCCACGACGACTTCGACCAGCATCGGTCCGGGTGACGCCAACGCGTCGCGCAGCACGTCATGCAGGCGTTCGGCGTCGGTCACGCGTATGCCCTGGCAACCCATGCCTGCAGCAAGCGCCACGAAGTCGAGCCCCGGCAGATCGGTGCCTTGCACCGGATCGCTTGGACCGAAACCGAATTCCGGCGCAAAGTCCTGCAACGCGGCATAGCGGAAATTGTTCAGGATCACGAATGTGATCGGCAGTTTCATCTGCACGGCGCTATAGATGGCCTGGATCGAATACATGCTGGAGCCGTCGCCGATCAGGCCGATCACGCGCGTGCCGGGCTTCGCCAACGCCACGCCGACAGCAGCCGGCATGCCATAACCCAGGCCGCCGCTATCCATCGTGTAGAAGGTGCCGCTGCGCGTAAACGGCAGATAGTTCTGCATCACCGGGCGCGAGCTCGGCGCCTCCTCGACCACGATGTCGTCCGCATGGCGCACCTCGGCGAGGGTCTGCAATGCGAACGCCACCGACATCAACGAAGACGGCTCTGCGCGCGGCGATACGGTGCGTAGTGCGGGCAACGGGCGCGTCCTCGGCGCGGGCCGTGTCAGTAGATCGGCCACGCCGAGGCGAATATTGCCGACCACCGCCGTGCCGGTTGGCGCCCAAGCCGCAATGGCCGGATCGTCGATCAACTGACACAGCGTTGCGCCGGCCGGCAGATGTGGGCCGTGACCTTCGACGTGATACGTGAAGGCTGGTGCGCCGATCACGAAGATCAGATCATGGCCGCCGAGCAACTCGACGATCTTCTCGCGCATGGCCGGCAAGAAACCGGCGAACAGGCGGTGGTCTTCGGGGAACGCGCAGCGACCTGTCATCGGCGCGACGAACACGCGGGCGTTGTGGCGTTCGGCAAGACGCACGACTTCGTCCCAGCCGCCGGCGCGGTCGACAGCGCCGCCCACCACGAAAGCCGGCCGTTCACAGGCATCGAGCGACGCGCCAATCTGCGCCAGCACGAACGGCTCAGGCCGCGTCTCAGTACTGACTACGCGTGCCGGCACCGGCTCCGCGGCGCGGTCCCAATCGTCGACGGGAATCGACACCAGCACCGGCCCGCGCGGCTCCTGCATCGCCACGTGATAGGCGCGCGCGATCGCCAGCGGCACGTCTTCGGCGCGGGCCGGTTCGATGCTCCATTTGACGTACGGCTTCGGCAATTCGGTGGCTTGCGTCGACGCGAGGAACGGGTCGAACGGCAGAATCGAGCGGGCCTGCTGCCCGGCGGTAATCACGATCGGCGTGCGATTGCGGAACGCGGTGAAGATGTTGCCCATCGCATTGCCCACGCCCGCCGCGGAATGCAGATTGACGAACGAAGCGTTGCGGGTGGCCTGCGCGTAACCGTCGGCCATGCCGACCACGACGGCTTCCTGCAAACCCAGCACATAACGGAAATCTTGCGGGAAATCGCGGAACAGCGGCAATTCCGTCGACCCCGGATTGGCGAACACCGAAGTCATGCCGAGGCGCCGCATGAGATCGATGACAGCGTGGCGCACGGTGAACGATGCGTGTTGAGAAGATCCCGATGCGTCTGAACGGGGCGCGTTGCTGGTCATCCATGTCTCCTAGTGATAAGCGCCGTTTCTTGAAGGCTCATTATCGGAAGCTCAAGGTTGATTGAAAATTGCCTTTTTTGAGAAAAGGCATTACTTTTGCGCATGACTTTCAATCTTCAGCAATTGCACGCGTTTGCAACCATCGTCGCGAGCGGCAGCCTGGGCCGTGCCGCGGAAGTGCTGCACGTCACGCAGCCCGCGCTGAGCCGCACCATCAAGCGGCTCGAGGATCAGGTCGGCGCACCGCTGTTCGAACGGCACTCGAAGGGTATGCAGCTTACTGCGATCGGCAGCGCGCTGCTGCCTCACGCCACGCTGCTGCAGCGCGAAGCCGATCACGCCCGCGAGGAAATCGACGCGATGCGCGGCCTCGCGAAAGGGACGATTCGCGTCGGCGCGGTGGCGAGCATCGCGACGCTCGTGCTGCCGCTCGCGGTAAGCGGCGTGCTCGCACGCTGGCCGAATCTGCGTGTCGAGATCATGGAGGGGGTATGGGACCGGCTTGCCGACAGTCTGATGAAACACGAGATCGATCTCGCGCTCAGCATGGCGGTGCCCGACACGGATGAGATTACGGCGATTGCCGATTGCAGATGGGAAGACACGAGCTATGTGGTCGCGGCGCTCGATCATCCGCTGCGAAACAAAACGGATTTATCGCTTGCCGACACGCTCGATCAGCAGTGGTGCGTGCCGCCGCGCGGGACGGGTCCGTTCGAGCATATGCAGCACGTGTTTGCCGAGCATGGGCTCGGCATGCCGCAGATTGCCGTCGAGACGCGCTCGATCACGGTGCTGAAAAGCCTGGTGACGCGTGCGGGATTTCTAAGCTGGATGGCGACGCCGATGTACGACACCGAAAGCGCGGCTGGCGTGTTCGATACGCTGCCGATTCCGGGTCTCGTCGCGCGCCGTACGTTGACGGCGTTTCGACGCCGTCAGGGGATTTTGCCGAGTCCGGCAGTGAAGCTGTTGGAGCAACTCAGGCAGTTGACTGCAACTCAGGGGTAACGGCTCACATGAGGCCACGAGCGCCGACGGCGTCGTTTAACGCTCAATAGCACAGCGGCCCCGCTTTCACTTGAATGTGAAAGCGGGGCCGCTGTGTATCGCAGTCAATCAGGCAGGCGCGAGACTACTGCTCGCGCCACCGCCTATTAATGACCGACGTAGACAACCGGAGCCGAATACGAGCTCGACGTCGTTTCGGTGCGGCTGCCTGCTTGCGACGAGCCGTTCGTTGCCGTTCCATAACCGCTGGCTTGGGCGACGCCGTTTTGTGCAGCGACGCGGGCTTCAGCAGCCTGAATGTTTGCCGGGTAGTCATCCGCATTCGACAAAGCCGGGTTGTACCCTGCCTTTTCCAGTTGCACCAGCTCCGCACGCACTTGAGCGCGGGTTACCGGCTGATTGGATTGAGCAAAAGCAGCGAGCGGCGCAGTAATGAGAGCAGCGATAACAACAGCTTCGATCAGCGATTTCATGATGACTACCTCCAGAGATTGTTTTTTGCGGCGCTGCAAACCTGTTTGTTTGCAGCCAGTGACGACAGTCTAGGAGGCAGCAGATATAGGGTAAACCCCTAATAAACGAATTCACTGTTGCTAGAAACGGCACAATTGCTTGAACACTTGTTGAAATAAGGATCGTCAAGCCAGCAAATCGGGCTCCCAATGTTTGAGGTCTCGCGCGCAACGAACTCAGCTTTCCAACAATACGGGAGCCGATGCCAGGGTTGCCGGGCTTGCTGACAACACCGTGCTGCCATTTCTGCCGCCCGTCACCTGCCGGTCGCTTCTCGGACTCACGCCGAACCGCGCACGATATGTCCGCGAAAAATGCGAGGGCGACTCGAATCCGCACGCGACACAAATCGAGGTGATCGACATGTCGGTCTGCTGCAGCAACTCGCGCGCACGGGTGAGACGCAGTTGCTGATAGAAATGCGTCGGCGTGTCCTTCAGCGACGCGCAAAACAGCCGCTCCAGTTGCCGCCGTGTCACGCTGATTTCCTCGGCGAGTTGGTCGGGCGTCAGCGGTTCTTCCATATGCTGTTCCATTGCGCCGATCACCTGAATCAGCTTGCGGTTGTGCACGCCGTAACGCGCCGCAATTTCCATCCGCTGATGATCCGAACGCTGCCGGATCCGGCTCACGACGAACTGTTCCGACACCGCCGAGGCCAATGCTGCGCCGTGTTTGCGGCCGATCAGGTCGAGCATCATATCGATCGACGCCGTGCCGCCCGCACAGGTGATGCGCCGCGCGCCGATTTCGAACAGTTCCTGGCTTGCGTTCAGTGAGGGATAGCGCTCGCTGAACGCCGACAGCGCTTCCCAGTGCACCGTCACGCTGTCCGAGCCGCTCAGGAGCGCGGCCTCCGCAAGGATGAAGCTGCCCGTGTCGATGCCACCGAGCGTCGCGCCGACGCGCTCGAGCCGCTTCAGACAATCGCCAAGTACGCGCGTATAGCAGGCGAGCGGCTCGAAGCCCGCCACGACGAATACCGTCTGCGCCTCGTGGACATCGGCGATTGCCGCTTCTGCATTGATCGATATACCGTTGCTGGCCGCGACCGGCGCGCCGTCGAGACTCAGAATGCGCCAGCGGTAGAGATCGCCGCGAAAGCGGTTCGCCACGCGCAAAGGCTCGACCGCCGACATGAAGCCGATCGCCGAAAAGCCGGGCAGCAGCAGGAACGACATATCTTCGGGCATCGTGCGCAAACTCGATCAGGGAAACAGAGGGACACAAACCGCAAGCGAACGCGGGGTTCCGGGCGAGCGTAGCAAGCAGCGCCCAAGCCGGCAAGGCGCACCAAAATTCAGCGCGGTGAATCGATGCTGCGCCGCAATGACGAATGGTGCTGGTTTTCCCTCGTTGTCGCGTGGGAGCAAGAACGGGTCGCTGGCGGTCGCTTTGACGAGAATATGGGGCATTAACGTAACGTCACTCGTGCAGCTCAAGCATGGCTCGAGCCGTATCGCGCAGGTCCGGGGGCCGCTCGGTTTTTCTCGCCGCGGCCATTTCGTAACACGCAGTTCAACGTGTCCGAAGGGGGAACGTCATGAAGTTACGCGTCAAAGCCTTGCTTGCCCATCTTGTCTGTCTGGCGGCCGTCGTCGCTGCGTCGCCGGTACTTGCACAGGATCCCTCCACCTGCCGCGCGGTGCATTTTGCCGACATCGGCTGGACCGACATCACGTCGACCACGGCGCTCGCCTCGACCGTATTCGAGGGACTCGGCTATCAGCCTGTGACGACCGTCGCTTCGGTGCCGATTTCGTTCGCGGGCCTGAAGAGCAAACAGCTCGATGTGTCGCTCGGCTACTGGTGGCCCGTGCAGGAGAAAGCGATTATGCCGTTCATCGATTCGAAATCGATTCAGGTGCTGCAACCGCCCAACCTGACTGGCGCTAAAGCGACCTTCGCCGTACCGAGCTACGAATACGACGCCGGCCTGAAGACGTTCGCCGACATCGCCAAACATCGCGATCAGCTCGACGGCAAGATCTATGGCATCGAACCCGGCAGCAGCGCGAACGCGGCGATTCAGAAAATGATCGCCAGCAATCAGTTCGGCCTCGGCGATTTCAAGCTGATCGAATCGAGTGAAGCGGGCATGCTGGTTTCCGTGGATCGCGCCATTCGCGCGAAGAAATGGGTGGTGTTCCTCGGCTGGGAGCCGCATCCGATGAATATCCAGATCGACATGAAATACCTCACCGGCAGCGACGGCGTATTCGGTCCGAACGATGGCGAAGCACGCGTTTATACGCTGACGTCCCCCGACTTTCTAACGCGCTGCCCGAATGCGGGCAAGCTCGTGAGCAATCTGCGCTTTTCGACGCAACTGGAGAACGTGGTGATGCAGTCGGTGATGAACAAGGAGAAACCTGCCGATGCCGCCAAAGCGTATTTGAAGAAGAACCCGCAAGTACTGGATGCGTGGCTCGCAGGCGTGAAGACGTATGACGGGAAAGACGGTTTGCCGGCGGTGAAGGCCTATCTCGGGCTTTGACTGGGCCGCTTGGACGCTGTCCGTCCTGCATCCATCCAGTCGCGCATTTCAATCCACAGGAACTAGCACGCATGAATCATGAAGTCATCGTGACCTGCGCGGTCACCGGCGCGGGCGATACGGTCGGCAAGCATCCGGCCATCCCCGTCACGCCGAAACAGATCGCCGAAGCCGCTATCGAAGCCGCGAAGGCCGGCGCCACTGTCGCACACTGCCATGTGCGCGATCCGAAAACCGGTCGCGGCAGCCGCGATCCGCAGTTGTATCGCGAGGTTGTCGACCGGATCCGTTCGTCGGGCACCGACGTAATCATCAATCTGACGGCGGGCATGGGCGGCGATCTCGAGATCGGTCCCGGCGAAGATCCGATGCGCTTTGGCGCGGGAACCGACCTCGTCGGCGGCTTGACGCGGCTCGCGCACGTCGAGGAACTGCTGCCGGAAATCTGCACGCTCGATTGCGGCACGCTCAATTTCGGCGACGGCGACTACATCTACGTGTCGACGCCCGCGCAATTGCGGGCCGGCGCGCAACGTATTCAGGAGCTCGGCGTAAAGCCGGAGCTGGAGATCTTCGATACCGGGCATCTTTGGTTCGCGAAGCAATTGCTCAAGGAAGGCTTGCTCGACGCACCGCCGCTGTTTCAGATCTGCCTCGGCATTCCATGGGGCGCGCCCGCCGATACCACCACGATGAAAGCGATGGCGGACAGCCTTCCACCTGGCGCGCAATGGGCCGGCTTCGGCATCGGCCGCATGCAGATGCCGATGGTCGCGCAGGCGATGCTCCTCGGCGGCCACGTGCGTGTCGGCCTCGAAGACAACATCTGGCTCGACAAAGGTGTGCCTGCAACGAACGGCACGCTGGTGCAACGCGCGGTCGAGATCATCGAACGGCTCGGCGGTCGCGCGCTGACACCTGCGGAAGGCCGTCGCAAGCTCGGCCTGCCAGCACGTGGCGAGCGGCAGTTGGAGCGGCGCACGGCGGGACAGTACGCGTGAAGATGTCGCGTTACCCGTTGTGCTTCATATAGCGCGCGGGGAACCAGAGAACTCATAGGCAAAGGAAACATCAGCAATGGCAGTGATCGTCGATATCAAGACATTTTCGGCAATCGGCGCGGGCGTGATCGGCAGCGGCTGGGTAGCGCGCGCGCTCGCGCACGGCCTTGATGTCGTCGCGTGGGACCCTGCTCCCGGCGCGGAGAAACAATTGCGTGAGAACATCGCGAACGCGTGGCCGGCCCTGGAGCGCGTCGGCCTCGCCGAGGGCGCAACGCCCGACAGGTTGCGTTTCGTCGATACGATTGAAGCCTGCGTCGAACAGGCGGACTTCATTCAGGAAAGCGCGCCCGAACGCGAAGAATTGAAGCTCGCCTTGCACGAGCAGATCAGCCGTGCGGCGAAGCCGGATGCGATCATCGCCTCATCCACTTCCGGCCTGCTGCCGAGCGATTTCTATGCGCGGGCGGTGAATCCACAGCGTTGCATTGTCGGGCACCCGTTCAACCCGGTGTATCTGCTGCCGCTCGTCGAAGTGCTCGGCGGCGAACGTACCGCACCGGCCACCATCGACGCTGCGATGCAGATTTATCGTTCGCTGTCGATGCGCCCGCTTCTCGTGCGCAAGGAAGTACCCGGCTTTATCGCCGACCGTTTGCTCGAAGCGCTGTGGCGCGAGGCGCTCCATCTGGTCAACGAAGGCGTGGCGACCACGGGCGAAATCGACGATGCGATCCGCTTCGGCGCGGGCATCCGCTGGTCGTTCATGGGCACGTTTCTGACCTATACCCTGGCGGGCGGCGACGCTGGCATGCGCCACTTCATGCAGCAGTTTGGCCCCGCATTGGAACTGCCTTGGACTAAACTGGTAGCGCCGCAGCTTACTGACGAATTGATCGACCGGGTGGTGGACGGAACGTCTGAACAGGTCGGGGCGCGCTCGATCAAGCAACTCGAACGCTATCGGGACGATTGCATTACGAGCGTGCTGGCGGCGATTGGAGAAGCCAAAGCACGGCACGGCATCCTTGCCGCAGAGTGATACTGTGTGTCGAAAGACGCCCCGCTCTGCCGGGGTGCATCGTCGGCATAAAATCGCTGCGGCCAGCACTTCATAGGGATAAAGGAAACGATTGCATATGCCAACGCCGCACCACGCTTCTCTGCCCTGCTATCGCGACGTCGTGCGCGCCGAGTGGGTCGACTACAACGGCCATTTGCGCGACGCGTTCTACATGCTGATTTTCAGCTTCGCGACTGATGCGTTGATTGATGTGATCGGGCTGCCCGATTCGGTGCGCAAGGAACGCGGCCGCTCGATCTATACGCTCGAAGCGCATATCAACTACCTGCATGAAATCAAGGAGGGTGTGCAAGTTCGCGTCGATATGCGCGTGCTTGGGCATGATGCAAAGCGGCTGCATCTGTACCTCGAAATGTTCGCTGACGATGGCGTTGAACCGGTGGCCGCAGGCGAACAGATGCTGTTGCATGTGGATACGGGTGGACCGCGCGCTATCGCCTTCGACCCGGATGTCGAGGCGCGCGTGCGGGCGTTGGCAGAAGCGCATACTATGTTGCCGGCGGCCAGGTTTGCAGGCCGCGTGATCGGCTTGCCGGTCAAGGCGCCGCGTATTGGTCGCGAGGAGTGAGCATGCTTGAACCGGAGATCGCCGCGTTCATCGAACGGACCGCTGCCATCTATGCAGGGCATTCGACTTCATTGCCACCGAGCGAACAGCGGGCGATTTACGAACACTACGCGGCGGCGCTCACGCCGCCTTTGCCAGCCGATGTGACAACCGAAGACGCTGTGTTTCGCGCAAGCGCCGGCCATCCAATCAACCTGCGGCTTTATCGGAATCGTAGAAAGGCGAGCGGGACACCCGTCGGCACCGTGTTGTACTTTCACGGTGGCGGCTTTGTGCTCGGCTCGTTGGATAGTCACCAGATCGTAACCGCACGAATTGCCGCGGATACCGGACTCGATGTGATTGCGGTCGATTACCGGCTGGCTCCCGAACACCGCGCTCCGGCAGCTCATGACGATTGTCTGGAGATTACGCTCGCCGCACTGGCCGGCCAGTTGCCGTTCGATTCGCTCTCACGTGGCGCACTGCAGTTGGCGGGTGACAGTGCCGGCGCCACGCTCGCTGCCAGCGTCGCGATGCGCTTGCGTGATGACGGAATTCAAGGCGTACGCGGACTTGCGCTGGTCTATCCAATGCTCGGCACCGACCCGCAAATGCCCGCGCGCGAAAGCGAAGCACACGCGCCGATGCTCACGCTTGCCAACGTCCATGCGTTTCGCGATCTGTATTGGGGCGAACGGCCGCCCTATCCTGCGTGGACGATACCGCTCGATGCGGCACGCTTCGACCGACTCCCGCCGGCACTTGCCTTAGCGGCTGAACACGATCCGTTGCGGGACGACGCGACGGTGTTTGTGGAACGCGTTAATGCAGCTGGCGGGCAGGCCCGGTTGTGGATTGGAGCCGGACTCGTGCACGGGTGCTGGCGTGCGCTCGAATCGAGTCCCGGCGTAAAGGCAATGCATCGCACTGTCTGCCAGTTCCTAATCGAGCATTCAAACGTGCGGTGATGGCTCACAAGCCCTGCAGGTCTTCAGGCCTGTGCCGCTGCGCCACTCCGCTTGAATGAACTGGCAAAGAACAGCACCTGGTATTGCACCGCATTCGACCAATACTTCCACGTATGGCCACCAGGCCGCTCCGCGTAATCATGCGGCACGCCCAACTCGACAAGCCGCGCATGCAGCATCCGGTTCGACTGAACAAGCGAATCGTTCACTCCGCAATCGATCGTCAGCGCAATATGCGCATTTCCGAAATTACGCGCGTTCTCGACAATCGCCTCGTTGTTCCAGAAGTCGGCGTGGCGAGTCGGATCCCCAAACACCTGATCGATCCCGGGCTCATCCTCGCACCCGCGCGGATCGACCGCTCCGCTAATACTTCCCGCGGCGCCGAATTCGTCCGGCCGGTCTAGTGCGATATGCAGCGCCCCGAAACCGCCCATGCTCAAGCCCGTAATCGCGCGCGCCTCACGCGTCGCAATCGTGCGGAAATGCGTGTCGATATATCCGACGACTTCTGTGCCTACATAAGTTTCGTAACGGCTGCGCGGATCGACAGGACTATCGATATACCAGCTCTCATGACCGCCGTCGGGCATGACGAGGATCACGTGGTAGCGGTCGGCCAGTTTGCCGATGTGCGAATTCGTGGTCCAGTCGGTGTAGTCGCCACCTGAACCGTGCAGCAAATAGACGACGGGAAAGCGATCGGCCGCCTTGCCGTGCGTGTATTGGTCAGGCAGCACCACCGTCGCCTCGAGCGACTTATGCATGGCCGCGCTGGGAATGGTGACGATCCTGGACTGGAACGCCCAGACCGGGTTCGTGAAAAGCAGCGTCAGAATGAGCCAGAACGCACGATTCATTTTCATGGTTTGTCGCTCTCCCCCTTTCTATGTGTCCAAAGAACACTGTCTGGCATCTAGCGGCAAAATTCTGTCAATGACTCTAACAACGGCGACTTACAACCAAATTTCAACGAAGCATACGGTCCCGTCAGCTTGGCGCCATTCCGGGCGAGCTGGAACGGCCCAAACCGAACGTCTATTTAACAATTACACCCTGCTCACGAATGTGGGGAACGCAACGCATCTATTCAATGTGCGCTGAAAAGCCGACCTCATCCGTAGCAACGTCAGGTCGCAATGTAAGCGCCGGGATGTCATAGGCACCGGCGTTCTGCGGGCGAAACGGTATCGGTGCAGTCTTCCAGAGATCATCGAGACGGTGCCCAAGCGCGTCTTGCACTTCAGAAAAGCGTGCTTCATCGATCCGGCTTGTGCGATGGATCACGAACGGTGGCAACACGTCGAAACCGGGGTAATACAGAATGCCGTGCTGGATGGGGAACAACACATCGTCGATCGGACCGTTGATACCACGCGGGCTGTAATGTGATTCCCAGCCACCTGTTGTCACGACCAGCATCGCCCGCTTGCCTGCCATGTTGCCTTCCCCGTAACGGTCGCCCCAGCGCGCGTCGGAGTGCTCCCCGACGCCATACGCGAAGCCATATGCATAGACACGTTCCACCCAGCCTTTCAGGATCGCAGGCATCGAGAACCACCACAGCGGAAACTGCAAAATCACTGCATCCGCCCACTTCAACTTCTCCTGTTCGAGTGCGATGTCCTGGCTTTGCCGTCCGTCCTTGAAAGCACGCTTCGAATCGAGAGAGGGATCGAAGCGCGCACCCGGTTGCCTGTCCAGGCTGTCGTTTGCATCGAGCGATGCTTTCCAGTTCATCGCATACAGATCGGATACCTGGACGACGTGTCCGGCATCCTCGAGACGCTTGACCGAAAAGTCCTTAAGGGATCCGTTCAATGACCTGGGTTCCGGATGTGCATAGACGAGAAGAACATTCATGACCTGACCTCCATTGCAAGAAAGCACCACGATAGGTCTCTTGCCGGTATATTGGAAATGAATAACCAATATGTCAGGTATTGCTATGAATAATCTCAGACGGCTGGATCTCAACCTGCTGGTAACACTCGATGTCCTGTTGTCGGAGCACAATGTGACCCGCGCAGCCGAACGCCTGAACTTCTCTCAGCCCTCGGTGAGCGTGCATCTTGCCAAGCTGCGGGATATCTTTGGCGACCCGTTGTTGCTGCCGGGTCCCCGAGGCATGCGCCCCACCGCGAGAGCCGAAGAATTGCGCGAACCTTTGCGCCAGGCGCTCGACGCACTTGAGCACGCGGTATCGCCAGCCAGCCCGTTTAATCCAGCCGAAGCGAGTCATACATGGCGCGTTGCCGCGACCGACTATGCCGAATCGACGATCCTGCTGCCCGTCCTTTCCAGCTTGCGCGCGGCCGCGCCCGGCACGCGGCTCGCGATCGTGGAAGCTGCTCCGCCACGCATCGCGAAGCAGGCGGAACAGGGAGACATCGATCTGGCGTTTCATACCAGCGAAGGCGCGCCGCCCGAATTGCGCGGGCGATTGCTTTTCAAGGAGCGGTATGTGCTGGCAGGCCGCGCGGATCACCCGCGCCTGAAACGCCGGCCAACGCTTGCCCAGTTCTGCAAACTGGAGCACGTGATCGTGTCGCCGGATGGTGGCGGGTTTAGCGGCGTCACGGACGAAGCACTGGCTGAGGTGGGTCTCACGCGCAGGGTTGTGCTTTCGGTTCCGCACTTCCTGTTCGTGATGTCAGTCCTCGCGAGCACTGACCTCGTGGCGATGGTGCCGGCGCGATTGGTGCGCGGCAATGGCGCGCTCAGGGTCGTCGAGGCACCGGTTGAAGTGCCAGGATATGAAATGGCGATGCTCTGGCACGAGCGCTCCCATCGAGATCCGGCGCACCAATGGTTGCGGGAATGCATTGTGGACGCGGTGGCGACTTGAACGCCTGTGTATGCGCCGAAGCACAGGTCGGCGCCAACGCAATGAGCGGCTGAAAATCGCGCGGCTTGAATCGACCGCCGTTCAATCCCGTATACACGATGGCGTGGCCTTCGCAACAAAGCTATTCAAATCAAATCACGGACTGTCCCGGTTCGCCATTGGGAACCCGCGTCGTCATATCCGCAAAGCGTGCCTTGATGCGCTTGCGCATGGGCTCTTCGTAGAATTTGAAGCAGAGCAGGCTTACCAGCACGCTAAAGACGATCACTATCCATCCATTCGATCGTCCGAATCCGATCATCAACGACCAGAGCGCGATGGGCATGTGCGTGAGATAAAGCGAATAGCTCGCCTCGCCTAACCGCACCAGAGGCCGCCAGCTCAATATGCCCACAACAGGCCGCTCCAGTAGCGCGAGGCCCAGTATCAGTGCAGCAAAAAACGGAGCGTCGAGGAAGAACGAAGGTGACACAGGCCGCCATACGCTCAGTCCCACGAGCCCCGTCAGAGCCAGTGCCACAAGCGCCTTCCCCCGGACATGCTGCGATCCGGCGCCTGCCTGCAGGCGTTGATAGAAAAGAGCCGAACAGATGCCCATGACGAACTCCGCGAGCCGCGTCACCGGCATGGCGTAAATCATCGCGCCGCTGCGTGAGACCGGCATATAGGCATCCAGCAGCGCGATCCACACTCCAGTGGTGAGCCACAACGCAATGCAAAAAAATGCGAGCCGTGCAGGCTTCAACCCGGCCATCCTGCGCACCAGAAACGGGAACAGCAGATAAAAGAATGCCTCGCAAGAGACGCTGTCTGACGGTCCGTTCCAGGGTTGATTGATGGCCGAAAAAGGAAACCATGCATTGAGTAGAAGCAGCTGGCAAATCAGGCTAATGGCCAACGCCGGGTAGATTGCACCCTTGAGGGCATACCACTTCAGCATCAGCGAAGCATCGCCAGCATGCACAAGGTAGATCACCACTGGAACGCACATCAGAAGGCCGAGCAGGATCACCGGATAGATCCGTGCGATACGTGCCTCGTAAAAAGTACGAACGCTTCCGTGGACGAGTTTGTCGCGATAGGTGAAGGTGAGGATAAAACCGGAAAGGACGAAGAACAGCGACACAGCAGAACGGCCCCCGTCCAGGAAGTTAAAGACGGAGGCCGGCAACGGCAGGAGTTGATTTTCTGAGTAGTGCGAGATGACAACCGCAAATGCGGCCATGAACCGGATACTGGTCAACGCGGGAAACGCACCGCCGGACTGGTTCGAGCTCACCGCCATCAGTATCGCCTCCTGATTACGCGGGGCTCAATCTACCATCGCAATCCGGCAAAACCTGCACGCCATGCGGCAATTCCTGCTGTGATGGCGGAACGTTTGGGTAGTTTGGCGCGAATTACCTGAGCGATTCGCCAATTGCGTCCAGCTCAGCGCGCACCTCGTCAGTCAATTTCAAGTGTGCTGCCTGCATGTTTTCCCGCAGATGCCCTACCGACGAAGTACCCGGAATCAGCAAGATGTTGGGCGCGCGATGCAGGAGCCAGGCGAGCGCCACCTGCATCGGCGTCGCGCGGATCTTTTGCGCGATCGTGGAAAGCGCTGACGACTGGATCGGCGTGAATCCGCCAAGCGGGAAGAACGGTACGTAGGCGATGCCTTTCGCTGCCAGTTCGTCGACCAGCGCATCGTCTTCACGGTGAACCAGGTTGTAGTGATTCTGTACGCAGACGATCTCCGCGATGCCCTGTGCCTCGGCAACCTGAGTCGCGGTTGCATTGCTCAGGCCGATATGGCGAACCAGCCCTCGCTGTTGAAGTTCGGCAAGCGCCACGACCTGCTTTTCAATCGAGCCTTCGGAGGGGGCATGCACGTCGCCCATGATTCGCATATTGACGACGTCGAGTGCATTGAGACCAAGATTGCGAAGGTTGTCGTGAATGCCACGCTCGATATCTTCCGGCTCGAGCGCCGGCAACCACGAACCATCGCTGCCACGAACCGCGCCAACCTTGGTGACGATCACGAGGTCATCCGGATACGGATGCAGTGCTCCGCGAATCAGCTGGTTGGTGATGTGAGGGCCGTAGAAGTCGCTCGTATCGATGTGATTGACGCCCGATGCCACCGCTTCGCGCAGCACGGCGATCGCCGCGTCGCGATCTTTCGGCGGTCCGAATACGCCGGCGCCGGCCAGCTGCATAGCGCCATAGCCCATGCGTTGCACGGGGTGGCCAGCCAGCGGGAATGTGTCCGCGGAGGTGAAGTTCGACATAGGGCGCTCCTTGAGGTGAGAGGTTGAGCGGCAGTATGACGAGGATTGCATTGTTCGATAACCAGGCCTAAATTGCACAGGTTGTTAAACATTTTGAACAATGGCCATGGAATTCAACGATCTTGCCGCCTTCGTCTCGGTCGCGCGCGCCGGCGGCTTTCGTGACGCCGCGCGCACCAGCGGCGTCTCCGCCTCCAGCCTAAGCATTGCCGTGCGCCGTCTCGAGTCGAAGCTGGGTATGCGCCTGCTCAACCGAACCACGCGCAGCGTAGCCCCGACCGAAGCCGGATTACGTCTGATCGAAAAGCTGACGCCATTGTTCAGCGAGATGGAAGCCGCGCTGGATGTCCTGAACCGGTTCAGGGACAAGCCGAGCGGCACGCTCAAACTCAACGTGCCGTCGAGCGCCGCACGCATCGTGTTGCCGACCGTCATTCCCCAGTTCCTGAAGGCCTATCCCGACATACGCGTGGAGGTGGTGGTGGAGGATGGCTTCGTCGATGTGCTGTCGATCGGTTGCGACGCGGGCATTCGCTACGACGAGCGGCTCGAGCAGGACATGATCGCGATGCCGATCGGTCCACGTGTGCAGCGCTTCGCTACCGCCGCGACGCCCGGCTATCTCGACACGCATGGCAGACCCGAGCATCCGCGCGACCTGCTGGCTCATGCGTGCTTGCGTGGCCAGTTTGCCGGCGGCGCTACGCCGACCTGGTATTTCGAGCGTGACGGCGAGGTGGTGCAACTGAATCCGTCGGGACCGCTTCTCGTCAGACCCGGCGCTGCAATCGACCTCGCAGTCAGTGCCGCTGTCGCCGGCGTGGGGGTGATTCACCTGTTCGAGGACATGCTGCGCCCGCATCTCGATAGCGGGGCATTGGAGCCGATTCTGGAGCCGTGGTGGCAGCGCTTTTCTGGGCCGTTTCTGTACTATCCGGGCCGGCGTCATTTGCCGGCACCGTTGCGCGCATTTGTCGATTTCCTGAAGGCCGGTGATTAGCGTGAGCCTTTTAACTGCGGTTCAGCCGTTAAGAACCCGTGCAGACCATCGCACGCATGAAACCGTCAGTGTCGACGGATACCTGCCAAAGTGCAGGCATCCGTCGTAACGGATCGCGTGACGCGAGGCCGATCAGAATGCGTGACGCATCCCCACCGTAACAGCTACCTGCGTATTCGTCGAAGAAGGCGAGAGCGTGTTGATCATGGCATGCGAGAGCACGGAATCGGCCGGTGCGCCGTGCACGTTCTGATAGACGCCTTCAAGATAGAAGTCGGTGCGCTTGCTGATCGAATAGTCGGCCTGAAGCATCCCCGTATTCCATCCCGGCGACGAGCCGTTATAAGCGCCATGCGTGTAGGTATACGCGCCCGATAAAGTCAACGCAGGCGTGAGCGCGTACTTGACGTTCGCTTCATAGTTGTCGAGGCGCAGCGAGCCGCTCAGGGTTCCGGCGGAAGCGTCGTTCGCACCGAGGTAAGTGCCGGTTCCGAACGAGAAGACGCCCGACGCGTTGTCCATCTGCGTATGGCTCCAGACGAGGCCTACGGTAGCCGGTCCGAACGTGTAGTTGCCGCCAAGCGACCAGATACGCTGGCGCTGTGCAAGGAAGTTCGCGCTGGTGTCGCCCGTGGTAGCGGCGCCGCCCGCGCTGCCCGCGTTATTCAATTGCAGGTAGCCGGCAGCAAGATTGACGGGCCCTTGCGCATAGGACACACCGAAGCCGTATGAGCGGTTGTTCGCGAAGCTGCCGGCCTTATTGCTGAAGGCATACATCGTTTCGAATGTGACGCCGCGGACCGTCGGGCTCGTGTACTTGACCGTGTTGTTGAAAACGACCGAATTGGCGGCAAGATTGTCGTTTTCGAACGGATGCGCAGCCATGTTGCCGCCCCACGTGTTGAACTCCGCCGTGAGCGGACCGACCAGGTCGTTCATCACGTCAAACTGGCGGCCGAACGTCACCGTGCCGTATGGATCGCTTTGCAGACCGACCCACGCCTGAGAGCCGAAACCATCACCGGAGAAAGCCTGGGCTCCGTTATTCAAAAGGAATCCCTGCTCCAGCTTGAAGACCGCATGCAAGCCGCCACCGAGATCTTCCGAACCCTTGAGACCGAAGACCGTGTTTTGCGTCGAGCTGCTCACTTCCTGCCAGTTGCTATGCCCACCCTGATTGTTCGTGTAGACCAATCCTGCATCAATGAGGCCATAGAGCGTCACGCTGCTTTGCGCATGCGCCGAAATAGCAAAGGCGCCCGAAAGCGCGACCACGAGTAAAGACTTTTTCATAACTGTTGGCTCCGTGATTGAGCGATGTTGAACGTAATTAATTGTGTGCGTTCGATTCCCATTGGCGAGCGCGTTGGCCGCCAACAGGATCTACGAACGCATGGGCAACGGATAGGCAACGCATTCGCATGGCCGATACCATGAGAATTGCGAAAACATCCGATATTGTTTATTGATTATTGCGTGTGGCGCATTTAATAACGTGTGGGTAGCGCGTGCTGACTACAACATCGTTTTCAATTGAATTACGCAGGCGTATCTTGCGAGCCTCTGCCGAAAATGAACAGTGCAATCATATGACGGTGAAAATAAATTCCGCGTCAAAAATAAAAGTGTCGTGGTGGAAAAAGAACACGTAAATGGCACGTTCAGACAACGCGCCATGTCAAGCGTAAAAGGCGCGCATCCTTATCGCCACGCTTGAGTAAACTCCCCCACCACGCGGGACAGATGCGACTGCATTGCCTCTCGCGCTGCAACTGGATCGCGGCCCATGATGGCAGCGAAGATACGCTGATGATCTTCCTGTGACGCCGCCCGCATCGCCGGCGTATGAAAGTGTTCCTCGATCTTGGCCCACAGCGGATCGCTTCGCGCACAGTCCCACATCGCGGTGACCATATGCAACAGGACCGCATTGCCGGTCGCTTCGGCAATGCGCATATGAAACTGACGATCAGCCGCGTCGTTAGCCTGCTTGTCATGCATCTGCTCGCGCATTGTGGTGAGCGCGGAGAAGATACGGTCGAGGTCGCTGTCCTTGCGCTCGGTTGCCGCGAGCGCCGCCACTTCGGATTCGATTAACGCACGCGCACGCAGCGTTTCGATCGGGCCGGGGCCGCGTGGCAGCTCGAAGGTCACTGGCTTGGCGCCGATGCCTGCCGACACATAGATGCCCGACCCGCCGCGCACTTCGACCACACCTTGCACCTCCAGCGCGATGATCGCCTCGCGAACCTGCGTGCGGCTCACGCCGAATTTGTCGGCCAGGGTGCGCTCCGAGGGCAATCTCGAACCCGCTTCGAACTCTCCAGACGCCGCGATCAACGCGTGGATCTGTTTCGCGAGGCCGATGTACGAGCGGTCCGTGGCTTCTGCGTCCTGTCTGTGGGCGAATGGCTGGGTGGAGAAATCGGTCATCAAGTGCTCGTGGATAGGCATAGCGAGGCGCCATCTGTGGCCCTCGCGCAAAAAATGGTACACCACTTTCGTCCGCCAGCAGCTTTCCCTTCGTTGAAATCAACGCCAACCGCCCGCTCATCACGCAGGGACAAGGCTCAGCACGGAAATAGACTGGTAAACCACTATCGCCTCAAATTGGTCAACCAATCATAATCCGCCTGAATCGGGAGACCGGACAACGCGTTCCCTCCCGAGCCGGCAAGGCTGGTGCAATCAATCCAAGGAGTGAAATCGTGAAGATGTCTTTCCGGTGGTACGGCGAGTCCGATCCCGTCACGCTGCAGTACATTCGCCAGATTCCCGGCATGACGGATATCGTGTCCGCCATCTACGACGAGCCAGTGGGCGAAGTGTGGCCCGCGCACAGGATCGCCGCGCTGAAGTCGACGATCGAAGCGGCCGGGCTTCGGTTCGAAGTTGTCGAATCGGTGCCCGTGCATGAAGACATCAAGCTCGGCAAGCCGGGCCGTGACCGTCTCATCGCCAACTATCAGCAGACCATCCGGAACCTCGCGGCGGCGGGCATCAAGGTCATCTGCTACAACTTCATGCCGGTGTTCGACTGGACCCGCACGGAACTGTCGAAAACGCTCGAAGACGGTTCGACATGCCTCGCGTTCAGCACGAAGGAAATCGACGAGATCGATCCGAACAATGGCATTGCGCTACCCGGCTGGGATTCGAGCTACAAGCCCGAACAATTGAAAGCGCTGCTCGCCGAGTACCGCGAAGTCGACGAAACAAGGCTTTGGCAGCATCTGGAATATTTCCTGAAAGCGATCATTCCCGTCGCCGAAGAATGCGGCATGAAAATGGCCATTCATCCGGACGACCCGCCGCGCCCTATCTTCGGATTGCCCCGTATCGTGAAGAACCGTGACGACCTCGCGCGCATCGTAGGGATCGTGGACTCGCCGGCGAACGGCCTCACCCTTTGCTCCGGTTCGCTCGGCGCCGGACCGCAGAACAACGTGGAAGCACTCGTGCGCGAATTCGGCGGCATGGGGCGCATCCACTTCGCGCACATTCGCAATGTGAAGATCACGCCCGAGGGCGATTTCGAAGAATCGGCCCACCTGTCTAGCTGCGGCTCGCTGGATATCGCCGCGATCGTGAAGGCGTATCACGACACCGGATTCACAGGCTATTTCCGCCCGGACCATGGCCGCATGATCTGGGGCGAAACTGGCAAGCCTGGCTATGGCTTGTACGACCGCGCGCTCGGTGCCGTGTATATCAACGGCTTGTGGGAAGCGATGGACAAGCTTTCCTGAAGCCCGAATAAAACGATCCAGACCAAAGGCGCCGGCGCCCTGCCAGCCGGCGCCGCCATAACGCTATAAAAAACGGAGACTCCCATGCCACGCATCCGATGGACCATGATCTTCATGTGTTTCCTCGCCAACGTCATCAACTTCGTCGATCGGGCCAACCTGGCGATCGCCGCGCCGAGCATTCGCGCGGAGTTGGGTCTGGACGCGGTCGGCATGGGGCTCGTGCTCAGCGCGTTCTTCTGGACCTACGCGTTCCTGCAACTGCCGGCCGGCTGGTTCATCGACAAGGTCGGTGTGCGCGTGAGTCTGGCGCTGGCGGTCGGCTGGTGGTCAGCCTTCACGATCGCGACCGGCGCGGCTCGCGGTCTCGCGCAACTCGTGGGCGTGCGACTGATGCTCGGCGTCGGCGAAGCCGCGGCGATTCCGTCGTTCGCCAAGGTTGCGTTCAACTGGTTTCCGCGCAGCGAGCGCGGGCTTGCGAGCAGCATCTTCGATAGCGGCTCCCGCGTGGGCTCAGCGCTCTCGCTGCCCCTGGTTGCGTGGTTGATATCCCTTGTCGGCTGGCGTGGCTCGTTCGTGATCACGGGGGGCCTCGGCGTTGTGTGGGCGCTCGCCTGGTGGTTCATCTATCGCGACCCGGAGCGCTACAGAGCGATTGCACCTGAGGCCGTCGACGCTTTGCTGGCACAGCGCGCCGCCCCTGCCGCAGCCGTTACGTCAGACGAGAACGCCGGCACGGTGTCGTGGCTCGATCTG
Source organism: Paraburkholderia aspalathi (assembly GCF_900116445.1). Lineage (GTDB taxonomy): Bacteria > Pseudomonadota > Gammaproteobacteria > Burkholderiales > Burkholderiaceae > Paraburkholderia > Paraburkholderia aspalathi. The sequence continues at coordinate 95,014 of NZ_FPBH01000007.1, forward strand.
TTTCGCTACCGCACGGTGTGGGGCATGATGATCGGGCTCTTCTGTCTCAACTTCGCGATTTATTTTTTCATCACGTGGTTCCCGAGTTATCTGCTGCAGTCACGTGGATTCTCGCTCGCGTCACTCGGCACGTGGGGTATGCTGCCGGCGCTGCTGGCCATTCCTGGCGGCTGGCTTGGCGGCCTCGTGTCGGACAGTCTGTTCAAGCGCGGATGGAGCGCAACCGCGGCTCGCAAGACATGCCTTGTGATCGGCATGCTTCTCTCGTCGTCGATTGCGTTGTCGGTATTGGTTCAGAGCACGTGGGCATGCCTCGCACTGTTCGCGCTTGCCTACGCCAGCTTGTCGTTCGCCGGCGCTAATGTATGGACCCTGGTTGGCGAAGTGGCGCCGACACCCGCTCATGTGGCGTCGCTCGGCGGCATTCAGAACTTTGCAGGGAATCTCGCCGGGATTTTTATCACCACATTTACCGGGGTCATGCTGGCGATCACAAAGGGTTCGTTTGTGATTCCGCTGATGGTTGCGGGCTCGCTATGCGTGGTCGGCGCCCTGTCATATCTGTTCATTGTCGGTAAGGTCGAGCCCTTGCCTTTACTCCCCCGCACGCGAACGGCAAAGATTGCCGGACATGAAGCCGCGTGAACAACTACATCGGGACCGCCGGGTTGAACCTGGTGTTCATCTGGCCTGGCTTACGCAAGAGCATGTTCCACAATCAGCAATTGCGGCCATAATGGGGCAGAAACTTCTGTTAGGACCTTCACCCCCGATGCACCGACTATGACCGAAACACGCGTTACCCCGCTGCGCAAATTTGCCGATTTCGTTCGCGAGCAGCGGACGCGCCTGACCGCGCAATGGATGAAAACCGTTTTCGGCGATGTCGACCTCGTCGAAGCGGACAAGCTCACCTACCAACAACTCGCCGATCACCTGCCGGAAATTCTCGAAGGACTATGCCTTGCGCTCGACGTCGAAGATCTCGAACGCGTCGAGCCGGCGATCGAACGCGATGCGAGAAAACACGGCCTGGTCCGCTGGCGTCAGGGCTACCGGATCGAGGAACTCGTGCGCGAGCTCGATCTGTTCCATCAGGTGCTCGCTGACGCGCTGGAAGAATTCGCCGAGCAGGACAGTACGTTCACACGCCGCCATGAAGGACGGGCGCGGCGCCTAATCGCGGAAACGCTCAGCATGGTGACGCTCACATCGATCAAGGAGGTGGTCAGCGAGCGGGACCGCAAGATCGATGAGTACACCGGCAGGCTCGAGCGCGCCAATCACGAACTGACCCTCAAGCAGCGGCTGGTCGGAGATCTTTACGAGTCGCGCATGCAGATCACCCGCAGCGTGGTTCACGATCTGCGCAATTTTCTGAACGCGTTTTCGGTTGCGCTGCAACTGATCGAACGGGCGCCTTCAAAGGCCGACATAGCACTGACGCTGGCCAACCGGCAAGCTGCGGATATGAAGCAACTCGTTGACCAGATGGTCGAGTACTCCGTCGTGCTCGGCGACGGCACGCCGAACACATTCGAGCCAGTGGATCTGCATGCGCTTTACGATGAGCTCGTCGCCTCCTCGCGCCCGGCCATCGAAGCCAAAGGACTTAAGCTACATGCAGCGTTCGATCCGGCGCTATCCGTAGTCACGTCCAGTCGTCTCAAGCTTAAGCAGATTGCGGTCAATCTGCTCTCCAACGCGACGAAGTACACGAAGTCCGGCGAGATCCAACTTGCCTTCGCCATGGCCGATGCGGAGCACTGGTCGATTCGCGTGTCGGATACTGGCGTGGGCATCGCCCCTGCGGACGCGAACCGCGTTTTTGACGAATTCGAGCGCGCTGCAGGCGACGATATTCCCGGCACGGGTCTCGGTCTTGCGATCGTCAAGGAGCTCTGCCGCGTGCTAAACGGCCAGATTGATTTTGCGTCACACGAAGGCGTTGGAACGACGTTCGAAATCCGGTTCCCGCTCGTGCTCACCGAAGCCGAATAACTACCTGTCGGCATCCGGCACCCAAACCGGATGATCAGTACATTTTAATTATTACGATTAACAAACAAACACATTTAACTTCGTAATAAATAATCGATTAACTCACACACGCATCACGCCCCGACCGGCCGGGCCCTGCGCGACTTCAAGCACAATTTCCCGAAGTTGCAATTACGGAAATCCGGTACATCCTTGACAAAGGCCGGTGGCGTCACCTATTTTTCATCTGCCGCCAATATACGAATATTCGATTGCGGAAAAATGCCCCGAAAAGAACCGGAATATCCAATCCAGATATTTAGTTATTCTACGCATACTGCATAGAGATCTGAATCTATGCGCTTTGAAGTAAGTTGGTCTCACCGCTGCATGCCGACGATGCATCACTAATATTTCGAACTCCGATATATTTTCATCGGCGATAGCGGCCTTTGTGAAACGGTATCTGAACCCACCACCAAGGATAGAGATGAAACGTGACGAGCGTCTTTCCGGCAATAGCCAACATCGCCAAAACAGGCTGCCGGGCCTGGGAACGAGCCTGGGCACATTAACAGTCGCGATCCTGCTTCTCGGCGGATGCGGCGGAGGGGACGGCGGTTCGTCCTCCGGCACGGCTGTGAGCATGCAGCAGACTGCAGCGAATCAGCAGCTCACCGCACAGGCCGCCGCGCAGTCGCAATCGCCAACGGCCAATCAAACCTATATCGACCCGGTCGCCTATTCGGGCAATGCCACAGATGGCCTCGCGCCGGCTCAGGCGTCCGAGAAAGCTGCGGTCATGCACTACCAGTGGACCCAAGGCAGAACGCCGATCAACTACACCACCACGACCGGCCATTTGACCGCCACCGATTCGAGCGGCAACCCCGAAGCGACGATGTCCTATGTCGCGTACACCGTGCCGAGTACGAACGGCGCGCCGCGGCCTGTCACGTTCGTCTACAACGGTGGCCCCGGGTCCTCTTCCATCTGGTTGCGGCTCGGATCGTTCGCGCCGACGCGGGTTGCCACGCCTGACCCGGTGTTCGGGAACTGGCCGAATTATCCGCTCGTCGACAATAAGGAGAGCCTGATCGACACCACAGACATGGTCTTCATCGACCCGCCCGGAACCGGTCTGTCCGAGGCGATTCTGCCGAATACGAACCAGAAGTACTGGACGACCGACGCGGACGTCAACATCATGCGCGACTTTATCCAGCGCTATCTGACGGTCAACAGTCGCAGCAGCTCGCCGATTTATCTGTACGGCGAGTCGTATGGCACACCGCGCACCGACATGCTCGCATTGGCGCTCGAATCGGCCGGCGTGCATCTGACCGGCATCGTCCTTCAGTCTGCAATCCTGAACTATTTCGCGGATGCGATCGAGGCCGTTGCAATCACGAACTCGACGAGCGCGCTGGCATTGGATACGGATACGCTGGCGGGCTATTTCCCCGGTTACGCGGAAGTAGCGGCTTACTACAACCAGGTGTCGCCGGCGCCGCTCAATCAGGACCTGTACGCATACCAGGCAAGCCTGTTCGTCACGAACGAATACAACAAGTTCAGGCGGTACTCGCAGTCGTGGGTGCTCAGTCAGCTCGGTATACCGGACGCTCTGGGCACGCCGGTGTTCCCCAATGCGAAAACGCTTCAGTCGTGGGCCTTGCCATCCAGTTTGACCCTGCAGGCGCTACAAGGCTACTTCGGCGCCAACCCGTTCTCGACGAGCCTCATACCAGGCACGACGATCGGCCGGTACGACGGACGCGTGTCATTGCCGAACTCGGATCCGCGTCTGCAAAACGACGGGGACCCGTCCGACATCCTGATCTCCCAGCCGTTCACCACGGCTCTGGCGACGCAGATGCCTGACTACCTCGGCTACACAGCGCCGAACGCAACCTATTTGCCGCTGAACGACAACATCATCAACGTGTGGGATTTCTCGCATGACGGAAAGCCCTTGCCCGATACGATCCCGGATCTGCTGGGCGCGTTGACGCTCAATCCGCAGCTCAGGGTACTCTCGGAAAACGGCTTTCACGATCTGGCCACACCGTTCTTCAATACCGAGAAGCAACTGGCACGGCTGCAGACGGTACCCGGTCTGAATCCCGACTTGCAGGTCAACTTCTTCCAGGGCGGGCATATGATCTATCTGGATGACGTCGCCCGCCCGCTGATGAAACGGGATCTGGTGCGCTTCTACCGCGGCACGCCGCTTCCGGATGCGCTCGCCCTCTGGACGCTGCCGCCGCCGTGGCGCGACGAGAGCCCAGCCAGTCAGCCGACCGCTACTGCCACGGCGCAAGTCACGGCACCCTGACTGAACTGACGCGATGTGCCTCGTTCGCGATACTCTATTCACTCAATCAATGCGAGTCATCATGTCCCTTATCGATATGTTGCGGCGTGTCTCCCCGTTGATCGCCCTCTGCTGCTTTGTTGGCAGCGCGCATGCGTTACCGCCGCAAGCGGTAGCGCCGGCGACGCCGCCAAACGGGGCCAGGGGGGTCGACGGTCCGTTCTTTCCTCAAAACCGTGCTGCTCCCGTCACGCCGACGACCGGCACGGCGCTGCAGCAGGAAGCCCAGCAGCGGCTTGAAGCGCGACTGGGGGCGAACACGGCTCTCAGCAATGGCGCCGCGGTCACGAAAACGCAGGCTCAGACCGCGGGGCTCGGCTATGTCGCCAAGCACTTCGATCAGATCGACACGAGCCACAAAGGAAGTGTGACCATGAGCGATGTCAGGCAGTATCTGCAGCAGCAGGGCCGGTAGCAACCGACCGTTGGTCAAAGGCATGCCTTTTCTAAAAGACCGCTTTTGACAATGCGCGAATGGCCGCTTCGGCCATTCGCGCGTTTCGTTTATCTCGCCCCGGCGTTCCCGCCAGTCGGCAAACAGTCGCCCATTGCGCCGCCGCGGTCGCTCAGTCCTCGCATCACAACTTCGGACGACTTGCCATCACGTCTCGCCAGTTCGGCGAGGTCAAGCAACGCTGCATATTTCGCCGAACAGTCCTGTTCAGGTTCAATCGCTCGGTGCACAGCAGGCGTTTCAGTGCTTGCGATGCCCTCACCGACTGCAATCGCTATCCCCGTTGCAACGATCATCGTTGCCAACGCACCGACCTTGCATAGCGTCCGTGTGCGTATCGCGTTGAAACGTGGCCGCAGCGTCCGAGCACTTCCCTCCTCGCTCATCCACTGCGGACCGATCCGGCCGGCCTCATCGCCGGTTCTCACTCGCACGTTTTTACTCATGACCAGTGCGCCGGCACCCAGACATTCCCCACCCAGTGCCCCGGCACCCACACGACAGGGCGCGGCGCAGGAGCCACATAGACAACACGCGGCGCGACATACACAGCCGGCGGCGGGGGCGGCGGAACGTAGACAACCGGAGGAGGCGGCACATACACAACCGGCGGCGGAACAACGACCGGAGGCGGTACGACAACAACCGGTTTCGGTGCAACCACGACCGTCGTGCTGCCCGTCGTGACGACGCCGGTAGTCGTGACCGTTCCGCTCGTCGTCACGGTGTTGCCATGCGTGCCCGTCGCGCTCGTCGACGTTGTCACGACGCCCGGTGCTACACGCGTCGCCGTGCCGGAATGATTGACGGTTCCGCCATCAGACCCGGTCACCGTGCCGGAACGTGAGCACGACGCGCCCGCGCAGTTGGTCGATGCCGAGTGGTTGACCGTGTTGCCGTTCGAGCCCGTGACCGACCCGGACGACGAATACTGGCCGGGCGCGGTTTTGGTCACATCGCCTGAGGTCGTGGCTGTTTTACCGTCGGGTCCGGTGAGGGTGCCGGTGTGGGAACACGTGCCGCCCGCACAGTTGGTGTCGCCGGCGTGCTGGACCTGGTTGCCGTAGCGCCCCGTCGCGGTGCCCGAATTCGAGAACTGGCCCGGCGCGTTGCGGGTCACCGTGCCCGTGTTGGTCGCCACGCCACCGTAGGGGCCGGCCACGCCGCCAGCATGCGAACAGCTACCGCCGCCACACGAGCCGTAACGCGCGCCGTTATAGGTGCCACGCGACGTGTAGGCGGTGCCGTGCTGCGACCAGGCGAAAACTGAAGCGCTGCTGAACGCCAGCACGGTAACGGTTGCGGTGAGCGCGAGCTTGCGCAGCGCGCCACGTACGGAAGCGGCGGGCGTCACGGAGGCAGGAGAAGCGGCGGTAGCTGCGACGACGAACGAACAGTTTTTCACGGTATGTCCTTCTTGATTTCGGGCCACTTCTGCGCACTGCTGCGTGGCGACAAACGGACTATAGAAGGACGCCTGGATTTAATCAGCAGCGAAGATATGTCACCCTGTTTCACCACGACAGAGGCCCGCTGGGCAAGGCTTTCCGGGCGATTCGGAGGCGCCGCGACATAAGCTGACATAAATTGTTTCAGGGGCAGACTCCGCCCGTCCCGCGCGTGGGACCAAGCGCTTCAGCAGGCCAGTTTCGACAGCGCCGCGACACTTTTCCGAAATACACATGTCGTAGGGTTCGATGAACACAACGGCGAAAGCCGCTTGCGCAATCCCCCGCTTACTCTTCCTCAAGAGGCGCTCATGTCGGCAAAACGCGAGTCGAAATCCCAGGCCAAGGCAAAAGAAAGCACGGCGAAAGCAGAAGGCAAACGAAAGTCGCCCAGCAAGGCTGCTGCATCCGGCAGAAAGGCTACTGCGCTCGCCAGCAGTTCGAACCAGCCCGCGGCGAGCGTCGGCGCGACGGCGCTCCGTCCGCGGATGCTGGACAAGCCCGTGTTCGCACAGCCTCAGCCGACCGCGGACCCGACGGTGTTTCGTGTGCCTCATCCATCGGACGATGCGGCCTATAAGGAAATCGACAAGCTCAATGCAGAGCACAAACTGTTTCCGTTGCCGTTTCCCGCACCACGAGGCGGCGTGGAGCCTCAGCTCACGCTGGCCGAGGTCATGGGCGGCAACGCAACCGCCATCGACAGGATCACAGCCGCCGGACAATTGGTGTTTCATGCGCTGGGAGATTGCGGCAATACGAAAGGCCCGGCGACGCAGAACGAAGTGGCCGACAAATTGACCGCCGATTTCAACGAAGCCAACGCCAGTGAGGTGCCGCAGTTCGCCTTGTTGCTCGGCGACGTCGTCTATAGCTTCGGCGAGAGCCAGTACTATTACGATCAGTTTTACGAACCGTATCGGGACTACCCGGCGCCGATCCTCGCCTGCGCCGGCAATCATGACGGAATGGTCTCGCCGGAAGCGCACGCCGCGAGTCTCACTGCGTTCCTGCGAAATTTTTGTGCGGAGACGTTCGCCGTTACGCCCGAAGCCGGTGGCTTGTCGCGCACCGCGCAAATCCAGCCCGGCGTCTTCTTCACGCTCGAGGCGCCGTTCGTGCGCGTGCTGGTGATTTACAGCAACACGCTCGAAGATCCCGGTGTGATTTCAGACCCGAAGATCGGGAGTACTCAGCTCGATTTTCTCGACGCCGCGCTCAAGCGCGTCAAGGCCGAGCAGTTCACTGGCGCCCTGCTGATCGCGGATCACCATCCGCCGTACAGCGCGGGCGGACACGGATCGAGCGTCGATATGCTGGCGCAGATCGACAAGGTGTGCGAAGCCAACGGTGTGTGGCCGCATGCATTTCTGTCCGGCCATGCACACAATTATCAACGCTTCACGCGCACGCGAAATGCGGACGGCACGCAGATTCCCTACCTCGTGTGCGGTAATGGCGGACACGGTTTAGTCAAGCTCGCTGCACAAGGTGCGCCCGCCATCCGTGCGCCGCAAATCATGCAGGCGGCTTCAGCCACTACCGATCAGGTCGTGCTGGAAAACTATGACGACACCAACTACGGCTATCTGCGCGTGGTCGTGACCGCGACGCAGTTGCGTATCGAGTATCACTCGGCGTCCGACGGCCTCAACACGAAAGCGCCGAACGACTACGTGACGATCAACCTCGCCGAGCGCAAAGTGGCTCATTTCGTCGCATCCGATTTGGGGCGTCCGATGGCTGCCCGGGCCGTGCGAGCTTTGCTGCGCCGCTAGCGGCGAAGAACGAGGGACGTGTTTCAGGGACCGCGCTCGTGGCCGCAACACGTATTCCGCCGCGATGCCGGATAAAAAGCATCACGACTACGTTTTTCCGCAAACGCGCGTTTGCACAAAATCACCTGTTTTTACCGGGGCAAAACCATGTAATCTCTCGGTTTTCTTCCGGCATCAAAACAGATGAGTCGAGCGTTGGCGAGCGAACAATTTCTAAAAACGGCGGCGCACACGCGGCGCCGGCCCATCGTTCTTCGTTTTCACTGCACCGTGGCGTTGCTGGCGTGTGGGGTCGCCGCCGTCGCACGCCCCGCTTTCGCAGCCGAATCCGCGTGCAGCGCCGAAGCCGGGCCAGCCGGCCGCCCCTCCGTCGGCCTCGTGCTGTCGGGCGGCGGCGCGCGCGGCTATGCCCACCTCGGCGTACTGAAGGTGCTCGAGGAAAACCGCATCCCGGTCGATTGCATCGCCGCCACCAGCATGGGCTCCGTGGTCGGCGGCCTGTATGCGAGCGGTATGACGGCGCAGGACATGCAAAACCGCCTCGCGGGCATCAATCTCGCGGACATCGCGTTCGACGTCACCGACCGTGCCGACCTGCCGCAGTCGCGCCGTGAAGACGAGCGGCTGTATGTGAACAGCCTTTCGCTTGGCTTCGGCACCAATGGCTTCCGCTTGCCGGTGGGGCTCGTGCAGGGCAATCGTTTGCAGGCGCTGCTGCAGGACTGGACGTCCGCCGTGCCGGGCAACGTTTCGTTCGACCGGCTGCCGATCCCCTATCGCGCGATCGCAACCGATCTGCGCACCGGCCAGAAGGTGGTGCTCGATCGCGGTTCGCTGCCGCAAGCGATTCGCGCCAGCATGGCGTTGCCCGGCCTGTTCGCTCCGGCCGATATCGACGGGCGCACGCTGGTGGACGGCGGCATCGTCAGCAATCTGCCGATCGAAACGGCGCGCGACATGGGTGCGAAAGTCGTGATCGCGGTCGATATCGGCTCGCCGCTGCGACCGCTGGATGCGCTGGCTTCGCCCGCCGACGTGATGCAGCAGATGATCGGCATTCTGATTCACCAGAACGTTGCGCGGCAACGTGAACAGCTGCAGGCCGGTGACGTCCTGATCGAACCGGCGCTCGGCTCGCTGAGCTTCACCGATTTTGCCAACGCCAGCCAGGCCATCGCCGCCGGTGCTGCTGCCACGCGCGCGGCCATGCCGCAGCTTCAGCATCTGGCGCTTTCGCCCGCCGACTACGCCGCGTGGCGCGCCCGGCACGGTGTGCCCGCGGCGCATCCGGTACGGATCACGCAGATCGAGATCGCCTCGCAGGGCTACGTACCTGAGGCACGTATTCGCGCCGCACTGCATGTCAAAACCGGCGATGTCTACGATCCGGTCGCGCTCAACAAGGACTTGCTGGCGCTCACCACCGCGGGTGACTTCGACAGCGTGAGCCAGCAACTCGTCGACGACGGCGACGCGCACACGCTCATTGTTTCCGCGCAGCAGAAGCTGTGGGGACCGAATTTCCTGCTGTTCGGGCTGGGTTTGTCGAGCAGCTCGACAGATGAAGGCGGCTTCCGGCTGCATCTCGGTTATCGCCGCCCGTGGCTCACGTCGTCAGGGCTCGAAGGGCGAGTGGACGGGACCGTTGGCAGCGATCTGATCGACCTGCATGCGGAGCTGCGGCAACCACTGTCGAGTTCTTTTGGCTATTACGTGGCGCCTTATCTCGAGTTTCAGCGCCGCTATGCCAATCTCTACGACGATTCCGGCAACGTCAAGATCACGCAATACAGCTTGCAAACCGAGCGCGCCGGGGTCGACTTCGGCGTACCGCTCGCCCGTCTCGGCGACTTCCGTATCGGCGTGGCATACGCTCATGGCTACGCGTCGCCGCAATACAACTTGCCGCTCGAGGACGCGTTCAACTCGCCGTTGCTGTTCCCCGATATCTACGGACGGCAGCTTAGCGCGCGCGCACGTCTCGTGATCGATCAGCTCGACGATCCGCTGTTTGCCCGCAAAGGTTATTTCGGCGAACTACGCGTGGAACGTTCGTTGTTCGCGGGCAGCGACAGCTTCACTGAGGTATACGGAAAAAGCCTTGTTGCAGCGAGTTATGGACGGCACAGCATCAACGCAAGCATCGAAGCGGGTAACGACTTCGGCGGCACCAATCTGACGAATCCGTTCGGCTTCACACTGGGTGGATTCCAGCATCTGTCGGCCTATGCTGCCGACCAACTGTCCGGCAACTCGATGGTGTACGGCCAGATCACCTATATGAATCAGCTCGCCACGTTCAATGCGTCGCCGATTCGCGGTCTGTTTGCGGGGCTGAGCCTTGAAGCCGGCAACGTCTGGAACCGCGATTCGCAGTTCGGCAGCGGGCCGCTGAAGCGCAGCGTGACGGTCTTCACCGCGATGACCAGTTCATTCGGACCGATCTATCTGGGCGTAGCGTTCGCACCGGGCGGCCGTCATAACTTTTACTTCCAGTTGGGGCATACCTATTGACGCTGCGCGGGTACGGTGTGTTTTGTGTTTCACGCCACCGTGCCCAGCGGCCAGCTCATTTCGAAGCGTGCTCCGCCTAGCGTCAACGGATCGGTCACGGCGATCCGGCCATGGTGGGCGCGCAGCACCTGTTGCGTAATCGCGAGACCCAACCCGTAGCCGCCAGTCTGACGATCGAGCCGCACGAAGGCATTGAAAATGCGTTCGCGTTGGTCGGGCGGCACGCCTGCGCCATCGTCTTCCACGTAGATTTCCACGTTGCCATGCTTGACGCTCAATCCGACCATGATCCGCGAATGGGCGTATTTGCTGGCGTTGCGTAGCAAGTTTCGCATTGCGTAGGACATGAGACGCTTGTCCATCACCACGCGTAGCGATGCGTCGACGTCTGCTTGCGGGACGAGTTGCTTGTCCGCGTACAGCAGCGTGGCGTCGGTGATCTGGCTGTCGAACCATGCCGTTAGCAAGGTGGATTCGAGGTTCGATTGCAGGGAGCTGTATTCGAGGCGCGCGTAGGTCAGGCTCATGTCGATGAGCTCGTCGAGCTCGGTGACGTCCTGGTCGATGCTCGCTAATGCGCTGTTGTACTCAGCCGCGGATGCGGGTTCGCGGAGGTTTTCTAGCGCGAAGCGCACGCGGGCCAAAGGTGTGCGCAATTCATGGGAGATGCCGTTGGTGAGTTCGCGCTGCGCGGCGATCAGGCGTTCCATGCGTTCGGCCAGGGCGTTTAACGTGCGGGCCAGTGGTCCGATTATGACGCTGTGCGATTCGCGGGCGCGGGTGTTGAAGCGGCCGCCTGTGAAGTCGATTGCGCGTTCGCGGACCATTACCAGGTCTAGCCAGACTGGGCGCATCCAGCGGTAGGCGGTTACTGCTGGTAGCAGTAGGGTTGCCAATGTGATTGGGATTGATGCTTTTGGTGTTGTTAGTGTTTGCCAGATTGATGGTGAGGTTTTTAGTGTCAGGGCTAAGGTTGCTATTGATGCTGCTAGCACCAGTACTGTCAGTGTCAGTAGGCGTGTGTAGACGCGCAGGTATAGCCTCGACCAGCTCGGGATTCTGTCTGCTCGGGTGTCCGTCCATGAGCGGCGGAAACGGTGCCAGCGCCATTTTCCATAGCGGTAGGGGGTTAGTTTTTTTTGCTCCGCTGGGGGTGGCATTTTTTTTCTCTTCGCGTTCTTTAATGCGTTAGTGGTCTATTAGCGTTGCCCCTGTGCGGGGCGGCACTTACTTTCTTTGCCGCCGCAAAGAAAGATAAGCAAAGAAAGCGGCTAGAAGCCCCTGCTAAGTGGGTCCCGCAGCCCACACAGGGTAGTGGTGCATCTGGAATCTGGGTTCGTGCCCGTGCATAAGCTTGTGACAAGGGCGTCATACTTCCGGCGGCGCTGCGCGCGCCGAAGCGTTCTTCTTAAAACCAATCGGCAGTTTAGCTTGGTTTCTTCGGTGCGACGTCGGTGGTTTGCTTTGCCCTTCCGCTCGCCGCTTACGCCCTCTGTACGAACGCCAAGGTTTGCTCCGCTACCCTGTCTCGTTCGTTGTCCAGTGTGATCATGTGGTAGCTGTCGGTCAAGCGTACCAAGGTCACGGCGCGGCTTCCCAGGTGTTCGCACACGAATTCCGCGGAACGGATGCTCGTCACCTCGTCTTCTTCCGAATGCATGACCAGGGTCTCGCATGTCACGCGGCTCAGGGCTCGCTTCACCGCGAAGCGCATCCAGTCAACCTGCTCGATCGCCGCCAACGGCACATACGGATAGTGGACACCACTCCCCTTCTGCAGATGACGGCGGATCAGGTTGCGTATGCGCGCGTTCTTGATGCCGAACGGCTCGCCCTCCGGGACGCGAATCAATCGGCGCAGGCCCGGCACGCAATACATCAGGTACCGCAAGGGACGCAGGCGTGAACCGCCCCAGCCGTCGAGGAATAGCGGCGGCGAAAGCAGAATCAGACGCCCTGTCGTCATGCGCTCGCGCGCGCTCAACATCAATGCAAGCAAGGCCCCCATCGAAATGCCCGCCACGTCGACTCGCTCGTAACGTTTAGCCAGTTCGCGGTAGGTGCGGCTCAGCAACTGCATGTAGTCGCTCAACGTCACGCGGCTCAATGCGTCAGGGTTCGAACCGTGGCCCGGCAGCGACGGCAAATGCACGTCGCAACCGATCTGCTCGAACTTGCGGTCGAGCGCGCCGAAATCATGGCGTGTGCCGCCCAAGCCGTGAATCATCAACACGGCATGGCGGGAAAGTGGGGAAACGCGAGCGGACATCGATAAGCCTGTCATTACACAAGGCTGCGATGCTAATCATCCCCGTCTCGCGTGACTGTCGATTTGATGCCGCGTTTGTGGAGTTTTGTCGGCCGATATTTCGACGTATTACTCAATTGAAACTTGGTGCGGACTCCGTCGAGCTGCAACTCAACTGCAACCGTCGCAAGCCTCGTCAATCCCACGCCGATTTGCTGAACTGGTAGCCCTTGCCGCGTATCGTCTTAATGCGCTGCGGGGTGCCGGCGTCGTCATGCAGCTTGCGGCGCAGCTTGGAAATGCCGCCGTCGATCGTGCGGTCGAGGCCGTCGAATTCGATGCCGCGCAGTTGCCGCATCAGCTCGTCACGGCTCACCACCTCGCCCGCGCAACTCACCAAGGCCCACAGCAAATCGAATTCGGCCGATGTCAGATCGGGCAGGCTGCCGTCCGGCAGCTTGACCGTGCGGCTGGCCCGGCTGATCTCGAACTTGCCAAAGGTATAGCTCTCCGGGCGGCCGGACTCCGGCGTGCGTGCGCTCACGCGGCGCAGCTGCGCCTTGATGCGCGCCAGCAGCACACGTGGCTCGACAGGCTTGTGCACGTAGTCGTCCGCACCGAATTCAAGGCCCAGCACTTCGTCGAATTGCTCGTCGCGTGCGGTCACCATGATGATCACGCCGTCGAATTGCTCGCGCGCCTCGCGGCAAATCTGGAACCCATCCTTGCCGGGAAGGTTCACGTCGAGAATCACCAGGTCCGGGCGGCGTTTGAGAATCGCCGGCACGGCGTCGTTACCGTGCAGCACGGTCTCGACTTCGTATTCGTGTTTGCGCAGATAACCGGCGACCAGCGCGGACAAGCGGTCATCGTCTTCGACAAGCAGGATCCGGAATGGCATGGGACGAATCGTTCAGGGCTAACTCATTTAATAGCGGCGGGCAACAGTATGGAGCGCTGCACGGCCAGCAAGCGACGGCGCCGCTCAGCACGCGCATCCGCACGGCGCGGACCCGGCCGGCAACGAACCGGACGAGGCGGCTCGACGCACAGCATAGCGGATGCGCCGCACATCATGCGACATGCGCGACAAAACTCGACAAACACTCAAGCAATTCGACACGGCAGCGCGATCCCTGCCACTAGCATCGCCTCGTTGAAATAGCCAAGGGATCTGCCATGACGACCGTTTCCAACCAGGGGGCTCGCGCCCGCTCGCCGTGGTTCGCGAGAGCCACTGCGTCCTTTGCGGTCATTCAGCAAGCCGCTCATGCACTCTATCCCGGCACCAGCGTGTTTCATCGCTGGCGCCGCCTGCGCTTATGGCTGCGCTCGCTGATGTCGTGGCGTTCGACGCAAGTATGGCTCAAAGGCTGCGCCATTTCACCCTTGCAAGATCTGGTGCGACGTCATCCCACCGCGCTCGAACGCATGCATCGGCCGTTCCTCCATACCCGCTTCAGTCCGCGCGAACGCCTCACGGCGAGCCTCGATCATCACGCGCTGACCCAGCAGCGCGTGCCGCAACTCGCCGCGCGCATCGCCGCAGCCGGCTCGGCGCCGATCGCATCGTTCGAGGTAGGCGCCGAACGCTGGCACGTGTCGCTCGAGTCGATCGAACAGTTTCAGAAGGAAGGTGACTGGACCTTGTGCATCCGCGATGCGCGGGACCGGCGCATTGTCTCCTGCACCTTCAGCCTCGCCTATCTCGGCGGCAAAGTGCGGCGGCCACGTCTTTGCATCGGCTCGGTCCAGGGTCCGGACACTTCGGTCAACGGCCGCGAGCTGTTTCGCGCGCTCACCAAGCGTTGGTATGGATTGCGACCGAAAGTGCTGGTGATTTACCTCGCGCAATGTGTCGCCGCGGCGCTCGATGCAGGCGGCACCTTCATCGTCTCGAAGCAGGCGCACATCTACGCAAACTGGCGCTATTGCCTGAGAAAGCGTCGCGTGGCCGCGGACTACGATCGGCTGTCGATCGAGTGCGGGGCGCTCGCGCGCTGGAATGGCTGGTTCGTTCTCGCACCGCCGGCACGTTATCTGGCTGAACGTCAGGGCGACAATACCGGCAGCGCCATCCGTCGCAAGCGCTACGCATTACGAAGCGCACTCGCCGCGCAAATCCGCGTCAGCGTCTCAGCAAGCAAAGCGAGCCGGCTCTGCCTGCCTCGCGTTGTCGCTTGAATCCATTGCGATTTTTTTATTGACAAGACGTGCGGCAAAACGGCACACTCATTCGCATGTTGACGCACACCTCCATCGCAGTCGCGATTAAAAACCGAACAATGCATGCCATCATCGGCAGGCGTTTGGGAGCATGTGCGCGTTAGCAGTCTGAATCTGCAAACAGGACCCAAAGGCCCCGCCGGTAACGGAAGGGGCCTTTTGTTTTGTAGGTGCCTCCGCCCGCCGGCTCGATGACGGAGAGCAAGATGGATCAGGCAAGCCCGCAGTGCATGGACGACGACTCAAGTCTGTCTGGATATCAACCGGACGAGCGTCTGCCGAAGGTAGTCGTACATTTTTCCGTAGTGCGAGGCGCGACGCTGACGTGGCGTGTCGATGCCGACAGCACGCTCAGTGTTCAAGGCGCGCGCCTATGGCTCACGCGCGTCAGCTCGCCTTACGATCATTGGCTCGAACCCGGCAACGAGTTCCGGCTGCAACGCGGCGAACGCGTGTGGCTCAGCACGGATAGCGAACGCACCGCGCGCGTGTCGTTGAGTTGCGCGCTGCCCGCCCAACGCGGTTTCATCAGGCGATGGCTGGGGCGGCTCGCATGGTTGGGCCTCGGGCCACCGGCGGCTCGATAGCACGCCCCTCGCGATTCGAACTTCGTACTTTCGTGCCGTAGAAAAGCAAACACCCCTGCAATGAGGGGTGTTTGCTGACGTGGCATTGACTGCGCCACCTGATGTGGTGCCACCTATTGCGGCGTCACCTGCACGGCCGCTGCCGAAACGAATACCGCGTGAATCGTATCGCCGACCTTGACGCCCTTCAGGTCGACGTCCGGTCCGACTTGGAGCGTTTGTGTCTGATACGCGCCGCGCAGCGTAACGAGGCGCTTCTTGTGATCGATCTTCTGCACGGTGGCGAGCACTTCGACCTGACGCGCTGATGCAAATCCACCCGAGGCCGGGGCATACACCTGGGTATCGACGCGCGCACGAATGCCCTTGTCCGGACCGGTGACCTTGTCTGCCTTCACCAGCAACGCATTCTTGTAGAGCACGTCCACCCGATCACCGATCTTCAGTTGATCGAAGCCCGCGACTTCCTGGCTCACCAGCACGACCACCACATTGCCGCCCGGCCCTTTGAGCGTGAGCGTGCGGGTGCCCGGATCGATACCGACGATCTGCGCCTTCACGTGCACCGGTTGCACTGCGCTGACGATTCCCTGCGCGGCACTGGCCATCGCATCTTGCGCCCATGCCGGTTGTGCCGCGGCGAAAGCCGCTACCATCAACGCTGCTCCAATCGTCGCTGCCTTCATTTACTCTCTCCTCGAGAAATTGTTCGATCTGGCGTGACGGCGATCTGAAACCGCAGGATGCCGATTAACGCCACGAATGCATACAGTTTCGGGGTGACAATTACTAAAAGGGTACGGCGCAACGATTGTACATGCCTTACAAGAAGCTACGGCCGTTTATATTGCTGATTTTAAAATCAGCGTGCGGCATGCTGCAAAATGCCACAACGTGCCGTCGTAGCGGCACCTAGCGAGTTGACAGCATTGCTTTAACCTGCCAGATCATCTATATATGGCGACAATACTCGCCATGCATAAAGCATTAAATACATACAGCATGATGACCCAATGGTTTCATTATTCTTTTATCGACGACATTCGCTGCAACGCAATAGGAAATTGCATTAACACCGATTAAACATCAATTCAATAGCCTGTGAATTCACGCGCCGCGCAAAATAAAACAGCCCCGTCGCCTGAGCGAAGGGGCTGTTCGTTATGCGGCTACGGGACTGCTATACGCGAAGCGTCGACACGCAAGATGCTGCGGCACTTCCCCGCGCAAACGCCAAACCGTTACACACGTTCGATCGCGATCGCGATGCCTTGACCGACACCGATACACATCGTGCACAGCGCAAAACGGCCTTGCGTGCGGTGCAGTTGATACATCGCGGTGGTCACCAGACGCGCGCCGCTCATGCCGAGCGGGTGGCCGAGCGCGATCGCGCCGCCGTTCGGATTCACACGGGCGTCGTCGTCGGCCACGCCGAGTGCGCGCAGCACCGCGAGGCCTTGCGACGCGAACGCTTCGTTCAGTTCGATCACGTCGAATTGATCGATGGTCATGTTCAGACGCGCCAGCAACTTCTGCGTGGCCGGCGCCGGGCCGATGCCCATCACGCGCGGCGCGACGCCTGCCGTTGCGATACCGAGCACGCGTGCACGCGGCGTGAGGCCGAAGCGCCTGGCGGTCTCTTCATTCGCGAGCAGCAAAGCCGCCGCGCCGTCGTTCACGCCCGACGCGTTGCCTGCCGTGACCGTGCCGTCCGGACGCACCACGCCCTTGAGCTTGGCGAGCGTTTCGAGGCTGGTTTCGCGCGGGTGTTCGTCTTGCAACACCGTGATCGGATCACCCTTCTTCTGCGCGATGGTCACGCCGACGATTTCCTGCGCGAGCGTGCCGTCGCGTTGTGCGCGTGCTGCTTTTTGCTGACTGCGCAGCGCAAACGCGTCCTGATCGGCACGGCTGATCTTGTAATCAGTCGCGACGTTTTCGCCGGTCTCGGGCATCGAATCGACGCCGTACATCTGCTTCATCAGCGGATTCACGAAACGCCAGCCGATCGTCGTGTCGAAGATATCGGCCTGGCGCGAAAACGCGCTGGTGGCCTTGCCCATCACGAACGGCGCACGGCTCATGCTTTCGACGCCGCCGGCCAGCATCAACGCAGCCTCGCCCGACTTGATCGCGCGTGCGGCAATGCCGACGGCGTCCATGCCCGAGCCGCACAGGCGGTTCACCGTGGAGCCCGGCACGCCTTGCGGCAAACCGGCCAGCAACAACGACATGCGCGCGACGTTGCGGTTGTCTTCACCGGCCTGGTTCGCGCAGCCGTAGATCACGTCGTCAATCGCGTTCCAGTCGACGTCCATGTTGCGCTCCATCAGCGCTTTGAGCGGCACCGCGCCCAGATCGTCGGCGCGAACCGACGACAGCGAACCCGCATAGCGGCCAATGGGGGTGCGAATCGCGTCGCACAGGAATGCTTCGGTCATGTGATGTCTCCAGTTGATGTGCTGCATGCGCTGCGCCGCTAGCGGATATCGGTTCGTGACGCCGGCCGCTTGCGCGTGACGCGCGCTGGATACCGTGCGGTATCGACCCGGCTGACGCAACGGGAACGGTCACATGGCAGCCGTCGCGACTGATCAGCTTAGCGCAGGATGATGAACGACGGGCTCAGGATCTCAGCCCATTTGTTCTATATACGAACACAAGGTCATATATCGAACAACTTAGGCTCGATAATAGGCGTGCGCCCGAAACCATGTCAAGCAAAGCCGGCCTCGGACCAGGGAATATCTGCAGGCCGGTGGCGTTTAGCCGTGACCCGTCAAAAGGTCTGAAGATTGACGCGCTCATGCCGGCAAGCGTGTTCTTACGCCTGCCGGCATGAGGCTTTGGACGGTTCTGCTGTCCGGGATGCCATGATTGAAATGGCAGCTTCAACACGCGCGTTATCAGCGGATCTGAATACCCTCGTCGGCGATATAGCCGCGAATCACATCGGCAAAGCTGTGGTCGCCGGTCAAGCCGAGCCGTTCGGCACGTGAGGGATCCCACTGCCCCGGCCAGCTGCCGACGATCTTCTCCACCCGCGCATCCGGCTGCCACACGATCCGCTTCGCGGCCTCTTCTCCCGCTACTTCGCGCAGCGCCGCCACCATCTCGTCGACGCTCACCGAAATCCCCGGCAGATTCAGCACACGCTGGTTGCCGAGCGCAGCTGCATCGATTTCGAGTCCGGCGATCAGGCTTTCTATGGCCTTGCGCGGCGACAGCAGCCACAAACGCGTCGTGCCCGCTACCGGGCACACCGCCGCTTCGCCGTTCAGCGGCTCGCGAATGATGCCGCTCGCGAACGACGAGGCCGCCGCATTCGGCTTGCCCGGGCGCACGCTAATCGTGGGCAGGCGCAATACCCGCCCGTCGACGAAACCCCGCCGCGTGTAGTCGTTGAGCAACAACTCTGCGATCGCCTTCTGCGCACCGTACGACGATTGCGGATTCAGCGCGGTGTCGTCCTGCACGACTGCGGGCAGATCGCCGCCGTACACGGCCACAGAACTCGTAAACACCACACGCGGCGCATGCCGACGCTGCCGGCACGTTTCCAGCAGCAGACGGGACGCGTCCAGATTGATGCGCATGCCGAGATCGAAATCCGCCTCGGCCTGCCCACTCACGATCGCGGCAAGATGGAAGATGGCCGACGTCCTGTCGTCGATCACGCGCTCGAGCACGCTGCGCTCGGCGATATCGCCCACTTCCGTGCGTACACGCGCATCGCCGAAATCGCTTCCGTGCACCACGTCAAGCAGCACCAGTTCGGTGATCGCTTGCGGCTTGCCGTGCTCATCCTTCAGTGAACCGCGCGCCAACAATTCGCGCGCGAGACGCTGGCCGAGAAAACCCGCACCGCCGGTAATCAGTACTTTCATGATGTGCTTTGTCCTTGCATGATCGGCTGCTCTGTCGCTTGCTAGCGCGCGGCATTCAGATACGGCTTAAGCCAATCGAGCCCAGCCGACGTGCCGGCCCGCGGGCGGTACTCGCAACCGATGTAGCCGTCGTAGCCTAGCGTGTCGATCAGATCGAACAGGTAGGGATAATTCAGTTCGCCGATATTGGGTTCATGACGTTCCGGCACGCCGGCGACCTGAATGTGGCCGATACCTGCCATATCGCGTTTGAGCTTGACCGCGAGGTCGCCCTCGACGATCTGGCAGTGATAACAATCGAACTGCACCTTGAGATTCGGTGCACCCACTTCCGCGCAAATCGCCTGCGCATCATCCTGGCGGTTCAGAAAGAAGCCCGGTATATCGCGCGTATTGATCGGCTCGATCACGACAGTAATGCCGTCCCCTTGCGCGGCCTTCGCGGCATAAGCGAGATTCTTCAGATACACCTCGCGATGCTTCGCCCGCGGTTGATCTGCGCCGATCAAACCGGCCATCACATGCAGTTTGCGATTGCCGAGCACGCGCGTGTAATCGAGCGCGGCCTCGATGCTGCGGCGAAATTCGTCTTCGCGCCCGGGCAGCGAAGCAATGCCGCGTTCGCCCGCGGCCCAGTCGCCGGGCGGCGCATTGAAGAGCGCCTGAGTCAGGCCGTTCGCTTCGAGCCGCGCCTTGATTTCCCCGGCACGGAAATCGTAGGGGAACAGAAACTCAATAGCCTTGAAGCCGTCTTTAGCCGCGGCGGCGAAACGGTCGAGGAAGGCGTGCTCGTTGTACATCATGGTCAAATTCGCAGCAAAGCGAGGCATGGCAGCAACTCCTTTAAAACGGTTTCGTTCAGCGCGCGGAAGCAGCCATGAATGCGTGCTCCGCACACAAAATCTCACGATGGCGCATGCGTCTACCAGCGCGCGCCGAATACGGTTTTCAGTTCTTCGAGCGCGGCTTCGTCGAGCGGCAAGGGTCGTGGGTTCGTCATCAGCCACAGGCGGGCGGTCTCTTCGAGCTCCTCAAGCACATACGACGCCTGCGCCACCGAACGCTCCCACACCACCGGGCCGAGGCGCTCGAGCAACACCGCACGAACGGTGCCGGCGAGTGCGGCGATCTGCTCGGCCACTTGCAGGTCGCCGGGGCGCTTGTAACGAATCAGGGGGACGTGACCCACTTTCATCACGTAGTACGGCGTGATCGGCGGCAGAACATCGTCGTCGTGCCATACGCCGGCGAGCGTCAACGCAACCAGATGCGTCGAATGCGTGTGGACGATGCCGCGTGCCTCGCCATTGCGTGCGTAAATGCCCCGATGCAGCGCCAGCGTTTTCGACGGCTTGCCGCCGGACACCGCATTGCCGGCGAAATCGACCTTGGCGATATCGGCGGGATCGAGCCGGCCGAGACAGGCATCGGTCGGCGTGATCAGCCAGCCGTCGTCAAGGCGCGCGCTGATGTTGCCCGCGCTGCCCACCGTATAGCCGCGTTGATAGAGACTCGCACCGGTCACGCAGATTTCTTCGCGCACGCGTGCTTCGCTCGTCGTGTGGAGTGCGGGTGTGCCGGTCATTGCACACCTCCATCGAGGTGACGCAGCGCCTTGTCGAAAAAGTCGGTCGTGCCGAAGTTGCCGGATTTCAATGCGAGCGCGAGCGGGTCGGCGTCCGTCGTTGCAGTGGCGGGCACGCCGGGATCGATCTGCGCGCCGATCCGCAACGTGCGCACGTCGAGCGCCTGCACTACGGCGCCCGAGGTTTCACCGCCCGCCACCACGAACTTGCGCACGCCGCGTTCGTGCAAACCGCGTGCGATCGACGCCAGCGTGGATTCAACCAGGTGTCCCGCTTCGTTGACGCCGAGCTCGCGTTGCACCGCTTTGACTTCGTCGGGCGTGGCGGTCGCGTAGATCAATACGGGCTCGGCTTTGTCCAGGTACGGCTGCGCAAAGGCCAGCGCCTGCTCGATCACCGGTTCGCCGCGTGCCGCCGCCAGCGGATCGATGCGGAACGCGGGCCGTGTTTCGCGCCAGACCGCCACTTGCGCGTTAGTCGCTTTCGAAGCACTGCCGGCCAGCACCGCCGACAATCCTTCGACACGCGGCAATTGCGCGGCATCATTGCCTTCCGCAAGCAAACCAGCGCGACGGAAATTGGCGGGCAAACCTAGCGCCACGCCGGAGCCACCGGTGATCAACGTGAGGTCGGCACATGCCTCGCCGAGCACATAAAGATCCGCGTCTGATACTGCGTCGGCAATCGCTATTCGCACGCCATCGCCGCGTAGTGCATCGAGGGAATCGCGTACGGACGACACGCCTTTTGCCACCGTGTCATAACGCACGAGGCCGACTTTCGATCCAGTCTGTCGCTGCAGCACACGCACGAGGTTCGCATCGCGCATCGGCGTCAGCGGATGGTTTTCCATACCCGATTCGTTCAGCAAGGTGTCGCCGACGAACAGATAGCCGCGATAGATCGTGCGGCCGTTCTCGGGAAATGCCGGGCAGGCAATCGTGAAAGCCGTTGCGCCAACCTCTGCGGACAACGCGTCGAGCAAGGCATCCGTGACCGGACCGATGTTGCCGGCGTCGGTCGAATCGAACGTCGAACAATATTTGAAAAAGAACTGGCGGCATCCTTGCGCGCGCAACCAGTCGAGCGCGGCGAGCGATTGCGCGACCGCGTCGGCGGCGGGAATCGTGCGCGATTTCAGCGCGACGACCAGCGCGTCGGCTTGGACGGCATCGTTCGACGCGGGCACGCCGATGGTCTGCACCGTGCGCATGCCGCCGCGCACCAGCATGTTGGCGAGATCGGTGGCGCCGGTGAAATCGTCGGCGATACAGCCGAGCAGCGCGCGTCTGGACGGAGTGGTCATGGCAGGCTCCGCGCTTACTTCGCCGCCGGCAAGTCAATGCCGGGGAAGATCTTGATCACAGCCGAATCGTCCTCGCCACCATGCCCTGCAGTCGACGCCATCATAAACATCTGATGCGCCGCCGCCGATAGGGGCAGCGGGAATTTCGAGCGGCGCGCGGTATCGAGCACGAGACCAAGATCCTTCACGAAGATATCGACCGCCGAGAGCGGCGTGTAATCGCCGCTCAGAATATGCGGCACGCGGTTCTCGAACATCCACGAATTGCCAGCGCTGTGCGTGATCACCTCGTACAGCGCATCAGGATCGACGCCTTCGCGCAAGCCGAGCGCCATCGCCTCGGCGGCCACGGCGATATGCACGCCGGCCAGCAACTGATTGATGATCTTCACCTTCGACCCCGCGCCGTGCGCCGAGCCCAGCCGATAAACCTTGCCCGCCATCGCGGCCAGCACGTCCTCGCATGCGGTATAAGCGGTGTCCGGGCCAGACGTCATCATCGTCATTTCGCCGGACGCGGCGCGCGCCGCGCCACCGGAGACCGGCGCGTCGAGCATGTGCAAACCGGCCGCTTCGATGCGCTTGCCGAGTTCGATCGCGAAGTCCGGTGCGACGGTTGCGCTTGCAATCACCACGCTGCCGGGTTTCATCGCGGCGACCGCACCTTGCGCGCCGAATAGCACCGCGTCGGTTTGGGCAGCATTCACGACCAGCGTGACGACTACCTCGCATTGCGCGCCGAGCTCGGCAGGCGACGCACAGCCGACGCCGCCTGCCGCCACGAACGCTTGCAGGATCTCGCTGCGCAGATCGCACGCGTGGACCTGAAAGCCCGCGCGCAGCAACGAGCGCGCGACGCCCATGCCCATCGCCCCGAGACCGATAACGCCGACATTTCTGGACATGCCTGACCTCTACTTTGGTTAGCCGCGAGCGCAGCGATAAAACCCCACCCGGCACCCGCGCCGGCTTAGTTCAGCTCAGCAAATGCCCGCGTCGGCGAGCCGCCGGGCCGCATTGTTCATATGCGTACTCGCCGCATTGCGCGCCGCCATCGAATCGCCAACCCGGATCGCCGCGACGATGGCCGCATGCTCTTCGCGCACCTGGCGTGAGAAGTCATCGCGCAGCGCTTCGTTGCGACGGGTGACCAGGGTGCCGGCCTCGAGGTATTGATTCAAGAAGGTGAGTGTTTTGAGGAAATACGGATTGCCGGTGGCCGCGGCGATTGCGCGATGGAAAGCGACATCTTCGGCGACGCCGTTCTCGCCTTCGGCCACCGCTTCGTCGATCTTCGCGAGGGCGGCGTCGATCGACATCATGTCCGCGTCGCTGCGGCGCATGGCGGCTTCCGAGGCGACTTCCGCCTCGATCGCCCGCCGCAGCGCGAGGATCTGCAGCACCGAGCCGGTTTCGACCGCTTCCGCATAGTCGATGCGCAGCGGCCGGATCGCGCCGTGCGCGGCGATAAACACGCCGCTGCCCTGGCGCGGCTCGACCACGCCCTCGTTTTTCAACCGCGAAATCGCCTCGCGGATCACCGTGCGGCTTACGCCGAACTGCTGCGCCAGCACCGCCTCGGTCGGCAGCTTGCCGACGCGCGCGAAGGTGCCTTTGTCGATCTGCTTAAGCAACTGCTGCGCGACGGTATCGCTCAGCGCGCGGGCAGGAATCTTGTCGAACATGGGGGCCCCGAAGAATCAGGTTGTCGGGTCATCATACAAATTTGAGGCTCGGGCGGCATCGATGCAAACCCTGAGTTTTCTGGGCACGGTCGCGCGACGCCTATGGCGCGCACGTCGTAACGGCCGATCGGACATCAGTCGGCGGTGGTGTTCCTATTCCTTCACTGGCGGCTGCACAGAATCAAATACCTGCCCATGGTCATAGATAAACAGAAACACGCACCCCGTTTCGCTCCTGAAGCCGTGATCGATGGTTCCCGCGCTGGCAATGCCGACCCATCCTGCCGACAGGACCTCGCCGTTCTGAACGGCCTCACCCTCGAGCATGTAAATGAATTCGGGCCCAGTATGGAAATGGTCCGGAAAGGTCACGCCCGGAGCGAACTTCACTAACTGAATGGCACGGCCGTCTGCGGTTCCGAGGTTTTTGACTTCAACACCAGGCGCGACGGCCGATCGCTGCCACGGAACCGCTTCGCTGTCGCGGCGGCTAAAGGAGGGAAATGCGGCGATCTCTTTCATCTGGATGTCCCGGCGACGTTAATCCCCAAGCCCGAATGCCCGTCAAGCGCTCTGACTACGTGATCTCGTGCGCGAGCGCAGCGATCGGCCATGCTAGGCTACGCGTAGAAATGTCCCGCGTGGTATAAATTGCGGCGTCGGGAAAAGAAACATCGAAAGTTCAAGTTGCCTGAATATCCGCGCCCGCTCTGTCGTTTAGGTTAAACGCAGGCGATATAAGGTGGATCGATGATCGACGTTATCCAGCATATTGTCCGGCAGCGGCGCCTGTGCGTCGCCCTATGCGGCTGCGCCGCAGTCGCCGGCTGCATGGTCGGTCCCGATTACCGTACTCCCCCCGCGCCCGCTACCGACACCTACACCGCCTCGCCACTGCCCGACCAGACGGCCTCTTCTCCGGGAGCCGCCGGCTTGCCGCAGCGCTTTGTGCCGGGACAGGACATTCCCGCCGCCTGGTGGGCGCTCTTTCATTGCGAACCGCTCGACGCGCTGATTCGTCAGGCCCTCGTCAACAGTCCAAACATCACCGCGGCGCAAGCCGCATTGCGGCAGGCACGCGAAAACTTCTCAGCGCAGGCCGGCGGCACCCTTCTGCCTAGCGTCGACGCGCAGCTTGGCGCCACGCGCGAGAAACTGAACGGCATCGCATTCGGCCAACCCGGCGTGGTCGATGAGTTCAATCTGTACAACGCATCGGTGAACGTGTCGTACAAACTCGACGTGTTCGGCGGCTCGCGGCGTGAGCTCGAAGCGCTGCACGCACAAATCGATTACCAGCGTTTCCAGTTGCAAGCCGCCTATCTTGCGATGTCCGCCAACATCGTGACCGCGGCCGTCAAGGAAGCGTCGCTGCGCGCGCAGATCGAGGCAACCGAGCGGATCGCCGCGGAGGAAGACGAGCAGCTCGGCGTACTCGGCAAGCAGTTCGAACTGGGCGGCGTGGGCCGCACGGCGGTGCTCGCGCAGCAAACCCTCCTTGCGCAGACCCGCGCCACGCTGCCGCCGCTGCAACAACAGCTCGACCAGACGCGTCACCAGCTCGCCGTGCTGGCCGGCAAATTGCCCAGCGACGCCACCTTGCCCGAATTCAGGCTCGAGATGTTTTCGTTGCCCGAAGCGCTGCCTGTAAGCCTGCCGTCTGCACTGGTGCAGCAGCGGCCCGACATCCTCGCTGCCGACGCCGTACTGCATCAGGCCAGCGCGCAAATCGGCGTGGCGACCGCGGCGATGTATCCGCAGATCACGCTGTCCGCAAGCTACGGCGCCGAGGCCCTGACGCCGGCCCAGGTGTTCAAGGCCGGCAGCACGATCTGGAGCCTGGGCGCCGGTCTGCTGCAACCGGTCTTCCACGGCGGACAACTGAGCGCGCAGAAGCGCGCGGCCGAGGCGGCATACGAACAGGCCGATGCGCAATATCGTGAAACGGTGCTACTGGCGTTCCAGAACGTCGCGGACTCGCTGCGCGCGCTCGATCACGACGCGACCGGCCTGAAAGCGCAGACGGACGCCTGGCGCTCCGCCAGCGATTCGCTCGAACTGACGCGCGGGCAGTATCGCGTCGGCGGCGTGAGCTACCTGGCGCTCCTCGATGCCCAACGCCAGTACCAGCAAACGGTGGTGAGCCTCGCGCAGGCCCAGGCCTCCCGCTACGCCGACACCGCGGCCCTCTTCCAGGCGCTCGGTGGCGGCTGGTGGAACGCTGCAGCGCCGACCGCCGCCGCAACAACGCAATGACGCAATGACGCAGCGACCGACGCATTGACATAACCAGACAGAACGCTCGCCGTAGCGCTCTTTGCAACACGCGCTGTCAGACACGAAGGCATGCAAAGTCCGGCGCTTCGCCCAATGCCGTGCAAGGACATCACGATGACCGAAAGAAAACCGATGACGAAGCGGATGGTGATCATGCTGATCTGTGTCGGCCTGCTGCTGGCCGCACTCGTCGGCTTCAACCAGTTCCGCTCGTATATGTTCGCCAAGTTCATGGCGGGCAACGCGGCGCCACCCGCCACCGTTTCGGCGGTCGTCGCCGGTTATCAGACGTGGCAGCCGCAGCTAGCGGCGGTCGGCAGCCTGCGCGCCGTGCGCGGCGTCGACGTTACGACCGAAGTTGCGGGCCTCGTGCGCGAGGTGGCGTTCAGTTCCGGGCAGGAAGCGAAGGCCGGGCAAGTCCTCGTCAGACTCAATGCCGACAGCGACGTGGCGCTGCTCCAGTCGCTCCAGGCTGCAGCAGAACTCGCACAGACGGTCTACACGCGCGACAAGGCGCAGTACGACATCAAGGCCATCGCCAAGGCGCAGCTCGACGCGGACGCCGCCGACCTGAAGGGCAAGAAGGCGCAAGTCGCGCAACAGGCCGCGCTCGTCGACAAGAAGACCATCCGCGCACCGTTTGCGGGGCGCCTCGGCATCACCACGATCAATCCGGGCCAATACATCAATCCGGGCGATGCGATCGTCACGCTGCAGGCGATCGATCCGATCTACGCCGATTTCTACCTGCCGCAACAGCAGCTCGGCCAGCTCGCGATCGGCCAGACCATCGTGGTCGACACCAACGCGTTTAGCGGCCAAACGTTCGTGGGCAAGATCCAGTCGCTCAGCCCGAAAGTCGACAGCACCACGCGCAACGTGCAGATCGAAGCGAGCGTGGACAATCACGAGCGCAAGCTGCTGCCGGGCATGTATGCGAACGTGAAAATCGACGCGGGCGCCGGACAGCGCTACCTGACGCTGCCGCAAACCGCGATCACCTACAACCCCTATGGCGCGACCGTGTTCGTCGTCAAGCCGGGCACACAAGCCAATGCGCAAGGCAAGAAGCTGCCCGTCGCGCAGCAGGTGTTCGTCACGCCAGGGCCGACGCGCGGCGATCAGGTTGCGATCCTCAAAGGCGTCGAGGCCGGCACGCAGGTCGTGACGAGCGGGCAGCTCAAACTCAAGAACGGCACGCCGCTCGTCATCAACAACAGCGTGCAGCCCTCGGACAGTCCGAACCCGACGCCGCAGGAACAATAGAGAGACCGCGCGATGACATTCACCGATCTCTTTATCCGGCGGCCCGTGCTTGCATCGGTCGTCAGCCTGCTGATTCTCGTGCTCGGACTGCGCTCGCTGGCGACCCTGAAAGTCAGCCAGTATCCGCAAACCGAAAACGCCGTTGTGACGATCAGCACGGCTTACTACGGGGCGAACGCCGACACCATCGCCGGTTTCATCACGCAGCCGCTCGAGGCGGCAATCGCTCAGGCGCAAGGCATCGACTACATGTCGTCGACGAGCAGCACCGGCGTGTCGACCATTACCGCCACACTGCGCCTGAACTATGACGCGAACCGCGCGCTGACCGAGATCAACACGCAGATCGGCTCGGTGCGCAACCAGTTGCCGCCGCAGGCGCAGCAGCCGGTGCTGACGGTACAGACCGGGCAGACCACTGACGCGATGTACATGGGTTTCTACAGCGACGTGCTGCCGAGCAACAACGTCACGGATTATCTGCTGCGCGTCATCAAGCCCAAGCTCGATTCGATTGAAGGCGTGCAGACGGCGGAAATTCTCGGCGGACGGCAGTTCGCGTTACGCGCGTGGCTCGATTCGACGCGGCTCGCCGCGCACGGCGTGACGGCGAGCGACGTCTTCACGGCGCTCGGCAACAACAATTACCTCGCGACGCTCGGCACGACTAAGGGACAAATGGTCAGCGTCGACCTGAACGCGGGCACGGACCTGCATACCGTCGACGACTTCAAGCAACTCGTCATCAAGCAGAAGAACGGCGCGATCGTGCGCCTCGAAGACGTCGCGAACGTCGTGCTCGGCGCCGACAGCTACGACTTCAACGTCGCGTTCAGCGGCAAGCGTTCGGTGTTCATCGGCATCAAGGTGGCGCCGGACGCCAATATCCTCGATGTCGCCAAACGCGTGAAGGCCGTATTTCCCGGGCTGCAGAAGCAGTTTCCGACCGGCATGACCGGCGAGATCGTTTATGACGCGACCGACTTCGTCAACACGGCCATCGTCGAGGTGATCAAGACGCTGGTCGAGGCGCTGCTGATCGTCACCGCGGTGATTTTCCTGTTCCTCGGCAGCTTCCGCGCGGTCATCGTGCCGCTGATCGCGATGCCTCTGTCGCTCATCGGCACGTTCTTCGTGATGCAGTTGCTCGGCTATTCGATCAATCTGCTGACACTGCTCGCGCTCGTGCTCGCGATCGGGCTCGTCGTGGACGACGCGATCATCGTCGTCGAAAACGTCGATCGCCATATGAAGGAGGAAGGCAAGGCGCCTTTCGATGCCGCGCTGATCGCCGCGCGCGAACTCGGCGGACCAATTCTCGCGATGACTGTCGTGCTGATCGCCGTGTATGTGCCGATCGGTTTTCAGGGCGGGCTGACGGGCGCCCTCTTCACCGAATTCGCCTTCTCGCTCGCCGGCGCGGTGACGGTCTCCGGGGTGATCGCGCTGACGTTGTCGCCGATGATGTGCTCGCGCTTCTTCCGTGCGGACCAGGAGTCCGGGCGCTTCGCGCGTTTCGTCGACCGCCAGTTCGAACGTGTCCATCGTGGCTATGGCCGCCTGTTGCACTCGACGCTCGACACGTGGCCCGTGTTCACCATCATGGGCGCGCTGCTGCTCTGCGGCACGGTCTACCTGTTCATGACCTCGAAGGCGGAGCTTGCGCCGCAGGAGGATCAGGGGATCGTCCTGTCGCAGATCCAGGGGCCGCCGAACGCGACCATCCAGCAGATGCAGATGTACGCGGACCAGGTGTTCGATATCTCCAAGGCGCTGCCTGAATACGCGCAGATGTTCCAGCTCACGGGCGCGCCGACACTCAACCAGGGGATCGGTGGTGTGCTGTTCAAGACATGGGACCAGCGCAGCAAGGGCGCGACCGCCTTGCAGCAGGAACTGCAGCAGAAATGGAATCAGATTTCAGGTGCGCGCGTCGCGGCGTTCCAGTTTCCTCCGCTGCCGGGCTCGCAGGGCTTGCCGGTGCAGTTCGTCATCAGTACGACCGAGCCGTTCGAGAACCTCAACGAAGTTTCGCAGGCAGTCCTGCAAAAAGCCCGCGAGAGCGGGATGTTTTTCTTCGTCGACAGCGATCTCAAGCTCGACAAGCCGGAAGCCACGCTCGTGGTAGACCGCGACAAGGTCGCCTCCCTCGGGCTCTCGCAGAGCGACGTCGGGCAAGCGCTCGGGTCGGCGCTCGGGGGCGGCTATGTCAACTACTTCTCGATCGCCGGGCGCTCGTACAAGGTGATTCCGCAGGTCCTGCAGACCGATCGTCTGAATCCTTCTCAGGTGCTCGACTACTACCTGCGCACGCCGGACGGCAGCGTCATGCCGGCTTCGACGATTGCGCACCTCGAACACAACGTGGTGCCGGAATCGATCAACCACTTCCAGCAACTCAACTCGGCGACGATCTCGGGCGTGATCGTGCCGGGCGTGTCGCAGGGCGAGGTGCTCGATTTTCTGCGCAAGGCGACCACCCAGGTCGCACCGGCAGGCTATGCGGCAGATTATTCGGGCCAGTCGCGGCAGTTCGTACAGGAATCGGGCGGCTTCGTCATCACGCTGCTGCTCGCCACGATCATCGTGTTCCTTGCGCTTGCGGCGCAGTTCGAAAGTTTCCGTGACCCGATCGTGATTCTGGTTTCGGTGCCGATGGCGCTGTTCGGTGCGCTCATCTTCATCAACATCGGCTTGACGACGCTGAACATCTACACGCAGGTCGGGCTCGTCACGCTGATGGGGCTCGTCAGTAAACACGGCATCCTGATCGTCCAGTTCGCCAACGAGCTGCAACACGCCGGCAAGTCGAAGCGCGAAGCCCTGGAGGAAGCGGCGGCCGTGCGGCTGCGCCCGATTCTGATGACCACCGCGGCGATGGTGCTCGGCGTCGTGCCGCTCGTGTTTGCCTCGGGCGCAGGCGCTGCGGGCCGTAACGCGATGGGGCTCGTGATCTTCACGGGGCTATCGATCGGCACCCTTTTTACTTTGTTCGTCGTGCCTGCAATGTATATGTTCCTCGCTGCCGATCATCATCGGGACGCTGCCGCGCAGGAGGCAGGCTAACGTTTAGTCCGCCTCCCGAGTCAACGAATTATTTATAATCAACGACTTAGCCACTAGGTGCAAAGCAGATTTCACTCGTATCGACCTAGGCGCAAAAGCGGGCAATGTTGGCGAAACAAAAGGCTTACGCTATCGTCACGCCTTTGCACCGCATCGCGCCGGCTGAAACGCGCGAACGCTACGCGCCCTTCTTCGAACGCATCTTTCAAGGTCCATGAGCAAAGCCCTGCCACCGCCTTCTGCCGTTCCTGCCAGCGCCGAACCGGCCGCGGACAAACCGGGCGACTCGTATGTGCAGTCGTTCGCGCGAGGCCTCTCGGTGATTCGCGCGTTCAATGCCGCCCGCCCCGAACAGACGCTCACTGACGTCGCCGCGGCCACCGGCCTGACACGCGCCGGCGCACGCCGCATTCTGCTGACCCTGCAGACGCTCGGCTACGTGGAGGCCGACGGCCGCCTGTTCCGCCTCACGCCGAAGATTCTCGATCTGGGCTTCGCGTATCTGACTTCGATGCCGTTCTGGAATCTCGCCGAACCGGTGATGGAAAATCTGTCGTCGCAGGTTCACGAGAGTTGCTCGGCGGCCGTGCTCGACCGAACCGAGATCGTCTACGTGCTGCGCGTGCCGACGCACAAGATTATGACCATCAACCTGTCGATCGGCAGCCGCTTGCCGGCGTATTGCACGTCGATGGGCCGCGTGCTGCTGTCCGCGCTCGACGACGAAGCGCTCGAAGCGACCCTGAGTTCGACGCCGCTCTATGCGCATACGCCGCGCACGGTGACCGACAAGGAGGAGCTGAAAAAGCTGATCGCGCAGGTGCGCCGCCAGGGGTGGGCGATCGTCGACCAGGAACTGGAGGGCGGGCTGATTTCGCTGTCCGCGCCGATTCGCAATCGCCAGGGGCGCGTGATCGCGGCGATGAACATCAGCGGCAATGCTCAGCGCAATTCGGCCAAGCAGATGGTGAAGGCGTTTCTGGAGCCGCTGCAGCAGGCCGCCCAGACGGTCTCGGAGATGGTTGCGCGGCGTGGTTGATTGCGCGCCGGTGGCTTCGATCAGGGCGCGCGCTTCTCGCACGCGCGCCCATTGCGCCTAGGGCCCCTCGCTAGCAGTCCGGGCCCCTCACTGCCCCAGATACCGCTCCACCAGCCGCGTCCAGAACGCGGCTCCTACCGGCAGATTGCGGTCGTTGAAATCGTAATGAGGGTTGTGCACCATGCAGCCGTCTTCGCCCGCCCCATTGCCGAGGCGCAGGAACGTGCCGGGCCGTTTCTGCAGCATGAAGGCGAAATCTTCGCTACCCATCAATATGTCGGTCTGCTCGACCACTTTGTCGTTGCCAACCAACTCACGCGCCACCTGCACCGCGAAGTCCGTTTCGGCATCCGAATTGATCACCACCGGATAGCCTTCGATATATTCCACCACCGCTTTGCCGCCATAGCTCGCGGCCTGGCTTTCGGCGAGTTCGGTAATGCGTTTCTTCAGCAGCGTGCGCACTTCGGGGCTGAACGAGCGCACGCTCAATTCCAGCTTCGCGCTGCTTGAAATCACATTGTTCGCGGTGCCCGCATGCATCGAGCCGACCGTCACCACCGCCGGCTGCGACGGGTCGACGTTACGCGCCACGATCGTCTGCAACGCCATCACGATACTCGCCGCCACCACCACCGGATCGACCGTCAGATGCGGACGCGCCGCATGGCCACCGACGCCTTCGATCGTGATGATCGCCTTGTCGCCCGCCGACATGAACGGCCCCTTGCGGAACAGCATCACGCCCGGTTCGGCGCCCGGATGGTTGTGCAAACCGAACACGGCGTCGCACGGAAAGCGCTCGAACAGGCCGTCGTTGATCATCTTCATCGCGCCGCTGTCGATGCCGCTTTCTTCGGCCGGCTGGAAGTACAGATGCACGGTGCCCGAGAAATTGCGCGTGGCGGCAAGATGTTGCGCTGCGCCAAGCAGCATCGTCGTGTGGCCGTCGTGACCGCAGGCGTGCATCTTGCCGTGCGTGCCGCTCGCATACGGCAGACCGGTTTGTTCGATGATCGGCAGCGCATCCATGTCAGCGCGAATACCGATGCTGCGCGTGCTGTTGCCCACCTTCAGCGTGCCCACCACGCCGGTTTTACCGACCCCGCGCGTGACCTGCCAGCCCCATTGTTCGAGCTTCTCCGCCACCAGCGCGCCGGTTTGCACTTCCTCGTAGGCCAATTCTGGATGATGGTGGATGTGATGGCGGATCTCGCGCAGGCTTTCGGTTGCAGGCGCCAGGTCGGACACTTCGGTAAAACGCGCGGCTTCGCTCATCTATCGCTCCATGGAATTCACGCCGCATGACGCGGCAAACAGACGAGCACTATAGCCACGCCATCTTTTTCGAACAAGATACTGTTTCTTGAGCATCATCTCGCGGCGCGATTTGCTGCCCACGCCGGCGGTGCTGCAGTTGGTATCGTGTTTGCAGGAAGCGACCCGGAAGCGCATCGCGGCGGCCGGGTAGTCGAGCCTAGCGAACGTGGGGAGCGTGGGAAACGCGGGGAATGTCCGCTTCCGCCTGCAAAAAAGCGATCAGCGCGTGCCCCGCGTCTTCCAGTGCTCCGGAGTTATCGATCGTTGTGCATCGAAGCCCTTCCGGCAATGAAAACGGTGCCCGTCGCGCAAGCCTGGCCGCAACCTGTTCCGCCGACTCACGCGCCCGCGCGCCGAGCCGTGCTTCGAGGATATGCGGCGCGGCGTCCACATGCACGACCTCAATGCGCGGATAACGCGCCAACGTATGCTGCAAATGCTGGCGCGACCCGTTGACGACGACCGTGCACCCGCGTGCAAGCCATGCATCGATCTCGATACCGATGCCATACCGCAGTGAATGGCTCGACCATTCGAGCGCGAACAGACCGAGCACCGAACGCGCCGCGAATTCCTCGACGCTCAACGCAACATGCTCTTCACCGTTGCCGCTCGGCCGCGTGATGTAGCGATGCGCAAACAGAATCGGCTCGCCCATCAGGCGGCTGCGCGCAAAACTCAGCAATGAATCCTTGCCCGCGCCGGACGGCCCCATTACATAAATCAAACGACCTGCCATTGTTATTTCACCTCGCGGGTCTGAAACGGCACGCGCTGCCACAAGACGAACGGCTCTCCAGGCGCGGGCTCGACAAAGAGCGCCGCGTGATCGACCGCGAGCGGCCCGAGCGCGGGCGTTTGCGCCTGCCACCACGCAACCAGCGTTGCGCGCTCGTCAGCATCGGCGAGAGAACTGGATAGCGTCATGTGAAAACGGAATTCGTCGAAGACGTACGGATAGCCCCATTCGATCAGCAGCGCACGTTGCCGATCACTCAACGGCGCGGCGAGACGGCGCGCGAGATCGGCCGCGGAGGGTCTGGCGCGCAGTGCATCGAGCGAGCGCAATGCACTTGCGGCAACTGCACCAATGTTTGCTTCGCCGTTCTGATCCGCGGGACGCAGCGCGACGAAATCGCCCAGCGTTGCGGCTTCGACCGGCAATGCGAATGGGTTTTGCGTATGCGCCCATTGACGCGTCGCTTCCAGCACATGCTGTTGAGTCACGCCGTCAGCGAGACGAAACGGCGCGACCAGCGTGCCGTGCCAGCCATAGCGACGTGGTGCTTCGGTTAGCTCCGCCAGCGCACGCGCCAGGCCTTCCGGTTGCGGCGCCACACAGCGCTCGCCGCTTTCCGCGTCACGCCCCAGCCACGCCGAACCGGCGGCCCACCATGCCGATTCGCGCGACGGCGCGTAATAAACCGCGAACCGTGCGTCGACATTCCATTCGACCTGATCACCGGTGTTCCCCACCACGGCGCTCATACTTCGTGCTCCACCAGCAACTGCACACGGTCCGCCGCAAAATGCGTGAAGCCGTATTTAATCGGTGTGCCTTCCAGATCGACGTCGACGTTTTCGACCCACAACACCGGCTGCTGCCGGTTGATATTCAAACGCCGCGCCACTTCCGGCTCAGGCAACACGCTGCCGATACGGCTCCACTTGCGCAGGTAATCGGTTACGCCCAATTCGGCCATGGCCTTGGTCACGCCGCCGGTACGCTCCAGCACCTCCGGCAAGTCTGGGAAACGCCCAGCCGGGTACCAGTTACGCGCGAACGTAAGCGGCACGCCATCCGATTCGTGCAAGGTCTCGATCCGGTAGACCGCGGCGCCCGCCCGCAAGCTGAGCGCCTTCGCCACATTCGGCTCGGCCTTCACGCGTGCGGACGACAACATCGTGCCCGCCGCCGCATGGTGCTGCTGCCGCAAGTTTTCTGTAAACCGCGTGCGCCGGCCAATCGAATAGTCGATCGCGCCGGGCTGCACGAAGGTGCCACGCCCCTGCTCGACACTGACGAGGCCCAATGCGGCAAGACCGAGCATGGCGCGGCGCACGGTATGCCGGTTCACGTCGAAGCGTTTGGCCAGTTCGCCCTCGCTCGGCAAACGGCCGTCTTCGCCAAAGCCGCTCGCTGCAATTTCCGCTGCCAGAATCTGTTCGATCTGCCGCCAGACGGCAACGCCCGCGCCGCGTTCGAGCAGCGTGCCCGGCGTCGCGTTGTCGTTCGATGTCATGGTGCTGTCATTCCCTTGGGTTCAAATATTCGCTATGCCATGCATTGTAGTGCGCAAGCCGTGATGGAAATGTGAAACGGCGGCCATGCACGACAACGCTCCGCAAGCATACCCCTAAACGTCTAGACGTTTAGATGAATAGATGCTTAAATGTCCACTCGCTGGATCAACAGGAATTTCGATGAGTGCCACTTCCGCCTCGCCTTCCTCCGCCACGCGGCGCGCATGGATGGCCGTGCTGGCCCGCACCCCGCGCGCCGATCTCGAAGCTGCGCTGCAACGCGCGCTGCAAGGCGCTCCACCTCCTGCTTACGACTGGCTGCGGCCACCCGAAATCGGCCTCGCGATGGTGCGCGGCCGCGTCGGTGGCAGCGGCGACCCGTTCAATCTCGGCGAAGCCACCGTCACGCGCGCCACGTTGCGTTTGCGCGGCACGGGTGATGCAGCCGCAGCCGTCGGCGTAGCGTGCCATCTGGGCCGTGACCGCCGCCGCGCCGAACTGGCCGCGCTTGCCGATGCGTTGCTGCAGATGCCCGAACATTACAGCGCCTTGCACCAGCAACTGATCGCGCCGTTTGCCGAACAGCAAGCCGCGCAACGCGCCGAACGCCAACAGGACGCCGCAGCCACGCGCGTCGAATTCTTCACGATGGTCAGAGGCGATTGATGGAAAACTCGCAGATAGCATTGTCTACCTTGACGCCCGGCTTCGCGGACCCGGTCCACGACACCCAGGCCGTATTCCGCACGCTGCTCGACGCACTGTCGCGTCCGGGCACGGTGGGCGTCGTCGAAAAAGGCTTGCCGGAGGTGCGGGCCACTCGCGCCGCGCTCGCCGCCTTCGCCGCGCTGCTGACCCTGTGCGACTACGCCACGCCCGTCTGGCTCGCACAACCCGATACGGCACTGGGCTCGGCACTGCGCTTTCATACCGGCGCGCCGCTCGTCGACGAACCAGGGCTTGCTGCCTTCGCCTATATCCACGACGCAAGCGCAATGCCGGCACTGGAAAGCTTTGCACTCGGCGAAGCGGAATCGCCTGAGCACTCGGTGACCTTGCTGATCCGCGTCGAAGCGTTGACAGGCGGTGCACCGATCGTGCTCAGCGGTCCCGGCATTCAGCACACCACGACGATCGCGCCGATCGGTCTGCCCGAGCACTTCTGGCGCGAACGCGCCGCCCTCGCGCCGCTCTTTCCGTGCGGCATCGATTGTTATCTCGTCTGCGACAGCACGCTGATCGGCCTGCCGCGCACAACTCAAGCGAAGGTGAACTGATGTACGTTGCCGTCAAGGGTGGAGAACGCGCGATCGAAGCATCGTGGCGTCTGCTCGACAAGTCGCGCCGCGGCGATACGCGGCTGGCCGAGCTCAGCGTCGCGCAGATTCGCGAGCAATTGCGCCTCGCCGTCGCGCGAGTGATGACCGAAGGTTCGGTCTACGACGAAGAACTCGCCGCACTCGCGATCAAGCAGGCCGCGGGCGATCTGGTCGAAGCGATCTTTCTGCTGCGTGCGTATCGCACCACGTTGCCGCGTTTCGGTTATACGCAGGCGATCGACACGGAAGCCATGCAGGTTGAGCGCCGTATTTCGGCAACGTTCAAGGACGTGCCCGGCGGGCAAATGCTCGGCGCGACTTACGATTACACGCAACGTCTGCTGGATTTTGCGCTGCTTGCCGAAGGCGATGCCGGAAACGATTTGGCCACGACCCCAGCTTCCATTCAAGCCGCCCAGTCCGCAGTTGAAGCCATGCCGCGCGTGGTCACGCTGCTCGACAAGGAAGGCCTGATCGAACAGGAACGCCCCACGCCGGACGCGCCGGAACCCGGTGACCTCTCGCGCGAACCGCTCGCGTTTCCCGCGAGCCGCGCCACGCGTTTGCAGAATCTCGCGCGCGGCGACGAAGGCTTCCTGCTCGCCATGGGCTACGCCACCCAGCGGGGCTACGCGCACACGCATCCGTTTGCCGGCGAGATCCGCTTCGGCACGATCGCCGTCGAAATGGAACTCGACGAATTGGGCGAAGCCGTTGAAATCGGCGACATCGATGTCACCGAATGCCAGATGATCAACCAGTTCGCCGGCAGCAGCGAGGTGCCGCCTACTTTCACGCAAGGCTATGGTCTCGCATTCGGACACTCGGAACGCAAAGCGATGGCCATGGCACTCGTGGATCGTGCGTTGCGCGCCGAGGAACTCGGCGAAACGCTCGCCTCGCCGACGCAGGACATCGAATTCATGCTTTCGCATAGCGATAACGTCGAAGCGTCCGGCTTCGTTCAGCATCTGAAGTTGCCTCACTACGTCGACTTTCAGTCCGAACTCGAACTCGTCCGGCGACTGCGGGCGCAACACAGCGCAGAGGGCCAGGATCAGGGCAAGAATCAGGATCACGATCAGCAGGAGCAAGCCGCATGAACGCGCCGGCCACATCTCACACCACCGCGTCATACGACAGCGCCGCGGACGGCTACAACTTCGCCTACCTCGACGAACAGACCAAGCGCATGCTGCGCCGCGCGTTGCTCAAGGCCGTCGCGGTGCCGGGCTATCAGGTGCCGTTCGGCTCGCGGGAAATGCCCCTGCCGTACGGCTGGGGCACGGGCGGCATTCAGGTGACCGCGGCGATCATCGGCAGCAACGATACGCTGAAGGTCATCGATCAGGGTTCCGACGAAACCACTAACGCGGTCAACATCCGCCGCTTCTTCGCGCGCACCACGGGCGTGGCAACCACGCGCCGCACGACGGAAGCGACGATCATCCAGACACGTCACCGGATTCCGGAAGCGCCGCTCACCGACAAGCAGATTCTGGTCTATCAGGTGCCGATGCCCGAGCCGCTATACAGGCTGGAACCGCGCGCCACGGAATGCAAGAAGCTGCACGCACTGGCTGATTACGGGTTGATCAGCGTGAAGCTGTACGAGGACATCGTGCATCACGGCAGTATCGCCACCACGTACGACTACCCGGTGATCGTCAACAACCGCTATCTGAGTTCGCCGTCGCCGATTCCGAAGTTCGACAACCCGAAGATGCATATGAACCCCGCGCTGCAATTGTTCGGCGCCGGCCGCGAACGGCGCATTCACGCAATCCCGCCATACACCCCCGTGCGCAGTCTCGACTTCGACGATCACCCGTTCGAAGTTCAGAAGTGGCAGCATGCGTGCGCGCTGTGCGGATCGACGGAAAGCTTCCTCGACGAAATGATCGTCGACGACGCCGGCAAGCGCATGTTCGTCTGCTCGGATAGCGACTACTGCCACGAACGCCGCGGCGATCAGGATCTCGAGCTGCCGGCATACGAAGCGCGCAAAGGAGAAACCACATGACGCCGCTGTTGAGCGCCCGCTCGCTCACCAAACAATTTGGCGGCCGCAACGGCTGCAGGAACGTCAGCTTCGATCTGTATCCGGGCGAAGTGCTGTGCATCGTCGGCGAATCCGGCTCGGGCAAGACCACGCTGCTCAATGCGCTCGCGCTGAAAACCGAAACCGATAGCGGCTCGCTCCACTACACGGCCACGCATGGCGAAAAGCTCGATCTGCTCGCCCTGTCCGAACCGCGCCGGCGCCTGTTGATGCGCACCGAGTGGGGCTTCGTGCAGCAGAATCCGCGCGACGGCCTGCGCAGCGGCGTCTCCGCCGGCGCGAATATCGGCGAGCCTTTGATGGCTGTCGGCGCACGCCATTACGGCGACATTCGCCACACTGCAACGCAGTGGATGGAACGCGTCGAACTCGATGCCACCCGCATCGACGAATTTCCCGCGGCGTTTTCCGGCGGCATGCAACAGCGTTTGCAGATCGCCCGCAATCTTGTCACCGGTCCGCGCCTTGTTTTCATGGACGAGCCGACCGCCGGTCTCGACGTCTCGGTGCAGGCGCGTCTGCTCGATTTGCTGCGCACGTTGACGTCCACGCTGCATCTGTCGGTGCTGATCGTCACGCACGATATCGGCGTGGCGCGGCTGCTCGCGCATCGTTTGATGGTCATGCAAGGCGGCGAAGTGGTCGAGTCGGGCCTGACGGACCAGGTGCTCGACGATCCGCAGCATCCGTACACGCAAACGCTGGTTTCCTCGGTTCTGCCGGTTTGAGGCTCACAATGCGATCCATTGAAACAAGCACGGAATTCCACGCCACCGGACGCGCGTTCATCGAGAACAATGCATTGATGTTGCGCGCGGTCGGCATCGGCAAGACCTTTACGCTGCACGGCCAGGGCGGCGTGCAGATCGAAGCGCTCGCGGGCGTGTCGCTCGATGTCGAGCGCGGCGAGTGCGTCGTGCTGATCGGACCTTCTGGCGCGGGCAAGAGCACGCTGCTGCGCTGTCTGTACGGCAACTACCTGGCCAGCGCGGGCTCGATTGCCATTCGCGATGCGGCGGCGGATAACGGCCTGCCGGTGTCGATCACCGGCGCCGAGCCGCACGACGTGTTGCGCCTGCGCCGCGGCGTGGTCGGCTACGTCAGCCAGTTTCTGCGCGTGATTCCGCGCGTGCCGACGCTGACGCTCGTCGCCGAACCGCTGCTGTCGCGCGGCGTGGCCGAAGACGAAGCCCGTGCACGTGCGGCAGCCCTACTGGCGAGATTGAACGTGCCCGAGCGGTTGTGGTCGCTCGCGCCCGCCACCTTCTCCGGTGGCGAACAGCAGCGCGTGAACATCGCCCGCGGTTTGATCGCTGAGCATCCGCTGCTGTTGCTCGACGAACCCACGGCCTCGCTCGACGCGGAGAACCGCGACGTGGTTGCCGATCTGATCGTCGAAGCGCGCGAGCGCGGCGCGGCGATCGTCGGCATCTTTCACGACGAAGAAACCCGCAACAAGGTGGCCACACGCCGTCTTGAACTCCAGCCGCCGTTGCGTCCGCAGTTGCATCACTAACTGACACGAAACGGCACTAAACTGAACCACTGAGCTGAAACATTGAGTCGAGCACCACATCGAAACACAGCGGTGCAACACTCAGGACAGACTACGGAGCAAGTCGATGTTGATCAGGAACGCTCGCATCGTGACGCGAGACGAAGTATTTACCGGTGTCGTACGCATCGAAGACGGCGTGATTCGCGACGTCGAGCGTGGCACGACCTCGGCGCGCGAAGCGGAAGATTGGGAAGGCGACTATCTGTTGCCGGGTCTGATCGAACTGCACACGGACAACCTCGAGAAGCACCTGGCGCCGCGTCCGGGCGTGCAGTGGAATACCGACGCCGCCTTCGTGATTCACGACGCGCAAGTGGCGGCGGCCGGCATCACCACGGTGTTCGACGCCCTCGCAATCGGTTCGCGCTCGAACGTAGGGCTGCGCGGCCGCGATCTGCAGACCCAGTGCGCCGAATCCCTCGCGCGCTTCTCGGAGCGCAAGCTGCTGCGCGCCGAACACTTTCTGCATCTGCGCTGCGAAATCGCCACGGCCGACGTAGTCGAGGTATTCGATTCGTTGTGCGGGCATCCGTTGCTGCGGCTCGCCTCGGTAATGGATCACACGCCCGGCCAACGTCAATGGCACGACCGCGAGCAATGGCGCCGTTTCCAGGAGCGCAATGGCAAGCTGAGCGACGAACACGTGGCGACCGCGCTGGCCGAACTGTCCGTGGAACAGGAACGTTACGCCGACGCACACCGCCACGAGATCGTTGCGCGTTGTAACCGGCTCGGCATTCCGGTGGCGAGCCATGACGACACGCTGATCGAGCACATCGAACAGGCCAAGGCCGAAGGCATCGTGCTGGCCGAATTCCCGACTACCCGCATCGCCGCCGAGGCGGCACGCGAGCACGGCATTTCGACCATCATGGGGGCGCCGAATATCGTGCGCGGCGGCTCGCATTCGGGCAACGTGTCGGCCCTCGAACTGGCGAAGGCAGGCTTGCTCGATATCCTGTCCTCGGATTACGTGCCGTCCAGTTTGATGACGGCAGTGTTCGATCTGGTTAGCAAGGCCGGTTGGACGCTGCCGCGCGCCATGGCGACGGTTTCCGCCGAGCCGGCTCGTACGGCAGGCCTGCATGACCGCGGGGCGATTGAAGCGGGTTTGCGCGCTGACTTCGTGCGCGTCACGATGCTCGACACGCTGCCGGTGCCGCGCGCGACATATCGCGCCGGAGCGCGGATCGTCTGATGAAGTTGTCAGGCCTCGCTGGTGACGGGCAGCAGCGGTTCGACCGCGGCCCAGCGCGTCCAGCGGGGTGTCTGGTCAGGTGCTTCGACGCGCAAGGTGCGCGAGCCGTCACCGAAAACCAGGGATTCGATATTGAATGCGCTCCCCTCTTCAATGCCGGCGTCGCGTACGTGACCGGATTGGTAGGTGAAACTGAGATTGCCTTCGCGCAACAACTCGAGGTAGGTGTCGAAGTCGGTCGTTGATGAACGTTTGTCCCAGCGGTTCAGGAGGGTCGCGGCGATTTCGGCGTCGTACATTTTGTACCTCTCTGGGCGTAAGCCGTGTCCCGACTATAGCTGAAAAACAAGCATCGTGCTGCAATGCACCATTGTTGATCTTTACGGCCCTTTACATGACCGCTCGCGCCCCGCTCAGACCGCCTCCACGAATCTCCTGCGTCATTTGCGCGTACAACGAAGCGCCCCGCATCGGCACGGTGCTGGCCGTGGCCTGCGCGCATCCTTTGCTCGGCGAAGTCATCGTGGTGGATGACGGTTCGACCGATGGCACCGCGGACGTGGTCGAGCGTTTCGCGTCGGCGCGGCTGATCCGGTGCGCCGAGAATCGCGGTAAAAGCGCCGCGATGGCAGCCGGAATCGCCGCCGCGCGTGGCGAACTGCTAATGCTGCTCGATGCCGACCTGAAGGGACTGACCGCCGAGAGCATCAGCGCGCTCGCCCTGCCCGTCCTGCAAGGCAGAGCGCAAGTAAGCATGAGCCTGCGTCAGAACAGCCTGCTCGCATTCCGCGCCATCGGCCTCGATTTCGTCTCCGGCGAGCGCGTGG
This sequence comes from Paraburkholderia aspalathi, assembly GCF_900116445.1. GTDB lineage: Bacteria > Pseudomonadota > Gammaproteobacteria > Burkholderiales > Burkholderiaceae > Paraburkholderia > Paraburkholderia aspalathi. The sequence goes on from NZ_FPBH01000007.1 coordinate 137,269, forward strand.
TCAAAAAAGCGCTGCTCAGCGAAGTGCTGCAGGAGGTTCACGGCTTGCCGCGCTTCGGGGTCGAAGTGTTCATGAACCGCCGCATCATCGCGCGCCGTCTGCCGATTGCAGTGACGCACTGGCCACACGTCACGCAGGCCCGCAAAACCGAGAAACTCGGCTACTGGAGGGGCATGCGTGCGGAATGGCGCATGATCGCGGACCTCCTGAAAGCGGTCTATCCGCTCGCGCTGATTTCACAGACCTTTCAAATGCTTCGCTTACGCAGTGAGCAGGACTCACGCGCGAGTTTTGCGGCACGCATGCGCAAAGTGCCGGACACCGATAGTGCGCGCTGAAGCGCTTACCGAAGTTGGCTAGCGCCGTGAGCCGTACGGTGCCATTGAAACCCGGCCCGCGAGGTTTCAGTCAGCGGCCGATAATGGATTGCGCCCCCTCGTTGCAAGCGCAACAAAACCTGCCGCGCCCAGCACCAGCGGGCTGTAAAGCGTCGCGAAACGCCACAACACCAATGCCGTCGCGATGCCCGCGCGGGGCACCCAACTCGCGAATGCGGCAGCAAGAGCGATATCGCCGGTGCCACCGCCTGCGGGCACGCCGGTCCACAACGCGGCATGCAGCACGACGGCCTGCACGGCCAGAACGAAACCCAACGGCAAGCGGTAACCGAGTTCGCGCAAGATAAACCAGAGGGCGCCATAGCGCAGCAACCACTGCAGCGTGGTGAGCAGACACAACGCAGCAAGCCGCCACTTGGGCACGGCGACCAATTCCAGCCATTGCCGGCGGACGCTATGGAAAAACCGGCTCAATCTCGCGCGGCGCTCGTTGAGCCAATGAACGCGCCGGCCAGCGGCGTCCAGTGCTGCAGCCACACGCCGGCGGTTCATCCAGCAGACGCCGATAAGGCATGTGGCGCTGGCCAGCCCGCCGAACACGAGCGGCGCGCTAGCGCGCGGAATCACTTGCGTCAGCGGCCCGAAGGCAAACACCAGGGAAATCGGTACGGCGCTCGTGAAGAACGCGAGATCGAGCGCCTGATCCGCGCCGACGACCGTCGTCGCCAGCGACCATGATGCCCCGGCGCGCTGCAGCAGGCCGATGTTGACGCCGTAGCCCGCCGCGCCCAACGGAGAAGCCAGGAATGCGAAATCGGTAGCCAGCGTGATGGCGAACGTGCGCAGGAAACTGATCCGGAAACCGAGCGCGGTCTGCATCAGATGCAGCTTGCCCGCCTTTGCCATCGCGCTGATCGCCGCACTCGCGGCAAGCGCGGCGAATACGCAGAGAGACACGTTACGCAGCCCGGCGAACGCCGCGTGCGAATTGAGAACGAAAGGCGCGCCGACGGCGAGCCCGATACCGGCAAGCGCCACCAACACCGCCGCTTTACGCGTATGTGATCTGATCAACGAAGGCCTCAGCGAGTACAGCCTGGCCCTGCTTTCTCCGCACGATGCAGCATGCATGAGGCTGCGCGGTGCGTGAAATCAAGGCCGTCCGGGGCCTCATGATAACCACGCGACACTGCGTTTTCGTGACTAGCGATCGGCGAGCAGCGATTGGTGCGCCGACGGCAACTGCCCCCATCCGACCAGCACCTGCTGGATGCTGCGGGCGTAGGCGTCGCGCTGCTTCGGAGTTTCCGAGTGGTATGCACCGATCGCGCGCCAGGTGTTGCCGTATTTGACCATCTTCTGCTTCAGCAGCCATGCGGCTACGTAGACGTTCACACACGGATCGGTCAATGCGCGATGCGGCACGCCTTCGCGTGCGAGGTCGCCGAAATGAATCGAATTGATCTGCAACTGGCCGACGTCGATCGAACCGTTCGCGTTCTGGTGTATCGCGTCCGGGTCGCCCTTCGATTCGAACCATGCAACCGCGCGCAATACCCAGGGATTGACGCCCTGGTAGGCCGCGGCCTCATTGAAGCAATCGTCTGCCGCCTGGGCCGCGCCGCACATCGACAGCCACGCTAGCGCGGCACAGAAGAGTTTCAAGGACACGATTCATCCTTCCGCTTGATAGCGACAAAAATGATGAACTCCACGCCGCGGGCGAATTACTTGGCCAACGCCAGATCGATTTGCCGTTGCACGGAGTCGAGGTACGTATGTGAAGCGTCGGACACGACGAGCCGGACTGCCGGCATCGGCGCTCCCCTGCGTTCCTGCGTCTGGATCGGCGCACGCGACTTCTTTCGATGCGTCGTCGGCTTCACCGGCAAATCATCATCAGCGCCACTCGACGGCGGCAGCATCGTAAGCGTTGGCAACGGCGGATAAACCTTGTCCGCCGCCGGGGGAAACGTGGCAGGAAACGCGCCTGCCGACTGCAGATCCGTTCCCGGCTGGCCCGCAAAAGCAGGCGTGGCGAGCAGTGTGGCCACCGTCAGTAAGGTGATTCGAAACATCGCGATGGCCTCCTTCATTGCACCGTTCTGATCGACACGCTATAGGGCTGACCCAGGCCGGCGGTTCGATTCTCGAAGCTCACCTTCGACATGCGTTGCGCAGGCACACCCTTCCATACTGCCTGGTTCAGGTACGCGAAATCCTGACCCAGCGCGGTGACCAGCACGACCGTGGATTGCGGTTGCGCGGCAGCCAGTGCGCCTGCCTTGGTCAGCACGGCGGTGAGTTGCGGGTCATGCGCCCCGAGCGCATCCGGCGGAATCTCGAAGCTGATGACTTCGTTAGGCGCCTTGTCCGTGTGCGCGGCATTCTGCGCGGGCATCTGTGCGCACCCGGCCAGCGCGAGAACGGCTACAAAAAACCACACCTGTCGCTTCACACCCGTCTCCAGTCAATCCCGTTGCTATAGAGTTGTTTTCGGCAGACGCGCGGGAAAAGTTGATAGGCCAAAAACGCGCCCGCGAAAATCAAAAAGAGTTACCTCAAGATCGGCGCAAACGATTGCTTCGACGCTCGATGAAGCGTCGAACGAGGCGAAGTTGCCTCGCGTTTGGAGGGGAATATTTGTATGAGGATTGTGGGCTGGAGAGGCCGCGGGACGGGGCTCTGCGGGTCATGCATGAAGTTCGCTGACGGGCGCAGCGGGGATGCTACGCCCATGACAGTAATGTGGCCGTAAGCGAGCAAGCCGGCGGCCCGCCCGCAGATCGGCCTAAGTCGACAGCGGCACGCGCTCCGGTTCGTCCGCGTCGAACCACGCCGGATTGCGCTCCGCAATCGGACCAAGCGACACCAGAATCTCGCGCAGATGGCTGCGCATCGCTTCTTCAGCCGCGCCCGGATCGTGCGCGCGCAGGCCAGCCAGAATCTTCGCGTGCTGCTTGATCAGCAGATCGAGCGGCGATACCTCCGGCAAGCTCAGGTAGCGCACCCGGTCCATCTGCGCCTTGATGTCCTGAATCGTTTCCCATGCCGCCGTGCAATCGATCGCCTGGGCGATCGCATAATGAAACGCCTCGTCGAGCGCGAGGAAGGCGGCCGTATCGTTCGATTTCGCCGCAAGCTTCTGGTCGCGAAGGTTGTCGGCCAGCGCCTGCAATTGCTCGTCCGTGATCGACACGGCTGCCTTCTTCACCACCGCCGTCTCGATCGCTTCCCGAATGAAGCGCCCTTCCCGCACCTGACGCGGCGAAATGCGCTTCACGAAGGTGCCGCGCTGCGGCAATACCTGAAGCACACCCGCTTCGACCAACTTGATGAACGCCTCCCGCACCGGTTGCCGCGACACCTGAAACATGTCGGACACTTCCTTCTCAGAGAGCGGCGTGCCCGGCACCAGTTGACCAGCGAAAATTGCCTGACGCAGCGCACGGAAAATCTGCTTGCCGATCGGCTCATGCGAGTCGAACGAGACGCTGGCGGTCAGATCCGGTAGTTCGACACGCGCGCCGGCCTGCATGCTCACGCGACGCCTTGTGCGGGGTGCAAGCGTGGTGTCGGAGGAGAAAGAAGACGTGTTGGCGTGGAGGTTCTTGGTCGGCATCGGGTAACGCAGCGAATAGCAACGAATGAATTGCGACAGAGACGGCACACACCATGAATACCCACCAGCATATCCACTAAAGTGTGCCGCACCATACTACCATGCACGTTTCATGTTTAAGGCACTCGCTCGCGGCTCGCGAATCCACACCAGCGAGCACACCGCGCCGAGCACGGCAATCGCCCCCGCCAGTACGAACGCACTCGCGTAGTTACCGTGCGTCGCTTCGACGATGAAGCCCGTCACCGCGGGGCCGATCACGCCGGCCAGATTCGCCAGCAAGTGCACAAAACCGCCCGCACCGCCGACGTGTTCGCGCGGCACGGTGTCCTGAATCACGGCCCAATACACCGCGCCCGTCACATACAGGAAGAAGATCGACACCGACATCAGCGCGACGGCGCTCTGCGTACTGGCAACACGCCCGGCCAACGCGACGCACACCGCCGCCGCGCCCAAACAGCTACTCAGCACGATCTTGCGCGACAGCAGCGGCTTGCCGGTCAGGCGCAAGATGAAGTCGGAGATGAAGCCGCCTGCCGCGAGACCGATACTGCCGAGCAGCCACGGAATCACCGTGGCGAAACTCATGTCGCGCAGACTCAGGTGATGCGCTTCGGTCAGATACGTCGGGAACCACGACAGGAAGAAAAACAGCACGTAGTTGTATGAGAAGAATGCGAAGGCCGTCGCAAGAATGATCGGCTTCTTCAGGAAGTGCCGCAGGCCGAGTCGCTCGCCGTCGGCCGAATGGGCGATCGCATGTTCGTCCGCCTGACCGGCGCGAATCAGTTCGATCTCGTCGGGCGTGACGCGCGAGTTTTCGTGCGGGTGTTCAGTGGTCGTTGCCGCCCACAAGACGAGCCACAAGAGTCCCAGCAGCATGATCGCGACAAAGGCCCAGCGCCAGCCGAACTGGACCGCCATGAAGCCGACCACCGGTCCCGCCAGCGCGCCGCCGAGCGGCGTGCCCGAACTGATCACGCCAATCGCGCTCGCGACTTCCTTGCGTGGGAACCAGTTATTGACCATCTTGCTGTTCGACGAACTGAACGGACCTTCGCCCATGCCGAACAGCACACGCAGCACGATCAGCGAACCGATGCCGGTGGCCAACGCAGTCGCACCGCAGAACACCGACCACACGCCCATCGCGGTGCCAAACACGCGTTTCGCGCCGACCTTGTCCGACAGCACGCCGCCAACAAAATTGAATAGCGCATAGCCGATGAAAAAACTGCTGAACACGATGCCCATCTGCGCGTGCGAGAAGTGCAGGTCTTTCTGGATCAACGGTGCGGCGATCGACAGCGCCGCGCGGTCGAGATAGTTGATGACGCCGGCCAGAAACAGTAGCGCGACAACAAACCAGCGTTGACTCTTGATCATCGGGTGTCTCCTTCGGGTCGCCTCTTGATGGGCGTTTGAATAGCTTAAGTAGCTGGATTGGCCTGGCAAGGCGCTGCGGTCAGGTGCAACGCCTCATGCCACGGGAGATGCTCAGTCGAAGTTCAGATGCACCTTCATCGACTGCGAGCGATCGAGCGCCACTTCGAACGCATGGTTTGCTTCACTCATCGCGAATGCATGCGTCATGAGCGGTCGCAAGTCGACTTTGCCGGAAGCGATTTCATCGGCAGCGATGGCGTATTCGCCGGTGAAGCGGAACGAGCCTTGATAGCGGAGTTCCTTCGACATCACCAGGTTCGCTGCCACCGGTGACTGGCCGGCCGGCAGATTGCCGACCTGGATCACCGTGCCGCCGGCGCGCGCCGCACGCAGCGCCGTATCGAGTCCCGCGGGACTGCCCGATGCCTCGATGACTACGTCGAACGTGCCGCGTTGTGCGGACCATTGATCGATCGCGGCGCTGTCTTTCGCGTTCACGATCTGATTCGCACCGAGTTGCTGCGCAACCTGCAACGCCCGATCCGACAGATCCAGCGCGACCAGGCGATGGGCACCGGCGCGGCGCGCCACGCTCAGCAGAATGCAACCGATCGGCCCGCAACCGACCAGCAGGACACTCGCGCCAACGAGCGAACCCGCCTGCTTCACTGCATGCAATGCAACGGCAAGCGGCTCGGCCATCGACGCCTGCGCAAAATCGACGCCATCCGGCACCGACACGCATTGCCGCGCCGCGACCACGATGTACTGACGGAACATGCCCTGCGTGTGCGGGAACGTCGATGCACTGCCCATGAAGCGCATGTTCAGACAATGATTGGGCATCCCGCCGATGCAAAAGCGGCACGTCCCGCAGGCCAGCCCTGGATTGACGGCAACACGCTGCCCGGGTGTCAGGCGACTCTCCGCGCTCACGCCCTCGCCGAGCGAATCGATCTCGCCGGCCACTTCATGTCCGAGCACGAACGGCTCGCGTACCGCGAAATCGCCGCTCTTGCCTTTGAAGTAGTACGACAGATCGGAGCCGCAAATGCCGCCGGCGCGCACGCGTACTCGCACCTGACCGGGGCCGGGTACAGGCGGCTCGACTTCGTCGATGCGGATGAGTTTGGGTTCGTGAAGCACGGCTGCGAGCATGAAGGACTCCGGTATGACAAAGGTCTCGCGCTCAGTGCCGCGCGAAAGAAGATGAAGATGAGGACGCGAGGGCTTGCGCTGCCGTATGGGCTTCTGCCGGCTCGCCCCCGCCCCAATCGTGGAGATCGCCGCCACGGCGTAGAGGCGCGGTTTCCGGCAATGCAAAAAGCGATACAGCCGACACAATGCCGAGCACGGCCACGTAGACGATCAACGCGAGCGAATTGCCATGCGTGACCTGAATCAGTTTGACGGCCAGCAATCCGAGCACGCCGCTGCCGAGCAAGGAGCCGATCTGCCAGATCAGCGCGATGCCGCTGCACCGCACGCGCGCGGGGAATAGTTCTGGAAACAGCGCCGCTTGCGGTGCATAGCAAAGGCTGTGACCCACGCTAATGGCGAGAATCATCACGAGCTGGATCGCCGCGCGATTGCCGCTATCGATCGCCATGAAGAACGGCACCACCAGCGCCACGTGCAATAGCGCACCCGCGATAAAGGTCGGCCGCCGTCCGATGCGATCGGACAGCGCACCGGCGAGCGGAATCGTGACGAGCTCGAGCGCGACCGCGACGATCACCGTTTCGAGCAGCATGCTTTGCGCAATGCCATGTGCCTTGCCGTAGGCGAGCACGATCATCGTGTACATCGCGAAGGCGCAAGCCTCGATCAATTTCGCGCCGACACCTTTGACGATCGTCGGGCCGAACTGCCGCACCACCTCCACCACTGGGCGCGAAGCCACTGCCTTGGTGCGCTGGATCGTTGCGAAGATCGGCGACTCTTCGGTGCGCAAGCGGATATACAGCCCCACAGCGACCAGCAGCGCGCTGGCGAGAAACGGAATGCGCCAGCCCCAGTCGAGCAATTGCGCTTGAGTCAACGTCGCGCTGAGCAGCGCGAACAGGCCCGACGGAATCAGAAAACCGGCCGGCGCGCCCAATTGCACGAGACTCGCGAAGAAGCCGCGCCGCGCAGGCGGAGCGTATTCCGCCGTCAGCAACACGGCGCCCGCTTGCTCGCCGCCCACGCCGAAGCCTTGCAACACGCGAATCACGATCAGCGCAATCGGCGCCCAGATGCCGATCGACTGATAGTCCGGCAGCAGGCCGATCACAAACGTCCCCAAGCCGACGATCAGGATCGTCACGATCAAGGCCTTCTTGCGGCCGATGCGATCGCCGAAATGACCGAACACGATGCCGCCCAGCGGCCGCGCCAGAAAGCCGACCGCGTAGGTAGCGAAGGCGGCAAGCGTGCCGATCAGCGGGTCGGCGGAGGGAAAGAATTTCTGGCCGAACACCAGCACGGCGGCCGTGCCGTAGACGAAGAAGTCGTAGTACTCGGCCGCGGTGCCGATGGTCGAGGCGAAGGCCACGCGACGCAGCATGGCAGTGCTGGCCGGCGCGGCGGCTTGCGGACGTGCTGGGTTCACGCGTGTCTCCATGATTTTGTAGTTAGGGTCAGTCGAGCAAAATCAGCTCACCAGTTCCATAGCGTTCCGTCTTCGAGACGTGCGACCGGCAGATACGCGGGATCGTAGGGATACCGCGCGGCCGCCGCTTCGTCGATATCGACGCCGTGGCCCGGAGCCTCGCCGGGATGCATCATGCCGCGCTCGAAGCGCCATGCATGCGGGAATACGTCGAGCGCTTCAGGCGGAAAACCCATGTATTCCTGCACACCGAAATTCGGCACCCACAGATCGAAGTGCAGCGCCGCGCCCATGCACACCGGCGACAGATCCGACGGCCCGTGACAACCGGTTCGCACCTGGTAGAGCGAAGCAAAATCCGCAATGCGCCGCAGATGCGTAATGCCGCCTGCGTGCGTCAAGGTCGCGCGGATATAGTCGATCAATTGCTCTTCGATCAACTGTTTGCAATCCCAGATGCTGTTGAAAACTTCGCCGACGGCGATCGGCGTGACCGTATGCTCGCGAATCAGCCGGAAGCCGGCCTGGTTTTCCGCGGGCGTCGGATCTTCCATCCAGAACAGGCGATACGGCTCGACCGATTTGCCGAGACGCGCGGCTTCGATCGGTGTCAAGCGGTGGTGGACGTCATGCAGCAAATGGGTATCGAAGCCGAATTTGTCGCGCACCGCTTCGAATAGTTTTGGCACGAAGTCGAGATACTTTTCCGACGACCAGCTCTGCTCCTCCACAACCCCTTTGGTAGCCGGCTCATACATGCCGCTGCCTTTCGACACGCCATACACCGAGCGCATATTCGGCACGCCGCACTGAATGCGGATCGCCTGATAGCCGGCTTCGATGTGTTCCGCGTAACGGTCGAGTGCCTCGGGAATATCGCGGCCGGTGGCGTGGCCGTACACCATCACGCTTTCGCGCGAGGCGCCGCCGAGCAGCTTGTACAGCGGCATGCCCGTTACTTTGCCGAGAATGTCCCACAGCGCCATATCCACTGCGGCGATCGCCGACATCGTGACAGGGCCGCGACGCCAGTACGCGCCTTTGTAGAGGTACTGCCAGGTGTCTTCGATGCGACCAGGATCGCGGCCGATCAGTAACGGGCACACGTGGTCTTTCAGATACGAAGCGACTGCGAGTTCGCGGCCGTTCAGCGTTGCATCGCCGATGCCGTATACGCCTTCGTCCGTGACGATTTTCAGTGTGACGAAATTGCGGCCCGGGCACGTGACGATCACGTCGGCGCGAACGATCTTCATGACTTCTTCCTTGCAGAGGCAAGTCGCGAACCGCGCACAACGGCGGCATACGACTGGCTGTTTTCATGTCGATTTTGGGCTCTGGTTGCAGTGGAAAATCGCACTCGCCAACCTGTCTCAAACCGTTTGAACGATGCTACCATACAAGTATAGCGACACGTCAAATCAGGGTTTTCCCGTTGAACGGCGTCGGTCTGAAGCCTTTCCGCAACCTGGAATTCGTCACATGATTTCTGTAGCCACCTTGCCTCGCCTCGTCCGCCAAGCACTGCCCACGCTGCAATCACATCTGCTGTCACCGCAATGGCAGGAGCCGCGCATCGGCATCGTTCATCTGGGGATCGGCAACTTCCATCGCGCACATCAGGCCCTCTATACGGAAGAGGCCATGCTTGCCGCGGGCGGTGACTGGGGTATTTGCGGTGTCACGCTGCAAGGCGATGTCGGCAAGCGTGACGCGCTGATGGCGCAGCAAGGTTTGTATAGCGTGGTGGAACGCGGCCCGCATGGCGCCAAGGTGACCGTTGTGCGTGCGCTGCGTGAAGTGCTGGCCATGCCGCACGATCGCGCCGCCCTGTTCGCGCGCCTCGCGGATCCGCTGGTACAGATCGTCTCGCTGACAGTCACGGAAAAAGGCTACTGCCGCGACCCGAAAACCGGCGAGGTCGCGCTGGACGATCCCGCCGTTGCACACGATCTGGCCAACCCGCTCGAACCGCGCACGGTGCCGGGCATCCTCGTCGCGGCATTGCGCGAGCGGCGCGACAGTGCGAACGGCAAACCGTTCACGGTGCTCTCGTGCGACAACCTTTCCCACAACGGCGCCGCGCTGCGCCAGGTGGTCTGTTCGTTCGCGCGGCAACGCGATCCCGGGCTGGCCGACTGGATCGCCGCCCACGTTGCGTTTCCATCGACGATGGTCGACCGCATCGTGCCGGCCACCACGGATGCTGAGCGCGTCACCGTGGCTCACGCGATCGTTTATGAAGACACAGTACCGGTCCCCTGCGAGCCGTTCCGGCAGTGGGTCATTGAAGATCGTTTTGCCGCGGGACGTCCCGCATGGGAAGCAGTCGGCGCGCAACTCGTGGAGGATGTCACGCCGTTCGAACTGGCGAAGCTGCGCATGCTGAACGGCACGCATTCGACGCTGGCCTATCTGTCGATGCTCGGCGGCTTCGAGACGATCGATGCAGCGATCTCTCACCCGCCCATGCGCAATCTCATCCACGCGATGATGACGGAAGAAATCGCGCCGACGCTTACCATGCCCGCATCATTCGACCTGGCCGTCTATCGGGACGCACTGCTCGAGCGCTATACGAATCCGGCGCTGAAACATCGCTGCGCGCAGATCGCGATGGATGGCAGCCAGAAGATTCCACCCCGTCTGCTTGCCACAATTGCGGCGCGGATCGGCGCGGGTCAACCGTTCACGCGTCTCGCGCTGGCGATAGCGGCCTGGATGATGTTTTTGCGCGGCCACGCGGACGACGGCACGCGTTACGAAATCAGCGATCCGCTGGCCGGCAGATTGAAGACGCTCGTGGCGTCCGCTGACGGTGAGCCGCAAGCGTTGATGGATGCGTTACTGACTGTGCGTGAAGTGTTTCCGGAAGATCTGGCCGCCCTGCCCGAGTTCAGAAAAACGCTTCGACACGCATTGCAGCTGCTTCACGAACACGGCGCACGGGGAGCCATCACAGCATTGCAATGAAATTCGGCGCTTCAGGCCGTCGGCTCCGCCTCACGGCCTTCCGTTGCCCCTTCGCTCTCCTGCTCACGCTTGCGCGCCGCCAGCACATCCTGGTAGCGCAGATAGCCACACCGTCCACCGGCTTTAGCTGCATACATCGCCGCATCGGCATGGAGCAGCAACTCCTCCACCGTGGCGCTATCCTCCGGAAACTGGCTGATGCCGATGCTCGCGCCCACCGTCATGCTTTGTCCGTCGATCACCAGTTCTTCGTTCAACGCCCCCATGATGCGCGAGGCAATCCCCGGTGCGGCCTCTGCGGAGCGCGGCCCCTCGATCAACACGATGAACTCATCGCCGCCGAGGCGCGCGGCAACATCCGCCGTGCAAAGCACCTTCTTCAGCCGCTTCGCCACGGCGGCGAGCACCTTGTCGCCAATCGAATGGCCGAACTGGTCGTTGATCTGCTTGAAGCGGTCGAGGTCGACGAACAGCACGGCAAGCCCTTCCTGACGCCTTGTTGCTTCCTCGATCGCCGCCTCGAGCTTCTGCATGAACAACATGCGGTTCGGCAAGCCGGTCAGCCCGTCGTGTGTAGCGAGGTGCACGAGCTCACGTTGCTTGTTATGCAGCACATCCATTTGCGACTTGATTTCCCGACGCAAACGATCGAAGCAGCGCGCGAGTACGCCGATCTCGTCGGTACGTTTGAGCGGCAGCGTTTCCATCGTGTGCTCGGCGAACAGATGCGTCGCCGCATACGCGAGGATGTGTAAAGGCTTGGTCAGGGCGCGCGCAAACAGAATCGCCAGGAACAGCGCCAGCACGCTGAAGATCAGCACCATGCGAATGATTCTGTTACCCAGCTGGGTGGCGCCGGATAAGACATCCTCGAGCGGCTTGGCAAGGCCGATCACGATAAAACGGTTGCCTTCGGATGCGCCGAACGGTCTGCGCACGAAAGCAAGCACCTGGCCGGCCGCCTGCCCCGGCCGCACGAGACCGTTCAGCAGAACCTCGCTTTTTGACTGATCGAAGAGCGGCTTGGTGGCGGAAAAGCTGTCCTGCATCAGAACGCGGCGGCCCTTGTCGAAGCCGAACGTTTTCGAGGCATCCGGATGGACCAGGAAATCGCCCCATTCGTTGGCGAGATAGACCTGATAGTCGCTCGGCAAGTCGCTCTGCAAACGGTTGAGCAGTCCGGCCAGATCGATATCGATAATCACGACGCCCACTACTGCGCCACTCGCGTTCGCCACCGGTGTGCCGAGCCGCAGTGTCGGTTTGCCCTCGGCGGCATGCGCGCCATACTCGTGATTCACCGCGATCGGCGAGGTGTAAATGCGTCCGGGCGAGAACCCCAGCGTGTCGAACACATACGCAAACTGGCCTTTTTCCTGCAGGTTGTTCCCCTCAACCCGCACCAGGCCGTCCGCATCGCGATCGAAACGGATCAGCTCGAGTCCGTAGTGCTTGCGGGCAATGAAACGAATCTGCAGGTACTCGGAGTGATGAACCATGAAGCTGGCATACACCTGCGCCAGCTGTTCGCGCTGCGCATTCGCGCCGACGCCGTTGTCGGTCTGCGCGACGTCCGCCAGAGACGGCAAACTCGCGAGCACCAGCGCGTCTGCGGCAACATCGTCGATCGCCACGGAAAAGCGCTGACCCAACAACTCCGTTGAAGTGAGCAGGCTGCGTTCGGCTTCGTTCACGAGCATCGTACGGTTGGCACGATACGTGTAATAACCCGTCGCACCGGACGCGAGCACGCCAATGCACGCAAGCAGAATCGATAACTTGAATGTCAGGCCGGGGCGCATCATCAGAAACGCTCCGACCTGTCGCCGGACACGATTCTGCTCCACAGATCTTCGCGCCGCTGAATATCTTCCACCGGGCCGATCCAAAGGATATGCGCCTTGTCGCCGTTCTCCGCCGGCGCCGTCAGCGTGTTGGCGAGCCCCTGGCGTTGCGTCAGCAACGCACTGACGTCCGGTTCGAGCATGTAGTTGATCCACGCAAGCGCGAGCGGGCGATCCTTGGCGGAACGCGTCATCGACCAGCAGTCCAGCCAGGCGAGCACCCCTTCTTCGGGAATCACGTAGCCCACGTCGGCGCCCGCGCGGCGCAACGATTCAACCTGCTGGGTGCCGTAGTTGCCGAACATCAGGGCAACTTTGTGCTGGATGAAGAACGCGGTCGCTTCTTCAGGCAACGTGTAATAGGTCAGCAGGTTGCGGCGCAGGTCGACGAGCTTGTGAGCGATCACGCGCATCTGCGTATCGTCGAGCTGGAAGGGATGCGGATAGCCCAGCGCCAGCGCGGTGAACGAGAAATTATGCTGGGCGCTATTGAAGTCGAGCACCTTGCCGCGGTAGCGCGGGTTCCACAATTCGCGCATCGAGCGCGGCGCAACGGCGATCTGCTTGCGGTCATAGATCAGCCCCATCGACGAGTACGTGAATGGAATGGCGTATACATTGCCTGCCGAGGTCAGCCCTTCGATCGCCGACAGCGCCTGAAACCGCGGCAACTGTTTTTTCGTATTCGGCAAACTGGCCAGATCGAGCGGCGCCAGCAGATTCGCGCGGGTATAGCGCTCGATTTCAGCAGTGTTCGCTGCGAGCACATCGAACTGCGGCGTGCCCTGAGCATGCATCTGCGCCCATAGCGCCTCGTCGGAATCGACAAGCGTGACTTCGACCTTCGCGTTGTAGCGTGACTCGAAAGTCTTGACGACGTCAGCGTCCGCATAACCGGGCCATGCCAGCACACGCAGAACGTTGTCGGCGGCCACGACGGGTGCTGAAGACAAAAGGCTACAGCAGAAAGCGGCGTTTATCAGTAATGTCAAAAAAGCGGAAAACGCGCGGCCGCGCAGTGACTTCGCGCGTGCCGCTGCGACTGCAGTTCGGCTCCGGCGCGATGGTTTGAAACAGCGCATTTCGTCTGCCATCGAAATCGTGTGCATATACAACCGCTTAGCAGAAGGTCATTAAGACGAACGCAAACAGGCGCGCGGTATTTAATCGCGGGCGTAGTGCTCGATGACTTTGTTCAGACAGATACCGGTGCAATCGTACGCTGCAAAGGCAGCCGTGCGGAGCGTTGATCATAGCGCCAAGCAATGCATTTTTGGTTCCGGCCCCGCCTCAATCGAGAAAAAACAATTGGTCAGGTGTGATTTAACAAATACGCTCATCTGTATTTAACGGTTGTTCTCGCGAAATCTTTAACTTCGGCGACGCTCAATTGAAACAATCACGGTCGCGTAATAGTCTGCAATAACTGCTGGTAATAGCGCCATTCTGAATACTGGTTTTGCCGGCACAGCGCAAGGTGCGAAGCACGCCGGAAAAGCGCCGTGGGTAGCCAACTTCATTACGGCTCCTTTACGCGACAACAGGTAGCATCCCAAGGCCATGCAATTCGCATGACGACCCCGTCGAAACTCCACCACATTCAGGCTTTAGAAGCTATTCCCGTGCGCTATCCGGTGTTTCACTAGCTACCCAATCTTTTTGAACTGATAAGCTTGGCGCGCGCTGCTGGCCGCCCCGGCCGGCAGCTTCAACCCAAGCCCGGTCGTGAGTCGCGCCGGGCGTCCCGCAGCGGCACAACCGCATACGGGAGTATTCGAACTACACCGAGGAGTTAAACAGTGAAAAAACTGCTAGCGGCTTTGACGGTTGCTCTGCTTGCAACCGTCTCGATTGGCGCACACGCTAAAGATTGGTCGACAATCCGTTTCGGCGTTGACGCCAGCTACCCCCCGTTTGAGTCCAAGGGCTCCGACGGCAAGCTCGCGGGCTTCGACATCGACCTCGGCAATGAAATCTGCGCGCGCCTGAAGGCCAAGTGCGTGTGGGTCGAAAACGACTTCGACGGCATGATCCCGGCCCTGAAGGCGAAGAAGTTCGACGGCGTGCTGTCGTCGATGTCCATGACGCCGCAACGCGCTGAGCAGATCGCCTTCTCGTCGAAGCTGTTCAACACGCCGACGCGCCTCGTCGCGAAGAAGGGTTCGGGCATCCTGCCGACCGCCGATTCGCTCAAGGGCAAGACGGTTGGTGTCGAGCAAGGCACGATCCAGGAAACCTACGCGAAGACGTACTGGGAAGCGAAGGGCACGAAGGTTGTGCCGTATCAGAACCAGGACCAGGTCTATGCCGACTTGCTGTCGGGCCGTCTGGACGCAGCGCTGCAAGACGCAGTGCAAGCTGAGATCGGCTTCCTGAAGACGCCGCGCGGCGCGGGCTTCGACTTCGTCGGCAAGGACCTCGACGATCCGAAGATCCTCGGCAACGGCGCAGGCATCGGCATGCGCAAGGAAGACACCGATCTGAAGGCGAAGGTCGACAAGGCGATTGCCGACATCATCAAGGACGGTACGTACAAGAAACTCGAGAAGAAGTACTTCGACTTCGACGTGTACGGCAGCTAAGCCTGTCACGCGCGCCTGACGGCGTGCTTGCCGGCTTGCAGAAAACGGGCTCCGCATCACGCGGAGCCCGTTTCGTTTGCGGGGCCGCTTTGCCGCGCCGCCCGGACTGTGATCGAACCGGATAGCCCGGCCCGCGTGCCACGCGCGATCCAAACGGCGCCGCCTAAGACCACGCGCCGCGTCATATCGGCTAAGATCGTGCGCTAGAGGCGCTGCGAACCCGCCCGCCAATGCCCGACCTTTAAACACCCTTTCCCCTTGTAATCAACGACATAGCGCGGCACGCCCCAGATGCCCGCGGATTTGAAAATCATGCAAACCCAAACCCATCCGCTGATTGCCCCGACGCTCGGCACCGCCCGTAATCTGACGAGTTTTCACTATGGTCCCGGCGGCGGGCAGAAGATTTACATCCAGTCGTCGCTGCATGCCGACGAGTTGCCTGGCATGCTGGTTTCGTGGGCGTTGCGCCGCAAGCTCGCCGCGCTAGAAGCCGCCGGCAAGGTGCGCGGCGAAGTCGTGATCGTGCCGGTGGCCAATCCGATCGGTCTGAATCAGCACTTTCTCGGCCATCTGACGGGCCGCTTCGAAACCAACAGCGCGCAGAACTTCAACCGCAATTTCTACGAATTGTCGGCGCTGATTCAGCCGGGCATCGAAGCGCGCCTGACCGACAACATCGACGCCAATCGCACGGCGATCCGCGCCGCGATGCGCGAAGCGCTCGACGCGCAGGGGCCGGTCACCGAACTCGAATCGCAACGTCTGACGCTGCAAAAGCTCTCGTATGACGCCGATGTCGTGCTCGATCTGCACTGCGACTGGGACGCCGCGATGCACATCTACACGAACCCGGACCTGTGGCCGGAAGTCGAGCCGCTTGCCTGCTATCTGGACGCCAAGGCGTCGCTGCTGGCGCTGAATTCGGTCGGTAATCCGTTCGACGAAATCCACAGCTTCTGCTGGTCGGATCTGCGCGGCCGCTACGGCGACCGTTTCCCGATTCCGAACGGCTCGGTCTCGGTCACGATCGAACTGCGCGGTCAACGCGACGTGTCGTACGAGTACGCCGAGCGCGACGCTCAGGCGATCATCGAGTACCTGACCTCGCGTGGCGTGATCGACGGCACGGCCGCTCCGCTGCCCGCGCTCGAATTCGCCGCCACGCCGCTGGCCGGCGCCGAGCCGATCGTCGCGCCGATCAGCGGTGTGCTCGTGTATCGCTGTGAAGTCGGTACCTGGGTCGATGTCGGCCATGAGATCGCCGATATCGTCGATCCGTTGACCGATCGCGTCATCACGCTGAAGAGCACCGTAGCCGGTGTGCTGTATGCGCGGCATTTGACGCGCTTCGCGACGGCCGGGCTGGAATTCGCACGCATTGCCGGTGCGAAGGCGTTCAGAAGCGGATCGTTGTTGAGCAACTAACTAAGGAACAATTGAAGCCGCGCTTTCGCAGGATTCATCTGTAAAAGTTGCGCCTGCAAAGCAAAACGCCCGCTATTTCAGCGGGCGTTCTGCGTTTACGGGTCTGTTGCAAAAGAGCGGATTACTCAAAGGCGACCGGAAAGCCGCCTGTAAAACCGCTCAGAAAGCCGGAATGATCGCGCCTTTGAACTGCGTGTCGATGTATTTGCGCACTTCATCCGACTCATACGCCGCGACCAGCTTCTTGACCCACGGCTTGTCGCGGTCCTGCGCGCGCACGGCGATCAGATTCGCGTACGGACCTTTGAGGTCCTCGATTGCGATCGCGTCTTTCGTCGGCTGCAAGCCGGCCTTCACCGCGTAGTCCGTGTTGATCGACGCCGCGTCGAGGTCGTCGAGCGAGCGCGGCAATTGCGCGGCGTCGAGTTCCACCAGCTTGATCTTCTTCGGATTCTCGGCGACGTCGAGCGGCGTGGCGTTGACGCCGTTCGTGCCGACGCCCGGCTTAAGCTTGATCACGCCGTACTTCTGCAACAGCAGCAGCGCGCGGTTGCCGTTCGACGGATCGTTCTGGATGCCGACCTTCGCGCCTTCCGGCAAGTCCTTGAGCGACTTGAGCTTTTTCGAATAGAAGCCCATCGGCGACACATAGGTCAGGCCGACGTTGACGATCTTGTAGCCGCGCTGCTTGATCTGGCTATCGAGAAACGGCTGGTGCTGGAAACCGTTGGCGTCGAGGTCGCCGGCGTCAAGTGCCGCGTTCGGCTGCACGTAGTCGTTGAATTCGATGACCTTCACATTCAGCCCTTCGCGCGCCGCCACCTTGGTCACGACCGACCAGATTTGTGCGTCCGGGCCGCTCATCGTGCCGATCTTCAGTTGTTTGTCGTCGGCGTGCGCAAACGTTGCCGTCAGCGAAACGGCGGCGATAGCGAGCAGATTCTGGATGATTTTCCGGCGTTGCATGCATTTCCCCACAAGCGATTTTGATTGGCAGGTGCGGATCCTCGCATGCAGCAAATGCCCCTGAAAACCAATCGTTTTTCACACGCTTATATGCACGATCTGGAAAAAGCTTATGCGCGACGTGCCTTGCTCGATTTCAACTGGCAATGCTATGTGAGTGTCGCGCCAGCGCGACAGATTACAAAAATAAGCAAAGCTGTCACATACCTTACTCTGCATTCCCTTAAATTTCGCTCCATCTCACGACCTTACCTAAGAGTACGGCGTGGTGATCGCTTAATTTTTAATCGGAGAAAGTCTTGAACAAGAAAGTATTGGCCGCCGCTACGCTCGCCGTCTTCGCCACCGCCGCACACGCACAAAGCAGCGTCACGCTGTATGGCTTGATCGATGCCGGTTTCACCTATGTCAACCATGCTGGCCCTCAAGCCCAGAAGCTTTATCAATACGGCGACGGTGTCGCCCAAGCCAGCCGTTGGGGCCTGCGCGGTACGGAAGACCTCGGCAATGGCCTGAAGGCGCTGTTCACGTTGGAAAACGGCTTTAACTCCGGCACCGGCGCGCTCGGCCAGGGCAGCTCGCTGTTCGGCCGTCAGGCATACGTCGGTCTGTCGCAGAACGGCATCGGCACGCTCACGTTCGGTCGCCAATACTCGTTCTCGACCGACTTTCTGGGTGGCGTGTACAGCAACGGTAGCCAGACTGTTGCTGGTAACTACGGCTATCACATCAACGACGTCGACCAGCTCACGTCGAGCCGCGTCAGCAACGCGGTCAAGTTCACCAGCGCGAACTTCGCGGGCCTGACCTTCGGCGGCATGTACGGCTTCTCGAACCAGGCTGGTGCATTTGCTGGCGCGCCGGGCGCAACCGGTTCGTCGTCGGTATACAGCTTTGGCGTGAACTATGCGAACGGCCCGTTCGGCATCGGCGCTGCGTACACGGACATCCGCTACCCGGGTTCGGCATCGCCGACCACCTTCTCGACGACGCTCGCAAACTCGGCGATCAGCGGTACGGCTAAGGACCTGTCCACGGTCGGCGTTGGCACCAAGTACTCGATCGGCGCGGCAACGATGTGGGCTCTCTGGACGCACACGAACATCGAGCAGATCACCGGTCACATGACGACGTTCAATGCATACGAAGCAGGCGGCAAGTACGCCTTCACGCCGGCACTGACGGGCGCGCTGGGCTACACGTACATGCAGTCGAAGGACCAGACCAACGGCCACTGGAACCAGATCGACGCCAGCGTCGACTACGCATTGAGCAAGCGCACCGACGTGTACCTGCTGGGCGTTTATCAGGCAGCTGCGGGCAAGACGTCGAAGAATACCGGCCTGCAAGCGCAGATCGGCTCCAGCACGAGCAGCTTCCTGCCGGTGGCAGGCGCAAGCACGCAACTGGCAGTTCGCGCAGGCCTGCGTCACAAGTTCTAAGCGAGTTTTACCTGGTCGGCGAGGAGCGCAAGTTCCTTGCTGTCCTGAGGTTCTGGAAAACGCCCTGCGGGGCGTTTTTCTTTTGGGGGAGCGGTGTTCGCGTGCCCACGTCGACACTTATGCCGCGAGCTTCATACTCACTAGCCGATTCAGACTGACGCCCTGTTCAGCCGCTTGCATTGCGAGCGCGCGATGCTGCTGCGGCGGAATCCGAACCCTGAACTCGCCGCTATAGCGCTTCTCGGCCAACGGTTCGGGTACAACCTCCCCGCTTTCCTGCATATCCGCGACTGCTTCGGCGACCGCAGCGCGAATTCCCTTCAACGCGGCATCCGGCGTGCGCGCAAGCCACGACAAGGATGGAAACTCCGCGCACAAGCCGACATGCTCGCCGTCCTCGGGCGACCAGGTAACGCGATAGGTGTAGTGATCAGCGGGCATGTTGACTCTCCGTAAGCTTTTCTATGGCTTGTAATACCTGACGTACCTGGTACGCCTTGGCTTTGCCGTTATCGTTTTGAATGTTGACGCGAGGATCTCCCGGCCATGGGGTTTTGAACACTGCGTGGCTCGTGCCCGAGCGGCGTGGTTCGCCAAAATATTGCGTGCATACCTTGAGCAACGCCGAAAAGCGGACGTTGGTCGGCTCACGGCGCATCTGGCCAAGAATTTTCTCCGTCATGAACCAATGGTGCCATTAGTGATACCATTTTTCAAGCTTCCGGCCGAAGTGTGACACTGATCAAATCCGCCAGCAGCGTCTTCCTCCCCCCGCCACTTCCAGCGCTGCCGCCGCATCTGGTACGCTGCGCCCTTTGCTACCGCTTGCATTGGACTCGATGGAAACCCCTTTCAACGACCGCGGCGTGTCGGTCACGCGTAACGCACTCTCGTCGGCCGGCCAGGTCTTTCCGCTGCGCGACATCGTCGACGTGCAAGTCGTCACCGTGCAGAAGAACAAGGCCCTGCCCCGCGCGATTTCGCTGCTTGGACTCGTGGGCGCGATTGTCGGCGGGATATTGCGCTCGCCGGTCGGCATGGTGTGCGGCACGATGCTGGTCGTGGTTGGCTGGCTCACGTGGGCGACCCAGGACATCACGCATCGTCTGATGGTGCAGACCGCGAATGGTCTGCGTGAGGCGCTTATGAGCACCGATCGCGAGTTCGTGGAGCGCGTTGCCGCGGCCGTGCACGAAGCGAAGAGCGTCGCTGTAGCGCCCAAGGCCTGAGCAGCCGCCGTCCGATATACGCGAGGCGCGGCGCGTTAACACAAAATTGATTCGCGACGCGGCAGCTTTTGCGCGTCGTTGAGGCGCGCGTCGTTAGAGTGGTTGGGTGTCAACAACGCGCGCCGCCTCGCCGAATCGGCGCAATCAAGATGCTCACGTCAGTCGCAACGTCTGAAATCCCCCTCCCGCGCGCACCGCGCGAATCACGTCTTCCCCGCCGCACGCATGTCGTCGTTCCGCTCGTCATCATTGACGTCACTGTGCCCGGCACCTCGTCGGCACACGGGCGGCGCGCGTTGCATACCGCCCTCGGCGACGATCTACGCCTCTACGTTGTTACCGTCGACCAGCAACACGAGCGAGTGACCTTCCGTGTCGAAGTCACCTCGCGCACCCTCGACGACGTGATCGGCCTGCTGACATGCGCTCTCGACCGCGCCACGCTCGGCCGCGCGCAAACCACCGTAATCCGCCGTCCGCGCGACTATTGACATAGATCAACTCTTGCACGCGCGACTTGCCAGCCGTCCCCCAAACCTTTACACATCTTTGCAAATGCCCGCGGGTGGCCGTGTAGAGTCGCCGCTCCTGTTATCGCGTGTTCCCTCCCGCAGGCCCCCGCAAGCGTTCCGGTTTTCCCGCCCACGCCGCGGCAATCCAGTGAGATTGCCGCCAGTGCTGTTCGAGTTGCCCAACCCGCAGCCCACGATGCATCGCCTTCGCCAGGGACCCGCCTTTTTGCAAAGCGTGATCCTATGTTCCTGTCGTCTCTCGATGCCGCGCGCCGGCATGTCGGTTCTCATTTTCTTTCTCAATTTCGTCGCTCAGCTTCGGCGGCACTGCTTGCAGCCGGCGCGTTCTCCACGCTGACCGGCTGCTCCGTCACCTTCCCCACCCCCACGCCGCCAGCCCCCAATGCCGCGCTGATCAACGGCGGCAACGATGGCCTGCTGATTCCGCTGCACGTGGAGCGTGCCGACGAAGACCACGCACGCCTCGGTCTGCCGGTTCAACTCGACGGCAAGCCGGTTTACATGGCGCTCGACACGGGTACGCAAGGCACGCGGGTGTTGAAGTCGGTGCTGCCCGGTTCGGGCTACACAAGCGCCGGCGGCGTGACATCGTTGTCGTTCGCGAACGGCGTGGAGGTGCTCGGCTCGGCCGTGAAGGTGCCGTTCAGCCTCGCCGGCACCACCCCGACGCCAATTGCCGCGCAAGCGGTGGACGTCGTGCGTTGCCTGCCGAACGCGCGCAAGTGCGTCGGCATGGACGGCTACACCGGCGAATTCGGCTGGGCGTTTTCCGGCATCGTGGGCGTCGGCGCCGCGCAGCCCGACGACAACAGCTACACGCAACCGTTGCGCGCATTGCCCGGCAATATCGGTCAACGCTATCTGGTGCACGCGAACTTCGCAAAGCCGTACATGGTGTTGAGCCCCTCGAGCACCATCACCAAAAACTACACGATGGTGCCGATGCAAATGTCGAAAGACGGTACGGCGCAATGGCCACGAGGCTGTGTGAACGTGGCTGACAAAATGACCTTCTGCGCGCCGCTGGTGTTCGCAACCGGCAGCACCGGCATGATCCGCCTCGAAATGGACAAGGCGCCCAACTGGACCGGTGACGGCGATGTCGGCAACGTGCTCGATCAGGGCAACTACGAGACGGCCATCGGCACTGGATCGTGGGTGCACCGTTACGAGAAGGCGCAAGTCACGATCGTCAAGGCGAAGCCGGACGCTAACCGCATCGTGGTCGGTTTGATGGCCATGCAGAACATCGACGTGTTATTCGATTTCCCGCGTGGGCAGTTCGGTTTGTATGCCGCGCAAGAGAGCGAACGATTCGCCCCGTGATAGTCATCGATCGATAAAGAAAGGCCGTGCGAAAAATTTCGCACGGCCTTTTTCATTTGAGCAAGCACCATACACAAACGTGCCTGCGTCACTCCACCCCGTCACTCCATACTGAGCGGATTCACGTGCCAGATATTGCGCGCATATTCGCCAATCGTGCGGTCCGACGAAAACTGCCCCATGCCCGCGACGTTCTCGATCGCGCTCTCGGTCCACGCGCGCCGGTCGACGAAACGCGCATCCACTTCGTCCTGCGCTTTCGCAAACGCGGCGAAATCGGCGAGCACCATATAGTGATCGCCCCAATCCACCAACGTGTGGAAAATGTCCGAGAAGCGCAGCGGATCATCCGGTGAGAAGTAACCCGTCCGAATCTGGTCGAGCGCCATGCGCAGTTCCGGATTCTCCTCGTAGACTTGCCGCGGCCGGTAGCCGGTGGCGCGCAGGTTGTCCACTTCATCAGCGGTATGGCCGAAGATGAAAATGTTGTCGCGTCCCACCGCGTCGCAGATCTCGATGTTCGCGCCGTCCATCGTGCCGATCGTCAACGCGCCGTTCAACGCGAGCTTCATGTTGCCGGTGCCTGACGCTTCGGTGCCGGCCATCGAAATCTGCTCGGAGAGATCAGCCGCTGGAATGATCAACTCGGCCACGCTCACGCCGTAGTTCGGCACGAACACCACCTTGAGGCGATCGCCGATCAACGGATCGTGATTCACCTTCTCGCTGACATCGCCGATCAGCTTGATGATCGTCTTCGCCATGCGATACGCGGACGCCGCCTTGCCGGCGAACATCACCACGCGCGGCACCCAATCGCGCTCCGGATTCGCGCGAATCTGGTTGTAGCGCACGATCACGTGCAACACGTTCAGCAACTGCCGCTTGTATTCGTGAATACGCTTGACCTGAAGATCGAACAACGCATCGGGATCGAAATGCAGTTTGGTGTGATGCGCGAGCCGCTGCACGAGCCGCAGTTTGTTCTGCCGCTTCGCTTCATGAAAGGCGTCGATGAACGCGCTGTCGTTGCGCAGACTGCGCAGTTGCTCCAGCTCGAACAGATTGCTGCGCCAATGCTTGCCGATCTGCTGATCGATCAGCGACGAGAGCGACGGACTCGCCTGCGCCAGCCAGCGCCGCGGCGTGATGCCGTTGGTGACGTTAGTGAAGCGGTCCGGATAGATGCGCGCAAAGTCGGAGAAAATATCGCGCGTCATCAGTTGCGAATGCAACTTCGATACACCATTCACCTTGTGACTCGCGACGATCGCCAGATACGCCATCCGCACACGCCGCTGGCCATATTCATCGACCAGCGAAATGCGGCGGATCATCTCGCCGTCATGTCCCGACTGTTCGCTGACATGCTTGAGAAAGCCCGCGTTGATCTCGAAGATGATTTCCAGATGCCGCGGCAAAAGACGCGCGAGCATCTCGACGTCCCACGTTTCGAGCGCTTCGGGCATCAAGGTGTGGTTCGTGTACGAGAAAATTTTCGTGACGTGATGCCACGCCTTGTCCCACGGCTGATGATGAACATCCACCAGCAAGCGCATCAGTTCCGGAATCGCCAGAACCGGATGCGTGTCGTTCAGATGCACCGCCACCTTTTCGGAGAAGCGGCCAAACGTGCTGTGCGTGCGCTGATAGCGGCGAATCAGATCCTGCATGGTCGCCGAGACGAAGAAGTATTCCTGCCGCAGCCGCAGTTCGCGGCCGGCCGGCGTCGAGTCGTCCGGATACAGCAGGCGCGAGACGTTCTCCGACATGTTCTTCGTATCGACCGCGTTGCGGTAGTCGCCACGATTGAACGCACCGAGATCGAGTTCTTCGGTGGCGCGCGCCGACCATAGGCGCAGCGTATTGGTCGCGTCTGTCGCGTAGCCTGGAATGACGGTGTCATACGCGGTGGCGTTCACAT
Organism: Paraburkholderia aspalathi; assembly: GCF_900116445.1. Classification (GTDB taxonomy): domain Bacteria; phylum Pseudomonadota; class Gammaproteobacteria; order Burkholderiales; family Burkholderiaceae; genus Paraburkholderia; species Paraburkholderia aspalathi. Next base: position 161,458 of record NZ_FPBH01000007.1, read on the forward strand.
GCTCGGTGTCGATCCACTCCACATGCTCGCCGCGCTGCACCGTGCGGCCGCCGAAGTGCACCATGTACTTGATCTCGGGCCGCGGAAACTCCCACGGATTGCCCGCGCGCAGCCAGTAGTCCGGCGCTTCGACCTGCTCGCCGTCGACGATCTCCTGACGGAACATGCCGTATTCGTAACGGATACCGTAGCCGAAACCCGGAATGCCGAGCGTCGCCATCGAATCGAGAAAGCAGGCGGCGAGGCGTCCGAGGCCGCCGTTGCCGAGGGCCGCGTCCGGTTCGATATTGACCAGCATGTCCATATCGACGCCGAGATCCGCAAGCGCTTCCTTCATCTGATCGTGGATGCCGAGCGCCAGCAACGCGTTCGTAAACGTGCGGCCGATCAGGAATTCCATCGACAGGTAGTAGACGCGTTTGACGTCCTGTTCGTACTGCAGGCGCGTGGTCTTCATCCAGCGCGCGACCAGCCGGTCGCGCACGGCGAGCGCCGCGGCGTGCAGCCAGTCATGTGGATGAGCGGTGACGGCGTCCTTGCCGACGCCGTACATCATGCGATTGGAAATTGAGCGCCGTAGCGCGTCGACGGTACTGTTGAGCTGGTCGAATTCCAGATCGACGGCTGTCATCGAGGCCTCCGGGGAAAAAACGACGCGACATACGCGAACCGCATAGATGACGGACGGGAGGCGCGTGTCGGTCAGGCGGGTTAGCAAACAGAGTACGACATTTTACGGCGCAGGAACACCGCCGAGCGCGAGCGGGTGGTCATGCACATGCCATGCCCGCCGACATACGGGGCTTCACGCATTTCACACGCATTCCGCGCACGCACGCGGTGCAAAGGCAGCCTGTGCGCGGCACTGGGTGCGTGCATCGGCCCGCAAAACAGGCAAACGATATCAAGCGATGAAAGCCGACTGCATGGGAGAGAGGCAGCACGATTATCTTTTTCGACGTGTGACGTGCCGATGAATGCGTTGACCGGTTCAATACGTGGTCAAATCGGCGCGCCGCGTCTGCTGAACTGTTATGCCGAAGCGATATGCGATAACGAGGCGCCACGCCGATTCGAAGACGCCGGGCGGACTTGACCGTTAGTTGCGTTAGAGACGTCCGATCAAGCGCCCCGCCCTGCCGGCCTCCCAGCACGATTTCCACGTCTCTGTAACAATCACTTCATTCGCCGCGCGCGCCGCCCTGACCGCTGGACTCGGGCCCCCGCGCTTCACGCCACGCAACCCTGCCGCCTGCACGCCGCAGCGCCGTCCCTCCGACGCGCCCGGCGCTGCGGCATGCATAACCCGACGAGCCACGCCTTGTCCGACAAACCCAGCGCCGCCCGTGGCGCCACACTCGACCAGACCTTTCCGGCGGACGGCCCGATGAGCGCCGCCAATCGCCGCGCGATGGCCGCGATCATGCTCGCAGTCGCGCTCGCCACGCTTGATACCGCAATCGCCAACACCGCCCTGCCCGCCATCGCGGCGGATCTGCACGCGGCGCCCGCGGCTTCGGTGTGGATCATCAACGCCTACCAGCTCGCAATGGTCGCGACACTGCTGCCGCTCGCCGCACTCGGCGACATCGTTGGGCATCGCAGGATTTATATCGGCGGCATTGCGCTGTTCACGCTGGCGTCGCTGGCGTGTTCGCTCGCTTCGACACTGCCGATGCTAGCCGCCGCGCGCGTGCTGCAAGGTCTCGGCGCGAGCGCGATCATGAGCGTCAACACGGCGCTGATCCGCTATCTGTATCCGCCGCATCGACTCGGACGCGGCCTCGGCACTAACGCGTTGATCGTCGGCGTGTCGTTCGCGGTCGGGCCGACGGTGGCCTCGCTGATTCTGTCCGTTGCCGCGTGGCCGTGGCTGTTTGCGGTCAACGTGCCGCTGGGTCTGCTGGCGCTGGCCTTCGCATGGCCGGCGCTGCCGCACACCGAGCGCGGCAAACACAACTTCGACCCGATCGCGGCGCTCCTCAACGTGATCACCTTCGCCGCGCTGATCTTCGCGCTCGGCGAAGCGGCCCAGCGCGCCTCAACGCAACTGGTGCTGAGCGCGGCCGCGATCGCCGTGGTGTTCGGCGTACTGCTGATTCGTCGTGAAGCCGGTCACCCCGCACCGATGCTGCCGGTCGATCTGTTCAAGCGGCCGGTGTTTGCGTTGTCGGCAGTGACTGCGGTGTGCTCGTTCGCCGCGCAAGGGTTGGCGTTCGTGTCACTGCCTTTCTACTTCGAGGACGTGCTGCATCGCAGCCAGGTCGAAACCGGCTTTCTGATGACGCCGTGGCCCGTGGTGGTCGCGCTGGCCGCGCCGCTGGCAGGCAGTCTGTCCGACCGCTATCCACCGGGCCTGCTTGGCGCGATCGGTCTGGCGGTGATGTCGGCGGGGATGGCGTCGCTGGCGTTGCTGCCGGTGCATCCGCATGTGCTCGACATCGGCATCCGCATGGCGATTTGCGGCGCGGGCTTCGGCTTCTTCCAGTCACCCAACCTGAAGGCATTGATGGCGAGCGCACCGCCCGAGCGCAGCGGCGGCGCCAGCGGCATCGTCGCGACTGCCCGGCTGCTCGGGCAGACCACCGGCGCTGCACTGGTCGCGCTGAGCTTCGGTATCGCCGGCCGTCATGGGCCCACACTCGCGCTCAGCGCCGGCGCCTTCTTTGCCGGCGCGGCGAGCCTTGCAAGCGGACTGCGGCTGTTCGCGCCTTCGCATCGCTCAGGCGTGCACGCGAAAGCGTCCGCGAAATAAACAAAACGGGCGCACTGCTGTGGCAGTGCGCCCGTTTTTTCTTCCCGGCATTTCGATCAATTAATGCGCGGCGAAATACCCTTTCACCGCGGCGATAAATGTATCGATATCCGCACGCGACACATCCTTATGCGTGACGAAGCGCGACGCATACAGCATCTGCGTGAGGATCCCGCGCTCCTTGAGCCACGCTTCGAGCGGTACGCAATGTTGCTGCGGAAAATGCGCAAACACCATGTTGGTCGCGATCGACTGCACCTTGACCTGGTCGATCGATTCCAGACCGGCCGCCAGATGCGCGGCGTTGGCGTGATCGTCGGCAAGACGCTCGACGTTGTGATCCAGCGCGTACAGGCAGGCCGCCGCCAGCACGCCGGCCTGACGCATCCCGCCGCCCAGCACCTTGCGCCAGCGATGCGCCACGTCGATCAGCGCCTGGCTGCCGACCAGAACCGAGCCGACCGGCGCACCCAGGCCCTTCGAAAAACAGATCGAGACTGAATCGAACCGTTCACACAGCGCCGCAACCGGCTTGCCCGATGCGACCGCCGCGTTGTAGACACGCGCGCCGTCGAGGTGAGCCGACAAACCATGCTTACGCGCCAACTGCACCGCCTCGTCGACATAACCCGCCGGCAGCACTTTGCCGCCGATGGTGTTTTCCAGCGCCAGCAGCCGCGTACGCGCGAAGTGGTTGTCGATCGGCTTGATCGCGGCGGCGATCTTCTCGAGCGGGATCGAACCGTCGGCGGCATTCTCGAGCGGCTGCGGCTGAATGCTGCCGAGCACCGCGGCGCCGCCGCCTTCGTACTTATAGGTATGTGCCAACTGGCCGACGATGTATTCGTCGCCGCGCGCGCAATGCGCCATCAACGCAGCCAGGTTGCTTTGCGTACCGCTCGGAAAGAACAGGCCGGCGTCCTTGCCGGCACGCTCGGCGACCGTTGCCTGCAGACGCAGCACGGTTGGGTCGTCGCCCCAGACGTCGTCGCCCACTTCGGCGGCCGACATCGCCGCGAGCATGGCAGGAGTTGGACGGGTTACGGTGTCGCTGCGCAAATCGATCATGGTGAAAACCTCGTGTGTCCCTGTTTGTGTCAATGCATGACAGCCTCTGATCGCCGGCCCGCGCACCGCTTCATCTGCTTCGATGAACGGGCACGACTCCGGCTGTTGAGCCACACAGTGTATTCAATTAATTAACGCGGCGCTGAAAACCGCGCTAATAGGCGCGGTTCACCCACCCGACTTCGGCAGCCACGCAAGCGGGTCGACCGGCTGACCGTTCTGGCGGACTTCGAACTGGATCGACGCCACGCCGCGGCTATCCACGCCGACTTCGCCGATGGTTTGTCCTTGCGCGACAGCATCGCCTTCCTTGACCAGCAGCGTGCTGTTCTGCCCGTAGGCGGTAATCAGCGAATCGTCGTGCTTGATGATGATGAGCGGACCGTACGCCTCGATACCCGTGCCGGCGTAAACCACCCGGCCGGTCGCGGCGGCCTTGACCGGATCGCCTGCGTGGCCGCCGATCACGATACCGTTCGACTTGCCCGGCGCAAAGGCTTTCAGCACGGGACCCCGCAACGGCCACAGCAGCACGCCTTGCTGCGGCACGCCGGGCGTGCCAGGCGTCGCGGCAGCGCCATTCTGACCGGCAACACCGACCGGCGGCGTCACCACGCTACCCGACGCCATGGGCGGCGCCACTCGCAGCACCTGCCCCGGATTGACCGCCGCATTCGCTGCGAGGCCGTTCCATGCCGCAATCTCCTGCGGCTTGCGACCGTACGCCGACGCGATGCCCGCCAGCGTGTCACCCTGATTGGCGCGGTAGTAACCGGCTGGCACAGGGACGGTGCCAAGGGTAGTCGGGCGGGACGGCGCACTGCTATAGAACGGCGTGCCTTCCCACGGCATCGACGTACAACCGCTGATCATCACGCCGAGTGTCGCCGAGATCAGCAACCGGGTCGCCGTGAATTGCCATTGTCTTGTCATGTGATTTTCCTCGACACTTAGATTCAATCGGATTCAATCAGCCCCAAGCATTCGCCGTGCCGCTCGCCACGGGCGCCACGGCACGTATCCATTATGCCGCCGTGCGCGCTGGCAACGGCTTCGACACGGCATGGGCCAAGGAACCGTCAGACACTGCCCTCGGCCTCGACCACCAGAATGCGCGCCACACCGATCGGATGCGCAACGTGTTCGGTGCCCACCGACGCGTAGAACACATCGCCCGTTTCCAGAATCGCCGACTGTTCCACGCCGCCTTCCCGATAGCGCATCTCCACGCGGCCGTCGAGCACGGCGAACACTTCCTCGCCGTCGTTGACATGCCACTTGTACGGCTGATCGGTCCAATGAAGGCGCGTCGTAATGCCGCCCATGTTGGCGATATCGAGCGCGCCCCACGGACGCGTCGCGGTGAAGCTCTTGCTGCGAATGATCTTCATGGTGAATAGTGGGTTGAGAAGCAGACGCTGTCGACGCGTTATCCGTGCCGCATACCAAACCGCCCGGCCCAGCGGGATCACGCGTTTCGACCGACCCCATTATAGGTGTTGCGGCAGGCGCAACCGCCGCCACACGGCCGGGCGAACGCATTCGTGTGATTATTGAATCCTTTTAACCCTCGCCTATACTCAGTCATGCTGCCGCAACGCACCGTACGCAAACGCCTGGATCCAGCGAGGAGTTGAGGATGAACAAAGCCACGTTTCTGGCCGTGCAACTCAACGTCGACGATATTGCGGCGTCGCCCGGTTTGGTCGAGTTGCTGAACACCCATCTGATTTTCGCGGCAGACGTCGCCGAAGCCGCCGACGCGCTGGTCCAGCTGGCCAGCATCGCGGGATTGTCGAGCGGCGTCGAAGCCAGCGTCGAGATTCCGGCACTGGCGATTGAACGGCTGCGCGAGGCGCTCGACAATCTCAGTGGTTACGACGAATCCTGGTTGCTTGCCCTCGAACCCAGCCGCGCGCTGTTCGATGAAATAGGCCGCCGGCATCGCACCTTGCATTAAAGCTGCGCTCGCGGAAAACGCATCCGCACTGCCGCGCACCCCGGTGCTCAGTTGCTAGTACCGCCGGTCCGCCACTTTTCGCTCACCGCCCGAACCGCCAGATTGTCCGGCATGCTTGACTGTCGACGCCGTCTGAAGGTTTCGGGCGAGTCAACCGGAGGAACCGCCGTGAAAAGTCTCCTGAACCGCCGCAGCGTGCTGGCAGGCCCATCGCATCTCGTGCAGGTCGCACGAGAGAACGCCGCCGATTCCGTTTCGCCCGACGACAGCGAGGAGGCGGCGCTGGCCGCGGCGGCCGGCGTCACGCCCGCTGCCGCTGGTGCCCAGCCCGCTCCCGTCGCCGAGCCGGCGCGGCCGGTAACGACGTTACGGCCGGTGCCGGTGGTGCCTTCGCAGGTTAGCGCGCGCGGCGTGCAGATGGCCGACACCGCCGAAATCGAATGGCTCGCCGAAGAAGAAGCGCTGACGCCGTTCCGCGTGTCCCGCAGCTTCGCCTATTCGGTCAGTCTGCTGTTCCACGCGAAGGAACTGACGTACTACGTCGCGCTGTATCAGGACGGCTCGCTGTGGCGCGCGCTCAAAGCCGCCGACCTCGAAGCCGCGGAAGCGGCCTTCCATCACTTCGAGGAACAGGCGACGCGGCTCTCCGAAGGCGAAACGCGCCGCGCGCAACTCGAGGCGCAAAACGAACAGCTGGCGCGCATGATCGCGCGCTCCGAGGCGCAGGCCGAACGGCTGCGCACGGATCTGCAACGGCGCGGCGCGCAGGAACAGACGGTGTCGAACCGGCAGCATCAGGTGCGCAAGGAGGTGTCGCAACTGGAAGCGCAACGCGTCGCCGCGCAGGCGCATCTGAACAAGGCGCATCGGCAGATTCATCAGTTGAATCTGACCAGCAACGAAGGGATTCCGCATTTGCCGAACCGTTGAAGCGCGCCCTGAAATCGATCTGACGGCGAGGCAACGCCGTAAACGACAAAACGCCGCCCGGCAATCCGGTCGGCGTTTTTTTACTACCCGCCGCCTGTCAGCCGGGCGGCGTTCACATCAGTTTCGGCGAATTAGTTGCCGAAGTAGACCGAGTTACGGTCGTTGCCGGTCAGCGGACGGCCGGCTTGCGAGGTGCCAGCGATCGGTGCGCCGTAGCCGCTGTTCACAGCTTGAGCGGTGCCGTTCTGTGCATCGACGCGGGCTTGCGCAGCTTGCAGGTTAGCCGGGTAATCGACATGATCGCCGATCGGGTTGTAACCGGCCTTTTCCAGTTGCACCAGTTGAGCGCGCACTTCAGCGCGGGTAAGCGGCTGGTTCGATTGAGCGAACGAAGCAACAGGAGCGACCAGAGCGGCAGCGACGACAACTGCAGAGATAAGAGTCTTCATGATGTAAACCTCCAGAACTTGTATTTAATGTGCTTTGGGCTCGTTGTCCCGTAGCGCTTAAGTAGAAGTTTAGGAGCGGCAACATCTAGGGGAAACCCCTAAAACGATGAAACTCTATTCCGAAATTCGCAATAGTAGAGGGTCCAGCGTGCTGCCACGCTATCTGCACGATAGCTATCAGCAATAATTGCCCGCCTTGAATTCAATCGCTTATGTGGCCCGGCGCGCCTTGCTGCAAGCGCGCGCCGGGCCACGATTCAAACGCTCAGCTCCAGTTCGCGTGGAAGCTGCCCGGCTTGTCGATACGTTCGAACGTGTGCGCGCCGAAGAAATCGCGCTGAGCCTGCACCAGGTTCGCCGGCAGGCGTTCCGAGCGATATGCGTCGAAATACGCCACTGCCGACGCGAATGCCGGCACCGGCACGCCCGCATTGATGGCGGCAATCACAACTTCGCGCAACGCCGACTGATAGTTCTTCGCGATGTCGCGGAAGTACGGATCGAGCAGCAGGTTGGCGATCGCCTTGTCTTTCGTATAGGCGTCGGTGATCTTCTGCAGGAAGCGGGCGCGGATGATACAGCCGGCGCGGAAAATCTTCGCGATCGTGCCGTAGTCCAGATCCCACTTGTACTCTTCCGATGCCGCGCGCAGTTGCGCGAAACCTTGTGCGTACGAAATCACCTTGCTGAAGTACAGCGCACGGCGCACCGATTCGATGAACGCGTCACGCTCGGCGCCGAGCGGCTTGGCTGCCGGCCCTTCCAGCACTTTGCTCGCAGCCACACGCTGAGTCTTCAACGACGACAACACGCGTGCGAACACGGCTTCCGTAATCAGCGGCAGCGGTGCGCCGAGGTCGAGCGCGTTCTGGCTGGTCCACTTGCCGGTGCCCTTCTGCGCGGCGCGATCGAGGATCACGTCGACCAGATCCTTGCCAGTTTCTTCGTCTTTCTTCTTGAAGATCTTCGAAGTGATTTCGATCAGGTAGCTGTCGAGCTCGCCCTCGTTCCATTCGGTGTAGACCTTGGCCAGTTCATCGTTCGACAGACCGACGACCTGCTTGAGCACCGCATAGCTCTCGGCGATCAGCTGCATGTCGCCGTATTCGATGCCGTTGTGCACCATTTTCACGAAGTGGCCCGCTCCGTCCGGACCCATATACGCGACGCACGGCTCGCCGTCCGGCGCCTTGGCGGCGATTTCGGTGAGGATCGGCGCAACCAGGTCATAGGCGTCGCGCTGGCCGCCCGGCATGATCGACGGGCCTTTCAATGCGCCCTCTTCGCCACCCGACACGCCCGTGCCGATGAAATGCAGGCCGGCTTTCGCCAGTTCCTGATTGCGGCGGATGGTGTCGGTGAAATGCGTATTGCCGCCGTCGATCAGGATGTCGCCCTTGTCCAGCAGCGGCTTGAGCGACGCGATGGTGGCGTCGGTCGGCTCGCCTGCCTTGACCATCAGCAGAATGCGGCGCGGTTTTTCCAGCGACTCCACGAAGTCTTCCAGCGTGAAGGCCGGCACCAGCTTCTTGTCCGGATATTCGGCGATGAGTTCGTCGGTTTTCTCGCGGCTACGGTTGTACACCGACACCGCGTGGCCGCGGCTTTCGATGTTGAGCGCCAGATTGCGGCCCATGACCGCTAGCCCCACCACGCCGATTGCCTGTTTGCCCATGTGAATTCTCCAGAGTCCAAAAAATGTCGAGACGCCGCGCCGGAAAGAACGTCGGCGGAACGTCGAGGGTGAAAGGATAAAAGAAATGCCGGCTTGCCGCTCGCTGACGCGCATTTGCGCTCAGCGAGCAGGCTTTCCACTGCGTGCGGGCCTCAACTTTAGGCGGTGCCCGGTGATGCGCTTTATGACGCACCGCTTACACACCGCACACACCGCATTACGCAACGTCTGTCAGACCCGCGCCGCGTCCAGGCGTTTCCTGAAAACCAGACTGAAATTGTTCGCCGGCATCGCGATCGGCTCGTCGCACACGAGCCCGACCGATGCGCCCAACGCGACCACCGCTTCCATGTCGCGCACGCCCCACGCGGGGTTGCGGCTGCGCAATTGCTGATCGAACGCATCGTTGCTCGGCGAGGTATGCGCGCCACCGCGTTTGTAAGGGCCGTACAGATACAGTACACCGCCGTCGACCAGTCGGCGACTCGCGCCGGCGAATAGCGCTTGCGTCGCGCTCCACGGCGAGATGTGAATCATGTTGATACAGACCACGGCGTCAAACTGATCGGGCGCATTCAGCGTTTGCACACCCCACTCCGCCTGATGCACGTCGAGAGCGAGCGGTGCGCGCACGTTCGCCAGCCCTGCATGCGCGATCCACGCCGCAATCGACGCACGCGCGTCCGCATCGGGATCACTCGGTTGCCAGTCGAGCCCGGGCAATGCGCCGGCGAAGCAGATAGCATGCTGCCCCGTGCCGCTCGCGATTTCCAGCACACGGCCGGTAGCCGGCAGCACTTCGCGCAATACGGCAAGGATCGGTTCGCGATTGCGTTCGGCGGAGGGCGAATGTTGCCGCAACGCCGGATGGGAATCAGTCATGTTCGGGTTGTTTCAGTACAGGGTCGTGCGCACGCGTTCGGCGAGTTCACGGTCGTAGGTCGCGGCATCGAAACTGGCGCCGTTGATGCGCTGGTGGATCTCGCCGGCACTCGGCAGGCGCGAACGTTCGATATGACGCGCGGGATCCCACAGTTTCGAGCGCACCAGCGCCTTCGAGCAATGAAAGTACACCGCTTCGACGTCGATCAGCAGCACGGTACGCGGCAGTTTACCTTCGACGGCAAAACTGTCCAGCAATTCCGGATCGTTGGAAATGCGGCCGCGGCCGTTCACGCGCAAACTTTCGCCGACGCCCGGAATGATGAACAGCAGCGCCAGGTGCGGCTCAACGATGATATTGCGCAGACTGTCGACGCGATTGTTGCCGATGCGGTCCGGCAGCGCGAGCGTGCGTTCGTTGATCACACGCACGAAGCCCGGCGCGTCGCCGCGCGGCGAACAGTCGAGGCCTTCCGGACCGGCGGTGGCGAGCACGACGAAGGGCGCGACTTCGATGAACGCACGATAGTCTTCGTTGACGTAGGGAATCTCTTTCTTCACTGCGCGTTCGTGGGGCTGACCGTAGATTGCTTCGAGCTGTTCGATCGTCGTCAACATCGGCGTTCCTTTTGCGGGACGGTTGCTTTTCGTGAGGGCGGCACTGCGTGGGATTGGGATTATCGACGATTTGTGCGAGCCGCGCGCAGCTCGGGCGGCCCGCTCAATCCAGTGCCAGACGCCCCGCCAGCGCAGTCAGCGTGTCGGCACAGGGCGCGGCGATTTTCAGCGACAACAGCGGATCGGCGCGCGTGCGCCCCAGATTGATCGCGACGATCGGCTTGCCCTGCTTCTGCGCCCACACGCAGAAGCGGTAGCCCGAATAGACCATCAGCGACGAGCCGACCACCAGCACCGCGTCCGCCGCATCGAGCGCATGCGACGCCGCTTCGACACGCTCGCGCGGCACGCTTTCGCCGAAAAACACCACGGCGGGCTTCAACAAACCGCCGCAGTTCGTGCACGCCGGAACGCGGAAAGCGTCGAGATCGTGCCACTCCAGATGCGCGTCGCCGTCGGCGGCGGTTTCAGCGGTGACGTTCAGCAACGCGGGATTGTCGGCTTCGAGCGTGCGCTGGATCGACGCGCGCGAATGCTGCATCCCGCAGTCCAGACACGTCACGCCATCGATACCGCCATGCAGTTCGATCACCTCGCGGCTGCCCGCCCGCTGATGCAAACCGTCGACGTTCTGCGTGACGAGCGTCGGCACATGGCCGGCTGCCTCGAGCCGGGCGAGAGCGGTATGCGCGGCATTCGGCTGCGCGTCGGCCACCACCGGCCAGCCCACCATGCTGCGTGCCCAATAGCGTCGGCGCATCGCAGCCGTGCCGAGAAATTCCTGCAGCGTGATCGGCGGCGAACGTTTCCATTCGCCGTTGTCGTCGCGATAGCCTGGAATGCCGGAATCTGTGCTGATGCCCGCACCGGTTAGCACGAACAGACGCGGATAACGCTGCACGAAGGTATGCAGGTCGTCCAGCGTGTGCGTTTCGTTGAAGGGTTCGATGTGCGCGGGCTGAAGGTCGGTCATGACGGGGACGGGGTATGGCTGCGGCCTTGGCGTAAAACCTGAAACACCGTTTAGCGGCGCGTACGCGGTTTGCTGTGCCGCGCTTGCACGGTTTGTACCTTTTGTACCTTTTGTACCTTTTGCACCCTGAGTGCCGCCTGCCGCGCTTGCCATTCGGCGAGCGCTGACTGATAGCGCTCCAGTGCTTCATCGTAGAGATCGAAGACACACGGATTGCAGCCGCTATGACAACAATCGTCGAGGTCGGGCTGCACGGGCGGCACCGGCTGCGGGTCGTCCTTGGGTGTGGCGCGGGGCACGGCGAATCGTTTTCCGGAAGGCGGGAAGCGCCCAGTATAAGTTGATCTCCTGCGATGCGTGCGGACGCGCCCTGCTCAACCCCGCCCGACGAACGGCATCTTGCTCGCCATGATGGTCATGAACTGCACGTTCGCGGACAGCGGCAATTCGGCCATATGCAGCACCGCGTCGGCGACGTGCTGCACGTCCATCAACGGCTCGACCGCGATTTCGCCATTCGCCTGCGGCACGCCGCGCGCCATCCGCTCGGCCATTTCCGTCGCCGCATTGCCGATGTCAATTTGACCGCACACGATGTCGTATTTGCGGCCGTCGAGCGAAACCGCTTTGGTGATGCCGGTAATCGCGTGCTTGGTCGCCGTATAGGCAATGCTGTTCGGCCGCGGCGCATGCGCGGAAATCGAGCCATTGTTGATGATGCGGCCGCCCCGCGGCGTCTGCGTTTTCATCAGACCGAAGGCGGCACGTGTGCAGAGAAACACGCCTGTGAGATTGGTGTCGACCACCGAGCGCCATTCGTCGACATCGAGCTCGTCGATATCCACCGGCGAGCCGTTACGGCCCGCATTGTTGAACAGCACGTCGAGACGGCCGCGCCGCGAGCGGATCGTGTCGAACAGCGCAGCGACGCTATCGGCATCCGTCACGTCGCAGGCCACGGCAAGCGCATCGCCACCGAGTTGCTGCGCTTCTTCGACCACGGCGTCGAGCGGCGCCTGGCGACGGCCTGCGAGTACGACGCTATAACCATGTTCCAGCATCTTGAGCGCGCAGGCCCGGCCGATGCCACTGCCCGCGCCCGTCACCAGCGCGACCTTCTTGATTCCCGTTCCTGTCACAGCACTTCTCCCGCTCGGTTTCTTTGGCCCTAGCACCATACAACAGCAGGTCGCCCATCACAAACGCAACGGCAACGGCGCAGCCTTCGCGAAGCATGATGTCTTTCAGATTTCTTTCATTACTTATCGTTACCTTCCGCAACAGCGCCGCGTTGCGCATCAATGGTATGGTTGACTGTTGCGCGTCACGCGCGCGATTCAGGGCCCTCCCAGGACGGAGGAAGGAAGACAGGAAGCACGCTTTATGAACGAACTTTTCACCCCGCATCGCAATGAGGTCGCGCCGCAGCACCGCTGGCCGCGCACCGGCTATCCCGCGATGGTCACCGCCACCGCCGCATGGCATGTATTCGTACTGGCCGGCTGGCTGCTGACACCCGCCGCATGGCCATGGTGGCTCGCCGCGATCTTCGCGAATCACGCTATTTTCACGGTAGCCGGCCTGTTGCCGCGCACCTCGCTGCTGGGCCCAAACTGGACGCGCCTGCCCGCCGGCGCGCGCAACGCAGACGCGATCGCACTGACCATCGACGACGGTCCCGACCCGGTCGTCACACCGCAAGTGCTGGATCTGCTCGACGCTTTCAACGTGCGCGCCACTTTCTTCTGTATCGGCGCGAAAGCGCAACGCTACCCGGAGCTCGCACGCGAAATCGTCGCACGCGGCCATGCGCTGGAAAACCATTCGCAGGTTCACGTGCACACGTTTTCGATCACGTTTCCGGGCGCGCTCACGCGCGAGATCGAAGCGGCGCAGCGCACCTTCCAGGCATTGAGCGGCGAGCGGCCAATGTTCTTCCGCGCCCCGGCGGGCCTGCGCAACATCTTTCTCGAGCCCGTGCTGCGCAAACTCGATTTGCGGCTCGCGGCGTGGACGCGGCGCGGCTACGACACGCGCGAGCGTGATCCCCAGGTGGTCACGCACCGGCTGCTTCAGGGCCTTGCCCCGCGCGACATCCTGCTCCTGCACGATGGAAACGCCGCGCTCACCCTCGAAGGCAAACCGCTGATACTCGCCGTCCTGCCGAGCGTGATCGAAGCGGCGCACCAACAGCACCTGCGCTTCGTTACGCTGCGTGAAGCGCGCGTCGACGACTGAACTGCGAGAAATCTTGCCGCGTGGCTCGGCCACCGACACGTGGCGAGCCACGCCGCGCCCTCTTACACCCGGAAATCCGCCGCCATGTCTTCGTCCGTGCGCGCCTCGAGCTCGCCGCTGCGGCAGGCCTTCAGGAACACGTCGTAATCACGTTCCACCTGATCCGCGTAGCTGGCGGCATAAGCTGCGAGTGACTCCGCAAACTGGTCGCCACGACCGATATACGCGCTGACTTCGATCGCCTGGCCGCTCGCCTTGGCATGCGCACGCGCCATGATCCAGCCGCAAAGCTTCGCGTAACCTTCCAGCAGGTCGGTGTCGAACAACTCGATGTTCGCCGACAGTTTCATGTCGCGTAGTTGCCGGAAATAGAAATGGCGTCCTAGCGGTCCGTTCGCCCAGCCGAGAAAAATGTCGCTCGCGGCCTGCAGCATGCGCTGCCCTTGCACGACGCGTTCGCCCTCGTGCTTCACGGGAGCCGACTTGTAATACTGGGCTACCACAGACGGCCGCGCCTCCTTGAGCTGCAGGAACAATGGCTTGCCCATGTGATCCACGTTCAGCACCACCATGCAGCGCGTGCCGACACTGCCGACGCCCACCACTTTGAATACGATGTCCTGCACGGTGAAATGGCTGAGCAACTCGCGCCGGTCATGCGACATCGTCTTCAGGTACTCGCCCCACATGCGCTCGAGCATCTTGCGCCAGTTGTGGCCCCTGAATGCTTCGGTTTCTTCAGGCGTGAACAGCGTGTTCGCGCCCAGCACGTGGAACAGCGCCGGCGGCGCATCGCGGATCGTCCAGTGATCGCCGTCGTGCTCGGCCATTTTTTCCAGCAGATTTTCGTGGGTACGGCTCGCGGCCTTTTCCATACCGCGGCGCACGATACGGCGGCGCTCGGGGGTCAGCGCGGTTTCCGCCATGCGGTCGAAGGTGATGCGGTCGTACCAGAGTTCGAGCGCGCCGCATTGCGCGTATTGCGTCATGCGGTCGCGGTATTCGGTAACGGCGGTCATCACCAGATTCTCGGCTGCGCCACGGCTCAAACGCATATGACGCGCGGCGACCACGAGGCTCGCGGTCAGGCGTTTCAGGTCCCATTCGAAGGGACCCGTCGCGACTTCGTCGAAGTCGTTCAGATCGAATACGAGTTGACGCTCCGGTGTCGCGAAGCCGCCGAAATTCATCAGATGACCGTCGCCGCAAATCGGCATGGTGAGGCCGGTGTCGGGAACACGGCTCAGGTCGTGCGCCTGAATGATCGCGGTGCCGCGAAAGAAGGTGAACGGCGACACCGACATGCGCCCGTAGCGCAGCGGCACAAGCCTTTCGACGCGCCCCTCGCTGCTTTGCTTGAGCAACTCGATCGGGTTGCGATGCAACTCGCCTACCGTGCGATGGCTCGAGCGCTTCGAGTGCTCACGGGCGGCACGGCCACGGGCCTCCCGTTCGGCGATGGTGCTGGCTTTCATGCTCTTCTCCGGTTTTTTTCTGTGAATCTTTACTATCGGTTCTAGAAGACTGCTTCTGCTGACACGGTGAGCCATCACCAACGGTAGCCCACACCGCCGAAAATTACATCCGAGTCGCGATCATAGCGTGTCACGACACGATTCCATTCGATCCGCGCATTCCAGTGATCGGTCAAGCGATACGAGCCGGCGATCGTAACGAGCCCGGAAAACTTCCCGGCGCCCGGCCCCGGCGTCAGGCTGTTCTCGTTTTCGTTGATCGCATAGTAGGCGCCGACGCCGAGCCCGAGCGATACCTTATCGTTGAGGAAGGCACGCGTCGCCCACAGTTGGCTGGTCAAGCCGTCGCGGCGCGCCACCTTGCTGCTGCCCTCGTGAAGATAGCCAACCGTCACATCGAGGTATTTCGCAAGCCCACGCCGGTATTCGATCGCGCCGCCAAGTGCAGTCGGCGAGCTGGTCGAATTGATGATCGTCTCGCCGAGGTACACGGCCACTTCGTTGTTAGTGACGTTGTGCGTACTGCCGCTCGCCCAGTCGCGCGGACCGGGGGTGCCCGGGGCATCGAGCTGATAGCCGACGCCGAACATCACGCTGGTCGCATCCGGCCCGCGCTGCACATGCACGCGATTCAACTGCAGTTGCGTGATCCACCGGCTCGACGCGTAGTACGCGGCGCGCACGCTATACACGACACCCCAGCCGTGAGTGTCCGAATAGCTGCCGCCTTGCACGGCCGTGGTGGTGTCGAAGTAACGGTATGGACCGACGCCCGCCTGCAGGACGAACTGCGGGCTGCCGACGGGAATACGGCCCCACAGCTGGATCATCTGGCCGTCGCGATGATGGTTGGGAATGTGTCCCTCATTGAGCCACGTGAAGCTCGCGGCAAAGTATTGCCCGAGCCCTTCCTGATAGTTGAACGCCCACGTGTAGGTGTTTGTACTGCCCGCGCGCGAGCCGCCGCCGAATAGGGAAAACTCCTGGGCGTCAGCCGCGTTAGACGCGAACAGAAGCCCGATACCGACAAGGCAGGAGGACGCTTTGGTTGTGAGCTTGATGTTCCCGGCAGAATTCAGATTCCGCATGTTTTTCGCATCTCCGGATGGGCCGCTGTCGCTGCCGGCATTCGTGAGCCGACGAGAAGCCGCGTAGCGGCTTCGAGCGCCGGGACGTTACAAACTGTTAGCCATGCTAGCAGACCGCCCGGTAAAAATGCCACACCGTGCATTTTGAATAATGCAGTCATGCAACCACGTCTTCAATCACCCGGTTTTCAAATCTCCACTATTGGTTGCGACCGCAACGACTGATCATATTCGGCGGACAAAATTACCGGAAATCAAACAGGCGATTAACCAGTTGGTGAATATTTTATTTTTCACTGATGCGCACACTTCAGACATCGCGAATCTGGCCGTTTACCGGTACATAGCGAATATGAGTGACGCACTCGAAAAAGCCCATGAAATCGGGCCTGTTCCGCCGAACGTGCGTCGCGCAAGATAACGGAGAGAGCATGTTTGTCGCAATCGGCTGGGTAGTGGTAATGGCTTCTGTGATCGGTAGTTTTGTCGGTGTAGGCGGACATCTTCCCGCGCTCGTTCAACCGTTCGAATTGCTATGTATTTTTGGCGCGGCGATCGGTGCGTTTGTCGTGAGCAATCCGACCTCCACGCTGAAGAAAACGATCAAGGCAATTCCTTCGTGTTTTAAGAGCGGTGGGTATACGAAGGAAAAATATCTCGAGCTGATCGCGCTGCTTTACGAGCTGCTTCAGAAGGCACGCAAGGAAGGCATGATGTCGCTCGAAGCCGATGTCATGGCGCCGGAAGAGAGCGTGCTGTTCCAGAAGTATTCGCACGTCCTGAAGGACCATCATCTGCTCGACTTTATCGTCGACTATTTGCGCATGATGTCCGGCGGCAACGTGAACGTGCTTGAAGTGCAGGACCTGATGGACGAAGAACTGGCCACGCATCATGCGGAAGCATCGGTCGCGGCCAACGCGATTCAGAAAATGGCTGACGGCTTACCGGCATTCGGCATTGTCGCCGCCGTGATGGGTGTGGTTCATACGATGGGCTCGGTCGGCGCGCCGCCCGCCGTGCTCGGCGAAATGATCGCCGGCGCACTGGTCGGCACCTTCCTCGGCATTCTTCTCGCCTATGGCTTTATCGGTCCGGTCGCCGATCTGCTCAATGCCAAAGGCCGCGCCGAAGCAAAACCTTACCAGTGCGTGAAGGCCGTGCTGCTCGCCTCGCTCTCCGGCTATGCACCGCCGATCGCCGTCGAATTCGGCCGCAAGGTCCTGTTCACCGCCGACCGTCCGAGCTTCCAGGAACTCGACGACGCCGTGCGCGCCACCAAGATGCCGAAATCGGCCTGACGCGGAGCGGCATCATGAGTGAAAGAAGATCGCGCGCGTCCCAGCAGGACGAGACAAGCGCTCCGGTGATCGTGCGCCGCTCGAAGAAGGGTGGCGACCATGGCGCCCACCACGGCGGCGCATGGAAAATCGCCTACGCCGACTTCGTCACCGCGATGATGGCGTTCTTCCTGCTGATGTGGCTGCTCGGTTCGACGTCCAAGTACGACAAGCAGGGCATCGAAGACTATTTCAACACCCCGCTGTCGAGCCTGCTCGGCGGCAACGAGGGCACGGCAGCGGCCCGTCCGAACGTCATCCAGGGCGGCGGCCGCGACATCACCGACAGCCGTCCCGGCGACGGCAAGAAAACCCAGACCGAACCCACACCACCGGCGAAGGTCCCACCGATCGTGGCCCCCGCCGACGCGGCACGGCTTCAGCAATTGAAAGAGAAGCTCACCGCTTTGATCGAACAGAGCCCGGTGCTGAAGACATTCAAGGATCAGATCCGCATTTCGATCACGAACGAGGGTTTGCGCATCGAGATCGTCGATTCACAGAATCGTCCGATGTTTCCGTCCGGCAGTTCAAAGTTGCAGCCTTACGCCGTGACGATCCTGACGCAAATCGGCGCCGCGCTCAACGACGTGGAGAACCGCATTTCGATAGCCGGCCACACCGACGCGGTGCCGTACACGGCCGGCCCAGAGGGCTACTCAAACTGAGAGCTTTCGTCTGAGCGGGCCAACGCCGCACGCCGCGCGTTGGTAGCAGGCGGCATGCACGGCGAGAAGCTGCTGCAGGTGCGCGGACTCGCCGATGTGTTGCCGCTAAACAGCAACGTCGCCGACGAGCCGACCAATCGGCGCATCAGTATCCTTGTACTGAACAAGGCCGCGGAACTCGCGTTCTTCCACGACGGCGGCCGCACGACGATTGATGAAGCGTCGCCCGCAAGTTCGGCTATACCCGAAGTAGTGAGCCGTTTGCAGCCGGTCAGCGTTTCACATAGCACGCCGTAGAATTTTTATTGGGCAGAGGTTGAGTCCGGATCGACTTCGACCTCGGTTCACGCGATTTTTCGCACTTGCTGCAAAGCGAATGTGGTGTGTATAGAATCATTCGCATGCGCCCTGCCCCACATCATCACCATGAGCCCGAGCTTCCGCTCCATACGCCCAGCGTCTCGTCTGTGACGCCGGCGGCGATCATTGCCGTAATCGCGTGGATTTCGATCGTTGCGCAAGCCGATTTGACGATCGACCGCACGCTAGCCCGCGGGCTCGGCGTGCTCGATGGGGTTGCGCGGATGAGCAGTTACCTCACCAATCTAACCGTATTAGCGTGCGCGGTCTGTTTTACCTGCGTAGCGTTACGAAGGCGCAGTCCGGTAATCGTGCATTTTTTTCGACAGCCCACCGTCGTGACCGCGGTCGTTGTCTACATGGCATTTGTGGGGATCGCCTACAACCTGCTTCTACGCGGAATGTGGTCACCGAGGGCGTACAGGCTGCTGCTCAACGAATCGTTGCACAGCCTTTTACCGATGCTGGCGGTGCTTTACTGGGTGTTATTCGTACCGCGATTCCATTTGCGGCTACGGCATTGCCTGCTGTGGCTGATCTATCCTGTCGCGTACCTCGCCATTACCTTCTGGCGCGGCAGTTTGTCAGACTTTTATCCGTATCCTTTCATCAACGTCGACGTGCTTGGCGTCAGACACGTTGTCGTCAATTCCGCCCTACTGTTCGGCGGATTTTTGACATTGATGGCCGTATTCGTGGGGATTAACTTTCGGCGTAGACGCTAACAAGGAGCACGCCGCAGCATCCGCCGCACCCCGACGAGACAAGCTCCAAATACCGAATGGTTTTTGAACAACTCTTCGGCGCGCGCAGCGCCGCCGGAAGTATGACGCCCTTGTCACAAGCGCATGTAGTGGCACGAACACAGATTCCAGTCGCACCACTACCCTGCGCGAGCTGCGGGCCCCGCTTAGCAGGGGCTTCTAGCCGCTTTCTTTTGCCTACTTTTCTTTGCGGCGGCAAAGAAAAGTCGGTGCCGCCCCGCACAGGGGCAACACTAATAGACCACTAACAATTCAAGGAAAGGCCAACGCCGCCGGAGCAACCACCCCAGCAGCGTCAGCCACGCCAAACAACATCAAACCGCCGCCACAACCCTGCGCGGCGACAAAACCGACACAACAAAACTAACAACAACATTCGCGGCGAGCGCAATCAACCCGATATAAACCGGATAAACAGCATCACCGACATGCAAAGCAAACACCGGCTTGAGCCCTTGAGAAATAGCAAGCCCGGTCCCAAGCACGATCCCGACCAGCCACCCAAGAAACAACCCCGTCGTATTCAACCGCCGCGTATACAACGAAAACACAATAGCCGGGAAAATCTGCAAAATCCAAACCCCACCCAGCAACTGCAAATCAATCGCATACTGCGTAGGCAAGAACACGATAAACAACAGCGCCCCAAACTTAACAACGAGCGAAACAATCTTCGCCGTAGAAGCCTCCGCCTCAGGCGTGATACCCGGCGAAACAAGAGGACGCCACAAATTGCGAGTGAACAGATTAGCCGCCCCAATCGACATGATCGCGGCGGGCACCAAAGCGCTAATCGCGATAGCAGCAGCCGCAAAACCAACAAACCACGACGGAAACAGCGTGTTAAACAGCGCCGGCACCATATCCGACGCCGACTTCACATGCACACCGGCCGCAATCGCCATATACCCAAGCAACGCAATCAGCCCCAGCAACAACGTATAAGCCGGCAGGAAAATCGCATTCTTGCGCACCGTATTAGCCGAGGAGGACGACAAGACTGCGGTCATCGTATGCGGATACATAAACGCCGCCAGTGCCGACCCTAACGCAAGCGAAGCATAAGCAGTGAACTGCGTCGGCTTCAGAATGATCCCGGTTGCGCCGCCCTTGGCCTTGAAATACGTATCGGCCGCATCGAACACATGCGCATAGCCGCCGAGCTTCGCCGGAATCAGCCAGACCGCCGCGATCACGACGATATAGATCATGATGTCCTTGACGAACGCGATCATCGCCGGCGCCCGCAAGCCGCTTGCATACGTGTACAGCGCAAGAATCACGAAGGCGACGATCAGCGGCATCTCGCCGGTGACGCCGAGCCCCTTGATCACCACCTGCATGCCCACCAGTTGCAGCGCGATATACGGCATCGTCGCGACAATGCCGGTCAATGCAACCGCAGCCGGGAACCACTTGCCGCCGTATTCACCCTGCACGTAGTCCGCCGCCGTGATGTGATCCTTCGCCTTCGCGATCTTCCACAGCTTCGGCATCACCGCGAACACGAACGGATAGACGATGATCGTGTACGGGAGCGCAAAGAAGCCATACGCGCCCACCGAATACACCAGCGCGGGCACCGCGATCACGGTATAGGCGGTATAGAAATCGCCACCCACGAGGAACCACGAAATCAACGTGCCGAACTGGCGGCCACCCAGGCCCCACTCATGCAATTGCGTCAGATCGCCCCGCTTCCAGCGCGCGGCAAAAAAACCGATAACGGTGACGAGAACAAAGAATGCGATAAAGACGGTCATCGCAACCGGGTTCACAGGAGTGACATCGCTCATTTGACACCTCGGTACACGACGTAAATCAGTAGCGAGGTCAACGGAACCCACAAGAACTGATACCAGTAGAAGAACGGAAAGCCGGCGAACGAGGGCCGCGTGTCGTTATAGAACGGCAACCACAGCAACGCAATGTACGGGATCAGCAGGATGAGCCATAGCCATGAACGGCCGGCAGATTGGGAGGTCTCCACAAACATCTCCTAGGTCTATTATTGAAACCGCGCGCCATGACTTGTGGTCGAGCACGCGGAAAACCGGTTACCTGAAATTAGACGGCAAAACCGGGTTCTGCTTTTGCAACTGTGCGCCGCACCATTGCGCGCCGGAAGGCGCGGTGCGTCGTGGGGATGTAGTATTCGCCTTCGTGAACGCTCTCACAAGCGCGCAACTACGTAAGCCGGCTACGTAATATTACGTAGCCTGTCGGCCGTCCTGTCTACGATGAAACTCAAAGCAAAGATTGTCCTGCTGGCGATCGTTCCCTTTCTGGCGGCCATCGCCAGCATTGAAATTGGCGTGCGCCAGGAAGCCACGGCGCTCGCCGAGACGCAACACGCGACCACCCAGGCCGCGTACATGGCCAGCAAGGAAATCGAACTCAAGCACTACGTCGAGCTCGCGACCACGGCGATCGCCCCGCTCTACAACGCCGGCCAGGACAACGCGCGTGATGACGCAATGCTGCGCACCCGCGCGCTCGATATCCTCGAGAAAATGGATTTCGGCAAGGACGGCTACTTCTTCGTCTATGACATGCACGGCCGTTCGCTGATGCATCCGCGCGAACCCGACCTCGTCGGACGCGATCTCTGGGAGCTGCGCGATCCGCAAGGCAAGCTGACGATCCAGCAATTGCTCGCCGCGGCCACGCGCGGCGGCGGCTATGTGCGCTATGTGTGGCATCGTCCGTCGACGGGCAAGCTCGCGTCGAAACTGGGTTACGTGGTGCCGCTCGAACGCTGGGGCTGGATGATCGGCACCGGCATCTATCTCGACGACGTCGACGCCACGCTCGCGGACATCGATCAGCGCGCGGCGGCCAACATCGACCGCACGATGCAGTGGATCGATGCCATCGCACTCGCCGGGCTCGCGGTGATCGCATTGTGTGCGCTCGTGCTCAACGTCACCGAATATCGCAGTGCTGATGCAAAACTGAAGCGGCTCGCGCAGCAGGTGGTCGACTCTCAGGAAAATGAACGGGCACGCCTGTCGCGTGAATTGCACGACGGCATTAGTCAGATGATGGTCTCCGTGAAGCTGCTGCTCGAATCGGCGTTGGCGCGCTTCGAACGCAGCGATGTGCGCGTGCCTGCGGCGGAAGCCGCGCTATCAACTAGCGTGGCGCGCATCGGCGAGACCTTGCGTGAAGTGCGCCGTATTTCTCACGCGCTGCGTCCGTCGATGCTCGATGACCTGGGCGTTGCTGCCGCGCTAGAGCAACTCACGCGCGAGTTGAGCGACGAGTCCGGCATCGAGATCGGCTTCACGCAGATCGCCCACACTCATGCAGCGGCTTTGCCGGAAGCGGTAAACACGGTCCTGTTCCGCATCGCCCAGGAAGCGCTAACGAACATCGTGCGGCACGCGCAGGCGTCCAGCGCGGCGCTATCGCTGGAAGTATCGAGCGACACCGTCACGCTGACGATTTCGGACAACGGACGCGGTTTCGACGTGGCGCACGCACTTGTCAATCCACGCGCAGGCGTGGGTCTGCGCAATATGCGCGAGCGGCTGGACACATTGGGCGGCAAGCTGTCGCTCAGCTCGCAAGCCGGTCATACGATCGTGACCGCGCGCGTGCCAGTCGTTGCCTCTGCGCTTCAATCGCCGGCCTTGCAGGAAACCTCGCTATGAACGACATGTCACTCGCCATCGCACGTCTGATTCTGGTCGACGACCACCCGCTGGTACGCGATGGTCTGCGCGCGAGACTCGAAGCCGTGCGCAACATCGAGATCGTCGGCGAAGCGGGCAACGCCCAGGAAGCACTCGCGCTCGCCGCCAGCCAGGAGCCACATCTGGTGCTGATGGATGTCGGCATGAACGGAATGAACGGCATCGCGCTGGCCGGCATGTTTCATGAGCGCTTCCCGGCGATACGCGTGCTGATGCTTTCCATGCACGACAACCTCGAGTACGTGACCCAGGCCGTGCGCGCAGGGGCCAGCGGTTATGTGCTCAAGGACTCGCCCGCCACCGAAATCATTCAGGCAATCGGCGCGGTGCTGGAGGGCAAGACGTTTTTCAGCGCGGGACTGGGCGCTCGATTGATCCAGGCATCGGCGACGCAATCACCGATTGAAAGACTCACGCCGCGCGAGCGCGATATTCTCGATGCACTCGCGGAAGGTCTCTCGAGCAAGCAGATCGCTCAACGCAACGATCTCTCGGTGCGCACGGTGGAAACGCATCGGTTGAATCTGAAGCGCAAGCTCGATATCGAAGGCCAGGCTGAGCTGATCAAGTTCGCCGTTGAAAATCGTCGCAAGAGTCAGTGAGGTTTAGAGGCGCCGCTGCATAATCTCGACTGGGTAGTCGAGAATCCAAACCGTCGATCCGTCTGCCCCACGCTCAAAATCCCGGAGCCCAAGACGATGAAGCGCCTGATCCAACAGTACCTGGCAAGTCTGCTGATTTGCATGGCCGCGACGCATGCCCAAGCGCAAGCACAAGCACAAGCAGCGCGCGTCAATCGCGGCCACGATCCGTTCTTTCAGATATCCAAAGCGATCAGCGACTGCCCGGTGCCCTTAGGCCCACTCGAGACCGAGCAGGAGTGGCTCGACGATAGTCATTACCGGATCGAGCGCGGCAATAGCTGCTGGGTGGAAGGCCGTTGCCGGCTGTCA
Source organism: Paraburkholderia aspalathi (assembly GCF_900116445.1). Lineage (GTDB taxonomy): Bacteria > Pseudomonadota > Gammaproteobacteria > Burkholderiales > Burkholderiaceae > Paraburkholderia > Paraburkholderia aspalathi. Next base: position 185,352 of record NZ_FPBH01000007.1, read on the forward strand.
AACGCGTATCTCTACGACGCGGAAATTGCCGACGCCGTCCAGCGGCGTCTCACCAACATCAATTACGCCACCCACTGGCGCGAACAGTCGACGCTGTGGCTCACGCTGCAACGCCGCTTCATCTACGTACAAGGCTGCGTCGCACCAGGCTTCGACAAACAGACATTCCTCACGGAACTCGCGAAAACCGCGGACGTCGATCGCGTGATCGACGACACCACAACCAACCCGCGCGCCGCGTCGCTACCTTATAAAACGCTGGCAGATCCTGAGAAGCCCGTGATCGATCCCGGCAACTAGCCGCGCACGAAAAAACACACAAAGCAGCACCCGGAGTTGCGTCGTGCGTTATATCGCCCATCACGCTTTAACACCTATATCGACAATCAAACATAGCAACGCAGAAATCGATCTTTGGCCACTCTCGCGTCATTGCTAACATCGGCGACCCGACATATCCGGTCAGCACAACAATGACAACACGACGATCGCAACGCCCCACTCTTCGTCTCGGCATAATCGGCGCGGCCGTCGCCAGCCTCGTCGTACTCGCTTCCTGCGGCGACGACAAGCCGCCCGGACCGACGGCGTCCGCGCCGGTGGCCGCGCAAAAGCGCCCGAACATTCTCTACATCATGGCCGACGACCTCGGCTATTCCGACATCCATGCCTTCGGTGGCGAAATCAATACGCCCAACCTCGACGCTCTGGTCCAGTCGGGCCGCATCCTGACGAATCACCATACCGGCACCGTCTGCGCGATCACGCGCTCCATGCTGATCTCCGGCACTGATCACCATCTGGTCGGCGAGGGGACGATGGGTGTGCCGACCGACGAACGCAAAGGCCTGCCCGGCTATGAAGGTTATTTGAACGACCGCGCGTTGTCGGTCGCGCAATTGTTGAAGGACGGCGGTTATCACACGTACATGGCCGGCAAGTGGCACATCGGCTCCGGGATCGTCGGCAGCACGACCGGTGGCGGTCAGACGCCGGATCAATGGGGCTTCGAGCACAGCTACGCGCTGCTCGGCGGCGCCGCGACCAATCACTTTGCTCACGAACTGGCGAATTCGCAGAACTACACCGAAGACGGCAAGTACGTGCAACCCGGTCAGCCTGGACAACCGGGCGGCGCAGGCGGCAGCCCCGCCGTGTTCTATTCAACAGACTTCTACACGCAACGTTTGATCTCGTACATCGACTCGAACAAGGGCGACGGCAAGCCGTTCTTCGCCTACGCGGCCTACACGTCGCCGCACTGGCCGCTGCAGGTTCCCGACCCGTATCTGCACAATTACGTCGGCAAATACGACGCCGGCTACGACGTGATCCGCAACGCGCGTATCGCGCGGCAAAAAACGCTCGGCATCATTCCGAATGACTTTGTGCCGTACGGCGGCGCATCGGAAACGCTCGTAGCGACAGCGGCCACGGCAAACAACGGCACTGCCAACGCGAAATATGTAAGCGCCGTGCATAGCGCCGCGCAGGGCTATACCGACTACGGTCCCGGCACTGTGAACAAGACGTGGGCGAGCCTCTCGCCCGCCGAGAAGAAAGCCCAGGCGCGTTACATGGAAATCTACGCGGGCGTGGTCGAAAATCTCGACCACAACATCGGCCTGCTGATCCAGCATCTGGAGGACATCGGCGAGTACGACAACACCTTCATCATGTTCCAGTCGGACAATGGCGCCGAAGGCTGGCCGATCGACTCCGGCGCAGACCCGACCGCCACCGACACAGCGAATGCCGCCGACCCGGTCTATTCAACACTCGGCACCGACAACGGCAAGCAGAACGCGCAACGTCTGCAATACGGCTTGCGCTGGGCTGAAGTAAGCGCCACGCCGTTCCGTTTGACGAAGGGCTATTCCGGAGAAGGTGGCGTATCCACGCCATTGATCGTGCATCTGCCGGGTCAGACCACACAGAAGCCCACGCTGCGCGACTTCACGCATGTGACCGATAACACCGCCACATTCCTCGCCGTCGCACAGATCTCGCCGCCCACACAAGCTGCGCCGCCGCTGATCAATACGCTCACCGGCGTCGATCAGAACAAGGGCAAGGTGGTCTACAACAATCGCTATGTGTATCCGATCACCGGGCAGTCGTTGCTGCCTTTGCTGAACGATCAGACCACCGACGCCGTGCACACCGCGTCATTCGGCGACGAAGCCTACGGCCGCGGCTATCTGCGCAGCGCCGACGGCCGCTGGAAAGCCTTGTGGACAGAACCGCCGCTGGGTCCGGTGGACGGTCACTGGCAACTGTTCGACATGAGCGCCGACCGCGGCGAAACGCAGGACGTGTCAACGCAGAATCCGTCGGTAATCGACGGCCTCGTGCAGCAGTGGAACAGCTATATGAGCAGCGTCGGCGGTGTCGAGCCGTTGCGTCCGCGCGGCTACTACTGAGCCCGCCATGTCCGTCCGATTCAAACTGAAAAGCACCGCGGCGTTGTACGGCGCCTATGCCGCAATCGCCACGGTCGCTTTTACCGCGGCCTTTACCGCCGCGATGGCCGCCTCGGCGGCATTGAGCGGCGGGAAGCAGAGCGCATTCGACGAACTGAACCGCTCGCGCACTTTAGTGGCGCTCGGTTCCGAACAGCAATGCGAGCGCTATGCCGGCCTGCCTTCGCGCTGGCGCGACGATCCGAAAGCCGGCATGGTGCATCTGCATGGCGGCAACTTCGTCTTCGGCAGCAAACTCGGGTATGAAGACGAGCGCCCTGCCGGCGACGGCCAAACCCACGTCGCCGGCTTCTGGATCGACCAGACCGATGTGACGAATGCGCAGTTCGCCGCATTCGTGAAAGCCACGGGTTACGTCAGCGATTCGGAGCGCCAGGGCGGCGCTGTGGTTTTTCATACGCCGACGCGCGAAGAAATGAACGCGCGCGATCTGGCGTGGTGGACGTGGGTCAAGGGCGCCGCGTGGAATCATCCGACGGGGCCCGGCAGCAATCTCGATGGCCGCATGAACCAGCCGGTGACGATGGTCACGCAGGCTGACGCGCTGGCCTACGCGCGTTGGCTCGGCCGCGATCTGCCGACCGAAGCCGAGTGGGAGTATGCGGGCAAAGCCGGCCACGAAGGCGCGGATCTCGACACTGCACCACGCGACCAACGCGGCAAGCCAAGTGCGAATTATTGGCAAGGCGTGTTTCCCGTGCTGAACACCAATGAGGATGGTCACATTGGCCTCGCGCCGGTCGGCTGCTATGCGGCGAATGACTTCAAGCTCTACGACATGATCGGCAACGCATGGGAATGGACGAGAGACGTCTACAGCGGCCCGCATCAGTCGCACACCAATGGCGATACCGCGGCAGTCGCACCTGCAAGCCGCAAACACGACACGCCGATGGTCATCAAAGGCGGCTCGTTCCTGTGTTCGCGCGACTATTGCGTACGCTATCGGGCGGCGTCCCGCGAACAGCAGGAAGCGGATTTGCCGGCCTCGCATATCGGTTTTCGTACAGTCTTGAGGGATGCATCGTGAAGCCACGCGCGTTCATCACAGCGGCGCTGCTGATTGCGGCTTCGTGGGTCCATCCTGCGCACGCCGTCGCATCGCAGGTCGTCAAGATCGGCGTCACCGCCGGTGCCCACGCGCAGATCATGGACGAAGTACGGCGTATTGCCGCCACGCAAGGCCTTACGCTCGACGTCGTCGTCTTCGACAAGCCCGATGGTATCGACGCCGCGCTCGCCGCAAAACAGATCGATGCTGCAAGCTTCGAAGACGGGCCGAGCCTCGCAGCGCAGCGCAAACAACACGGCTACGCCTTGACGAGCGTCGCGACCACCGTCACATTTCCGATCGCGCTGTATTCGCGCAAATTGACGAACCTCGGCCAGTTGCAGCGAGGCGCGACCATTGCGATTCCCGACGACCGTGAAGGCACCGCGCGCGCCTTGATCCTGCTGCAAAATTTCACGCTGCTGACCTTCAAGGACAGCGCCGGTTTGCATGCCACGCTTGCCGACATCACGAGCAACCGCTTGAACCTGAAAATCCGCCAGGTGCCGCATGCTCGCCTGTTCGACAGCTTGAACAGCGTGGCCTTCGCTGTGATCGATAGCAGCGATGCGGCACGCGTCGGTCTTTACCCCGCACGCGATAGCCTCGGTCTCGAAGACGCGCGCTCGCCCTATGCCAACGTGCTGACCGTGCGCGACGGCGACCGCACTGAACCGTGGGTCGCGCAACTGATCGGCGCCTATCACTCACCCGAGGTCGCGCATTTCATCCTGACGCACTATCAGGACTCGGTACGCCGGCCATGGTGAGCACGTTTTCGTTCGCGTGCTCGGCGTGCGGAAAATGTTGCAACAGTCCGCCAGCGATGTCGTTGCCGGAACTGTTCCGACATCGAGATCGGTTCATCGGCTGCATTGCGATTGGGCGAGTGCCCCGCAAGCGATTGGGTGAAAAGCTTCGGGTCGGCAAATACGAAACCGTACTCGACGAGACTGGCGTCGCCGCCTTCGACGCCAGCGCGGATACGCTGCTGCATCGCGCGGGCGACACGTTCAGCCTCACGACGCAGGGTTACGACTACCCTTCTCTTGCACGCTGCCCGGCGCTGGAAGAGGATGGACGCTGCGCGATTCACTTCGACGGCAAACCGCTCACGTGCGAAGTAGTCCCGCTCGATCCACTCGTGCCGGATGCGTTGCAACACCTGGTATTGGCTGGACGCAATCAGATTGCCGCCTATCTCGGCACCGATTGTATTCAGGAAGGCGACCGCGCTGACGGCAAGTTGATGGTCGCAGAAGGCCGCATTGAAGACGAGGCCGCGAGAGATGCACTCGCACGCCGCCGTGAGTCACTCGCAACCGAAAGTAAGGTATGGGGCAAGGCCGTATTCGAAGCGCTGCGCAAAGAGCTATTCGAGTCGCCCGCCGCGTTGGCGCGCATTCCCGCGGGCGGGTTTCTGAGCATTTCCATCGTGCCGGCGCTATTGGCTGTAGCAGGTGTTTCAGCACGCTGCCGCCAGTTGTCCCTCGACTATATCGACAGCCAGCTCGCTTTGATCGAACGCTCCATTGCACAAGCGCTGCTACGCCGCCGGCTGGATGACCGGCCGATTACGCAGGAATTGCGAGCATTTGCCGGCGCTTATCAACGCGCGAAAACAATTCTTGCCGTACCTGTCCGCCCAGGTGACGAGAGCGGCAATCCGTCTCAAGTATCGGAGGTCGAAGCGTATCTCAGCGGCGCAGATTGCTAGTCAGCAGCACCACCACGGTCACTATTGTCCCGGATGATTTGTGCGATCAGCGCATCCGCATCGCGCGAAACGTTATCGTGAACGCGGGTACTCTGCGCGGCCGCCGGCGTATCGTTGCCGATCAGATGACCGCTGCGCACATGCGTATCCACCGACACCTGCATCGACAGGCCGAGCCGCAACGGATGCGCCGCGAGTTCGGCCGGGTCGAGCGAAATCACGATTGGCACGCGCTGCACGACCTTGATCCAGTTACCGGCGGCGTTCTGCGACGGCAGCATCGAAAACGCACTACCCGTGCCAGCCGAAAAGCCCTCCACGTGCCCCTGATACACCACTTGCGAGCCGTACACATCCGATACGATGCGCACCGGCTGCCCCACGCGCATGCTGCGAATCTGGCCTTCCTTGAAATTCGCCTCGACCCACAGACGCTCGAGCGGAATGATCGACATGAGTGCGAGCCCCGGCCCGACCTGCTGGCCGATCTGCACCGAACGCTGTCCGACCGTACCGTCGACGGGAGAAACGACCGTGGTGCGTTGCAGATTCCGGTAAGCAAGCCGCAATTGCGCCGCAGCTTGCAAAACCGGCGGGCTGGCTTCGACCGGGAATTTACCGCCGAGCGCGCGGGCGGCGTCGAGCTGGACTTGCGCCGAGGCGAGATTCGCTTGCGCGACTGCTACTGCTTCGCGGGCGCGCGCCAACTCTTCCGGCGACACGACTTCCACTGACGCATGATCGCGCGCCGCCAGCGCACGCTGCGCCAATGCGAGTTCGGCGCGGCGCGCGTCGATCGATTGAACGTAGAGCTTGCGCGAGATCGTCGCGTTGGCCACTTGTCGCACGGCGAGCGTCAGCTGCGCTTTAGCCTGCGCGAACGCGGCGGCCGCTTCGGCGTCGTCGAGTTTCACGAGCGGCTGGCCTGCGCGGACCTGCCGTGTGTTCTCCACCAGAATATCGGTGACCGTGCCTGGTATCTGCGCCGCGATCTGCACGATGTTGCCGGCCACGTAGGCATCGTCGGTCTCTTCGAAGAAGCGCGCGCTTAAGCCCCAGTACGTCAGCCACGCCATACCGGCGAGCGCCGCCACGCCGAAGAAAACGGCAAAGCGCCGCCGGCGCGCCGCCCGTTTCGCATCGTGCGCGTCGCTCGTTATGCCTGCCGCGTTTGCCGGGTTTGCCTGCTCCTCGGTCCAGCCCGCGGCATGTTGTGCCTGTTTATCGTTGTGCATTCAATCGAAGTGCGTATCCGTGATGCGTGCGTGAGAAGGAAAGGTGGTCTGATAGTGAGAAATCGGTGCGCCCGCCACCTTGCGTACGTCAAAGCCGCCACCGAGCGCGCCGACCAGCGCAACCTGCAGCATTCTGCGGCGGCCCTGCAAATCCACTTGCTGCGCGCGTTCGTCGAGCAAGGACAGGTCGGCCAGCGTCACGTCCTTCTGCATGCCGATACCGCGGCGATGCCGCTCTTCAGCAATTGCGACGATATGCGAGGCCGCTTCCACGGCGCGCGTCTGCTCGGTCGCGAGCGTATCGACCGTGCGCAAGGACGTCAGTTGACGCGCGACCTCGCCGAGCGCCTCGTCGACAGTCTTGTTGTAGAGGCCGACCGCAGCGTCAACGTTGGCGTAATCGCCGCCTAATTGCGCGTGCAAACGGGTCCGGTCGAAAATCGGCAGGGAGATCGCCGGTCCCACCGAGCCGGTCAACGCCGCGCGTGAGAAAAGCGCGCCGGGCGTCAATGCTGTCAGCCCGGCAAACGCCACTAGATTCACGTCGGGATAGAACTGGGCTCGTGTGGCATCGGTGTTGGCGAGCGCTGCTTCGGCCCGCAAACGCGCCGCCACGATGTCGGGCCGGCGGCCCAGCAGATCGACCGGCAATTGCGCAGGCATCGGCGCATCGGCCGCCGCGGCCAGTTGCGGACGATGAAGCGACAAACCCCGCTCTGCGCCGCGTCCCGTCAACACGCCGATCTGCAACTCAGTCAGCTTGATGCGCTCGTCGTTGAGCGCCTGCTGTGAGGCGAGCCGGCTTCGCTTGAGTGTGGCGTCCGCCGAGTCGTACGCGTTATCGATGCCGCGCGCGCCACGCTCTCGCAAGACCGCATCGACCTTATCCGCGGCCTGTTGCTTCTGCAGCAGAATGTCCTGCATCGCGAAGGCGCGGTCGAGTTCACAGTAGAGCGTCACGAGCGCGACCGTCAGCGTTAGCCGCGCCTGCTCGGCATCGATTCGCGCGGCGTCGCGCGTGGAGAGCAGACTGCCGGTCAGCGCGGCATTCTTGCCCCACAGGTCGAGTTGGTAGCTCAGGCCCGCGAACAACGCGGCCGGCGACACCACCGGATCATTGAACAACTGCACCGGAATCTGCTGGCCGCCGACAGATACGTTAGCCACGTCGTTCGGCTGCGGTAAGCGGGCCTTGCTCACTGTCGCGCCCGCCGTGCCGGTGAGGCCGGTGAGCGAAGCAAACTGTTCGAGTTGCGCCTGCGCGGCGCCCACCCTCGCCTTGGCGATCTGCAGGTCGGGATTGTTTTGCAAGGCTTCAGCGGTCACCTCATCCAGTTGCGGATCGCGGTAACGCTTGACCCAATCAGGCGCGGGCCACGCCCCGTTCGCGCCTGGCCCGATGGTCTGCGAAAGTGCATCGGTGGATGGCTTGATCGGTTTGACGTTCGCTTGCAGGCCCGCGTCGCTCACGCAACCGCTCAGCGCTGCTGCAATCAGCAGCGGCGGCAGCAGCAACGGCAACGTGCGTGGCTTGGGGAATTGCATAGACCGTCTCATGAGTGCCGGGTAAGGGACATTGCAGGTTCTCCTGCTACCGGCGTATTCGTCTCGCCAAGCCTCGCCGGGCTAGTCGCATTAACCAGATTCGCGGTCCTGGCAACTTTGGCCGCGAGTCGCGGACGCGTGCGCTCAAGCGGCCCCATTCGTCCGAAGAATCCATCGAATAGACCCAGTGCTATCGCATTGAGCTTGGCCAGCTTGTCCTTTTCAAGCAGCGCAATCTGCACGATTTGCCAGAGCGTCAGCACGTTCGGTACGATGGCGACCGGCAGGCGCATTCCATACTGCAGCGCAAGCTGCATTGCGTTTCGCGCGCTGTAATAGCGGCGGAAACCGGGGTGATTCATCGTCGTCAATTCCAGAGAACCCAGCTTGTGGCGCCGCCGTGAGCCGATCCGATGCAGCAGTACAAGTGACGGCACCACGTACACCGGTACATTACGCAGCAACGCACGCAGGCAGTATTCGGTGTCGACGTGGTCGATAAAAAGCGTTTCATCGAAGCGGCCGAGCCGCGCGAACGCCTCGCGTGAAATCACACAGCCGGACGAAATCAGAAACGCGCAGCGTTGCATCGCGGCGTCGGCGTGTATCGACAGCCGCTCCACCGCCAGACCGCTCGTCGCGAGTTCGGGCAGGAAGCGTTGATCGTTTTCATCGAAGACGCGCGGGCCCGCTAAAAATGCCCGGCCACTCATCGACGTGCACCGGTCGCGCATCACCGCGAAGTAAGCGTCTGGCGCCTCGGAATCCTGGTCGAACAGCGCGACTGCATCCGCGCCTGCGTCGAACAGCGCGCTCAGGCCGCAATTGAAGGCGCCGGCAATGCCGTTGCGATTACCGTGATGCAGCAACGCAACGCCCGCCTCGCCCAACACCATCGCGGCGCGCGCGTCCGGCAACGGCGAGTTGTCGACTACCAGCAGGCGGTCGCACGCCGAACGCATCGCCACCGCGCGCGCGAGCTGCTCTTCACTCGGATGAAACAGGATGATCAATGCGCCCAGGATCGTCATTCGAAGTTCCTCAGTGACCTAAAGCCATCGCCGCGCCGCGCTTCGGACGCGTGAGCCACATCATCGCGGCGAGCACGAGGCAGGTGATGCTTGCCATGTAGAACATGTCGCCGGTCGCCATCATGTAGGCCTGTTGCTGCACGACGTGATGCAAGGTGGCGAGTTCGCGCGCGCCGTCGATGCCCATGCCGTGCAGACCCTGAACGAAGCGCTGCGTATTGCCGGACGATTTCGTCACGGACTGCGCGACGACGTCGTAGTGATATAGCGCGCGGTTATCCCATAGCGTGACGCTCATCGCCGTGCCGAACGCCGCCGACAGCGTGCGCAAAAAATTCGACAGACTCGAGGCCGCGGCAAGCTTGTCGTCGGACACGCGCGAGAGCGTTGCAGCGGTCAACGGAATGAAGAAGCACGGCAAGCCGATGCCCTGAATCAGACCCGGCGTGATGATTTGCGTGAAGGTCATGGTCAGCGTGAAATGCGCATCCCACCACAGCACGCCCGCGAACACGAGAAAGCCGAAAGTCGCGAGCACGCGCGCGTCGAAGCGGGCCGCATAAATGCCGACCAGAATCGAGAACACCAGCGCGAGCACGCCAAGCGGTGCGGTGGCGAGGCCGGCCTGGTACGCGGTGTAGCCCATCACAGCCTGCAGCCAGAGCGGAAAGATCACGCCGACTACCGAGAAGCTCATCATGCCGAGCGAAATGATCAACACGCAGAACGAAAACGTGCGATCGCGGAACAGGCTCAGATCGATTACCGGATGCCGTTCGCCCGCCTCCCAGATCAACAGCGACACGATCGCCAGGCCGGCGACGATCGCGAGCGTCAGGATCAACGGCGAATCGAACCAGCCGCGGTCGTGACCGAGATCCAGCACCGTCTGCAGCGAGCCGACGCCGACGACCAGCAAGATAATGCCGGGCAGATCGATCGGCACTGCCTTGCCAACGGGTGCATCGCGGCGCAGCAGCGTCATGCACACCGCAAACGAAAAGATGCCGATCGGCAGATTGATGAGGAAGATCCACGGCCACGAAAAGTTGTCGATGATCCAGCCACCCACCACCGGGCCGAAGATCGGCGCGAGCAGCACCGTCATCGCCCACAGCGCGAGTGCCACGACGCGTTTATCCGGTGGGAAGGTCCGTAGCAGGATCGTTTGGGAGAGCGGTACCATCGGCCCGGAGAAAAGCCCCTGCAATGCCCGGCATACAACCAGAAGATGAAAGTCGCCTGCTATGCCGCATAGCAGCGACGTCAACGTGAAAAAGATCACCGCGCCGAGAAACAGCCGTGTTTCGCCGACCCGCCTCGAGAGCCAGCCCGTCAAGGGCACGGCGATGGCGGCGGCCACGGAGTACGAGCTGATCACCCATGTGCCCTGGCTGTTGGACACGCCGAGGCCGCCGGAAATCGCCGGTACCGCAACGTTGGTTACCGTCGAATCCAGGACTTCGATAAACGTGGCCAGCGACAGCGCGAACGTCAGCAAGGCAAGCCGGGCACCGCGCATGCCGGGTGCACTGCGCTCGCCGGCGGGGCCAAGGCCGGAGCCGACGCCGTGCGCCTCGTCAGCCGACGCAGCGTGCTTCGGCAATGGCGTGGCGGCGCTCATGGGCTATGCCCGCTGTCTGCGAGTGCCGGGATAGACGCGCGGCCGACAGTTTGCGCGCGCACGCCGGCGGGCACGAAACCTTCGATATACCGTGCGGCTGCCTCGCAGCCATCCAGCGACGACGCAAGCCGGTCCTGCACGCGTCCGCACTGCGTCGCGATCGACGGGCTGCCGAGCACATGCTTCAACGCACGCGCAAGCGCCTGCGGCTCCAGTGGCTTATCGAGCCGAACGCCGCAACCGCTCACGACGACACGCTGCGCGTTATCGAACTGATCGTGCGCGAACGGCGTCACCACTTGCGGAATGCCGGCAGCATACGCGAGCGCCGCGGTGCCGATGCCGCCGTGATGCACCAGCGCCCGGCAGCGCGGCAACAGCTTTTGCAGCGGTACGTAACGCCGCTTGAGCAGCATGCCCTGTGCGTCTGTCTGCGCATCTGTTTGGGCGGCGGGCGCATCCGGCGTCAAAAGAATCCCGCGCAGCCCGCTTTCCGCCAGCGCCGCGCTCACTGCATCCGTGTAGCGCGCCTGATCGATCAAGGTCGAACCCGCGGTGAAAACCACCGGCCGCTCGCCCGCGGCGAGAAAGGCTTCGAGTTGGGGATCGGGCGCCTGCACGCCCGTGTCGTTGAACAGCGGAAAACCACTGAGGCAACGCGGCGACGGCCAATCCGGCTGAGCTTGCGCGAACCAGTCAGGAAAGAGACACAGCACACCATCGGTCGAATGCAGCCACTCGCCGAAAATGCGGCGCGCCGGTGCGAGCCCCAGTTCCACGCGCAACGCGTTCAATGCGGGGCCGCAGATCTTGTCGAGTACGTGGCGCTCGATCAGTCGCAGCAGCGCCGTTTTTAGAGCCAATGGCAAGCCGCGCGGAATGGTCAACCGTGGATGGGTAGGCGGCGCATGCGCGGAGAGCAGCGTCGACGGCGAGACCTGCACCGATACGAACGGCACCCGATACAGCTCCTGCATCAACCGCGCGGAAAAAGCCCACAACGTGCCGACCAGCACGGTGTCGCTATCGGTCAACGCAGCCAGCGTATCGAAATGCGGACGCAGCGTAGGCGCTATCACCGCCCATAGCGTGCGGAATGACGTACGCGGATGCCATAGCGCCGGGTTAGCCATCGCCGCTTCATATTCGGCGGCGGTGCCGATCGGTACGAATGCGAAACCCTGGCGCGAGGCGGCCTCCGCGAACGGCGGATGCGTGCAGAAGACGATCTCGTGACCGCGCGCGGCCAATGCCGCGCCGATGCCGAGCAAAGGATGCACGTCGCCCGCCGAGCCGATCGCGGTGATGATGACTTTCGCCATTCAGGTCGCTCAGAAGAGACCGGGAATCAGCGCGGCGACGTCGCGGCGATACTGCGAATACGCACGGCCGAAGTGACCCGTCAGCCAACTCTCCTCGACCCGGACCTTGTACGCCAGCGAGGCGAAAATCAGCACTAGCCCAGCCACGCCACGCCATTGCGCGCCGATCAGCACAGCACCGAGAAGCGCCAGCAGGCATCCGGTATAGATCGGATGACGAACCAGTCCATAGGGTCCGCTGCGCACCAGCTCGTGGTCTTCCTTCAGCGTGACCGAGACGCTCCAGTTGGTGCCGAGATGCAGCCGCGCCCACACGGAAAACGCAAGTCCAGCTAACAGCACGGCCAGGCCCACCAGCTGCAGCGGCCCGATCGCATGCGGATCGAAGGACAACGCCGCTGTGTTGAAGTCCGGCAGGATGATCAGTGCGCCTCCGCCGATCAACGGAATCGACTGCAACGTGCGCGACAGAGACGCCTCCTTGCGCGCGGTTTCCTTGACGCGGTTCGACGTCGCGATCCAATACAGCAGCCACAGCGTCCACGGTACGACGATAGCGATGCTCTGAGCGATATTCATGGTGTTTCGACCTGTTGGAACGAGTGATCGGCGGTGGCTTGCAACGCGACGTTCGCGATGGCGGGTTGTTGCACCGGCATGGCGGACGTGCGGGCGGCGAACGTGTCGAAACCATCGAGCCCACGGGCTGGCGCCTGGACCCGCGCGGCGCCGAAGTAATCGAAAATGGCCGTCCGAACCTGGCGCAGTGCGGCCCGCCCTTCGAGATCGAGGAAATGCCCGGCCTGCTCGATCGTGAGAAACTCGGCGCGCTTCAGATGCGCGCTAAGCGAGCGGGCGTCCTCAGGCGTGGTGTAGTCGTCGAGCTCGCCGTTGAGGAATTTCAGGCCGCACTCGATGTTGCGGAACTCGTGCAGGTAGTCCTCTGGACGGATGGCCAGAATCTGGTCGACGTGAAAGGCCACCTGGTCCTGCTCATCGCGTGGCAGCGTGGAGAGGTAGCGGTAGTTATAGAGCTTCATGATGCGCGGCAGATGCTGCCCAACGGTATCGTTGAGCAGTTGCGCGGCCTTCAGATTTTCGCCGGCGGCGATGTGGTCGCGCGCCGCGGTCACATACGCGGTCATCGCTGCGTTGAGCCGCGGCGAGAACGACGCAATCACCGCGCGCCTCACGCTTGTGCGCGCCCGCGAGAGCGCCAGCAGCGACGCCACTCCGCCCCACGACACCGATAACAGGAAGCTCGGCTCGAATAAGCCTATTAGATGCAGCAGAATGTCGACTTCATCGTCTTTTGTCAGAACGAAGTCGCACACGTTATGCGTTTTCGATTGACCCGCATAAGGTAAATCGAAACAAATTGGGTTATAGCGTTCGCCGAGGTATTTGATTGTCTGTCCGAACGACGCCGTGGTGGCCAGCGCGCCGTTGATCAGAATGACACTCTCGAAGGCCGGATCGAATACGTGACGTTCAACGTAGACTTTCAGGCCCGCCGGTAGCGGAACAAGGAGTTTTTCGATGGGCATGGCGTATTCGCATGCACTTGCGCAACGCAAATGCGTACCGATACCGCGCCCGCGCTCGCGGACGCCTTGCGGCCGTACTACCGGGGATCAGGCCCATGCGATTTGCCTTTACGTACCATTACGTATCTTTACGCCGGCAAATCCGATCCGCGACGACCGCTGCTGCACCGAAAACACGTACCACTCGACGTGATACCTGCCGGCTCTTCGTGACGCGCGCCTGAACTCAGGTCCGCTTCAATCGAGCGTTCGATGCCTCGTAATATATTTATATGTAATTTCGAATGCGTTGCTTCAATCTCTACAGCACGCCATTCGTTGCTGTCACTCTGCCCTCACTGCGTGAAGACTTCATGTCAATATACGATGTCGGAAAGCTTTTTAACATGTTTCAAAAATAAAAGCTAAAAAAAGTCATTGAGCATATGTTCGAAATGGGCGGGAAAATGTTATTGAAAGGAAACAGCAGCGCGTTGCGCAGTCATCGCATCACAGCTGCGTATCCAGCAGCGACGCAAACTTCTCGATCAGCTTCTCCGGAAACGGCCGTCGCAGCCACGCGTCGAGTGTGACCTGGTGCGACTGTCTGATGTCGTCTGCGAAGGTTGCGGTTTGCTGCTTCGCGAAGTCGTGGTCGTAGATATTCAGGTTCGCTTCGTCGTTGAGTTTGAACGAGCGGCTATCGAAATTGGTGGAGCCGACCGAGACCAGGTACTCGTCCACCACCAGCAACTTGCAATGAAACATGGTCGGCTGATACTCGAACATCTCGACACCCGCTCGCAGCAAGTTGCCCCAACAGGCACGCGACGCTTCGCGCACGGTATGGGTGTCGATACGTTTTCCGGGCGTGAGGATCTGCACTTTCACACCGCGCTTTGCCGCCTCGACGATCGCATTGATCGTCAGCTTGTCCGGTACAAAGTAGGCACTCGCCAGATGAATAGAGCGGGTTGCCGCGGTGATCGCCATCAGATACATCAACTGCATGTCATCGCTGCCGCCTGAAGGCGAACTGCTGAACATATGCGCGAGGCCGTCACCAACGCCCTCGACTTCCGGAAAGTAGTCGGGCCCATGCAGCACATTGCCGGTCGCTTTAACCCAGTTGTCCATGAACACGGCCTGCATGTGGCCAACCACCGGGCCGGCCACACGAAAATGAGTATCGCGCCAATGTTTTTCGTCTTGTGCGTGGCCGGTCCACTCCGGTGCAATGCCCACGCCGCCGGTAAAGCCGATGTGTCCGTCAATCACCAGCAGCTTGCGGTGAGTGCGATCGTTCATTCGCCCGAGACCGGTCCAATGCGGCTTGTGATACTGGATCACTTCCGCGCCCGCATCTTGAAGCATGTTCAGATAACGCTTATCCATTTTCGACGAGCCCACCCAATCGAGCAGTACATGCACGGCGACGCCTTCGCGTGCTTTGTCCGCCAGTGCGCTGGCGATCTGCTCGCCTATCTCGCCGGACCAGTAAATGAAGGTTTCAAACGTGATGGTTTTACTTGCGGAGCGGATGCCTTCGAGCATCGACGGAAAGATATGTTCGCCGTTCAGCAACATCTCGAAGCGGTTTCCGGACAGTACGGGCGGCCCGAGCAGCAGGCCCATTGAACGGAGAAACTGCGGGTCGTCACTCGTATAAAGCCGTTCGATCTTGTGTTCGATCTTCTTTTCGCCACTCGACAGATTGGCAATCACCAATATGATGACGAGCGTGACAAAGGCGGTAATGGGAATCGTCAGCATGCGTGGCCTCGATGCTAATCGGCAGGACGCGGCGGGCAAGCACCCTGCAGTTCGTGGTTTGCCGTTTGGCGGGCACGCCGGGACCTTAAGCCCGGGTTCTTACTACCTGGGCAGGACGCATTGCGCGTGCCCGTTGCCAGGACCGTGTTTTGCTACATAGTGTGCCGATTGACTGGAGGGGCAGGCATTGGAACGCCCGAACGCTGCGCGAGGCGAGCGTTCAGGCGATGGGACAGACTGGAAAGAGGTCGCGTCACCCAGCGGCAATGAACGCCAACAAGCAGCAATAACCGCCAGGAAGATTAGCGGACCAGCGAGAAGGCTTCCCGCCAGGCGATCTCACCCGCGCCATACACGCCGACCACCGTATAGTCCGACGCCACGCATTCGAACGTCGCACCCTGAAACGTGATGACGAAATGGCGCTGCAAAGGACCAGGCGACGTAACGGCCGAAATCTCAGCGGCCAACGACGAATTCATGACTTCATGAACCGAGTACCCACTGAGTCCTTGCGACGCGAGAGGATGTATCTCGAGATCGCCGTCACCGGGCGGCCCAAGACGATGAAACACGGCGTCGGGAAATAGCACCGTGCAAAATGGATCATCGTCGGAATCGAATGGTCCGAATCGTTCGAAGTCGGATTCAGCAATCGGATAAGCCAGAATCACCCGGCGGTCGCTGGCGACAATGAATGGTTCGGCGGCGTCGGCTGCCGGGTGAGGAACGGAATCCAGCAGGACGACATGGTCCTCCTGCTGGGGTACTTCGAGCATGCTGGTCATCTACTTCGCGACTCCGTTGCGCTCACGCGCCGGCTTGCACTGACGAGGTTTGCGGCGCTGCGGCGGCGCTCGTCGCGCCGGCTTTGCCTCTACCACCCGCTTTGCGGCCTGGCGCTTTTCTGGCCGTTGCCGTTTTCTTCACAGCAGCCTTCTTTACCGCGGCTTTCTTTGCAGCGGGCTTAGCCGTGCTTTTCTTTGCCGCAGCTTTCTTAGTGGCCGCGGTACCTTTCTTCGCCACTGCCTTTTTCGCCGTCACGACTTTTTTTGCGGCGACATTGCTGGCAGCCGAGGCGCCATCGATCAGAAATTTGGTGCGGTCCTTGACCGTGGCGAGCCATGCCGGCGCCGGCCCGCGTCCACTCCAGGTCGCTCCAGTTTTCGGATTGAGGTACTTGGGCGGCTGTGCGCCTTTAGGCTGACCTTTACTTTTGCCTTTGGCCTGAGTAACCGCTGCCTTTGCCGCGGACTTCTGTTCGCTTGCGCCTTCAATCAGGAATTGAGCCCGGTCTTTCACGGCGGCAATCCAGGCCGGTGCACGCCCGTGACCTGTCCATGTCGCGCCCGTTTTATGGTCGCGGTACTTCGGCAGCGACTTACCTGCGCCAGCGGCTTTTGCTTTGCCACCTGCAGCATGGCCATTCAAGCCGCGCGCGGCGCGTCTCGCCTTTGCCTTTGCTTCGATATCTGCGGTAGTGAGACCGTGCTTGAGCATCAGCTCGCGAATCTGGTCGACCGCAACTTGTGCTTTCCTGGCAATAAGGACGTCAGCTTGCGCCTGGAGCTTCTTAAGCTTTGCTTGGATTTGCTCTAACGTGGGCATTTGATTGCTCCTTATGTGGTAATCGATCGAACTATGCCATGAATAGCGCGAGAAAGGCAGATCTATGCAACTATAAAGGCATCAGGTTTACACGGGAATGCATCCCGTGGAGTACGAACCTTTCGAGCTCACTACTCGATAACCGCATTCCTTAACCTTTCCAATTGCCGGCCAGTCACTCAAATAGGAGTAAAAACGACAACCTGGCGGTCAGCGATATACCTCACACTGCGCATGAACCGGTACTGCTGATCGTCGGCAGTTATCCGGTTGAGTCCCAACTGCGTCAATGCAAGCATCTCGTCGGCCTGGAAGGCGGCCACTACACCGTGATCAGTCAAATCCTCCAACGTGCCGGACGGATTGCCGACATAGATACTGCGCACCTGCGTGCCGATCCGCATCAGAACCACGCTTTCTCCCTCGTCGAGCGCCAGTTCGAGATAGGTGGCAAGCGTTCGTAATGAATCCGGCGTGCAAGCCTGGGCCTGATAGATTGCAGCATTCGATGGCGTCATTTCTGTTTCCCCGTCACCTATGTCAAGAGAAGCCGGCCGCCGTGCAATGCGGCAATAGCCGCTTCTACTATAGGCAAGCATCCGGAGATTCAAAGGGCGGCAGTTCATTTTTTTGCCGGTAAGCCCACGTTACCAATCTCGCAGCGCTGTTTCATCTATGATTGACGCGCACGCGAGCGGCGCGAACGCCGCGAATGGTGTGAACATGAATGGCGTCGCGCGCAATGGCGCGAGCACGAATGGCATGAATGCGGCCGCTGGGGCGGCTATTGAAATAACGCGCAAAAGCGCCCTCTTTTCAGGCGATCCGCAATCCGTGAGCCGGCAGAATCTCCTGCGTAATCACAAAACGGTGCTCTTTGACGGCGTCGTGAAAGCGCCGGTAATCACTTTTCTCAAAGATGTCGCTCCACCGGGGGCGGTCCCCGCTATCGTCGTCGGACTGCAAACCGGTGGCCTTATATTTCCAGGAGCCGAGCCCCTTGGCCACATAGTCCGGAACCGACTCCGACAGGCCTGGAATGACATCGGTTTTCACCGCTTCGCAAATGGTCTGCAGGCGCTTGTTGTCGTCCAGATTCCGATTGGTGTCGAGAAGCTTCGTGAGTGCGGTTTTGACATCTTCCGGCAGGCCTGGCTGGGATTCAAAATCTTCCCGTCCCGCGACATAGCCGCGCACCGCACGGCAAGTCATCTCGGCCGCCTGCATGAACTCCGGCAGATTGTGCCTGTCGACGCGCTCATTTCTACCGTCGGTGTAATGCCATTTTGCCCACGGCTGATCGGGATAGTGCAAAGCGGCCCCATGACCGACAGGCAGTGCAAGCGTCAGCACATCTTCCTCGACGTGTTCGACCAGATGCCGGGTTGCGCGGGTAAGACGGGCAAGCCAGCTTTCCTTCGTGCAATCTTCCGCCTCCAGCATATGAACGCGATTCATCGGGCTTTCGATACCGGCGAAGCCCTGGTGGGCCCACGTATCGACGTACGCGTGAAGCGTCACACCCAGGCGGTGCAATGCCGTATCGGTGCCCCGCTGCCGGATCGCCCGGCGCACCACCTCGCGAGCAACTGCGCTATCCGGCCGGCACACCGCCTTCTCTTCGAGCGTATCCCCCACGCCGGCAGGCAGAAAATGAAATGGCGTCCACACCAGACGATTCTGGTCGTCTTCCGTATTGGTGTAATCGAATAGCTTGTGCGCCGTAGCAAAGCGCTCGAATGTCTCGCCGCCGGCAAAACGCAGTATTCCTGAAGTGGTCGCGTCGTCGACGTACTGGCAGGCATGGGCCACCGTGAGCGCCTCGGCGGCCGCCATCCCGCCGATACGGGCGACGATATAGACCACCCCGTAGTGAAAGTCGATATTCATGGAAAGCGCTCCTGACGCGCGGCAAACGACGGCTAGATTTTCCGGAATGCGCAAAGCGGCGATTGCAGTGTCGCTGCACGCGCAGAGGGTAAACGACCGAGTGCAACAGGACTTAAAAAAGAATGCCACTACTTTTAGGGGAACACATACGCCACGCCCGCCGACCGAAGCGAGAACTTCTTTCCTTTCAGGAAATCCCGTTGATCGTGAATACGTCAGGTTCGATCACCGCGAGAGCGGCGCGGTTTTTATCACAGATAGATTTCAGTGGGCAAATGCAGTGCCCTGAAAAAGAAAAACCCCGCTTCGATCTCCGGAGCGGGGTTCAGTCTCAGCGCACTTCGCGCGGTATTACTTGACGATACCTACGAGTTCGACTTCAAACGTCAGGTCGCTATTCGGGGGAATCGGGCCGACTCCGCGCTCGCCATAGGCCGTGGCCGACGGGCAGGTCAGCTTGGCCTTCTCGCCGACCTTCATCTTTTGCACGCCTTGCGTCCAGCACGGAATCACGCGATTGAGCGGGAAGGTTGCCGGACCGCCATGCTTCGCCGAGCTATCGAACTCGGTGCCGTTTGCGAGCGTGCCGCGATAGTTGACCTTGACGACATCGTCTGCGGCCGGCTGGGCGCCCGTGCCCTGCGTAAGATGTTCAACGATGACGCCGGAAGGCAGTTTCTCAGTGGTGGAAGCGGCCATCGCCGTCGAAGAAAGAACAGCCGCGGCGACCAAAGCAACGATAGATTTCAAAGCGAGTCTCCAGGTGGGTAATGCGTGTCATTGTAGCGGATGACATGTTGCAGGCCGTTAACCGCCGATACTGGGCAATCACAGACGCAAAGGCAGTTGAGCGGCAGAGTCCGTGGCACAGAGAATGCTACTTCCTGACGAGCGGCACGTAGGGTCGCCCCGGCGCGCACGCGCGCTTTGCAAGCGACTCAATACGGTTCCTTTCGCAGGCGGATGCCATGACTACTGAAAACCTGGAACCGGAACTTGCCGTCGAAGATATCGCCGAACGCGCCTGGATGAAGAGGCTCGGTCCCGGCCTGATTACCGGCGCCGCGGACGACGATCCGAGCGGCATCGCCACCTATTCGCAGGCCGGCGCGCAATTCGGCTTTGGATTGCTATGGACGTTGCTGATCACCTACCCGCTGATGGTGTCGATACAACTTGTCAGTGCCCGCATGGGACGGGTGACGGGCAGCGGACTCGCAACCAATTTGCGCCGCCACTACCCCGCTCCGCTTTTGTATCTCGCGGTACTGGTGCTGCTCGCGGCGAACACCATCAATATCGCGGCCGATCTCGCGGCAATGGGCGCCGCCGCAAAACTGGTGATCGGCGGCCCGGTCCAACTCTACGTCGCGTTGTTCGGCACGGCCTCCCTGCTGATGCAGGTATTCATTCCCTACGAACGCTACGCGAGCATTCTGAAATGGCTGACACTCACGTTGTTCGCTTACGTCGCCATCATCTTCGTGATTCCGATTGATTGGAAAGCAGTCGGACTGAGCATCGTGAAACCGCCGGTTCAACTGTCCGGCGGTTATCTGACGACCGTGGTCGCGGTACTCGGGACGACCATCAGCCCGTATCTCTTCTTCTGGCAGGCATCGCAGGAAGTCGAGGAGATCCGCTCGAATCCCGCGCAGCAATCGCTTTTGCGCGCACCGATGCAGGCGGCCGCACAACTGAAGCGAATCAACATGGACACGTGGGTCGGCATGGCCGTTTCGAACGGCGTGGCGTTTTTCATCATGCTTACTGCCGCCGCCACGCTACACGCGCATCACGTCGAAGTGAAAACCACCGCCGATGCCGCCAGTGCGCTCAAGCCGATTGCCGGCAACCTGGCGTTTGCGCTGTTTAGCCTCGGCATTATCGGCACGGGTCTGCTGGCGTTGCCGGTGCTGGCGGGTTCGGCCGCCTACGCGGCTGCGGGCACGATGAAATGGCGCAATAGTCTGGCGTTACAGGTACGTCTGGCGAAGCAGTTTTATGGCGTGGTCGCGGTGGCGATTCTCGGTGGTATCGCGCTCACATTCATGCGGCTCGACCCGATCAAAGCGCTGTATTGGAGCGCGGTAATCAACGGCGTCGCAGCCGTTCCGATCATGGTGCTCGTGATGGTGATGGCGGCCAGCCCCAAGGTGATGGGCCAGTTCGTCGTGACCGGCTGGTTGCGCTGGCTCGGCTGGATCGCTACCGCAGCAATGGGGCTCGCTGCGGCCGGCATGTTCTGGCCGGGATGATTGCTCGCGTGAACTTATTCGACGTCCAGGCCGAGTGACGGTAACGGCACGCTTTGTGATCTTGCCGCGCGTGCGGTTAATCCAGACGATGCACTACGTACTCACCCGCTGTCTCAGCGACGTGCGCCTTGAAGTCCGCGAGCATTGTTTCGCGCTCTCGGACATCGGCCAGCACAGTTGGATCGAGTAGCGCGGTAATCACTTCCTCGCGATCGCGGCTCGCTTCCGTCACGACGTCGCCATACGGGCCCCAGATCGCGCTCGCGCCGCACGTTTCCCAGCCGCCTGTAGTGCCGACGTGATTCGACAAGAGCACGTACAGGGTGTTGTCAAAAGCACGCGCGGGAAACCAGATGCGCGACTGATGATAGCCAGTCTTCACGCTAAAGAGCGCGCTCACCAGGTAAGCGTGCGCGCCGTTTACAGCGGCGTTGCGCGCGTGCTCAGGAAAACCGGAGTCGTAGCACACGCCGAGCGCGAGCCGCCAGCCGTCGATCTCAAGCATGCAGCCTTGCAAGCCGGCCTGATAGATCTTTGTCTCGCCGCTGTAGAGATGCTGCTTGTGATACGACTCGATCAGCTCGCCTGCGCGGTTGAACACTAGCGACGAAATATGAAGGCCGTCCACGTTGCGTATGCCGCGTGTCGCCGCACCGACGATTACGGCGATCTCGCGCTCGCGGCAAACTTCGCGAATCGGTTCGAGCCGCGCGTCGTGTTCGTCGAAGGCGTATTTCGCGGGGTCGCCGGCAATCAGGTCAGGTTCGTAGCCGCTTAGGAATTTCTCGGGGAAGACCACTAGTTTCGCGCCGCGGTCGGCGGCGATGTTGATCAGTTCGACCGTTCTGGCGATGTTCGCCGTGACGTCGCCGGACACCGGTTGCGCTTGCGCCGCCGCAATTCGCAATGGTGCTTGCGGCAGCGAGACCTGTTTGTTGTTCAACGCAGACTCCGTTTTGCGCAATGCGCAACGTTGTAAATGGACTGATGCGGTGTGGCCGCCGGGGGTTGGCTTTGGCGTTTTATGCGGTGAGCGTGACCCGGTATTTAATCATGGACGGCACTTTATCAGGCGGAGGTTGTTTGCGTTTTCGTGGGTCGCGTCGGGGGGATGTTTTTCGAACTTAAGAAGGCGGGTGATTGAAGCGGCGCGAGCGGCCGTTTGTCGGCCGCCCGCGCGCTAAGGATTGCACGATGCATTAGTGGCCGTTTCCGTGGCCGCCGCCGTAACCGCCACCATGGCCGCCACCGAAGCCTCCACCGAAACCCCCGCCATGGCCCTGGCCGCTGCTGCCTTTGCCGCCGTCGCCTTTGCCACTGTTGCCGTGGCCACCGTCGCCCTTGCCACCGTCTCCATGGCCACCGTTGCCATGACCTCCATCGCCGTGGCCACCGTCGCCGTGGCCACCGTCACCTTTGCCACCATCTCCATGGCCACCGCTTCCATGACCGCCGTCGCCGTGACCGCCATCGCCATGGCCACCGCTGCCATGACCACCGTCACCATGACCGCCATCGCCGTGGCCGCCATCACCATGGCCACCGCTGCCATGACCGCCATCGCCATGACCTCCATCGCCGTGGCCACCGTCGCCATGGCCGCCATCTCCATGACCACCGTCACCATGACCACCGCTGCCATGACCGCCATCGCCATGACCTCCATCTCCATGACCACCGTCACCATGACCGCCGTCGCCATGGCCGCCATCTCCATGACCACCGCCACCATGACCGCCGTCGCCGTGGCCACCGTCGCCGTGACCGCCGTCGCCATTTCCGCCCGTCCCACCACCGCCTGTTCCACCTCCGCCTGTTCCACCTCCGCCTGTTCCACCTCCGCCTGTTCCACCACCGCCCGTCCCACCACCGCCCGTCCCACCACCGCCCGTCCCACCACCGCCTGTTCCACCACCGCCTGTTCCACCACCGCCCGTCCCACCTCCGCCCGTCCCACCACTACCCGTCCCACCCTTCCCCCCACTACCGCTCCCCGCACTTCCGGCACCGAGTCCCACCGCGCCGGACGTCGAGCCGCCTCCGCTACCGTTAGCGCCCGCTCCAGTCGATGAAGTCCCGCTGCCATCGCTGCTCTGCGAGCCCGACGCCGATGCAGACCCCAGCCCCGCAGCCGCAGCCACCCCACTTCCACCAAACGCTCGCAATCCACCATCGTCCTTCTTGCAGCCGAGCGTATCGAATAACGGACAATCAATCGGCAATGCTTGCGCAACCATCAGCTTCGCCGAACTTGCGGACGGCGCAGCAGGTGCAGTCGGGTTCGTTTGAGCACCCGCAATCGCCGCATAAAGACTCACAGCAACCGCCAATACCGCTTTGCTTGTCCCCAACGTCCGCGTGTCCCCGTTTTGCTTTTTCATTTCATTCTCCTAACCATATAAATCGAAAGACAGATTCAGATAACGAGTGAATCTCTGTTCGCTGTTAAAAATGAAACTTCAAAGCCCGGTCGACATTGCCAGGCACCGCACGAAAAGCGCGCGACGCCCGGCATCTCATCCGCAGATAATCCCGGTCCGATTTGACGTGATCCGGAAGAAGCGACTAGCTGTGCGCGAACAAAGGCTTGAAAAGAACACAGCAGGGGCCCGATGGACATTGAAGTTATGCGGAGCGCCATCCGATGACCGTGCGCTACCCCACGCAATGCGAAATTGCTGGCCTGTTTCCGATTAATTGCGCTGCACGACTGTTAAATATCGTTAATTACCGTTTTTAACAGCATCGGAAATTATCTTCTCTAGATATGTAGTCCAAACTATTATTTTTACTTCAGACCCAGATCGCTTCATCAGATGATTCGAACAGCCGCAAACAACCTATTTACCCGGGAGCGAGGGGTTTCGGCGGAGAAGTGAGCCTGAAAACCGAATCAGGCGACAATACGCAGATCGCAACCTCATCGACAACAGGAAGAGAAATGCTTTTATCCGAACAATGGGTACTGGTAACGGGCGGCGCTCGCGGACTCGGCGCCGCGATCACGCGCGCACTGGTACGCGAAGGCGCGGGCGTCGTGGTGAATTACCGCAAGAGCGAAACGCTGGCTCACGCACTGAAAGACGAATTCGGCGATCGTGTCCTGCCGATCCAGGCGGACGTGACCGATGCGGCCGCCGTCGCGCGCCTGTTCGAAACGGCGCAGGCGCAAACCGGGCAGCCCATCGTGTCGGTGGTCAACAACGCGTTGGCCGACTTTCAGTTCGACGGCGACGCCCGCCCGAAAATCGACTCAATCGACTGGGCGCGTTTCCAGCAGCAATTGGACGGCTCACTCAAGGGGGCGCTCAATACGACGCAAGCGGCGGCCGCGGGCATGCGCTCGCGCGGATTCGGCCGCATCGTCAACGTCGGCACCAATCTGTTTCAGAACCCGGTGGTCCCCTATCACGACTACACGGCAGCCAAAGCAGCCCTGTTGTCGCTCACGCGCACCGCCGCTCACGATCTCGGCCCGGATGGCATTACGGTAAACATGGTGTCGGGTGGTCTGCTGCGCACCACGGACGCGAGCGCCGCCACGCCGGAATTCGTCTTCGACCTGATCGCCAGTTCGACACCAGTGCGGCGTGTCACGACGCCTGAGGATTTCGCCGACGCCGTGCTGTTCTTCCTGTCGCCGTGGGCGCGTGCAGTCACGGGGCAAAATCTGATCGTGGACGGCGGCCTCGTGAAGGGATAATCCTAAGGCGCGCAGCAACGTTCCGCTCAGTTCACCTCGACCACAACTTTGCCTCGCGCGCTACCGTCGGCCAGTGCTTCATAAGCAAGCTGCGCGGTGCCCAGATCAAAGCGCCGCGCGTCGAGGCGGGGCGCGAGCCTGTTTTCTTCCGCGAGCCGCGCCGCCACTCGCAGCATCTCGCCGTGATGCGCGCGGCCTTTGCCAGAAAGCAACGCATGCAGCGTGAACACGCCTGAGTAGGTCGCTTCACGAAACGACAGCGGCGCTAGCGCATGCGTGCCCCAGCCGAGCGCGCTCACCACATGGCCGAAATGCCGCACGGCCGCAAACGATGCGTCAAGCGTCGTCCCGCCGACCGTATCGACGACCAGGTCGAAACCCACGCCATCCGTCGCAGACTGCACATATTGCTCGACCGACTGTGCACGGTAATCGATCGGCCTGGCGCCGAGCGCCTCCACCACGCTGCGATCACGCTCGCTCACGGTCGCAAAGACCTTCGCATCGAGCGCGAGCGCCAACTGCACGCAGACGTATCCGACACCACCCGCCCCACCATGCACGAGCACCGTTTGGCCTGCCTGCAGATGCGCACGATCGACAATGCCCGAGTACGCCGTGATAAAAGCAAGCGGTAGCGCAGCGGCTTCGCGCATGGAGAGATTGGACGGTTTCAAGGCCAGCAGATCCGCATCGACCGATGCGTATTGCGCCAGCGATCCTTGCAGGCCACCCACTCCACCCGTCATTCCGTACACCTGATCACCCGCCTTAAACCGGTCGACACCTGCGCCCACTGCCTCGACGACGCCGGCCATGTCGATCCCCAACACCGCCGGCAACGGATGTTTCGCGTGCCCGGCGGCGCCGGCGCGGATTTTTGTGTCGAGTGGATTCAGACCGCTCGCGGCGATTCGCACCAGCACCTCGCCACGCGCAGGCTCGGGGCGCGGTAGTTCGGTCGGTTCGAGCGGGCCATTGTGCTGCCTGAGAACAAGAGCTTGCATGGACATCACGCCTCCCGGGCGATTGATCATGAACGAGTCGATACGGGCATATTCCTCCGCGCGAAACCGCATGTAAATCGACACGTCAGCACGGTACGCAAACGAAAATGGCACCCTTCGCCCACAAAAGTGTCGCCGCGCAGCCACCAGCACGGCACACACCCAACACTTCCTCTCGCGGTCTTTTCCGGAAGTATTTCCACCATACACGGCGACGACGACAGTCATGACCCGTGCCTCAGCGCACGAACACTTACCGCGCGTGCTTTCGCGCGACATCGATCGTGGACGCGGGTTTACCTTCGTTTGACTTACCGAAGCAGGGCCGTTTACTGGACGCAGCCTGAACCTGTCCAGACGCTTTCAATTTGCTTTGTTCAGCTGAATGGTGTTCCGAGAGCGTCTCCCATTATGTCTGGAGGTGTGTCATGGTAAGCGTGTCCAGCAGCGCCGCTGAAGAACTCAAAGCCGCGATCCGAGGCGAACTGTTGCGGCCCGGCGACGCGGGTTTCGACGAGGCCCGCAGCATCTGGAATGCAATGATCGATCGGCATCCGGCGTTGATTCTGCGCTGCGCCGGCGTGGCCGATGTGCGCCGCGGTGTAGCATTCGCGCGCGACAACAATCTGCCGCTGGCGGTGCATAGCGGCGGCCACAACATCGCCGGCACCGCGCTATGCGACGACGGCCTCGTGATCGATCTGTCGCCGATGAAATCCGTGGTCATCGATCCGGTCGCGAAGCGCGCGTATGTCGAGCCTGGTGCCACGCTCGCCGATTTCGACCACGAAGCGCAAGCGTTCGGACTCGCCACGCCACTTGGCATCAACTCGACCACCGGCGTGGCAGGTCTGACGCTAGGCGGCGGGTTCGGCTGGCTGAGCCGCAGATACGGCATGACCGTCGACAATCTGATTTCAGCAGACGTGGTCACCGCCGACGGGGAATTGCTGCACGCAAGCGCGGACTCGCACGACGATCTGTTCTGGGCGATTCGCGGTGGTGGCGGCAATTTCGGCGTCGTAACGCGCTTCGAGTTCGCGCTGCATCCGGTCGGACCACTCGTGTACGGCGGCCTCGTCGTGCTGCCGATCGATCAGGCGAAAAGTGCCCTGCTCCAGTACCGCACGGCTGCAGAGCAGATGCCGGAAGAACTGAGCGTATGGGCCGTTCTACGGCTTGCGCCACCGCTGCCGTTCCTTCCACCCGAAGTGCACGGCAAACCGGTCATCGTATTCGCGATGTGCTACACAGGCCCGATCGAAAACGGGCCGTCCGTGGTAGAGGCAGTACGCGGCTTCGGCACGCCGATCGGCGAACATCTCGGGCCAATGCCATATGCCATGTGGCAACAGGCGTTCGATCCACTACTCACGCCGGGCGCTCGTAACTACTGGAAGTCCCACAACCTCGACAAAATATCGGACGGTCTCATCGACGCGCTGCTCGATGCGATCGGCAAGCTGCCATCGCCGCAATGCGAAATCTTCTTCGGGCAGATCGGTGCGCAGACGAGCCGGGTGCCGGTCGAAGCCACGGCCTATTCGAGCCGCGACACGCAATATGCAATGAACGTGCATGGTCGTTGGGACGACGCGAGCGATGACGAGCGCTGCATCGCCTGGGCCCGCGCATTCTTCGACGCAGCCGCACCGTTCGCGCTAGGCAGCGTGTACGTCAATTTCATGACGCAGGAGGAGGGCGGACGGATAGCCGACGCGTATGGACCGAATTACGCGCGTCTCGTCGACGTGAAGAACCGCTATGACCCGCACAACCTGTTCCGCCACAATCAGAATATCCGTCCGGCGGCCTAGGAACCGTGGGGAAGCAAGGGGGACACGGCGTTGAACGCCGTGAATCCCCCGTGAACGTCAGCGCATGACAGCTGTCTATAGACAGGCCGCGGCGTCAGGCACGCTAAATGCTGCCTAGCAGACATACGGGCTGCCGACGTACGCATGTGCCAAAGTCACGGCACTCACTGTCACACAAGAAAACGCAATCTTCACTTTGCACAAGGAGAACAATCATGCGCAGACGACAATTCATCATGACCTCGAGCGCCGCTTTGGCTACGGCGGGTCTTGGCCTCGCCGGCTGCACGACCACGTCGCCATCCTCGAGCGCGTCTGAGTCGGCGAACGCCGGCAAGCGCGACACGATCAACGCTGGCGTCGACTCCACCTTGTCGCGTCTCTACGCCAACGTCACCGGCTCGCGCGAACTGGTCGCCAAGGCGCGCGGCGTGCTCGTGTTCCCGTCGGTGATTTCCGCGGGCTTCTGGGTTGGCGGGCAATACGGCGAAGGGTCGTTGCGCGTGGGCGGCCGCACTACCGGCTACTACAGCACCGTCGCGGGCTCGTTCGGTTTGCAGATCGGCGCGCAGTCCAAAGCGCTGGTGTTCCTGTTCATGACGCAGGAAGCGCTGGACAAATTCCTCAGCAGCCAGGGTTGGGCAGCAGGGGCAGATGCAACGGTCGCCGTCCTGAAGGTCGGTGCAAACGGCGCTGTCGATACCTCGACCGCCACCAGCCCGGTCGAAGCGTTTGTGCTGACGAACGGCGGCTTGATGGCCGGTGTGTCGCTCGAAGGCACGAAGGTCTCACGTCTGATCATCTGAGCGTGCGCGCGTGACGCCTCCATCAGGCGGCATCACGCGCACCACGAACACGGCGCGGCTCGCCTCACCATAGTCATATTGACCACACTGAGGTAAAACTCACCCGTTTTACAATTCCGCCTGGCCACTGTGTCACCTTGGCCAAGACATTCATTCAGTCTCCACCTGGCGCCGCGTGTGCCTCCACGCTGTTCACGCCCCTTCCGGCAGCGTAAACACGGCAATCGCCGCCGCCAGTTGCCCGGTCTGCACTTTCAGGGCGTCGGCGGACGCGCTCGCTTCTTCCACCAATGCCGCGTTCTGCTGGGTCGTTTGATCCATGCTCGCCACCGCAATGTTGACCTGCTCGATGCCCGAGCTTTGCTCGACCGACGCCGCGCTGATCTCACCCATGATGTCAGTCACGCGCCGCACCGCATGCACCACTTCCTGCATTGTTTCACCGGCCCGGCCCACGTACTGCGAGCCGCCTTCGATCTGTGCGGCCGATTCTTCGATCAGCGTCTTGATCTCTTTGGCCGCCGCCGCGCTGCGCTGCGCGAGACTGCGCACTTCGCCCGCCACCACCGCGAAGCCGCGCCCTTCCTCACCGGCGCGCGCCGCTTCGACGGCCGCGTTCAAGGCAAGAATGTTGGTCTGAAATGCAATCCCCTCGATCACGCCAATGATGTCGCCGATCCGGTGCGATGACTGCGAGATGCCGCGCATCGTCTCGACCACCTGGCCGACCACTTCACCGCCGCGCGCCGCCGTCTCCGAGGCGTTGTGCGCCAGTTGACTGGCCTGCTTGGCGTTGTCTGCGTTTTGTTTCACGGTCGCGGTGATCTGCTCCATGCTGGAAGCGGTTTCGCCGAGCGCGGTCGCCTGCTGTTCCGTACGGCGCGACAGGTCCGCGTTGCCGGCGGCGATCTCGTTGGACACCGTCGAAATCAGCGTGGCGCCGCTGCGAATCTGCGTGATCGCCTGCGCGAGCCGATGCTGCATGCGCTGCATCGCGGCGAGTAGGCTGACGTTGTCGCCGGCTTTTGTCTCGACGACCACATCGAGGTCGCCATCGGCGATACGGGAAGCGATCTGCGCCGCGTAAGCCGGTTCGCCGCCGAGCTGCCGCAAGATGCTGCGCAGGATCACGCCGATCACGACCCCCACCACCAGACACAGAATCAGCGCGGCGCCGACGTACTGCACGAGCGTGGTGTAAAACGCGGCGTCGATATCGTCCGTGAACACACCGGTGACGATCGTCCAGTCCCATGGCTTGTAAAGCCGCACGTAGTTGATCTTCGGCGCCATCTTATTGGAGCCCGGCTTCAGGAACTGCAGGTGGATGAAGCCTTCGCCTTCGCGCTGGGCGAGATCCGAGCCGTCCTTGAACACGTGGCGGCCTTGCGGGTCCGTGAAGCCGCTCATGTCCTTGCCTTCGAGATCGGCCCGCACGCCGTGCATCAGCACTCTTGCGTGCGGGTCCTCGATGACGAGGTAGCCGCCGGCGCCGTCGTAGCGCATTGCGCGCAGGTCGGCCATGGCCGTGCGTTGCGCGTCGGCGAGCGGCATCGTGCCGGCCGCGACGAGGCCGTTATAGCGATCCAGCACGCTGTAGGCCACGCTCACCACGCTTTTCAGCTCGGCCTGCCGATTGGCGATCATCGTGTCGCGCGTTTTGAACGCGCCCCACAGGCCGATAGCCAGAATTCCCATGCACATCACTGCCAGTGCAAGCCAAAGCCGCACTTTCAGGCGAAAGCGTTCCATCTCCGTATTCCTTTGTACTTATAGTCGGGCGCCGCGCGGGCGGGCACCGTAACTGTTCATGTCAATCTTCGGAATAACGGCGGAGTGTGGGAAAACTTCAGCGTTTGTTTGATCCGTTCGTTTGATGCCTTCGTGCGTTGAACTATGGGGCTGAGCTTGACCGGTGCGGCTTGCCGAGGCGGCGGGCGCCCCACCGTTTCATTCGGCCGGCAACGCAAGCGAGGCAACTTCACAGCGCGGCCACTGCTTCAGCACCTCCGGCGCCAACAGCAACTTGGCCGCCCGCACCCCTGCCCCCATCACGATCTGAGCGCGCTCCATGACCGCGGCGTCGACGAGAATACGCCAGTCCTCCGGCAAGCCGAAGGCCGTAATTCCGCCGAATTCCATCCCGCTATGGTCGACGGCGGCCTCCCGTTTGGCGAACGAAAGGCGCTGCGCACCCAGCGCCGCCTTCACCGCGCCATTGATGTCCAGACGCAGCGAACCCAGCGAAACCAGTGCTGCGTAATGCTCGGCGCCCTCCTTCTTGTAGCGGACCACGATCGTGTTGGCGCAGTCCGCGAGGCCAAAGCCGTAGCGCGCGCTGAATTCGACGGTGTCCGAAGCGTCGTCGCTGACGGCAAATACGGTCACGCCCTGGGCCGGCAGATTCTCGACCACATGCGCGGGCAAATGCGCGCTCAGTTGTTCCGCGGGGATGATATCCAGCTGCTTGATGAGTTCGTGCGAGTGCATAGCGATAAAAGTGTGAAGGTCCAGCGGCATTCTAACGGCACACACGCTGGCGGCGTATCGCGCGCATCGGCATGAAGCGCTTGTTATAGTGACAGGCACAAGGTTTGCGAAAGGCGTCGATGCGAAGTCTGCACATGCTGCATTGAGGCCACCTCAGCGGCACGCACGCGGCGCTTCTCGTGCCAGTATCCCCTTGAGAAACACGACCATGGACATCGACACGCTCTCCGCCGAGAACCTCCAGCTTGTAGCGCGCAGGCAGGCCAACTGGGCAATCGGCGCATTCAAACAGTTTGCCGACGACCGCTGCGCGGCCATGGCCGCCAGCATCGCCTTCTATGCGGCCTTCTCGCTCGCGCCCACGCTGGTCATGGTGATCGCCGTGGCCGGCTGGTTCTTCGGCGCCGCCGCCGCGCGCGGCGAACTGTTCAACCACATTCACGGCCTGCTCGGCGACCAGGCCGCCGCGGGCGTGCAAACCATCGTCGAGAACGCTCATCACAGCGGCAGCGCCGGCGGCATCGCGGCGATCATTTCGTTCTCGATGCTGGCGATCGGCGCCTCGGCTACTTTCTCGTCGCTCAATAGCGCACTCAATATGGTGTGGCCGTACACCGGGCCGCGCTCGTCGAGCGTGATCGCGATGGTGCGGGTGCGCCTGATTTCGTTCGGCCTCGTGCTCGGTGTCGCCTTCCTGCTGATCGTCTCGCTGGTGCTCGATACGGTCATCACATTTATCGGCAAATGGCTGTGGGGCAACTCGCCCTATGTGGTGATCGGCAACCTGCTGCAACTCGGCGTCGGCCTGCTGGTGCTGGCTTTCGCCTTCGCCGGACTGCTGAAGTTTCTGCCGGACGCCAAGGTGCAGTGGCGCGATGCGTTCGTCGGTGGGATCGTCGCAGCCGTGTTGTTCTCGGCGGGCAAGAAACTGTTCGCGCTGTATATCGCGCATGCCGGGATGGCGAGCTCGTTCGGCGCCGCCGGCTCGCTGGCCGTGCTGCTGATGTGGCTGTACTTCTCGGCCGCCGTGCTGCTGCTCGGCGCGGAGTTTTCGGCGGCGCGCGGGCGCATGCACGATCCGCGCGGCGGCTGGGGCATGCAGGAAAACTCGCCGCCCGGCAGCCGCGCCATGCTTGCTTCGGTGCTGGCGGCATCGACGGTATCGGCCGATGCTGTGCCTCGCGTGGATAACCGCGAAACCCCTGCCGGCGGGCATGCTCGAGCAACAGGAGCGGCTGCGGCCGTGGCGCGTGGCGTTGAAACGCCAGCGTCAGCTTCACCGCAAGTGGGGCCGCGAAAGAAGACTTCAGCTCGGGCAACCGCGGTCAAGATCGGCCGCACTGTCGTCCTTGCCGAAGCGCAAGCGACACGCGTCGCCGCGGTCACGCTGGTCGAAGCAGGCCGCACGGCTGTCGCCGCCGATCGCTATGTCAGACGGCATCCGTGGACTTCAGTATTGTTTGCGGCGGCGGCCGGACTGGCCGCCGCGGCTGTGGCGCGCCGCAACGCCGGCGATAACGGCCCGGGCGCGTGAATAAGCGTGAAGACTGAAGCGGGCCACGGCGACACACCACCGCGTCAAAGCTGAACCGGGGGTTGCAACCGCAGCGGTTGCGCCTGCTCATAGCGCATAAATTCTGTCCAGCGCGTCCGTCAAGGGAAACCCGGCTCCATTTTTATATGCATGCTGCAAAGCAGCGAAAACAGTTAGACGACTAGATTACAAAGCCCATTCAAACAAGTGTCTAAATTACGGGTAGCGACACCTTCACTGTCAACGAAACAACAATAATGCGCGGTCAACCAACCAGTATTGCGGAAACAGCAACAATCGTTAACGGGCTTTAAATACAAGGCTTTGCGTCGTTTGTCGGTTTTTGGAGACACTCTTTTTTTTCCGGTTCTTACCAGTTAAGGCAGTGAGCTATTCTCCTTTCCGCAACAACAAACTAATCATCTGCGTGGAGAAATGGATGAAACGAGTCGCACTGTCTACCCTCTCGCTGGCGCTTCTGGGCGTCACCGGCATGGCGCATGCTCAAAGCAGCGTTACCCTTTACGGCCTGATCGATGAGTCGGTCCAGTACGTCCACAACACGAAGGACGCGGCCGGTAACAACAAGAATCTGATCGCCATGGTCGCCGGCAACCTGCAAGGCGATCGTTTTGGCCTGAAGGGCACGGAAGACCTCGGCGGTGGCCTGAAGGCAATCTTCCAATTGGAAAACGGCTTTGACGTGAACAGCGGCAAGCTGGGTCAAGGCGGCCGTATGTTCGGTCGTCAAGCCTACGTCGGCCTGACGGGCGACCAATGGGGCACGTTCACGCTGGGTCGTCAGTACGACCCGCTGGTCGACCTGGTTCAACCGCTGACGGGTGACAACTACTTCGGCTCCACCTTCGCAACGCCGGGCGACGTCGATAACAACGACAACTCCTCGCGCACGAACAGCGCCATCAAGTACACCTCGCCGGTGTGGGGCGGCTTCCAGTTCGAAGGCATGTACGCTCTGGGCGGCGTGGCTGGTCAAACGGGTTCGGGTCAAACGTGGTCGGGCGCTGCAACGTATGCAACGGGTCCGTTCAGCGTTGCTGCAGGCTACTTCCGCGCTGACAACGGCAACACGCTGGCTAGCCGTATTGCTGGCACGCCGCCGTCGGCAGGCTGGAACGGCAGCACGTCGGACGGTACGTTCGACGGCCAGGTCAACACGGCCTACGCAGCAGCGAAGTCGATCGGTATCGCTTCGGTCGCAGCGCAATATGTGACAGGCCCGTTCACGGTCAACCTGCGCTACAGCAACGCGCAATACAAGCCGGATGCAAATTCGGGCTTCGGTTCGACCGAGAAGTTCAACGTCGGCGGCGTGTACCTTGGCTACCAGGCAACGCCGGCTATGCTGGTGGGCGTGGGCTACATCTACACGAAGGGCACGGGCGACTCGAGCGCAACGTATAACCAGGTTTCCCTGGGCGGCGACTACAACCTGTCGAAGCGCACGGACATCTACCTGGTCGGCGCATGGCAACACGCAAGCGGCCAACAACGTGATTCGGCTGGCAACCTGGTTGCAGCTGGCGCATCGATCGGTTCGTACGGCTACAACTCGGCTTCCAACTCGCAAGAAATGGTTAGCCTGGGCATCCGCCACAAGTTCTAATCGAACTTGTCGGACTGCTGAAACAATACGCAGTTCGAAGACCAGCCAAGGGCGCAAGCCTTTGGCTGGTTTTTTTTCGTCTGTCGGTTCTGGCGCATGCGGCGAACGCTGCCATATGCAGACCAGGCCGAGAATCGATGGAGAGTGCGCCGCGCGTCCATCGCGATCAACTCAACCGGTAGAACAAATGAAAAAGGCCGCCGGCAAGCCCTTAACAGGCTCGCGACGACCTTGGTGTGAGACTTCCGGCCCGTAGGCCTCTAAATCTACGCCGACCGCTCTAGCGCCGCTGCGTCTTGCCCTTCTCTGCCTGCGCCAACGTCTGTGCCGGTTTCGCATCGAGCTCATGCTCCACACCGTCCGCCCCCACCG
The DNA here is from genome assembly GCF_900116445.1 of Paraburkholderia aspalathi. Classification (GTDB taxonomy): domain Bacteria; phylum Pseudomonadota; class Gammaproteobacteria; order Burkholderiales; family Burkholderiaceae; genus Paraburkholderia; species Paraburkholderia aspalathi. The sequence continues at coordinate 219,771 of NZ_FPBH01000007.1, forward strand.
GCGCGCGATGCAGCACCAGCGCACGCTCACGCTGCAGCAGCGGCACATCAGGCGATTCCTGCCAGTCCGGATCGGGAATCTCGCCGAATACCTGACGCAGCCGCTCACCCCACGTGCGGTGAATCATCTCGAAGTAGGCATTGTCGTGGTCGATCGAAACGAAGCGCGTAACGTGCAGCGAATCTTTCTCGTACACCAGCAGATCCAGTGGCAGCCCGACCGAAAGATTCGAACGCAGCGTCGAATCCATCGAAATCAGCGCGCACTTGGCCGCTTCGTCGAGCGGCGTGGACGGCGTCAGCACACGGTCGATGATCGGCTTGCCGTACTTGGCCTCGCCGATCTGGAAATACGGGTTCACGGCCGACGCTTCGATGAAATTGCCCGCCGCGTAGATCATGAACAGGCGCGGCCGGTTGCCGGCGATCTGGCCACCCAGAATGAAGCTGCAATTGAATTCGACGCCGAACTCCTGCAACGCATCAGCTTCGCGCTGATGCACACGGCGGACCGCGTGACCAATCACGCGGGCCGCGTCGGCCATGGTGGGCGCGCTCCAGAGCGTGGGCTGCGAAGGATCGACGGGCTCGGACAGCTCGTGCAGCACCGCTTGCGTGAGCGACAGATTGCCGGCGCCCAGCAGCACAAGCATGCGTTCGCCGGGCTGCTCGAACACCGACATCTTGCGCGCGGTGCTGATGTGATCGACGCCCGCATTGGTGCGCGTGTCCGACAGGAACACGAGCCCGTCGTCGACGGACATCGCTACACAGTAAGTCATAAGGAAAAGTACCCGCAAAAAACGACAGAACGGCGCTATTGTAATGCGGCGCGCATGCGCCTCACCCCGTTTTACGGCCGCCGCGTGCCGAATCTGAATGGTTATGCGGGCTGACGCTCACTTAAACGCCTCGCCAGCCCTTCTGGCGAGGCGTTCTGTGTGCGACTTGATGTGACCCACCGAGCCGGCCGCGGGCGGCCTGTCATGCAGCCCCGGCGTCCTGCCGAGTTGACTGCCAATCCCCACCCGCCACGCTATTGCGGCATCTGTCCGCTGACCGTGACGGACACCTTCAATTGCTCCTCCAGCCCGCCGATCCGCCGGCCGCGCACCGGTGCGGCGGCTTCGTAATCGCGCGCCACGGCGAGCCGGCAGTAAATCTCGCTGGCAAACGCGGCATGCGTGACGTCGACGGAAATCCAGCCCTTGCCGTCGAGCCACACGTCGACCCATGCGTGGCTCGCGCCGTGGTCCGCCCCAAGGGGACTTACTCCGCCGCTCACGTCGCCGGGTTCGATGTAGCCGCTCACGTAACGCGCCGGGATACCGCGCGCGCGGCAGCAGGCCAGCATCAGATGCGCGTGGTCCTGGCACACGCCGTTGCCGAGCGCGAGCGCCTGGGCGGCCGTGCTGGTGACTTCGGTGATGCCGGTGTTGTACTTCACGCGCTGCACGATCTGTTCGGCCAATTCGATCAGATTGCCGGAAGTCGCCAGGCTCGGCACCGATGCGGCCAGCTCGCGGACTGCCGCATCGGCCTCGGTGAGACGCGTCGAGCAGGTGAAATGCTCGAGCGGAATCGGGCCGACCGCGTCGGGCAAGTGACCATCTTTCAGCGCGATCGTGTCCACTTCGCCCGCTACGTGCAGACGAATCTCGTTGTGCGGCTTGTTGATGACGAGCGTATGCAGCACATTGCCGTAAGCGTCGAAGGTGGCGTCGAGCTTGCCGGGTGCATCGATGCTCCAGCGCCGCACCACCTGCGAGGCGCCGCTTGCCGGCGTCAGGCGCAGTTGCTGGATCGAATAATGGACAGTCGCTTCGTAGCGATAGGACGTGTCGTGGCGGATCGTCAGGTACATAAAAAGAACTCCGTCAGGCGACTGGCAACATCAGATAGGTACGCGCAACCAGATTGCCGAGCTCGAACACGCGAGCCAGGAACTGTGTCAGATAGGCGTGCAGGCCGGCTTCGAAAATCTGCCGGATGTCGGAATACACCAGTTCGGCGCGCAGCTTGCCGGCAAATCGCTCGCACTGGTTCGAGCCCGGCGTGCGCAGCATCGCCAGATTCGTGCAGACGCCTTCGAGCGAAGCGAGCAGCGAGCGCGGCATCTGCTGGTTCAGTATCATCAACTCGACCACCCGCGCTGGCGTGACGACATCGCGATACACCTTGCGATAAATCTCCAGCGCCGACACCGAACTGAGAATCGAGGTCCAGTAGTAAAAGTCTTCGAGCTGGCGGGCGGCATCGCGTGAATTCGGCTCGACGTCGGCGAAGCGCACGTCGAGAATCCGCGCAGTGTTGTCGGCGCGTTCGAGGAAGGTGCCGAGCTGCGTGAAGAAGAACGCGTCGTCCTGCAACGCGGTGCCGATCGTCACGCCGCGCGACAGGTGCGAGCGGAACTTCACCCACTCGAATAGCGCGCCCGGATTGCTCACGGCCTGACCGGACTGACTTCGTTCGTTGAATTCGAGCCAGGTGTCGTTGATGGTTTCCCACCATTCTGTCGTCAACGTGCCGCGCACGGCGCGGGCGTTTTCGCGCGCGGCCTGCAAACACGAGTGAATGCTCGACGGATTGTTCGCATCAGCCACCATGAAATCGAGCACATGTTCGCGGGTCGGTTCATCGTAGCGCTGCGCGAAGGCGCTTTCGAGCTCGGAAATGCGCAGCACCGAGCGTTGTGCGCGCGACTCCTGTTCGGGCGTTTGCGGCAGCAGCAACGCCTTCAGGTTGATGTCGAGCATGCGGGCGGTGTTCTCCGCGCGCTCCATGTAGCGGGCCATCCAGAAGAGGTGATCGGCGGTTCGGCTTAGCATGACGGCGTTCCGTATCTGATGACGCGAGACCCTGATGAAAGTAAAAAGGCTCGCGCTGGTTATCCGTGTGCACCGGCGGCGGTTCGACTACTTCGCCGGCACGTTGGGTTGCGGGTGCGGTTGCATGAATTGCTGCACCAACTCCAGCATGAGCAACCGCATTGGCAACCGCGTCAGTCGACCATCCACGTATCTTTGGTCCCGCCTCCCTGCGACGAATTGACGACGAGGGAGCCCTCCTGCAACGCCACGCGCGTAAGACCGCCCGCGCACATCGTCACGCTCTTGCCGGACAACACGAACGGCCGCAAGTCGATATGGCGCGGCGCGATGCCGGACTCGACGAACGTCGGGCATGCCGACAACGCGAGCGTGGGCTGCGCGATATAACCCGCGGGTCGCGCGATCAGGCGCTCACGGAACGATTCGATTTCGGCTTTCGTCGACGCCGGTCCCACCAGCATCCCGTAGCCGCCCGCGCCGTGCACTTCCTTGACGACCAGCTCGGGCAGATGCGCGAGTGTGTACGCGAGATCGTCGGCCTTGCGGCACTGGAACGTGGGGACGTTGTTGAGGATCGGCTTCTCACCGAGGTAAAACTCGATCATTTCCGGCACGTACGGGTAGATCGATTTGTCGTCGGCGATACCGGTGCCCATGGCATTCGCCAGCGCGACACGTCCGGCTCGATACGCGGTCAACAGACCCGGCACGCCCAGCGCTGAATCGTTGCGAAAAGCGAGCGGATCGAGAAAATCGTCGTCGACGCGGCGATAGATCACGTCGACGCGCTTCGGTCCCTGCGTGGTGCGCATGAACACATAGTTGTCGTCGACGAACAGATCCTTGCCCTCCACCAGTTCGACACCCATCTGCTGCGCGAGGAAGGTGTGCTCGAAATACGCGGAGTTGTACATGCCCGGCGTGAGCACCACCACGACCGGATCGTCAACGCCTTCGGGCGCCACCGAGCGCAGTGTGTCGAGCAGCAGATCGGGATAATGCGCGACCGGCGCAATGCGGTTCTGCACGAACAGCTCGGGGAAAAGCCGCATCATCATCTTGCGGTTTTCCAACATATAGGACACGCCCGACGGCACCCGCAGGTTGTCTTCGAGCACGTAGAACTCGCCCTCGTCGCCTGCGCGCACCACGTCGACGCCGGCAATATGCGCGTAAACACCGAGCGGCACGTTGACGCCCTGCATTTCAGGCCGGTATTGCGCGTTGGTATAGACCTGTTCGGCCGGCACGATCCCGGCACGCACGATGTTGCGATCGTGATAGACGTCGTGGATAAACAGATTGAGCGCCTGCACCCGCTGGCGCAAACCGGCTTCCAGCGTCTGCCATTCGCTGCGCGGAATGATGCGGGGAATCAGATCGAAGGGGATCAGCCGCTCGGTGCCGGACAAATCGCCGTTCACCGCAAAGGTGATACCGACCCGGCGGAACAGCAGGTCGGCTTCCGCACGCTTGCGTGCGATCGCCTCATTGCCCTGCTTTACCAGCCACCGCTCAAAGCGCGCGTAGTGTGGCCGCACGGCATCGTCATGATGACGCATCTCGTCATAGCATCGCATGTCACGCCCCGCTCTTGTTGTCGGATAGAAGGCGAATGCGCTGCGCATTCGGTGTTCGACAATCGTTCAAGCAAGCGCTATGCCATTGAGCTCTTCGCGTACCAAATACAGTGCATGCACGCCAACAGCGCATCCCGACCGGCATGGCCTCGCTGCCATCGTACTGCGGCGGCTCATGATGCGCTAGTACGGTGCATAAGCGGCACCTTGGCGGGCAGCGGCGAGTTCGCCAAGCCACGGCAGGCGGACATAAAAAATCCCCGTGGATTCACATCCACGGGGATTCGGACAACTCGCACTGCGGGTCGGCTCAAACGTTAACCACAGTTAAAAGCGCACGGTTAAAAACACACCGTTAAACCACCACGCTCAAAAACCGCGGCAACGCATGAAGCTCGATCAGCCTGCTGCTGCGTCTTTCAGCTTCTTCAGCGGACGTGCCTTGATGCGCACGCTAGCCGGCTTGGCCGGGAACCAACGCTCTTCACCCGAGAACGGGTCTTTGCCGAAGCGCTTCTTCTTCGCCGGCACAGCTTGCACGACGATCTTCAGAAGACCCGACAGCGTGAATTCGCCAGCGCCCTTCTTGTGCACAGCGCCGAGGATCGTGTCTTCGAGCGCGGCCAGAACGGCCTTGGCAGTCTTCGGTTCCACAGCAGCGCGTTCAGCGACGTGTGCAGCCAGCGAGGCCTTCGTGAAGGTGTCCTTGATCGGCGACGGAGCGCTGGACGCCTTCACGGCGACCTTCTTAGCTGCGACGGCTTTCTTCGCAGGGACTTTCTTTGCAGCAACCTTCTTGGTCGGTACCGGGGCAGCAGCCTTCTTGGCCACCTTTTTTGCGGAAGTCGGCATGTTTCTCCTACCTGTAGTGGTCAGTGAATTGCACGAAGCGCACACGGTATGTGCACGCTTCAACGCCGGATTCTACAAGCGCTAATACGATTTGCGCGAATCTTTTGTGTATAACAGCGAAGGTTTGTTGCGCGGCGCAGACTGCGCAACACATTTTGATCCTTGTTTTAGCGGGTAAACGTGCGTCGGCGAGCCTCGGACCGGTCTGCAACACGAACACGTAACGTGCGTTACAAGTCATTTCGATGCCTGAATAGAGGCACTTTCGGCGCCGGGCGATCGTCGACGGATCTCAGCTCGATGCCAAAACCGAGGCTCGCCGACACGTTCGCCACGCCGATTCACGCGACGGAAAAAACACGCCCCCTGCAGCGAAAGTCTCTGCAGGGAGCGGCTAACGTTGCTCTGCGACAGAAAATCACAGGCGGTTTCAAGGATAGGCTTAAGTAATATTCGAGCGTGCTTTGGGTCGTCAGCGGGCAAGGCGCGGCAAAATGTCGGCGAGCCTGGTAAGCGCCGCGTCGATATGTTCGACAGCAATGCTGCCGTAACCCAACATCAAACCGGGCTGCGGCTTCGCACGCTGATAAAACGGCGCGAGTCCATACAAGCCGATCGACGCTTCACGCGCGGCGCTCACTAACGCCTCCTCGGAAAACGGCGCCTTCAGCCACGTCGCCATGTGGATGCCGGCGGTCGGCACGATCGGTTCGAACCACTGCGCGAGCTCGCCCTGCAAATGCTTCAGCATCATCGCGCGGCGCGCCGCATAGGTCTTGTGCATGCGCCGCACATGCTTGGCGAAGTCGCCGTTGAGCATGAAGGTCGCGAGCGCGGTTTGCGTGAGGGTGCAGCCGTGACAGTCGGCAATCTGGCGGGCCTTGAGAAGCGGAGCATAGAGTGAGGCCGGCGGCACCACGTAGCCGACCCGCAGCTCCGGAAAAATCGTCTTCGAAAACGTGCCCACATAAGCGACCAGACCGGCACGGTCGAGACTTTTCAGCGGCTCCATCGGCCGGCCTTCGAAACGATACTCGCAGTCGTAGTCGTCTTCGATGATCACGGCGCCGCGTTTCTGCGCCCATTCGAGCAACTCGACGCGCCGTTCCAGACTCATCGGCATGCCGAGCGGGAACTGATGCGAAGGCGTCACGTAGACGACCCGCGCCTTGTCCGGGAGCTTGCTCACGATCAGGCCTTCGGCGTCCACCGGTACCGGCACCACGCGTGCGCCCGTGGCCGTGAAGCACGCCTGAACCGGCGGATAGCCGGGGTCTTCGAGCGCCGCGATCTCGCCGGGCCGCAATGTGATGCGCGCGATCAGATCGAGTGCGTGCTGCGCGCCTTGCGTGACGATCACGTCGTCCCAGTTGCTCGCGACCGCCCGGTTGAACGCCAGGTAGCGCGAGATCGCGAGGCGCAATTCCTGCTCGCCGGCCACGTCGCGATACATGCCTGGGCCGCGCGCCTGCACACGCAATGCGTGGTTCACGCAGCGACGCCAGACGTCGAAGGGGAACAGCGATTTGTCGGTCGCGCCGCCGACGAAATCCAGCGGTGGGGCCACCGTGGGCCGCGGCAACGGCAGAGTCTCGGGCATCTCCTCCCACAACGGCTGGGCGCGCGCCGCAGTTTTCTGTTTCGCCTTCGCCCGCTCGCGCGCCGACTCGGCCGCCCGTGCATGCGACGAGCGCTCCGCCGGCAGACGCTCCAGACCATCGGCGACGAAGGTACCCGAACCGGCCCGGGCGCTCAGATAGCCTTCTGAGAGCAAGCGTTCGAACACCTCGAGCGTCGTCTTGCGTGAGACACCCAGTTGCGTGGCGAGATCGCGCGTGGAAGGCAAACGCGTGCCGCCGGCGAGGCGCCCTTCGAGTATGCCGGCACGCAACTGCCGATAGATCTGTCCGGACAGATCGTGACGCCCGTCGACCGCGATATGGATGTCCATCCGAGTGGCTACCTTCAATATCCGAGAAATGCTTATTCTGAAAGACCAATGCCTACCGCAAGCTTACCTCCGTCGGCGCCATCGGAGCAGAAACGTACCGGACATTTACGACAAGGAATCGTGCATAAAACGCAAAATGGCGCGCCTCGTATGACAGAGGCGCGCCATTTTTGTGGAACTACCGGAAGCGATTATTCCGCGACTGCCCCATTCAATGCAGCCGTTTGCCGCGCGTTCTCACGCGCTTCATCGCCGCAACGCTGATGCTCACGCGAGAGCTTGCGCATCAGCGGCAACAGCAGCACGGCGATCAGCGCGCCCAACGCCGCAAGCCAGCCGAGGCCGTTAAACAACTTGGTATACAGCGGCAGCGATTCGAGCGGATCGAGATTGCCCGCCGGCATCTGCGCGAAGTTCGCCACCACGCTGCCCAGATACTGCGACACACCGGTCGCCACGAAGTAAGCGCCCATCATGAAGCCGCTCATCCGCGCCGGCACGTAGCGCGCGATCATCGCGAGGCCGAGACCGCTCACCAGCAGTTCGCCGAGTGAATACAAACCGTAGCCGCCCACCATGAACCACGACGACACGCGGCCGTTCACCGCATAGTTGCCGCTCGCCGCATAGACGAAGAAGCCGGCCGCCACCACCGCGAAGCCGAACGCATACTTCACCGCGACCGGCACGTCCTTGCCGCTCTTCGCGAGCTTCGTATAGAGCAGCGCGAGCACCGGGCTCAGCAACATGATCCAGATCGGATTGAGCGCCTGGAACTGTGCGGCGCTCCACGTGAACCACGTCTGACCGAACAGAATGAAACGCGGATCGACGTTGCGCAGCGCGAACAGCGTGAGCGAGGTCGACATCTGCACGTAGAACACGAAGAACAGGATCACCTGCGCGGTCAGGATCAGCGCCGCCACCAGACCCGCGCGCTCCGAGCGTTCGCACTTCAGCAGCATGTAACCGAAGATCGCCAGAATCGCGACGCCCGCCGTGTACACGCAGGCCACCGCAATCGCCTTGTGCTGCAGCACGAACATCGTGACCGCGCCGAGCACGATACCGCCCAGCGCAACCGCGCCGACGCGTTTCCAGCGGATCGGTTCGGCGTCCGGCGTGGAACCGATATGCGCGAGCGTGCGGAACATGATGAAGTAGTTCAGCACCGACAGCAGCATGCCGGCGCAGCAGACCGCGAATGCCGTATGCCAGCCCCAATGGTCTTTGATCCACGGCGTCGCGAGCATCGACACCGTCGAGCCGATATTGACCGCCATGTAATAGATCGTGAATGCGCTGTCGATGCGCGCGTCGTCGCCTTCATAGATGCGGCGCACTAGGTTCGCGGCGTTCGCCTTGAACAGCCCGTTGCCCACCACGATCACGCCGAGCGATGCGTACATGTAGCTCAATTGCTCATTGGGCAACGCCAGCATGAGATAACCGGCTGCCAGCACGCCGGCGCCGAAGATCATCGTACGGCGCGCACCGAGAATCTTGTCGCCGATCCAGCCCCCGATCGACGGCGATGCGTACACCAGCGCCGTAAACGCGCCCCACGTGAGGGTGGCATGGCTGTCGGTGAAGTTCAGCTTGTCAATCATGAACAGGACCAGCAGCGCGGCCATCCCGTAGTAGCCAAAGCGCTCCCACATCTCGATCAGAAAGACTGTCGAGAACGAACGGGTCTGCGAGACCGGCGCGCTGCGCGGATTGGACGAATTCATCATGTACCTCTTGTTCTTACGGTTGCAGCGGCGCGCGGACTGGCCACGCGGCGCGAAAAACTGGATCTGGGAAAACGGTCGGCGGAGCCCGCGCGACGCGGCACATGTATTTCCATCGGCATGTGCGTAGCCAGCGGCGCGCTCATCTGCAAACCAAGCCGCAAAGTGAAACGCCTGCACCGGCAGAACCAGCAGAAAAACCAGGGAATGGGATGGAGGCCCGCCACGCGGGACGTCCCGAAGGGACTGCCCTTGGGGGACGCTGCGCCACATCGGGCTCGGGTTCCGGCAAGCGGAACGGGCTCAATGATAAAGCATTGTGGGGAACGGCTATCCGGCGGGCGGCAGATGGCGGCCGCGCCGGGCGGCGGGCACGCAGCCCGCGGCAGGAAAAATCGGCAGTGATAGTCATGTCCTCATGCCGGCGAGCGTTCTGATGGAACGTGCCGGACAATGCTCCGCCGTGCAGGATCGCTGCGTGCGGAATAAAAAACAGCGGCCGGCGCTGCGTCTGATACAAACACATGCGCCCATCCGCCAAGCGGGCCCGATTCTGCAAACAGAAGCACCGTTCGTCACTCAGGGAATTCACTGATGCCACGCCAATTACCTGTTTTTACACGCCATATTCCATCGTTCCCCATTGGGGGCCTGGCTGAAAATAGTCTTTGATGTCATGCCTTTAACGTCTCCTCATACTCAATCTGCATCAATGCCGAAATCCATTGCATACAGCAGTCTTTACCGCATCCGCTTCCAGTTTCTCGCCGATTACCGGTCAAAACGGCTGACGCGGATTTCGGTTCTGGCAACATAGAGCGTTGTCTCGAAATTGCGGCCCCTTGCACGACCGGGCGCTGAACGGCCCGCCACCCCGGCCTGGACCGCAATCAAACCATATTTACTTATATCAAACAAATTTTGACGGGCTAATTTCCTCCTGCTATGGTCACGACAATTCAAAAGAAGAATCCGGCACTCGAACTCGGCAGTAAGATCCGCGCGCTGCGGCAACGGCTCAAGCGCACGCTGGATGACACGGCAACAGCAGCGGGTATTTCCAAACCGTTTTTGTCGCAAGTCGAACGGGGTCTGGCGTCACCGTCCATCACTTCGCTGGCCGGGATTGCCCACGCACTCGGGGTGACGGTGCAGTATTTCGTCGACACACCAAGCGAAGAACGCTCGGTGTGCCGCGGCGATCAGTTGAAGTTTTTCGGTTTTGCGGACTCGGCCAATCTGTTTGCACGGCTGACCAATCTGACGGGCGGCCGTCAGCTCGAAGCGATCCTCGTGAGGATGCCGCCCGGGCAGAAACGCTCGGAAGTCACCACGCATGCCGGGGAAGAGTTTGTTTATGTGATCGACGGCGAAGTGTCGTTGACGCTGGAAGGCAAGACGTTTGTGTTGCACGCGGGAGACAGCGCGCATTACGAATCGACGGTGCCGCACAGCTGGGTGAATACCGCACGCAAAGAGTCGGTAGTCGTCTGGGTGGGCACACCAAGACTGTTCTAAGAGGCAGGCACCTTTTCCGGTTGATCCGGCCAGGGTTCGCCTGCATTACGAAATGTAAGGAATCCTGCATGTCGCGCAATCAACACGGGCAACAAGGGCCGCCCCGGCCCGAGCACCGCAGATAACCGGGCGCCCCTGCGCCAGCGCGTTCTTCTCTCGACCTTTCCTGCGACCTCAACCGATGAAAACCCCGTTTGCTTACGCGACGGCGCTGACTGCGCTCGTCCTTACGTTTCAGCCCTCCGCCTACGCCGTCAACGTACCCGCAGGTGTCACCCTCGCCGCCAGCCAGGAAATGACCCGCCAGGTGCCGGCCGAAACCGAATCGCTCGACCCTGCGCATATCGAATCCTGGACCGGCGACACGATCGCGCTCGACATGTTTGAAGGTCTGACGCGCATCGACGCGGCCGGCGCGATCGTGCCGGGCGTTGCGCAATCGTGGACGCGCACCGGGCCGACTACGTGGGTTTTCAAGCTGCGCCACGACGCGCGCTGGAGCAATGGCCAGCCGGTCACGGCGGCTGACTTCATCTATGCATGGCAACGCGTGCTCGATCCGAAAACCGGTTCGAAATACACGGTGCTGGTCGAGTTTGTGAAGAACGCCAAGGCGATTCTCGCCGGCAAAGCGCCGCTGACGAGCCTCGCCGCACGTGCCGTCGATCCGTACACGCTCGAAGTCACCACCGAGGTGCCCGCCGCCTTCTTCCCGCAACTGACCGCCATGCCGGCCATGGTCCCGGTCAATCGTGACACCGTGACCAAATTCGGCGGCGACTGGACCCGTCCGGGCAATTTCGTCGGTAACGGCCCGTATGTGCTGACCGACTGGCAGCCGAGCAACCGGCTGGTGGCGTCCAAAAGCAGCACCTACTGGAACGCCAGCAAGGTCGTGATCACGAAAGTGACCTATCTGCCGATCGAAAACGACGAAACAGCGATGCGCATGTATCAGGCTGGCCAGTTCGATTACACGTATTCGATTCCGTCGGGCATCTATGCGCAGGTGAGCAAGCAGTTCGGCTCCGAACTGAAAACCGGCCTGCAGATCGCCACTTACTACTACAGCCTGAACAACGAAGACCCGGCATTCAAGGACAAGCGCGTGCGCCAGGCGCTGGCGATGGTGCTCGACCGCGACCTGCTGACCAAGCGTCTAACGGCCGACGGCGAGGTGCCGATGTACGGCCTGATCGCCAAGGGCACAGAAGGCTCGAACGTTTTCACGCCTGATTGGGCAAGCTGGCCGATGGCCAAGCGCGTCGATTACGCGCGCAACCTGCTGAAGGCCGCAGGCTATTCGGACGCGAAGCCGCTGACGTTCACCCTCACCTACAACACCAACGACCTGCACAAGAAAGTCGCGCTGTTTGCTACATCAGAATGGCGCACCAAGCTCGGCGTGACCGCCAAGCTCGAAAACGTCGAATACAAGGTGCTGCTCAAGCAACGCCACGACGGCAAGGTGCAGGCCTCGCGCGACGGCTGGTTCGTCGATTACAACGACGCCAACTCGTTTTTCGATCTGATACGCTGCAACAGCGTGCAGAACGATCAGCGCTACTGCAACCCGCAAGTCGACAAACTGGTCGATGAAGGCAACCAGCAGCTCGACGACGCGAAGCGCACCGCCCTGCTCACGCAGGCGCACGATCTGGCCATGAACGACTACCCGCTGGTGTCGCTCTTCCAGTACTCGGCGGACCGGTTGGTCAAGTCGTATGTCGGCGGCTACACGTCGACCAATTACGTCGACCAGCGCGCCACGCAAGACATGTATCTGATCAAGCACTAAGCGCGGGAGCACCGTCATGCTGGCTTACACGCTGCGCCGCACGCTCTGGGCGATCCCGACGATTCTCGCCGTGATCACCGCGTGCTATCTGCTGCTGCACCTCACCCCCGGCGGGCCGTTCGACACGGAGAAACACCTGTCGGCGGCCGTGCTCGCGAACCTCAACGCCAAGTACCACCTCGACGAACCGCTGTGGCTGCAGTACCTCCACTACCTCGGCTCGCTGCTGCATGGCGACCTCGGCCCGTCGTTCCGCTACGCCGACTGGAGCGTCAACGATCTCGTGTGGAAAGCGTTGCCGGTGAGTCTTGGCGTCGGCGGCGTATCGGTGCCGATCGCACTGGTGATCGGCGTCACGCTCGGCACGCTGGCCGCGGTGCGGCGTGACCGCTTCGTCGATCACTTCGTGATGGTGCTCGGCAATATCGGCAATGTGGTGCCGCCGTTCGTGCTCGGACCGGTGCTGGTGTGGATCTTCGCGATCCTGCTGAAGACTTCTGAAGGCCACGGCTGGTTGCCGGCCGGCGGCTGGGGCGAAGGCGAGTGGCGCTATCGCGTGCTGCCGATCGTGCTGCTCGTCATCATCAACGTCGCCGGGATCGCGCGCGTGATGCGCGGCAGCATGATCGAAGTGCTGTCGGGCAACTTCATCCGCACGGCGCGCGCCAAAGGCCTGCCGGGCCGCACGATCGTGTTGCGCCATGCGATGAAGCCCGCGCTGATGCCGGTCGTGTCGCTGCTCGGCTCGATCTGCATCTCGTCGATCACCGCGGCCGTGGTCACCGAATCGGTGTTCGCGCTGCCGGGTCTCGGCCAGTTGGTCGTCAACGGCGCGATCAATCGCGACTACACCCTCGTGCTCGGCCTCGTCGTGCTGACGACCGCCGTCGCCGTGTTGTTCAATCTGCTGGTCGACCTCGCGTATGCATGGCTCGATCCGCGTATCCGGTACTGATCCATGTCCCGCTCATTTCAAACGACTGCCGCGGCGCTCGATCCGCTCGCGGCCATTGCCAACGCGCCGCGTTCGCGCGGCCCGCTCGCCACCGCTGCCGCGCGCTTCGTGCGCAACCGCGCGGCGTTCACCGGCTTTGTCGTCCTGCTGCTGATCGTGATTGCCTGCGTGGCCGGTCCGTGGTTCCTGCCGAACAACCCGATCGATAGCGACTGGAGCGCAATCAGCCTCGCGCCCACGCTGCAAAACATGCACTGGTTCGGCACCGACGAACTCGGCCGCGATCTGCTCGCGCGCACGCTGCAGGGCGGGCGCGTGTCGCTCGAAGTCGGCCTGCTCGGCACACTGGTGTCGGGGCTGATCGGCGTGGCGTATGGCGCCACCGCCGGCTATCTGGGTGGCCGCGTCGACGCGGTGATGATGCGTATCGTCGACATGATGTACGCAATCCCCTACATGCTGATCGCCATCCTGATGATGACGCTGTTCGGCCGCGCGTTCTATCTGGTCGTGCTCACCATCAGCGCGTTCTCGTGGCTCGACATGGCGCGTGTGGTGCGCGGTCAGACGCTGTCGCTGCGCTCGCGCGAATTCATCGACGCCGCCCGTGCGATCGGCGTGAGTTCGCGTTCGATCATCGCCCGCCACATCGTGCCGAATCTGTTCGGCGTGGTGGTGGTCTACGCGAGCGTGACGGTGCCGAATATCGTGCTGACCGAATCGGTGCTGTCGTTCCTCGGCCTCGGGGTGCAGGAACCCATGACAAGCTGGGGCGTGCTGATCCAGGACGGCGCGCAGAAACTCGATTCGATGCCCTGGCTGCTGCTGTGCCCGGCCGTGATGCTGTGCATCACACTGTATTCCGTGAATTTCGTCGGCGATGGTCTGCGCGACGCGTTCGACCCGAAGGACCGCTGACATGCCGCTACTCGAAGTCAAAGACCTGAGCGTGCGCTTCACGCGCCGCGAGGGCGCACCCGTCGACGCGGTGCAGCGCGTATCGTTTTCGCTCGAAGCGGGCCGCACGCTTGGCATCGTCGGTGAATCGGGCTCGGGCAAAAGCCAGACGGTGATGGCGCTGCTCGGCCTGCTGGCCGGCAACGGCAAGGTGTCGGGCGCCGCGACCTATCGCGGCGAGAACCTGCTGACGATGAACGAGGCCGAGTTGAACAGGATTCGCGGCGACCGCATCGGCATGATCTTCCAGGACCCGATGACCTCGCTCAATCCGTTCCTGACAATCGAACGGCAGATGACCGAGACGCTGCAACTGCATCGCAAGATGTCGCGCCGCGAAGCGCGCCGCCGTGCGATCGAAACGCTCGAAACGGTGCGTATTCCCGATGCTGCGCGGCGCATCAATATGTATCCGCACGAGTTCTCCGGCGGCATGCGGCAACGCGTGATGATCGCGATGGCTCTCCTCTCCGAGCCGGAAATCCTGATCGCCGACGAGCCGACCACCGCGCTCGACGTGACCGTGCAGGCGCAAATCATCGAGCTGCTGCGCGAACTGAACCGCGAACGCCGCACCGCAATCATTCTGATCACGCACGACATGGGCGTCGTGGCCGGTTTGTGCGACGACGTGATGGTGATGTACGCCGGCCAAACCGTCGAGCAGGCGAATGCCGCCACGCTGTTCGCCGCCCCCACCCATCCGTACACGATCGGTCTTCTGAACGCGCTGCCGCGCCTCACCGACGACGATGACCGTCCGCTGCAAACCATTCCCGGCAACCCGCCCTTGCCCGGCGAAGTCGGCGAAGGCTGCGCATTCGCACCGCGCTGCACGTATTGCTCCGACCGCTGCCGCGAGTCGCGGCCTGCGCTCATCGCGTCGCCTACATCTGCTGATGCGTTGCGCGCGTGCCACCGCCCGGTGCATGAAATCATGGAGGTACAACACGTATGAACGCCACTTCCATTGCAAGCCAGGGCCAAAGTCCGGCAACGCTGTTGACGGTCGACAATCTCAAGGTGCAATTCGGCGTGCCGCGCGGCGGCTTTCCGTGGTCCGGCAAAGCGACGCTGCGCGCGGTGGACGGTGTGTCGTTCAGCGTGCGGCGCGGCGAAACCGTGGGACTCGTCGGCGAATCGGGTTGCGGAAAATCTACACTCGCGCGCGCGATCATCGGCCTCGCGCCGGTGGCGAGCGGCAGCGTGCGCTGGCTCGACAAGGAAACTGTCCTGACGGGCGCTCAGCGCGATACCTCGCGCTTGCGCCGCGACGTGCAGATGATTTTCCAGGACCCGCTCGCCTCGCTCGACCCGCGTATGACGATCGAACAGATCGTCTCCGAACCCTTGCGCACGCATGGCCAGGACATCGCCCGCGCAGACGTGCAACGGCGCGTTCTGACGATGCTCGAACGCGTCGGCCTCAACGCGCAGCATCTGCGCCGCTATCCGCATGAGTTTTCCGGCGGCCAGTGCCAGCGCGTCGGCATTGCACGCGCGTTGATCGGTGAACCGCAACTGGTGATCTGCGACGAGCCGGTGTCGGCGCTCGACGTTTCGATCCAGGCGCAAATCGTCAACCTGTTGCGCGATCTGCAGCGCGAATTGTCGTTGTCGCTACTGTTCGTCGCGCACGATCTCGCGGTCGTCAAGGCGATCAGCCACCGCGTGCTGGTGATGTATCTGGGACGTGTGATGGAGTTCGGCGACAAGCGCGACGTATATGGCACGCCGCGTCATCCGTACACGCGTGCGTTGCTGTCGGCCGTGCCGGTGCCCGATCCGGTGGTTGAACGCGCACGCCGTCATCTGCTGTTGCGTGGCGAGATTGCGTCGCCGCTCAGCCCACCCTCCGGCTGCGCGTTTCGCACGCGCTGCCCGGATGCGATCGAGGCCTGCGCCAACGAGATTCCGCAGGCTGTCACGCATGGCGCGAGCGCGACACGCGTCGCGTGCATTCGCGTGGGGGACGCCGCGTAGGACGTCTCCTCGAGGGATCGCTAAAGAACCAGGTCTGAAAACTTAAAACCGTATTCCCCGGCGCGGCGGGCCGTCGCGCCGATGGATTCGTTCGTCCTGCCATCAGCGGGACGAGCGATAAGCGTGGACTGGCTAACCGCCAGCCAAGGATTCACCAAAATAACAGAGACGTACACCATGAAAGATAGCCGAACAAAAAAGTGGTCAAAAAAAACCAATGCAGCCACCTTCTTTTACTGCGCATTCACGCTGCCCGCGCTGAC
This sequence comes from Paraburkholderia aspalathi, assembly GCF_900116445.1. GTDB lineage: Bacteria > Pseudomonadota > Gammaproteobacteria > Burkholderiales > Burkholderiaceae > Paraburkholderia > Paraburkholderia aspalathi. The sequence continues at coordinate 236,191 of NZ_FPBH01000007.1, forward strand.
CATCGGCGCGAGCGCCTACGCCGACGACGCGGTATTGGAGCCCACCTCCGATACAACGAAAACTCAAACACTCGCGCAAACGTTTCCGTCTCCTACGCAACGCTCGCAAGCAACGCCCTCGTCAGAAACTCCGCAAATTGCGCAAGCCACCACGTCCGGTAAGCGCAGAGCCGAACAGGGCGGCCAGGTGCGCAACGATCAACCCGACACGACTAACGCCGTCGTCAACGCGGAAGCCAATCAGACAGTCACGCCACCCACGCCCCTGTCGAGCCAGGCGGCGAGCAAAGGCTTTATCGCCGATAGTCATCTGAACCTGCAGTTCCGCAACTACTCCGACTACTTCCAGGCGCCCAACGCGATCTATCGTCACGCATGGGTTCAGGGCGCGCAAGCCAACTATGAGTCCGGCTTCACCCAAGGCCTGGTTGGCTTCGGTTTCGACGCGTCACTGTTCGCCGCGCTCAAGCTCGACGGCGGCAACGGCGCCGGCAACATGGTGCACGTCGGCAAGGACGGCGGCGGCTCGCAGCAGCTCGCGTGGGCTTACCCCGGCATGTATGACATCAAGGGACGCATTTCAGAAACGATCGTGAAGTACGGTCTGCAGACCGTCGCCAACCCGTTCCTCGAACCGCATGACAACCGCGCGCTGCCGCCGACTTTCCTCGGTGTCTCGTTGGTCAGCAACGATCTGGTTCACACCACGCTCGAAGCCGGCAGTTTCACCAAAGTCGATGCACGCGGCCACACGAACCTGACTAACCTGACCACCTCGTACGGCGGCACGCGCATCGACCGCCTGACCTACGTGGGCGGTACGTGGCACTACGCGAAGAACGGCGAAATGGCGCTGTACGTCGACCAGGCGGACGACGTCTGGCGTCAGTACTACGGCTCGGTCGCGCAATCGTTCGGCGACCCCACCACGATCAAGTGGAGCGGTCTCGCGAATATCTACTCGACGCACGACACCGGCGCATCACGCCAGGGGCATATCAACAGCAACGCGTACAGCCTGTCGGTTTCCGCACAGCACGGCCCGCATGCGCTGCTGCTCGGCTATCAGCAAGTGCTTGGCGACCAGTTCTTCGACTACGTCAACGAGACCAACGGTATCTACCTGACCAACTCGATGGACGTCGACTACAACGCGCCGCATGAGCAATCGCTGCAATTGCGCTATACGTTCGACGGCAAATACGCCGGTGTGCCGGGACTCAAGGCGATGTTCTGGGGCGAATATGGCTGGGGTGCGGATGCGTCGGCAGGTGCCGCGGACAATGCTTCGGCGTCGGCACCGCTGCATAACCTGTACTGGAAGAACGGCGAACCGGTGCACGGCCACCATCACGAGTTCGGCTTCATTCCGAGCTATACGCTGCAAAGCGGTCGCTTCAAGGACACCAAGGTCACGTTCATCGCGATGTGGCACAACGCCTCGCGCTATTACTCCGATGGCAACAACATGGAGTACCGGTTGGTGGTGAATGTGCCGGTGAAGGTGTTCTGACCCAATAGTCGCGAAAGAACGCCGGGACCGTGAAGGTCTGAGCAAACCGACTCGTCCGCAGTTGCTGCCGGCGTTGGCCGCGCTGAAGAGCGCGGCCAATCGAACTTTTTTCAGGTCACGCAGCGCGCCTCTTTCTACGGCGGACGACGAAAAAAATCACGATAAGCACGACGACTACCGCGCCTGCCGCCATGCCTCCTCGTGCAAGCGCGATAAGGTTGGACGAGGGACCGCCACTGCGAATCTCGGCAACGTCTTCCTCCGTGATTGTTGCATCGGTGCGTCCATACTGCTTCAGCACGTAGTTGCCCAGTAGCGCGATGTCCCGGTTGGTGAGCTGCATGGCATCGGTTGGCTTGCCGCCGAATCCCGGCATGAACGCTTGCCCAGCCGATGTCTTGCGATCCACACCATACAGAATGGCGGCAATCAGGTTGTTCGGATCGCGCGCGCCTGTCGCCGAGTTGTGGAAGAGGCTCGGGAAATAGCCATCCTTGCTGCCTTCACCATGAGCCGAGTGACAGGACGCACAACTGCCCTGGAATAACTCCGCACCGCTCGGGTTGGCCTCCCCGACCGTTTGAATGCCGTCGGCTCCGCGCAACGTACTCAATTCCGACGAAATCTTCCCCGCAGTAAAACGCGTGCCTGCATCGGCCGAATCACGAATAGCCGGAACGCTCTTGACGTAAGTGGCGATCGCGTCGATGTCCGCCATATCGAGGTACTGGAAACTGTGCTCGACGGCTTCACCCATGCTGCCCGCTGCCTGAGCCTTTCCCTGTACGCGCCCTGTATGCAGATACTGCGCGAGCTCCTCTTTCGTCCAGTTGCCAATGCCGCTAGCCGTATCGGACGTTATGTTGGGGGCATACCACGGCCCGACCTGCGCGCCGCCCAACTCACGGCTCATGTCCTCCTGCATCAGGAAGCCACGCGCGGTATGGCAGGTGCTGCAATGCGCAGGGCCTTGCACCAGATACGCTCCGCGGTTCCATTCCACCGATTGCTGCGGGTCCGGCGCATAGGGTTTCGGGTCGAGGAACAGCAGATTCCAGCCCTTCATCGATGCGCGTATGTTCATCGGAAACGGCAGACTCGTCGTTGGGCCCGGCTCGTCAACCGGCTTCACTTCGTGCATGAAGTACGCGTACAACGCCTGCGTGTCCACGTCCGTCAAGCGCGCATACGACGTGTACGGCATCGCGGGATAGAGGTTGGCACCATCGCGCCTGATACCCAGACGCAGCGCGCGGGAAAAGTCCTCTTCTGTGTACCGCCCTATCCCGCTGTCCATCGACGGCGTGATGTTCGTCGAATAGATCGTGCCCACCGGGGTGCTAATGGGCAACCCGCCGGCAAATGGCTTCTTGCCTGGCGCGGTGTGGCAGGCAACGCAATCCGAGGCCGTCGCCAGATACGCTCCGCGCTTGATTAATTCCGCCGTCTGATCCGGAGCGTCGGCGGCATGCGCACAGACAGCAACGAACATTCCGGCAAAGGCCGCCGATAGTCGGCCATGGCGAATACGGATGTTGCGCATGATTAGCCGTGTTTGAGTTGAGCGACGATCGCGTCGCCGGCCTTCAACGCCAGCGCCGCCATTGTGATCGTGCTGTTAACGCCGCCGCCGGTGGTCATTGCGGCGCCGCCCGGCAGGAAAAGGTTGTGGTGATCGTGTGCGCGACAATCCACGTCGACGACCGAAGTCGCAGGATCTGCGCCCATGATGCAGCCGCCCATGATGTGATCGCTGTTGAGAAACTCAGGCGATATGTCCACCTTGGTCGCGCCGAGCTCAGCCGCGAGCCGCTTCAGCAAGGGCACGGTGTATTCCTTCGCGCTGAGGCGAACGTAGTCGCTGACGTCGTAGTAGATGTTCGGCTTGTTGATGCCCAGCCAATCCTTCTTGCTCGACAAAGTCAGGCGGTTGTATGGCAAAGGAAGCGGTTCATGCTCGACAGTCAGCTTCGCCGTACAGGCGGAAAGCCGGCGAATCTCGGCGTCCAGTGCTTTTCCGACGAGTCCCTTCTTCAAGGCGGCGACACCACCGATCGCGCTACGCGCCGCGTTTTCCATGCGAAACATGGCGCCCGTATAACGGCTGCGGAACTCACCCTGCGTCGTGTTCAAAATACTGCTGCTCTGCACCGGCCCGACCCCGGTCCACAACGGCTCACTCAATTCGACTTCGGCGACCAGCTTGGGCTGATCCATCATGTTGCGGCCAACCTGATCGGAGCTATTCGCCACACCGTTCGGATTGCGCTCGTCTTTGGATAGCAGCAAGACCTTCGGCGTCTCGATCCCGTTGCACGCGATCACGAACACCTTGCCCGTGACCTTGTGCGACTGCTTGTCGGAATCAAAATAGTGCACGGCCTGCACCGCGTTCTTCTCGCCGGTTTCGACTTTATAGACGACAGCGTTGGCGAGGATGCGGCCGCCCTTCGACTCGATCCGGGGCAATGCAGTCGCCGCGTCGTATTTCGCTGCGATGGGACAGACGGGAAAGCAGTTGTTGTTGCCGCAGCATGGCGGGCGTCCTTGATACGACACGCCGCTGTTGCGTGCCTGAGGCGCCGGCAGATTCACGAGACCAAGTTTCGCAGCCACTTCGGTAAAGCGCTGCTCGCCAGGGCCGAACGGAATCGGGCCCATCGGATAGGGCCTCGAGCGCTTTGCGTTCGGCGGCCATTGCAGTGCAGGATCTGAAGGTCCGCACACGCCGATCGCGTACTCCGCACGCGTGTAGTACGGCTCGAGCACATCGTAGCTGAATGCCCAGTCACGACCGACGCCGTACAGGCTCTTCATGCGCATGTCTTCCGGTGTAATGCGCCAGCAAATGCCTGCCCAGTGCCAGGTCGCGCCGCCGGCGTAGCGCACATAACCTTGCATGTACGCACGTGCATTCGGACCTTCCAGTTGCAGGTATTCTTCCTGCTCATGCGGCGTGCGCGTCTCGAGATGCGGCGCCCACGGTCTGGGTGGATAAGGCGCGTCCCAATGCGTTCGAAGGTTCGGTGGAAGGTTGCGGTAATTTTCGACGATCCGCCAGCGGTCGACTCGAGGTCCAGCCTCCAGCATCAACACGGACAATCCCGCGTCCAGGGCCTGCTCGGCGATCAGGCAGCCCACCACCCCTGTGCCCACGACGACGAGATCGGCGCTGTCATCAGTTGCCATCTTGAAGTTTCCTTATATTCGACGCGTGAGCGAATCAGAATTTGGGCATGTCGGTGAGCGGCGGGGCGTCGGCATTCCACCCGTTCGGCCCGGACTTCGCATACGAAGGAATCGTCATGACGTCCCGTGTGGGTTGGTACATCAGCGCGTTCTCGTAGGCGAATACCTGAGCATCCGGCGCATCGACCGCCACGCCCATATACCAGGCGGAGATAATCGAAAGTGCTGTTTCCTTAAGCGGGCCTTCTGGCACGTCGGGGAAAAAGTCCTCCACGATTCGCGCGTCCTTCTTGCTCGCGATGGCGAGAAGGGCCGGCACGTCCTGGGCAAGTGTCGGTCGTAGGGTGGTTAGCGCAGCGACAATGCGCTTGCCGATCTCCGCATCAAGTTGGTGCGGGATGAGGAGCTTCGAGAGCTGCATGAACGGCGTATCGGCTTCGGGCAAGAGCGCCGGCAGCGCCGGACCTGCGGCGAGACTGCCGGCCAGAAGCGTGCCGCCAATGATTACCTTGCGGCGCGACAGGTTGAACATCGACGGAGAGTCGTCACGATCTCGAGCAGGCATATGCTGTCACCTCGCAGCCAGAGAAACTGCAATGGGTTGTTTGGAAGCACGGTTCTACGTCGCGAACAGGAGTAGCCGGCATCAGAAGGCGCCTCGATAGTGCGCCCTGCTGAAAGCGATGCCCGCTTCGGTTGTCGTTGCCGGCATTGATGCAGCCCTCAATTGTTGAGAATAGCTCTTGGGAGCAATCTAGCAAGCGAGATTCGATAGCGGTATTAGATGTTTATGTTGTATCCGCGTGACGCCGTCATGAAAGCGCCTTGGCAGAACATGACCGGAAGCCAAAAAAATCGAAGGGCGTCACGTTATGGCCAGACGTGACGCCCTTTGCGCTTTCAGCTTCAATTTCGGATTACCCCGCGATCCGCTCCGTAGTCATAGCTCGCGACAAACCATGCATCGGCCGACGCAGCGCGACGTCGAAGGGATTGGTTTGCGGGCCGATCGCATCTGCCTGGCGGCGCAGCAACTCGACCACCATCGGCAGACGATCGTCGCCTAGACGCGCCGCCAGCGTGCCCACGCTCAGCGCCGCCACTGCCACTCCGGTGCGATCCAGAATCGGCACCGCCACACCCGCCATGCCGTCGAGCACTCCGCTATTGCGACCCGCGTAACCGAGTTGGCGCACACGCTCGATCTCGGTGCGTAAATACACTTCGTCGAGCACGCCATAGCCGCGAATGCGCGGCACGTTAAAGCGAATGATCTCTTCGCGCTCCGCTTCCGGCAGGAACGCGAGAATCGCCAGACTCCCCTGTCCGACACCCAAGGCCACGCGCCCGCCAATATCGCCGGTGAACGAGCGAATCGGAAACGGCCCTTCGCAGATGTCGAGACACACCGCATCGAAGCTGCTTTTGACCAGCAGAAAAATCGTATCGCCAAGACTCGCGCACAACCGCAGCAACGCGGGACGGCACAGCGTGCGCATGCCGCTCGGATTGCCGGCCTGCGCGGCGAGCGCGAAGAAATCGACGCTCAGCCGATACAGCTTCGAATTTTCGTCCTGTTCGACGATGCCTTCCGCGATCAGCGCATGAAGAATGCGGTGCACCGTGCCTTGCGTGAGACCCACCGCCTTCGCGAGACGCGTGACGCGGCCGCCGTCGGGTTGCGCTTCGGATAACGCACGGATCACAGCAAAAGCGCGCTCCAGCATCCCCGGGCCGGGTGGACTGCCCGCATCGGCCAGTGCGGGATCGGCATCTCGTTGGGTGGCAGCATTCATCTCAGGTGCTCCGAATTATTTCATTGACCGGAACACTATAGAGGGAATTATCCGTGAATGGAATATTCCCGGCACGCCCGTTCCATTTGCACTTCATTCTGATTCATAGGGATTTTCCGGAGATCATGGAACGGAAGAGTTGATACCAGTCTTGCCGAATATATTCCGTTCATCGGAATTTTTTCTAAACTTATACCGGCAAACGGAATTTGAAATTGACGCCATGCAATTTGGCTGGATAGAGTCGGCTCCATCGAGGCAGTAGCCGATTGAACCGGTGTCGATCCATCCAAAGGCCAGATCATGTCGTTCCTCACACTCACGGACGTAGCGAAATCGTTCGGCGATCTGCAGGCAGTCGCCGACGTGAACCTGTCGGTTGAGAAAGGCGAGTTCGTTTCGCTGCTCGGACCGTCGGGTTGCGGCAAGACCACCACGCTGCAGATGATCGCGGGCTTCGTTGAAACGACGCGCGGCCGCATCACGCTCGACGGCCGCGACATCACGCATATGAAGCCGAACAAGCGCGGCCTTGGCATCGTGTTCCAAAGCTACGCGCTGTTTCCCCATATGAGCGTCGCGGACAACGTCGGCTTCGGTCTGGAAATGCGCAACATCGACAAGGCCGAACGCAAGGAACGTGTGCGCGAAGCGCTGGCACTGGTGCGGCTCGATACGCTCGCGCACCGCTTTCCGCGCGAGTTGTCCGGCGGTCAGCGGCAGCGTGTGGCGATTGCCCGCGCGATCGTGATCGCGCCGCCCGTGCTGCTGCTCGACGAACCGATGTCGAACCTCGACGCCAAGCTGCGCGAAGACATGCAGTTCGAACTGCGCGCCATTCAACGCAAGATCGGCACGACCACCATCATGGTCACGCACGACCAGTCGGAAGCGCTGTCGATCAGCGACCGCGTAGTGGTAATGGAAGCCGGCCGCATTACGCAGATCGACACGCCGTACGAAGCGTACGAACGGCCTGAGAACAGATTCGTCTCGCAGTTCATCGGCAAGGCGAACATGCTGCCTGGCACCGTGGTGTCGCGCGACGGCGACGCGATCCGCATCGACCTTGGACATGACCTCGCGGAGACCGGCCACACCGCGCAACTGCCCGCGCGCGAACGCGTGATCGGCGTCGGCGACGCGGTCACGTTGTGCATTCGTCCGGAAAAACTGCGCCTGTGCGCGCCGAATGCGGGACGTCTGGCGGCCACCGTGACGAGCCGCTTCTTCCTCGGCAGTCAATGGTTGTACCGCGTGGACAGCCGGCTCGGCGAAGTGCTGGTGTGCTGCCAGAACGAAGGCACCGAGCCGCTGCCGGAAGGCACGGCGGTCGGCGTCGACTGGAATAGCGAGGCGATCCGCTTCATTCAACGGGATGCGCATCATGGCTAGTACGCTGCCCGCTTCGAACGACGACAGCGTGAAGACCGGCAACGCGCGCCGCGCCCCGTGGCACGCATTCCTGCCCTTATGGCTGATGTGCGCGCCGGCTTTCCTGTTGTTTGCGACGCTGGTGCTGGTGCCGCTCGTCATGACGCTGGTGCTGACCTTCTACCGCTTCGATCCAGCGAGCGGCCCGCTCGCCGCGTTCCAGTTCTGCAATTACGCGGAAGTGCTGCAATCGTCGTATTTCCATACGATCTTCCTGCGCACCTTCGGCATCGCCTTTCTGACCACCCTGCTGTGCGTCGTGATCGGTACGCCCGAAGCCTACGTCCTGTCGCGCATGCGCGATCCGTATCGCTCGATGTTCCTGCTGATCATTCTCGCGCCGCTGCTGGTTTCGGTCGTGGTGCGCGCGTTCGGCTGGAGCATGCTGCTCAATAGCAATGGTCTCGTGAATCAGGCGTTCGGTCTTGTCGGGCTTGGACCGTACAAGCTTGAATACACCACTTTCGCAATCGTCATCGCACTGGTGCACGTCATGCTGCCGTTCATGGTGATTCCGGTGTGGACCGCGTTGCAGAAACTCGACCCGCAAACGGAAAATGCCGCGCTTTCGCTGATGGCGTCGCCCGCCACGACCTTGCGCCGCATCGTGTTGCCGCAACTCACGCCGGGCATCCTGTCGGGCAGCCTGATGGTGTTCGGCCTGTCGGCGAGCGCGTTCGCGATTCCCGGCCTGCTCGGCGGACGGCGCCTGAAAGTGGCCGCCACCGCCGTCTATGACGAATTCCTCGGTTCGCTCAACTGGCCGCTCGGCGCGACTATCGCGCTCCTGTTGCTGGTCGCGAATCTGATCGTGATGCTCACTTACTACCGGGTTCTGGAACGCAAGTACACCAGAAGCCTCGGCTGAACCTCGCGAGATCATCATGAGAAAAAACGGCCCGATTGCGCTGATTTTCCACACGCTCGTCATCGCGTTCGTGCTCGCGCCGCTCGTGATCGTCGTGCTGGTCGCCTTCACGCCCGATGAAACGCTCACGCTGCCCACACACGGCGTATCGCTGCGCTGGTTCCGCGCGATCCTCAACTACCCGGACTTTATCTCGGCGTTCTTCAACAGCCTGAAACTGGCGTTCGCCTCAGCGACGTTGTCTTTGATCGTCGCTCTGCCAGCCGCGTTGGCCATCGGTCGTGCGCGCTTTCCGGGCCGTGGTTTTCTTAATGGCTTATTGCTGTCGCCGTTGGTGATTCCCGGCCTCGTGCTTGGCATCGCACTGCTGCGCTTCTTCGCGCTGATCGGCGCGACCGGTTCGTTCGCGTGGCTCGTGCTCGCGCACATGATTATCATCACGCCGTTCGTGATGCGGCTCGTGCTGGCTTCGGTCAGCGGTCTCGACCGCAGCGTCGAACATGCCGCGCACTCGCTCGGCGCCGACGCATGGACCACGTTTCGCCGCATCACCTTCCCAATGATTCTGCCGGGCATTACCGGCGGCTGGTTGCTCGCGTTCATCAACAGTTTCGACGAATTGACCATGTCGATCTTCGTCACCTCGCCGCAAACCGTCACGCTGCCGGTACGTATGTATATGTACGCGACCGAATCGATCGACCCGATGATGGCCTCCGTTTCCGCGCTGGTGATCTTCATTACGGCCGGCGCGATGCTGCTGCTCGATCGCGTGTACGGGCTCAACCGGATTCTGATCGGCCAGCACTGATGTCTTCTACTGCTCTCTCTAACATGCCGTCGAATTTGCCGTCCTCCGAATCCGCCGTGCCGAAACGCGATGCGCAATTCGTTCGCGTTGCGGAGACGCAGCGTGAACCGCTTAGCTTTTTTATCGATGGCCATGAAGTCACTGCGTTGCAGGGCGATACGCTGCTTACCGCCGTGCTGATGCAACAACGTCGCGTGCGCGAAAGCGAATTCAGCGGCGCGCCGCGCGCCGGATTCTGCCTGATCGGCGCTTGCCAGGATTGCTGGATGCGGACCGAAGAGGGTCTGCGTTTGCGCGCGTGCTCGACGCTGGTGACGCAGGGTATGCAGGTGGTTACTCGGCTCGCTGAGGTTACTTTCGTTGCCGGTCCTGCTTCCGCTGCCAGCTCCGTCGTGACGGCAAACGGAGAAACGCAATGAGCAACGAACACCGTGTGGTGATCGTCGGCGCGGGACCGGCGGGCGTGCGCGCCGCCGAGACACTCGTTGCAGCGGGCGTCAAGCCCATCGTGCTGGACGAAAACGCTCGCTGGGGCGGACAGATTTATCGTCAACCACCCGAGAGCGGCGCGTTTCAGCGCTCGAAGAAAGCGCTCTATGGCTTTGAAGCGCACAAAGCCGACGCGCTACATACGACGATGGCCTCGCTGCTTCCGCATCTCGACTATCGCCCCGACACACTGGCCTGGGCTTGTGCACCAGGTCGCCTCGATACGTTGCACGCAGGACGCGAAATCAGCGTGCCGTTTTCGCATCTGATCATCGCAAGCGGCGCCACCGATCGCGTGCTGCCAGTGCCGGGCTGGACACTGCCAGGCGTCTATACGTTGGGCGCGGCACAGGTCGCTTTGAAGGCGCAAGGCTGTGCGATCGGCCAGCGCGTAGTGCTCGCAGGTACAGGACCGCTGCTCTATCTCGTGGCCTATCAGTACGTGAAAGCCGGTGCACAGGTGGTGGCCGTACTCGACACGAGTCCCCTATCGCAGCAGATTGCCGCGGCGCCAAAACTCGCGTGGCAACCTGCTACGTTCGCCAAAGGGCTGTACTACGTCGGCTGGCTAAAGATGCACGGCGTGCGGATCGAACGCGATGTGAACCTGATCGGCATTCGTGGCGACCAAGGCGTGAGTGCGATTGAATGGCGCTCTTCAACCGTTGGCTCGAAGACCGAAACCCTCGCATGCGACGCCGTCGGCATCAGCTTCGGCCTCAAGCCTGAAACCCAACTCGCCGATCTTGCCGGGTGCCGCTTCCGCTTCGATACGCACAACCGTTGCTGGCTACCCGAACTCGACCCGGCCGGCCGCAGCACCGTGCGAGGCATCTATCTGGCTGGCGACGGTGCGGGCATCGCGGGCGCCGACGCTGCCGAACTCGCCGGGCGTCGCACGGCATTGGCGCTACTCGACGACCTCGGCATCGCGCATCCACGTGGTCCCGGCATGCGCGACGCAGCGGCCCTCGACCGCAGCCTGCAACGTATCGCTGTGTTTCGCCAAGGTATCGAAGCGGCATTTGCACCACCGGCAAAATGCGCAGCCCAATGGCCCGACGACATGACCGTGTGCCGCTGCGAAGAAATCGATGCAGGCACCTTGCGGCGCTGCATCCGTGGTGGCGAAGCGAACGAGATCAATCGACTGAAAGCGCTCACGCGTGTCGGCATGGGCCGTTGCCAGGGACGCATGTGCGGCGAAGCGGCATTGACGCTGCTGGCGGAAGAAACCGGCAAACCACTCGAAGACGTAGGCCGCTTGCGTAGCCAGCCACCTGTCAAACCGATTCCGCTATCGCCCGCTATGTATGCCGACGATGTGACCGAGATTCCCGAAGAGGCGCGCGATGAGTGACACCCTGCACTACGACGTGGCGATTGCGGGCGGCGGACTGGTCGGCTCATCGGCAGCGTTGGCGCTCGCGCGACGCGGCTTGCGCGTGGGCCTGTTCGAGCGGCGCTATTGCGGCGCGCAGGCAAGCGGCGTGAACTACGGCGGCGTGCGCGTCCAGGGACGACCGGCCGAACAGATGCCGCTCGCCATGCGTGCACGGCGCATCTGGGACGGCTTGCCGGAGCTGATCGGCATCGACGGAGAATTCACCGTGTCAGGACATTTGCGGCTCGCGCGCAGCGAAGCCGATCTTGCCGCGCTCGAAGCATGGGCGGACATGGCGCGCGGCCACGGACTGCAAGCGCAGGTCATCAGCGGCGCCACGTTCCGGCAACGTTATCCGTGGCTGGGCGCGGCAGCCGTCGGCGGCTCGCTTTGTGCGACCGATGGCCATGCGAATCCGCGTCTGGTCTCACCCGCGTTCGCACGTGCCGCGCGCGCCGCAGGCGCGGACGTGCGCGAGCAAACCGAACTGACCGATATCCATCACGACGGCACACGCTTCCAGTTACGTGCCGGCGACACGCGCATCAGCGCCGACTGGCTGATCAATTCCGCCGGCGCATGGGCGAATACGGTTGCCGGGTACTTCGGCGAAACCGCACCGATGAAACCGATCTACCCGAACATGTGGGTTACCGAGCCGCTGCCGCATTTCATCACGCACAACCTCGGCGTGTACGGCGGCGGCATCTACGCACGGCAAGTGGCGCGCGGCAATTGCGTGATCGGCGGCGGCCGCGGACATGGCGACGGCGAATACGGTCAACCGTCGACGGAAACCACCCGCGCCGTGATGCGCGATGCGTGCGCCCTGCTGCCGCCGCTACGCGAGGCGCTGCTGATCCGCACATGGAGTGGCGTGGAAGGCGAGACGCCCGACAGCAATCCGATCATCGGTGCGAGCCGCACGGTACCGCGTTTGCTGCATGCATTCGGCTTTTCGGGCGGCGGGTTTTTGCTGGCGCCAGGGGTCGGCGAAATACTCGCGGATCTCGTGATCGACGGCGCCACGGCCACACCGCTCGACGCTTTTTCGATCAATCGCTTCGCTGCTGTTGCTGCGCCATCCGTCGCCTAGTTATCGCTTATTGCTTACCGCTTACCGCTTTGCTATCGCCCAGTCATCGCCTCGTTATCGCCTCGTTATCGATTAATGAAACTCAGGAGCCCCTCAATGAAACTGTTCAAGACGATCGCGGCGCTGGCCGCATTGTGCGCATTCGGTGCGGCCGCACCGGCATGGTCGGAGACCAAGACCATTTACATCGGCATGAACGGCGGTCCGATGGAAAAGGCCTATACGAGCCAGGTCCTGCCCGACTTCGAGAAAGCCAACAACGTCAAAGTGGTCGTGGTGCCCGGCACCTCGTCGGACATTCTCGCCAAGCTGCTCGCCAACAAGGCCAATCCGCAAATCCACGTGGTGTTTCTCGACGACGGCGTGATGGCGCGCGCGGTCAGCATGGGCGTGTGCAAGAAGCTCGACGATTCGCCGGTGCTCAAGGAGCTCTACCCGTTCGCGCGCATGAAGGACGATATGGGTGCGGGCGTGCAACTCGGCATGACCGGCATTGCGTACAACAAGAAGCTGTTTGCTGAAAAAGGCTGGGCGCCGCCGACTTCGTGGATGGACTTTGCCGATCCGAAGTACAAAGGCAAGGTGGTGTTCCAGTCCGCTTCGAGCAGCACCTTCGGCCTGCACGGCTTTCTGGCGATCAATCGCTTGATGGGCGGCAGCGAGCAGAACGTCGAACCGGGCTTCACGAAATGGGCCACGACAGTTGGCCCGAACGTGGTGGAGTACGTGCCGAACTCAGCGAAGATTTCCGAAATGGTCCAGACGGGCGAAGCGGGCCTGTTCCCGTTGACGCCGACTGCCGTCAGCGATCTGCAGGACAAGGGCATTCCGGTTGGTTATGTGAGTCCGAAGGAAGGTCCGGTGTTGCTGCTCGTCGATCTGTGCGTGGTCAACAACAACCCGGACCCGCAATTGGCGCAGAAGCTCGCGCAGTTCCTGCTGTCCGCGCCGGCTCAGACCAAGGCCGCCGAGGCCGGCAAGCAGATTCCGACCAATCGTCTCGCGAAGATGACGCCGCCGATGCAGCAAAGCCTGGGTAACGTCGACGATATGGTGAAGAAGCTGACCGTGGTGGATTGGGACACGATCAATGCGCACCGCGCGCAGTGGGATACGCGCTGGAACAGGCAGATCGAGCGTTAATCAGAAGATCACCGAAATCGCCACGCCCAGCCAGATTGACAGCACGCCGATAAGGAACATGTGCCGCGCAACCCGGATGCGGACGTCGCTGTTTTCCGGTTCAACGGGGCTCGTCGCCATCCAAGGCACGAGCCCGAGGCAGCCGAAGCCGATCATCGCAAACACGAAGACGAAGACGTCGGACACGTGCCATTTCGTCTGGTCGTACAAGCCCCAGTAGCCGAGAAAGACGATGCCGATCGAGAAGATCGTCGCCGAAGCGGCACTGAGCGCGGGTACGGATCCGGTTGGACTCGGCATGCTTCACCTCCGAAACGTTAGGCTGCTGTTGCCGTCCCCGTCGCCCGCGTTCCCGTCACTCAGGATGTACGGGCCTGCCTTGCTTCATACGTCTTTAGATGACTATAGGCGATACGCAGCAACGATAGGCCGTGCTCGCCCTTCTGCGCATCGCCGCCGCGCGAGATCAGATCGCCAAGAATGTGGTCCGCCTCGGTATGCGAGTGATTTTCGACGTCGCGCAACATCGAAGCTGTTAGCGGCGAAGGTGTAAAGAGTGTTTGGGTAGCTCGAGCGTCGAAGTCCGGGCCCATCGTAAAGCCCGTGTGCTCCGCGACGCCACGGCACTCGCCGAGCAGGTTTTCGATGATGCGCTTGCCATCCGGCGCAGCCAGAATATCGCCGACCGAACCGCGCATCAAGCACGTACTCGCCGCGAGTGTGGCCAGGAACACCCACTTTTCCCACATGCGCAGCAAGATGTTGTCGCTGACCACGGCATCGAAATTCGCGCCGGCCATCGCGTCCGCAATCGCCTCTACGCGCTCGGACGTGCCGCCTTCCAGTTCACCGAAGGTGATCGCGTGCGTTTCGTTCAGATGCATGATGTGCTGGTCAGGGCTGAGCGTCGCCGCGATCACGCATTGACCGCCCAGTACGCGTGACGCACCGAACTTTTCCTTGAGCACGTCGATATGGCGCATGCCGTTGAGCATCGGCAGAATCAGCGTGGATTCGCCGACCAGCGGTGCGAATGAATCGATCGCGTCGTCGAGACTGTAGGCTTTGCAACTGAGCAGCACCAGGTCGAACGGCTCCGCGGCGACACCGGCGAGTATCGTCTTGACGTCGCGCAAGGCGAGATTGCCGCGCGCGCTGTTGATGATGAGGCCGTCACGCGCAAGCTTTTCCGCGCGGCCGGGACGCACGAGGAAGGTCACGTCCTGTCCGGCCGCTGCGAGACGTCCGCCGAAGTAGCCGCCCACGGCGCCCGCCCCTACTACTAGAATTCGCATCTTTTGCCTCTTGATAGATTTGGGTCACGCGCGCCGGGTCGGTATGCCAAGGCCTCGAAAACCGCCTGCGCAGCACGTCTGCAGAAATGTAGCAAAGATTGACGATATGCATCGGCCACAATGGCGGGCCGGTTTGCTGCATTGCACAGCGGCCCCGGTGTTTCCGCTTTATTTCTTATGTCAGATCAATTGCCACGCCGCCAGGCGTTTGCTCGCGCCGGGTTACGTGAAGAGCGGCACTTGAAGAGGCGACGCCCCTACCAAACGGCGGCAGCTTCGCAAGATCACCCTACAGCGTGCCGCAAATAGTGCGCTCGTAGAGCGCGAGCATCCCCGGCACATCCACGCCCAGGCACACCGTGCTGTCGGGCCGACTGTCCCAGTCCGGCGCGGGCACCGGCATCGTGGAAGGCTTCTGGATGGTTTGGCCCACGGCAATACCGTCCGTCAGCACCCGTACGGGACCACTGCGAGTCGTATAAAGATGCGGCGCCAGCACGTAAGTGACTGCCGACGAGTCGTGCACGTAAATGCCTTCAAGTTGCGCGCTTTGCTCATGAAAGGCTTCGTAGTGCCGCGACACGTCCCACACGAACTGCCCTGCTGCACCGCCGCGCTCGCGCAGCGACGCCAGATAATCCCGGCTCATGATGGTGCGCTGCGTAACGTCGAGCCCGACGATCACAACCGGCCACTGTGCGCCGAACACGATGTCAGCAGCATCGGGGTCGCCGAGGATGTTCGCTTCTGCCGCCGGCGTCACGTTGCCGAGCACGCCGTCCGTGCCGAACGCGCCGCCCATGATGACCACCTGTTTGACGAGAGGCGCGATCTGCGGATCGTCGGCCAGCGCCAATGCCAGGTTCGTGAGCGGGCCCACCGCGATCAACGTGACTTCGCCGGGATGAGCGCGCACCGTGTCGATAATGAAGCGGTATGCGGGGCGCGCGTCGAGCGCTGCTTCAGCATCGGTTTCGATCGCGATGTTGCCAAGCCCGTTGTCGCCGTGAATCCAGGCGAGCGGTTCGGGTGCCGCACGCTTGAGCGGTGCCGCGGCACCCTGCGCAACCGGCACGCCCGGCGCGAACCGCCCAGCCAGGAACCGCGCATTGCGCGTAGTGGTTTCGATCGTGGCGTTGCCGAATACGCTTGTCAGACCCAGCAATTCGATGTCCGGATGAAGCGCCTGAAAAACGAGCGCCATCGCATCGTCCACACCGGGATCGGTGTCGTAGATAACCTTGTGCTTACTCATAGATAAAACGCGTCCGGCAATTGTTCACGCGCAGTGGTGTCGCGGGTGGCGCCATGCAGATTGCCGAGCCGGATCGGCAATTCGGGGCCGCCCAGTTCGATGATCACCTGGCGGCACGCGCCACATGGAGCAATCGGTCCATCCGTATCGCCGATCACGGCGAGCGCGGCGAACTGGTCGCGCTGATAGCCCGCTGCGATCGCGCTGAAAAACGCCGTACGTTCAGCGCAATTGCACAATCCGTACGAGGCGTTCTCGACATTGCAGCCGTCGAATACGGTGCCGTCTTTGGTCAGGAGCGCAGCGCCGACCTTGAACTTCGAATAAGGCGCATAGGCCTTCTCTCGCGCGACACCCGCGCGTTCCAGCAGTTGTTCCATGTTCATGCAACGATCCTCAATTCGATTCAATTCAGCGTCAGGAACATGCCCGCAATCGTAGCGCTCATCAGGTTCGAGAGCGTCGCGGCGAGCACGACACGCAGGCCGTAGCGTGCGACTTCGGCGCGGCGTTCCGGCGCGACGGCGCTAAAGCCGCCCGTCAGCACCGCGATCGACGCAAAGTTCGCGAAGCCGCACAACGCAAACGACAGAATAGCAAGGGTTCGCGGGTCGAGGGCCTGCAGGCCGGCGGCGCTTACGCTTGCGGCATCTTTCAGATACGGCGACAGCGACGCATATGCGACGAATTCATTGAGAATGATCTTCTGCCCGAGGAAATTGCCGGCGATTGCGGCTTCGCTCCACGGCACACCAATCAGATACGCGAGCGGCGCGAATACCGTGCCGAGCACCGATTGCATCGACAGTTGCGGATGGCCGAACCAACCCCCTATGCCGCCCACAATGCCGTTGAGCAATGCGATCAGGCTGACGAACGCGATCAGCATCGCGCCTACCATCACGGCGATTTTCAGGCCCACGGTCGCGCCGGAACTCGCGGCTTCAATCACATTTGCGGGGCGTTTTTCATCGAAGCTGAGGTCCTCGAGATGTACACGGCTCGGCTCGGTGGTCGGGTGAATGATCTTGGCGAACAGCAAGCCGCCAGGCACCGCCATGAACGACGCGGCGAGCAAATATTCAACCCGCACGCCAAGGCCCGCATAACCCGCCAGCACCGAACCGGCAACCGCCGCCATGCCACTCGACATCACCGCGAACAGTTCGGCACCGGTCATATCGCGCGTGAACGGTTTGACCACCGCAGGCATTTCGCTTTGGCCAAGGAAGATCGTTGTAACGGCTGAGAAGGATTCGAGCTTCGATACGCCGAGCAGTTTCTGGAATATCGTGCCGAGCACGATCACGATCCAGCGCATCACGCCGAGGTAGTACAGCACGGAAATGAGCGCGGTCACGAAGATGATGGCCGGCAACACCCGCACGGCGAAAACGAAGCCGCCGTCGCCGAAGACCTGGAACATCTTCGCCTGCACGAGGCCGCCGAACAGGAACTCGATGCCCGCGTTGCCATAGCCGAGTACGTGATTGACGCCGGACGCAGCGGCAGCCAGGACCGTCTTACCAAATGGGACGAAGAGAATGAAAGCGCCGATACCAATCTGCGCAAGCAGCGCCGCAATTACAGTCCGTAAGCGGATGGCGCGCCGGTTGGTTGAAAAGATAAAAGCGATGAGTAGCAGTACGGCAATACCGAGGATGTTTCGAGCGATCAGTGCCATGTCTCTTGGTGTTCTTGTGAAAGTGGCAATGATGCTAAACGAAACTGATGCTGGAGAAAAAACTTTCAACATCGCGTAACGACTGTTTGCTGCACGGCACTGGGCGATTGATGCACGTTGCATCTAAACGGCATCAAAACGGCCACGGCGCGATCGCGGTTCGTGACACCGCCATCGCGACGCGCCGCAGCCACCGATCTCAAATCACTTCCAATGCCAGCGCAATCCCCTGCCCGCCGCCGATACACAACGTGACGATGCCGCGTTTCAGGCCGTCGCGGCGCATCGAATGAAGCAGGCGTGTCGTCAACACCGCACCGGTCGCACCGATCGGATGACCGTGCGCGATCGCGCCGCCCTGCACATTGATGAGTTCATCCGCGATGCCGAGTCTGCGCGCCACTGCGATCGGCACGGCAGCGAAGGCTTCATTGATCTCGAAGCGTTCAACGTCATTGAGTTGCCAACCCGCACGAGCCAGGGCCATTTGCACGGCCGGCACCGGACCGAGGCCGAACATACCCGGTTCGACGGCCGCGATGCCAAACGCCACTAGCCGCGCGAATGGCTCGATACCACGCGCCTCAGCGAACCCGCGTTCGGCGACCAGCATGGCTGCCGCGCCGCTGTTCAGGCCCGGCGCGTTGCCTGCGGTAATCGTGCCGTCCGGGCGGAATGCCGGACGCAGTTTGGCGAGCGTTTCAACCGTGGTATCCGGGCGCGGCTGTTCATCGCTCGTGAATTGCTGCGGACCTTTGCGCCCCGGAATTTCGACGGCGACCAGTTCAGCGTCGAAATCGCCGCGCGCCTGCGCTTCGGCAAAACGCTGTTGCGAACGCGCGGCCCAACGGTCCTGCGTTTCGCGCGTGAGGTCGAACTGCGCGACGAGGTCCTCGGTATGCCAGCCCGAATGCTCGCCGGAGAACGCGTCGTTCAGGCCGTCGCGCAGCAGGCTGTCATGGATTTGCGCGTTGCCCATCCGGTAGCCCCAGCGGCCGCCGTCGAGCAGATACGGTGCGCGGTCCATGTTTTCCATGCCGCCGGCCACGGCTGCATCGCCGAGACCAAGCCAGATTTCCTGGGCCGCGGATGCAATCGCCTGCGCGCCCGAGCCGCACACACGATTGACCGTCAACGCAGGCACGGCCACCGGCACGCCGCCGCCAATCGACGCCTGACGCGCCGGATTCATCCGGTTGCCCGCCTGAATCACGTTGCCCAGCACCACCGAGGCCAACGCGGCCGGATCGAGACCGCTGCGCCGCAGCGTTTCACGCACCGCGACCGCGCCGAGTTCGGTTGCGGGTACTTCTTTCAACGATCCGCCGAATGCGCCGATCGGCGTTCTCACCGGATTGCAGATCACTACTTCACGCGTACTCATCATTCATCTCCAGTTGGACTACAACTTTCACCGTCACATCCACGCGCATCAATTCGCCGATGCGGCCGTGACCGTTTCGGGGACATCCCAGCCGCCGCCGAGCGAGCGGTACAGCGCGACCGCTGCGAGCGCATGCTCGCGTTTGGCCTGATTCAACGATTCGGCATCGCGCAGATACGCCTCCTGCGCGGTGAGCACATCGAGGAAGTCTGTCGCGCCGCCCTTGTATAGCTCACTCGACAGACGCAGCGCGTGGTTCGAGGCATCCAGCGCGCCGCCCAGGCGTTGCACCTGCACCGCGCCGCTCACCAGGTCACTGCGGTTGTCTTCGATTTCCTTGAGCGCCTGCAGCATGGTTTGCTGCAGGCCGAGTTGCGACTCACGCATCCGGCTTTCGCTCGCATCGATATTCGCGGTGATGCGGCCAGCGTTGAAGATCGGACTCGTTGCGTTCAATGCCGCGCTGAAGAGGTTATCGGTCAGCGTCGGCAAGCCGAGGTACGACGAGGCCAGCAGACCATCGGCGAGATTGAGCCTGAACTGCGGATAGCGCTGCGCTTTGGACACACCCACTTCCGCCGCGCGCTGCTCGACCGTGGCGTAAGCATTGCGTACGTCCGGGCGCTGCAGCAGCGCTTCAGACGGCAGCATCTGCGGCACGCTTTGCGCGGGCACTGGAATGTCGCGTGCGTTGGCGAGCAGCAAGCCGTCGACGCTCTCCGGCGTGCGCCCCGAATACACTGCGATCAGGCTGAGTTGATGCTGCACGGCCGACTGGATGCGCGGGATCTGCGCCTGCAAGTCTTCCAACTGATTCTGTGCACGCGCGACGTCGAGTTGCGTCGACAATCCGTAATGCAAACGCTGCTGCGTAAGTTTCAGCGCACGGGCGCGGATCTGTTCGTTGTCGCTGAGAATCTGCAATTGCGATTGCGCCCAGCGCAGATCGATGTACGCCGCCGCTGTGTTCGCCGCGAGTGCCAGGCGCAGTTGATTCAGGGCGGCCTGCCGACCCGACACTTGCGCTTCGGCTGCGAGAACAGCGAGACGTTCGCCACCGAAAACGTCCGGCTGCCAGCTGGCCGTCACGCCGACGCCGGCCTGACGCACATAGCCCAGCGGTGGTGGCGTGTTCTGGCGAGAGTCCGATGCCGTCGCGCTAGCGTTCAACTCAGGCAGCAAGGCCGCGCGATTCTGCTTCGCGAGATCCTGCGCCTGCTTGACGCGTTCCACCGCGGCCTGCACGTCGAGATTGCCCGTCAGCACCGATTCCACCAGTTGATGCATGACAGGTTCGCCAAATTGCGCCCACCATGTATTGGCGTTGATGCTGTCTTGAGGAGCATCGACATTCCACGCGGTCGGGGCGACGGTCTGAACCGTATGCTGCAGGTCCGCGTGCGTTTCAGGCTGCACCGCGCATGCCGCCAGAGTCAGCAGTGCCGCGCTCGCGAGTACTTTCATAACGATTGGTTTCATGCTGAGTTCCTCAATGAGCATCGGGCGGTGGCGCGGTATTGCCAAACGGGCGCGAGAACAGCACGCTCAGCAAACCGACGACAAAACAGAGCGACAGCGCAAAGAACGTGTCGGAGAACGTGAGCACGAGCGCTTCGCGCATCAGCAGCCCATGCAACGCCCCGAGGCCCGCGTTGGCCGCATTCAGCGCATCGCCGCCGACTGCCGCGAAGTGCGCGCTTTGCTGCTGCAAGATCGACTCGATTACCGGACGGCCCGTGCTCAAATGTTCGTCGAGCCGCTCGTAGTGGAGATTCAAACGATCGTTGAGCATGGTGCTGCTCACGGCAATGCCAATCGCGCCGCCGAGATTGCGCATCAGATTGAAGAGACCGCTGGCGGATCGAAGCCTCGACATCGGCAATGAACCGAGGGCCATCGTGACGATGGGCGGAATGCAGAATTGCTGGCCAATGCCGCGCAACGCCTGCGGGATCAGCAATTCCTGCCAGCCCCACTGATTGGTCAGCGGCACATACAGATAACAGCCGACGCCGAACAGCACCAGGCCGAACACCAGCAACAGGCGCATATCGACAAAACGCGCGACTATCGAATACGCGACCATCGCGACCAGTTGAAAACATCCCACTGACAGCAACGCCACGCCGATCTGCAGCGAATCGAAGCCGCGCACACGTGACAGGAACACCGGTGTCAGGAACACCGCGCAGAAAATCCCGATCCCTGTGATGAAGGACAGCAGACTGCCAATGCCGAAGTTGCGGATCGCCAGCGCGCGCAAATCGACGATCGGCTCTTTTGCGGTGAACGCGTGCACGATGAACAGGAATCCGCAGATCGCCGCTACCCAGGTACACGTGAGGATCACGTCGTCGCCGAACCAGTTCTTGCGTGGCCCTTCTTCCAGGACGTATTCAAGGCAACCCAGAAAACCGGACATCAGCAGGATGCCGAGATAGTCGCCCTTTTTCAGCAGTGAGAGATCGACGTTGTCGAAGTGCACGTACTTCGGCACCAACAGCGTGACGGCGAGACCCGGCACGAGATTCAGATAGAACAGCCAGTGCCACGACCATTGCGATGTGATCCAGCCGCCAATCACCGGACCGACCGTCGGTGCGAGCGTGGCGAGCGCGCTGATGGTGGTGGACGCAATCAGGCGCTGCTTGCCGGGGAACAGCACGAATGCCGTCGTGAACACGGTCGGAATCATCGCGGCACCGAGCGCGCCCTGCAGACCGCGAAACAGGATCATCGAGTTGATGTCCCATGCCAGGCCGCACAACATACTGGTGACCGTAAAGCCCAGCGCGGAGAACGCGAACACCCAGCGCGTCGAGAACACACGCGTGAGCCAGCCGGACATCGGGATCACGAGAATCTCCGCGATCAGGTACGCGGTCTGCACCCACGAGAGCTCATCCTGGCTCGCGGACAAGCCGCCGCCGATATCCTTGAGCGAAGACGCCACGATCTGGATATCGAGTGTCGCCATGAAAAAACCGAGGCACATCAGCACGAACGCGAACACTTTGGTGCGTGTCGGCAGGTCGGCGGGATTGGCAAGGACCTGAGTCATGATCGTTTAACCGTGAGCAGCGTCGAGATGCACTTTCACCGTCGCCGACAGGCCTGGGCGTAGCACGCCCTCCATGTCCTTCGGCACCTCGAGACGCACGCGTACCGGCACACGCTGCACGATTTTCGTAAAGTTGCCGGTCGCGTTTTCCGCCGGCAGCACGCTGAAGGTCGCGCCGGTCGCGGGTGCGAGACTCTCAACCACGCCGTGAATCCGTTTGCTCGATGCATCGAGATCGACGTCGACACCGTCGCCAACGTGCATCTTCTTCAACTGATCTTCCTTGAAGTTGGCGTCGATCCACAGTCCGCTCGACGGCACCACGGTCAGCAGGGACACGCCAACGTTCGCCAGCAAGCCGACGCGCGCGGTGCGATTACCGACGTAGCCGTCGATCGGCGAACGGATCGTGGTGTACTCCACATTCAATGCCGCGACCCGTTGCGCCGCCTGCGCGGTGGCGATGCGCGCCTGTGCGTCGCCGATCTGCGCGTCGAGCACGGCGATCTGCCGTTGCGCCGCGATCAGGGCTGCGCTGCTGCGGTCGACCGCGGCATGCGCCTTGGTCAGATCGGCATCCGCGCGCTCCACGACCTGGTTCGATACCGCATCGTCCTTCACGAGTTCACGATAGCGCGCCTGATCGGCGGTGCTGCGCGTCAGCTCGGCGCCCGAGGCGCGAACTTCGGCGGCCTGCTCGTTGATGGTGGCAAGCTGCAGGGACTTCTTCGCCTGCAACTCGGTAACAGCCGCCTGTGCACTCTCCACTTCCGCACTGGCTTGCGCGAGACGAGCGTCGTAATCGCGTGCATCGAGCCGGATCAGCACCTGATTCGCATGGACGAACTGGTTGTCCCGCACCAGCACGTCCGTCACGAAACCGTTCACTTTCGGCGACATCACGGTCACATCACCGCCGACGTACGCGTCGTCGGTCGTTTCGACAAAACGGCCGACGAAGAACCAGTACGACGCCGCAAGCGCCAGCACCGCGAGCACAGTGATGACCGCGAGCAGCATCCACGGAATGCGCCGTGCCGGTTTGGCGGCGTTCGCCGCGCTGGGCGGAGCAATAGTCGAGGGTGTAGTGGACATGATGTCTGTATGTGTGTATGCACTCGTTAAGCTTGGAAAAAAGCGCGTTGTGCTGCGCCGGCTTGACCCGCTTCACGCGGGGCAGATTCAAACGGGGTCTTTTGTAATGGCGAACAACTCAGTACGCAGTGCCGCCGCGCGCTGCTCGCCGAAGCGATCTTCGAATTCGGCTTGCGCCGCATACCAATGCTTGCGCCCGGCTTGCAAACGTTCCTCGCCGGCCGCCGTCAGTGCGATCGACAACGCCCGCGCATCCGCCCCAAGCGTCTCGCTCGACACCAGCCCGTTGCGCCGCAGCGGCTGGATCGTGCGAACCAGCGTGGTGCGCTGCATGCGCATGGCTTCGGTCAGTTGCTTCATGGTCATCGGACCCACGCGCTTTAAGCGCCCCATCAGCGAAAACTGCGTGATGGTGAGGCCGACGTTCTCCAGGTGACGATCGTAAATCTGCGACACATAGCGTGCGGCCTGGCGGATCGCAAAGCAGTCGTCGTCGAAAAGCCCGTCCATCGCTACGCTTCCTTTCGTGAGTGCGTATGCACATAATCAGGCGTAAAAAAGCTCGTCGAAACGAGCTCATACGCTTTGTTTATCCGGTGATGCCGAAGAGCTCGGAGCGCAGCGCCTTGGCACGTGCGTGGCCGAATTTTTCCTCGAATTCGTCCTGTGCGGCACGCCATGCGATTGCCGCCTGATCGAAGGTTGTTTCGCCCTTCTCCGTGAGACTGAACAGAAACGTGCGGCCGTCATGCTCCGCCGATTCGGCAACCACCAGTCCGTCACGCTGCAACGGTTTCATGGCGCGGACCAACGTGGTGCGCTCCATGACCATGGCGTCTGCGAGGTCCAGCATCGGCAGGTTCGGTGTGCGCGCGAGCTTGGCGAGAATCGTGAACTGCGCAGCCGTCAGCCCTACCTCGCCAAGATGGCGCTCGTAGATTTGCGTGACGTGCCGGGCCGCCTGGCGCAGCGCGAAACAGTTGCATTCGTCGTAAGAGAGAGGACGGGTCATGTTGCGGAGTGTATATGTGCATACGCACTATGTCAAGGCCACTTTCGCTCAGACAGTACCTCGGAGGGTTCGACAGGCCGGTTTGCGGTCCGGGGGCGTTCGTGGAGTAAGGGAGTGCTAAAGCAACCGATATGCCAACCGCGACGCCGCCCTCGCCGTGCGCTTGTCCTGATCGAGCGACGGGTTGTACTCCGCAATATCCGCCGCGCGCAGCTTGCCCGATGCCCGCACGCGCTGCACCATCGCTTCGACGACCGACAAGGGCACGCCCAACGCGGCAGGCGCCGATACGCCCGGCGCGGTAGCGGCCGGGAGCACGTCGAGATCGATAGTCAGGTAAACGTCGTCCGCCGAATCCAGCAATTGCTGAAGGTCGTCCAGACGCTGCGGCAATTGCGGTTCCTGCATATCGACGTCGAGCACGTAGCGCACGGCGAGTTCCTCCGCATGCGCGAACAGCGAAGCGGTGTTGCCCAGATCGCTGATGCCGAAGCAGGCGTAGTTGAACGGCACACCCCGCTCGGTGCAGTCGTTCGCAATCTGATCGAATGGCGTGCCTGAATTAGCCGGCCGCTTCTGACGCAGATCGAAGTGGGCGTCGAAGTTAATGATGAGTAGTTTGCGGGTTGTGGCGGCCACGGCCTCAGCTCGAGCCCCATCCACGCGATCCTGATGCAAGCGCAAACCGCTATACGTCCCCCACGCAACCTCGTGACCGCCGCCGAACACCAACGGCCGGCCGCCGCTCGCGAGCACGTCGCTCACCAGGTTCGCGAGTTCCGCTTGCGCGCCTTCGAGATCGCCGTCATCGCACACCACATCGCCCGCATCGGCGAGCGTCGTCATCGACGTCTTCGCCGGCAGACCGGCCAGCACACGGCGCAACTCCTTCGGCGCATGCGCCGCGCCAACGCGTCCCTGATTGCGCCGCACGCCTTCGTCAGAACCAAAGCCGACGATCACCGTCGCATCGCTTTCACCGAATGGCGCGGCGCGTAAACCATCCTCATGCCGCCGCGCACCACCAAACGGCACCACCTGATTGAAAATACGCCGGGTGTCGCCAGGCTCACCCTCATCGGAACGGCCGCTCCACACCTTGTCGTCGAACAGAACTCTCATGCGCGCGACAACACCGCCTGCAGGAAAGCCCGCGTGCGCGGCTGCGACGGCGCCGAGAAAATCTCAGCCGGCGGCCCCGCCTCGACAATCACGCCACCGTCCATCACCACCACCACGTCGGCGACTTCCTTCGCGAAACCCATTTCGTGCGTGACGACCACCATCGTCATGCCTTCGCTCGCGAGCAGCTTCATCACTTGCAGCACTTCGCCGACCAGCTCAGGATCGAGCGCGGAAGTCGGCTCGTCGAACAACATCACGCGCGGTTGCATCGCCAACGCGCGAGCAATGGCAACGCGCTGCTTCTGCCCACCCGACAGGCTCGCCGGCATCACATGCGCCTTGTGAGCCAGACCGACTTTTTCCAGCAACGCGGTTGCAGCCGCTTCGGCTTCGGCCTTGCTGGCGCCACGCAACATCCGCGGACCGACCGTGATGTTATGCAGCACGGACAGATGCGGAAACAGATTGAACGACTGAAACACCATGCCCACTTCGGTACGCAGCGCATTCAGCGAGCGTTCCTTGAGCATCTCACCATGATCGACCAGCCGATGCCCGCAGATATCGATCGTGCCGCCTTCGGCCTGTTCAAGCCCGTTGCAGCAACGCAGGAACGTACTCTTGCCCGAGCCGCTCGGCCCGATCACGACCACCACCTGCTGCGGTTGAATGTCGAAGTCGATGCCGTTGAGCACGGTATGCGAACCGAACGATTTGGTCAGCCCACGAATGCTGACGATAGGTTCATCTACTTTTGCGGTGTTCATTGCACCATCCCTCCTGCACGCAAGCGGCGCTCCACACGATGCAGCGCGTAGTTCGTCACCTGCGTCAACACCAGATACACCAGCGCGATGGCCAGATACACTTCGAGCGAACGGTACGACACGCTGATGATCTTCTGGCCTTCATGCATCAGATCGTCGATCGTCAGCAGCGACACCAGCGCCGAATTCTTGATCAACGCGATGAACTCATTGCCGAGCGACGGGATCATCCGCACGATCGCCTGCGGCAGAATGATTGCGCGCATGGCCTGCCCCGACGACATGCCGATCGAGCGTGCCGCTTCCATTTGCCCGCGATCCACCGACTGAATCGCACCGCGCACGATCTCCGACACATAAGCCGCCGAATACAGGCCAAGCCCAAGCATCCCGCACACGAAAGCCGGCAACAGAATGCCGAATTGCGGCAAGCCGAAGAACAGCAGGAAAAGTTGCACGAGCAACGGCGTGCCGCGGAAAAACGTGAGGTAGGCCGTACAGAAGGCGTAGACAATGCGCCGCTTCGGCGTGAGCCGGCCAATACCGATCAGCAGGCCCAGCACACAGCTCAGCGCGAGCGCGGCGGCGGTCACTTCGACCGTCACCAGCGCGCCGTGCATGATGTCCGGCCAGCCGGCAATCACCGGCGAAAAATCGAGTTCCATTGTGTCTGCTCAGCCGGTTATTGCGCCGTGGCGCCGAACCACTTCTTGACGATCGCCGCGTAAGTGCCGTCCGCCTTGATCTTCGCCAGCGCCGTGTTGAATGCCGCCTTCAGTTGCGGCTCGTCCTTGCGCACGGCGATACCGTATGCTTCGGTCGTCAGCGGCTTCTCGAGCACGCGGAAACCGCCGCGCGTCTTCACCAGCTGATAGGCGGCCGGCTTGCCGGTCACGGCTGCGTCAGCACGGCCAATACCCACCAGGTCGAACATTTCCTGATTCTTCTCGACTTCGACACGGTTGATTTGCGGGAAGTTGTCACGCAGGAAGTTGACTGACTTCGTGCCCACCTGGACCGAGACTTTCTTGCCGTTCAGGTCGGTCACCGACTTGATCGGCGAATCGCTTTTCACCAGCGCGACGAGGCCGCCCGCGTAGTACGAATCGGTGAAGTCGACCACTTTCGCGCGTTCATCGGTGATGTAGATAGCGGAGATCGCCGCGTCGAAACGATGTGCGATCAAGCCCGGAATCAGGCCTTTGAAGTCGATATCCGTCCATTGCACACGCTTGCCCATGGCTTTCGCGAGCGCATTCATCATGTCGACGTCGAAGCCGGTGCGCGCGCCGTTGTCGGTGTACTCCATCGGCGGGAAGGTCGCATCCGTGGCGACGTTCAGCACGTCCGGCGTCTGTGCGGACGCTGCACCGGAAAACCCGGCGAACGTCACCGCAAACGTAACGCATGCGAGGGACAACAGTCGATTCAGTTTCATGGGAGGGCTCCTTGTGGTTCGTTCGGTTAGTTCAGTTCGTTCGGTATCCAGATCGAATACGGCCGCGAGCGGCCCTGCCCGATCAATCGGTTTGCATATGCTCGGAAATAGCGCGGGCCGTACGTAGCGTCCCGTCGATGAATTGGCTTTCGCGGCCGATGGCGCGCGTGGACGGCGCCATCAGCGTGATCGACGCGCTGCTTCCGGCGCCGCGTCCGCTGCGATGAAATATCGGGGCGCTCACGCCCCACACGCCCGGATCGACTTCGCTGTCGCTGACGGCGTAGCCCTGAGCGCGAATCTGTTCGAGTTCGGTTTCGATCGCGGCGCGGCCGGCAGGGTCGTTTTCGAACAGGTTGTCGAGTACTTCGGTGCGTGCCTTGTCGGCCATGAACGCCAGCAGGGATTTCGCCGAAGCGCCGGCTTTCAGCGGCACGGCGCGGCCTTTCTCGAACGAGCAGCGCAACGAGTGCTGGCTGTCGACCATTTCCAGGCACATCACCTGATGCTTGACGGCGACCACCAGCCCGATGCTTTCCTGCGAAGCGCGCGCCAGTTGCTGCATCTCGGTGCGGCTCGCTTCGACGAGCAGCGAATTCACATCGAAACCAAGCGCGAGTTGCAGGCTGATCGGACCCGGCGCGTAATGCCCCGCGTTTTCAGCGACGAAACCCCAGCGCTTGAGCAACGCGATTTGCCGGTACAGCGTGCTTTGCGCGAGACCGGTGACAGCGAGCAGATCCTTGACCGACATGGCCTTGCCATGACTGGCGAGTGCGGCCAGCACCAGCAGCACCCGTTCAGCTCCTGTCATACCCTGTTCCGCGTTCACGATGAAAACTACCCATAATGAATAACGGAATCAGAATGCCAGAACATTCTCGGATTTCAAAAATTGGATTCCCGCTGAATGGGAATGAAGAGAGAGGGTTTTCCCCGAAAGCGGGATAAAAGAGCGTGCCGCAGCGGACGTGCGGCACGTATGGCGGATTCGTTCAACCAGAAAGTGGCTTGCTGAAGGGGTAAAACGAGTAAAAGCAGCCGCTTAGAGCGCGAGCACCGTCACGCCCACTTCCACCCGATGCGCCCCGCCCCCTAGGATCATGCCGCGCAGCAAGGACACGTCGCTGTAATCGCGGCCGATCGCGAGCGTCACATGATCCATATCGGCGAGCACGTCGTTGGTGGGATCAAGATCGATCCAGCCACTCTCCGGGCAATACACGGACACCCACGCATGCGAAGCATCCGCACCGATCAAGCGCGGCTGCCCAGGCGGCGGATCGTTGCGCAGATAACCGCTCACGTAGCGCGCCGGCAAACCTAGCGAGCGCAAACAGCCGATCATCACCTGCGCGAAGTCCTGGCATACCCCGCTCTTCAATTCGAAGGCGCGCTCGGCAGGCGTGTCGAACATCGTCGCCGAAGGTTTGTACGCGAAGTCCTTGTGAATCCGGTGCATCAGATCGATCGCCCCCGCCACGATCGGCATGCCGGGCGGAAAACTCGGCAGGGCATAAGCGCGCAACGACGGCCGCGGCACGATGTTCGGCGATGCAAAGCAGAACTCCACCTCAGGCCGGAACTCGCCGCCCACCCAAAACCGCAACTCGTCCGCGACGCACTCCCATTCCGGCGTTTCCTCGGGGTCGAGGTCGGTCCAGCGCGGCATGAGCGCCACCGTGGTTTCGCTGACGAGTTGCAAGCGCTCGTGCGGGGCGTCCAGCGCGAAGTACAGGACGTCGTTGCCGAATGCGTCCATCCGGCTGGTTTGATACGACGGTTCCGGTTCGATCTTTTCGCTGTGCGAGACCACGCGCTGCCACGCACAGGCGATCGGCCGGATCGTCGCGAGATGCTGGGCGGTCTCCACATACGTGGAGTAGTGGTAGGTCGTGCGATGGGAGACGGACAAGACTGTCGGCGCGTTCTTCATGACCACACCTGCGAAGCCACCGTACTGGCATGACTGAAATAGCGCGCGCTGATCTCATGCGCCGCCGCGCCGACGTAGCCGCCAATCTGATCGCACACCGCAATCAGGTCGGCGTATGAATCGTTTTCGTCGATGGCGCACACCGATTCGAGCGCCGGCAAGGAAGCGGCGGGCGGCATCAATTCCGCAAACGGACGATGCCGCATGCTGCCCGCCGCCACGGCGATCTCATCGAGCTTCTTGCGCAGGCGCTCATAGACGCCATAGACGCCGCGCGGATTCGTGGGCTCGATCACCAGCAGATCGAGCAAGGCGGGCACTTCGAAACGGCCCGGATACAGCGAGCGATAGGTCAGCGTGCTGTCGAACAATTGCAGCAACAGATCGAATCCGGCTGGCGTAGAGAGTTGGCCCTTATCGGCGACCACCCGCAAAAACGACGTCATCGCCGACACGCGTTCGATGTGCCGCCCCACGAATAGCAGACGCCACGCTTCGTCGCGTGTCATGCGGTCGCCTTGCGCGCCGCTGATCGCCGATAGCTGCACCGACAAACGTTCAAGCGCGTTCATCAGCGTCACGCGGTCATAACGATCGTAGCGTTCGCTGCGCTCAGCGCGACCGTTACCATTCGCGCCGCCCGGCGCTGAACCACTACCGCCGCCATTGCCGTTGCCATTGCCCACCGCAGCCGGCATCAAGGTCTGCAATGCATCGCGGAAATCGTTGCGCGCCGCGAGAATCGTGCGCCAGTGGTCGTTCGATAAACGCCCACGCACCTCGCCGTTCGAACGTGCTTGCCATGCGAGGTTCTGGCCAATGCTAGTGGGGCCGGTGCTCTCGCTCAGATTCGCGACCAACGCGCGTTCGAACACTTGCGGCGAGTTCGGCGCAAACATGTCGCCGGATTGCACGAGACCGCAATGCGTGGCGAGCTCGACCAGCGTGGGGAACATCGCGTCGGCGTCGTTGCCTTCCAGCGAACCAAGAATCAGGCGCAACAGCCGCACGTTGTTTTCGGCACGTTCGCCATAGCGTCCGGCCCAGAACAGGTTTTCCGCCGCCCGGCTCGACACGGTGCGATGCTTGCGCGCGAGGTCGGCGGGTTGCATCGGCGAAGGCAGCAGCGTGAAGGTCGACGTCGGCTGGCTCGACAGCACCCACGTGTCGACGCTACTGCCGCCGTACTGCATCGACACCGTCGCCTGGCGCTCGGCGGCCATCCGCGTGAAGCCGCCTGGCATCACGTGCCAACCACCGTTGACGTCGGCAATCGCATAGACACGCAGGACCGACGGGCGGCGGCCAATGGTGCCGTCTTCGTAACGCGGCGTGCAGGAAAAGCGCTGTGCCTGCTGGATCGTATAGGTGTCCGGCATCGCTTCGATGCGCTCGCGCCATGTCGACAGCCGTTGCCTGCCCTGCTCGATTCCCGGTGGCGCATCGCGTGCCGCGACGGGCCACGTCGGTACGATGAACGCTTCCTCCAGACGCCCAAATGCGTGGACGCGGGCCGCCTTTTCGCCGCACCACCAGGTGGCCACGCTCGGCAGCACAAGGTCTTCGTCGAGTAAAACTTCGGCGATGCCCGGCAGAAAACCATGCAAGGCAGGCGATTCGACAAAGCCCGAACCCGGCACGTTCGACACGATCACATTGCCCGCGCGCATCACCTGCAACAGGCCCGGCACGCCGATGCTCGAATCCGCGCGCAGTTCGACCGGATCGCAGAACGCATCGTCCAGACGGCGCAGCACGACGTGCACGCGCTCGAGACCGGCGAGCGTCTTCAGATACAGCATGTCGTCACGCACGGTCAGGTCTTTGCCTTCGACCAGCGTCACGCCGAGATAGCGCGCGAGAAACACGTGCTCGAAGTAGGTTTCGCTAAACGGACCAGGCGTGAGCAGCGCGATATGGGGCAAACCATCGGCGCCCGAACTGTCGGGCGACATGGTGGCCTGGGCGGCCTGCGCGAGCGTCGCGATCAGTTGTGAATACGTCGGCGCGAGGCGGCTCACGCGCATCGCACGGAACGGTTCGGCAAATAGCGTCGACACGATCAGCCGGTTTTCCAGCGCGTAACCCAGGCCGGATGGCGCCTCGGTGCGATGCGCCATGACGGTCCAATTGCCGGCGGGCGTACGCGCCAGATCGACGGCGACCACCTGCAGATACTGGCCGCCAGGCGGCGTGAAGCCCTTCACGGAACGCAGATAACCCGGATGCCCGAACACCAGCGCAGGCGGCAACTGCCCACGCTCGAGCAAGGTCTGCGGCCCATAAATATCGGCGACGATGGCATTGAGCAGATGCGCGCGCTGCGTCACGCCACGCTCGATATGCGCCCACTCGGCCTCGCTAATCAGGAACGGCAGCAGGTCGAGCGCCCACGGCCGCGGCTCGCCGTTATCCGCGTAGACGTTGTAGCTGATGTCGTTGTCGCGGATCTGCTGCGCGACCGAGGCGCGGTGATCTTCCAATCGCGCGATGCCGTCTTCGCCGAGCCGCTCGAAGAATTGCCGCCACGGCTCGCGCAACACGCCCGAGGCATCGCGTAACTCGTCCCAATGTCCTTCGTAGGCCGGCAACAGCCGTAATAAGGACGAAGCGTCCGCGCGTGCCGCGGACGTTTCGAAAGGAAAAGTCGATTGAAAGGCCAAGGTCGTGTCGTTCTTAAAAGTATGCTGCCGCTTCAGTCTACCAGGTTACCAGTAGCGCAGGTCCAACGTAAACGGAAACTCGAGGCTGCGCTGCGGTACACCGACCGTAAGCGGCCCCGGCGTATGACCGGATGCGAAGAAGCGTGCGCGCCGCCGGCTTTCGGCCTCGTAGGCGTTGACCGGGAAGGTCTGATAGTTGCGCCCGCCCGGATGTGCGACATGATACTGGCATCCGCCGACCGAGCGGCCAGTCCATGTATCGACCAGGTCGAAAGTGAGCGGCGCATCCACACCGATGGTCGGATGCAGCGCCGACGGTTGCGCCCAGGCGCGAAAGCGCACGCCGGCCACATATTCGCTGACGCGGCCCGTCGGCTGAAGCGGCACCGGCACGCCGTTGACCGTCACCACATGGCGGTTGTCGTTCAAACCGAGCGCGCGCACTTCGAGCCTTTCCACGGACGAATCCACGTAACGCACCGTGCCGCCCGGCGAGCCCTCCTCACCCATCACGTGCCACGGTTCGAGCGCGTTGCGGATCGTCAGCGAGACGCCGTTCACCGTGGTCTCGCCGACCAGCGGGAAGCGGAATTCGAAGTGCGGCGCGAACCAGCTGCTCTCGAAGGCGAAGCCCGCCTGGTTGAGTTCGCCGAGTACGTCGTCGAAATCCATCTTGGCGAAGGTGCCGAGCAGGAAGCGGTCATGCAGTTCCGTGCCCCAGCGCGTGAGCCGCTGCGTGTACGGCGTGTGCCAGAAGCGCGCCACCAACGCGCGCAGCAGCAACTGCTGGACGAGACTCATGCGTGCATGCGGCGGCATTTCGAAGCCGCGCAACTCGAGCAGGCCAAGGCGGCCAGTGGGACCATCGGGCGAATAGAGTTTGTCGATGCAGAACTCGGCGCGGTGCGTATTGCCCGTCACGTCGATCAGGATGTTGCGCAACGAGCGGTCGATCATCCACGCCGGCAGGTTCGCGCTGTCGCGTCCGCCGAGCAGATCGATCTGCCGCTGCAGCTCGCGGAACGCCACCTCCAACTCGTACACCTGGTCGTTGCGTGCCTCGTCGACGCGCGGCGCCTGGCTCGTCGGCCCGATAAAGAGCCCGGAAAACAGATACGACAGCGACGGATGGTTATGCCAATACGCGATCAGGCTGGCCAGCAGATCCGGACGGCGCAGGAACGGACTATCGGCAGGCGTCGCACCGCCGAGCACGAAGTGATTGCCGCCGCCGGTCCCCGTATGGCGGCCGTCGGTCATGAACTTCTCGCTGCTCAGATAGCTCTCGGCCGCGGATTGATACAGGTACTCCGTGTTGTCGACCAGTTGCTCCCAGCTCGAAGCCGGATGAATGTTCACCTCGATCACACCCGGGTCCGGCGTAACCTGCAGGACCTTCAGGCGCGCATCGCGCGGCGGCGGATAGCCTTCGAGCACCACCTGCATCTGCAATTCGGCGGCCGTCGCTTCGATCGCCGCGAGTAGGTCGAGATAGTCGTCGAGTTCGGTGAGCGGCGGCATGAACACATGCAGCAGCGAGCGCCCGCTGCCGAACGCTTCGGTTTCCGCCTTCGGACCGGCAGCCCGTTTCGGGTCGCGTGCTTCGACGCAGATCGCCGTACGCAGCGTTTCCTTCGACGACTGCCCACGCTCCGGCGGCTGCTGGTCGCCTGACTGAGGCGCAAAGGCCACCACGCCGCTGCCCGCCATGCCGCTCAACAGATCCGCCGCTGACGACGACAACGCCGCCGCACGCCGCGCATCGGCGGCGCTCAAGGTGCGCTGTTCGCCGTCGTATTGCATGCGCAATTGCGCGGCCGGACGCAACGGCACCGGTGGCGCAAACGGATCGTGCGCGTGCTGATACGGATAGTCGGTCTTCGACACCCACGGCAGCGAATCGAGCGGCAAGCGATAACCCATTGGCGAATCGCCGGGAATCAGGAACATGCGTTCGTCGCGGAAGAACCAGCGGCCGCTGACCCACTTCGGCGGCTCGTTCGGCACGTCGCGTTCGCGTGCGAGCGGCAGGACAAAACCGGTCGCGCCGCCCAGGCCCGCGTCGAACACACGCCGCAGGCGCACACGCTCCAGCTCGTCATCCAGACGCGCGTCGAGCGGATCGACGTTGACCGGCAGACGGCGCTCGCGCCACAGGTAGTACCAGACGTCTTCGAAGCCGGGCTGGATGCAGTCCGTGTCGAGCGCTAGCTTGGTCGCCAGATGAGCGAGGAAACGCTGGGCGTCGGCGGCCGTGTAGGTGCCCGGCTCGCGTTCGTCGGCGAAGAGCGTGGGGTCTTGCCAGCACGGCTCACCGTCGGCGCGCCAGTAGAGCGACATCGCCCAGCGCGGCAACTGTTCGCCCGGATACCACTTGCCCTGGCCAATATGCAGAAAACCGTTTGCGCCGTAGCGCGAGCGCAGCTTGTCCATCAGCGCGACCGCGTAGCCGCGTTTGGTGGGGCCGAGGGCGTCGGTGTTCCATTCGGCGGCGTCGCGATCGCGCACCGACACGAAGGTCGGCTCGCCGCCCATCGTCAGGCGCACGTCCATCTCGGTCAGGCGCTGGTCGACCTGCTCGCCCATTTTAACGACGTCGCTCCACACTTCTTCGGTGAAGGGCTTGGTGACGCGCGGCGTCTCCAGGACCCGTTCGATCGACATGGTGTGCTCGAACTCGACTTCGGATTCGTCGACCGCGCCGGAGATCGGCGCCGCGCTGCCGGGTTCCGGCGTGCAGGCGACCGGAATATGGCCCTCCCCGGCCAGCAGGCCGGAGGTCGGGTCGAGGCCGATCCAGCCCGCGCCCGGCAGGTAGACCTCGCACCATGCGTGCAGGTCGGTGAAGTCGACTTCGGTGCCGCTCGGGCCGTCGATGGATTTGACGTCGGGGGCAAGTTGCAGCAGGTAGCCTGAGACAAAGCGCGCCGCCAGCCCCAGTTGCCGGAGCGTCTCGACCAGCAGCCAGCCCGAATCGCGGCACGAACCCGCGGCGCTGACCAGCGTTTCCTCGGGCGTCTGCACGCCGGGCTCCATGCGGATCAGGTAGCGGATCTCGCGTTGCAGCCGCTGATTCAGTCCGACGAGGAAGTCGGCGGTGACCATCGGCTTACGGTCAATACTCGCGACGAACTCGGCGAAGCGCGGCGTCATCGGCCGCTTGACGAGGTACGGGGCGAGCTCCAGCGCGAGGCCGGGCGCATACTCGAACGGAAACCGTTCCGCCGACGGTTCGAGAAAGAAATCGAACGGGTTGTAGACCGCCATCTCGGCGACCAGATCCACGGTCACCTTGAATTCACGCGTCTTCTCGGGGAACACGAGGCGTGCCTGATAGTTGGCAAACGCGTCCTGCTGCCAGTTGATGAAGTGTTCAGCCGGTTCGACCCGCATCGAATAAGACAGGATGGGGGTCCGGCAATGCGGCGCAGGCCTGAGACGCACGACCTGGGGCGACAGCGCAACCAGCCTGTCGTAGCGGTAATGTGTGACATGATTCAACGCGACGCGAATGGACACACCGGACTCCTGGACAAGGGATGGCAGCCCGCCAAAAAGCAAGCTTCATGCCGTGGATCGAAAAACCGCGAGAACTGGCTGTACTGCCCGGATTACCGCCTGCTGCGAAGTTTGCCGCATCTGTCGACCGTCCGGTCGATCGATCAGCGCGCCTTTCCCTTACCTTTTCAGCAGCCGCGCACCAAAGCGGCGCAGCGCCGATGCACGATCATGCACGTAATGTGCGTTAAACCAGTGACGTCTGGCAAATGCGGCATGAAGATTGCGCGTTAGCTTCGCCCCAAGACTGCCACCCACCACCCAGGTTCGATCAATGAAAACCTTCCACTGCAATCGCTGCTCGCACCTTGTGTTCTATGAAAACGTTCGTTGCGAACGCTGCGAGGCATTGCTCGGATATGTGCCTGAACTGGCCGAAATCAGCGCTTTCGAAGACGCCGGTGAAGGCCGCTGGCGCAGCCTGCACCCGCGTGGCGAGGGTGCGCTGTTCCGGCAATGCCACAACTACGCAGTCGAAAATGTCTGCAACTGGATGATCCCCGCCGACTCGCCCGACACGCTGTGCCGCGCCTGCCAGCTCACGCGCACGATTCCGAATCTGAGCGCGCCGGACAACCGGCTCTACTGGTACCGGCTGGAAATGGCGAAGCGGCGTCTGCTGTACACGCTGGCCGCGCTCGGCCTCGACGTGCCCTCGCGCAAGGACGATCCCGAATCCGGCCTGGCATTCGAATTCCTCGAGGACGGCGGCGACGGTGAGCGCGTCATGACCGGCCACGACAACGGCCTGATCACGCTGAACATCGCCGAAGCCGAAGACGCCTACCGCGAGAAGGTGCGCAGCGCGATGGGAGAGCCCTACCGCACGCTGCTCGGGCACTTTCGCCACGAGACGGGCCACTACTACTTCAGCCAGCTGGTCGAGAACGACCCGCGCTGGCTCGAGCCCTACCGCAAGCTGTTCGGCGATGAGCGCGCCGACTACGGCGAAGCGCTGACGGCCTACTACCGCGACGGCGCGCCAAAAGACTGGCAGGGTTCGTATATCAGCGCCTATGCGACGATGCATCCCTGGGAAGATTGGGCCGAAACGTGGGCGCACTACATGCTGATCGTCGACGTGCTGGATACGTCGACCTCATATGGCCTCGCCTTGCTGCCCGACGACCCGAGCGAGCCGACGCTGACCGACCGCACGCCCATCGAAGACGCGAGCTTCGAGAATCTGATGAAACGCTGGTTTCCGCTCACGTATGCGTTGAACAGCCTGAATCGCAGTCTCGGCATGCCCGACGGGTATCCGTTCACGCTGGCCTCGCCGGTCGTGGATAAGCTGCGATTCGTGCATCGGGTGATTGCGGCAGCCGGTGATAAAACGCAACCACGTGAAGCGGCGAAGCCGGCGCCGCTGTCTGCGCCACAACCCGTCGCTCAACCTATGATGTCGCAAGAGCCGGTGCAGGCGCCCGTCATGCAGACAATCGCGCCGTCAGCGCCGCCCTTGCAATCCGAACCCGCCGCCGTCAAAGCAGCACCCGCCAAGCGGGCCACACGCCGGCGTTAGTCCAGTCAGTCACACCCCCCGCACGTGGAACGCTTCGAGAATCTATAAAAAAACCCGCTGCACGATCAACCGGCAGCGGGTTTTTTTCATCGGAGCCAAACCTGGCCGATCACTCAATACGCGACATAAGGCCCCGTACCGCCAGGCGTCGTCTGCTGCTCGACGGCGGCGTACACGTTGCGCCCGTAGAAGAACGGCAGGCCCCAGTCGAAAATCGACGACGTTACAAAGGCCGGTCCCGCCAGCAGCGGCAACGCTGAATCGCCGCTATACGTCTGCGAGATCGTCGTGGCATTGCCGACGCTGAAGCTCACCGCGCTCGTCGTGCCGTTCACCCCCTGGATCATCGCGCTCAACGACTCGGTCGACGCCGGGCAGTAGTAGGCGCTATTGGGGCTCGCGCATGCCGGCATCACACTGGTCTGGAAGAACAGACCCGTCGAGCCGCTGTCCAGAATACTGCTCGAATACGTCGTGCCGTTCTGTACCGTCGTAAAGGTGCCGTTCGACGGACTCACGCCGATCACCTGCGCGCTGCCCAGCGCATTGTTGGTCTGCGTACCGATGCCGAACACCAGTTGCCCGCTGACCGACTGCGCGCCGCCCGACACCGTCGGCAAGCTCAACATCGAACCGTTGTTGTCGGTGGCGAAGTACGGAATCGGATTGGCGACTTGCAGCGCTTCAGCAA
Source organism: Paraburkholderia aspalathi (assembly GCF_900116445.1). Classification (GTDB taxonomy): domain Bacteria; phylum Pseudomonadota; class Gammaproteobacteria; order Burkholderiales; family Burkholderiaceae; genus Paraburkholderia; species Paraburkholderia aspalathi. Next base: position 274,403 of record NZ_FPBH01000007.1, read on the forward strand.
GCGGAATCGACGTGCAGGTCGTGCCGCTGCAGCCGTAATACGTGCCGGCCACCGCCTGTTGCACACAGTTCGCGCCGCAGTCGTGCTTGAACACGCCGATGCCCAGAATGCCGTTGGCCTGCAACGTACCCGGCGTGTTGCGCGACGCGCCGACGCTCGCGCAATCCGACGGCACCGAAGCGTAGTTCGGGTCGATCACCTGGATCGGCAGCGAGGCCGCTTTTTCACCGGCGATCTGCAGGTCGGCGAGCTTCACCGAACCCCATGTGTAGCCGTCGAAAAACTGCATGCATTCGGCAACCAGATGGCCCGCGGCGTCCTTCTGTTGCGGCAGCGCCATCGAGGCGGGCAGTTGCGAGGCGAACACGCGCACGCCCCACGAACCGGTATCCACCAGGATGTGATCGATGGTTTGACACTGGCTGGTGCCGGGCGCACAAATCGTGATGCTGACGAACGGCATGTTCGGCACATTGCTCACGCCGGAGTCGACCGTTACGCGCACCGCGTTGGCGGCCACCACCTGCGGCGAAGGCGAGGTATTGGTGACGGTGGGACCAGCCGAAAGGCTCGTCGTGCCGGAACTCGATGAGGAGCTGGAACCGCCGGAGCCGCCGCCTCCACCGCCGCAGGCACTGACGAGCAACGCGAGCAGCGCCGCGCACAGGAGGGTAACGAACGAAGACGTATGGCGCATGATTCGCTCCGTTATTGAATGACGCCGACATCGACGCCCGCAGGCACCGCTTGCGGCAGATAGGCGTAGCCGGCAAACGCGCGCAGGTGCCCGCCGGAGAACACCACCAGATCGCTGCCGGACACCGCGAGCGGCGTGCCACGCCGGGTTGCGGTAGCGGCGACGTACTGGTCGAACGACGCGCCCAGCATGGTTTTCAGATCCGGCAGCGTCGGGCCCTGCCACGCGACACCGAAGACGATGCCGTTGGGCGCGACGTACTCGCGCACCAGCGTGCCGGACGGCATCGTCACCAGGTGCACCGAGTACGCGCTTTGCGTAGTGACCGTATGAGCCACGGCGTGAAGGCTCGTCTGATCGCTGTCGACAGAACTGACGTTCTGGCCGAGCGTGGCGTGCGCGGCAAACGACAGCGCGCAGCCTGCCCCGAGCATTGCGCGAGCAATGCTTGTAGAAAGCATCGGTTTCAAGAGATTTCCTTCGAGGTGAAACGCTCGTGGCCGGCGGATGAGCCGATCACGAACGGGGAATCCAGGGGCGCACTCCTGACCGGCGGTGCCGGTTCTGCATTCACACCGGTTGGGTTGCGTGAATGCGTCTACGGAGTGGCTGCGCGAAACTTTAGTGACCGCGCAAGGGCATGGCAATCGTTTGCGGGATGATTTAAACCTTCTGCTTGCTCGACGCCGTTTGAACCTGTTTGATATTTGAGGACAGGATCACCAAGGGACGTCGCTTGAGCGCAGATTTTGCCGACACGTCCTGTTTAAAGCGAACACACGCATTAAATAACGGGGCCACAGTAGAAAAATATTAATGCGTGTCGCATGTCACCAATAATGTAAGCGGCCGCTGAATAATTCGCGTCTGCAGACCTGTTTCATCTGATCATTGCGGCACATGCGGACTGCTTTTGTGTGAAGAGAAAATCGCGTACTTATGCGGTTCGAAGCGGCAAAAAAAATGCCGCGGATAACTTGATGGTCATCCGCGGCATCGGGTACTTCGCTGCTAGTTCATTGCGGCTTCAGCAAGCCGCGTCCGTTACTTTTTCTGCTGCTGTTGCAAGAGCGATTTAAGCTCCTGCACATTTTCTTCTACGCGTTTTGCGATCACCGCATACGACTCAGCCTGCGTCTGATACGCGGCTTGCGCCAACTGCTGCATGTCGGCGAGCGACTTATGCAGGCTTTGCTGGATCAGTTCAGCAGCTTTCGCCGGAGGCGCGGCGCCGCCGGCCGACAACTGCCCGGTGAGCGACTGCAATTCGCCCAACGTGGTGCGCAGCATCTCGGTCTGTTTCTGCGCAAGTGACTGCATACCCTGGAATGCGGTCTGATTCGCCTGAACCAGTGCTTCCACGTCCTTGCGTCGCGCTTCCATGATGGCGGGTACGTCGAAGCCGGGAAGCTTGAACTGCTCCAGCATTTTGGTGAAGTCGCCAAATGGATTGGTGGCGTCAGGTTGGCTCATGCGAAATCCTCCTTAACGGTTGAATACTCGCCCGCAGTGCCTCGCCGCGATGGGTTTCTCCGGCATAGGCAGCAGTGGCGTCGTGTGCGCCGCGTCTCCCATGGAGGCGTACTGCTTCTGGGGTCGGACGGCACATTGCATCAATCATGCGCCATCCGATCACATTGCGCCAGCGGGCACACCCTGGCGTTGGGCGTCTCTTTGCCGGAACGTTTGACGTTTAGGCCACGAAGGATGCAAGGCCCTGTAAGTTACAAGATAGCTTCAGTAACCCGGCAAAACGGCATGTCGACTATCGTTTCCCATGTACCGGCGCACGTTGCCCCGGTGCTGTCTCAATGGGAGCGACATCATGAAAAAAGGAATGCTGAGCGCGGCACTGGCCGCCGTTTTGACCGCAGCCGCCACTGGCGCGCTGGCACAGGAAGCGGCCGCACCGCCGCCCGCTTCGGCCCCCGCGCACGGCGAACCGCATCACGGCGACGGGCCAGCTTTCCCGCATGGGCCGATGGGTCCGGGTTTCGCGGTAGTCAACGATCTGGAACAGTTGCGCCGCCTGTATGCGATGAGCGGGCGTGAAGGCGAGATCATCGCCGTGTATCACGAGGTGTTGAGCAAGACGCAAGATCCGATGCTGCGTCACTACGTGTACGACTCGCTGGCCCGCGAGCAGTTGAAGCCGGCCAATCCTGACCAGGCGATTGCGACGCTGCGCACCAGTCTGTCGGAAGATCTCGTTGCGACGAACAGGCAGCCGCATGGCATGCCGGCAGAGGTGCAACCGGCTGCTCAGCAATAAAGCGCGGACTCGATTATCACGCAGTCGAACGGCCGGTAATTCCAACCCAAAGCAAGGGACACGGCAATTCGTCCCGATAGAAAATCGGTTGGAAGCGCTTCCGTCGAAAAGCAGCGCAGCCGATCGGCGCGCTGCGTTAGCTGTCGCACATTGCCGCCTCACTGCCCACTTTTCATCTTCCCTCAGGTGATTAGGATGAGAGCACCGTAACGCTAGTGCCTGGTGAACAATGCGCTATCCGCTCAATATGGCCGTCGCCGCCGTTCTTCTTGTCTTCGTTCTTTGCTGCATCGTCAAACTTGCCTTGAGTTGACACTCTCCCGTCGCATTCACCCCATGCCAAACCTGCCCCACAGCCGCATGTTTCGCCGTGACATTGCGCGAAATAATTGTTGAATGGAGTTCGGGAAGTGACTCGCCCATACTTCGTTTCGCTGCCGGTGCGTACGAAAAAAGACGCATGAGATCAAGGGTGCTTTGCGTGAAAACGCGTGTGCGAATGCAACCCCGATGATCAACGATCCCACGGTTGCCCGATCATCGGAAGATGCATTCGAAGCTAACGGCACCGCGTGCCGACGACAGGATGAACATGTTCACTTCAGTGAGTTTCCTCAAAAAGAATGCCGCCCGTTTTGCATGCGTTGCGATGGTCTGCGGCAGCGCGCTCCTGACCGGTTGCGCCGGCGGCAGCATCAACAACGCGACCCAGACCAGCGCACAGCCGCAAGTGCGCCCGGACAATATTTATGTCTACACCTTCGACACCAATCCGGATCAGGTGAAACTGGACAACGGCGGCATGCTGAAGAAATTGAAGGCGCAACTCGACGGTTCGTCCGCCGCGGAAAAACAATCAGCCGATGCGATCGCCGTGCGTGAGCAGGTGGCTAACGAAATCGTGCATCAATTGCAATCGATGGGGTTGCGCGCGATTCGTTCGGACATCCCCGCCCCGGCCGACCAGAACGTCCTGCTCGTGCAAGGCAGCTTCGACACGATCGACGCGGGCAATCGCCGCCGCCGCGTGCTGATTGGACTCGGCGCCGGCAAGAGCGAGGTAAGCAGCTCCGTGCAGATTCTCTACAAGCCGGCTGGCGGCACCGCGCGGCTGGTGCAAAGTTTCAATGCCACCGGCGACAGCGGCAAAGCACCTGGCATGGTCGAAACAGCCGGCGTGGGTGCAGCCGCCGGAAGCATCGCGACTTCGGCTGCTGTGGGCGGCAGCTTGCACGCTGTCTCCGAAACCAAGAAGGCTGGCGTTTCAGCGGACGCAAAACGCCTCGCCGACGCGGTGGCAAAACAGGTGGCGCAGATCGGTGTAAGCGGCGGCTGGCTCTCGACGGAGCACGTCAAAGGATAAGCAATCCGCAGCAGGCCTGAACGACAAAAAGCGCGTAGCAGAGTGAATGAAATTCACACCCTGCCACGCGCTTTTTACGTTTTCAGAGCCTTCGCTTAGCGTACGCGTCCCGCAACGTTCAGGCGACGGCGTAACGTTCGAGCCAATGCGCGTACGGCGCCGGCAGTGTCCACGACGGACGCTCAATCCCCAGCTTGCGCGCCGCATGGTACGGCCAGTGCGGATCGGCCAGATGCGCGCGGCCGACCATCACCAGGTCCAGTTGCTCGTTCTTGATGGAGCGGTCCGCCAGTTCCGGCGTATCGATGCCCCACGCGGACGAAACGGCGATACCGGCTTCGCGGCGCACACGCTCTGCGATCGGCGCGAGGAACGCCGGCGCCCATGGAATACGTGCGGCAGGCGTGGAGAAGCCCACGCTGACGCTCAGCATATCCAGCCCTTCGCGCTTGAAATTCTTCGCGAGCTCGATCGATTCGGCGAGTGTTTCCTCGTCGCGTCCGTCGTACTCGATCACGCCGAAACGCGCCGTCAACGGCAGATGCTCAGGCCACACCTTGCGCACAGCGGCCAGGGTTTCCAGCAGGAAGCGGCTGCGGTTTTCGAGGCTGCCGCCGTACGCGTCATCGCGTTGATTGGAGTGCGTCGAGAAAAAGCTCTGGCCGAGGTAGCCGTGTGCGAAGTGCAGTTCGAGCCATTCAAAACCCGCATCACGGGCCCGCTTGGCAGCGGCGACGAAGTCTTCGCGCACGCGGGCGATGTCGTCAAGCGTCATCGCTTTCGGTACTTTCGGCAGCCCGCCGCCGAAGGCGATCGCCGACGGCGCGATGGTCCGCCAGCCGCGGGAGTCGCTTTCTGCGATGTGGTCGTCGCCTTCCCACGGACGGTTGGCGCTGGCTTTGCGGCCCGCGTGGCCGATCTGGATGCCCGGCACGGCGCCCGCTGCCTTGATCGACGCAACGACCGGCGCGAAAGCCTGCGCCTGCTCGTCGGTCCAGATGCCCGCGCAGCCCGGCGTGATACGGCCCTCGGGCGACACCGCCGTCGCCTCGACGATCACCAGCCCCGCACCGCCGCGCGCCAGACCGGCGAGGTGGACGCGGTGCCAGTCGTTGATCAGGCCGTCTTCGGCGGTGTACTGGCACATCGGCGGAATGGCGATCCGGTTGCGCAAGGAAACGTCCTTGAGCTTGTAGGGCTGAAATAATGCTGACATCGGGCTAAACTCCTGTGAACATGCTTGTACGGTAGTTCGACAAACATCGAACTATGGAGTATGGCAGAAACCTTTATCATTTGCACAATGCGCACCTATACCCATCCTGCCGCCGAGGATTTCACGCTCGGACGGCTCTTTCATGCTCTTAGCGACCCCGTGCGCCTTGAGATCGTCCGTCAGCTTTCAACGGTCGACGAGGCCACCTGCGGCGACCTCGACGGCGGCCGCCCCAAGTCGAGCGTCTCCCATCACTTCCGGATCCTGCGTGAAGCGGGGCTGGTACGCACGCGCGTTGCCGGCACCGTGCATCAGAATTCGCTGAGGCGTGACGAGTTGGATGCCCGCTTTCCGGGCTTGATGGAGGCGATCATCAAACAGATCGCTAATGAACCTGCGTTGAGCGAACCGGCTTGATGGCCGGTTGAAAATCGGCTGAAGATCGATACAAGCGCAACAAGCGCGGCGCTACGAGAACCACACCGCGAAGCGTGTGCCTGACATCAGACTGCTCACGGTCAAGCGCCATTCGTGAGCCGTCGCGATCTCCTTGCAGATCGCGAGACCGAGTCCGGCGCCGTCATGCCGTGCATCCGGCGCGCGCCAGAACCGCTTGAAGAGAAACGGCAGATACTCCTGCCTGATGCCCGGTCCTTCGTCCTGAACCTGCACCGAGACGGCATCGACGATCAGCACGACCGAGCTATGCGCCGGCGACGCATTGATCGCGTTCTCAACGATGTTCTTGAGCAGAATGAACAACGCACTTCGATCCGCCCAGATCGACGGCGACGCGACCGTGGTTTCGAGCCGGAGCGTCACGTGCTTGCGGTCGGCCTTGCGCGCAAGATAAGCCACAACGTCCTGCACCACGTCGACGATATTCACCTCGCCGAAACTGAAATTCTGCGACTCGCTAACTTCGGCGAGATGCAGCAGTTGCCGAACCTGACGCGCCATCAGATCGATTTCGCGAAACAGCAATTCCTTGTCGTTGATCCCTGGCTGCAGTTCGATCTGACCGCGGATCAAGGTGAGCGGCGTCTGCAATTCATGCGCGGCTGACGCGAGAAACTGCTGCTGCACGGCGAAGCCGTTTTCGAGTCGGTCGAGCGCTTCATTGAAGGCATGGATCAACGGCTTGATTTCACTCGGAACGCCCTCGACGGAGAGCCGCGTCGTGAGGTTGCGCGGCGTAATCCGCGCAGCCGCGCGCGACGCCTCTCTGAGCGGCTTGAGCACCCGATGCACGGTAAATGGGAAAGTCAGGCCAAAAATGATCGTGGCCACGACAATGATCGTCTTGATGATCGCCGGCATCGGCCTGACCTTGGCGTCGATAAGCGCGTCGACGAAGCGCTCCGACGTTGCGGTCTGGGTATAGAAAACTGCCGGGCCGCGCACAACCCGCAGCGTCAGGACTTCGAATGGCTTCGCCCCTATCTCCGCCCGCCGAACATTGCCAACGGCCCTGGATAGATCACCCGCAATCCATGCTTCACTCCCCTGGGCACCTTCCGACGCCAGCAACACGTTGCCGCGTTCGTCGAGTACCCGGTACTTCAGTTCCGTCGGCGCCACCTCGAAAAGCCAGGCCTTCTGCGAAGGAAGCGCCACGGAAACCAGACGGCCGGCACCGTCGAACCGGAGTCCACTGGTAATCGCCGTGGCGCTTTCCATTTCCTCGTGCAACCCGAGCATCTGCTGAGGGAAGTGACTGAACGCATAGGTAGCAGCCGTCGCCAGCACGGTCAGGCTGATCGCGAGAGCAACAATGCTGGTCACCCAAAGCCGCGCGGACAAACTGCGAATCCAGTGTTTGAGCATGGTGAGCAATGGGCCGTTGATTTAGTGCTGCGCGGCGGAGCCGGCCGCAACCTGAAGCGCGAAGCCCGCGCCGCGAATATTGGCGAGCCGTGTCGTCGCGCCGAGCGTGGTCAGCTTTTTACGCAGGCGATGCAGCGTGACTTCGAGCGCATTGGGCGTGACGGCTTCGCCGAGTCCCCACGCGGCATGTTCGAGCGCCGCGTGCCGGACGGTGGCGCCCGCCGCCTTCACGAGGCACAGCACGATCTGCAACTCGGCAGGCGCCAGCAGAACAGACTGCGCGCCGCAGCGCATGGCGCGTTGCTGCGGATCGACCGTGACGTCGCCGAACGAAATCACCAGATCCGTCAGCGCTACCGGCCGGCGCATCAGCGTACGCACCCGCGCGACCAGTTCACTCATGGCGAAGGGCTTGGTCACGTAGTCGTCCGCACCGTTTTCCAATCCGTCGACGCGGTCATGCAGCGCGTCGCGCGCGGTCAGCATGAGCGAGGGCGTCATCTGCCCTGCCGTGCGCAACGTCCGCAGAAAAGTCAGGCCGTCGCCATCCGGCAACCCGCGATCGATGATGAGCACCGCATAGTCGGCACGGCTCACACCATAATGCGCCTCCGAAATGGTGCCGAACACATCGGTCTCGATGCCTGCAGCGGAAAGCGCCTGACGGATCATGCCGGCCAGGCGCTCGTGGTCTTCGATCAGTGCGACACGCGACATGCGGTGGTGCTCAGTTGAATTCGTAAAGGTAGCCGACCCTGGCTTGCGGAATATAGCGCTTGCCTACCAGCGGACTGTCGGTGATGCCGCTGCCAAGGTGCGCGACGCCGACGTCGAGAATCAGGATCTGATGGCGTGTGAACTTGTAGTCGATACGCGTTCCGACCGAGATGTCGTAGGTCGCCTTGCCGGCATATTCCGGGCGCCCGGCGCGCGCTTCGGACGAGCGTACGCCGTAATAGTAATCGACATATTTGCTGCTCAACCAATCCACGCCGGCGTGCGGTTCGAACTCGAATTTGCCGTACTCGAAGGTCTTGCTGAAATCGATCGTGGCTTTCTGGCCCTTGTTGCCGCCCTCCAGAAAATCGCCCGAGAGTGTGCCGTATGCGGTGTGCCATGCAAGCGCCGGGCCGTACCAGAACGCGCCGTTGCGGTTCTGCATGCCGCTTAGGATCGGTGCATCCGACGCCTTGTAGCCGTCGCCGATGGCGTATTGTCCGCGCAAGGCGAGGCTCACGTTGCTCCACTTGCCGATCTTCAGATCGACAGCCGTGCCAAATGCATGCACCCATTTGTTGTCGAACGAAATCAGCGGAATCGGTGTGTATTTCGTGCCGTAGCCTTTGTAAGGCGCCTGCTCGATGCCCGCGCCCACGCCCAGACCCCAATGCGTCACGTTCGTGGAATTGTTCAGCACGGTGAAACCTGTGTCGTCCGCTGTGGGCGGCTCCGGACTCTGGCCGTCGGCCCAGGCCGTGCCCGAATACGCGCAGAATGATGCGAACGATGCGATAGCCAGTAACAGCCTGCGCTCACGGCGAAGAGTTTTTTTCACGTCGAGTCCTGAGTTGATGGATGAGGCGGCATCGACTCTAGAACCACTGGACTTACTCGTTACTTACTCGAAGCGGTGGAACGGACGTTTTGGGTTGCAGCACACGGGATAGGGAACGATCGCGGCAGCACATGCCTCAGAAAAGCCCGCCGGCCGTAAGTATCAGGTAAGTCATGCGAGTTCAGCATCGAGACCGCTATCCGATTGCGGGATCTCACTCGATGAAACTCACCACTACGACCGCACTGCGCGCAAACGCCGTGCTCCTCTGCCTCTCGACGTGCGTCGCCATCATACCGAGCCTGACCCTTTCGGTGCTGTTCGGCCTGTTCGACGACAACCCGCCATCGCTGCCCTACCACGGGGCCACGATCGCACTCGCACTGCTCGTCATGTTTTCGTTGCGATGGGGCGCACGCCGCGCGTTCGATGCGGCTTTAGCGGCACACCAGGTCAGATTGCCCGACGAGCCCGCCGACCAGGCATCGATCGACGCGTACTGCGCGCGTGCGTGGCTCGTCCAGTTACATGTGGAACTGCAGGGGCGTCACTGTATCGATTGATTGATCTGGGACTGCGCCGGGCGAGCGATGGCGCCGCGGCAGCCCTCAATCACTTACGCGCCGCCCTTCTCCATCGCACGCTGGTACGCGGGGCGCGCCTCGATGCGATCGACAAACGCAGTGATATTCGGGAACGCGTCGCGTCCGCAAAACTTGAGGCACGTTTGCGCGACGAACGAGAGCTGGATATCGACACCCGTCAATTCATCGCCCATCAGGTAATCGCGGCCGGCCAATTCCTGATTCAGAAAGCCGAGGTGATTCTGCAACTCACTTTCGATTCTCGGTTGCAACGGAGCCGCACCTTCGCCAAGACGCGCCGTGTACACCTTCAGCATCAGCGGCAGCATGGCCGAGCCTTCGGCATAGTGCAGAAACTGCGCGTAACGATCGTACTCGTCGGTTCCGTATGCAGGGGCGAGGCGGCCGTTGCCATGGCGGCGAATCAGATAGTCTACGATCGCACCCGACTCGAAAATCACTTTCTCGCCGTCGCGAACCACAGGGGCCTTGCCCAGCGGATGGATCGCCATCAGTTCCGGCGGAGCGAGACGGGTTTGCGGATTCCGCTGATATTGAACGAGCGTGTAGTCGAGGCCGAGTTCTTCCAGCAACCAGGTAATGCGGCGCGAACGGGATTCGTTGAGGTGATGGACTTCGATCATGGAGTGGGTTGTTGAGTCGGTGAGAGAAAGCGCGGACAACGCCTGCCGCGAAACCGTTCGACGATTCACGTGGGCAGGCATTGGAAGGATCTTGCGAACGGGCATCAGCGTGACACTGCACGGCATAAACTTGTGCGTCGATGCAGCAACACGCCTCTGCTCGTTAGAACCGCAACAGCACCTTGCCCTTGCGCGCGCTCTTCCCGCTCTCCGCTGCAGCTTGCGCCACGTTCTCGACGTTGAAGACGGCTTCCACCGGCAGCTTCAGTTCACCCGACGCAGCGAGCCTCAGCAATTCGCCGATCATTCGCGCTTTATCCGCCCCCGAAGTGACCTCGAAAATCTTGCTCGCCCAGAAACCCTTGACGGTCGCCTGTTTGAAGATCGCATCGCCGGAACTGAGGCGCATCGGTTCATTGGACATCGCACCGAACGACACCAGGGTGCCGTTTTCGCCAAGCAGACCGAAGATGTCACCGCTGGCGTCGCCGCCCACCGAATCGACACCCGCCATAATCGGTGCATCGCCGACGATCTCGCGAACCCGCTTCTTCCAGCCGTCGCTTTCGGTCGACACTGCATTGCCGATACCGACCTCGGCCAATTCCGCAATGCCCGCCTCACGCCTGACCAGATTGATCCCATTGATGCCACGCGCGTTGGCGAGCATCGCCAGAGTCTTACCGACCGCACCGTTCGCCGTGTTCTGGATGAACCACTGACCGGGTTCGAGGTGCAGATATTCGAGCAACATGACCGCGCTCAACGGCATGGCGATCAGTTGGCAACCTACTTCGTCGCTGATCGCGTCAGGCAGCGGGACCACCGCTGCCGCCGGGGCCAGAACGTAATCGGCCCAGCCCTCGTAGATGCCGGCCACCACCACGCGCTGACCGGGCTTCAGGTGTTCGACACCTTCGCCGATCGCGTCGATCACGCCGGCGACTTCCGTGCCGCCCACGGCCGGCAGTTTCGGCTTGTAGCCGTACTGACCGCGAATCGTCCAGAGGTCGTGATTGTGAATCGGCGACAAGGTCGATTTGATGCGCACCTGGCCCGCGCCAGGATTCGGCGTGGGACGTTCCGCGACCTGCAGTACCTCGGCGGGATTGCCGAAAGAGGAATAGATAACGCTACGCAAAGTCGATCTCCTGGAATGTGCAACGATGAGGGCTCCGTTCTGCGCGGAGTGAGGGGTTCTGCGAGTGCTTGTTTGGGTGCTTCTGCAAATGGTTTTCTGAGTGCTTCGGTTGATGCTGCTGTCCGAAGAACCTAATCAACATCACCGCCTCGGCCGCGGCCATGTCATGCCGCGCGCAGGACGCTCTGCGTGACCGCCATGGCTTGCGCCATCGCGCTTCCATCCTGGCGGAGCTTGGTGACGAGCGCCGCGCCGAGCCACATGTGGTACAGGAGTTCCGCCGCCTCCCGAGCCCGGATCTCCGGCGAAAGCGAGCCGTCTGCCTGGCCTTCTTCGATCACGGAAGCAAGACGCCCCATCAGGCGGTCGACGCCGTCGCGCAGCACCACGCGCATCTCATCGGACAGGTCGCCGACTTCCGCGCTCAGCTTCACCACCAGGCACTTTTCGTCGCCGTCCTGATCCAGTTGCTCCTGCTGCCAGGCAGCCCAATAGCTCAGCAGCTTGTCACGACCGTTGACGCCGGGCCGACCGAACAGCTCGTCGAGACGCACCGCGTAGTCGGCAACGTATTGCCGCAGCAACTCGCTGCCGAACGATTCCTTCGAGCCGAAGTAGTGATAGAACGAGCCCTTCGGAATCTCGGCAGTCGTCAGAATCTCGTTCAACCCAACCGCGACAAAACCTTTGCGCGCGATCAGCGCGCGCCCGGCGTCGAGGATGTGGCGGCGAATGTGGGGGTGGCTAGCTCTCATAGGAACCGGATTATGGCCTCAATTAGACCAGTCGTCTAGAGCGCAAATGTGTGACTCGTTCGTGTCCGCTTTGCGGGACGGACACACTGCTGTCATGGCCACGCCATAACAACGCGTCACGCTGGTATGAGCTGTTCCGTCCTCACCCAGGAGACATGCCATGTTGACCGCCCGCGTTGGAATCGTATCGCAATCCGCCGCCGTACCTTACACCGATGTCGTCCGTGTCGCGCAGGCACTCAACCTGCAGATCAGCCGCGATCTCGCCCCGATCTGGAACGTGTCGGGCACGGTCGTCGCGCTCGAGTCCACTGACCATCTCGATCCAGGCGTCTGGCCGGTTTACGTAGTGGACGAGGTTCAAGCGGGGGCCGCCGGCTTTCACCTGACCGAGCACAACCAGCCGTTCGCGGTTGTCCTGGCCGGCAATACGTGGTCGCTATCGGCGAGTCACGAGATACTTGAAATGCTGGTCGATCCGGGCGGCAACCGCCTCACCGCGGCCAATGCGGTGACGATCATCGACAACGAAGTGCAGGACGGTGACGGCAAGGTCGAATACCTGGTCGAGATTTGCGATCCGCCCGAAGACGCAACCTGCGCCTATCTGATCGACGACGTGCTGGTCTCGGACTTCTACACGCCCAATTATTTCGACCCTGCCGGCACGTCGGGCGCACGCTACAGTTTCAGTGGCAAGATCACGCGACCCCGTCAGGTGCTGCCTAATGGCTATCTCACCTGGTTCAACCCGCAGAACAACAAGTTGCAGCAGGTCAGGCATTTCGGCGCGCCCGAAATTATCGATCTCGCATCCGGGCAACCCGGTGGCGGATCGCTGACGGGGGGACGGTCGTTGCGCAGCTTCGTCGATGGCCTCACACAGTTGCCCCAGCCGCTCTCACAATTGAACGCCAGCGCACCGGCGGTGGAACGGCGGGACGCGCGCCGCATGATATTTGCCAGTGCGTTGCCAACCGGCGCGGCTCTTTTCTCGGCAGCGCTCGCTCGCCTCAAGACGGACCCTGCCGACACCATCGTTTCTGCACGGGAAACCCCAGCGATCAACATCCGGACCATGCTCGACACGCACGCCGAGTCGTTCCGGCAAGAGGGCGTGCTGTCCGTGCGTAGCGGCTTGCAATGGGCGACGCCTGGGCGCGCTGTGATGCGTGCCATTGTCGTCACCGTGTCGGCGGACAAGCTTACAGCGCTACAAGCCGCGTTGCCGAAGCAGATCGACGGCGTACCCGTCGATGTACGCGCAGCCGACACCATGGAATCGATGCAGGCGCTAGATCCCTCGCGATATTGCGCACTAGCTGAAGCCCGCCATGAACTGCGGCAACCCGATTTCGCTGACCAGGTGTTCTTCGATAGACAAGGCAACGCACTCGCGAGTCCGCCTGCGCCGCTCCAGGCGTTCGTCGCTGCCCGTGCGCGCAAGGTGGAGATTCCGTACACACCGGCGCCCGATGCGAATCTCGATGCGGTGACGGAGCAGGTCTCCCTGGTCCTGCACGTGAGTCCCGATGCCGGATGGGCGGAGCTATCGAATTTCATCGCCGGCGTTCGCGAAGAACTGGTGGTGGGAATGTACGACTTCACGTCCGAGCACATTCTCACCGCAGTCGAGTCCGCGTTTGCCGGGGACCAGAAGCTGACGCTCACGCTCGATCATCCCGCGAAGAATCCCACCGCCGACCAGACCGACGAGCAAACCCAGACCGATCTATCGAAAAAGCTCGGCGAACGCTTCGCCGGCACATGGGCGCTCACCAATGCCGACCCGAAGGCACCTGTCTGGATCTATCCAAACGCGTATCACATCAAGGTCGCTGTGCGCGAAGACGATACCTTCTGGCTCTCCTCGGGCAACTGGAACAACAGCAATCAGCCGGAGATCGATCTGTCGGACGTGGCAGCCGCGCGCAAGCTCGCCGAGAAAAGCGATCGCGACTGGCATGTGATTGTCACGAGCAAGGCGTTGGCCAGCACGTTCCGCGCATTCCTGCAGCACGACTATGCGGTCTCCCACGACGCGATAACTGATGCCAAAGCACAGGGGCTGGATATTCCGGGAACCGGAAACGCCGCTCTCGACGTTCCGATCGAAGCGTTTGCAGCCGGCAAAGCCCCGCGCCAGTTCTTCGCGCCCAGAACGTTGAGCGATACCGTACAAATCCAGCCGCTACTCACGCCCGATAACTATCAGCCACATGTTCAGGCGCTCATCGAGTCCACCCAGCAGCGCTTCTACATGCAGACCCAATATATCCATCCGAGCGGACGCCCGGACGATGCACAACATGATGCGTTGATTGCGGCGGTGAAGGCGCTCATCGACCGCAAACTCGACGTGCGTCTCATCACCAGTCAGTTTCAGAACGACGCATGGGTCGAAAAGCTGGTCGCGGCGGGCGTCCCGTCGTCGGTGCTGCGCCGGCAGGCGAACGTTCACAACAAGGGAATCGTGGTCGATGGAAATGTCGTCATGGTCAGCAGCCAGAACTGGTCGGCGGACGGCACGCTGCGCAATCGCGATGCGGGCCTGATCATTCATAGCGCCGACGCCGCGGCTTACTTCGAGCAGATTTTCCTGCACGACTGGAATTATCTGGCTTCGCCGGTGGGGAGCTGAGGAGACTGGCGACGCACGCCTATGCGGTTCTGGAAACCGGCTCTGTAAAACGGAGGCGGCACAACGTGCCAGGCGGATTCGGTGGGAAGCTGCTGGCGATTCGACGTAATTTGTCCGTCACCTACCAACAATTTGGCGATGGCATGATGATGCTTCGTACCCGCCCCTGCGGCTCGAGAACTTGCAGCCGGATGTGCTGCAGTCCGACACCGCCCGGGCGGGCACGCTTTCTTCTAAACCCTGCATCGGCAGGGTTTAACCCTTCGCGGGACGCCCTGTCTTCACTGTCTCGAGCGACGACACCGCGGCAAGCAGGCGCTGCGGCGAAGCCGACTCCAGCATCATCAGGCCTGCTCGCAACAACTCGCTCTTCTTCACCGGCACGCCAGCGTCGAGACACTTCTGCTTGAGCGACGCGATCATGTCGTAGTCCGATTTCGGCATCGTGAAGCTGTCGCGCACGACTTTTTCTTTCTTCGGCTGCTTGGCTTTCTTGGCTTCCGGAGCGCTGACAGGCGCGGCTTCCGCAGTTGCGGAACGCTTCGGCTTGGCTGTTTTCCTGGTGGTTTGCGCCGCTTCGGCAGTGGCCGCGGGCTTGGTTTTGGCCGCTTTCTCGACGACAGGCTTTGCTTCCGCCGCTGCCGAGGACTTCGCTTTAGCCGCCTTCTTGACGACAGGGGCCGCTTCCGCAGTTGCCGAGCGCTTTGCTTTGGCCGGCTTCTTGACGGCGGGCTTCGCTTCCGCAGTCGCCGCGCGTTTCACCTTTTTCGCTGCTTTCTTGACGACCGGCGTTGCTTCCGCGGCGGCCGCGCGCTTCGCTTTGGGCGCCTTTTCGACGGCAGGCGCCGCTTGCGCCGGCTGCTCCGCCGCGACTACCGGCTCGGCGCCATCTACTGCGTGCCTGGACGAACTCTTGGGGAAGTGGAACGCCTTCTTGGTGTGCTCTTTCGTAACGGGTGTTGTCATGTGGTCTCTCCGTGTTGATAACCGTATAAACAGTATATACCGTTTATTTTGCTATCGAACATGGAGCGCCATAGGCTGCCGGTTCGGCAATCGACTTGCATACGGTGGGAAATACCGCTGGTAACCGCGGCGCGGTGCTGTCATGCAACACGCCGCGATCAAGGCGGGACGGCTTACTTCAGACGCGCTTGCAATTCGTTGGCAAGCTGTCTCGTTGCAGCCTTGGTCGGCGCGTCGTTGGCGAGCGCGTTGAGCAAGCCAAAGTCGTGGATCGTGCCGTTGTAGCGAACCGTCGTGACTTCGTCGCCCGCTGTATCGAGCTTGCGACCATAGGCCTCGCCTTCATCGCGCAGTACGTCGAATTGCGCGACCTGGATGAGCGCCGGCGGCAGACCCTTCAACTGCTCCACTGACGCGCGCAGCGGCGACGCGTAGATCTCATTGCGCTGCTTCGGATCCTTGGTGTACGCGTCCCAGAACCACTTCATCATCGGCCGGGTCAGGAAGTGACCTTCCGGATAGGCGTTGTACGAGCCGTCGCTGAAATTGTTGTCCGTCACGGGCCACATCAGGCCTTGAAAGCGGATTGCAGGGCCCTGCTTGTTCTTCGCCATCAGGGATACAACCGCGGCCATGTTGCCGCCGACGCTGTTGCCCACTACTGCAAGGCGGCTGCCGTCCACACCGATTTCATTGCCATGTTCCGCGACCCATTTGGTGGCCGCGTACGCCTGATTGATCGCTACCGGGTAACGCGCTTCGGGCGACGGCGTGTAATTGACAAACACCGCCACAGCCCCGGATTGCACGACGAGGTCGCGCACCAGCCTCTCGTGCGTCTGGAAGTCCCCAAGGATCCAACCGCCGCCGTGGAAGAACATGAACACCGGCAACGTGCCCGTTGCGCCTTGCGGCCGTACGATCGTGATCGGCACGCTGATGCCGTCCTGCTCGATGGTCTTGTTCGACACATCGATGCCGGAAAGATCAACTTTCACACTGTTCTGCGCACCGACCAGCACCTGACGCGCCTGCGCCGGTGTCAACGTGTTGATTGCCGGTCCTGTGCCGCTGTTCAACGCATGCAGGAACTGGCTGGTCACCAGATCGGGCGAGGCGGGTGTTGCCGGGCTTGCGGCAACGGCGAGGGTCGCGCTGGTTGCAAGTACAGTGGCCAGCAGCAAAGGCTTGAGGGTCTTCATGATGTTTTCCAGGTTCGTGACGGTGAGAGGCTGAGGCTTAGACGATCGTCAGGGTGACGTCGATGTTGCCGCGGGTCGCGTTCGAGTACGGGCAAACGACGTGCGCCTTGTCGACCAGCGTTTGTGCCGCTTCGCGCGGCATGCCGGGCAGCGAGATCTTCAGCTCCACTTCAATGCCAAAGCCATTCGGGATCTGGCCGATGCCGACGCTGCCATCAATCGAGACGTCCGCGGGGATGGCGATCTTGTCGCGGGCGGCGACGAATTTCATCGCGCCGAGGAAACAGGCGCTATAGCCGGCCGCGAAGAGCTGTTCCGGATTGGCGCCCTCGCCGCCCGCACCGCCCAGTTCTTTCGGCGTGGTCAGCTTGAAATCGAGGTTGCCTGCGGGCACCACGGCGCGGCCATCGCGGCCACCGGTGGCATGAGCGTGGGCACGGTAGAGGACTTTTTCGAGTGACATGGTGAGGCTCCTTACAAGAGTGAGTGACTGGACTTGCTATCTACTACTAGATAGATTCATCCGCAAAAAATTAAACAGACAAACCAGGCTTTTCCTGGCTACTTCATATTCCCCGCTTTATTCCCCATCCATCTATCTACTTGAAGATAGATGGATGGGCCAAACAAAGAGGCGGCGTACCGCCTCATACCTGATTACCTGACTATCGCGGTGTGAGCTTCACTTCGCGATCCGCACCGTTGCCTCGACGTCTTCGAGCCGGGCCTTGGTGTGAAACAGACGGCTTGCGAGCACACTGCCCTGAAAAGCCGCGTACAACGCCCGCGCCGCGTTTTCCGGTTTGCCGTTCACCGCCAGCGTCCCTTCCTGCACGCCTTGCGCGAGAACCTTGGCGAGCCAGTTTTCGTTCGCTTTAAAAAACGCCTGCACGGCTTGGCGGATGTTGTCGGGCAGTGATTCGATGTCTGCAGCCAGCATGCCGCACAGGCAGATCTGATTGCCATCACCGAGAGTCCTGCCGAACAGCTTCGCGTACTTGCTCAGCTTTGTGTCCGCTGCCAATGAAGCGTTAATGCCATGGAGCGCGCCCAATACCTCGTTGCTATACGCGTTCACCGCCTCCAGAACCAGATCGTCTTTCGACGGAAAGTAGTAATGGATGCTCGAGGTCTTGACGCCAACCAGACTGGACAGATCACGGTAACTGAACCCGTTGTAACCACGCAGCATGATGAGCGTGATTGCGTGGTCGAGGATCTGTTCGCGCACTGTCGTTGTCGGTTCCATGGACTGAACTTTATCTACTCGTAGATAGACTGTCAAGCGACTTCGCACTTTTTTCAGTCGATGCGACGTGGTTATCAGACATGAAGGCAGAGCCGCTGTGGCATAGACTGTTTTCTGTCGCCGGCTCAACCGTTGCCTATCCTGCGAAGCACCGTGGGAGACAGAGCCCGCCACCGGCGCCGCCGGTGGCGTCGAAAACGGCATTCCGTCCATCCTTTGTTCCAGTTGGTCGACGAGATCTCATCATGGAATATATCGAAAGCCTACGCATTTTCCGGTCGGTGGTCGAACTGAAGAGTTTCACCCGCGCGGCGGATATTCATGGGCTGGCCCGGCCGGCAGTGTCGCGGGCAATCGCGGGGCTGGAAGAGAGGATCGGATGCCGGCTGTTAAACCGGACGACCCGGCAGGTCTCACTCACCGAAGCCGCGGAACGATTCTACGAAGGCTGCGTGCGTATCCTGGACGACCTGGATGTACTCGAAGCGGACGTAGCCAACCAGACACGCGAAGCGGGTGGTGTCTTACGCCTCGTCGCTCATACGACGGCGACGGTAAGCCGGCTGGTTCCCCTGATCGCCGGATTCAAGCGGGCCCATCCGAAGGTCACGCTCGACGTGACGCTGACTGAACGGCCCGTCGACCTGGTCGGCGACGGGTTCGACCTGGGCCTCATTCTTCCGTACATGCTGACGAGCGAAACGACGGTCGTGCGTCTGCTCGAACGCATTCCGGTTGTCATCGTCGCGACGCCGCAGTATCTGCAGGCGTCGTCAACGCCGGGAGATCCGTCGGAACTGGCCAAGCATCTTTTTGTGCCGATGTCGCCGTCCATTCGTCGCCCCGTCATCGGCTTCCGGCTTGGCGCGGACGAGCTGAGCGTTCCGCTTCGTTTCGATGTTTCGTCGAACAGCCCCGCCTTCAACCTGGAAATGGTGCTGCAGGGTTTCGGAATCGGTGTCGTGCCGGCAGCCCTTGTAGAGAACGAATTGGCCTCGGGAAAGCTCGTCCAGTTGCTCACCGGTTCGCAGCTTGTCGACGACAGCGTCGAAATCCAGCTCGCTTATAGCAACCGGACCCTGCTGCCTGCCAAAGTGCGTGCGTTTATTGACTATGCGGCTGCCTTCTTCGAAACGCTGGCGACATCGCGCTAATTCAGCGCCGACGAAAACAACCGGCGAAGCGCGCCGGAAGAATAAAAGGGCGGGATGAGTCGATTGGTGCACGAAACGACAACAAACTGATAATCCGGCCAGCATCGCTTCCCGACGGGGGCCGCATTACTCTGTGCGTATGCACTCAAACGATCTTCCGGACGACGACTGCTTTGCTCTTCGTCAAGCCTCCCGACATATTTCGAAGCTTTACGAGCGTCATTTGTCTGAGGCCGGCATCACGCCCACGCAGTTCAGCGTCCTCAGAACACTGAGTCGTTGTACGAATCTGACGATGGCCGAGTTGGCCAAAGCGATGGTGATGGACAGAACGACGCTCGTTCGAGCGCTTAAACCCCTGCTCCGGCGCGGCCTCGTGCTTGCTCCTGCCGAACCGCAAAGCAATCGGCGGCTGCGAGTCGTACTCACCCGAAGAGGGTTGACGAAGCTCGACGAAGCGGCCGCTCATTGGGCAACAGCGCAGGCCAGTTTCGAACGTAGTTTTGGCCAGCAACAGGCAGCGCATCTGCGAAGTGAACTGTTTCGCATGACGAGCTACCTGTCCGAAAGATAACCACAACGCAACAGACTTATTCACCTCGTAGATCGATACACAAATATTTGAACGCTATTGTGTGCATATGCACTTCAAGCAATGCAAAGCCAAACAACCCAGATCAGCCAAAGGAAAACGGAAACCATCATGAACCACGACCGACCCCAGCTCCGAACGAGCGCATGGGCTGCCACGATAGCCTCGGCGGTGGCGGCGCTTGGCCTCGCCGGATGCGTCAACTACGCCGGCATCAAGAGCGACAAGCAGATTGCCCCGCCCACCCAGTATGAAACGAAGGAGAGCTTGCCTGCCGAGGGCGGACAGTGGCCTGCAATGGATTGGGCCAAGCAGTTCGGCGATGCGCAGTTGCCCAGGCTGATCGACGAGGCACTGGCCGGCAATCCAACGATCGATCAGGCACGTGCACGCATTGAGAAAGCCTCTGCCTCAGTCGGCACGGCCCATTCCGCACTCTATCCAAACGTGACGGGAAGCTATTCATGGACGCGCGAGCGCTATAGCGACAATGGGTCCGCTCCACCGCCGGTCAACGGCACCTGGCAGAGCGAGAACAACGTGCTCGCCAGTGCTTCGTTTGATCTCGACCTGTGGGGCAAGAATCGCGAACGGCTTCGTCAGTCTGTCTCGCAGGAGAAGGTCGCCGAAGCCGAAGCCGAGCAGGTGCGCATCTCTTTGGCCGCGTCGGTGGCCAGCACCTACAACCATCTTGCGCAGCTCTATGCGTTGCGTGATATCGAGGCTCGCGAAGTGAAGAATCGCGAGGATATCGGCCGAATCACGGATGGGCGCGTGGGTGCGGGGCTCGACACCAACGTTGAGCGGCAGACCGCATACGGCGAAACCGCAACGAGCCGCTCCAGCGTCAGTGACCTCGATGGACAGATCACAACCGTCCGCTACCAATTGGGTGCCCTGCTCGGCGAAGGACCGGATGGCGGCCTCAAGATCGCCAACCCATCGCTTGGAGAGGGCGCCGGCGTCGCGCTTCCCGACAACCTGCCCGCCGACCTGATTTCGCGGCGCCCGGACATCGTTGCGGCCTATTGGCAGGTGGATGGAGCAATCCACGATGTAAAGGAAAAAAAGGCCGAGTTCTTTCCGGACGTCAATCTTTCCGCATCAGCTGCACTGGACGCGTTTGGCTGGGGGCGATTCCTGACGGCTGGAAGCGGCCAACTTCAGGCAGGACCCGCGATTCATCTTCCTATCTTCGACGCTGGTGCGCTGCGCGCCCAACTGAAGGGCCGCTACGCGGACTTCGATTACGACGTCGCGACGTACAACCAGACGTTGATCAGCGCTTTATCCGATGTTGCCACGCAGGTCACGCAGATCCACTCGGCCGACCGTCAACTGGTCGATGCGCAGCAGGCCCTGGATGCACAGACCAAAGCCTACCAACTGGCGCTCGTTCGATACAAGGCTGGCTTGAATCAGCAACTGCAGGTACTGAACGCCGACGACAACCGGCTCGCAGCCGAAACAGCTGTCGTGAACCTCGAAATGAATCGCCGCGGCATGCAAATCGGGCTGATCAAGGCACTAGGCGGCGGATTCGATGCTTCGCAGGCTGGCCTTGCCGCAAACACGGAGACACCGATTCCTGCGCCGTCCGGCAGCACGGCAACTCACTGAACGACCAGATCGGCACTCGGGCGTATCGGCCTGAGCGCGACCATCAAACTTTATTGGAGCTACCCATGAACGCACCTCAGTCATCGTCGGATAAAGAGCCGGAAAAGAAGCCCGGCAAACGCAAACTCCTGCTCTCGCTGCTTGCCGCTTCGCTCGCGATCGCAGGCGCTGCGTATGGCGCTTTCTATTTCGTCGAAGCCCGTCATCACGTGGATACGGACGACGCCTACGTCAACGGCAACGTCGTCCAAATTACGCCGCAGGTCACGGGAACCGTCATCGGGGTCAATGCGGATAACACGCAAATCGTCAGGAAGGGCGAACCGATCGTCCAGATCGATCCCGCGGACGCCAGGATTGCGTTGCAACAGGCCGAGGCGAATCTGGGCCAAACCGTTCGCAGAGTGCATGGCCTGTATGCCGACGACGACAGATACCGCGCCGATATCGCTGAACGCCAATCGGATCTTTCGAAAGCGCAGGACGATCTGAAGCGCCGGCTTGCCACTGGCATGACGGGGGCGGTGTCGGACGAGGAAATCTCACACGCACGTGACGCGGTCCGCTCGGCTCAGGCCTCGCTTGAAGCAGCCCGGCAGCAGCTTGGCGCCAATCGCGCGCTGACGGCCAACACGTCGGTCGAGAAGCATCCGGACGTACTGGCAAGCGCCGCCCACGTTCGCGACGCCTACCTGGCTTACGCGCGCACCACGTTGCCGGCCCCTGTGACCGGATATATCGCGCAGCGCTCGGTGCAGGTCGGGCAGCGCGTGTCACCCGGCGCAGCGCTGATGTCGGTGGTGCCGCTGGAGCAGGTCTGGGTCGATGCGAACTTCAAGGAGTGGCAGCTTCGTCACATCCGGGTTGGCCAACCTGTTGAGCTGACAGCCGACGTCTACGGCTCCTCCGTCGTTTATCACGGCAAGGTGGTGGGCTTTACGCCGGGCACCGGATCGGCACTGGCGCTGTTGCCTGCGCAGAACGCGACCGGCAACTGGATCAAGGTCGTGCAGCGGCTCCCGGTACGCATCGAGATTCCGCCTGCGGAACTGGAAAAGCATCCGCTGCGTGTGGGTCTTTCAATGAACGTGGATGTCAACGTCAAGGACCCTGCCGGCGCCCAACTCGGTACGCAGTCTACGTCCGCCTATAAGACCGACGTTTTCGCGAAGTACGGCGACGAGGCCGATGCCGCGATCGCACGAATCATCGCCGAAAACGAATGACCGCCGCTCATTGGACCGCGGCACGTGAAAGATGCCGCGCCTTTCTCGCCAGACACAGGACAGCCGTATCACCATGACCACCAACCATCCCAATCACCCGCCGCTGACCGGGGCGACACTCGCTCTGGGTTCCCTGAGCGTTGGTCTCGCGGGCTTCATGACCGTGCTCGATTCGTCGATCGCCAACGTCGCCATTCCAACCATTTCCGGCAACCTCGGCGTATCAGTCGACGAAGGCACGTGGGTCATCACCGTCTTTGCCGCTGCGAATGCAATCGCGATTCCCTTGACTGGCTGGCTGACGCAGAGGCTGGGGCAGGTCCGGCTGTTCGTCGGCTCGATACTGTTGTTCGTGTTCGCATCCTGGTTGTGCGGCATCGCGCCAACCTTGCCGATCCTGCTTCTTGCGCGTGTGTTGCAGGGCGCCGTGGCCGGACCGCTGATTCCAATGTCCCAGGCACTGCTGCTCAGTTCGTGGCCGAAAGCGAAATCTTCACTGGCACTTTCGCTATTCTCAATGATTGTGGTGACCGGGCCGATTGTGGGTCCGGCACTTGGCGGGTGGGTCACGGACAGCTACAGCTGGTCATGGATCTTCTATATCAACATCCCGGTCGGCCTATTCGCTGCCGCGATGGTCTGGCTTCTCTATCGCAAGCGCGATACGCCGGCCAGAAAGCTGCCGATCGACGTTGTCGGGCTGGTGCTGCTGATCGTCTGGGTCGCGTCGCTTCAGGTGATGCTGGACAAGGGCAAAGATCTCGACTGGTTCTCTTCGAACACAATCATCGTTCTGACTATCGTTGCCGCGGTGGGCCTTGCGCTTTTCATTGTCTGGGAGCTAACAGAGAAAAACCCTATCGTCGACCTTACCCTCTTCAAGCAGCGCAACTTTCTTGGAGGCACGGTTTCGATTGCTGTCGCGTATGGCATCTTCTTCGGCACGCTGGTGTTGCTTCCGCAGTGGATGCAGGAGTACCTGGGTTACCGGGCAGTCGATGCGGGACTCGCAACGGCGCCGCTGGGCATTTTCGCGGTGATCGGTGCGCCGATCATGGGTAAGATCCTGCCGCGCTCCGATGCGCGCATCATCGGCACATTCGCGTTCATTGGCTTCGCGATCGTCTACTACATGCGCTCGTATTTCTATACGGATCTCAGCGAGGGGTACATCATTCTGCCGACCCTCCTGCAGGGTATTCCGATGGCACTGTTCTTCGCGCCGCTGACCGTGATCATCCTGTCAGGGCAACCGCCCGAAAAAGTGCCAGCCGCTGCCGGCCTGTCCACCTTCGGACGCATGTTCTTTGGCGGCATCGGCACATCGATCGCGGGCGTCGTGTGGAACAACCGGACGATCATGCACCATGAAATCCTGACGCAGCAGTCGAGTCCGACCAACCCGATATTCAATGCGCAAATGAACACCTACCACTCAGCGCTTGGCCTGAGCCAGCAAGCGTCGTATGCGCTGTTCGACCATACGGTGCAGTCGCAGGCGGCCATGTTAGGGCTGAATGACGTGTTCTACGGAGCCGCGCTCATCATGATCATCATTATTCCGCTCATCTGGATCACGAAGCCAGGCAAGGCGGGCGGTTCGAGCGACGCGGCCGCGGCTGCGCATTGAAAGACGGCTGGGTACCGTCGTCCGTACCGGGCACCATCCCACAAACCGTATAGGTACTGTACCGGCGTGGTTCGCTAGAATGCTCCGAGGGTCTTGTCGACCAACCTCGGAGCCACCCATGTCCATGTCCTACCTCAGTCTCAGCGCGCTCCCCGCCGGCATTCTGTTCGCGCTCGTCACCACGATCACGCCCGGTCCGAACAACACGATGTTGCTCGCCTCGGGCGTCAACTTCGGCTTTCGCCGCACGCTGCCGCATCTTTCGGGGATCAGCGCCGGGGTCGTGCTGTTGATGCTGTCGGTTGGGATTGGTCTGGGCGAAGCCTTCGTACACTTCCCCGTGCTGTACACGGTGCTCGAAGTCGCGAGCGTCGCGTACCTGTTGTATCTCGCGTGGAAAATCGGCACGTCGGGCGAGTTGAAGGTCAAGAAAGGCGAGCGCCGGCCCATGAAGTTTCACGAAGCCATTGCGTTTCAGTGGGTCAACCCGAAAGCGTGGATGATGGTGCTGACCGCCGCCACCACGATCCACCTTAGCGAGAGCGCCAGCGTGAATGCCATCGCGATGGCGGTGATCTTCTACGTGATCGGCTTTCCGTGCATCTGCCTGTGGGCGGGCTTCGGCACCGCGATGCGCAAAGTGCTGTCGGACCCGAAGCGGCTGCGCATCTTCAATGTGGCGATGGCGCTGCTGCTGGTGCTCTCGCTGTATCCGATCGCGCTCAAGCTGCTCGGCCAGTCCGTTTAAGGCCGAGTCCGGCTAGATCGCACCCTGCCCGACTCGCTCGATGAAGCGCCACAACGCGTCGTCGGTCGAGTACGGCGCGTTGAAACGGAACCAGGCGCTCGGGGCGTCGTCGGGACGGAAATAGGAGCCGGGTGCGAGCCAGATGCCGTGCTGGAGCGCGGCGGTCGCCACCTCGCCCGCGCGCTCCGCTTCGATCGGCAGGCGAGCCCACAGGAACAGGCCGGCTCGCGGCCGGTGAAACAGTTCCAGGCCGAGCGAATCGAGCCTCTCTTCGACGGTCGCATGCGCGAGCTTGAGCCGCTCGTTCACGGCTTCCACGTGACGCGCGTAGCGCCCTTCGAGCAACACCTTGTCGACGATCCGTTCGATCGCTTCCGACGAGGTCAAACCCACCGCCATCTTCGTGCGCGCCAGTTCGCGCAGAACTGCCCGCTCGGCGACCACGTAGCCGCAACGCAACCCCGGCGTCACCGTTTTCGAAAAACCGCCCACGTAGAGCACGCGCTGCAAGCCTTCCATGGCGGCAAACAAAGGCGCGCCCGACGGCGCCAGTTCGCGGCTGACGTCGTCTTCGATCACCCACATGCGTTGACGCTCGGCGATCTGCAACAGACGGAACGCCGCCGACATGCCGAAGGTCGCGCCGGTCGGATTCTGCAGCGTGGTGTTGACGAAAATCGCTTTCGGCTTGTGCTGCGCGACCAGCGCTTCGAGCACGTCCGTATCGACGCCGGCCGGGGTGCGCGGCACGCCATGCACCACCAGCCCCGCCAGCTTGAGAATCTGCAGCAGATTGCAGTAACCGGGATCTTCGACGATCACGGCGTCGCCCGCGCGCAGCAACGTGCGGACGATCAGATCCAGCCCTTGCGTCGCGCCCTGCGTGAGCAATACGTTGGAGACATCCACAGGCAAACCGCGCCGGTCGAGCTGCTCGGCGATCCGCTCGCGCAGCGGCGCGAAGCCGTATGGATGCCCGTAGTCGCCGAGACGCGCCGCCGGCACGCGGCTCATTGCACGCAGCGCGTGCTGCAAACCCGTCTCGTTGATCCACTCGTTCGGCAGCCAGCCGCCGCCTGCCTTGATCGGCACCGAGTGATCGGCGAACACGTCCGACAGCAGCCAGGTCGCGGTCAGGCTCGGCGGCTGCCAGTCGGTCGGGGCCGCCCGCGCGGACTGCGCGCGCGCCGCCACTCGATAACCGGAACCGCGCCGCGCTACCACGAGCCCCATCGAAACGAGACGGTTGTAGGCCTCGGTCACCGTGAAAGTACTCAGTTCGTGGCTTTGCGCCAACTGCCGCACTGAGGGCAGCAGCGCGCCGGCACGCAGCGACTGCGCCTCGATGGCGCGCGCGAATCCCTGCACGACCTGCTCGACGAGCGTGGGAGCGGCGCGTCGGTCGCGCTCAAGTTGTAGTTCGATCATGGTTCGGACTGAAAGGCCGGCCGCGACGGTCGGCTGCGTTGCCAGAAAGGTGGCCCGGAAAGCGTCAGATAAAGCGTCAAGTTAAGTCACCGCGCCATCATCGCGCGATCGACACAGTTAGCGCAAATCCACCAACACAGTTAGCACCACACTGCGTCAACTGTTTATGCCGCCATTAAACCGCGGACGCTACAGTTTCGCTATCACTTCGAGGAGAAAATCATGACTTCGCGCCCCGTCATCGACGACCTGTCGTCTTTCTGGATGCCCTTCACCGCCAACCGCCAGTTCAAGGCTGCGCCGCGCCTGCTGGAATCGGCCAAGGGTATGTACTACCGCACCACGGACGGGCGTGAAGTGCTCGACGGCTGCGCGGGTCTCTGGTGCGTGAACGCCGGCCACGGCCGCGACGAAATCGTCGCCGCGATCACCGAACAACTGTCCACGCTCGACTTCGCACCGACATTCCAGATGGGCCACCCGTTGGCGTTCGAAGCGGCCACCAAAGTCGCCGAACTGATGCCGAACGGCCTCGACCGCATCTTCTTCACCAACTCCGGCTCGGAATCGGTCGACACCGCCCTGAAAATCGCGCTGGCGTACCACCGTTCGCGCGGCGAAGGCCAGCGCACGCGTCTGATCGGCCGCGAGCGCGGCTATCACGGCGTGGGCTTCGGCGGTATTTCGGTTGGCGGCATCGCGCCGAACCGCAAGACGTTCTCCGGCGCGCTGCTGCCGGCGATCGATCATATGCCGCACACGCATAACCTCGAACACAACGCGTTTTCGAAGGGCCAGCCCGCCTGGGGCGCGCATCTCGCCGACGAACTCGAGCGCATCGTCACGTTGCACGACGCATCGACGATCGCCGCCGTGATCGTCGAACCGGTGGCCGGCTCGACGGGCGTGCTGATTCCGCCGCAAGGCTACCTGCAGAAGCTGCGCGAAATTTGCACGAAGCACGGCATCCTGCTGATTTTCGACGAAGTGATTACCGCATTCGGCCGCGTCGGCAAAGCAACGGCAAGCGAATACTTCGGCGTGACGCCGGACCTGATCACGATGGCCAAGGCGATCAACAACGCTGCGATCCCGATGGGCGCAGTGGCTGCGAGCCGCACGATCCACGACACGATCGTCAACGCCGGCGCACAGGGCGCGATCGAACTGTTCCACGGCTACACGTATTCGGCCCACCCGGCTGCGGCCGCGGCCGCCGTCGCGACGCTCGACCTGTATCGCCGCGACGGCCTATTCGAGCGCGCGGCAACGATGGCGCCGAAGTTCGAAGCCGCCGCTCACTCGCTGCGCGGCGCGAAGCATGTGAAGGACGTTCGCAACCTCGGCATGATCGCGGGCGTCGAACTCGAGCCGCGCGACGGTGCGCCGGGCGCGCGTGCTTACGAAGCGTTCGTGAAGTGCTTCGAGGCGGGTGTGCTGGTGCGCTTTACCGGCGACATCCTCGCGTTCTCGCCGCCGCTCATCATCGATGAAGAGCAGATCGCGCACATCTTCAAGACGGTGGGCGACGTGCTGGCGACGGTGCAGTAAGACTGAGAGATGTGGCGCGCGTGGGTGGCGCGCGCCGCGTTTTGGTTGCCCGTATCACGCCCTCTCAGGCGATAGCGTCAGCGATGCGCGCGCGAAACTCTCGTGTGTGCGGCCTTTTTAGCTGCGGCCGAGCGGCCTGAAGCACCCTTGGTCGCTGCGGCCTTCTTCGCCGCGGCAGATCGGCTGGCCGCCGGCCGTTTGGCCGCTGCCGATTTCGTCTGTTTCGACAAAGCCTTGTGCGATGCCCCCTCGGTGCTTTCGCGCTTCAATGCATTGGTCGCGGCACGTGAACGCCTGGCTGTCGATTCGCTGCTCGCGCTCTTCTTCGCCGTGCTCTTGTGCTGGCCCGCGGCGTTGTCCTTCTGCGCTTTCTTGTGGGTCGCCTCACTCGCGGCGCCCTTTTTTGGCGACTTCACGGCGACGCCTGCACGCCTCGCTTCGGACAGGCCGATTGCAATCGCCTGCTTGGCCGACCTGACGCCATGCTTGCCGGCGCGCACCTTATCGATCTGATCCTTGACGAATTCCCCTGCCTGGGTGCTCGATGCCTTGCCGGCACGCTTGTCGGCTTGGGCACGCTTGATGGTTTTCTGTTCGGGCATGACGGTCCTCCGGTTGGCTGTTGGCTTTGGACATGCAGCAACGCGTGTGCCGGGGGGCGTTCGCTGCGGCGCAGCGAAACTTCAGGAAATTGGGCGACAAGGCTCGCGCCTGGCAACTGGACGGCGTATGGTGAGAGCAAGGGTTGGCGCCTTGGTCCGGCCCGACGGGAGACGTCCATGAAGATACCTACCGTTCGCGCAGGCGCGCATATCGAAGGCGTGCATTGGGTTGCCGAGTACGCTGAAGACGTTCACGAGATTCGTGTGTTCCGCGAAGGCCAGGAAGTGGATGTGCATAATGCGCCGTCCTCGTTGTTCGGCGATGAGGAAAATGCGGGGTCTAAGAGCACCGCTGATCATCGAGGGATGGAAGCCGCTGTGCTGGCTTATTTGCGGCGGTTTGTGATTGAGCATGATGCGGAGGAGTAAGGGTTTTTTTGCCTTTTGCGGCGGCATTTGGCCGTGTTCCTGGGGCTTTGGCCTTTCCTTGATCTGGCTTTCGTGCCTTTCCTTGCATTGTTAGTGGTCTATTAGCGTTGCCCCTGTGCGGGGCGGCACTGTAGTGGTCAAGTAAACCTGGACACCCGGAAAGGGGAATATTTAAAAAAGTGAAGCTTCGCATCGTGCCGG
>NZ_FPBH01000014.1 GCF_900116445.1 Paraburkholderia aspalathi
CATTCGGCAACAGACAGGATGCCGCCGACGCGGTACGAAGCTTCGACTTTTTAAAAATACCCTTTGCCGGTGTCCAGGATCGCTTGACCACTACAGTGCCGCCCCGCACAGGGGCAACACTAATAGACCACTAACAATGCAAGGAAAGGCACCAAAGCCAGATCAAGGAAAGGCCAAAGCCCCAGGAACACTGACAAAACCGCCGAGCAGGCAGAAAACCCACTATCCCAAACCAAGATGATTACACTACCCTCTATCTACGCAGCGAATATCCAAACCTCAGCGCCGCAGGCAAAAAAATCAGCATGCCCGACACAACCCTGGACCTAAACCTAATCCCCTACCTGGTCGCAATGGAAGACACCCGCAACGTCAGCCGCGCAGCGGAGCAACTCGGCGTCAGCCAACCCCGCGTCAGCACCGCGTTAGGCCGCCTGCGGGAATACTTCGACGATCCGCTCTTCGTGCGGACCTCAAAGGGCATGGAACCCACACCCCGCGCGCTCGCCATCCTCCCCGCCGCCCGCGATGCGCTCCTGCGCATCGAGAAAGGCATGCTCGACGTGCAGGACTTCGATCCCGCTACCAGCACCCATACCTTCTCCCTCGCACTCTCCGACGTCGGCGAAATCGTCTTCCTGCCGCGGCTGCTGCAACTCTTCGCCGAACGCGCGCCGCATGCGAATCTGCGCTCGGTGTCGCTCTCGCCCTCGCACGTGGAACGTGGACTCGAATCCGGCGACGTCGATCTCGCCGTGGGCTATTTCCCCGATCTGTCGGGCAATAACTTCTTCCAGCAACGGCTCTTCACCCATCGGTTCATCTGCCTGATGCGCACGGGGCATCCCCTTGCGAAGGCGCCCCTCACACTGGCTCAGTACGTGGCGTCGGGCCACGCCGTCGTGCGCGCCGAAGGACGCAGTCAGGAAGTCCTCGAACATTACCTGGAAAAGAAGCGCATCAAGCGCCGCGCCGTCCTCGAAACACCGCACTTCATGAGTCTGCCGTTCATCCTCGCGCGCACCGATCTGCTCGCCACAGTGCCGCACGCCATCGGCTTCGCGTACGTGTCGCAGCATGCGTCGATCACGCTGGTCGAGCCGCCGCTGCCGTTGCCGCGCTTCGATCTGCGGCAGCACTGGCATCGCAAGTTTCATAACGATCCGCGGGCGAGCTGGCTGCGCGGTATCGTCGCCGAACTCTTCAACGACGACATGGACGAGTGGCCAAAGTAAGCACACGCCCTGACCGCGAGAGGGGGCATCGACACGATGCGGCCTAAAACATGGAACAATGGCCGCACTCATTGAACCCGCGCGCTCCGTTGAGCGTCGACGCGCAATCCCAGAGGAGCGACGGATGGCCAGCAGCAAAGCGAAGAAAACCAAACCCGCGGCCGCAGTAGACCGCCCCAGCCGTGAAGAAGCTGAAGCAGCAGTACGCGTGCTGCTGCGTTGGGCCGGCGACAATCCCGAGCGCGAAGGCCTGATCGATACGCCATCTCGCGTGGTGCGCTCTTATGAGGAGTTCTACGCGGGTTATCAGATCGATCCGCGTGAGATCCTCGCCCGCACCTTTTCCGAAGTGGACGGCTACGACGAAATGATCGTGCTGAAAGATATCCGCTTCGAAAGCTATTGCGAACACCACATGGTGCCGATCATTGGGCGCGCACACGTTGCCTATCTGCCCGAGCATCGGGTGGTCGGTATTTCGAAGCTGGCGCGCCTCGTCGATGCATTCGCCAAGCGCCTGCAGATCCAGGAAAAGATGACGGTGCAGATCGCCGATACGTTGAACGAAGTGCTGCAACCGGCAGGCGTCGGCGTGATTCTCGAAGCCGCCCATCAGTGCATGTCCACCCGCGGCGTGCACAAGGCCGGCGTCACAATGGTCACCTCGCGCATGCTGGGTACGTTCCGTACCGATCCGTCGACGCGTCGCGAGTTTTTGTCGATCGTGGGCAATCCGGGCGTGGTGGCGGTCGCCAATACCTGACAGCACTTCGGTCGCACCGCGAATCAGGCTGCGGCATTAGCTGCCGCCTCACGCCGTGCTGTGTGCGGTACGCATCTGGCCGAAGGTGGCCAGCAACACCGCGCCGAGCACGCATGCAACGCCCGCAAGCTGCGCCGCACTCACAGGCTCCCGCAACACGACAGCAGCCAACGCCACCGCGCTCACCGGCACGAGCGCGGTCATGAGCCCAGCTTCCGCGCCGCTGATGCGCGCTGCCCCCGCATACCAGAGCACAAAGCCAGCCACGGTCGGCACGAGCGCGTAGTACAGCACACCGTTCAGGGCGCTCGCATTGAACGGCATACTCCAGGGCCTTTCGAAACATGCCGGCACGAGCGCCACCGCGAAGCCGATGCCGCACATCAACGCCGATAGCGGCAGCGGCGCGACCGGCGTGTGCAACTTGCGATTGAGCAGGATAAAGAGCGCCTCGCACACGATCGCCGCGAACACCAGCGCGTTACCTGTCAGCGAACTGGCGGCATGCGGCGTGGTGAAATCATCGATACGCACGGTGCACACCAGCACGCCCAGGGTGGCGAGGCCAATCGCACCGATCAACGCAGGCGCGGGGCGCTCACCCAGCGCGAGCATGGCGACCACAGCCGACACAGCCGGCAGGGTGCCGGCAATCACGCCGGCATCGGCGGCCGAGGCGAGCTTCATGCCACTGATGAGCAACACCGTATAACCGACGCTGCCCGCCCCCGCCTGGGCGATCACGAGCAACGTATCGTGTCGATCGAGACGTGGCCAGCGTACGCCACGCCAGCGCATCACCAGCACAAATAGGGGAAACGCGATGGCAAAGCGCAGTGCGGTCGCGCTGAACGGCGGCAGTCCGCTTGCGATCGATTTGCTGACGACCACCGTGCTGCCGACGCCGATCATCGCCAGCGCGCAAAACAGGTATCCGACGTACCGTGAGCTCATGCTACTGTCCTGTTCCGTTGAACGAGCTGACACGTTAGCGGCGACGCACAAGTGCGGTCTTGAACGAAATTGCAGAGAATGCACCCGCCAAAGAGAAGGAGCGCCATCAGATCGAACAGGAATCTGTCTGCACGAAACACCTGCGCGAATCCGGCTTACGCTCAGGCAGGACAGCCCGGCGCTGCCCGCAGGCTCATCGAGTATCCTGATCGAAATAGAATCCCACCCTGGACACGAACCGAACGCGCGCATAGATAAACGCTCTCAGGAACGCACTTTGCAACCCGGCAAAACACGCTCCCGCCGCAGCGCGGCCCAACCGTCACAACAGGAGTTCCGCAATTGGTAGAGTTTCCGTCGTCGGCGGTGTCAACCTGGGGCGGCGTGTTCGTTTTTGTGAACGTCCTGTTGACTCGGCTCGGCCTGCCGATCCCAGCGGTCCCCGTGCTGCTCTTCGCGGGCTCGGCGATTGCCGCCGGCACGCTGTCTTTCTGGCCGATCCTGTTTGCCGCCGTGCTTGGCGCGCTCATCGGCGACGGTGCGTGGTTCACCGCAGGCCGCATCTACGGCCGCAAACTGATCGCCGCCCTCGGCCGGATCTCCCCGGCGATCGATTCCAGGGTCGACAAGGCCCGCTCGCTATTCGAGCGCTTCGGCGTAGGGCTCGTGTCGATCTCGAAGTTCGTCCCCGGCCTCGGACTCATCACGCCGCCGCTCATGGGCACGACCGCGGTGGACAGCCGCATCTACGCTTTATGGGACCTCGTCGGCGCCCTGGTGTGGGCCACCTTCTGGCTACTCGGCGGCGCCGCGGCGGAAAGACAATTGCATATGCTGCTCGCGTTCGTCAAAGCACGTGGCGGCACGGTACTCGACATCCTGCTGGCCGCAGCGTTGGCCTATCTGGTGTACCGCCTGCAGCAGCGACGCCGCGAACGACGCCGTCTCGCGGACGCGGCCTCCGCGGCTGCTTCGCAAGCGACACTCGCTGGATGGCGGCGCATCACGCCACCCAAGGTCCTGGATGCCCGCCCACCCGCCTCAACTGGTGAAGCGCCGCGCGCCATCCCGGGTGTGCTGGTGCTCGACCCGCACTCGCCTGAGCAGATCGACGGCGCGCTGCTCGTCTATGACATGGTCATTTATTGCATTTGCCCGGACAGCGCGACCGCCATGGAGATCACGCAACGGATGCGCCTGAACGGCTACACGCGGATCCGTGCACTGAGGGGCGGCCTCGACGCCTGGCAAAGGCGCGGGTTTCCCGTCGAACCTCTTCCGCAAACGGATGAGACCACCCGCAAAAGCAAGCAGGAGCCCTACGGTGAAGTTCGCGGCGCGGTAACGCTGCGCGGGTTTGCCCCACGACGCGGCTAAAGCACCGGGGCAAGTCCTGAGTGATCACCCCGCCTGAGAAAACGGCTTGCGTGCGACCGCCCTTCAAGCCGCATCACAGTTTGCGCAACAGTCCTGCCGCCGAGCGCATCCTCCGTTTGCGCTCCTTCTTCAGCCAGTCAAGCGCTGCATCGGTGTCGCCGGACCCAGCAAGCAAGTCCGTATTGTCGCGTAGCAACATTTCGCTTGCGACGATATCGTTCAGCGTGCCGAAACGCTTCTGGATCTGCTTTAACCGCTTCAGGGTGCGTTTGTGGCTGCCGCTCAGAACCGGCTCGAAAAACTCGAGCAGATAGCGCACTTTCTTGCCCGCCTTTCTGACGTCGTGAAATGCGGTGTAGTTGGAGCGCTTCGCTCGAGACGCACGTTTTATACGTTTCTTAAGCGAACGTTCAGAAGCGGTCACGCGCTTGTCGGCAAATTTTTGCAGCGGCACGCGCTCACGGGCGGTGTTCAATTCCTTATTGGCGCTGGTCAAGGCGTCTTGCAGCAAATGTTTGACGTCCGCGTTTGAAAGCGTTTCGCGGCTCGTTTCCAACGCGCCGCCGCGCGCTGCCTGGAGCGTGGGCGTCATCTCATGTGCAACGCGCTCCTCCTGCGCGATCAGCTCGATCAGAATGTCCCAATCCCGCGTCTTGCCGGCGGCAGTTGCCA
This sequence comes from Paraburkholderia aspalathi, assembly GCF_900116445.1. Taxonomy (GTDB): domain Bacteria; phylum Pseudomonadota; class Gammaproteobacteria; order Burkholderiales; family Burkholderiaceae; genus Paraburkholderia; species Paraburkholderia aspalathi. The sequence continues at coordinate 5,002 of NZ_FPBH01000014.1, forward strand.
AATACTTATACAGCGCCCGCTGACGCGTATTTTCGCCTTTGTCCAGCAAGGGTTCGAACGCCCACCACAACGAGCGCAAGCGCCGCAGCGACACACGCAGTTTGTGCAGCGCTTCCGGCGATGCGTCTTCGCGCACCGCATTGGCGAGTTCGATCGCGTCATCGACAAGGGGCGCCGCGTACGACGCAAAGGCTGCCTCCGCTGAGGGTTCCACGCCGGCCGGCTTGCTGTCCGCAGCCTGTTTGTCGATTTTCCGGCTCGCCCGCTTCATCGAATGTCCTTCAGATGGCCCTTTGATGTCAGCCTAGCAAAAAAAGGTCCTGGTGGATATCCGCCGACGCGTCGCCTAAACTGCACCAGGATGGCCGCAAGACAAATGCGCGTTGCATGGACCGCAATCCGTCGCATTTGTAGCGAACACTTAGGTCGCGCGAGTTCATTTGCGACCCCGGCGGCAGTTGAACCGGCAAATCCGTTCCGTTGCCGAGGCGCGCTTCGCGCGTAGTTCTTTTCGGACCGCTTATCGTTCCACCGCGCCGCGCAGACGGCAGCCTTTCCCGTAGCGCCAATCTGTATATACCTTTCCGCGAACGCCCGTCCCGCATAACGGTCACGCCATTGTCATCATTACGACACACAGGCACCGCAGGATCGGCAGTTCCGCGACAAACTTTAGGGCTCAAGCCATGCCGGAACTTTCGTACCCGCAACCGGGCGCCGCAACTGGAAAAGGGCGTCATCTCAGCCTCATCGTTTTCCTCGTCGTGATTGCGATCGGCGCTGCTTATTGCGCCGTGCATCTGGCAACCGATCTAGAACCGGTTCGCGAAGCCTCGTTCCTGCCCTATCTCCTGCTCGGCTTCGCGCTGCTGATCGCACTCGGCTTCGAATTCGTCAACGGCTTTCATGACACGGCCAACGCGGTCGCCACCGTGATTTATACGCATTCGCTCGCGCCGAACATTGCGGTGGTCTGGTCCGGCGGATGGAATTTCCTCGGTGTACTGACTTCATCGGGCGCAGTGGCATTCGGCATCCTGCAACTGCTGCCTGTCGAACTGATTCTGCAAGTGGGCAGCAGCGCGGGCTTTGCGATGGTCTTCGCGCTGCTGATCGCGGCGATAATCTGGAATCTCGGCACGTGGTACTTCGGACTGCCGTCGTCGAGCTCACATACGCTGATCGGCTCGATCATCGGCGTTGGCTTGATGAATCAGCTGATGCACGGCACCAACGGCACGAGTGGCGTGGACTGGAATCAGGCGCTCGGCGTCGGCAAGTCGCTGCTGTTTTCGCCGCTGGTCGGCTTCCTTGCCGCCGGCCTGTTGCTGCTGATCCTGAAGGCGGTGGTGCGGGTTCCGGCGTTATATGCCGAGCCTAAAGGCAAGGAACCGCCCCCGTTCTGGATTCGCAGCCTGCTGATTCTGACCTGCACGGGCGTTTCGTTCGCGCACGGTTCGAACGACGGGCAAAAAGGTATGGGCCTCATCATGCTGATCCTGATCGGCACGGTGCCGACGGCGTACGCACTGAACAAGGCCGTCACTCCGGCAGAAACGCAGACATATCTCGCGGTCGCGCACCAGGCCTCGGCCACGCTCGCCAAGTACACCCAAGGCGTGGCGCCGTCCGCCGATCCGCGTGGCGATGTCGAAGCCTATGTGCGCACGCGTCAGTTGACGCCCGCCACGGTGCCGGCCTTGCAGCAACTGACCGACCTGATTGGCCAGCAGGTCGGCGAGTCGGGATCGATAGCAACCGTGCCGCAAAACATCGTCGATAACGTGCGCAACAACATGTATGTCGCGTCCGAAGCCATTCGTCTGATGGAGAAAAGCAAGCAGCCGGCTTTCTCGGCGGCAGACGCCAAAGCTATTGACAACTTCAAGACGCAGACCGATCACGCCACCAAGTTCATTCCGACGTGGGTGAAGGTCGCGGTGGCCATTGCGCTGGGTCTCGGCACGATGGTCGGCTGGAAGCGGATCGTTGTCACCGTTGGCGAGAAGATCGGCAAGCAGCATCTGACCTATGGACAGGGCGCTTCGGCTGAGTTGGTGGCGATGCTGACGATTGGCGCGGCAGACATGTACGGCTTGCCGGTCTCGACGACACACGTGCTGTCGTCAGGCGTGGCCGGCACCATGGCGGCCAACGGTTCCGGCTTGCAATGGGGCACCGTGCGCAGCCTGATCCTCGCGTGGGTGCTGACGCTGCCGGTCTCGATCGCGCTGGCGGGCGCCTTGTACTGGCTGTTCCGGATGGTGTTCTGAAACTGCTGAAATCGCTGGTGCCGGGCGCAAGTCCGGCGCCAGCGAAGTTAAAAAAAGCGCGGCATTTGCCGCGCTTTTTTCATTCAATCGAGCCGAAGATCGATCAATAAATTTCAGGCACGATGATCGACGACGGCACCGGCTGGCGGCTGTATTCGTCGTGATAGACCCGCGCCGGCAATTCGATGAGCGGGTGCTCGATCTCGTGGTACGGCACCTGGCTCAGCAGATGGTGAATGCAGTTCAGGCGCGCGCGCTTCTTGTCGACCGCCTGCACGACCCACCACGGCGCCTCGGGAATATTCGAGCGCTGCAGCATGACTTCCTTCGCCTGCGTATAGGCTTCCCAGCGGCGCCGGCTTTCCAGATCCATCGGACTCAGCTTCCACTGCTTCAGCGGGTCGTGGATGCGGTTCTGGAAGCGGATTTCCTGTTCTTCGTCCGTAATCGAAAACCAGTATTTGAGAATCTGCACGCCGCTTCGCGCCAGCATCTTTTCGAATTCCGGCACCGAGCGGAAAAACTCTTCGTACTCGTCGTCGCTGCAAAAATTCATCACGCGCTCGACGCCCGCGCGGTTGTACCAGCTGCGGTCGAACAGCACCATTTCGCCGCCGGCCGGCAGATGCGACACGTAACGCTGGAAATACCATTGCGTGCGTTCACGGTTGTTCGGCGCCGGCAACGCCGCCACGCGGCAGACGCGCGGATTGAGCCGCTGCGTGATGCGTTTGATCGCGCCGCCCTTGCCCGCCGCGTCGCGCCCTTCGAAAATCACCACCAGCCGATGGCCGGTCTGCACGATCCAGTCCTGCAGTTTGACAAGCTCGCCCTGCAAACGGAACAGCTCACGGAAGTACACCTTGCGCGCCTCGCGATGCTCGGGCGTGAAGCCGTCCGCGCCGTCAATGATACGGTCGTCGACCTCCATTTCGAGTTCCTCGTCGTAGGCATCGATGAGGTCCTCCTCGAAACGGCGCTGCCGTTCTGCCATGACTTCGGCCTCGGGTCTCGGATCCAGCTCTTTCATTGCGACTCTCCTGGCAACGGAAATGGTTAGGCGCGCGGCGCATACGCGTCGCGAACGGGTTCGATTATCGAAGCGCGAAGTGTCAACCGTGTTACCAGCGCGGCCACCGCGCCTTGGGGCGACGGACGCTCGCCGGCGGTTTGCGCACCTTATAGCTCAGCCATGATAGCGAGTTTAGCGCGGCCACCCGGCGCTAACGCAACGGTTTCGCGAAGCTGAGTTCGTGGCCGTCGGGATCGGTGATGTGGAAATAACGCTCGCCCCACGGCGCATCGGACGGTTCGAGCGACGGCTTTAAACCCGCTGCCAGCGCCTTCCGGTAGAGCGCGTCGACATCCGAGACATAAATGATCACGCGGCCCCACCAGTTGACTGGCGCACGCGAATCGACGATCAGGTTCAGATACGAACCGCCGAATGCAAACGAGGTAAACGCTTCCTGCGCACCACCGAATTTGATCGGAAAACCGAGCGCTTCGTAAAACAGCACCGCGCGGGGCATGTTGCCGGTGGCGAGCGTGATGGCGCTGAGGGATTCGATGCGCGGTTCGAGTGACTCTGTCGACGCTGCGGGCGAGTTCATGGCGGCTATCTCCTTGTTGGCATGGTAGCGCCAGACAGGTTCGCATGGCGTGTGTCCGCACTTGAAAAACCCGCCCGCCGCCCCGCATCTGGATTCCCGTTTATCCGGAGCATCGCCATGGGAAGCCGTCCACGCTTCATCGATGACCTGTCGCGCGCCGCATCCGACGCCCCCGGGTCCGATCCACTCACCGCTTTATCCGACGACGCCCTGCTCGACGCCTATTCCCGCACCGTGATCGGCGCGCTGGAACGCGTTCAGCAGGCGGTCGCCTTCATTTCCGTCGAACGCCGGCTGCCCGGCGCGCCGTCCGGGCGCGATAGCCGCGGCGCACGCGGCGGCACCGGTTCGGGTTTTCTGTTCACGCCGGACGGCTATCTGCTCACCAACAGCCACGTCGTGCACGGCGCCACGCACATCACCGTGACGCTCGCCGACGGCGCTAAATTTGATGCCGATCTGGTCGGCGACGACCCCGGCAGCGATCTGGCCGTGCTGCGCATCGGCTCGCCGGAGCCCTTGCCACATGTCGAACTCGGCGAATCGTCGAAGCTGCGCGTCGGCCAGATCGCGATCGCGGTCGGCAATCCGCTCGGCCTCGCGCAAACCGTGACGACCGGCGTCGTCTCCGCACTCGGCCGCTCGCTGCGTTCGAATTCGGGCCGCATGATCTACGACGTGATCCAGACGGATGCCGCGCTCAATCCCGGCAATTCGGGCGGCCCGCTGATTAATTCGGCCGGCCAGGTGATCGGCGTGAACACCGCGATCATTCCCGGCGCGCAAGCGATCTGCTTCGCCACCGCGATCGATACGGCCAAGTGGGTCATCATGCAGATCTTCGCGCACGGCCGCGTGCGGCGCGCGTACATCGGCGTGGCCGGCACCACGAGGCCGCTGTCGCGCCGCGTGCAGCGCTATTTCGGCCTGAGTTCGGAGAGCGGCGTGCACGTCATGGAAATCGTCAAAGGCAGCCCGGCCGCGCTCGGCGGTCTGCGCACCGATGACACGATCGTCGCGATCGATGCGCTCGCGGTGCAAGATGTCGATAGCCTGCAACGCACGCTCGATGTTTCGCGTATCGACAAGCCGGTTAACGTGACCGTGTTACGCGGCGCGCAACGGCTCGAATTGACCTTGACGCCGGTGGAGCAGACGAGCTGATTCACTCGACTGGCAGTGGTGGAAAATAAAAAAGCCTCGCACTCAATTAAGCGCGAGGCTTTTTTCTGCATGCGGCGCATCAGCAAAGACGCGCCGCTCAACTGCACTTTCAACTGCACCTAAGCGATTGAAGCCAACCGCTTACTGGATCACCCGCGTCACACCACGGCCGCGCGGATCGGCTGCCGCTTCCGGCGTATCGCCATTGACCTTGATCGCCTGGATGTCGCCGCTGAAATCCTGCCCCTTCAGCGTGTAGCCCTTGGCTTCGATCTGCTTGGCGAGCTCGCCGTCGATCGGCTTGTACGGCTCCCAGAAAATCGTGTTCGGCGGCAACAGCTGGTGATGGAAGCGCATCGCGCCCACGGCTTCCGGCAACGGCATGTTGAAGTCGTAGATGTTGTTGATCACCTGGAAGATCGACGTGAAGATACGCGAGCCACCCGGCGTGCCGATCACGAGCGACACCTTGCCGTCCTTCGTCAGAATCGTCGGGCTCATCGACGACAACGGGCGCTTCTTCGGTTCGATCGAATTCGCGTCGCTGCCCACCACGCCGAACATGTTCGCGACACCCGGCTTCGCAGAGAAGTCGTCCATCTCGTCGTTCAGCACGATGCCTGTGCGATCCGCCACCACACCCGACCCAAAGTAGCCGTTGATGGTGTACGTGTTCGACACCGCATTACCCCACTTGTCGATCACCGAGAAGTGCGTGGTTTCCGCTTTCTCCGGCATCGTTGTGCCCAGACCCGGCTGCACGCTCTTCGTATCCGACGGCGTATTCGGGTTCACTTCCGCGGCACGTTTGGCGATGTACGCGTCGTCGGTCAGTTGCGCGACCGGCACCTTGTAGAAGTCCGGATCGCCGAGATACTGCGCGCGATCGGCGAACACGCGCTTCTCGATCTCAGCAATCAGGTGCACGTATTGCGCGGAATTAAGCGTGACGTCCTTGAAGTCGGGCGCAATGTCGGCCTTCATCTTCAGCAACTGCACGAGACCGATACCGCCCGAGCTTGGGGGCGGCGCGGTAATCACGCGATAGCCGTTCCAGTCCGCCTGGATCGGCTGACGCCAGACCGCCTTGTACTGTTGCAGATCGGCCTTCGTAATCAGACCGTGACCGCGCATGGACGCCGCGATCAGATCAGCCGTCTTGCCCTGGTAGAAGTCTTTCGCGCCCTGATCCGAAATACGCTGCAGCACCGCGGCGAGATCCGGTTGCTTGAAGTTGACGCCCTGCTTCAGGTTGCCGAAGTAGGTATCGAAGTTGGTCTTGCCGGCAAAGTCTTTCGCTGCGTCGTCGCGGCGTTGCTGCAACTGCTCGCTGACTTCGAAGCCGTCACGTGCGTAATGAATGGCCGGTGCGAGCACCTGCTTCCATTTGAGCTTGCCGAAGCGGCGCTGCGCTTGCCACATGCCGTCAACGGTGCCCGGCACACCCACCGCGCGATAACCGAACAGGCTCATACCCTTGATGACCTCGCCCTTGTCGTCGAGGTACATGTTCTTCGTCGCGGCCAGCGGGGCGCGTTCGCGATAGTCGAGGAAGTACGGCTTGCCGTCGACATACAGCGTCATGAAACCGCCGCCGCCGATATTGCCCGCTTCCGGATACGTCACGGCAAGCGTGAAGGCAATCGCGACTGCCGCGTCGACGGCGTTACCGCCTTCCTTGAAGATCTGTTCCGCGGCGTCGGCGCTGTACTTGTCGGCTACCGCAATGGCGGACGCCGTGAGAACTGCCGGCTGCGCTTTCTCGGGCGCTTTGGCAAAGGCTGGAGTAGCTTCGAGAAAACCGCTCGAAACGGAGATGAGTGCGACCAGCGCAAGTCCGCTAACGGACGGCTTGGCGTTGTGAAACAACTTCATTGGTTATATCCCCCAAGACGACTTCTTCATCTGACGATAACAAAAGCTGCCTTGGGCTTATAACATGCCGGTCCGGCAATTGCGAAGCTGTTGCACGCATATGGTGCATGTTGCAGCACACAAAAATTACCCTATCTAACGACGCTAATTGCCGCGAGTAGCCGTGCTCGAATCGGCGTCGAACACAATCGGTGCGCCGCACCACGAAGCGCAGCGCGCGCTGGGTTGAACACTCAGGCGCTACCGCGGCTGCCGCGTGCGATTTCGTCGCCGGCGCCTTGCGGCAAGCGCGCGGTCACCGGAATCGACAGGAACGAGAACAAGCCGACCACGAGAAACGCCGGCCAGAAGTCGGAGAACACGATCGTCGAATGACCCTGCACGTTATGCGAGATTTGCAGCACGATGCCGGCAATCGTCACGCCGAGCCCCAACGAGATTTGCTGGATCACACTCGCGACGCTCGTCGCGCGGCCAACGTCGCGGCTTGGAATATCCGCATACGCCAACGTATTCAACGAGGTGAATTGCAAGGACGGGAAAAAGCCGCCGAACAGCACCACACACCAGATCAACCAATGCGGCGTACCAGGAAAGAACAGACCGTAGACGGCAATCGCGAGTCCCGCGCAACCGGCATTGAACATCAGCACCGTGCGAAAACCGAACCGTTCGAGAATGCGCGACGCAGCCGCTTTCATGAAGATCGAGCCGAATGCGGACGCGCAGGTAATCGACCCTGACTTGAACGCGGTCATGCCCAGACCTTCCTGCAAGGCGAGCGGCAACAGAAACGGCACCGCGCCGAGGCCAATGCGAAACAGCGAGCCGCCCACCACGCTCGCGTGAAAACTCGGAATGCGCAACAGCCGTAAATCGAGCACCGGCAATTCGACGCGGTTCGCGTACAACACGTATACCACCAGCAGCAGCACGCCGATCACGCACATGCTGACCGATACCGTGTTGGACACCAGTTCGCCGCCTACCAGCGAGAGCCCCAGCATGAACAGCGACGCCCCGCTCGCCGACAACACGAAGCCGGTCCAGTCGAGCCGGCCGGGATGCGCTTCACGCACGTTGGCGATGTGCTTGTTCGCGAGCCAGATACCCAGCAGGCCGATTGGAATGTTGATGAAGAAGATCAAGCGCCAGTGCAGATAGGTCGTGATGAAACCACCCAACGGCGGCCCGAGTACCGGCCCGAGCAACGCGGGCACCGTCAGATAGTTGACCGCGCGAATGAAGTCCGACTTCGGCACCGAGCGAAAAATGATGATGCGCCCTACCGGCACCATCATCGCGCCGCCGAGGCCTTGCACGAAGCGCGCAACCACGAAGGTGCCGAGTGACGTGGACGCCGCGCACATCAGCGAGCCGGCCATGAAGACGCCGATTGCCGTGCGAAACACCGTGCGCGAACCGAAGCGGTCAGCAACCCAGCCGCAAATCGGAATGAAGACGCCGAGGCCGATGACATAAGCCGTCACGGCGAGCTTGAGGGTGATGGGGTCCTGGCCGAGATCGCGCGCCAGAACGGGCAGCGACGTCACGATGACCGTGCCGTCCACATTTTCCATGAACATCGCACACGCGACGATCAGCGGAACGATGAAAGTGCCTAAAGCGAGAGGCATTGGCATGACGACGGGTTGCAAGGCCGTCGGTGTAAAGCTGCGATTATGGCATCGCATCGACAACAGATGTTGTTAAGTGAAGCCTTTTCGTACTTGCACAGACGACGCATTGCTATCTGCCGCCCAATAGTTGAGCGCGCAACGAAGCTGAGTTGATTGCGAAAAAACAGAAGGGGAGAAAATCGACGCGATGGTGAGCCGGCATACAGTCGGCTCACCATGCAATACAGCGGTAATTCAGAAGCGAGACTTGACGAGACTTAGCGCGATGCACTGACCAGCGGTTGCAGCTGCGGCAGAATCTCGGTGCTTGCGCGAGCGACGTCGTTCGGGAAGTCGATCTCGATCCACGGCGCGCCGGTCACGTCGGCCGTGTCGAACACCTGGCTGCGTTCCAGCAGCAGGTCGCGCACCGCTTCTTCGTGCGGCATGTTGGCCCGGCCGCTATCCACGTAGCCCGCAACGATCTCCGCAAAACGTTGCGCGGTTTCCTGACGGAAGCGGAAGAAGCCCACCGATTCGCCGATGGTGTCGTAGTCGAGATTGACAGCGAGCTGCTTGCGCAATTCGACCGGCACGCCGTCTTTCAGGCACAGCTTGACGGGTTCGTCGCCAGCTTCGAAGTCACGGTCGATCAACAGGCGGTTGACCGTCTCACCCTTCACCAGCGCGCTCAGAATGCGCTCGTCGTAGAGCACGTCGGCGTCCATCAGCAGCACGTCGCCGCCGCGCGTCAGCGCCTCGGCCACCGTGTGCACCGTCAACACGCTGCCCAGGTCGTAACGCGAGTTCAGGACCGTTTCCACCTTATGCGGCCAATTGATCCGCTCCAGTTCCGCCTGCACCGATTCCGGCTGAAAACCGAGCGCCAGCACGACGTCGGTCACGCCGGCGGTTTCCAGCATTTGCAGATGCCGTTCGAGCAGGCTCATGCCGTCGAACTGCAACAGGCACTTCGGGAACTGTGCCTGCGGCGGTTGCTGGAGACGCAGGCCGAGGCCCGCTGCGAGGATGATGGCACGCATGCACAGTCCTTTAAAGAATTCGGAGATTAATCGACAGCCGGAACGCGCCCCGTGGCGCGCCGCCGTTGCCAGCTTCGTTCGCTGAAGTGCAACACCAATAGTCCGGGCAAACCGAGCAGAATTTCACGTGCGCGCTTGGCGAGCGACAACGCCAGCGCCGCATCCGGCGGCAAACCCACGAGCGGCGCGAGCAACAGATAGCCGCCTTCCTGCACACCGAGCGAGCCCGGGATCATGAACGCCGCGCCACGAATTGCCTGGCCGAGACTTTCGAGCAGCAGTGCGTCGACCCAGTCGACCGGATGGCCGAGAAAGCGCAGCGCGAGCCACACCTCGACCGTACCGACGATCCAGCCCACCAGACTCAGTGCGAAGCTTGCCGCGACGCGGCCGCGCTCGCGGTAGATGCCCTGCACGGCGGTGTCGACGGCTTCGGCGCGCGTCATCAGCGACGACCAGTCGCGCTTGCCGAACAGCTTCGAGACCACGCCCAGCAAACGGCCGAACAGGCCGTGCCGCTGCGCGTAGTAGAAGCCCGCGATCATCGCACCCAGCACGCCGGTGGCAATCAGCGTAGCGGTTCGCAAATCGTGAAGCGCGCCGTGCGCGGCGTAGGCACCGAACAGCAGCAGCCCGAGCAACGCGAAGACGATTTGCGCGACCGCCTGTGCCGTGGTGCTGACGGTAACGGCTGCGGCCGCGTCACGCATGCGCATGCCGCGCTGGGACAGTTGCCGCACCATCACCACCGGGCCGCCGATCTGGCCGGCCGGCAACAGGCTATTCACCGATTCGCCGATCCAGCGTGCGAACAATGCGTCGCGCACCGTCGCGTTGTGATGCACGCCGTCATGCTGACGCTGGAACAGCACCGAGATTGCGCCGGCGTCGAGCACCAGCGGCACGAGGTGAAACGCCGCGACAAGCACGAGTCCCCAGCCGGCCGCGGCCAGCGCCGAGGCCACGGAGCCGAAACCCTGCCACGCGAGCAGGCCGACAAAGAGCGCCGTTCCGATCGACAGCAGAATCAGGGCCGCGCGTGTCATGCGGGGTCCTTGCGGCGTTTCGTCATCTGACGGAAAACCTGGCGGAAACCGAAGTACGCGATCGCGTCCTTCATGTTCGAGATGAAACGGCGCCACGGCCGCATGTTCGGGTCGGTGACGTATTCGAAGGTAAGCGACACACGCATTTCGTTTGCGCCGGCCGGCGTGATGCGATGACGCAGTTTGTCGCCGTCGAAGAACACCAGGCCGCCCGGCGGAATCTGCACCGAGCCGGGTTGATCCGGCACGTCCGGATTGCGCGTATGCAATTCGTAATCGAGCCGGCATGACGATTCGTCGATCACACCGAGCAGCAGCGTATAACGGCGGCCGTCATAGTACGAAGTATCGTAGTGCCAGCCGATGTGGTCGCCGGCCCGCGTGTAGTAGTACAGCGCGTAAGCGTGTGGATCGTCCGCAGGCGACACTTGCAGCTTGTCGCCGCTGAGTTGCTCGAGCCAGCCGATCAGCTCCTTCGAGCGATACAGTTCGGCGATGAACGGCGCGAGACGATCGATCGTATGACGGCTGACGCTGCCGCCCTGCTTGTGGCCCGGCAGATAGTTGCGGTTCACTTCGTCGAGGAGACCGCGCGCGCTCTGCACGAGCTGGGCGGTGACTTCGGGCGCAAGGAAATCTTCCAGATACAGGAACGCGCCCTGATCGGTGAAATCGTTTGAGAGACGGCGTGTGTCGAACGTGCGCGTGCGGCTCGCTACGGCGCGATCGGCATTCGGCGCGGGCACGGCCGACGATGCCAACGAGGAGGCCGGCGAACGTTCAACTGAATTTGCTGCGATCACGTCGTCTTCGGCGTGCATACTCATTCACTGGCCCACATTTGACTGGTTTCAGACGCCTTGACGGGGGCAACCGCCGAGCGTGCGGCGCGGCGCGCGACGCGCCAGTAATCGACCACCACCCAGACGGCAAACAGCGGCGCGCCGATCGACGCGACCACAACGAACGGCATGACGACGCTCGTCAGCGTGACGATGGGCAGCAGGTACAGCACGTCTTCGGTTTCGAAACCGCCGACCGTTGCCTGCTTGGTCCCTGCCTTGCCCGCCATCTCCTCGATGCGCATGCGCAGGAAGAAAATCAGCGCGACCGCGACGCCCGCCACGGCACCCAGCCAGCCGGGTGAAACTTTCAATGAGCCGACCTGCGCCGAACCGACACCCATGCCGACGAACAACATCACGGTCACGAGCGCGTCGCACGCCAGATCGTAAAAATGACCGATCCGGCTCGACTTTCCGCCGATGCGCGCGAGTTCGCCATCTGTGTGGTCGACAAAGTTCGACAGCACGATCAGAAAGGCGCCCGCATTGGCCCAGGCAAATCCGCCGTGGGCGAGACAGAGCGCGCCGGCAAGCCCGATCAGCAGGCGCAGCGTGGTCAGATGGTTCGGCGTGACCCACGTGTTGACGAGCGGCGTGACTAGTCGGCGGGCGAGCCTCGCATCCCATGTTCTGGGGGCCGGAACGTTAATTGGAATTGATGGTCGCGAATTCATAACCCGGAAATATATACGGGATCGTAAAACCTTGCTTCCTTCCTTAACGTTTTCTTAAGCGCTTATTGTTGCCGATACGTGTCAGACGCCGGGCAAGATATGCCGAATCACGTTAAAGTGCGAATCCAGTTGCGCCTGTCACGCCCGATTAGTTCGATGCGCAATGTCTTTTAGAGGTGCGGTGCATCGCCGCCACCCGTTGCGAACTCACTACATCGAACGCGGGCCGCCATTCACGTATATGAAACGCTTCTTTTCGTCCGGACTCCTTGCGCTGGCTGCCGCCGCGCTGCCGCTCAGCAGTCATGCTGCCGCTCTCGACGCACCGCTCGCCTGCAATGAGAGTGGTCATCAGTTCATTGCCGATCTCGCCCAGCAGCAGCTGATCGATCCGAAGCCAATGCGGGTCGAAAGCAACTCGATCAATGCGTTTTCGCCGGCGCAGGGCGCCGACCTGACCGCATTCGGCTTTCACGTTTTCGCGGTGGTCGGCTACGAGAAAGACGACCCAATGTTTCGCGTCGGCGACGGTGAACCCGTGGCCCGCTCCGCCTATGGCGTCGTGGTGTTCGGCAGCGAATCCAAGGTCCAGGCCGCGCTCACCGAGGCCGGCAGCACAGCGATCGTGCATCGGGTGGCGCCGCTCGTGACGGCGATTTTCTGCAAGCGGAGTTGAGGCGGCGGATCGCGCCGCCCTACTCGCCCCTACGCCCCTACAACTTGATCCCCGCCGGATCCGCCGTCAGATACCCCACCGTCGCGCCGAAGCGGTCCTTATAGTTGGCCCGCACGAGCGGATCGAGTGTCGATTGGATCTTGTCGTGCAACGGACTTTCCCAATCGCCGACATGCTGGAAGTTGCTCATCACGTACGTCCAGCCGTTGATTTCGTCGACCGCATGCAGACCTGTCGACTCCGCGCCCGCCGGGCACGACAACACACGTGCGAGCGTTTTCGTATCGACGTTGTAAGCCCACAGAAAATTGTTGACGTGCATGCCGCTGTCTTCGCCGATAAAGAGCGTGCGCAGTTTCTCCGAGAATTTCAGGTTGTCCGGATTCGCAATGCGCTCCGGGTTCGCCGTGTTGCCGAGCGTGTCGGCGGACGACAGATCCTCGCCGACCAGCGCCGCGGGCGCCGCCATGTCCACCGGCACCCAGTCGCTGTTGATCGCGCTGCCGCTGCGGTCGCGCTGGCCGCCCTTCATGTTCAGCGCGTAAACCGCACCGGCGTTGATCGCCTTGTCGATGGCGACATCGGTCGATGCGGCATGACCGCGCACCATCGATTTCTCGATGCGTGACATCGCCGAATACAGCACCTTGTCCTTGATATTGACCGTCGTGCCTTCGAGCTTCGTGAAGCCCATGCTGCCGCCCGCCAACGCTGCGTAGCGATGGGTTTCGAGGAAGGTCGCCGCCTTCGTCATGCCCGATTTGACGCGCACCCAGTTGAAGGTGCCGTTGTAGTTGATCTTCGTGTAGGTCGAATCGACAGGGTCCTTGGTCGCGACGTCCATGACGTCGCTCGCGCTCAGTTGATTGGCGAGCGCCTCGATTTCATCGCTGGTCGCATGGCCCAGATTGATCCAGGAAAGCGTTGCCGCGCCAGCCCCGCTCGACGACACCTGCGTCCACTTTGCGACATACAGCGTGCCCGCCGACAGATCGGCCTCGCGATCAGCAATGAACATGAAGAGGCCGCCGTTGGTCGCGTCGTCGCCCATCAATACGGTGCGCTTATCCGGCATCACCTGAATCAGTTCGTGCGAGATGCGGCCGAGGCAGTAGTGCTTCCTGATCGTGCCAGTGCCGTCGGAATTGACGGTCACTTCCGGCAGATGGCCGTAGTGATAGGGATTGGCGGTGGTTTCGTCACCGTAAAGGCTGCGGCTGAAGCCCTTGAACTGACTGTTGCTTGCGATCGTCGCGGCGTCCGGCTCGTACTCTTCGCTCGACAGATGCGTGTTCCACGGCGACAGGCTCGCGCCGCAGGTGATCCACAAGCCATGCGCCTTCGACGTGTCGACGTTGTGGTAGCCCACCAGCGTGAGCTTGCCGGTGGCCGGATCCTGATCGAGCGTGAGCACGGCGATCGGCGACGGCAACTGGCCATACATCGACTTCAGACTCTGATCGCGGGTCGCGTATTCGAACTGCACGACGGCGAATACCGCATTGCCCTTAAGGCCCTTCACCGTGGGCTTGTCGAGACGAATCAGCGAACTGCCGTCCGGGCAGTCCGAATAGAACTGGCGCTCTTTGCCCGCCACCGATTTATCGACGATCGGCTGATTGTTGATATCGAAGTAGCCGCCGGCCAGGATAGTGCCGCCCTTGATGTTCGGCACCATGTCGCCGGTCACGAAAAACGGCTGGTACGCGAGCTTGAACGTACGGCTGCTGCCGTCGCTCAGTTGCACCGAGAGTGTCGAGCCGACCGTGGTTTTCGCCATCGCTGCGGGATCCGCCAGCGTCGGCGCGGCCATGCCGCTGAATGCCGCGGAGACGAAGTTGGCCACTGGCTTGACCGGCGTCGCCGCCAGCCCGTCGCCTCCGCCGCCGCACGCGGTCAGCATCGATGCCGTTGCAAGGCCGCCTAACGGCAGCATCGGCGCACCGGCGAGGAGTTTCAAGGCCTTGCGGCGGGAAAGGTCGAACGGCTCTGCCATGTTGTCGTGATCCAGGGTTTGGGTAGCGTGGGTGAATGCACAGCTGGCACGCACTCAGACCCAAAACCGCATGGTTCACGCTCGCGCCGCTATGACGCGAGGATTCTATGAAGTGAATGTGAAAGTATATTGACAGGCATTAGTAATATTAAATTCAGCTATTCGTTAGCTGAAACCTGTCGCCGCCGATCTAGCCTGGACGGCGGAATTCGTTTTCGACCCACGCCGCAGCACTCGCCTTGCTCAGCTTGAAGTTCGGCGCCACCTGCACTTGCGCGAGCTGTTCGCCGAACGTATCGAGCGCGGTCAGCAGCGCGTACGGCTCGTCTTCGTCGGGAACGATGTCGAGCGTGATGTCGAGTTCGTCATTGCCGTCCGCGCTGGCCACGCGCACTTCTTTGTGCAACTGGGCGCGCAGTTGCTGCTCATGGCGGCGCAACACTTCAGACGCGGTTTTCACCAGCGTGTTGAACGCCGACGTGTCCAGCGGCTTCGGATCTTTCTTGTTGCGGCCCATCGTCCACGGACCGACGAGCGCCGGTTCCGCTTCGCCGTCCTTGATCATGGCGACGGCCCAGCCTTCGTCGTCTTCGTTCTTGATGACGCGCGCGGTCCAGCCGTCATCGCGCCACAGACGCGCTTCGTGCTGGATTTCGGGCAGCGCTTCTTCCAGATGCTCGAGCGAGGTTGCGTGGATTTCGGACGCGCCTTCCGTCGGGGAGTCAGCAGCGGTGTCGGACGATGGAAGGGGGGAATTGGTCATTACAGGTTTACTCACGTTCGCGGGGCGGAAACACAACTCAAGCCTGCGATTCTACCCGCCCCACACCCACCGGACGTGGCCCTCTGACGAACGGACAAGCCAGGGCGCGCTCCTCGTCAATCGAAATAGTGCATTTCGTTATTCGCGGGAACTTATAAGCCGATAATAAAACATTCGAAAAAAACGCGGCCCGAAAGCCGCGTATAAAGAGATGAAAAAGACACCCCTGGTCAGGGGGTGAAACGAATTGTAGAACTGTAATTCGCCGGGATAGAGCATACGAACTGGAAGAGTCCATTGCAGAAATCAGAATGATTCGAAAATCAGGCAACATCGCGCTCAAATCCTTACTGAATATGACATAGCGGGAGCGTCGCAATCAAGCAACACCGATAATTTGACGAACAATTACAACGCCATCGCGCACAAATATTTTTTTCTTTATTTACCCGCACTTACACAACTCTCAATCCTCTATTTCGAATTAGAAAATGCATTGTTGCGCCATACACGCTTAAAGATATAAATAGCAGGCATACACTTCGCAGCGGATCGTCAGGCAGCCGGCGCAATCGGCTGTTAGCACTGGAATGCGATTCTCTACGCACTGTCCCGGAGTTATCTAAACATGAAAAAAACCCTCATCGCAGCAGGCCTCATGGGCGCGTTCGCCATCACCGCTCACGCACAAAGCAGCGTTACGTTGTACGGCACGCTGGACGCCGGTCTCGTCTACTCGAACAACCAGGGCGGCCACAGCAACTGGCAACAAGGCAGCGGTTCGGTGTCGAACACCTACTTCGGCCTGCGTGGCAGCGAAGACCTTGGCGGCGGTCTGCACGCCATCTTCACGTTGGAAAACGGCTTCAATCTGAACAACGGCCAGGACTCGGAAAACGGCACGATGTTCAATCGTCAGGCGTTCGTCGGTCTGCAGAGCGATCAATACGGTGCGTTGACGCTCGGCCGTCAGTACGACTCCGTGGTCGATTACCTCGCACCGCTGTCCGAAGCAGGCGCGGGCTTCGGCAACAATCTCGCCGCTCACCCGTTCGATAACGACAATCTGGACAACTCGTTCTCGATCAAGAACGCCGTGAAGTACACGAGCGCGAACTACGCCGGCCTCAAATTCGGCGGCCTGTACGGCTTCAGCAATTCAGCCGGCCAGTTCTCGAACAACCGCGCTTGGAGCGCCGGTGCTTCGTACGACAACGGTCCGCTGAGCGTAGCCGCCGCTTACCTGCAACTGAACAACTCGGGTAGCTCGAACCTGAGCGGCGCAGTCTCGCAAGGCGACGGCACCGCGGCTGTCGCGGCGAACCTGCAACGCACGTTCGGTGCGGGCATCAACTACACGTACGGCCCGGCGACGGCTGGCTTCGTGTACACGCATACGCAACTGGACGGCATCACGGGCGTGGATGTCGGCGGCGTAACGCTGCCGGGTGTGGCAGGCACCAACCTGCATCTGGACAACTACGAGTTGAACGGCAAGTACGCACTGACGCCGGCACTGAGCCTCGCCGCTTCGTACACGTTCACCGACGGCAAGATGTCGGGTTCGAACGGCTCGGGTGATCCGAAGTGGCACACGGTATCGCTGCAAGGCGACTACTCGCTGAGCAAGCGTACCGACGTGTACGTGGAAGGCGTGTATCAGCACGCATCGGGCGAGTTGGGCAACTTCGGTGCGAACGTGGCGGCGATCAATACGCTGGCGCCGTCGTCGACCGGCAACCAGGTTGCTGCGGCCGTCGGCCTGCGTCACCGTTTCTAAGTTTTTCCAATGGCACGTGCAGAGCGGGTACCGGCCGCTCTGCAACTGAACCCGCGCGTGGCACGATCACGCGCGGGTTTTTTTCATGGTGCTTACGTTCTTACGTTTCGGCGTAGCGATAGTGACGGCACAAGCATGCCGTGGGTATACTGAGGTCGGCTGCCTTCCTTGCCGTAACGTCGTTGCGGTTGAACGGCTGCTTCGTCGCGAAGCATGACGTTGTGTTCAATCGCGTTGCGCTTCGCCCGCGCCCCAAGTTCCCGTGCACGATCGGGGACGCCGACGATCGGACCATGAAAAGACTTCTCCTGCTTGCTCCCGCTGCTGCCCTCACTGCTTTTCTCGCTGCCTGTGGTTCCAGCGGTCCCACCCGCGACGCGTCCCAGCCGATGATGTACGTGTCTTCGCAGCGCGCCCCTGCATATATCGCCGATTGCCTCGAAAGCAAGCTGTCACGCGTGCGAATGTCGCGCGTCGGCGACGCGACCGAGATCGCTGTTGGTTCCGATTCGAACAACTCGTATTTCGTCACGCTGACGCCGTACAACGCGGGCTCGGTGATCAAGGTGATGCATCCTGCGAATGCGCCGGACGATCCACCTGAACCGGAAATGCGCGTCGATATTGCGCGCTGTGCGACCTGAGTTTCGGGTCACTCGGCGGCGTTGTTGAGGACGACACTGAGGACCACATCGAAGGCCACGCCGATGCGCGATTTTTTATCTCGCGTGTCGGCTATTTTTTTATCTGCTCATCTGCGAACATAGCCGCCCCTTGGCTTTTATCCGGCGCGCTGCGTCGTGAGGTTCGATGGCATCCAACAAAGCACATCACGCGACTGGGTTTGCGGCCGGCGTTATCGCGGCGGCGGTTGTCGCACGCGTCGGCGGCGGTGGTTCGTTTCATATCGGCGTGCTGTTGAGTTTCATCGCCGGGGTGGCGGGGAGTACAGCGCCGGACTGGCTGGAAGTGGCGTGGTGGTCACGCGCGCGAAGGCTGTGGATTACCCATCGTACGTTGACGCATTGGGGTGTGGGGTGGGTCGCGTTGCTCGTGGGTTCCTATCATTGGCTTGGGCATTCGGTTTATGCTGCCGCGGCGTTTGGGTTTGCTTGTGGAGGGGTGATGCATCTGTTGGCCGATTGGCCGAATCCTTTGGGAGTGCCGTGGGTCGCTGCGCGGCATTCTTTGAATCTTTGGAATAGTGGGCGGTGTGATTTGATTGTTGTTGCGGGTTCTTGGGTCGCCGCGTGGTTTGTTAGTGAGCATGTCTGGTTGCATGGGGTTTCGGTTTTGCGGTTTTTGAGGGTGGGGTAGTTGTCGGCTTTTCTTTGCCTGCGCGGCGCTTTTTGTCTGTGTGCTTGGGGCTTTGGCCTTTCCTTGGTTTGTTAGTGGTCTATTAGCGTTGCCCCTGTGCGGGGCGGCACCTACTTTTCTTTGCCGCCGCAAAGAAAAGTAGGCAAAAGAAAGCGGCTAGAAGCCCCTGCTAAGTGGGCATCGTGGTCTGCACAGGGTAGTGGTGCGACTGGAATCTGTGTTCGTGCCCGTGCATAAGCTTGTGACAAGGGTGTCATTCTTCCGGCGGCGCTGCGCGCGCCGAAGCGTTGTTCTTAACCCCGTTTGGTACGCTTTATCGCCGCTTCGCGGCTGCGTAGTTGGCAGGGGTCATGCCCATCAATCGCACGAATGCTCGGGTCATATGGCTCTGGTCGGCAAAGCCCGCTGCAGCTGCCGCGTCTGCCAATGTCGTGCCGCGTGCGATCAGTTGTCTCGCAAGTATTACCCGGCGCTGCATTCTGTATGCGTGCGGTGGTAATCCCATCTCATACGCAAAGCCCCTCAGTAGCTGGAAGCGGCTCATGCCGGCCTCAGTAGCAAGGTCGGTCAACGTAAGCGGTGATGAAGGGTCGTCGTCGATCCTAGCCCTCGCTCTCGCAATCGGACTCAAGGTCTGTGCCAACCTCGGACGTGTGTGCGTCGTCGCGTGAGTTCGAAGTAGATACCCAAGCAACTCGAGCATCGTCTCCTCTCGGATCAAGTCGTCCGGCACGGATTGCGCTTCCACCGATACTGTGAACAGGCGCTCGAAGAGTATCTTCAGTTGTGGGTCGTGTGCCACCGGTTGCGTTAGTTCGATCTCGTGTGTGGCCGTGCCACTTAACTCGATCGCTGCGTCGCTTAGCATCGACGGCTCGAAATACAGCATGCGCCATGCGCGTCCGCGCTCGTCGAGCGGGCTGCCGTCGTGTACCTCTCCAGGGTTCACCATGATCGCGTCGTTCGCTCGTGCTTCTACTACACCGCGGCCGCTTGATGATCGGTGTCCGCCCGTGAAGATCACGCCTACCCCGAAGCGGTCGTGTGAGTGGCGCGGAAACGAATGCGCCGTTTCGGCTACCGTCGCTTCGACGCCGGCGATCGCGCAGCGAGGCATGTGAACGCGGCCGCGTGACATGGGACGCCGCTCAGAAGTTAACTTGCGTTCCGCGCGGAACAACGCGCGGCGGTGTGCACGCTGAATCACGCAGCGAACCGTATGCAGATCGCCAGAGCGCCCCGCGCGCCAAGCCACGCGGCAAAGTGCGAGATGCCGCCTGAGCCAGCCCGCTCATCGACCGCCCCCTTCGTCCGTGCCCGAGCGCTCGCCCTCGCGGATCTTGCCTTGCGAAACGCTGCTGCCCGGTGGCACGCTGTGCGTTAGCCACACATTGCCGCCGATCACCGAGCCGCGTCCGATCGTCACGCGTCCGAGAATCGTCGCGCCGGCGTAAATCACGACGTCGTCTTCAACAATCGGATGGCGCGCGTTGCCCTTGACCAGCGTGCCGTCAACATCGGCAGCAAAGCTCTTCGCGCCGAGCGTCACGGCCTGGTAGACACGCACGCGCTCGCCGATGATCGCGGTCTCGCCGATCACAACGCCTGTGCCGTGGTCGATAAAGAAACTCGGGCCGATGGTCGCGCCCGGGTGAATGTCGATGCCGGTCGCCGAGTGCGCGATCTCGTTGATGAAGCGCGCGAGCAAAGGCACGCCGAGGCGGTGCAGCGCGTGCGCAAGACGATGGTGCGTCATCGCCCACACGCCCGGATAACACAGCAGAATTTCAGTGATGTGCTGCGCAGCCGGGTCGCCGGTGAACGCGGCCTGGATATCGCTGACCAGCAACGCGCGAATACCGGGCAACTGCGTGCCGAACTCGCGCGCGACGTTGAACGCGCGCTCCTTCAGATCCGCATCGGGCGTTTCGCCGAACTCGGGCAGAAAGCGCAAGGCACGGCGAATCTGTTCGGCAAGCAATCGCAACGTGCTTTCGAGCGTGTGGCCGACGTAGTAGTCGACAGTTTCGTCAGTTAGATCGGGGGCGCCGTAATGCGTGGGAAACAGCGCCGCGCGCAAGCCGGTGACAATCCCGATCACCGCCTCGCGCGACGGCAGCTCGCGAATGCCGAGCGGATGCCGCGTGCGATGCAGTTCTTCACGCGACGCGCGCAGGTCCGCGACGATCTGTTCGAGACCCCAGTTATGGGCAGGCACATTAGGCATAAAAGGACAGCGCCGCGCGATAGGCGCGGTTCAGAGTGATTGTCCCAAGAGATTACCGCGTTTTGCCGCGGCTCGCGCAACGTCGCGCTGCTGCCCGGTATGCAGGGCCGCGCGTGGCGGGCGGTTCAGATGGTCACGCTGCTCGCATCGATCCAGCGCACGGCCCAGTCGCGCGCGTGCGCGATGGCGGTGGCCTCGTCAGGGAAACGCAAGTCGGTGGGGAAAAAACGGTTGGCGACCAGTTCGCCGTCGCTCGAGCGGGAGATGACCACATAAGGTTGCCAGCTGCCGTCGCCCGCGCGCGCCGGTGCGCAATTCAGCAAGTAGCCGCGATGTGTGAATGCAGCATCGAAATGCATGTGTCACCCGCCCTGACGGCCCCGTAAGATGTTTTGAGTAGCGCGCGTCTGTTCGTTGCCGGCTATGTAAAAACAGCCGGACGCATGTCGCCGATTTAACCGCGCTTCGCGCGTCGGAGTAAGATCATACTCTGTAGAAAATAGGCGTCCATTAAAAAAAACGAAAAGAATCGCGGACGCAATCGTCACGTGAAATGCCCGCATATGTCATTGCACATAAACTGCGAGGCAAGCGCGGTACAACTCACGCACACAAAGAGGTTGTGCGAGGCGGAACAGGTTTTGCTGCACTTCAACCATGTCCTCTTCAATGGAGAATGCATGATGAACAGCGATATCAACAAGCCGGCAGACGCCGGCAAGCAGCCGCGCACCACCGGCCCGAGCACAACGGAACTGCATAACGACCGCACGCATGACAGCACGGTCGACACCGACGGCAAGAATCTCGAGGCCGCCCGCATAGCCGGTCACAGTCCGATCTCGCCGGACGAGATTACGACGACCAACGCGACCCTGGTCAACAGCGTGCCTGAGGCGCACGACGGCATGGCCGGCTTCGACAGCCGGGTTGGCGGCAATCATCTGCTACTGGCACTCGAGCCGGGCTGCACGGTCATCGACAAAGGCATGGTCGCGCCGCAAGGCGTCGATTCGGAAGATGATCTGTTCGACGACCCGCGCCCGATCCGCAGCCGCCGCGAACGTGGCCGCATGCATTTCGCCCTCAATCATCTGCGTCCCACGCGTGTGATTGAATTACTTCGGGTGAAGTAACTATTCGCGCGGCGCGTATTTGTTTGAAATACGCCGCCAGCGCCGATTAATCAGTCCATTCAAAAGCGCGCACCGTTTGAATGACGGTGCGCGTTTCGTTACGGATTAGAAACTCAGGGTTGCAGGACCTGCAAGCCGAACGGGCTTTTTCCGCCGATCGCTGGCCGACACAATTGACTGCACGTCCAATACCAAACGGAGCAGCAGATGAAAAAGATTGTCGTAATAGGCGCAACCGGCACGATCGGCCAGGCAGTGAGCGCAGCATTGAAAGCACGCCATGAAGTCATCGAAGTGGGTGCGACGCGCGGCCAGTATCGCGTGGACAGCACCGACCCGGCCAGCATCGAGCGGCTCTTTGGCGAGATTGGTCAAGTCGACGGCATCGTCACCACCACCGGCAAGGTGCATTTCGGCCCGCTGCCGGAAATGACCGTCGAGCAGTTTTGGGTCGGTCTGCGCGACAAGCTGATGGGTCAGATCAATGTGGTGCTGGGTGCCCAGCGATACGTGAATGACGGCGGCTCGTTCACGCTGACGAGCGGCATTGTCGGCGACGAACCAATTCGCGAAGGCGCGAATGCAACCACGGTCAATCTGGCCCTGGAAGGTTTCGTGCGCGGCGCCGCGATCGAATTGCCTCGCGGCATCCGCATCAACGTGGTGAGCCCGACCGTGCTCACCGAAGCGATGGGTGCTTATGCGCCCTACTTCCGCGGCTTCGAGCCGGTCACCGCCGAACGTGCCGCGCAGGCCTATTTGCGCAGCGTGGAAGGCGCGCAAACGGGCCGCGTGTATCGCGTGGGGTATTGAGCCTTCAGCAAGCTCAGTGAATCTCCGGCTCGCCGCTTGCATCCGCCTGCGCACCGCCGCGCTGCAGGAAATCGAAGTCGCAACCTTTGTTCGCCTGCAGCACGTGCGCCTGATGCAAGGCGCCGTAGCCGCGCGTAAACCGCGGCTCGGGTCTGACCCAGGCGGCCTTGCGGCGCGCCAGTTCTTCCTCCGCTACGAGCATGTTGAGCTTGCGCCGCGGCACGTCCAGTTCGATCAGATCGCCACTCTGCACGAGCGCAAGCGGGCCGCCGACAAACGACTCCGGCGCGACGTGCAATACGCACGCGCCGTAGCTCGTCCCGCTCATCCGTGCATCAGAGATACGCACCATATCGCGCACGCCCTTTTGCAGCAGTTTCCGCGGGATCGGCAGTTGCCCCCACTCGGGCATGCCAGGCGCGCCCACCGGGCCCGCGTGCTGCAGCACGATCACGCAGGTCTCGTCGATGTCGAGCGCTTCGTCGTCGATGCGCGCGGCCATGTCGTTGTAGTCCTTGAACACCACGGCGCGGCCGGTGTGCACAAGCAAGCGCGGCTCGGCGGCGCCGGGTTTGATTACGGCGCCGTCGGGCGCGAGATTGCCGCGCAGCACCGCAAGGCCGTTATTGGGCAGGAGCGGCGCGCTGCGGCGGCGGATCACCTCGTCGTTGAAAATCGTCGCGCCTTCGAGGTTCTCGCCGAGCGTGCGGCCGTTCACCGTTTTCTGCGAGCGGTCGATCAGGTCGCCCAGTTCGGCGAGCATGGCCGGCAAACCTCCCGCGTAGAAAAAGTCCTCCATCAGATACGCGCCGGTCGGACGAATATTCGCCAGCACCGGTGTGCGGCGCGAAATGTCGTCATAGCGATCGAGCGTCAGTTCGATCCCGGCGCGGCGTGCGAGCGCGATCATATGCACGATCGCGTTGGTCGAGCCAGAGAGCGCGAGGCAGGTGGTCACCGCGTTATCGATTGAACCCGCGGTGATCAGATCGGAAGGCTTCAAGTCCTCCCACACCATCTCGACGATACGCATGCCGGTTTTCGCCGCCATCTGCGCGTGCCGCGAATCCACGGCAGGAATGGAAGCGAAACCTGGCAGCGTGAAGCCGAGCGCTTCGGCAGCGCACGTCATGGTCGACGCGGTGCCCATTGTCATGCAATGCCCCGGCGAGCGCGCAATGCCGCCTTCAATACCTTGCCAGTCCGATTCAGTGATCGTGCCCGCGCGCAACTCTGCCCAATACTTCCAGCTGTCCGATCCGGAACCAAGCGTCACACCGTTCCAGTTGCCGCGCAGCATCGGACCGGCCGGCAGAAAGATCGCCGGCAGATCCATCGAGATCGCGCCCATCAGCAAGGCAGGCGTGGTCTTGTCGCATCCGCCCATCAGCACGACGCCATCGGCGGGATACGAACGCAGCGTCTCCTCGGCTTCCATGGCGAGGAAGTTGCGATAGAGCATCGTGGTGGGCTTCTGGAACGGCTCGGCGAGCGTCTGCACGGGCAGTTCGACCGGAAAGCCGCCTGCCTGCCAGATGCCGCGTTTCACTTCCTCCACACGTTGCTTGAAATGCGTGTGGCAAGTATTGATCTCGCTCCATGTGTTGAGGATCGCGATCACCGGTTTGCCCGCGTATTCCTCGCGGCTGTAGCCCATCTGGGCGGTACGCGAGCGATGGCCGAACGAGCGCAGATCGTTCAGGCCGTACCAGCGGTGGCTGCGCAGTTCTTCAGGTTTCTTTCGCTTCGTCAACGTCTTTGCTCCTTCACGCGCGACACGATCTGTGTCGGGCTGACGAACTGCAGCGCAATCAGCACCCAGATCAACGTGATCGCCATGTAGATCATCGCCATCGCGTCGATCGATTGCGGCGCACGCACGCCAGTTGAAAATACAGCGTAGTACAAGGCGACCACGAGCGTTTGCGTCGCGGGGCCAGCTGTAAAGAATGTCAGTTCGAACATGCCGATGGTGCGCACCAGTACGAGCAGCCCGGCCGCCAGCATGCCGGGCACCAGCAGGGGCAGCAGCACATAGCGGAAATAGCGAAACGTGTTCGCGCCGAAAATGCGCGCCGCCGCTTCGAGATTGGGATCGATCTGCTCGATGAACGGCGTCATCACCAGAATCACGAACGGAAGCGCCGGCACGAGATTCGCAAGAATCACGCCGCTCAATGTTCCCGCAAGGCCGACTTTGTACATCACGGTGGCCATCGGAATGCCGTAGGTCACGGGCGGCACCATCAGGGGCAACAGGAAAATCAGCATCGCCATGCGCTTGCCGCGAAACTGCACGCGGGCGAGCGCATACGCAGCGGGCACGCCGAGTACAACCGACAAGACCACCACCGCGCCGACCACTTCGACGGTGACCCACAACACGCTCGCCAGTTGAAAATCGCTCCACGCCTGCGCGTACCAATGCAGCGTAAAACCTTGCGGCAACAAGGTGCCGAACCAGCGGGTCGCCAGCGAATTTACCGCGACGGTCGCAATCAGCAGCACCACGTTGACGAGAAAAAACACCATCGCGCCCCACACCAGCACCTGCCAGATGCGGCCCGGCACGCTGGCGCGCTGCTTCACGCGCTTGCTGGGTTGCTGGGCGCCGTCGTTGTTTTCCTTCGACGCGGACCACGAAGGATGCGCGGCGTGGTGATCGCTAGCCATCAGCCTTTGCCTCCCGTCACCGGACCGCTATAGAAGAAGCGGCGCGCGCCGAGCATGGCGACAACCACCAGCAGTTGCACGAAGCCCATCACCATCGCAATCACCGAAGCAAGCGAATAGTCGTAGCTTTCGAACGCGGCTTCGGCTGCGGCGATCGACATCACGCGCGTCGGACCCGCAGGGGCGCCCAACAGCACCGCCGACGGAAACACCGAGAACGCCTGCACGAACGACAAACAGGCGGCCATCGTTAAACCAGGCACCAGCAGCGGCAAATAGATTCGACGGAACTGCTGCCACGGACTCGCGCCGAGCGTGGCGGCAGCGCTCGCGAGCGTCGGATCGATGCCGGTCACGTAGGACAGCGTCAGCAGAAACGCAAACGGAAAGCCCGACACGATCAGCGAGATCAACACGCCCCAGAAGTTATGCGTGAGGCGCACTTCATTCGTGTACAGATGCAATCCGTGCAACGCCTGCGGAAACCAGCCATTCGGGCCAAAGTACGTGAGCATGCCGTCGGCGATCAGCACGGTGCCGAGCGTGACAGGAATCACCAGCAGCGTCGTGATGAGCTTCTGATAGGGCGAATTGCGGCGCAGCGCGAACGCCACCGGAACCGACACGCCAACGTTAATCAGCGTCGCCGGCACGGCGAGCTTGAGCGTGACGAGAATGGTCGGCCACATCGACGTGTCGGTGAAGAACGTCAGATAGTTGGCCCACAGGCCGCCCCCGTTCATCGGCCGGAACGACAGCACCAAACCATACGCAAACGGATAGATGAACAACGCCACGATGAAAATCAAAGCCGGCGCGACCAGCCACGCCTTGGCATCGCGCGGTGCGAGCGGCGGCGACAGCATGGGCGTGTTCAAGCAGCCTCTCCGTCATAGACGAGCGCACGTGACGGCTGCACACGCAGACTGATGCGCTCGCCCTCTTCGAATTCGCCCGCGACGCGCGCCCACAAATCGCCGAAAGCGGTCTCCACCCGCAGCAGTGAATCGTGCCCGCCGTATTCCACGGTGGTCACCAACGCGTCGAAGGCGTTTTCCACGCCAGGTGCTGCGCGCTCCATATCTTCAGGGCGCAGCGCAACGCTCACGCGCTTGCTGTTGAAACCGGCCATCGGCGTGCCGATCAGACGCACACCATTCGCGCTCACGGCAACCCCATCGCCTTGCGTGCTTTCGAGCGTGAATTCGGCTACGTTTCGATAGCCCATGAAACGCGCGACGTGCAAATTTTGCGGCCGCGTGTAGACCTCTTTCGGAGTGCCGACCTGCTGCACCACACCCTCTTTCATCACGACGATGCGATCGGCCATGGAAAGCGCTTCGTCCTGATCGTGCGTCACATAGAGCGTCGCGCGTTCGAGCTGACTGTGGATGCGGCGAATCTCAGCACGCATTTCGATGCGTAGTTTCGTATCGAGATTCGACAGCGGTTCGTCCATCAGAATCAGTGGCGGTTCGATCACGATCGCGCGCGCAATTGCCACGCGCTGCTGCTGACCGCCCGACAGTTGTCCGGGCAGCTTGCGTTCATGACCGACCAACTGTACGAGCTGCAATGCTTCGCGCGCCCGGCGCATGGCCTCGCTCTTACCGACGCCACGCATCTTCAAGCCGAAGCCGACGTTATCCAGCACACTCATATGCGGAAACAGCGCGTAGTTCTGAAACACCATGCCGAAGCCGCGCTTTTCCGGCGGCAGCACGTCGATGCGTTTATCGTCGAGCCAGATGCCGCCACCGCTCAAGGGCTGCAAACCGGCGATGCAATTGAGCGCCGTCGATTTGCCGCAACCCGAAGGTCCGAGCAACGCAATGAACTCGCCACGCTGGATATTCAGATCGAGTCCTTGCAGCGCCGCGACCGCCTGGCCCTCCGCATTCGTGAAACTGCGGCTCACCGAATCGAGCCGCAACTGCTCAAAGTGATGCTTCATGGCGGTTTCCTGATACGCGGCTACTTGGTCTTCTGCGCGCCGACGTCGCTGTCCCATTTCTTGAAGGCCGCGACCATTGCGGTGGCGTTCAGCGGCAAAACATGCGGACGTTCAGCCAGCAGCTTTGCATACTCCGGCCGCCCATATTTCTTCAGCACATCCTGGCTGTGCGCGGGCGCCTGCTCGATGCTTACGCCCTTGATTGCCGGCCCGGGATAGAAATAACCGTCGTCATAGGTCATGGCTTGCTGTGCCGGTTCGAGCATGAAGTTCATCAGCTTGTAGATCACGTCGAGTTTTTCCTTCGGCACGCCCTTCGGAATCACCATGAAGTGCGCGTCGTTCACCCACGTCATGTTGTCAAATGCCTGCACGCGGAATTCCGCCGGAACGATGCCGAGCGCGCGTGGGTTGATGTCCCAGCCGGTCACCGTCACGGTCATGTCGCGCGTACCCTCGCCGAGTTCTTTCATCACCGCCGAGGTGCCGCCAGGATAGTAAGGAATGCAATCGTTCAGCTGCTTGAGAAAGGCCCACGTCTTGTCCCAGCCGTGAATCGGATCTTGCGGATCCTTGTCGCCAAGCACATAAGGCAGGCCCATCAGGAACGTGCGGCCGGGACCGGAGTTCGCCGGCCGCGCGTAGATCAGCTTGTCCGGATGCGCCTTGCACCATTGCAGGAGTTGCTCAGGCGTTCTGGGCGGATCGGTCACTTTGGCGGGGTTGTATTCGAGCAACGGACCGGCCGGCATATAGGCGACCTCGAGACCAAAGCCTTGAGCAAGGTCCTGCATCTTGCGCGGACCGGGCGCGTATTTGTCGAGCACGCCTGGGAAGGCCGCGGCATTGTCCGGCAATAACTTCATCCACAGATTCTGTTCGATGCCGGCAGCCAGTGCGTCGGTGCCCGTCAGGACGAGATCGATGTCGGAGCGGCCCGCGGCCTGCATTGCCTTGATCTTGCCCGGCAACTGCGGCGCGGGCGCGTTGGTGAACGTGAGATTGGCGACGAGATTCGGATACTTCGCCTTGAAGGCTTCGAAGCCCTTCTGCGTGAGTTGAAGGTCGCCGGCTACATCGACGATATTGAGCGTTACCGGATCGGCCGCATGCGCGGTGGACCCCAATGCGGCGCTTGCCATGAGACATACGGACACCAGCCTGAGCGCCAACCTGCCTGAAACAGTCATTGCGTCTCCTCGCTTCTTGGTATGGAAGTCCGCCGGCCAGATGTGCTGCTGGCGGTGTCTCTCTACCAATGGAACATAGCGAAGCGGAACTGCCGATGTCAAGCAAATACTCACCACTGGGTTTTACCCCAAAAATTGGCTATTTTTGCGCGGAATCCTTTTGGTTCAACGGTTTGCGCGCGGTATCCAAGGGCAAACCCGGAGTTAGCAGGCGCTGGGCACAACGAGTTGTCTGGCAACATGAACTTGTACTGCGCACTCAGGCTGCCCGCACGCCTTGCGCCCTCACCCGCCCTGGACGCCCTCCGTATTCACATACAACGAATACAAGCCGTGGCTCGCCGCCATGAACAACCGGTTGCGATGACGTCCGCCGAAGCACACGTTCGCGCAGCGCTCCGGCAACGCGATATGGCCGATCGGCTCGCCTTGCGACGTGAAGACGCGCACGCCGTCGAGTTCGTCGGTGCCCATGCCCCAGCCGCACCAGAGATTGCCGTGTGTGTCGACGCGAAAGCCGTCGGGCGTACCCGGACCGGCATCGATCAGCACGCGGTTGTTCGACAGCACGGCGCCCTTGCTGCTGACGTCGACATCGAACGCGCGAATCTTGCGCGGCACGCCACGCGATTCGACGATGTACAGCACAGACTCATCCGGCGAAAACGCGAGGCCGTTCGGACCCAGCACGTCGTCGGCGACCATCGTCACCTCGCCCGATTGGCCGTCGATCCGGTACACGCACGCGGGCAATTCCGACTCCTGCCGCTCGCCCTCATAAAAGCTGTCGATGCCGAAGGTCGGATCGCTAAACCAGATCGAACCGTCCGACTTCACGATCACGTCATTCGGCGAGTTGAAACGCTTGCCGAGGTAACGGTCGGCGAGCACGGTAATCGAGCCGTCGTACTCGGTCCGCGTGACGCGCCGCGTCAGGTGCTCGCAGGTCACGAGGCGGCCCTGGCGATCACGCGTGTGGCCGTTCGCATTGTTCGACGACTGGCGAAACGTGGTCACCGCGCTGCTAGTTTCGTCCCAGCGCAGGATACGGTCATTGGGAATGTCGCTCCACAGCAGGTAGCGGCCGTCGCCGAACCAGACCGGCCCTTCTGACCAGCGCGCG
Source organism: Paraburkholderia aspalathi (assembly GCF_900116445.1). Taxonomy (GTDB): domain Bacteria; phylum Pseudomonadota; class Gammaproteobacteria; order Burkholderiales; family Burkholderiaceae; genus Paraburkholderia; species Paraburkholderia aspalathi. The sequence goes on from NZ_FPBH01000014.1 coordinate 34,802, forward strand.
CCCTGATACAGACACTCGACGGAAGCAGACGCCAGGATCAGCGACGTGAAGCGCGGATCGAGAACGCGAATGGAGGGATCGGGATAGCGTCGGCTGGTGTCGGTCATGCGTAGGCTTTGGACGATGGAAGTTGAGGGGAAGATGGGGCGCAGCGCGCCGCGCACGCACTTGTAACCGCGGCCGCTGCGAGGTCAATGCGACGCCGGCTTCTGCGCGAGCTGACGCTCCAAGGCGAGCAGAATCTGCGTCGCATGATCGATCTTCGCATGATGTTCGGGCGGCGTCGAACTGAGTAGCGGCAAGATCGGCCCCATGTCGGCAATCTTTGAAAACGTGACTGCATCATGCAACACACGGATCAACGAGATTTCGTCACGCAGCGTTTCGAGCGGCAGGAAAGCCTCATAGAGACGCTGCGCTGTGTCGGCATCGCCGATTCTGACGGCTTGCAGCAACGCCATGACCATACGTGGCGCAATGCATCCCGAACCCGTCGTCCATGCGGCCAGACCGAACTCGCGCAAATGGACGAGCGCTGGCCGCTCGCCCATGCCCGACACCACCTTGGCCGCAGGCACGGATTGCACGAGTCGGCGCAGATACGGATCCTCCGCAGGATTGTCGCGGACGATCGCGTATTTGACGGCCAGCAGCGTGCCACGCTCGATCAATCGCGCGAGCGTGTCGAGCTCCACGTAGTTTTCGCTCTTGATGTACATAGTGAGCGGCATGCCCGCCGCCTCGGCGATGCGCGTGAGCCCGGCTTCCACGCCTTCGGACGTCGTAAATCCGCTCAGCGGCAACACCATCGCCGTACGGTAGCGGGTTTGCGCAAGGATACGGGCCTGATCGAGCATTTTCCCGTAGTCGGGACCGATTGACGGGATCACGCGCGTGCCTGCACTGGCTGCGCCCGCCAGCATATCCAGCAAGTCCCGATACTCGCTGACGGTCACGTGGTAGAGGTTCGCATTGCCGCCGTACAGCAAGGTGCGCACGCCGCCAGCCTCGATGTGGCGAATCAGAGCACGGTTTTCGGCGACGTCCAGCGTGTAGTCGGCACGGCGGGCGAGCGGCGGCACGGCCATCACCGATGCGACGAACTCACTGTCGAGAATCGGGGATTCGTTCATGACGCCTCAGACATACGGGGACCGGGTGTTCAAGTTAGCATCGGGTTCGCAATGTTGTCAAACAACCTACGTATGGTTGTCATCGCGAGATCTCACGTCGAATTCGATGCGAAGGAGCCGAAGCTGGCAAAGCGCGGCGTGTCGCTTTCGTATGACAATAGACGGTGACAGGCCGCTGTTAGAGAATAGAGAAGGGCCAGGTGGAAATTGTCAATTTGATAATTGGCGTGGTTTTGTCCGGAATCTCGACACGCGCAGTCATTCAAAGTGGTTTGACAATAATGTTGCAAATCAAAAGCATCAAAAACGCCGCTACGAGAAAATTACCCACTTTATCGACCCGTGAATGTTAATCAGGTCGAAGAAATCCGATATAAGGAGTAATTCGTTCGCCTGGTAGCAGAACCAGTGCTGGTGGCGCTTCTTTAGAAATCGCCCTCGGCTTGCGAAATAATTTTTAGTGATAGATTGTGAAGATAAAAACAGCCGGACGGATCGCCGTACCGCAATTAACCGCAACGGGACGTTTGCGAGTCTGAGAGAACCAAATTGTCGCTACATTTTATCGAGGAAATGGCACCGCTACTGAACGCCGCAGATGAAGCGGAATGGTTCGGCGCGATCGCGGGCCTGGCCGACACATGGGGCTTCGACAGGCTTCTGATTGCCATGCTGCCGCGCCCGACCATTCGCCTTGAAGACGCCTATGTGCGGAGCACCTACGCACCGGCCTGGCGACGCACCTACGACGAGCAGGGGCTCGTCCATATCGACCCGACTGTCTCGCATTGCGCGACACGCGCCACGCCGCTGATCTGGTCGCCGGACATTTTTACGACCGCACCGCAGCAATCGATGTATGAGGAAGCCCGCTCGCACGGCCTGCGCGCCGGTGTGACGTTGCCGATTCATGGGCCGAACCAGGAAGCCGGCATGATGTGCTTCGTGAATGACAGCAATCCGACTGAGGCGTTCTGGCGCCACGTCAACGTTGCGTTGCCGAATCTGGTGTTATTGCGCGATCTGGTAATCGATACCAGTCAGCGCCATTTGAATACGCACGCTCAGACTTTATTGCCCAAGCTCACGCCGCGCGAACGCGAATGCCTGAAATGGACCGCGCGCGGCAAATCCACCTGGGAAATCTCCCATATCCTGAGCTGCTCGGAAGCCGTGGTGAACTTCCACATGAAGAACATCAGGACCAAATTCGGTGTGAATTCGCGGCGCGCGGCGGCCGTGATCGCCGCGCAGTTGGGGCTTATTGACCCGGGTTGAGCAAGGCGGCGGCGTCGCGGCTGTACAGCACCCGCTCGGCCCGCCCGAGATCGGCGTCGGAAACGGTTTTGGTGAAGTAGAGGCCCAGCAGGATCGACACCGGCGCCGGAATTTCGGCCCCCGATTCGAACCGGCTGCCACGCGACTGCGTCACGCCAAAGCGTGCCCAGAAGCGGCGCTGGCTCTCCTTCTTCTTCTTGCGGTAGGCAATGATCAGAACACGATCCACCGCCGATGACGGCTCTGCCGGGCGGGTTTGGATCGAAGGTTGCGCTTGCCAGTGGTTTTCGAGAAGTTCCATTTTTGTGTCCCGTCGGTTGAGGGCTGAGGCTTGTCTCGAATTCTGCGTTATCCGATAAGCATGCACACCTATCCAGGTAGGTAGGTGGCGGAAAGATTCAAAATGCATAAGTTTTCTTGCGTATTGGGTACCCCAACACGTTCAGGAGAACGTCATGCAAACAGCAATTCGGATTGGAATGCGGCAGGAATTCGACAACGCGGACATCAACGAGATGTACCGTCTGCGGGCTCGGGTATTTCACGGGCGGCTCGGGTGGGATATCCCGACCATCGCGGGCATGGAAATCGACGGCTACGATGCCCTCGGGCCCCATTACATGCTGATTCAGGGCGACGATCGGCACGTGCGGGGCTGCTGGCGCCTGATGCCGACGGAAGGCCCGAACATGCTCAAGGACACCTTCCCGCAATTGCTCCATGGCGCGGATGCGCCGGTCGGGCGGCATATCTGGGAACTGAGCCGGTTTGCGATCGAAACCAGCGGCGAGGAACAGTCGTTCGGCTTTGCCGACCTGACGATGCAGGCGATTCACGAACTCGTGACGTTCGCTGACCGGATGGGCATCACCCGCTATGTCACGGTGACCACCACGCCGATCGAACGGCTGCTGCGCAAGACCGGGATCGACATCAGCCGGCTCGGATCACCCCTGCAGATCGGCGTGGAACGGGCCGTGGCGCTGGATATCGCGGTCAGTCCGAAGACCCGCACCGCCCTGTTCGGGCCGATGGCTGCCGCCGCCTGACGTCTTGACACGACTGGGGCGGCGCTTGCGACAGCCCGGCTACCTGATATTTGCGACCCGCGGAGGAGACACGCGGGATATCAGGAACCGAACATCCGCTCGAGCGCATTCTCGAGATGCGCGCGCATCGCCTTCCCCGCAGCGGGGCCGTCCTTACGGCGGATCGCCTCGAGCACGGCCATATGTTCGGCTTGCACGAGCCGCTGCCGCTCCACCGTTTTCACAAGCGAAAGATTGCGCGACAGATTCATGCTGAACAGAATCTGCTCTTCAATGAACGACATGACCGTGATGAAAAACGGGTTCTTCGAGGCGCGCGCCACCGCCAGGTGGAACATGAAATCGTCCTGCGCGCCGATGCCCCGGGTTTCGATGATCCGTTCCAGCTGGTCCCATGCATGCTGGATCGCGGCGATATCGTCCGCATCGGCTTTGAGCGCTGCCTGTTCGGCCGCGCCGGCTTCGGTCACGATGCGAAATTCATAGCAGCGGCGGATGTCGGACAGCGTTTCGAGCGGCGCAAACCGCCGCACATCCGGGTCTGGCCGCCGCGCGACCGTGGTGCCCGAACCGTGCCGCGTCATGATGATCCCGTCCGCCCGCAGCCGCGCCAAGGCCTCGCGCACGGTGGGCCGCGACGTCGCAAAGCGTTCGGCCAGCGCATGCTCGGTAGGCAGCCGCTCGCCCTCCTTGTACTCGCCTTCAAGAATGCGATTGAGGATGTCGCCGTAGATCTTGTCGGGCAAGCCCGTCGTTTTGCGCTCGTTCATCAGCGGTGCTGAAGCAGCTTGTCTGAGTAGGTCCTGATTGTAAGGCAAACCTGACCCTATCTTGATCTGATAGATGCGCCCCGGCTTGACAGGAATGCCGCAAACGCTTGCTGCGCGGTGTTTGCCGGGAAGCGTGCAGTTATCGCAAAATTTGACAAGTATTTGATTTACATCCTGTCAGGATGCACCTTTTTCAGCGATCATTTAAGCTGGCATCCGTAATAAATCGTCAATAAGTCCGGCCGTACGCAACGGCCGCGGCATCCCAATCTTTCAGACGCGGAGTCGATATGTACACACGCATCCTCGTAGCGGTCGACGGCAGCCACACCTCGCGCCGCGCATTCGAAGCAGCGCTCGCGCTCGCGAAATCCACCGGCGCTGTCATGCAACCGCTGTACGTCGTCGAAAACACACCGATGTATTTCGAAGCGCCGGGTTATGACCCGTCCATTCTGCGCAACCGCCTCGTCGAAGAGGGTAAAGAACTCTGCGCGGAATTCGCCTTGGCCATGGCAGCGCAAGGCGTCAAGGGGGAGCTCATTGTGGGCGAGGCCTCCTCCCTCGATGACGTTTCAGTGGTCGTGCTAAAAGCGGCCGCTGACTTCAACGCCGATCTGCTCGTGATGGGCACGCATGGCCGGCGCGGTTTTCAGCGCCTGATTCTCGGCAGCGTCGCGGAGCGCTGCGTGCGTCAGGCGACCTTGCCTGTACTGCTGATCCCCTCTGCGGCCGGCAAGGTCAGTGAAGTCGCCTGAACGCGTGGTAACACACATTGCAAAGCGTGTGCTCGCCGCATTGGGGGCACGCGCGGCTGCAGTTGCGATACATCCAAAATCCGAGCGGAGCATCTTCGCCGCGATACATAGCAGTCCATAGCCACAAGCAGCAATGCAAGCGTGACATCGCTCAAGATGCCTAACTGCGCGAACGCGTCATTTTGCCGCTAAACGGGGGGCATCGGCGGTGGGACAATCAGTTGTTACTCTGACAAATGGCTGCCGAACATGCTTACTCCTACCGCTGTGACTCGCTCCGCTGGCGCCGCCGATTCCACTCCGAAGTCGTCGCCGGCGCGTAGTAGCCGTCGTGCCGCGCCAGTGAGAGCAACGGCGCGCACCGCCGCTCGTTGTTCGAGTTGCTCGATGCGAGCGCTCTGCATGCCGCAAGGCCTGTCGTCCAACGAACTAACGAAACTCGAAGCGCTCATCTGCAGCGCGCGCTCGGTGCAGCGCGGCGAAGCGCTGTACCGCAGCGGCGACCGCTTCGACAATATTTACGCCGTGCGTTCCGGCTCCATGAAAACCGTCATGGCCCACCGTGACGGCCGCGAACAGGTCACAGGCTTGCGCCTCGCCGGCGAAGCGCTCGGCCTCGACGGTATCAGCGAAGACGTGCACGCATGCAGCGCCGTCGCGCTTGAAGACAGCACCGTATGTATCGTTCCCTACCCCGCCCTCAAGTCCCTGTGCCGTGAAATCAGTTCGATGCAGGACCGCCTGCACAAACTGCTGGGCGAACAGATAGTCCGCGAAGCCGGGCAGATGATGGTGCTCGGTTCCCTTTCAGCGGACGAACGCGTGGCGGCGTTTCTGCTCGACGTGTCGGAGCGCAACGCGCAACGCGGTTATTCGTCGGCGGAATTCAATTTGCGCATGACACGCGAGGACATGGGCAGCTACCTCGGTATGACGCTCGAAACCGTGAGCCGCACCCTGTCAAGATTTCAAAAGCGCGGCCTGATCGACACACAGGGCAAACACATCCGGATCGTCGATCTGGAGGGCTTGCAGAAGGTGTAAACCGTACGCGGAGGACCTGGCCCGCGCCGCCACGTCCCCGCCCACCTGCTTTTTAGCGCGCATTCGTCTTGGCATGGCTCCTGCGAGCGGGTACAGTCTTTAGTCCGTCCCCCGCAAGGAGACCTGGCGAAATGAATCGCGACCCCGCCCCGCACCACCCGCTCGTCCAGCGTCTGATCGACGCGCGTCAGATTACCGACGCATTGTTTTCTATCGTCAAACCCGAATTTCTGTACGAACGGCCGATCCGTGAGCGTCACCGGATCGTGTTTTACGTCGGCCATCTGGAAGCTTTCGATCGTAATCTTTTCGATCAGCGCCTGTGCGATCTGCCGGCATTCGACCCGCACCTCGACCAGCTCTTCGCTTTCGGCATCGATCCCGTCGACGGCGGCTTTCCCACCGATCAACCCAGCGACTGGCCGTCGCTTGACGCCGTGCGCGCCTACGGATTGCGCGCCCGCGAGCAGATCGACCGCGAACTCGACGCGCTGAGCGACTCCGCCCGCGTCGGCCGCAAGGGCGATCATGCTGACGCGTCCGAGCAGTTGCTGAACGTCGCGATCGAGCATCGGCTGATGCACGCTGAAACGCTCGCGTACATGCTGCATCAGTTGCCGCTTGCGCAGAAGGTCGCCGGGTTGAAGGAGCCGGCGCTCACGCTTCCTGAACCGCGGCAGGCGTTGTCGTCTATGGTCAGCGTGCCGGCTGGTGCAACGGTGCTCGGCATGTCGCGCGAGAGCGGCCAATTCGGTTGGGACAACGAGTTCGGCGAAAAGCGTGTCGACGTGCCCGCGTTCGAGATCGACCGTCATATGGTGACGAACGGCGCGTTCCGGGAGTTTATCGAGGCGGGTGGTTATCGCGAACCGAAGTGGTGGACGGACAAGGATCGGGCCTGGAAAGAAGCCGAACATATCGAGCATCCGGCCTGCTGGTCGCAGCAAACCGGGAGCGATCAGAACGGCGCGTGGATGCTGCGCACAATGTTCGACGACGTGCCGCTGCCGCTCGACTGGCCCGCGTACGTGAGCCACGCCGAAGCCAGCGCCTACGCGCGCTGGGCCGGCAAGACGCTACCCAGTGAAGCGCAATGGCAACGCGCGGCACATGGCGCACCGCATGCCGCTTCGGGAAATTTCGATTTTCGTAGCTGGGATCCGCAGCCGGTCGACGCATATCCAGACAACGTCAGCGCGTTCGGCGTGGAAGGTCAATTCGGCAACGGCTGGGAGTGGACCTCAACGGTGTTCGACGCACTGCCGGGCTTCGAAGCGTTTCCGTTTTATCCGGGCTACTCCGCCAACTTTTTCGACGGGCAGCACTACGTGATCAAAGGCGGTTCGGCACGCACCGCGCAATGCATGTTGCGGCCGGCTTTCCGGAACTGGTTTCAACCGCATTACCAATATGTGTATGCGGGGTTTCGGTGTGTGAAGGCGTGACGAATAAAGCATAAGTTGATGCCCGAAATCACTTATCGCTTGAATCCAAAAAGATCAGTACGCCGCAAGGGCTCGCATTCTTCAGACGGTTGCTGAGCGCCCAGGCTGCAATGCCTGGGCGGAACGCTATCTTCTGGGCATCGGCTGTCTACGGATACGGTAAACGGCAAGCATGCTTTCTGCTTTCGCGGACGGAATTCGGCCAGATTCAGGGACATTTCGACAAATTCCTCTATGACCACGACTCTGTTTTTCATTAATTGAAAGGATGGTTAATTGTCAGGTGTCGCATATCGGACACGATCCGTATTTCAACTTTTTACATTACTGTTTTGCGAGATTAGTCTCCCTGCATGAGGATTGACGTCCAACGCAGGAGATGAGATGAAACGCACCACCTTTTCGATGATTTCGCTGGCTGCGCTCGCGTCCGCCGGCGCCGCGCATGCGCAAAGCAGCGTGACCTTGTACGGCGCGATCGACACGTCGCTGACCTACGTGCACAACGCACAGGGCAACAAGAATCTCTGGGCTCTCGGTAACAGTAGTGCAGGCAATCTGTCGGGTACGCGTTGGGGCCTCAAGGGAACGGAAGATCTCGGCGCCGGCCTGAAGGCCATCTTCCAGCTCGAAAACGGTTTCGATCCGAGCACCGGCAAACTGGGGCAAGGCAGCCGGCTATTCGGGCGGCAGGCCTACGTCGGTTTGACAAGCGATTCGCTGGGTTCCGTGACGCTCGGCCGCCAGTACGATCCGCTGATCGATCTCGTACAGGGCATCACCGAGGACAACTATTTCGGCAGCGCATTCGCGACCGCGGGCGACGTCGACAACTACGACAACAGCTTCCGCGTGAACAACGCGGTCAAGTACACGTCGCCGGTCTGGTCGGGTCTGCAGTTTGAAGCGATGTACTCGTTCGGCGGCATCGCGGGCAGCACCGGCTCGGAGCAATCGTATTCGGCGGCGGCCGCCTATAACAATGGCCCGATCGCCCTCGCCGCCGGTTACTTCTATGCAGCAAACAGTCCAGCGTCGGCGGGCCCACGCAGTCCGACAGCAGGTTGGAATAGCACGTCGGACGGAACGTTCGATGGCCCGATCAACAGTGGATACCAGACCGCGCACTCGCTCGGGATTGCCCGCGTCGCGGGCCAATATACGCTCGGGCAGTTCACGCTCGGGGCCGCCTACAGCAACTCGCAGTACCGCCGCGACAGCGCCTCGGTGTTCGCTTCGAACGAAAAATACAACACGGGTCAGGGATTCGTGAACTATCAAGCCACCAAGGCCCTTCTGGTCGGCCTGGGCTACAGCTATACAAAATCGAGCGGCGATACCTCCGCGACGTATCACCAGGTCTCGCTCGGCGCTGACTATTCCCTTTCGAAGCGCACCGATGTGTATGTGACGGCCGCCTATCAGCATGCGAGCGGCGAAACCGGCAATGGCACAGGCGGCACGATGGCGGCGCAAGCCTCAATCGGCTCGTACGGATACGCAGGCACCAGCACGCAGGAAATGGTCAACCTCGGCCTGCGTCATAAGTTCTAGAAAACCCAGCACTTGCTACCACCGCGGCGATCGGCGGCTACGACCCATGCGCGGTCGCCGATTGCGGCTCAAACCAATTTGTACTTCAATCCGCTCTCATGCGAAGACGACGGAGTAGTTCCGCGCCAGCTGGCGTTACCCGAAATCTGCCATCGTCGAAAGCCGTAGGCACAATTTCGACGAGCCTCGCTTCTTGAAGAGCGATTGCATCTGGATCCCCAGGTGCGACCTGGTTGGGCGCATCGAGCAGTAGAAACAGAATCGCGATCTCATGGTGACTCAGCAGCGATTTCATCATCGACCTCAGGCATACACGAGTACTGGACAGGGCGCGCATCGGCGCGATGAACAACTTGGGTTTCGAATGACTTACATGTTGCAGCGAATCCGACGTGGCTCCCGTCAGAACGCGATTCATCGGCTTTACGGAGCCCGTCTAACTACGTATATGAAGTTTGGTTTGGCATTAGCGGGCCGCGATCGATACTGATGTGTTCAGGCACTTCACTTTGCGGAATCATGTCGCCGGAATTCGGAATTAAATGGCGGTGGACCGGACCGTCTGCTCGATCGCTGGCATGCTCTCCCAGCCTATACCGACGTCGCTCGAAATTTATTCCAGCCTCGAACTGAAGAAAATGGATGCGAATATCGCCGCTCTGGCGATGGTCCTACGGATAGATCTAGTCGGCGTACCCACGGCAGGCACGGCCCCCACGTTGTAAAGGCTTTGCCCTGCTGCGACGGTGCATGGCGGCACGGTCAGAGATTTCCTGGTTGCTCAGGAAAGCGGTGGTTTCCGTTTTTATTTGATGCTCCTTTTACCCGTATGGCGCTCCTCTACGCTGCAAGCCGACGACCCGTCATTGCCGGCCGTGCAATCGCGGGCGGAAATACACACCAGCAGCCGTCATCGTGCCGAAAGAAGAAAATCGCATGCGAACCGCTTGGGGCCAACGCCTCGACGCGCACATAGCGTCTCCTCTCGCAACCAGTACGGCCGAATTGAATTACGCGGAGCCGCGTCGTCGGTGTCGGCGTAAGCCATTTTTCTACTAGGAACCGCAGGGACTTCTCGGCGATGTTCATGTTCGCCTCCTTCCATTTCTGCCGCAGCTCACGACGATCAGCTGTCGGTAGCGGAACCCTGCGACCTGTCGATCGTGCTGCGTACACTTAGCTAACCACGCCAGCGTCCGCTTTATTCCCGAGCCTCGAACGTGGCGGCATGCCGCGATTTCCAGCGCGCCTGTGCAATTTGCCCGAGTTTTTGCGAGCTTTCTTGATCAGAGCCGAACCGGTCCAGATGCGGCTTCCTGTTGTGCGGACGGTCGAATGGCGGGAATGAAGGTGCGTCGTTTCAAGTGCAACAATGAGCTCAAGGGGAACCGAAGTGCGATCAATTGAGCCAATGCGACCGGTTCGATGATTGGTGTGGCTTTCGGCCACCGAGAGGGTGCATCTTTAGTTCGATTGACAACGGTATTCGACAGCCTCGACTAAACCGCGGCGCGCTGTCTGGTGCGAGGAGAGGCCCGCGGCAGACAGCGTGTTTCGCCGGATCGACTAGAACATCGTGTTGTCGTTGGCCGATTGCTCGGGCACGGGTTGAATCACATCCCAGTGCTCGGCGATCTTGCCGCGCTCGACGCGGAAGATATCCACGATGGCGTTGCCGCGGTCTTGCGGGTTGCTGGTCGAGTGAACATGCAGAAAGACGAGATCGCCGTCGGTCGCACTGCGCACGATGGCCGAACGGGCATCGGGGGCATGCTTGAAGTATTCGGTAAAGAAGCTGATGAACGGCGCGGACCCGGTGGGCACATGCGGATTGTGCTGAATGTAATTCGGTGCGAGCACGGCGCTAGCAGTCGTGAGATCGTGCCTGTTGAACACCGCATCGTAGAAGTTCACGACTAGCGCGCGGTTGCGCTCCTCCTGGGCAATATCGCGAGCGGCCGGATGAGCCGGCGCGACGCTATCTTCGGCGCGGGCCACATGGCTTGCGATCAGCACAAAGAAAGCAGCGGTGGCTGCCACGCGCTGGAGCAAGGAGGTTCTGTTTGGCATGACGGTCCCCTTCTTTTCGTTGAAAGCCGGCGGCTGCAAGGACTTTAGCATCCGCAGGTGGCGGCTTGTAGCCAATTGACATCCGGCTACGGTCTCCCGACACCGGGAAGCCCGCAGACATTCTGCGACTTCGCAAGCCTGGCGAGCTCAGGCAGTGGGAATAAATCTCCAATCGGGCAGGTACTCCCTGCTGAAGGCGCCGGTTTCTTCCTAGGCGATCCGGCCGTTCAGCTTGCTGATTCGCTTGCGAGGATCTCATGTCGTCACAGCACCCATCCAATCCGTCACGTCGCAGGGTCTTGAGGTGCATGACCTATGGCGGACTTGGAACGCTGTTCACGCTTTCCGGCGGCGAAAGCTCGGAAGGTCACGATTCAGCAACTGCAGACGCTTCGAGGAGATCATCGTGAAAAATCATTCGTTACCGAAATCCGTATTTGCGGTCGTGTTCTGCCTGGTAGCGTCTGGAGCTACAGTCACGGCGTCCGCACAAAGCGCGAGCGACTCTCTCGTGACGATAAAGAATTTGATGTTCTCGCCCTCGTCCGCCACGATCAAGGCCGGAACGACCATCACGTGGATGAATCTCGACGCGGAGCCGCACACGATAGTCCACGACGTAGGCGCCTTTGACATGGGCCTCTTTCATTCGTACGACCTCGATCAAGACGACACGTTTTCGTACAAGTTCGACAAGCCCGGGATCTACAAGGTCTATTGTGGGGACCACCCTGACATGAAGGAAACGATCACGGTTCAGTGACTCGAACTATTGCGGTCTGAGCCGAGTAGGACTTATGGCTGCGGGATGCACGTCCCTGCCCCAAGCCGGCAAAACGGGCCGGTCTCACGTTTTCGACACCTTAAGGAGTTTGATATGAACAGCGTTTTCGACAGAGCGAGCGCACCGCAAGCACTGATGGCATTGAGAGGACTCCTGCTAGCGGTATCGTGTATCGCCGCGGGCAGCGTCGCGGCGCAAGGTCTCAGCCCATATGACGATATCAACTCGCCTGAAAACAGCACCCGGTTGATGCCGCAGGCTGCACGCGGGAGCGAGTATCCCACCCACGGTGATCGGCAGGCCGGAGAGCTGAATCTGAATCCGACGGATCCGCGCGCGCAACTCGCCAATGGTTTGCCGAACAATGCACAGTCTGGTGGATATGGATCGCCACTAGCCGGCGTGAGGACCTATGTCGTGCCGCCGCCGAAGAATTGATGGCCGAGACGAGTCGGCCTGGTGCAGGATGGCGAGTGCCGCCGCCGGTCTTGCCGGCCACCGGCACATTGCTGACGGCCTCGAATCCTTCATCGATCAGCCCGTACAACGTCACGCTGCTTTGCGCATGAACGAAACCTGCCAGCGGGCACAACGTTGCCAATGCCAGAAGTTGCTTCTTCATTGAGTGATCCCCAGATTGCCTGCAAGTAACCCGCAAGAAATTGGCGCATCCGCACCATGAATGTCCGTGTTCCAACCATGCGCGACCTGCTCGACGTCAACCGACCTCCCGGTCGTTCGCCCGTGGCTCCATCCGGCTTGGCGACGAGGCCGGATGACAGCGTCCTCCAGGTCGGCCGCACGTTTATTCCCATCTAGCTCGAAATTATTTGGCGTGTTGCAGGGTGCCCGCGTTCTTTTTCACAAACCCGGGAATATCCGTCGGCCAACTGCGGTTAACTCAATGCACATCTCGCAATTTTCGCCAGATACTAAGGAATCTGAAATGAACAGATTCATCTTGTCAGGTCGAGCCAACCCTGAGTCGCTGTCATTCATCTGATTCTCGGCTCGGCCTCTCTATCCTGCGAACCAGCACCTTGAAACACCAGGAGTATCGTCATGAAATCAATCTCACAACGTCGGTTATTCGACCAGTCGCTGCGCAACCTGGCGGTCGCCGGCGCGATTCTGATGTCGACTTCAGCTGGCGCGTTTGCGCAAACCATGCCTGACCCGCCGACACATCGAGTCACGCGCGCAGAGGTCATGCATGAACTCTACGAACTGGAGGCGGCGGGTTACAACCCGTCCCAGGGCGACGACGGTTCATATCCCGCAGATCTTCAGGCTGCGCAAGAGAAGGTTGCCGCCAAACATCGAGCGGAACAAAACGCACTGATGAGCGCCGGCCAGAATGGGCAGGTGAAGCCGGCGCCTTGAGGTACAGACGGTCGCCAGTATTCCGCGTACATCGTTGCTCGCGTACGCGACGTGATGCACGGTAGTCAGGTGTTGCCGCGGGCGATGGTTGTGCAACGCAAAACGCAGCGTTCGGGGCGAGGGCATCACCTCGCCGCGCCGCCCCTCACGACAACGAGCTTTCTGTCGTTCATATTGATCCGCACATCATGGCGGACTGCGTCATTGCGATGGAACCAGATGGCATTACGCAGCGTCACGGAAACGCCGGAATCGTCGGGTCCGTTCCCTTGATGTCGGCCTCGGCGTGACGCAGTTTGATCGCCTCCTCGATTTCTTCGACGCGATCTTTCGCGACGTCGACCATCATCAGCAGTTCGCCTTTTTCTATAGCCTGTTCAAAGCGCTTGAGCCGCGTATTCGGCACATCGACGCCAATCATCGTCGCCGTCCATGCACCAAAGCCGGCGCCACAAAGCGTGATCGCCACGACCGCGCCGCCTGCAATCGTCAGGCCGGCCGGCGGGAACGCCAGTGCGACCAGTGAGGCCAGCGTCCCCGTGAGGCCGCCCATCGCCACCCCTCTCGCGAGGGCGGGCAACAGATCGCTGCGTTGCGCCAGGGTTGCTTCTGGCAAATCCTCGAGCGGCACATTGTGATTGGCGATCACGTGGATATGTCGCCACTCGACCCGCAATAACAGAAGTTCGTTGATAGTCATCTGTGCACTATGCACATTCGGCAATAGCAAATAGATACGTCTCATGTCCTTCTCCCGAGCGGTCGTTCACCGGTCCCGAAGCATCGGGAGGGTGTCTTGTCTATACCGCAACTCGAGTGAGGTTATTCCCGAAGGACAGGTGTGTTGGCAACCGACCGGGAATAGCACGCTGCACCGCGGGTTGGTGCTGACGCTTGCGCTCCTGATGATTGCGCATATCGCAGCCGCGTTGAAACACAAGTTCGTCGACCGCGACGGCGTTGCTGGGCGCATGGGAATCTGATCTACAGGAACTTCGCGGGAGGCGCCTCCTCCCAGCATCCTTCGAGATTTCCGTCAACGTAGGCTTGCCAGGCGACGCGGTCGCCAATGCATCATGTTTTACCTGCACCCTTGGCAACTTTGGGAATAAGCGGCGCCCGCTCCCGGTATACCGTAGTGTAAGCGAGCTTCATGATGCAGAACCGGCAACTTCCCGTTATTTATATTGGAGTCCAAAGTGAATAAGCGAACGATGATTTTCTCTCTAATGCTCGCTGCTGCAGCGAGCATTGCGATCAATGCGCAGGCTCAAGAAAAGACCCGGGCGCAGGTGCGGCAGGAGTTGATCGAAGCCGAACGCAACGGGCTGAATTTTGTAAGTGACACGTCGTACCCGGACGTTGCGCCGATCTTTGAACAGCAGGCCGCGCAGCTCAAGCAGCAAAACAGCGACAGTGGGATGGGTGTCGCAACGACAGGCACGAGCGATGCCGGCCACATCAAACGGAATACACCTTCTTCAGATCCGTCAGCCTGCGTTGGGCCTGTCAGCTTCTGCACTATTTATTCCGGCTCTTGAGCCACACATCAACGTGCTTCACCAGTTCCCCGGCAAACCGGGGTCTTTGTTGGAAGGAGTCGCAATCATGAAAAAGCTCACCCTGTTGGCACTGACGCTCAGTGCGGTCGTCATCTCCACATCGACTTTTGCGCAGTCCGCGTCCGTCCCGCTCACCAGAGCGCAGGTACGCGCCGACCTCATCAAACTCGAACAGGCTGGATACAATCCGTCGACCAGCGATGACGCGACCTATCCTGCCGATATCCAGGCTGCGGAGGCGAAGGTAGCCGCCCAGGACGCTGAACAGCAAGCCGCCACGCCCCAGCAGCAAGAAAGCGACAGTGGCATGGGCGCCGAAATGAAAGGCACGACCGATTCTGGCCACAAAAAACAGGATATGCATCCCTCAAATCCGTCGACCTGCATCGGACCTGCCAGTTTCTGCGATATTTTTTTCGGCTCTTGAGACACACGCCACCGTGCTACGCCAGAAGTGGTTTCATAAACGCCCCGTGTTAACTTCTCGTGTGCCGTGTTAGCTTTGCCTGGCATGGCACGACGAGAAAAACTTGCAGGAGAGCAAGGAGGCACCGGGCTGCATTGGCGGACACTTTCGTCGCCGACACGCTTAAATGACGGCCGTCCAGGCGTTTGGCCGGCGCAGGTATCATTCAATAGAATTTGGTCATCGGACGCGGTGTAGCTGGCGGAAAAACATTCCACGTACCGTCGATGTGCCGGAAGAACAAGAAGGAAACCCGTCGCTCCTGACGCGACACCTCGACGCGCACGAAGCGCGTGCCGCCGATTGCCATTCGACTGAAGTCGCTCACTCGGGCAGGTGCGGCCGGCGTTGGCCTAAGCCATTTCTCCACCACAGAACGAAGGGATTGCTGCGCGAATCTCACACGCTCTGGTGCGGAATTCACTGTAATTGGACTCATTTGGCTTGCCTCCATACCGACACATAGTCCCCTTCCCCCTGGTACGCGAAATTGCCCGGAAACACTACGCCGAACTCGCGTACAGCAGGCCAAGATTCGAAGATCGGACTTTCGCCAACAATCGACCCTGATCTTTTTCGATTCACCCAATTTCGATGATGATTATTATGTTTTCCGATTGTACAATTTAGACTAGTATAATATTTACCATTCGTAAAGCATAGCGAAATCAGGACTATCCCTATGTGGCGGCGCCTGGCGAACACGAGAATCATCAGAACTTTATCGTGAGCTGTGGGGGCCGCACGGCCACGGCCAGCCAGTCAAGCGGCAGAAAATGGGGACCTGAACAGGGGCGTTTAACCTCGACTGCGGCACGCAAGTAACGCCCTGACGTCGAATATTGATGTACCGAAGTCAGTGCGCGACGCCGAAAAATGCTTCCGCACCTTCGGCCGGCGTGAGTCCCACTCTGAAATAGCCCTCAAGCCGTTCAGCCATGACGTCGTTCATGATGAACGGCGGACAGAGGAAGCCGACTGAAACGGCATGGTCGTACCACGCCAGCATCCATGCGCGCAGACCTGCTTCGTCCAGCGAAAATTCATTCGACAGATCTTCAGCCATGCACTGCCTCCTTCGCCATTGTCTCGCCGTTCTGCGGCAATACGGCGGTGCTCATCGCAGGACGAGCGTCTCTGGGCGGAAACACGTGCCAGATTCCGTCGCTGTGCCGAAAGAAAAACAGCGCAAGCGAACCGCCCGGCCGTTGCACTTCGACGCACACACGACGAGTCCGGCCAGATCGTGACCGATGTATCGACAGCACGCGGACCGACTGGCGGCATTCCGTGCCAAGCAGTTTTCCAACGATCCCACGCAACGATTTTTCAGCCACGATGTCTACACTCCGTGATGCAAGTGAAGTCATCGTAAGGCGCTGGAAGCGGCGGTTCCGTCGGGAGCACCGGATAGTTCATTAAGGAACGGCTGATTCGAATGTCAGGATTCTCCTAATCAAACCACTGCGCCGATTAATACAGCTTCGTTTTTTCGCCGACGAGGCGGTATCTGATCGCATCACGGTCAGTTCAGACTACCGGTGCGCCGAATCGACAGGGAAAATACAGGCAACGTATAGGGATTTCCTGACACGAAGTTCAGCATTGACCGGCCCTTCTTTCTTGATGTCCTGACAGCGCTGCGATAACTATCCACATAGGATGAAGACTCGTCAATCGTCCTGTTGCTGAGCGTGGCCATGGTTCCGTATCTGTCTGAACGCGAAAACGCGGTTGAGCATATCAACGCGAAGTGCATCCATCTGTTCGATCTGTGGTGCGAAAGCCGAAGCGTCGCGCCGCTAACGTACCTGTTAAAAGGCTGGCCACTGACAAACAGCGATCCCGAGGCCATCCGGCGCCTTGGCAACGCGCTGCGCGATCTCAGGCGACACCATCTGCATGACGCCAACGACGCGTCATTTCAGGAACTCTGCGAGTTATCGGATTGCGTCGAAGACCTGCTTGTTCTGTCGGCCATGACAACGTGGGCGATGAGCAGCGGGTAGCGTGAACGGGAGATATCGAACCCGCGTAACGCGACTGGTATGAGGGGAAATAGCGTGCAGTTTAACGAAATCAGTGACGAAGAGTGGCTTCTGCTGGCGCCCGTTCTGTCGGATGACGTCATCGTTCATGGGCAACGCGGCCGGCCTCGCGCGCAAGTTCGTCTGGTGGCGAATGCCGTGCTGTGGGTACTGGTGACTGGCGAACCCTGGTCCAGGTTGCCGAACACCTATCCGTCGGTGCCGACGTGCCGGTCACGCTTCGAAAAGTGGCGTGGGACCGGCGCCCTTGCGGAAATGCACGGGCTTCTTTCGAGCCGCGGCCGTACATTCCGCTGCGGTCCGGATGGCCGGTTGGAACCGCAGCATGTCCAGCCCCGCTCCGTCGACCGTCAATCCAAGGACGAGGGACTACGCAAGGTGTTCTGGACAAGTCAGGCGTCGTGGCAAACGCCGCATGGCGTACGCCAGGCACCCCATAGCGTGGATACGTTCACCCAAGTCGCCCAGCAGCTTCAGGATTCTTCGCCTGTTGCGCCTGTTGCGCCTGATCGCGTCGAATCCCGCAGCTCGATGAACGCCCCTCAATCCATCCACCGGCCTGCCTCGCCATGGATGGGCCTCGCCTCACAAGGCAAGCGCCAATCCGACCCGCGTGGCTACGTCATCTACGTTGCGGCCGATCGGGTGGCGAACGCCCGGTTTCGTGGATGGGCCGAGATCGTGCGGAACGCGCAGCGCATCGCCCGTTCCGGACTTATCGGTCCGAGTTTCACGAGCTTCGAGGCTGCGCAGCAGTACGCGCTCGAATGGGCCCGACGGTGGATCGACGAGGAAAGCGACGTCGAAAGAGATGATGTCAACGCCGAGAAGTGCGATTCGTGGCAACAGAAAGTCCGATCCGGGTGAACAACGCATCGGCGGCGTGCCCGTAAGATTCGCAGCACAGGCACTATTGGGCGGTAGGCAATAGATTTTCTACCTCAGTGACTTGCAGCAGTCACCAGTTGCAGCGGCGTTTCAATGGCGCGCGACAATTCGCTCTGTTTTCTGTGCTCAGTGACTGCCTTCAACGCCACGTCGACGCCGAACACAGCTTGCCGGTCGGCAAACTGGTTCATCGTCGCGAGGACGCGGCCGTCGAGGAGCAGCGGTTTGATCGCCTCGCTATCGTTATACCCGGTGACGTAGACGCCGCCGGTTCTCCCTGCATCACGAATGGCATCCACCGCCCCCATCGCCATATTGTCGTTGCCGCACATCAACGCACGGATCTGCGGATAGTCTCCTAGCATCTTCGACGCAACGTCCCGTCCTTTCCCATAGTCCCAGTCGCCGGCTTGTATCGCGACGATCTTCATGCCGGCCGCGTTCATTGCGTCCTTGCTGCCGGCCGTGCGTTGCTGCGCATTGCGGTCGGCGGAAATGCCTTCGATGATCCCGACCCGATCGCCCGCCTTGAGCCGCTCCGCAAGATAATCGCCAACCTGCTTCGCGCCGTTTCGATTGTTCGGACCGACGAAGGGCACGGAGATGTGGGCGGCATCCTGCGACGCGTCATCGAGCGGGTTATCGATGGTAACCGTGATGATGCCGGCCTTGATCCCCCGCGCCACGATCGCTGTCAGCGCCTTCGAGTCAGTCGGCGCGATGACGATCGCGTTCATCCTCGCTTTGATCAATTCGTCGACCATCCGGATCTGCGCGGCAGTGTCGTGCTCTGTTGCCGTGCCGCGAATGGTCAAGCCGAACTGCGACGCGAAGTGCTTCTGATAATTCTGCGCAGCGTTCGCCATAGCTACCGTGAACGGATCGGTCATCGACTTCAACACGAGGGCGATCTTCAGCTTGCCACCCTGCATGGCATCGACACGAACCGCACCTGTCAGGCCTGCCGCAGCAAGCGTGCCGGCAACCAGCACGCGGCGGCGCATCCTCTGCGTCATTGATTTTCTCTCCTTGGACCACACGGACGACGGATCAAACCGCAGCGAACGCTGCAGTGTCCCGATCTCCGGTGCCCGTTAGCTGCCGCAAAACGGCAGTGATTTCGTCGAACAACGGCCGGCTGTCGATCTCCTCGCTCAAGCAATTCTCTTTCAACGCTACCAGCTTCGCTGCAATGTCCGCTTCCACAGCCACCAAGTCGCATCGGTCGATCAATTCCTCCAGCAGGCAACCATACGCCCTGACTTCCAGGCGCTGCAGCGCGAAGCGGAAGTCGCGATCATCAGTCGCGTAGAAAGACGCCGCGCCAAAATCGCCCAGCAGCGCGCGACCTTGGCCACCGTGCAGAATGTTGTGCGCGTACAGATCGCCATGCATCACACCTTGCCGATGCAGATGACACGCTGCCGACGCCATGCCGTATGCAAGGCGTAACACCGATGCAAACTCGAAGCGCGTGTCAGCATCGTAGACATCACGCGTGCATGACTCGAGGCTCGGCGGTCCGGCGAGGTTCGTGAATTGTGGGTCGATCAGTTCCATCACCAGGCCATGCGTGCCCGCCGGATGGCCCTTCACCTTGCCCACCACCGGGATCAGATTCGGATGATCGCCGGCACGAATGCAGGCCGCCATCTCGCAGTCCGGCAATCCATCGCTCGTCACCGCGCCCTTGAACAACTTGACGGCCACAGGCCTACTCGCATGTTCGTGACGAGCAAGAAGCGCCGCGCGATAAATGACACCGGAGGCGCCCTCGCCTAACTGCTGTTCGAGTTTCAACTCATCCCATCGAATATCGGCACTCGGCGTATCGGTGAGTGCCGCTGTCTCCAGCGCTTCGCTAAACGGATTGCCGGCGAAAGCCAGCCAGGAAAGCCGCGGCAAGCGCAACAACCATGCAGGCAGTTCGCTGAGTTGATTCGCCGCGAGACGCAGCAGTTCGAGACGCGAGCAGGCCGCCAATTCTTCGGGCAGCGTGCGCAACCGGTTACCTGCAAGCATCAACTTCTGAAGTTGCGTGCAGGTGCCGATTTCCGCAGGCAGTGTGTCGATCTCGTTGTCGGTGAGGATCAGCCAGCGCAGCAGCGGCGGCAGCGATTGACCTGAGACCTTGCGAATGCGGTTTGCCTTGAAGCCGACCATGCTCAGTTGCGAGCACTGCCCGAGGACTTCCGGCAATTCGGTGAAGGGGTTGTCAGACGCAAAAATGATGCGCAGCTTGCTTAACCGCGGCAAATCATCGGGCAGCCTCGTAAGTGCATTGCCCGATAGATCGAGAATTTCCAGCGTATCGGCCAGATCGAAAATCTCGCGTGGAAATTCGCTCAGCCCGCACGCCAGTTTAAGTCGGCGAGTACCCGCCAGTTGTCCGGCCCGCAGTTGTTCGAGGGTGCTTGTCACAGTCGTAGAGAAGAGTTCCGGTTGCCGGTGAGCGATGTGCCGAGGGTATCAATTCTACTGAGTCGTGGGCCGCGCGCGGAATTGGATAGCAAGATCCGGCGTGACCTCGGCGAGGACGAGGGTTAAGCTGTCAGGTATCGGAGCCATGGCAGAGCGAAGTTCGCAGCCTCGCATCAAGCCATCTCAGTCTCCAGCCAGTCAGGAATCCAGCAAAGTGACATACGCATACAAGTCAATGAATTCGCCCGTCGGCGAACTGAAGCTCGTGGCAAACGGCAACCGGCTCGCCGCCATTCTGTGGGAAAACGACAAGCCGAACCGGGTGCGCCTGCCGGAAATGGCCGAGGCGAATGACCGCGCGATCCTGATCGAAACCGAGCGGCAATTGAATGAATATTTCGCGGGGACGAGAGACCGGTTCGACCTCGAACTCGACTTCCAGGGAACGGACTTTCAGAAGAAAGTTTGGGCGGCGCTCCTGACGATCCCGTTCGGCGAGACGCGCAGCTACTCGGACATCGCGACGCAAATCGGAAACATCAACGCGGTGCGCGCCGTGGGCGCGGCGAACGGCAAAAATCCGATCTCGATCGTGGCGCCGTGTCATCGCGTGATCGGCGCGTCCGGCGATCTGACCGGTTTTGCCGGCGGACTCGTGAACAAGATGTTTCTTCTGTCGCTGGAAGCCGGGCAGACTTCGCTGGAAGCGGCTGCGGATTTGAATGACGCTGCGGCTACTGCAACGGCTGCGACTTCAAGCGCAGCTCCGGGAACGGGCGTCAAGGAAGCGGCTGTGAAACCAGCACGCCCGGCGCCAAGCCGTGGGACCCAGCACTCGTTGTTCGGCAACTGAGCGGATTGGATGCAACGGTCGTGGCACTACGAGTGCGGCGTTCAACGCCGCCTGACGCACCACTTCACCAATGCAACAGGTTTTGCTCGCACATACACTCATCGGCCACATCATTTCAACAATACTTGAAATGTGAAAACGATCAGCGTATCGTTCGACCATGGACTCGAACCTTGTTGTACGCGCCCTTGGCGCGCTCGCTCATGAATCGCGGCTGGCGATCTTCCGTTTGCTGGTCGTCGCGGGGCCGGATGGCATGGCCGCCGGTGAAATCGCGCAGCAGCTCGGACTGTCCCCATCAAGTCTCTCCTTCCACCTCAAAGACCTGTCGCATGCCGAGTTGGTGAAACCCCGGCAGGACGGGCGCTTCATCATCTATTCAGCGAATTTCGACGCGATGACGGGCCTGATCGGTTTCCTGACCGAAAACTGCTGCGCCGGCGCACCGTGCGCCGCGAGCGACCTCCCCGGCTGCTGCGAAAAATGAGCACCACCAGCACAGTGGCGCGCGGCGCACGGCCGGCGATTGGATTCTTCGAGCGTTACCTGACCGTCTGGGTGACGCTGTGCATCGTAGTCGGCATCCTGGTCGGGCAACTGCTTCCGCAACTCTTCCAGGCGATCGGCCTGTTTGGATTTCATTCGGGTGCAGCGCTTGCCACGGTGGTCAGCGTGCTGATCGAAGTGCCGGTGATGCTGTTAGTAGTCGGCGTCGTCAATCGTTCGCAGCATTGGTACGAGGCAAAAACACAGCGTTAAAGGACAATGAGGACAACGTGTATGAGCGTTACGATCTATCACAACCCCGATTGCGGCACCTCGCGCAATACGCTCGCCATGATTCGCAATGCCGGCATCGAGCCGGAGGTCATCGCGTATCTGAAGAACCCACCTGATCGGGCCACACTGAAGGACCTGATCGAACGCGCCGGGCTCACCGTGCGCGCCACGCTGCGCGAGAAAGGCACGCCATATGCCGAACTCGGTCTCGCGGACGCATCCTTGAGCGATGAACAATTGCTCGATGCGATGCTGGCGCATCCGATCCTCATCAATCGCCCCATTGTGGTCACCCCGCTCGGCGTACGCCTATGCAGACCGTCCGAGGTGGTCCTCGATATCCTGCCCGCAGCGCAACAGGGGGCGTTTACCAAAGAGGACGGCGAGCATGTGATCGACAGCGCGGGACGGAGGGTTCGTTGATGTTCGGGAATCTGCCTAACATCAGCGCCCCACATTTCCACGCGCCGGATCCGCAAAAACTCGAACCGCACGCGATTTCGCAACACGCCCCGCGAATTCTGCTGCTGTACGGGTCGTTGCGTCCCACTTCATTCAGCAAACTGCTTACTTTCGAAGCCGAACGCATCCTGCGCCAATTCGGCGCCGAAACACGCATCTTCGATCCGCACGGCCTGCCGATCACGGACAGCGTAGCGGCCGATCATCCGAAGGTCGTCGAACTACGCAAACTGTCGGAATGGTCGGAGGGACAGGTGTGGTGCAGCCCGGAGCGTCACGGTACGCTCACGGCGGTGTTCAAGAATCAGATCGACTGGCTGCCGCTCGAAAGCGGTGGCGTGCGCCCCACACAAGGACGCACGCTCGCGGTGATGCAGGTATGCGGCGGATCGCAATCGTTCAACGCCGTCAACGCCTTGCGCGTGCTGGGCCGATGGATGCGCATGGTGACGATCCCCAATCAGTCGTCGGTGGCAAAGGCGTATCAGGAATTCGACGCCGACGGCCGGATGAAACCCTCCGCCTACTACGATCGCGTCGTTGACGTGATGGAGGAGTTGTACAAGTTCACGTTGCTGGTACGCGACCGTTCAGATTACCTGACCGATCGCTACAGCGAACGCAAGGAAGCGCATCCGGAACTGGCGAGCGCGTTGGCGGCCAACGCGATGGTTCATGAAACAGCGAGCGCCAATGCAAACAGCAACGACAGCGACGATAGCGAAACAGAATGACGACGACGGCACTCGGCAGTGCTAACCCTAGCGCTCGCAGCGCATAAAGCTCCTATCCTTAAGATGCCCTTTGGGCATCAACCAGGAGGATGACATGCGCATGCTACTCAACGTACGTATTCCGCACGAACCGTTCAACACGCTAGTGCGCGATGGCACTGTCGGCGAAGTGATAGGGCGAATACTTGAAGACATCAAACCAGAAGCTGCCTACTTCACCGAGCAGAACGGAACACGTGGCGCGGTACTCATCGTGAACCTCGATGAACCATCGGGAATTCCCGCACTCGCAGAACCATTTTTTCTGAAGCTCAACGCCGACTGCGAGTTTCGCGTCGTCATGTTGCCGCAGGACCTCATGAAAGCCGGACTGGAGAATCTCGGCTCAAAATGGAAGTAGCGCATACGTTCGTATCAAACGATGAACTTGCCGTCTGCGGTTCATAAGACGCACCCCAGACGGCATCGCGCGCAAAGGCGCAGACGTGTGCTCCGCTCACCCGAGTTCGAATGAGGTCACGCCAAATACGCGTTCGATTTGAATAGCAGGCGAGTCCTGCGTATACATCCGCGCGGTTTCAAAAACGCTTGTCATGCCATGCCGTTCCGCCAGCGCGACGGCAGCGGGATTAGTCTCCGGCACATCGAGCACGATGACCTCGTCCGGCATGCGCGCCACCAACGCATCGAACAGATCGCTCGCGATCTCGTCGCTATCAGCAAAGAGCGGACCGACCTTGCAACCCGTTCTGCAACGACGCACTACGCCGCAGCCCGCAACCTGACCGTCACGAACTACGGCCAGCGCCGTGGCGTCACGCTGGCCGAGCCAAGTCGCGAGAAAACGCTCACGCGCGGCGGGAAAGCACTGGCGATCGTAGTCGAGTAATTGCTCGAACGGCAGCGCCGACGCATTCAAAATGTTCGAACCCGCCGCGTTTTGGGCGGATGCCTGAACGACACCCTGAAACCGAATGTTGCGATACGCAAGCCGAAATCCGGACTTCCTGTAATTCGCCTGCTGAGCGACAACGCCGTCCAATCCGACATTGCGCTTACCCAGATAGTCCATGCCGTGCCGCCAGACGCGCATGCCGAAGCCTTTGCCGCGAAACGCCGGCTTCACGATATATAGACCGATAAAGCCGAAGTGCTCGCCGTACGCGATCGCGGAAATGCAGGCAACCGGTTCGCCGCGCCACTCTCCGATAAAAAACCCGTTAGGGTCGCCGGCGCGAAAGCATTCGGCATCGTGCAGGCCGGGGTTCCATCCTTCCGCTGCGGCCCATTCGACCGCCAACGCCACATCGTCGGCCGACATGGTGCGCACGATAAAGTCACGGTGCTCGTCCGGGTTCATCACGATCGCCTCGCCCACTGCGCCTGAAGCATAGCGGCCGCCGCAGTAGCCGCCACCTGGTTTCGTTTGATGTTTGCCTATGCCGGCGGCATGTTCGCCGACATGCATCGACAGATTACACGGCCCGGCGACGGACGATTCTGTCAATCGCTTCCGCCCGCCCCTAAGCTTCTCCTAAGCCTGGCCCGCTAAGATTGGGGGCACGATTCATCACACGTCCCTCAAAAACCTCACCGCATGAATACACTCGAAGCGTTCAATCAGGCGCTCTTTCTGATGATCAACGCCACGCCATCGACACCCGCCTGGCAAATCGACATGGCGCGAATGATTGCCGATTACGTCATTTATCTCGTGCCGCTGTCGCTGATCGCGATATGGCTCTTCGGCGATGCGCGTCAGCGTGAAGTCGCCGTGCGCGCATTTTGCGTAGCCATGCTCGCCCTCGGGCTCAGTCAGATTATCGGTCTGGTTTGGCCGCACCCTCGGCCATTCGTGATCGGAATCGGCCATACGTTCCTGGAGCATGCGCCCGACTCGTCGTTCCCCAGCGACCACGGGACCCTCTTCGCCACCATCGCGCTGACCTTGTTGCTGGGCGGAGTAAGGCGGTACGGCATGGCGATCCTGCTGTCCGGACTTGCCGTGGCTTGGGCGCGCGTGTTTGTCGGCGTCCACTTCCCGCTTGACATGGTTGGCGCCGTCGCCGTGGCGTGCGTGGCGTTCCTGCTGATCGCGCCGCTGTGGCGGCTGGGCGGCGCCACGGTGACAGGCAGCCTTGTCAAGGTGTACCGCAAGCTGCTGGCGTGGCCAATCGAGCGCGGCTGGTTGTCCTCATAGGGCTTTGCGAAACCGCGTCTACCGGGTCAACGCCCGAAAATCACTCGGCGACATCTCGTACGCACGACGAAACGCGCGATTGAATTCCGACGCGCTATTGAAGCCCACGCCATAGGCGATTTCGACGATCGCCTTCTCCGGATAGCGATGCAGTTCATCGGCCGCCTCACGAAGCCGCCGGTTGCGAATATAGGCGACCAATCCGCCTTCGGGTTCGAAGAGACGATACAACGTGGGCCGCGAAAGTTGCGACGCGGCGAGCACGCTCTCCGGCGTGAGATCCGCCTGCCCCAGATTGGCTTCGATATAGCGGCGCGCCGTCGCGAACATAGCGGTGCGAGCGGCCGCGCGCGCATTGCCGGTTAAACGCGCCTCCTTGCCGAAGGCCGCCGCAATCAACAACGCACAGGTGCGCATCGCGCGATACGCTTCCTGCCCATTCATCTTGTGCAGGTTCTGGGTAAGGTCGGCGAGATGGCCCGGAATCATACGCGCGAGCGGCGAGTCGTATTCGATCGCGCTGCCATGAATCGACTCCGCTTCCGGCAAGACGGATTCAACCAGCGCACGCGGCAGGAAAAAAGCCTGCACTCGGCACGCACTACGCACCATCTGCATCGGCTGGTTCATATCCAGCGCGAGAATGCCCGGCCTCGTTTGCAGCGCTTTGCGCTTCGGATACAGACCCGTTCCGGTCTCGATGCTGCCCTCCACGGCCACATGAAAGACGAACTGGCGGACCGAATCGGTGGAAATGCGAGCGACGGATCGCGCCTGCGAAACCGGGTCCGTGCGGCAATCCATGAATGTCAGATCGGCGGCCTTGTAGCTGTCGATCGTGCCGCTAAAGCCATCGGCCAGTTGCCAGCGCGAGATCGGCACGTCGAGAAAGTGGCCAAGCCGGTCCCGCCACGCGGGCAGTTGCTCGCGCGGCGCTTCGCGGTGCGTATCAAAGTGGCTGTAAATGCACGCCGAAGGCGCCGCGTCCCAAGGCACGGAATCGGTGGTCAAAGCTTTCCCCTGCGCAGTCTCGTTGTCTGCGCATGATAGCCGCAGATGCCAGCGCTCAAAAGTTCGTGAAGAAGGCCCGGGCGGCGACCATGCAGAACGACGCCACCAGTTCTCCGTGATAGGCCTGAAGCACAGCCGAGGCGCCGCCGTCAGTCGCGCCGCCCGCTACGGCCTGATTCGCGAGCGTCGCCTTCGCGCTCGCGAAACCCTGCTTGATGGGCGCGTACGGATCGTTAGGCCCGGAGATCGGAGAGTCCACGTCCAGCACGGACGTAAGCCCTGCCGGCACTTTGGCGTCCTGCCAGTAGGCCTGCTCGATGCGAGCGTTGAAGAAAAACACGGTGGGATCCGAGCCGCCGCCGCACAGCAGAACCGGCGCGCGCGGCAGCCAGTTGCGCAAATCATTGCGCTTGAACGCCTGGCGCAGCGGATGCATCGGATTCGCGGCCGGCGTCAAGGCCACCGTGCTGTCGGGAAACGCGCCATCGGGATTGGCTGAAGCATCTTCCAGAAGACTCAGCCGATAGGCGTTGCGCACGAGATTGGCGTTGCCGAATCCGGCAGCAAACACTGGCGTCAGCGAGGGCGGGGTGAGGGGCGGCGAAGTCGGCGGTGTCATCGAAGCATATTGCGGCGCGGGCGGAACGCTGCTGAAGAGTTGCGTCGAGGGCAGTTTCCCTTTCGAAAATAGCGTATTGAGCGGCTGCAGGCTCGGTAGAAGATTCTCGATCCCCGGGGCATAGGCCGCTTCATAGAAGTCGCCGGGCTTGCGGTAGATGTTCTCGTAGGCATGTTGATAACCCGTCACGATCAAGGTCGTGAACAGCGTCGACCCCAGGTTCACCTCGCCTTCGATGAGCGCGTCCGCAGTGGCGGCAAGCGCATACGGACCCGATCCCGGCGCGGATGCCGTGACCTTGACACCGGCCGCCTGCAAAGCACGATGCGTCGCGAGAGCCACGAAGCCGCCTTGCGAATAGCCGGTAACGAAGAGCTTGCCGTTCTCGCGAGTCTTTCTCTCCGCTTTTACTGCACTCAGTGCGGTCCGCGCCGCCCGCAGCGAATCGATCACATCGGCGGATTGCTGGTCGGCGTTCAGATAGGGGTGGTATGTGAGGTCGGAGCCGGCATAGCCCGCGTAGTTTGTCGCCACCACGATATACCCTTGAGCCGCATACATGGCAGCCACGCTGATGCCCTCCCCGGCGCCGTCGCCGTTGCCCGGATCGGTTTGCGTGATATCGGCAATGTTGTAGTTGCGGTACGCGGTCGTGCCGTGCGCGTAGAGCATCAGCGGACGCGGCCCGCTGCATGCAGCCGACCGTCCGCCCGGAATCATCAGCGCGCCACTGGAGGTGGTGGGTTCGCCCGCGCCGCCGATGGTGCGGTAGCGGAAGGTCACGATCTCCACCCCGCAAGCGGGCGCACCGGCGATCTGCGCGAGTTGCTGACCGGATGCGTTCGATGCAAGCAGTTTCGAAAACGCCGCGGCGCTGAGCCGTAGCGTGACGCGCTGTTCGAGTAGCTGACCGCGGGCCTTGCATCCCTCATCGCAACCGGAGCCGGCCTGCACATAAGCACTGCCGCCCAACGTGAAACATGTCAGCAGCACGAGGGCCGCGTTCCGAATCGCTACAGGCATGTGAGGCTCCGTCTTGTTGGCTTTTGTTTGCGCTTGTTGGTATTGCGGCGATTGGGCTGCCTTACATACAGAGTGAGGGGAGTATAGGTAAACAGATTGGCGCGCCGCCACCCTCATCCTTCACGAGTTTGCAATGGAATGCTTCATGAGGTGTCCGGCCGCGAGAGCCGGTCGGCATAAGAAACGCCGACCGGGCTCGCTGCTGGCTGACGGGATCAGGTCGCGGCTTGCGTCCACCTTTCAATGCGGGTCCGCGCTTGCCGCTTACTTCCAGAGCGTGCGGCCGAAGAAGGTCAGCGTGCGGTCCCAGGCCTGCTGCGCCCAGACCGGATCGAACTGGGTCCTGGAGATGCGGCCCGGCCCGACTGCCGTTTCGTTCGCGAACGCGTGGTACGCAAGATAGCGATGGAACTCGACGTCGACATTGGCCGCGCTGAGCTTGGACTCCAATGCGTCGACCGTTTCAGCCGGGAAGAATTCGTCTTGCGTCGCCCAGTGACCGAGCACCGGAACCTTGATTTTCGATGCGTCGATGTACTCGAGCGGAGGGAAGCCGTACCACACCACCCCGGCCGATACTTCAGGGATATTGCATAGCGCGAGCCAAGTCAGCGCGCCGCCCATGCAATAGCCGGTCACGCCGACATTTGCCGAGTGCTGCTTCAGATACTGGACGGCGCCCCGCACGTCCTGTGTCGCGGCATCGCCGAAATCGAGTGCGCTCAGCAAATGGTTCGCCTCAGCCTCTTCAACCGTCGACTTGCCGCGGAAGAGATCGGGCACCAGCGCCAGATAGCCGGCCTGCGCAAGCCGGTCCGCCACGCCGCGAATCTGGTCGTTCAAGCCCCACCATTCCTGAATCACGACGATGGCAGGCGCGCCTTCCAGCTTCTGCGGCTTGGCCAGATAACCCTGAACGTCTTTGCCGTCAGGGCGGTTAAACGTGATCATCGATCCTGCAGTCCGTTGCATCATTGCTCCTCGAAGTAGCCGAAGCCGCTAGCATAGCGCCAGAGTGGCAAGGTCTGCTGGGCCCCCGGCAACCCGATCAATACGACCTGTGCACCCCGACTTTGTGGCGACGATCCTGTTCATCACCTCATTGCGATCGATGGCCCAGTTCCTTATTGAATTTGGCCAAAGCCGCCCCTCGAACCCATACTGCGGCTTACCCGTCGTTTCCGGTTCAGGCTACTCATGTCCGTCCTCGATCACATTGATGGAATCCGCCGCGCCAGATTCCGCGGACGCTTCAAACCATCAGTGGTGCTCCCCCTCATTGCCGGCGCCTTATTGAGCCCGGCCTTCGGCAGCGCCGGCTCGCCCGTCCCGTCGACCGCCGTCGTCACTCATGTGCGAATTCTTCGCCTATCCGGGGACGTGGTGAGGGAGGGCCGCTGGGCCTTTCTTATCTCCGCGCTGAACCACACCGTAGCGGCCTACGGCCCGTACATCATCGACGCCTATTTTTCACCGATGTCGGCCCAGCGCGAGATCGACGAGGTGATATCGGGCCGCCTGATCAACGTCCTGGCAAGCGAGCCCGGACACCCGGAACTCGACGCCTCGGCAATTCCGGTGCCGATTCCCATCGACCGGGGCCTGCTCGGCTATCGCGTGGCGCTGATCAATCAAGGCGAGCAGGCTAAGCTCGACAGCATCCACGACCTCCAGGGTCTTCGCACACTCAGCGTTGGCCAGGGCCAGGGTTGGGGCGATGTCCCGATCTACCGCGCGGCCGGCGTTCCACTCGTCACTGCCAGCCGTTACGATCTGCTTTTTCCGATGCTGGCTGACCACCGCTTCGACATGTTCCCGCGCGGCGTAGTCGAGATCACGCGTGAAATCAAAGCCTTTCAGCCGAGTTACCCTAATATGAGGATTGACTCCCACCTGCTCATCCGCTACCCGTACGCGCAGTTCTTCTATGTCAGCCAAAGCGAGCCGTTGCTGGCGAAGCGGATTCGCGACGGCCTCGAAGCCATGCTGAAGGACGGGAGTTTCGAGGCGCTATTCCGCGAACACTTCGCGCAAGGCATCGCCGATCTGCATCTCGAGCGCCGCGTGCTGATCGATTTGAAGAATCCACTGCTGCCGTCATGGGTGCCTCTCGATCGCAAAGAACTCTGGCTCGATCCGTTCGACGGCAAGAAACGGCATTGATGCGCGGGACGATAGGCGTTAAGGATTTCCTGACCCAAAAATCAGGAAACCACCAGCCTATAGTCCGGACTACCTGACGGCGACACTCAAGCGCTGAGTTTAAAGTGGTTCTTTACATACCATCGCCGGATCACCGTTATGAACGACTACTTTTTGCCGAGCGAGAAAACAGTCGAACGCATTGACGAGCTGTGCGTACGTCTATTCGAGCTTTGGTGTGAAGAAAGAAAACTGGTACCGCTCGCCTATCTTTTGCATTGCTGGCCGTTGACCGGTCACGATACGGTTGTGGTCAAGCGTCTGGCTGATGCCATGTCGGATCTGTGCCAGTTCCAGGCGGCGAAACTCAGTGCTCGTGAGTCGACCCTGGTGCGCGAAATCATCGGCAACGCCCGCGAAATCATCGGCGAGCCATTGCCGCGCGGCGCCACCGCCGCGAACGGTGCCGGCATTATGTGGGCGCGAGTGCGGCTCGCGAAGGCAGCGGGTCAAGTGCCGGCATTTGCCGCGGCGGACTTCCTCGACGGCCCCTTATAGACCGCAATTCGGCGACGAGTGCAGAATACCCAAACAAGAATCACAGCACTCGCGGGGAAATATGCTGGCGAATAGCGTTGGTTCAATCTTTGTCTCGCCCGGCCGATTCAGGCACAGCGTGGTTTTCCGCCTGCTGGCCACCGTGCTGCTGTTCAGTTGCGCGGTCACGTTATTGCTCACCGCACTACAGCTCTATCGCGACTATAGCCGCGGCGTCGAACTGATCGAAACACGTTTATCCGATATTGACCGAAGCAATCGCGACAGCCTCGGCGAAGGTCTGTGGCAGCTCAACCGCACAGAACTCCAGCTTCAACTGAACGGCATCCTGAGGCTCGCCGACATGTGCGCCGCCGAGGTACGAGAGACCGGCGCGAGCGCGACGCCATTGGTGGTGACGGCTGGCGAGCGCAGGACAGGCGCCGTGATATCCCGCGAATTTCCGATCTTTTATCGCATCCACAGCGCCCAGCAGAAGATCGGCACCCTCTATGTGCAAGCGACGCTTGCCAATCTCTATCAGGCGCTAGCGCAAACCGCGCTGGTCATTCTGATCAGTCAGGCTACCTATACGTTCATCGTGGCGCTGTTCACCATCTACATCTTCTCGCGCCTCGTTACGCGGCATCTCGCCACGATTGCCCGACTCGTCGGCGAATACGACTTCCGTGCGGCGCCGAAGCCGTTCGTCCTGCCGCGCCGCCAGCCGCGCTGGCCAGACGAACTTGATCGCGTGGTCGCCGCGTTCAACAGCATGGGCGCGCGGCTGCATGACGCCTATCTCGCCGAGCGTGACGCCACTGCGCAGCGGGAAGCGCGGTACCTTGCCGAAGCCGCCAATCGGGCCAAGAGCGAGTTCCTCGCGAACATGAGCCACGAACTGCGCACGCCGCTGAACGGCATCCTCGGCTATACGCAGATTTTGCTGCGCGACGGCAGCCAGAGCGAGCGCCAGCGCAACGCGGTCGAAGTGATTCACCGTAGCGGCGAGCATCTGCTGACGCTGATCGACGACACGCTCGATTTCGCGCGCATCGAGGCCGGCAAAATGCGCATCGAAATGGCCGACGTATCGCTGCCGGGCGTCCTCGATACAATCCGCGACATCATCAGTGTGAAGGCGGAGCAAAAACGCCTGCGATTCCTATGCGAGCTGGCCCCCGACCTGGGCTGCGCCGTGCGGGCGGACGAGCGCCGCTTACGGCAGGTGCTGCTTAATCTGCTGGCGAACGCCGTCAGATTCACGGACACAGGCTGCGTCAGCCTGCAAGTCAGCCGTGCGCCCTCCGGGGCCGTGCGCTTCTGCGTGCGTGACTCGGGAATCGGCATCGCGGCCGACAAGCTCGGCGCGATTTTCGAGCCTTTCGAGCAGGCCGGCGGCCCCGAGCGACGCGCCGGCGGCGCCGGGCTCGGTCTTGCGATCAGCCAGCAGTTCGTGCGCGCAATGGGTAGCGAAATCCACGCGGAAAGCACGGTCGCGCATGGGAGCGTCTTCTGGTTCGATCTTGCTCCGGCCGTCGCCGATGCGTCCGCGGCGCGCACCGACCCGGTAACGCCGGCCGCGCCGCGCGTGACGGGCTACACCGGTCCGCGCCACAAAGTGCTGGTGATCGACGACGAGCCCGTCAATCGAGCGGTCCTGGTCGAGCTTCTGGATCAACTGGGCTTCGACACCATCGAGGCCGCCAGCGGCCATGAGGGGCTCGCAAAGGCGCGCAGCGAGGCGCCGTCGCTCATCATGACCGACATCCTGATGCCGGAAATGGACGGACTCGAAACAACACGCAGATTGCGCCGCTTGCCGGGACACAGCGATATTCCGATCATTGCCGTGTCGGCGAATCCTTCCTGGAGCGATGCGAAACGAAGCACCGACGCAGGCGCGAATGCCTTCCTGCCCAAGCCGGTCGACTTCGAACGGCTGCAGGCCCATCTGGCGGATTTGCTGGCGCTCAAGTGGACTGACTCGCCGGCGACTCACTCGCCGCATCCTGACGCATCGCGCACGCACGCCCCCGTGTTGCCCGATGACGAACTCGACAAGCTGCATCGTCTCGCCCGTCTCGGCGACATGCGTGCTATCGCCGAATGGGCCGACAGGATGGCGGCCCTTGACGAGCGCAATCTGGTATTCACAACAGAGTTGCGTGCACTCGTGAAAGGCTATCAGTCAAAGGCCATCCTGCTGCTCGCGGAGGAATATCTCGAGAGGAAGGCCAGCCATGAATGACATAACGAGCCCGGCGGAGCCGGCCACCATTCTGGTTGTGGACGACGCGCCGATCAACATCGGTGTCGTGGCCGATAGTCTCGAGGACAAGGGCTTTCGCGTGTTCGTTGCACTCGACGGCGAGGAGGCGCTCGAACGGGCGCAATTTTCGCAGCCTGACCTGATCCTGCTCGACGTAAAAATGCCGGGCATAGACGGCTTCGAAACCTGTCGCCGGCTCAAGCGCAATGAGTTGACCCGTGAAATTCCGGTGATCTTCATGACGTCGCTCGCCGATCCTGACGACCTCGTCGAAGGATTTTCGGCGGGTGGCATCGACTACGTCACCAAGCCGTTCCAGATCGCCGAAATGTTGGCGCGCATTCGCACCCACCTCGCGCTGCGTGCCATGCACAAGGCACTTCGTTCGCAAAACGAAAGTCTCTCGAGCGAGGTGGCGGTTCGCCAGCAGGCGCAAGAAGCCCTCTCTCGCGTGCGCGACGAACTCGAAGACCGCGTCGCCGAACGAACCGGCCAGCTCGCGCGCGCGAATGCGAGTCTGCTGGTCGAAATCGACGAACGCATACGGACCGAAACGAAACTCGTGGCGAGCGAAGCGCGCTTTCGCACGATCGTCGAGACGAGCCCGGTGCCGTTGTGCATTACGTCCATGGACGACGGGCAGGTCCTCTACATGAACGGGCCGTTCCGCTGGCTGTTCGGTTTCGGCGTGGACGATTGCGGCACCACCTACATGAGCGACTTCTATGTCGACCCGACGGAGCGCGACAGAGCGGTCGAACTTCTGCGCCACGAAGGCGGATTCACCAACAACGAGATCCAGTTCAGGAATTCGGAAGGCGAGCACTTCTGGGCCGTGGCGACCGCTCGCATTGCGACGTTCGCTGACGCCCCGGCAATCTATGTCGGTCTCAACGACGTCACCGCGCGCAAACAGGCAGAAGAGAAATTGCGCGCCAGCGAAGCCAGTCTGGCGAACGCTCAGCGGCTGGCCAAGCTTGGCGACTGGGAATGGACCGCGGCCGCCGGCGTGACGCACTGGTCGTATGAGATGTACCGGATCCTCGGTTTGGAGCCGAACGGCGTGCGGCCCAGCTATCGCACGCTGCGCGCGGCGATTCACCCTGAAGATCGGGCCGCTGTACGGCGGGCCGTGCGCGCGGTGCTCGCTGACCGGCAGCCGCACTTTCTCGATTGCCGCCTCACCGGTGGAGATGGCGCGCCACGCATCGTACAGCTTCACGCCGAAGCGGCACACGAAGGGCCTGGCCATCCGCTCAAGCTGGTCGGTACGATTCAGGACATGACGGAACGTAAGCGGGTCGAACAGGAACTGCTCGAATCGCGCGAGCGTTTGCGCGAATTGTCCGCGTACATGGAGGCGGTTCGCGAAGAAGAGCGAAAGTGGATCGCCATGGAAATTCACGACGAACTCGGGCAATTGCTGACCGCACTGAAAATGGACGTGTCGTTGTTGCGGATGCGGCTCGACAGCGATTCGGAAGCAGCCAGAAAAACCGAGGACATGCGTGAGCTGGTCGAGAAGACCATCTGGATGGTCCGCAACGTGGCCAGCCACCTCAGGCCGGCTGCGCTAAACTTTGGCATCCTGTCGGCACTCGAGTGGCTCGTGGACGACTTCGTTCGACGTAATCGCATGCCGTGCCAGTTGTCGATCCATGGGAGCGAACCGGTTCTGCCGGATGCGCATGCAACGGCCGTGTTCCGTATCGCGCAGGCCTCGTTGACCAATGTTGCGCGCCACGCCGACGCTTCGCGCGTCGACGTCACGCTCGCCGCGAGCAACGGCTCATTGACACTCCATATCAGCGACAACGGATGCGGCTTCGATCTGCCCGCGGCGCGCCGGCGCTATTCCTACGGATTACTAGGCATGAGCGAACGCGCGCGGCTGATTGGCGGCACGTTGCAGATCGAAAGCACGCCCGGCGCGGGCACAACCGTCTCTATTCACATCCCGCTCAGGACCGACGAGAAAAGCACATGATAAAGATCCTCATTGCAGACGACCATGCGATCGTGCGAGGTGGGCTGAAGCAGATCATCGCGACCACCACCGACATGATCGTAGCCGACGAGGCGGCCGAAGGCGCCGAAGTACTCGAGAAACTACGCGCCCGGTGTCCCGACCTGTTGCTGCTCGACATGACCATGCCGGGCATTAGCGGCATCGATCTGATCCGGCGCATCAGGGCCGAGTACACCGCCTTGCCCGTGCTCGTGCTGAGCATTCACAACGAGGCCCAGGTCGTCTCGCGTGCGCTGCGGGCCGGCGCAACCGGCTATCTCACCAAAGACAGCGACCCGGAGATCCTGCTGGCCGCGATCCGCAAGCTGGCCGAAGGCGGCAGATTCATCGATCCGAAACTGGTGGACTCGATGATCTTCGGCACTCACTCCGGCGACACCCCGCCGCACGACATGCTGTCCGATCGCGAATTCCAGGTGTTACAAGCTTTGGCCGCCGGAAAGAGCATCAACGATATTGCTGAAGCGTTCGCGCTCAGTGCGAAGACTATCAGCACACATAAAATGCGCCTCATGCAAAAACTGGGGATCACTAATAATTCAGAATTGATTCGCTATGCGATCAGGCATCACATTAGTACGGAATAAATTCAATTAAGGAAATCCCTACACGGACATCCGCATTCCCCGATGTCGGATTGGGCGAAGGCCGATCGACAAATTTTTTTGACGTCCTTATGCTTGGCCAAAGCTTTTCGTTTATGATCACTCCCCAGTGAAGTCGGCACGCTAAAAATAACCCTGTTCTGAGAAAACACGCCGCCCAATTGTTAAATCCTGGTATGTGGCAATAATGCCCGCACCCAGTACCGCGATCCGTAAAATTGACTGATTAACGTCTCTCAGGTTCTGGCATGCATTCCTCGGACGCCAGAGTCTTTCCGGCCGACACAATGTGTCGGCCTTTTTTTGCCGATTACTTATTGAAATAGAAATCCGGCCGATTCCCAAGTCATTAATTCAATAGAGAATTTAATTCTTTCGCAAACCTTTGCTGAATTAAACCCTTTGCGAAAAATCGCCGTTAGACAGACCAGATAGCTGATCCTGCCATGACAGACAGAACGAGGGCCGGAATTGAGAGAAAAGATCATTAACTCTCTCGTATAAGATATCCGAAATATATTTGTATGAACAATATCCGGATGTCGGCGAAACAGTATGCGACGCAGCCATCGCGCTGCCGGTGCCCGGCGGTATCAAAAGGAACCAGCCGCACGTTTTACCGGCCATCGCTATACTGATCCGGTCCCCTGGAAATCCCGTTGTCCGATCGATTCGATGCGATTTCGCCCGCGTTCTTTCGCGCAATATAACGCTCGATCCGCAGCCTCAACGATCTGGTGCACGGAACCCGTACCGGCCGATCCGAAAACAGCGATCCCGATACTCACCGTCACAAAGTCGCCAAGCGACGTCTCATTCCTGATATGCATCGAGCCGACCGCAGCCAGCATTTTCGCTGCCACCAGACGTGCTCCGTCTTCGTCCGTCGCAGGCAGAATCGCAGCGAACTCTTCGCCACCATAGCGTGCAAGCAGATCGCCACTGCGCGGCAGAGCCGCTTGCAAAGCGCTTGCAACCGCAACGAGACACTTGTCTCCCGTTGGGTGGCCGTAGCGGTCGTTTAACTTCTTGAAGTGGTCGATATCGATAAGCAGCAAGCCAAGCGGAAGCTGGTTGCGAGCCGCGCGGTTCCATTCAAGTGCGAGCGTTTGGTCGAAGCAACGACGATTCGCCGCATTGGTCAACGCGTCCGTGAGTGCAATCTTTTCGAGGCGGTCTCTTGCATCGCGCAACTCATGCTGAGTCCGCACCAACCGGCTTTGCAGAGCTGCCGTCCGTATGGTGTGCACGACTAATGCGGTGACTATGCCAACCGTCCCGACGTAAAAGTGTTCGCGCATCAGCGGAATGCTCAACGCGAGCAATGCCAACGTATAAAAAATTGGACTACCGTTCTCGATGACAACGGCGAGGGGCGGCTTCTCTTCATCGAGATCGGCTTCACTCTCTTGCGGTGAGCGCATCATGCACGCCACGCCCAATAGCAGAAAAGGAACGTCGACTATCACGTCGATCACAGCATGACCGTCTGAAGAGGCGGCCCAACTGTTGTACACGCCGGCCACGATTGCATAGATCCACAAGTAGCCGCATAGGAGTTTGTAAAATCCGCGGTCCTTTTCTCGTGGCAAAAGACGGAGACGCAGCGTCGCCGCCATAGCAAGAACAACGTTCTCGACGTTGTAGGTCAGCAATAGGACCGAAGCCGAGATTGGCTTGAGCGCAGTGTCGGAAAACGGCACTACGGTAAATATGGTGATGTAGGCAAGATAGGCGGTCAATACTGCCTGGATGCCATCCATCCACACGAAGAGCGGAATTCGCTGCCTGCTTGAAACGGACGAGACGGCGAGAAGTATCGGCACGCCATAGAGAAAAAAGCAAAAGTCGGAGAACCACGCAATGCCCACCGGCATCTGTTGAAACAGATCTTCCCAGGCGCTGAGACCAATGCCGCAGGTCCACAAAAACAGGCCGGCAGCGAGCAGAATCCATGGCGTGCGTGATTGCCGCTCCACGGCGCGGGCGCGCCAGCAGGTGGCCGCAAACGCGAACGACGGAGCAAGTATGAGGAACGGATAAGTGACCAGCGTCGCCCGGGATCGAAACAGCATCAGGCAAACTGCATGCACGCCCAGGAAAGACAAGGCGAACCATGCGAGATGTAT
Organism: Paraburkholderia aspalathi; assembly: GCF_900116445.1. Lineage (GTDB taxonomy): Bacteria > Pseudomonadota > Gammaproteobacteria > Burkholderiales > Burkholderiaceae > Paraburkholderia > Paraburkholderia aspalathi. The sequence goes on from NZ_FPBH01000014.1 coordinate 72,851, forward strand.
CGATTTTGGCGAGCGGTGCAAGATTTCACCCCGAACTTGAGGAAGCCAGGTGAAAGCCATCGTAAAGCCGATGGCGGTTCAGCTTCTCTTGTGTAAGCCGACAATGTCGATAATCTTAGCTGATGGCATGTCAGGCGAACACCCGAAAGTGATCAGGGTTCGCCCCCCTTCACTAGTCGCGGCAAATGGGCGGCAATTCAGGCACTGACCAACGGAGGTACGTTGGACCGCGTCAGAAATTGCGGGTCTCTGCGCCACTGGGTCGCCTGCTCGAACGCATAACCCAATGCCAATAACCGCGCTTCAGTCCAGGCGGGCCCAACAAACGACAAACCGACCGGCAAACCGCGCACTTGCCCGGCCGGCACTGTCAGATGCGGATACCCGGCCACGGCTGCCGGCGTCGAGAAGCCGCCATTACTGCTGTCGCCGTTGATGAAGTCGGTCAGCCATGCGGTCCCGCCCGTCGGCGCGACGATCGCATCCAGACCATGCTGAACGAGTACGCGGTCCAATCCTTCGTCCCGAGATTGCGTACGGCACGTTGCCAACGCGCGCTTATACGCATCGCTATCGAGATCACCCAGCGCCTGGGCTTGAGTGAAAAGTTCCTGGCCGAAGTAAGGCTGCTCGAGATTGCGATGCGCGTTGTTGAAAGCCATCACATCGGCAAGATTACGAACCTGTGCATGCGGCGCGAACGTATCGAGCCACAGCGGTAGATCGTGTTTGAATTCATGCAGCAATACGGAGAGCTCTTCCTTGTCGTAACTGACTCGCGGCAAATCGACGGGATCAATCACGTCCGCGCCGAGCAGCCGCAGTTGCGCAATAGCCAGTTCTATCTGCCGGTCGACTTCGTCGTGGCCCGTGAAAAACTCTCGTGCGACGCCAATCCGGGCGCCCTTCAACGCGTCTTTGTTCAACGCTCGCAGGTAGTCGTCCGGTGCAGGCGCCGCCGACGTTTGCGGATCGTGCGAGTCCACGCCGGCAATCGCCGAAAGCAGCAACGCCGCATCGTGGACCGATCGGGTAATGGGACCGGGCGTGTCCTGCGTGTGTGAAATCGGAATGATGCCGTCACGGCTTACCCGTCCGACAGTCGGCTTGAGTCCGACCACTCCGCAGATCGACGCAGGAGACACAATCGACCCGTCTGTCTCAGTGCCGATCGCCATGGCCACCAACCCCGCGGCGACCGCTGCCGCGGAGCCGGAACTCGATCCGCTCGTGTTGCGGTCCAACGCAAAGGGGTTGCGCGTCAGGCCACCGCGGGCGCTCCAGCCGCTGGTCGAGCGCGTGGAACGGATGTTCGCCCATTCGCTCAGATTCGTCTTGCCGATGACGACCACGCCGGCTTCACGCAGGCGGCGCACGAGATCGGCATCGCGGGTTGCGCGAATGCCGTCCAGGGCAAGCGAACCTGCCGTTGTTGCCATTCTGTCGCCAGTCGCGATGTTGTCCTTGATAACGACGGGCACGCCATGCAATAGGCCGCGGCGCTTACCCTCGCGGCGCTCGGCATCCAGCGCGGCCGCGATCTGCATGGCGTCGGGATTCAGTTCGATCATGCTGCGCAACCGCGGACCGCGCCGGTCGATCGCTTCGATGCGGCCTAGAGCGTGACGCACGGCCTGCGTGGCGCTTGCCTCGCCGGCCGGTTTGAACGGCGGGTGTCCGGGAGGCACCGATGTCGGCGAAGCGGCGCTGGCGCCTTTTGACAATAACCCGGCTGCTAGTAAACCAACTGATTCAAAGAATCTGCGTCGTCGCATGGAGTAATTTGAATTGACGTTTGCTGTAGCGATCCGCGAGGCATGACACGTTGGCGAGGCGGTCCGAAGGTGGCGAGATTATCCCGCCAAAATTCATCCAACCGCTACCACTTCGGATTGATCGACGCGCCGCTGCTCTCATCAGCGGCGCGTCGGTACGACTCGGGCCTTATTGGCCCGTATACCCGACCGGAACAGTCGCATTGGCCTTGGCGACCGTTGCGTTGTTCGAGACGATGTACTGCGGCACCTCGGTGAGGGTCAGCGTGACTTTACCGTTGGTGTAAGCAAGCGTGCTGGTATTGCCGTAACCATCGATCTTCGTCACATTGCCCGACGTACCGGCACCGTCGACCTGAAGCGAATAGCTCGTCGAGTAGGTCTGGCTATAGAGACCACTGCTCGCGGGCCACTGCGCGTTGCTGTGCGCCCATGCGGCAGTCACCACCTTGCCGTTGCCAAGCTGCTGGAACGCATATGCAAACGTTCCAGACGGCGTACCCGTAACCCGGCCCAATGTGTTCGTGCCGTCCAGCACACGTGTCATCGTCGCGAAGGCCATCGCTTCAGGTTTCGGCGAGAGGTTCGTCGCACCGTAAGCCCCTTGCGCGTCATTCAGATCGAAGAACGAGCCGTATCCCACTTCGCCCGGATAGTCAGGACCATAGAAAAGCGTCGTCAACTGTGCGCCACCGCCAAGCACAATGATGTGCGACCGCACGCCAACCGCAGCGTGGGCGAACAACTGGTTCTGCGACGGCACCGTGGGGCCGTAGTTGAGACCGGGATCGTAGCTCGTGCCTGCTTCGGTGAAGAAGAGTTTCATGTTCGGCTTACCCGCCTGCATCACCGAACGCAATTGCGTCATCTGGTTGTCGAGCGCGTTCGCCTGGTTCGCCGGATCCGGATCGGAGTCCTGCAATTCCGGCGGATGGGCCGGATAGGTGCCCGCATTCCAGTAGCCATGCGTCGAGACTGCGTCGATGTAATTCCACAGGCCAAGCGCACCGAACTTCTGCAGATAGCCGGTGGTGCAGGTGTCGCAATTCGAAGGGAACGGGTTGCCGGTTCCCATCACGACGGCATTCGGATCGGTCGAGTGAATGCCCTGATACGCGGCCTTATACATCGCGACGAAGTTCGCGTCGCTATCCGCCCAGCCCAGGCTCGGTTCCCACGTCACCTGATAATAGTTGCTTTGCTGGTTCGGATAGTTGGCAGCGCGAATCAGGCTCGTATCGGTACCGACTTTGGCCATGAAGCTCTGGAACTCAGGCATGTTCGACGGCGCATAGTAGCTGTCGTTGAATTGCCCCGTCTTCGAATCCCATGCAGGCAGTCCATCGAGACGCACAATGCGCATCTGATCAGGGTTGGCCTTGTAGAACGGATCGAGGTCGTTCACGTTCGGCGTGTAGGTGTTGGGGCCATTGGGTTCCATGGCCGATACCTCGCGGTCGTCGATGGTCCACGAGATGCCCAGATCATGCAGCGCGGCGATGTTGCCGTTGAAGCCCTGCATGCCGAAGCGGTGCTGATCCTGATGGGCATACGTTACGGTACCCAGTACCGACGTCAGGTTCGGCAACACGCCGAACGTCGCAATACCCACCGGACGCGTACCGGTGTTGGGCAACGTGCCGCCGTTCGAGCGCAACGTCGCCGTCAGCGCGCCATAGCCTGACCACGTCGACGTACATGGAATCGAGTTGGTCTGCACACCGCTGCTAACCGCAAAGCTGCCCTGCGCCTTGATCGCGCCGGTCGAGTCCGCCACGGACCAGACGACCGTATCCGCGCTCGGCGCGTTCGTCGTAATCGCGAGCTTGAACGCCGCGTTGTTCTGGAAAATGCGCATGCCGTCGGTGGTGGGCGTGTCGGCGCTGATCACGCCATTCGCGGTTCCGCCAGCCGTGTGTGTGGGCGTGCCGCACGAGAGGGTCGAGCTGGACGGTGACGGAGTGGGAGCTGGCGTCGGCGTTGGCGTTGGCGTCGGTGTCGGCGTCGGTGTCGGCGTTGGCGTCGGTGTCGGAGTTGGAGCCGGCGCTGGTGTCGGAGCCGGCGCCGGTGTCGGAGTTGGCGTTGGCGTGGGTGTCGGAGCCGGAGTTGGGCTCGCGGCAACCGCCTTCACCCAACATGATTTGCCGTAACCGTATGCGGGATCTGTCTGCGAAACCGCGCCGACATAGCATCCGACGCCGTTGCTAAAGGTGGCAGGGGTCGTCAGCATGACCGACGGCGAGGTGGGCGGCACTGCACCGAACACCACCGAGCCAGTTCCGAGGAATTTGCAGGTGCCGTTCTCTTGTGCGCACAACTTGTATTGCTGTCCTGCGACGGTGATGGTGCTCGTCGCAGCCTGCGCATTCTCCGCACCAAACCATGCAAACACTGTTGCTGCCGCAACTCCCAAAAGTTTGAAGTTTCTCGTCATTGTCCGTATGTATCCCTAAAAATCAGGTTGTCCCCGAGGATTGAGCAAGATCGATCTAAGCCGTCCCGCTTTGGCGTTCTTTGAGTACTGAGAGAGTTGAAGCGGCGAACGCGACGATCGCGTTCATTGCTGATGAAACTGGCGCTTCCAATGTGCCGGTAGCCGCTCGCAGATACCGTTACGCATTCGAACGCACACTGAGCGCCGCCTGGCGGCAGTACGCTCAGCATCTTGATCTGTCACCCTTCAATAGATAACAATTACGTCATCCTTACTATTAACCAAGAATGTTTGCGTGATGAGGTTCTATCAGTGATTGACGGCGCACCCGGCATGCTCGATTTCAGTCGAGTCAAATCCAGGGCGTGACAAGGCCCGTCCGGAACCTAAATCTAATTAGGTTTCGAGCCCAATTCCCTAAAAGGAAAAGCTGTGAAAACCGCTGACAGGTAGCGTTAAAGTCGCTCGACTCATTCGCAACCCATTCGTATGAGAGACGCTGGTCCAGCGCCTTGAAACCACCTACCCACGCAAGCTTTACTTGATTGATGCCGTTCCCGGCACGTGCCCGGCATTACTTACAGCCAGTGTTTTGGCAGACGAATTATAAACGTTTCATCTGTGTAACGTGGGCACGACCAGGGACGATAAGTAGTAGTTCAAAGAATCTTTCTGGAAACGCTCCCGATGGTTTTCCAAAGCAGTGGAAATGGAAAATCTCTGCCTCACCGGGGGCGGAAAACGCAGGTCTTTGACTTTCCCTCGAAGAAAAATAAATAGACCGGAGCAAAGAATAACGCGGGCGGTTTTTATATTATTAATATCAATACGTCAGCGTATCAAATGCGTAGACGGAGAGAACTGAACGATGCGAATTCGACGAGGCGTAGAACGCGCACCGCATGTTTTCTCGTCTGATCATAGCCTCGAGTAAACCGATCAAGGCGTCCAGCGATAAACAATAATGCTGGAGCCGTTGTAGTTGTCTTTCGTGATCACGTACTCGCCGGCCGCTCTCAGGTATGCCCTCAGGCCATACATCGAATCCACGTCGTTGCCCACATCCACCGCGCCCGCACTCGAGTTGATCAAGGTCGTATCGAGGTTACCCGTGGTGAGATTGAAGGCGTCGATGTTGGGAACCGTATGCACATAGCCGACGAACAGATAATTGCCCACGGCCGTGATTGACTTCGGATTGGCGCTAGTGAGGTTGATCACCGGATTGGGCTTCGTGGTGTTGCCCGCGCTCCAGCCGTGATACACCTCGATCCTCGATTGAATCGCCGTCCAGTCCCAGCTCCCGGCGATGCCTTGCGCGAGAATCATGGTATCGCTCTCCGGCAGATAGATGATGCGTGTCAACGGACGGATGCTCTGCGGAATGGAGATGGCGATGCCCGGTCCCCATGTCGGCTTACCGCTGCCGTCGAAGCTGATCAGCGGGTAATGATAGATGTGATTCGTTCTGTCCAGACCAGCCCATACGTCTCCCCTGCTATCGATGCAGAATCCGCCCGTGATCTGTAGCGTCGTATTGAACGCAGTGCCTGGAATCGACGCATCCGGAATCGCGATATAGCCGCTCGCCGCATTGAAATGGTAGAAGTAAAAGATGCCAGGGTTCTGACCGGACGCGACGAGGATCCGGTTTCCCCCCACGCTAACGAGCTGACCGAAATGCTCGTCGCGCTGCGTATCGTTCATGTTGAGACGTGGATCGGACGGGTAAGTAAACGGGTCGACGGTATTCGCGACGAAGGTGCCGCCCGCAGTGCCGGTGTAAATATTGGTGCCACCATAGAAGTAGGCGCCGTCCGTAACCGGGTCTGGTGCGGCGACCGCCTCGAAGTTGAGCGACTGAAGTTTCCATTGCAGATTGCCGGCACTGTCATACGCGTGAATGTCGGTGCTGCCGTTGCGGCCGAGGTCCCAGCCGCCTCCCCACGGATTGTTGAGCACATACAGGGTGCCGGTTGCATCTTTGCCGATGCCGACAACACGGGTGAAGCGCTTGTCGCCAACCTGGCCTTTGATGCCTGTGGTGCTGTCGAGATAGCCGCCCTGAATGCCGAATGTGCCGACCAGAGTCGGCGTGCCCGAGATGTTGTAGAGCTTGATATTCATGTCGGGACCTTGGTCGCCGACCATGAGCTGTCCTGATGACGCGTCGAAATACAGCGCGGACGGTCGTGACGTCGCGGGCATCTGGATCGTGTTCAGCGGAGCGCCGGCCGGACTGAATTCAACGATCGTGGCCGCGCTTTGCTGCGCTACCCAGAGATTTCCCGCGCCATCCAACGCGAGTGCGCCGGGACCGGAGATGTTGATGTCCTGCTGCCACACGCCGTCGGTGGTGTAGACACGGACGCGATTGCCCGGGAAATCGCTCGCATAAAGGAGCGTGCCGGTCGTGGCGAGCCCGGTGATGACATCGGCGTGCTTGACCGCGTTCCAGACGCTCACGGGGATGAGGACATCGCGTTTCTGGGTCGCTCTGTTATATCGCCCTACCGCCCCGCTGCCGTACACGGTGCTGTACTGCAAGGCGGCGAAAATCGATGTGGCATTACCCGTTATCGCCCCACCCTGAAACTCGCTGTTAATTCCAATAGAACCGATGCTCTTGCCGTTCTGATAGATCGCGACGCCACCCTCGTTTTCATCCCATAGGGAAGCCGTATAGATCACGCCTTCAGGCGCGACCCACATCGAACGCGCTCCGTTGCCCACATGCGTGGCAAGCGTTCCGAATGTATTCGCCAGCCAGTCGGTGGTGTATTGCGCCTGACACGCCGGCGCAATCACGGTGATCAGTGCGCCAAGCAGTGCAGCACGTATTCGTTTTTTAAACATGGGTGATGCTCTCCTGACGATTATCCCTCGTTAACATAAATCACCGTAAATCACCCTAAATCATTGAAAAAAACGTAATAAATTCAGCAAGCATATTTATTGCCGGCCATTCGCAAATTCGCGAGTATCGCTCAAGTTGATGTCATTAAGGATCGCATACGCATAAGACCAGCAAGCATGACTAAAGGCGGAAGAAAGATGTGCGTGGCGCCGGCGTGTTTGGTGAGCTTCTGCGCGCTTGCCCTGTTCAAACAGCAGCCATCAGAACCTGACTGAGTCGGGTTTCAGCATGTCCATAAACGCGCGCACCTTCGCGCTCAGCAAACGGCGCGAACTATAGAGCGCCCAGATTTCCACCGGCGGCCCTGCCTCTGCGCCCCAACAAACCAGCCGCCCCGTCGCCACATCCTGTGCGACCAGCAGGCGAGGCAGGAGCGCCGCACCCACACCTTGCAGCACGGCCTCGCGCACCATCAGCAGCGATGACATCCGCAACATCGGCATCGGCTTGATGACCCTCACGCCGTCTTCCGTGCGCATGTTCCAGAGCAAGTCGGCATGGGCCGCTATCGACACGACCGCCGGCACCTGCAGCTCGTCGGCTTCGCCTGCGGGCATCGACGGTATCGACAAAGTCGGCGCAGCGACCACGAGGCGCTCGTCACCGAGAATGCGCCGCCCGACGAGCTGCTCGTCATGCGGTGGATTGATACGGATCACCAGGTCGTAACCGTCCTCTACCGGATCCGCGACGCGGTCTTCCGCGATGATTTCGAGCTCGACCTGCGGATAGGCCAGCGCAAAGCGCGCAGCGATCTGGCATAACAAGACATGCGCGAACACGACCGGCGCGCTGATGCGCAAGCGCCCGCGCGGCACCGGCGCACGCGACGCGACCGCTTCCCCCGCCTCCTGAATCTCCGTCATGAGCCCCCGCGTGCGCTCGTGGAGTGCGAGACCTTCCTCGGTCAAACGCAGCCTGCGTGCGCCCCGCTCGATCAGCCGCACGCCGAGGTCTTCTTCCAGCTCGGCCACGCGCCGCGACAGCGTGGCCTTGGGACGGTCGAGCGCGCGACTGGCCGGCCCGAAACCGCCATGCAGTGCAACGGCGTTGAAATCCGCCAGTGACGTCAAATCCATGATCGTTCCATATACGAGACGAGATGTCTCGATTCTGGCACTTTCGGTCACCCAATGGAACGACTATTGTTCGTCTCACGGACTCACGCAGTCCATTCAACCCCAGGAGAAAATCATGGCAATCCTCGTAACTGGCAGCACAGGCGTAGTCGGCAAGCAGGTTCTCGACCATCTGAACGGCAGCGGCGTCGAAGTGCGGGCACTGACCCGCTCGCCGGAAAAAGCGCAATTCCCCGCTGGCGTCACCGCGGTCAAGGGCGACCTGTCCGACATCGATGCAGTGCGGCGCGCACTGAGCGGCGTCAGCACGGTGTTCCTGCTGGCCCCCAACGCCGCGGACGAACTGACACAGGCACTGCAGACGCTGAGCATCGCGCGGGAGGCCGGTGTGAAAGGCATTGTTTATCTGTCGGTTTTCAAGGGCGCGGAGTATGTCGACGTGCCTCACTTCACCGGCAAGCACACGGTCGAGCGCATGATCGAACACTGCGATCTGCCCGCGACGGTGCTGCGCCCCGCCTATTTCATCCAGAACGACGTCAGGCAGAAAGACCCGTTACTGACGCACGGTGTCTACGGCATGCCGATTGGCAGCAAAGGTATTTCAATGGTCGATGTCCGCGATATCGGCGAAGCCGCGGCACGCGAACTCCTGCGCCGCGAGCGCGCCGCCAATGCGCTACCGCGCGAAACATACGAACTCGTCGGTCCTGACGCGCTGACTTCGGAGAGCATCGCTGCGATCTGGGCCGAAGCGCTGGGACGTCCGGTTCGCTACGGCGGCGACGATCTCGACACCCTCGAACAGCGTCTCAAGGCGGTCGCACCGGGTTGGCTCGCCTACGATATGCGCCTGATGATGCAGCGGTATCAACAGGACGGCGCGGTCGCTTCGAAAGCGGAAGTCGATCGCCTGGCTACGCTGCTCGGGCGGCAGCCGCGATCCTACCGGGACTTCGCGGTTGCCACGGCCGCTGCGTGGGCGAAGGGTTGATCGAACAGGCTGGGGAAAATAGAAGGATGCGCGTTCAACGAATGTGGCTTCCGAACAGCCCCAGCAGTCCAATCACGATCAGATAGATCGCGACGATGTAGTTCAAGAGGCGCGGCACGACAAGAATCAGAATGCCTGCGATCAATGAAACCAGCGGACCGGCATTGGTGAGCATATGCATGATTGTCTCCTCGCTTCTCGTGCGCACGCAGCACAGCCGTCAATGCCCATTGCAGAAGACGGCTGTGAGAAAAAGTGGAACGACGTCGCGAATGGCCGCATCGCTGCCGGCCCGCCGTACGCTTGCCTCAACCGCTGCGGCAGAGCCGGTCACCACCACGCCGTATGTCGGGGGCGTAACCGGTTGGCCGGTGCCTTGTTTGAAGATGGGATCGTTTTGCTCATACCCGAAGACGGCATAGACATGAAAGCCGAATGCCGTCAGGTTACTGCCGCGCGTGGGACGAAATGCGTTGACCGAATTTGCTTCAATGCGCATTGGCTTGGCATCGATCGACTGCTCGTCCAGAAGCGGAGCGATGAAATCATGCGGGCTCGACTGGCAGTCCAGTTTTGCATCGAGCGCATAAGCATTGCAAACGGCTGCAGAGAATCCCACGCCCAGCGACGGAATGGCGATCAGCATGCGGAGAACGGACAGTTTCATCGTAGTAGCGCGATCGTTCTGCTGGATTGCCCGCAAAGCCCGAGGACATGAGGCAGCAGATCGTTGAGATCCCAGAATCGTACGGCTGACCCGGCAAGTCTGTACGGTGACGCTCAGATCAGTCAAAGCATAAACGCACTGCACACGGTGTCCCGTATGCCTCGACGCCACGTGGCGTTCACTGGAGCAGATAATAAATCACAACGAAAATCCGCATACGGCTGCACAACAACTGTGCAAGTCGAAACACAGGCGGGTAAAGGTAGTCATGCCGCTTAAATCCGCTGCGAAGCGCCTCCCCTATCGCAGCGTTCAGCAACGTCCAGCACTGCCCAGACCGGCAGCGCCCCGCTCCCTGCTATGCTTCACACGAAGTCAGCCCGCCACGCCGGGCCAGGACCCGACGCGCAGGCTATCGACTTCCAGTCGCGCTAAACGCCATACACCCATGACCAGTTCCTCTCACTACGACCTGCAATCGCTGCGCCTTTTCATCGTCGTAGCAGAACTCGGCAGCCTGACGAAAGCGGCTGAGCGTACTTGCATGACGTTGTCAGCGGTCAGCAAACGCATGGCCGACCTGGAGCGCAGCATCGATTGCACGCTCATGCTGCGGCAGCCGCGTGGCATCGAGCTGACGGCCGCCGGCAAGGGCCTGCTCGCGCATGCCCGGCAAGTCGCCGACCGCGTGAACCGCATGGCCAACGAGATGAGCGACTACGCCGCCGGCGTGCGCGGCCACGTGCGAGTCTGGGCCAACACTTCATCGATCATCCAGTTCCTGCCTCACGACGTGCAGGCTTTTCTCTCCGACAACCCCAGCGTAAAGATATCGCTCGAAGAGCGCCTGAGCGACGAAGTCGTCGCGGCTATCCGCAGCGGCACCGCCGACATCGGCATCTTTGCGGACAACGTGCTGGCACCTGGTATCGAGAAGGCGGTCTATCGTCAGGACAAGCTCGTGCTGCTGGTGCCGCAAGACCATCCCCTCGCGTCCCTCGAAGAAGTCGCCTTCGCCGATACGCTCGACTTCGAGTACGTCGGCCTGAACGAAGGCAGTTCACTGCTCGCGCGGCTGCTCGATGCCGCATTCAGCGCGGACCGGGCCCTCAAGCTACGCATCCAGGTGCACAGCTTCGACGGCATCTGCCGGATGATCGAGCACGGGCTCGGCATCGGCATATTGCCCGAGGGCGCCGTGCGCACCGAAATTCTCGCGACGGGCCTGCGTGCCGTGAACCTCACCGACGCGTGGGCGCAGCGCACCTTGTGGATCGGTACACTCTCGCGCGAAACACTGTCGCCCGAAGCGCTGCGCCTTCTCGACTTCATGTCCGGCCGCACAGACAGCACCGACAGTTAAGCTCGCCGACCCTTTCCAGAACGGAAAGGGTCGTTGAGAATCCATTGATTTTCAGCACGCGCGGGTTGTCGCAAAGTAAGCGTCAAGAGAACGACGTTTGCAAGGAGACAACCATGACGAAGCCGCTGGAAGGCGTTCGCGTGCTTGAAATGGGCCAGCTCATCGCCGGCCCCTTCGCTGGAAAAATGCTCGCCGAGTTCGGTGCGCATGTCATCAAGATCGAACCACCCGGCACAGGCGACCCGCTGCGCAAATGGCGTCTGCTGCATGAAGGCACGTCCGTCTGGTGGGCGGCGCAATCGCGCAACAAGGAATCCGTCACGCTCGATCTTCGCTCGCCCGAAGGCCAGGACGTGGTTCGCCAGCTAGTCGCGCAAAGCGATGTGCTGATCGAAAACTTTCGTCCTGGCACGCTCGAGAAATGGGGCCTCGGCTGGGAAGAATTGCATGCCTTAAATCCAGGCCTCGTGATGCTGCGCGTGTCCGGCTATGGGCAGACCGGCCCCTACCGCGACCGCCCTGGCTTCGGTGTCATCGGCGAAGCGATGGGCGGTTTGCGGCATCTGAGCGGCGAAACCGACCGCACCCCCGTGCGCGTGGGCATCTCCATCGGCGATTCCCTCTCGGCTTTGCACGGCGTGATCGGCATCCTGCTCGCGCTGCGCCATCGCGATCAGAACGGCGGTGCGGGCCAGATGATCGACGTCGCGCTCTACGAGTCGGTCTTCAACATGATGGAAAGCCTGCTGCCCGAGTACTCGGCGTTCGGCGCCGTGCGTCAACCGGCGGGCAGCAGCTTGCCCGGGATCGCGCCATCGAATGCGTATCGCTGCAGCGACGGCAAATATGCGCTGATCGCGGGCAATGGCGACAGCATCTTCCGGCGTCTGATGGAACTGATCGGCCGTCAGGATCTGGCCGACGACCCCGCACTCGCTCAAAACGATGGCCGCGTAAAGAACGTCGAGCGGCTGGACGCCGCGATCGCCGAATGGACCCTTCGCCACACGCTCGACGACGTGCTCGCCGCGCTCAATGAAGCCCGCATTCCCGCCGGAAAGATCTACGACGTCGCCGACATCGCGAACGACCCGCATTACCACGCACGCGACATGATTCTCGACACCCAGCTCCCCGACGGCACGCCCGTGCAACTGCCCGGCATCGTCCCGAAGCTGAGCGCGACGCCGGGTACGGTGAATACCCAGGCGCCCACGCTCGGCCAGCACACCGACGAAGTGCTGGAAAACCTCGGCATCGACACGACGACCCGCGACGCCTGGCGCGCACGCGGCATCATCTGAACAGGAGCACGGCATGAGCAGCAAGCGTCTGTATATCCAGGAAGTCGCCACCCGCGACGGCTTCCAGAACGAGGCGAGGTTCGTCGACACCGACGCCAAGATCGAACTGATCGATCGTCTGAGCGCGTGTGGTTACGCCAAGATCGAAGTGACTTCGTTCACGTCGCCGAAAGCGATTCCCGCCTTGCGTGACGCCGAAGCAGTGATGCAACGGATCGTGCGGCGTGAAGGCGTCGTCTATACCGTGCTCGTTCCGAATCTGCGCGGCGCAGAGCGCGCGCTGTCGTGCGGCGTCGATGAAGTCAATCTCGTGATGTCGGTCAGCGAGAGTCACAACCGCGCGAACTTGCGCATGAGCCGCGAGCAGTCGTTCGCACAATTGCGCGACGTGATCGGCGTGGTCAGGCAAACGAAGGTGGCGATCAACGTATCGCTGTCCACAGCGATGGGCTGCCCCATGGAAGGCGATATCGACCAGGCTGAAGTGCTGGACTGGATGCAGCGCTTTGCCGACCTCGGCGTGCATGGCGTGACGTTGTGCGATACCACCGGTATGGCTTACCCGTCACAAGTTGGCGCGCTGTGCGCCGCCGCGCGCGAGCGCTTCGCCGCGCTCGAACTCACGCTGCATTTTCATAACACGCGTGGCATGGCGCTCGCCAATACGCTCGCTGCGCTGGATGCCGGCATCGACCGCTTCGACGCGTCGCTCGGCGGACTCGGCGGATGTCCCTACGCGCCAGGTGCAACAGGCAACGTCTGCACTGAGGAACTCGTGCACATGCTCGAGCTCGACGGCTACGACACCGGCGTGGATCTCGCCACCGTGCTGTCTGCCTCCGCTCAGCTTCCTGGACTGATCGGCCACGACGTGCCAAGCCAGTTGCTCAAGGCCGGACGGCGTCTGGATCTGCACTCGATGCCTTGCAGCGCCGCTGACGGTCTGCCGGAACAACACGCATTTTCATAAGGAGCAGGACGTGGCACTCATCGACCACCTCGATCACCTCGTACTCACCTGCGTCGATTTCGCTGCAACGAAACAGTTTTACACCGAGGTCATGCAGATGCAACTTGAGACGTTTGGCGAAGGACGTATTGCATTTCGCTTCGGTAATCAGAAGATCAACGTCCATGTGCGTGGCGCTGAGTTTGAGCCGAAGGCCCATGTTCCCGTACCAGGCGCGCTCGACCTGTGCTTCATCGCCACGGTACCGCTCGACGAAGTAATTGCGCATCTGGCCCGTTGCGAATGGCCAATTGTCGAAGGCCCGGTTGCGCGCACCGGTGCCACGCAGAAGATTCGTTCGGTGTATGTGCGGGACCCCGATCTGAATCTGATCGAGATATCCGAACTGATGGCTTGATGGAATGACACCCTGCTATCCAAGATCCGGCGATTTATACGCGCCGATCAACGTGGTGAACGGCGCATAAGCCGACCCGAAAGCAAAGAAACGGAGACAAACATGAACACCAGAAATCTGCACGTGAGCGGCAGTGCGACCGTCAATTCGCGCATTGCCTCACCCGAACCGAGCGCGGCCGACGATACACACGCCCTTCATGCCAAGGCCACGACGCTGGGCGGCTGGATGGATAACATGCCTGCGGGTTCGCTGCATCGATTTGTGGTGTGGGTGATCGGCATAGGCTTGTTCTTCGACATGTTCGAGATTTTCCTTGTCAGCTCGATCGGCACGGCGTTGCAGGGAGAATACGGTATCGACAGACACAGCATGGCCTTCAAGCTGCTGCTGGCCTCGGCATTTATCGGCATGTTCTTTGGCTCGCTTTTTCTGGGTAGCATGGCCGACCGAATTGGGCGGCGCAGGGCCTTCCTGTTCAACCTTATCTGGTACAGCGCCTTTTCGCTGATCGGCGCATTCTCGGTCAACGCCGAGATGCTGGTGATCTGCCGCTTCCTCACCGGCATTGGCGTAGGTGCGATCTATCCCGTTGCCGACAGCTTTCTGTCCGAGATTCTGCCCAAGGAACGTCGCGGGCGAATGGCTGCATGGGCGTACACCACCTCGTATGTCGCCGTGCCACTAGTTGGATTCCTGGCGCTTTGGCTCAACCCTCTGCACTTCGGCGCCGTGGCAGGCTGGCGCGTTATTCTGGTGATCGGCAGCCTGGGCGCGGTACTGGTTCTGCTCGTGCAACATAAGCTGCCCGAAAGTCCGCGCTGGCTACTGGCTCAGGGCCGCGTCGAAGAGGCTCATGCGATGCTTCGGCGCTTTGCCGCCAGTGCAGGAGTGACGGTATCGGTCATCTCACCTGAAGCCAACGTCAAGCGGAATCCCATGACGTTGGGCGAGCGTATTGCACTGCTGCGTCGCCCTCCCTATGACAAGCGCTACCTGATGTTGACCATCTTCCATCTGCTTCAGGGATTTGGTTACTATGGTTTCGGCACGCTCGCCAGCACCGTGGTGAAAAGCCGTGGCTTTGACGTGACGGACGGCACGCTTTTTATCGCTCTGTCGTTTCTCGGCTACCCGGTTGGATCGCTGCTTTCTATTCCGCTGCTCAACTGGATTGAACGCCGCACACTGGTGATCGGCGCCATATTGTCCATTGCGGTTTTTGGCCTGGGTTTTGCCTATTCCAACAGCTCGGCGCTGATCGTTCTCTTTGGTGTGTTGACAACATGCGCTTCGAACGTATTCAGCAACGCGTATCACGTCTACCAGTCTGAGATCTTTCCGGCGAGCGTGCGCTCAACTGCCATCGGCAGTACTTACTCGCTGTCCCGCATTGTTAGTGGCATGCTGCCTTTCGTATTGCTCCCCGTGTTGAACCAGCAAGGAGCAGGCGCTATGTTCGGCATCATCGCCGCTGCGCTGATCGTCGTGGCGATCACGGTGCGAGTCTTTGGACCTCGCACTACGCGCCGCAGCCAGGATGAAATCAATCCGGGTTGAGCCGCTCATCGACGCGCGTCGCGACCCTAGCCCGTGTTCCTGGCATTGGAACGAAGGAGCGACGCGCATCGACCACACACCGACGTCAGGAAAGGTGATGCACTTCCTGCAGGCCATAAACCGGCGTCGCAATTCCCTCCATGCGTGCCTTCAATTGCAGAGATAAATACTGCGAGTAGTGGCGCGACTGATGCAGGTTACCGCCATGGAACCACAAGGCCGGTTGCTGCGTGGGCTTCCACATGTTGCGTTGCTCGCCTTCCCACGGACCCGGATCTTTCGTCGTATTCGAACCCAGCCCCCACACCTTGCCCACTTTATCCGCCACTTCACGCGAGATAAGATCGGCGGCCCAGCCGTTCATCGATCCGTAACCGGTTGCATAGACGACGAGGTCCGCCTCCAACTCGGTGCCATCGCTGAGCAGGACAGAGTGCTCTTTCAGTTCGGCCACATCGACACCGCTCTTCAGCTTGATCTTGCCATCCGCTACGAGGTCGGCGGCGCCCACATCAATGTAGTAACCCGACCCGCGCCGGAGATACTTCATGAAGAGCCCCGAGTCGTCATCCCCGAAGTCGAGCATGAAACCGCGCTTTTCCAGACGCTGGTAGAACTCCGCGTCGCGCTCTCTGATCGCATCGCATACGGGCTTTTGAAACGTGTGCAGGATTTTGTACGGAATCGATGCAAACGTCAGATCAGCCTTCGACGTCGTCATTCCAGAGGCTACCGCGCGCTCGGAATAGAGATCTCCAAGAGCAAGTTCCATCAGAGAATCTGACTTCACGATATGCGTGGAAGACCGTTGAACCATCGTGACGTCGACGCCCGCTTCCCACAACGCCGCGCAAATATCATGCGCCGAATTGTTCGCACCGATCACGACCACTTTCTTGCCCTTGTACGCATCGGGTCCCGGATGTTTCGACGAATGATGCTGCTCGCCCTTGAACACATCCATGCCTTTGAATGATGGGATATTCGGCTTACCCGACATGCCCGTGGCAAGCACAAGCTGCTTTGGCCGCAGCGTCAGCGTTTCGCCGTCGTGCTCGACCTCGACCACCCATTCCGCCTTCGCTTCGTCATAGCGCGCGGACTTGCAAGTAGTCGATCCCCAATAGTTCAACTCCATGACCTTGGTGTACATCTCGAGCCAGTCGCCGATCTTGTCCTTGGGCGTGAAAACCGGCCAGTTATCCGGGAACGGCAAGTAAGGCATATGGTCGTACCACACCGGATCATGCAGACAAAGTGACTTGTAGCGGTTGCGCCACTGGTCGCCAGGACGCGGATTCTTATCGATGATGATCGTCGGCACACCCAGTTGCCGCAAACGCGCGCCCAGTCCAATCCCACCCTGCCCTCCACCTACAATCAAGCAGTAGGGTTGCTCCGCGCGGCCCAGCGCCTGCGCTTCGGCTTCCCGACGTTCCTTCCAGCTCGTTCGGTCCATACGTGCGCCATGTTCCGCGCCCATCGGGCGACGGTTGCCTTTGGGTTCCTCATGGCCTTTCAGCTCACCCATGGTGGTCAGCAAAGTCCAGATCAGGCCATCCTTCACGCGGATAAAACCGCTGCCACGGGCAACCTCGGTTTCGAAGGTGATCCACGCCTGCGCCAAACCGTCGGCTTCGGTCGGTACTTCATTTTCGGCGATCCGCAGTCTGGTCGGCTTGATGGCGCCGAGTTGTGCGTCGAGCATGGCGCCGATCTGGTCCCGGCCCTCCATGGTTTTGATATTCCAGGTGAACGCAACCAGATCGCGCCAATAACACTCAGGCTGAAACAACGCGACGGCCGCCGCGGTATCACCGCGTTTAAGCGCCGATTCCAAAGATTCCAGAACATTTCCAATAATCTTGCTTGCATTATTTTCAGGCATGGTTGCTCCTCCATTCGATACGGATTGGTAAAACGTCGAAGTAACACGCGGGTTCTTTGCCCGCTGGATAAGCGTGGACCGCTAGCGCCGGTGAGGCGGGACTATGCCGAACTTCGCGATCCGTCTGTAAAGCGTCGCGCGAGATATGCCCAAGGTTCTGGCCGTCTCGTCCGGATGCCATTTCGCATCCGTCAGAGCGGCGACGATGCGGTCACGCTCCAAGGCGTCGATATCGGTGAGTGTGGGTTGCGCCTGAGGCGCGGGATTCCGGGGCTTCGCGGCAGCTTGCCGTTGCGCACGAATGACGGGCGGACGAACGCGGGCATAAAGCGGAGAGCCGTTGCCCGCGAGTTTGATCGAAACCATGTCGCGGCCTGGCCTGACATCCAGAAGACGCTCGGCGCGGACATCGAATAGCTCGGAGACCGGTCGCGGCAGCCGATCGAGGCCAGGCACGCACTCTTTTGCCCGGCGATTTGCCGCGACTGCGTTGCCGTGCGCATCGAACGCGATCAGAATCTCCGGCTGGGCCTCCACGTAGTGACGATTGCGGTGCGCCAGCAAAACCCAGTAATGCGTGGTCGCGTTGAGAAAGAAGCTGTCCTCGATCAACATCGCACTATGACGCACGATGTGGTTGACCAGACGCTGGCTTTCGCGCTCGTCAGGCGAGCGAATCGCCGATGCGTCCAGCACGCCGATCAGTTCGCCTTCCAGCCCGAAGATGGGCGAGGCGCTGCAGGTCAACGTGGTGAAGGCGGCGCGAAAATGATCGGTCTTATGAACCGTGATCGGTTGCGAATCGAGCAGCACGGTCGCGACGCCGCAGGTTCCCTCTTCCTCCTCGGACCAGCAGGAGCCTAAATACAATCCCGCTCGTTTGAAGTCGTGGCGCCGATCCCGGTCAACGCGATAATCGATCGTCACGCCCTGCGCATCGGTGAGCATCACGCAGTAATCCGCTTCGCGAACCGTCTCATGCAGACGCGAAAGACATTCTCCCGACGCCCGCAAAACCGATTCTTCCCGGTGCTGTACGTCACGCAGTTCCGGCGCGCTCAGAATCCGCGGCCCCTTTGTCAGACCAGGATCGAGATGATATTGCTCGAGCGAGCGCCAATACGATGAAGTCAGCCGCGTAGCATCACCGCCGCGATCAGGCGTTCGGCCTTCGATCAACCTGCGGATCCGATCGATGTGTCTCACTTGCGGAACATAGGGCATGAATGTCTCCGGTCGGCTCGGCGCGCATCGTCATTTAGTGGCACGCTTAGGATGACTTTTAGCATGCGGGTTCCAGAACAGCACATTGCAGTGCACCATCATTCCGGATGAGACTTTTGTCTCAGTCTTTTTTATTGTTGTGGGGCCTGAGCGCAACTCGATTTCCTGAGCGAGGAAAACGCGGATGCGTTACGCCCACTGCTAGAATACTTGCCTTTTTCCTTGGAGACGCACATGTCCTGGTTCATCTATGAAGTGCCCGAGTACAACGAAGACGGGGCGCGCATCGAACCGTTCAGCGACCTGCGTAGCCGCGTGCTGAAAGTAAGTGGTCAGGCAATGGTCGACGAACTGGAAAGCGTCCGCGAGAACGCCGCGACGACGGCGAACACGCCCGCCCACCCGCTGCGCACGGCGGAAAATCCTCAGGTATTCCCGATCCCGTATGCCGACTCCATGATTCTGGTCGGATTCATCTTCGAGCTGAAACGGGAGTCGCGGCATCTGGTGGTGTCGCCCGTGGAGATGCCCTGGCTGAAAGACGCGTAAGACGGGTTATTGGGGTTAGAAACGGGTTAAAAACAGACGCGGTCAGGTGCGTTTAGCCAGATACGCGTCGACCAGCTCGAGCAGTCGTTCCCGCCCGAAGCTCCCGTCGTGCCCGGCGTGAACCACTTGCACGGGCAATTCGCGCAGCCGCTTCATGGTGCGCACATAGGTCGGAATATCCGCGCCTCCAATCTCATCCAGCAGCGGGCCGTCGTAAATCGCATCGCCCGAAAACAGCGTGCCGGATGCCGCTTCCCATAGGCCAATGCTGCCCGGTGAGTGGCCGGGCAGATGCAGCACCTCAAAATGCCGGTTGCCGAGATCGACGATGTTCCCTTCCTTGACGATCTCCGTGACCGTTGCGGCCCGCACGTGATAGTCGGACATCGAGTAATCGGCGCTAGGTAGCGCCGTGATCAGATCGCCGTCGAACGGATAGCCGACTTCACGATACCGGCGAATGGCCGCCTCGCCCAATACCGATGCCAGCAGGGTGCCTCGCTCACGTGGCGCACGCAGGTTATCCGCCTCCAGTTCGTGGACCAGCGTGTGTTCGAACTCATGATGTCCGCCGATATGGTCCGAGTGCGTATGCGTCGCAACGGCGGTGACGTTCTTCTGCAGCAGGTGCTTCGCGGCATCCTGAAGACTGGCGATGCCCATCCCTGTGTCGATCATCAGATCCCGGTCACGGCCACGCACATGCCAGATATTGCAACGCATCAGCGGGACAACATGAGGCTCCCAAAGCAGCGTGATGTCGTCGCTGATGCGTTTGAGTTCGAACCATCGGTCGGCAATTGGTAAGGTAGTCATGCGCGCGCTCCACGAGTGAGAGTCGTTACTCTGACATACTCTGCGTCAATGGGCGACATGAGCGCCTCCGTCCCACGTCGCTTACCCTTTCTTTTCAATGCGTCCGGCCATGTCGAATTTGCAGTACTGGCGCGCCTGGCGTATCCGGCAACAAGTGAATTCATGACCACAATGAAATTCGATACCGTCGTGCTCGGCGCGGGCATTATCGGCGTGAGCGTTGCCGTGCATCTCCAGAAACGCGGCCGCAGCGTCGCCCTGGTGGACCGCAAGCAACCCGGCAACGAAACGTCGTTCGGTAACGCCGGGTTGATCCAGCGCGAAGGCGTGTATCCCCATGCCTTTCCACGCGACTTCGGCACCTTGCTTCGGTACGCGCGCAACCAGTCGCCGGACGTTCGCTACCATGCCGACGCCATACTCAAGGCCGCACCGTTTCTTTGGCAATACTGGCGCAATTCTCATCCAGCCAAACACGCGGCCATCGCGAAGTCGTACGCGACGCTGATCGAGCATTGCCTGGACGAGCATCGCGCGCTGGCCGCCGCGGCCGGTGCGAACGCGTTATTTCGCCCCACCGGGTGGATCAAGGTGTTTCGCACCGAAAAAGCACGGGACGCGGAAACCCGGCTCGCCGAACGGTGGCTTCAGGAATATGGTGTCGAGTCCGAATCGCTGGATGCGGGCCGCCTGCAACAGAAGGAGCCTGATCTCGACAAAGCGCTGCTAGGCGGCTTGCGCTATCTGGCATCCAATTCCGTGAGCGACCCTAACGCGCTCGTCACCGCCTACGCGAAATATTTCGAAGCGCTCGGCGGACGGTTTTTCATCGGCGATGCGGACTCGTTTCGTGAGGGTTGGGCGGTCGATACGCAAGCGGGAACGATCACGGCTTCATCAGCGGTCGTCGCATTAGGGCCGTGGTCGGATCGCGTAACTTCGCGACTCGGTTATCGCTTGCCGCTCGCCGTGAAACGCGGCTACCACATGCACTACGCGCCCGAGACAGGGGCTCGCCTGAATCATCCGATTCTGGACGTCGAGAAGGGCTACGTGCTGGCTCCCATGGCAAAAGGCATCCGCTTGACCACGGGAGCGGAAATCGCCCACTGCGATGCGCCCAAAACACCCACGCAGCTCGCCGCGGTCGAGCCGATTGCGCGCACGCTGTTTCCATTGGGCAAGCGTCTCGACGCTGAGCCCTGGATGGGACGGCGCCCCTGTACGCCCGACATGATGCCGATCATCGGCCCCGCGCCACATCACAAAGACTTGTGGTTCGCGTTTGGCCACGCGCACCACGGGCTGACACTCGGCCCGGTGACGGGCCGGCTGATCGCCGAGATGATGACCCACGAGGAAACGCTCGTG
Source organism: Paraburkholderia aspalathi (assembly GCF_900116445.1). GTDB lineage: Bacteria > Pseudomonadota > Gammaproteobacteria > Burkholderiales > Burkholderiaceae > Paraburkholderia > Paraburkholderia aspalathi. The sequence goes on from NZ_FPBH01000014.1 coordinate 94,159, forward strand.
GACCCCCAGCCGTTCCGGGTGGAGCGGTTCTAGCGCCTGACCGCGCAGCGAGCGGCCGATATCACCGTCTTCGGACCGAACACGCCCGCCACCGGCGTAGCAACGCCTTTTTTTCCTGCGCCCACAATATTCCTGATCCTGAACCGTCTACAGACGTATGGAACCGCCGCGCACCCCGAAATCGATGATCGAACGAGACACGGACATCACTGCAACTGTGTTGCGTGAGCGTACGAAGCTCGGGAATTTCATCCGGCGTCGCGTGCACGATCAGGGCGACGCTGAAGACATCTTGCAGGATGTCTTCCACGAGTTCGTGCAAGCCTACCGTCTCCCTGCGCCGATCGAACAGGTTAGCGCGTGGCTGTTCCGCGTGGCGCGAAACCGCATCATCGACCGCTTTCGCAAGCGCCGCGAGCAGCCGCTGGCCGAAATAGCCGACGACTCCGATGACGTCGAGTATCGACTGGATCTCGCCCTCCCGGCAACGGACGCAGGCCCTGAAGCCCTCTATGCAAGGTCGGTGCTGCTGGAAGCCCTGCAGGAGGCGCTCAACGAATTGCCGGCGGATCAGCGCGACGTGTTTGTCGCTCATGAGCTGGAAGGGCGCAGCTTCAAGGAGCTCGCAGCCGAGAGCGGTGTCGGCGTGAACACGTTATTGGCACGCAAGCGTTACGCGGTTCTGCATCTGCGCGTTCGCTTGCAAGCCGTGTATGACGAACTGGATATCTAAAGGAGCAGATAGATGAGATTCAAACTGAGATGCTTCGGCATGGCACTGCTGGTTCTGGTGGGCATTGTCGTGCTGGGATGGATGGTGATGACGCTATGGAATTGGGTTATCCCGGCGCTATTCATCGGTGGCCGCGCGATCGATTTTCCGCACGCATTGGGCCTGTTGATTCTGAGCCGGATTCTGTTTGGCGGATTCCGAGGGCGCGGCGGTTGCCACGGACGCCGGCATTGGCGCCGGTGGGAACGGATGACGCCCGAGGAGCGCGAAAATTTCCAGAAGAACATGTCGTCCGGTGACGGCAAGCGTCCGGAGGATCTCGCATGAGCACCGCTTCGACATCCGCATGCAAACAGGCCCCGGGCGTGATTGCTCCCGTGGTCAATCTGAAACGGTGCGAAGGCAAAGGCGATTGTGCGGTAGTCTGTCCCGAGAACGTTTTCGACATCCGCCGGATCGATACGGCCGACTACCAGCAATTGGGCGCGCTGAACAAATTCAAGCTGCGCGTGCACGGAATGAAAGTCGCATACACGCCGAACGCCGATGCGTGTCGGGCATGCGGCTTGTGCGTGACTGCATGCCCCGAGCGTGCCATTACGTTAGCCAGGATCGGGGCGCAATAAAGTAGCGTATTGCTTCGCATCGATCAGACAGACGCACAACGTTTTCGCCCACGTTGCCCATGGACTAGCGTTGTGTGTCGTACAGCCGGTCTGGAACAAAAAACGCGGTAACGCCGCTTAGAAAGAAAACCCCACCGACCACCAGAAATCCGATACCGATAGAGAACTGGGTGGCAATGTAGCCAATAATAATGGGCGCGGCGCCCGAGCAGAAACGACCGATGTTATAGGAGCCGCCCACGGCTGTCCCACGGATGGCGGTAGCGAAACTCTCGGACATGAAGGTGCCGATCGTCCCCAGCGGCACACCATACAAAAATCCGAAGGCAAGCATCAGGTACACGATGTTGTCGCGCGTATGCCAGAAAATGATCGCAGGCAAAAAGAGCGCGGCGCCCACACAGCCAAGCACATAAACACCACGCCGACTCCAGCGGTCACCCAGCCATCCCGCAAAGATCTTGCCAATGAAGGCGACCACGTACGTGCCAATCATGTACCCGGCCATTGCACCGAATTTGATGTCCAGTTCCTTTTCCAGGTAAGTCGGCAACCAGTTGTTCAAACCGTAAAAGCCGGACAGCGCGAATAACGAGGCCAAGGTCCACAGAATGAATAAGGTTCGCGACTGCCGGTTACTGAAAATCTGATAGTAGCGGTTGGTGCGATGCCCACGTTCGCCCTTGCGGCTGGCTGCGCGGCTTGCCTGCCATGCTGCCGGTTCGGGCACGGCAAATTTTATCGCCAGCGCCAGCAACACAGGAATTGCCGACACGTAGTAGAGCGTGCGCCAGCCGTAGTGCGGCAAAATCCAATTGCTGAGCGAAATGACAACGATATAGCCCGCGGAAATGCCGGTTTGCAATACGCCCAGAATCAGTGAACGCCGCTCCGTGGGTACGTATTCGGCAACCAGTGTGGTGACCAGCACCATGCAACCGATGCCCATCGAACTGATAAACCGCACGACCGCAAATTCCAGAAAACTGTGAGTGAGACCCAGCAGCCCTGCTCCGAGCGAAAACAGCGCCAATGCCCAGACCACGACCCGCACCCGCCCCAGGCGATCGCTGGCCCAGCCGCCGAGAATGCCGCCAATGGCCATGCCAACCAGAGTCAAGCTGCCCAACGCTCCCGCTTCGACATTGCTCAAACCGAATTCGTCCTTGATTCGCGTAAGCGTCAGGCCGTACATCATCACGTCCGCACCATCGGCCAGTAATGCAAGGTAGCCGAGGACGAAGACAAGCACCCAGGTGTTTTGGGACTCAGCGGATCGGGTCAAGGTTGTTCTTGTATTCATTTGATCGTAGTGACGTCAGAGACGCATTGCGCTATCGGCGTGCATCATGTTGCACCTGATGAGCGCCGGTGCGAGGAAGGCGCCAATCAGCACGCCCATTTCCTCGTGCCTGCCCGTGTACCAGCCTTCCTTGTGTGTCATGTTCATCGTGCCGACGCATACCCCGTCGTACGCAACCGGAATGTTCAGTATCGATCCGAGCCCCATGCCGGTCATCACCGCGTGGTCGTCGAACGCCTCGCGGATGCCTTGCGTCGTTTCAGCGCGAAATGGCTTGAGATCCTGCAATACCTGATTTGCCCACGCAGTGCCGCGTTTTTCCTTACGACCTCCAATTGGGTACACCTCCGGCATGTTTGTATAAACACGCTCGACCTCCTCGCGTTGCGCGTCATAGGACATGATCGTGAAGAGGCCAAAACCTATCGCGCTCGCAGCCAACGCGTGAACCGCACGGAAAATCTCGTCGGGCTGATTTCTCAGCCGCATGACTATTGCTAGTCGTTCGAGGTCTGAAATATCCAACGCTTGCAGGACTGGATCGATCGGATTGCCTGGCATTATCTGTCTGTGTAGTTGGGACATCATGCACGCTCAGCCGCGCATTTCGGTCGAGCTGAGCGGGACGCGCAGGTCCTGGGGCTGGCCGGCGCCGCCCTCCTCGATATCTTCTAGCGACCGGTTGCGAGTCTCGACACCCAGGAAGAACACCACGCAGGCCCCCACCAGCAAGACCGTGGTGGTCATTGCAAACACGCCGAGAAATCCGAGCACCGGATAGACAAGGCCGACCAGAATGGGGGCGCTCACCGAACCAATCCGGCCGAAAGACGAGGACGATCCAGTGCCGGTTGCTCGCACTGCGGTCGGAAAAACTTCAGGGGTATACGCATACACGCCTGCGAACGCGCCATTCATGAAGAACGACAGGCAAATGCCTGCGGCCATGATCTGCAAACCGGTATGAGAAAACGCCAGCGTGATCGCGGCAATCCCGCCCAACAGCATGTACGAGGCCACCACGCCCTTTCGGCCGAGTCGTTCATTGAGCCATGCCGCCGTGAAGTATCCGGGGATCTGCGCCCCGTAAATCGCGATCGAATAACCAAAGCTTTTCGTCATGGTGAGCCCCTCCTTGAGGAGCAGGCTCGGAATCCAGGAGAAAAACGAGTAATACGCGAACGCGACCGAGAACCACATCAGCCAGCTCACTGCCGTCGTACGCGCCAGCCGCGGCGACCACAGCGTCAGCACGTTCTGTAACGCGTTGCCCTTGGCAGGCGCCGATGCAGATGCAGACATGGCGCCGAGCGATGCAACTGGCGCAAGACTGATGCCCTTGCCTGCGAACCACGACTCGATTGCGCTCACGATGCCCTCCGCCTCAGAGACTCGCCCCTGGCTCTCAAGCCAGCGCGGCGACTCGGGCAAGGTTCTTCGCCACCAGAGGAGCATGACAACGGGCAATGACGTCGCCACCGCCAGATATCGCCAGCCTTCGGCAAAGTTACGCACAACGGTGAAGCCGAGAATGGACGAACCCAGATAGCCGAACGACATGAAGCCGACCAGTGCGCCGCAAAAGATGCCCCGGTAACGCCGTGGCACGAACTCGGCCAGAAACGGTGCGATCACCACGGTCTCGGCGCCAGATCCAAAACCCGCGACGATACGCAACGCGAAAAACGTGTGCCAGTCGGTGGCGGTGGCGCTCGCAAGTGATGCGCAGCAATAGATTGCAAGCGCGCTCATCATGATGCGACGACGCCCGATCACATCCGCGAGCACACCCGACAGAAAGGCCCCGAAAAAATAGCCGATGTAGGTGCTGCTCGCGACGAGACCCGTCTCGGCACTCGTCAGGTGCCATAGCTTGCTCACGACGGGCAGCAGGAATGCAAGCGACGACGAATCGAGTCCGTCGAACATGTACCCCAACCCGCCGATCAGCAGGAGCTTGCGATGGAAACCTGATAACGGCAGTCGCTCGAGTCGGGCGGCAATAGCAGACACGGCATGTTCTCCCTGACGGAAATGGATACGATTTCTGGGCGGCGAAACTTATCGCCCGATTGCGTATGCCTGCATTTGACGAGGTGTTGCTGCGCCACGCATCAGACCGTTTCTGATCCCAACCGCGCAGACGCGTCCCAGCGACCAGGGTTCGGCCACGGTGAGGTCATGTCCACGCGCACGTAACGCGGCAAGCGTGTGTTCCGGAAAATTGGACTCGGCGGACATCTTGCCCAGTTGCATCGAACGCGGGTAAAACGAGCCGGGGAAATGCGCCGTCTGGAACGAGGGCGAATCCACCGCGGCCTGGAAGTTCATGCCGGCATGCACGTGCCGGAGAAACAGCTGGATCGACCACTGATCCTGCTGGTCGCCACCCGGCGTGCCGAATGCCGCATACGGCCTGCCCTCGCGGGTAACGAGCGTGGGCGAGAGCGTCGTGCGGGGGCGGCGCCCCGGGCCGAGCGAGGACGGCAGCCCCTCCTCCATCCAGAACATCTGCGCGCGCGTGGTCACGTTAAAGCCGAGACCGGGCACGGCCGGCGAGGCCTGCAGCCATCCACCCGACGGTGTTGCTGAAACCATATTGCCCCAGCGATCGACCACGTCGAGATGAACCGTATCGCCGCGCAGTTCAGGCAGCGGCGCAAACGTCGGCTCACCCTGGCCGAAGCCGCCGGACTGCTGCCTTCCCGCATTGGCCATGATCAGCGCGGCACGCTGTTCACTGTCGCCCAACGTGCCGGGACGGAATTCGAACGACGCATGACCGGGATCGATCAGCCGGCGGCGTTCATCGTTGTAGGCGTCGCTCAGCAGCACATCCATGGGCACATGCGCAAACGCGGGGTCGCCGTAAAACACCTCGCGATCGGCGAACGCGAGCTTCGAGCATTCGATTATCGTGTGCACGAAATCGGGGCCCATCGGGTCCATCGCACTGAGATCGAAACCCTTAAGGAGCGCGAGCTGCTGCAGGAACATTGGTCCCTGTCCCCAGGGGCCAGTCTTGTGAACGCGGAAGCCCTCGTAATCGTATGAAACCGTGTCTTCATAGGACGGCTCCCAACGCGCGAGATCATCCGCGTTGAGCAGACCGTAGTTGCGCTGACCGGAAGTATCGAGAACGGCAGTTGAGCGAAAGTACTTATCAATCGCTTCGGCCACGAATCCACGATAAAAAACCTTGCGGGCAACTTCGCACTGCTCCGCACGATCACTGCGGGTATTCGCCTCCGCGAGAATGCGCCGGTAGGACTGCGCAATCGCCGGATTGGCGAACAGCTGGTTCGGCATCGGTGCGTCGCCGTTGCGCAGCCATTGCTCAGCCGACGTGGGCCATTCAGTCTTGAAGAAATCCTTGATTGCGAGGATCGACGACGTCATGCGTGGGAGCACCGGATAGCCGTTCTCCGCATAACCGATCGCGTAGCTCAGGACGTCTTCGAGCGGCAGTTGGCCATAGTCGCGCAGCATGGCCATCCAGGCGCCAAATGCGCCAGGTACTACGGCCGGCAGCAAGCCCGTACCGGGAACGACTTCGAGACCCAGCTCACGCATGCGCGCTATCGTCATTCCCGCCGGCGTCACGCCCTGCCCGCACAGAACGCGAACGCGTTCTTCGCGCGCACTGTAGAACACAACCGGCAACTCGCCGCCCGGACCATTCAGATGCGGCTCAACGATCTGCAGAACAAAGCCGGCAGCGGCTGCCGCATCGAACGCATTGCCCCCTTTCTCCAGTACGGCCATCGCCGACGCGCTCGCCAGCCAGTGCGTGGAGGCCACCATGCCGAATGTGCCAATCAGCTCCGGGCGGGTTGTAAACGACATGCACGACTCCTTTTGCGATGGCCAACGATTGGTTTCTTATGAACCAATCAGCATTGGTACAAATTCTATAAGCTAAGAGATTACGGCGAACATTGCCCGGTTGCACCGCGCGTTAACCCGAAATCATACATAAAATAGCAGATCAAAATAAACTGTGAATCTCACCCCAGTTGATTTGACTATGGTAAATTTTGAACCAATAAGTATTGGTTCACGAAAAAGACAATGGAAAATTCGATACTGGACAGGCTGCTGGACTACATTGCCGAGCATCAACTCAAGGACGGCGACGCACTGCCTCCTGAAAGAACGCTCGCCGAAGCCCTCAATGTCAGTCGAAGGGAACTGCGTTCGTCGCTTGCTTCGCTGGAGGCATCAGGACGTGTATGGCGCGGCGTCGGTCGCGGCACCTATCTAGGCGCGAGACCATTGAAGTTCGCCCCGACGCTACGCGGACTTCGGGCGGGCGCGAGTCCGGCAGACATCGCAGAAATGCGCCTGTTGTTCGAGCCGGCACTCGCACAGCTAGCCGCGACGAAAGCCAGTCGGGACGATTTGCTGGAACTTGAAAAATGCGCGCGGAAGAACGCCGCGGCAAAAAACGACGAAGAGTGGCAACAATGGGATCATCGATTCCATTTGCTGATCGGACAGGCCACCCGCAATCCCGCGCTCATCTCCCTTATGGAGGTGATCAACGGGATGCGCGTCAAACCCGACGTACGCGAGAAGACGTCAGCGCAGGAAACACGCAGCTATTTCGCCGCGCAGCACCAGGAGATCGTCAGCGCCATGAAGGCGCGTGATGGCGAAGCCGCGGCTCGGTGTATGCGCGAGCACCTGCTCAGCGTTCAGTGGCGCGCATCAGCCAAAAGCGACGAAGCGGCCCTTCGCCATGAGTGAGGAGCATGCACGTCTGTCTTCGATACGGATTGATCAGCTTACCGTACCCGAACCGACGTTTCTCTCGTCGCTCCCCGTCGACCGAACGTCTCTCCGGCTCCGCGAACTGAACAGGCTCACAAACTGTTCAAAACCCTGAATCGGCAGCGGCTTGCAAAAGAGGAAACCTTGATAGGCGTGGCACCCTGCTACGGCAAGGAAATCTCGCTGCGCTTCAGTTTCGACGCCCTCGGCAATGACACCCAGGTTAAAACTTCGGGCAAGCGCCACGATCGTTCTCGCGATGTCGGCGTCGTTGGAGTCGACCAGAATGTCACGCACAAACGACCGATCAATCTTCAACTGGTCCAACGGCAATCGTTTCAGGTAAGACAGCGAAGAGTAGCCAGTGCCGAAGTCATCCAGCGAGAAAGTCACGCCTCGAGCGCGAAGGGCGGTCATCTTTTCGATAATGTCCTGCACGTTCTCAACGAGAACGCTCTCGGTGAGCTCGAGCTTCAACCTGTCCGCCCTCGCCCCAGTCCGGTTGATGACCTCAAGCACACTGTCCACGAAGTCCGGTTCGCGAAATTGCCGGGCGCTGACGTTCACGGCCATGGACAGATGCGCCATCGATGGCCGCGTTGCCCATACGGCAAGCTGGGTGCATGCGGACGCCAATACCGTTCGGCCCATCTCGAGAATCAGCCCGGACTCCTCAGCGAGCGGGATAAACTCGCCCGGCGGTATCAGCCCGCGCTCGGGATGCTCCCAGCGCACCAGCGCTTCCGCACCGGTTATGTGATTGCCGTCGACGACCTGCGCCTGATAGTGAAGAACAAACCGGTTCTCCTCGATGGCGTTGCGCAGCCCCACCTCCAGCTCGGCACGCTTGAGCACCGCCGTCTGCATCGCAGGGTCGAAGAAGCACATGGCATTGCGGCCGCGCTCCTTCGATTTATACATGGCGAGATCGGCCTGCTTGAAAAGCTCGTCGGTGGACGTCTGCTCCCCATTGAATACGGTGACCCCTATGCTAGCGGTGCTGCGAAACTGAACACCGTTGAGCTCGTAAGCGTTCCCCAGCACGGCGAGAATTTTTTCTCCCACCGCCACGGTTTCCATGGTCGCATCAGCCACGTCCAGACTCAGATTGCCCAGCACTACAACGAACTCGTCACCACCGACCCGGGCAACCGTGTCGCCCTCATTGACACTACTCGACAGGCGATACGCGACCTGTCGCAGGAGCAGATCGCCCTTGTCGTGCCCAAGCGTATCGTTCAGCGTTTTGAAGTGGTCCAGATCGATGAACATGAGGGCGGCGCAGACCTTGTTCTGCCGGCTGGCCACCATTGACTGCCTCAGCCGATCCAGAAGCAGCGCGCGATTAGGCAGGCGCGTTAGCGTGTCATAGAAGGCAAGTTCCCGGATCTTCTCCTCCGACTTCTTGCGCTCGGTGATATCGCGGCCGCTGGTCCGAAAACCGATGAAGTCGCCCCTCTGATTGCTGATCGGCACCCAGGAGATCGAGAGCCAGAGGAGCGATCCATCCTTGCGCACGCAACGAAACTCAAGATCGTCGCCGCGAGAACCCTGAAGCCCCTTTTTAAATTCCGGCGCAACGCGCGGGATGTCTTCCGGGTGGATGAGCGTGCGGGCGAAATCAGGCATTGCCATGCATTCGGCAACTGTATAGCCCGTGTAGTACTCAACCGAGGGATTGATCCAGCGCGGTTGGCCGTCCGGTCCCCACCAGATTTCCAGGTTCACCGTGCAGTCGGCAATGGCGCGAAATTTCTCCTCGTTCTCGCGCAACTCCCGCGTCATTGCCGAGGCGAGGCGCATGGCACGCTCCCGCCCTGTCATCATGAGCCAGGTCAGAAGCGCCAGCAGGAGACTCAACCCCGTGCCAGTTCCTGCGATTAACACCTCGGCATTACGCCCCATCCGGGATCGAAACTCGTCGGAGGCGCTCATCGACAGCATCCAGTCGTGTCCGTCCACAACCAGATATTCGTTTGCGGAGATGAGCGCCGGCGCATGCCGGTTGTTTGCATCTGACGTGCGATGCAACAGCGCGGCCTCCAAGGGCTCGACGCCATCGTAAATGGCAAGCGAAATGCCGGCGGGCTGTTCGCCGTAGAGACTGGCCATCACATCGTGCATCCGGAACGATGCATAGACCCAACCAACAATGTTCGCTCGACGCTGCGCAACATTGTCCTGCGGCCTGCCGGCAGCGTAGATCGGCAGATACAGGATGAAGCCCGGCCGGGGGTCCGCATCCATATCGACCGACAAGCGCACCTTTCCCGAGAGAACCGCGAGGCCGGAGTCGCGGGCTTTCTCCAACGCCGCCCGACGCACCGGTTCGTTCCAGGCGTCAAAACCGGGCGAGCTGCGTGCAAGGCCAACAAAGGGCTCGCGCTGAACGATCGGGGCATATTCCCCGCGCAACCCGTCGGGATGAATCGTGTAGCCTGGAACGCCGCCCTCGCGCATGTCCGCTATGTGGGCCGCTTTACGCGCCGCGGGCACCCATTCGACCACACCCACGGCGTGGACCCCGGAAAAGTTCGCATCAAGATTGAGCGCACTCACGTAGCGCCGGAACCTGCCGCGATCGAACTCTCCGTTCGCGGCAAACATGCTCTGCACGCCTCGCAGCATCAGCTCGTAGGTCGCCATCCGCTGTTCGATGCGGCCTACCGCGTCACTCAGGGTGTAATCGAACTGCGTCTGAAACTCCTTGCGTGTCGCCTGACGTTCGTGATCCCACACTACCCAGGTCACGCCAAGCGACGCGGATAACACCAGCAACGGCAGCAGGACGGAGCGCAGCCGGATCACGGTGACGCCTTGAAGTTGACCATGGCATCGGCCAGATCCGGCCTGAAGTACTTTTCGAAGATCCGGCGCACCGTTCCGTCAGCACGCATTTCGTCCACCAGCGCCCGCCACTTCTCCCGCTCGGCGGCCGGAAGCGCTTTCTTCGACATGATCAGACCGTGCGGCACTGAAGGATCGTTAAACTCAACGATCGTCGTGACGTCGCGGATCTTTTTCTCATCCAGCGCGGGGTAATCGAAGGGCTCGATAATCATGCCCTGAATCTGTCGAAGAATAAGCGCCTGGTAAAGCGGTTCGAGCCCGCCCGCGAGACTTACCCGGTTTTCCGCCGTCAGTCTGTCGACCAGTTCGTTGGCCGAGGTGCTGTAGCGGAAACTGCGGATCACGCCGAGCTGCGCGTGTTTACTGTTTTCGAAGTCCGCGACGTTCTGGATGCCGGCATCCTTGCGCACGAGCAGATAGTATTTATTGCTGAAGTACCACGCGAACGAAGCATATTGATTGCGTTCGTCATTTGCGATTCCAGAAAGACTGAAGTCGAGCGCGCCTGACTCGATCAGTTTCCAGATACGCGCGCGTGACATCAGACTGACCTTGATCTGGCAACCGCTACGCCGGATCAACTCGTCGGCGAAGTCCTTGTCGATACCGCTATCGGTATCGAGCGAATAGAGCAGCCCGTGGTCGTGCAATCCAAGCGTAAACGGCCGGGAACAATCCGGTCCGCCCGCGAACGCATTGCTGATGGAACACACTGCAAACAGCACCCCGGTAAGCCAGCTTCGAATCACAACGCCTCCGTAGCGGAACGACGCCCAGTTAAATTCTTATCAGTGATCACAATCTGACGGCCTGTTCAGACAGGCTTTTTTTAAATATCTGACTTTTATCACAGATTCCGGGAAATTTTCCCGCTTCGACGCGTCGCCGATGTGCTGCGAGCCCGCAAGATTTTCTTCCGCAAGACTTCCGTACGCATTGTCGACACTATGTCGTCGTTTTTGAAGGCCTCCTGCCGGCTTCTCGAGATCGAGTCGAGAATAGTTTCTTTTAAGGGAAAACCCGTATAATCGCCAAACGAGAGGTCAGACAACTATAGGACACAATAGTGGTCGAGACCCTGGCCGCGCCCTGCCGCGCAGCGCCTACCCTGACAAGCCCTTCTTTCCCAGCCCCGTGAATCCGACTGCGACTGCCCTGCCTTTCCGAAACGCCCTCTTCGCGATGCTCGGCATCGGCCTCGTCAACATGCTGGTCGCACTCGACCAGACCGTCGTCAGTACCGCATTGCCCTCGATTGTCGCCGAACTGCATGGCTTCGAGTACTACGCATGGATTGCCAGCGCGTACCTGTTGGCGTCGGTGGTGACGGTTCCCGTGTTCGGCCGTCTCGGCGATTATTTCGGCCGCAAGCGTTTCGTGATCGCCGCGGTCATCACGTTCACGGTGGCGTCGGTGCTCTGCGGTGTGGCGAACGACATGCTGTTTCTCGTCATCGCGCGCGGTCTGCAAGGGGTCGGCGGCGGGATGATGGTGGGCACGGCGTTCGCATCGATCCCGGATCTTTTCCCCGATCCGCGCGCACGCGTGCGCTGGCAAGTGGTCATGGCGGCCGCCTACGGAATCGGCACCGCGGCGGGTCCGTCGCTGGGGGGCTGGATGAGCGAGCATTGGGGCTGGCGCTCCACCTTCCTGATCAACCTGCCGGTGGGCGCCGCGGCACTCTATTTCATCTGGGCGCATCTGCCCAACTTCCAGCGTCCGCACGAGGGCGAGGTCAAGATCGACTGGCTCGGCGCGGCGCTGGTCGCCGCCGTGCTGGGCGGCCTGCAGGCTTTCATCGAAGCCGTGCCGAAAGACGGCCTGACGGCCGGCAACCTGGCGCTCGCGGCTTTCGTGATCGTAGGGGCCGTTGCGTTGCTGGTGTGCGAGAAACGCGCCACGCATCCGATCATTCCGCTCGACCTGTTCAAGGACGCGCAACTCGTCACGCTCTTCGTACTCGGCTTCCTGTCCGGCTTCGTGATGTTCTCGCTGATCTTCTTCGCACCGCTGCTGTTGCAAGGCGGTTTCGGACTGTCGCCGCAACAGGCCGGTCTGCTCGCGACGCCGATCGCCGCCTGCATCGCGCTCGGCAGCCTGCTGAATACGCGCATCGTCATTCATCTGAAGAAACCCACGCGGATTCTATCGATCGGTTTCGCGCTGCTGCTGTTCGCGTCGATCGCATTGGCGTTTGCCAATCCGGAGACGCCGCACGTGTGGATCGAATTGCCGATGGCGGCCGTCGGCATCGGCCTGGGTTTCATCCTGAACAATCTGAATGTGTTCGGCCAGGAGATTGCCGGGTGCGAACGCTTCGGCATCACGACCGCACTGCTGCAGTCCACGCGGATGGTGGGCGGCATGCTCGGCACCAGCATTGTGGCAACCGTCGTGCAGCACCACTACCGCAACGTGGTCACGCGCACGATGAGCGTGCTCGGCGAGCCGGCCGTATCGCAATGGCAGCCGCGTTTTGTCGATCTACGCATCCTGATCGACGAAACGGTGCGCCTGAAACTGATCGCGGATATGAAGACGTCGGGGCTCAATACACTGGCGTTGATCGACACGGCACGCGATGCGCTGGTGCAGTCGATTCATATCGGGGTGTGGCTGACGGCAGTGGCGGCACTTGCGGCCGCACTGCTCGTACAACGCATCTCGCACGTTGTGTTTCGCCGGAGTTGAGGTGAGGGCGGCGAAACCGCCGCCACTACCTGCACCACTTATTACGCTACTTATTGCGCGCCGAGCTTCTTGATCAGCACGTCGAGTTGCGCCATTTCTTCTGCGGTCAGATCGGTCAGCGGTGCGCGCACCGGACCTGCGCTGCGGCCGACCAGCTTCGCGCCGGCCTTCACGATACTCACCGCATAACCCTGACGACGATTGCGGATCGCCAGATACGGCAGGAAGAATTCGTCGATCAGCTTGCCGACGGTCGCATGATCATCCGCGGCAATCGCGCGATAAAACTCCATCGCCGTCTTCGGAATGAAGTTGAACACGGCCGACGAATACACCGGCACACCCAGCGCCTTATATGCCGCGGCGTAAACTTCCGCGGTAGGCAGGCCACCGAGATACGAGAAGCGGTCGCCGAGACGGCGGCGAATCGTCACCATCGCCTCGATTTCACCCACGCCGTCCTTGAAGCCGATCAGGTTCGGGCAACTGTCAGCGAGACGTTCGAGCATGTCCGCATTCAGTTTCGAATTCGCGCGGTTATAGACGATCACGCCGATGTTCTTCACAGCCTTGCAGACCTGCTCGACGTGCGCGGCAATCCCTTCCTGCGATGCCTCGGTCAGATAGTGCGGCATCAGCAGCACGCCGCTCGCGCCTAGGCGCTCGGCTTCCTGCGCGTAGTCGATCGCCACGCGCGTCGGACCACCCGCGCCGGCAAGAATCGGCACCTTGCCCCGGCAGGTCTCGGTCGCCGTGCGAATCACGTTCGTGTAGTCGCTTTTGGTCAGCGAGAAAAATTCGCCCGTGCCACCGGCCGCAAACAGCGCGGTCGCACCATAAGGCGCGAGCCATTCGAGGCGCGCAGCATAGGTATCGGCGCGAAAATCGCCTTGTTCGTCGAAGTCGGTCACCGGAAAGGACAGTAGGCCTTCGGAAACGATCGCTTTGAGTTCTTGAGGTGAGGTCATAGCGTGACAGCGTGAATGGTGGGTAAAAGCAAGCGGCCGCACGAAGCGCCGCTCAGATCATGGGGAAACTCAACGCACCAGACACGGGCGCTTGTTATCGAACTTCCAGTTCGGAATCAGGTACTGCATGGCCACGCCGTCGTCGCGTGCGCCGAGGCCGTGTTGCAGATACAGCGCGTGCGCCTTCTCGATCTCGTCCATATCCAGCTCGACACCGAGGCCGGCGGCCTGAGGCACCTTGACCTTGCCGCCCACGATCTGCAGCGGCTCGCGCGTGAGGCGCTGACCGTCCTGCCAGATCCAGTGCGTGTCGATCGCCGTGATCTTGCCCGGCGCCGCTGCCGCGACATGCGTGAACATCGCGAGCGAAATGTCGAAGTGATTGTTCGAATGCGAGCCCCAGGTCAGGCCCCACTCGTTGCACATCTGCGCCACGCGCACCGAACCCTGCATGGTCCAGAAGTGCGGATCGGCAAGCGGAATATCCACGGACTGCAACTGGATCGCGTGACCCATCTGACGCCAGTCGGTCGCGATCATGTTGGTCGCCGTCGGCAAACCGGTCGCACGGCGGAATTCGGCCATCACCTCGCGGCCCGAGTAGCCGTTTTCCGCGCCGCACGGATCTTCTGCGTAAGCCAGCACGTCGTGTTGGTCGCGGCACAGGCGCACCGCTTCCGCGAGCGACCATGCGCCGTTCGGGTCGAGCGTGACGCGGGCATTGGGAAAGCGTTCGGCGAGCGCCGTCACCGCTTCGATTTCGGCGTCGCCGGGCAGCACGCCGCCCTTGAGCTTGAAATCGTTGAATCCATAGCGTGCTTGCGCTGCCTCGGCAAGCCGCACTACCGCCTCGGGTGTCATCGCTTCTTCGGTACGCACGCGCTCCCAGTCGTCGCGCCCGTCCGCGCCACTGTCATAGGGCAGATCGGTTTTCTTGCGGTCGCCGATATAGAACAGGTAACCGAGCATTTCCACTTCGTCGCGTTGCTGGCCTTCGCCGAGCAGTGCCGCAACAGGGACACCCAGATGCTGTCCGAGCAGATCGAGCAGCGCGGCTTCGAGTGCGGTCACTGCGTGAATGGTGGTGCGCAGATCGAAAGTCTGCAGGCCGCGACCGCCGGCGTCGCGGTCAGCAAACTGCGTACGCGCCTTGTTCAGGATAGCCTGGAGATTGCCGATCGACTGACCGACAACCAGCGGACGCGCGTCGTCGATCGTCTTGCGGATGCTCTCGCCGCCCGGCACTTCGCCGACACCGGTGTGTCCCGCGCTGTCGCGCAGAATGACGATATTGCGCGTGAAGAACGGGCCATGCGCGCCGCTCAGATTCATCAGCATGCTGTCACGGCCGGCGACGGGCACGACGCGCAGCTCGGTCACGATCGGCGTGGCGTTCGATTGGGATGAGTTCGTGGACATGATAGTGGGACCAGGTAAGTGAATAAGCCGACTGGCGGCGGTCGATCGAAATTCAATGCGCTTTGCTATGGAGTGGCTCAGGCAACGCGTCGCGGTTCACACGGCGATTGCGGGTCAGGAAGCCGGCCGCCGCCGCGATCAGCGAAGCCACGCCCAAGGCGTACAGACCACCGGTGATCGAGCCGGTGTGCTGCTGCAGATAGCCGAAAGCAGCCGGTGCGAAGAACCCGCCCAAGTTGCCGATCGAATTGATCAGCGCGATGACGGCGGCGGCCACGCGAGCGTCCAGATAACCCTGCGGAATCGGCCAGAAGAGCGAAGACGCGGCCTTGAAACCGATCGCTGAGAAGCAGATTGCCACAAACGACAGCACCGGATTACCCGACGTCGAAGCGAACAGCCCGCACGCTGCGATAACAAGCGCTACCGCCAGCCACGCTTGCTGAAAACGCCATTTCGCGGACAACACCGCGAAGCAGTACATCGCGACCATAGCGATGAGCCACGGGATGGTATTGAACATGCCGACTTCGAAGTCCGAGAGTCCGCCCATCTTGCGGATGATCGTCGGCAGCCAGAAAGTGGCCGCGTAAATGGTCAATTGAATCGCGAAGTACAGGAAGCAGAACAGCAGGATCTGCGGGTCCTTCAGCAGCTTCACGGCCGGTAGATGCGCGCCGCCGTGCGCCACGCGTTCGGCCTGTTCCGCCGCGATCGCGCTTTCGAGAACGGTCTGCTCTTCAGCCGTCAGCCAGGAGGCATCGCGAATGCGCGACTTCAGCAGCAGCCAGCTCACACCGCACAGCACGATCGAGAAGCCGCCCTCAATGAGAAACATCCATTGCCAACCGTGCAGGCCAAGACCGCGAATCGACAACAGACTGCCTGTGATCGGACCGGACAGCACCGACGCGAGCGCGGAGCCCGAGAGAAAAACCGCCACAGCCTTGCCGCGCTCTTTCTGCGGCAGCCATTGAGTAAAGTAAAACACCACACCCGGAAAGAAGCCGGCTTCAGCGATACCGAGCAGGAATCGCAGCACGTAGAAGGACGTGTCGTTCCAGACGAACGCCATGGCCGCCGCGACCAGCCCCCAGGTGCCCATGATGCGGGTCAGCCAGGCGCGCGCGCCGTACTTCTGCATCAACACATTCGACGGCACCTCGAACAACGCGTAGCCGACAAAGAACAACCCGCTCCCGAGGCCATAGGCGGCAGCGCCGATGCCGAGGTCCGTCTGCATGTGGGAATTGACGAAGCCGATGTTCACGCGATCGATGTAGTTCGCGATGAACATGATCAGGAAAAGCGGCAGCACGTGCCGCTTGACCTTCGAGACCGCGGACTCTAACGGGTCAGCAGCAGCGGTGAGAGCAGATGTCAAGGTTGTCTCCAGTTCCGGTCACTCCGGCGGCCTGATCGAACGCACGGCGGCACATTCGAGCAGGCCGGGCGATTCGGTCCTAAAATGCGTGATACGTTGTCTGACGACAGTCTACAGCGTTCCATTCGTCGATTCCAACGGGGTGTTTACCCTGCCATGCATGCCATATACATCGGGATGCGGACGCCACGATACCGCTGTAGCCGTTGAAACTGTAGAATCGAATTAAGACGTCTGATGACATGATAAAAGGCTCGCGAGCTGTGCAGGCCAAGTTCGGTCAACGAGCCGTCGTCGCATGCATCGGAGCAAGAGATTCAAATCGGCACCTTTCAGACAGACGCTATGATGGCTGTGTCGAGGCGAGACGACACGCGACGTCACTCGCCCACGCAACGTGTAAATTCCAGCCGATTAGACAATAAGCAACAGAGATGAGCAGCCTAACTGAGAAGGTGGTGGCCACCCTTTCCGATGAAATCCGCCGCGGCAGCCTGCGGCCCGGAGACCGTATCCCGACTGAAGTCGCGATGATGAAGCAGCTCTCGGTGAGCCGCTCCGTGGTCCGCGAGGCCATCTCGCGCCTGCAGGCGGCCAAAGTGGTCGAGACGCGTCACGGCATCGGCACGTTCGTTCTGGAGCCGGCCACGGAACAGTCCATGCAGCTGCCCGCCGCCGACCTCTCCAGCATGCTGGACGTCATGGCGATCATCGAATTCCGCATCGACGTCGAAGCGGCCTCGGCCG
Source organism: Paraburkholderia aspalathi (assembly GCF_900116445.1). Classification (GTDB taxonomy): domain Bacteria; phylum Pseudomonadota; class Gammaproteobacteria; order Burkholderiales; family Burkholderiaceae; genus Paraburkholderia; species Paraburkholderia aspalathi. The sequence goes on from NZ_FPBH01000014.1 coordinate 111,653, forward strand.
CGCTCGCGGCAGCGCGACGCACCGAGCAGAATCTCAAGCAGATTCGCGCCGCACTGGAGCGCTTTGAATCCGAACTCGAACGGGGAAGCACCGACACGTTGGCGCACGACATCGAGTTTCATCTGCAGATCGCGCGCGCCAGCGGCAACCGCTACTTCTTCGATGTGCTCAGCCAACTCGGCCGCGCGGTGAGCCCGCGCACGCGGCTCGGCACCGCCGAGATCGCGGAGCTCGACCATATCGAGATCCTGCGCAATGTGCTCAGCGAGCATCAGATGATCTATCGGGCCATTGAACGCCAGGACGCGGACGATGCGCGCGCCGCGATGCGCATGCATTTGAGCAACAGCCGCGAGAGACTTCGGCGCGCGCATGAGTTGAGCAAGGCGAGCGGCTGAGCCGGATAACCGGCGAGCTCTCTTAGCTTCACGCTTCGGGCTGCCTTACAGCACCAGCTAACAAGAACAAGAAGCCGGCTAAGGGACCGCAGCCGGATCCTCCACCTCCAGCCCCATCAAAGCCGAACTCAACGATTTGCCGTGCGCGTCGAGCGCAAGCGAGCGCGTCACGCCCCCGCCGAGCGCATGGCCGAGCACGAAGTTGAATGCGGCGATGCCAGGCAGTTCATAACGCACGACTTCGCCGCGCACTACGTCGTTCAGATGCGCCTTGACCCGCTCCACGGTCAACACCGCCCGCAGATGCTCATAGTGCTTCGCGTCATAACAGATGACGGAGATATTCAGCGTATTGCCTTTGTCGCCGGTCCGCGAATGAGCAAGCTCACGTAGTTTCATGTCACGCCTCCACCAGCGAGAATGCCGGCTTGACATGCGCGCGCGGCAACAAGACCGATTGCACCGCGACGACTTCGCGCGCTGACTTGGTCACGCCGCCACCGCCCGCCGGGCCGTTCGTGTAAAGCGTCTCTACCTCGTTGCCGATCCGCACTGCCTGCGCCAGCGATTCAGCGCGCCCCGCGACCCGTACTCGCACTTCATAAGGCTCAGCGTGACCGGCAGTCACCGCATCACCATGCAATGCGTTCACACCGATCAGATCGAACCGTAATTCACGCGTTTCGACGCCCGTCAGAGCAAGCCTTTCCCGCACGATATCGAGTGCAAGCCGGGCACGCGCCAGCGCGCCGGGACCGCCATATGAAATCTGCCCTTCGCCGATATAGCCATCGAAGTAAGCGACCGACACCTTCAACGTATCGGTACGTGGCGTACCGCGCCCACCGCTCACGCGAATGCGATCCGGCGCGTCCTGCACGACACGCACCTGCGTGAAATCGGCGACCACGTCCGGTTGCAGATAACGCTGCGGATCGTGAATCTCATACATCAGTTGCTCTTTGCAGGTTGCTTCGGTTACCCGGCCACCGGCCTGTGGGAGCTTGGTGATGAGCACCGTGCCATCCGCCGCGACTTCGGCGATTGGAAAGCCGAGCCTCGCGAGATTGGGCACGTCCTTGAAACCCGGATCGGCAAAATACCCGCCGGTGATCTGTCCAGCGCATTCGAGCAGATGGCCGGTCACAGTCGCCTGGCCAAGGGTCTGCCAGTCGTCCATCTGCCAGCCGAATTCGTGGATCAGTGGCGCGACGAACAGCGACGGATCGGCGACACGTCCGGTCAGGACGATTTGCGCGCCGGCCGCAAGCGCCTCGACAATCGCCGCCGCGCCAAGGTAGGCGTTCGCGGACACGAGGCGATCACTATACGAAGCAACGCTTTCCCCGGACTCTTCGAAACGGAAATTGCCCTGCCGCACGACGTCGAGCACATCGTCCCCGGTGACGGCGGCAATCTTCACGTCGCCCAGACCGAGCGAGCGCGCGATCTCGGCAGTCTTTCGCGCCGCCGCAAGCGGATTGGCCGCGCCCATGTTCGAAATGATCCGCACGCCGTTGCGAATCGCTGCGGGCAGCACAGCCATCATGCGCGTTTCGAGCAACGGGTCGTAGCCCAGCTCAGGGTCTTTGCTGCGCGCCTGCTGCGCGATCGCAATGGTGCGTTCGGCGAGGCACTCGAACACGAGGTAATCGAGCGCGCCGTGTTCCGCCAGTTCGACCGCGGGTTCAATACGGTCGCCGGAATATCCCGCGCCCGCGCCGATTCGGACCGGCTGCCTATGTGGAGTCGCTATCATGCTGGTCGCTTCCATTCAGTCAAACAGTCAAGCTCACAACGAGAATATCCCCAGCACGACGCAGGCGATCGTCATGACGATCGACGCGCCGAACAGCAGGGGGAACGTGAATTTTTGGTGATCGGCGAGATCGATACCGCACAGGCCAACCACAAGGAAAGTCGCCGGCGTCAGCGGGCTGACCGGAAAGCCGGTGGTCATCTGGCCAAGCAGCGCGGCCTGGCCGACATGCACGGCGGGCACGCCGAGTTGGCCGGCCACTTCGGCAATCACCGGCAGCACGCCAAAGTAAAACGAGTCCGGATCGAACAGCATGCTCAACGGCATCGACACCAACCCGAGCGCGACGGGAATGTGGCCCGCCATGGCGGGCGGCACGAAGCCGACTGCCGCCTGCGCCATGGCTTTCAGCATACCGCTGCCCTGCATCACGCCGGTGAACACGCCGGCCGCCAGCAGAATGCCGGCCATCATCAACGCGGCGCGCGCGTGAGCGTCGATCCGCTTACGCTGCATGTCGACGTTCGGATAGTTCACCATCAACGCGATGCATAGTCCGACCATGAACATGATGGCCGGCGGAATCTTCTCGCCCATCACGACCATCGTGCCGAGTACGACGAGCGTCAGGACGATGTTGAACCAGAAGTTTTTCGGTCGGCGCAAGGCTTGCTCTTCAGGCGTCAACTCTCGTTTTGGCATCGGCGCGGAACCGTTCGCGGCGGTGAGGCCGAGCCGCTTTTCTTCGCGCCGCCCAAGCCAGAACGCAACGCTGAAGACGAACACCAGGCCGATCAATTGCACGGGAATCAGCGGGTTGAACAACGCCGAAATCGGCAGATGCAGCGAGGCCGACGCGCGGATCATCGGCCCCGTCCACGGCAGAAAATTGATGCCGGCCGCCATCGAAACGGCCGCGGCCAGCACGCGCCGGTCCATCTTCAAGCGATCATAGAGCGGCAGCATCGCGGGAATCGTGACGAGAAAGCACACCGCGCCGGAACCGTCGAGGTGAATCAGCAGCGCAAGCAAGGTGGTGCCCATCACGATCCGTGTGGGCCGCGTGCCGACGGCGCGCAGAATGCGGTCGATGATCGGATCGAGCGTGCCGGCATCGGTGATCGTGCCGAAGTAGAGAATCGCAAACACGAACATGCCGACGACGGGCGCGAGGCTCTTGAGCCCGTCGATCACGAATTTGCTTGTCTGAAAACCGAACCCGCCGATCAGCGACGCGGCGAGCGGCACGATGATGAGCGCCACCAGCGGCGACATCCGTTTCGACAGAATCGCGCCAAGTAGCACGACGATGGTGGCTAGCCCCAGCAATGGCAGCATGTCCTTGTCTCCGATGTTGTTTTTTACTGTGATCCAGCGTAAGTTCGAGGCGGCGATAAATCAATTGAAATGAATTGATCGCAGCTATTACAAACCATCATGGATCTGAACCTTCGAGACATTCGCGCGTTTATCGCCGTGGCGCAAACCGGCAGTTTCACGCGCGCGGCCACGCGCCTGCATCTCTCTCAACCGGCCTTGACGGTGCAAATACGACGCCTCGAGGAGACGGTCGGACTGCGCCTGTTCGATCGCAACAGCCGCAACGTCGCACTCACGCCGACCGGCCGCGAACTGTTGCCGCTCCTGCAAAAGTCCCTGCATGACATGGAGCACGTGCTGATCGACGCGCGTGCGCTCGGTGAGGGCTCGAGCGGCACGGTCCGGATCGCGTGCTTGCCTACTTTCGCGGCGAGCGTATTGCCGGAACTCGTGCAGGACGTGAAGAAGACCGTGCCGCGCGTGAGCTTTCATGTGCGCGACGTGGTCGCCAGCATGGTCAACACACTGGTGCGCAACGAGGAAGTGGATATCGGCCTGACCGGCGGCGAACTGGGCGACGCCAGCTTCGAGGTGCTGCATGCGGGCATCGACCGGTTGGTGGCGGTATTTCCGAAGCGCCATGCGCTGGCGCGCCGCAAGCGCATCACGCTGGCCGACCTTGCCAGTGTCCCGCTCGTGCTCACCGCACAGGGCACGAGCGTGCGGGCGGTAGTCGACAGCGCGTTTGCCGACGCGCAGGCCATGCCGGAGATCGCGTGCGAGCCGACCTACATGATGAGTGCGGTCGCAATGGTCCGCGCGGGGCTCGGTGTGACCATCCTGCCGGCGTCGGCCCGCGAGGTCAGAGCGGAACCTGAACTGATCGTCCGACCCATCGACGATCCCGCGTTCACCCGCCCTATCGCCCTTATCAAGAAGCGCGGCAGGACCCTGCCGCCTGTCACGGAAACCTTCGTTGCGGTGCTGATCGAAAAGCTCGGCAGGATTGAAGTGGGCGGCCAGGCTTGAGATTACGCGTATTCAATGATTCAATCGACAACGCAACCAGACAGAGACAAAGTCTAGCGCCGCATGCCGGATAAAGCGGCCACACTGGGGAGTCAGGCACGTGTCGAAAGGACAGGTTCTTACCTTGCGCTACCGGTTGGGCAGACGGCTAGCCGGGATCCGAATATCAGCGCGGCGTGGTCACGCAGGCCATTGATTATCTATCGCGCATTATCTTTCAATTTCAAATAGAACCCGATTCGCCTCGCTATTCATCTGATTTAATCAAAGAGCAGCGCGCTAGTATTTACATCGCGTGGGCGCGAGGAAACGTTCGCGCGTATTTTCCAAAAAACGTCGAAAACCAAAAAATGATAATCAGCCAATTTCGAATGCTCGTGGTGGCTGCGGCCTCGGTCGCCACGATTGCTCCGGCGTATGCAGGGTTAGGCGGCGCACCGACCTACCCCGTGACCGCCAGCAGTACCAGCGCAGGGGCGGCCAGCCAGGGCGGCAGCGCAGTGGCCCGCTTTGCCGCCAGCGGCAATGCAGCTTCGTCCACTTACACCGTGAGTCAGACCACGCTTGCATCGGGCACGGTCGTGAACGAGTACATCACGGCAGGCAACACCGTGTTCGCGTTGAGCTGGGAAGGCCCTACCATGCCGCCGCTCAACACGCTGCTCGCCACTTACTTCCCGTCTTACGTGCAGGGACTCACTGACGCGCACGCAGCGCAAGGCGGCGGCTATGGCTCAGCGGTCGTGCGTCAGTCGGCTCTGGTCGTTGAAACGGGCGGCCATATGGGCGCCTTCGCGGGTCGAGCCTATCTGCCGCAAGCGTTGCCGCAAGGCGTTAGCGCTGACGACATCAAGTAAGTCTTTAAAAATCAATCGAGAGAATAAAAGTGCGCAAAATCGCATGGATCATTGCCGCAGCGCTCGGCCTGAGTCTGGCTGGCTGCGGTGGCGGTAGCGGGGGCAGCAACAGTGGAACCAACAGCAACACATCGATAAACGCACCAGGGGGTTCGCCGGCGACACCGAGTGGAACGAGTTCGTCGTCCAACGTCCTCGCGGTGGACGCTTCGGCGGTGCCTACTGCGGTCGGTCCTGGCAATACGATGGCCGTGACGGTCAGCAAAACGGGCATCCACAATCAGCCCATGGTCAGCGTCACGATCTGCGCCCCAGGATCTAGCGCCGGCACCAACTGCGCGACGATCCCGAACGTGATCGTCGATACCGAATCGTTCGGGCTGCGCCTGGTTCGCTCAGCGATTCCGGCCGCCACCTTCAGCGCGCTGACAGCCGAAACCGCCCAGTCGGGAGGTCTCCCGCTCGCCGAATGCGCATTGTTCGGCAGCGGCTATGCATGGGGTTCCGTCCATCTTGCGGACATTGCGATGTCGGGTGAGGTTGCCTCGAGCGTACCGATCCACGTGATCGGCGATTCGGACCTGACCGTGGCCGCGCCGACCGAGTGCCAGGTTGGCCGCTCACTGACCACCACGACAGATCTCGGCGCAAACGGCATTCTCGGCATCGGTGTGAGCCCGAATGACTGCGGCTCGGCATGTGCGAATGCGGCGGTGTCGACGTTCTACTACACCAACGCGGGCGTGGGCACCTCGGTGCCCGTAAGCGGACAGATCACCAATCCGGTCACCAAGTTCGCGCTGGATAACAACGGTGTCATTCTGGAGATGGCGCAGGTTTCCGACAGCGGCAGCGCGACGGCTCAGGGCACGCTGGTGTTCGGAATCGACACGCAGACCAATAATACGTTGTCAGGCACGGGCGCCACGCTGATCAGGACGAACGGGAACGGCGACTTCGCGTCGACCTACGGTGGCTCGACGCTGACGAAGACGTTCTTCGATTCCGGATCGACGGTGCTGTTCTTCCCTGACTTGACGATCCCGGTTGATAGCGCGACCGGCTACTACATCCCGACGGCCACGGTTGGGCGGACGTCGACGCTGGTGGCAACCAGTCCGGCGAGTGTCTCACTCGGCTTCAATATCGCGAATGGGGCGACACTGAACGCGTCGGGGAATTCCGCGTTCAACAACCTCGGCATTTATATCTCGCGGCAGTTCGACTTTGGTATGCCGTTCTTCTACGGCCGGCACGTGTACTACGGCATTTCGGGTAAGACGTCCACGGGTGGGGGTACGGGGCCTTATGTGGCTTATGTTTCGAGTTGAGGGGTAGTGGTTCTGTAAACAAGCCCGGCCTGTGCGCCGGGTTTGTTTTTAGTAGCGTCGATCGTGTTGATGCCGGTCGTATTTCCCGCGCCGAGGAGAGAAGTCGCGCCACCCACCGTCCAGGCGCGAAAATTCGTAGCTTTGTTGATTTTCTGGTGGCGGCGCCGACAACCTGGGGGATCCTTGCATTACTGAGCTCACCAGGAAGGCACCCCTCATGCAATCCCACGACGACGACCTCACCCATTTCGCAGCCCACGGCGCAGCCCCGCTGCCTGTCCCGAACGACCACGGCTACGTCGAGCACGATGGCGCTCGAATCTGGTACGCGTCATATGGAACAGGCAAACCGGTGATCCTGCTGCACGGCGGCCTGGGGCACAGCGGCAACTGGGGCTATCAGGTCCCTGCGCTGGTCGGCTCGGGGCATCGCGTGATAGTCATCGACAGCCGCGGCCATGGCCGCAGCACCCGCGACGCGCGTCCCTATATGTATGAGCTGATGGCCTCCGACGTGCTGGCCGTGATGGACACACTGCAGCTCGACCGCGCCGCGATAGCCGGTTGGAGCGACGGCGCGTGCGTCGCCCTGGTGCTGGGCCGCCAGGTCCCCGAGCGGGTTGCAGGCGTGTTTTTCTTCGGCTGCAACATGGACCCGAGCGGGACGAAGGAATTCGTGCCGACGCCGATCATCGATCGCTGCTTCGGACGGCATGCCAAAGACTACGCGCAACTCTCGGCAACGCCGGACGACTTCGACGCATTTGTCGGCGCGGTCAGCGAAATGATGAGAACCCAGCCCAACTACTCCGCGCGCGGTCTGGCCGGAATTCGAGTGCCGGTTGCGATCGTCCAGAGCGAGCACGACGAATTCATCAAGCCGGAACACGCCGACTACCTCGCCCGCACCATTCCCGGCGCGAAGTTGATTCTTTTGCCTGGCGTGAGCCATTTCGCCCCGCTGCAACGGCCGGACGAATTCAACCGCGTGTTGTTGGCGTTCCTAGGCCAGGTTCTTTCCTGAACAGAACGCTCACGGGCGAAGCCGCGCTCCGCCCTGAATGCACCCCGCCCCACTATTTGGCCGATCCGCCAAAATTTCACGATGTGGAACGAGTCCTTGCTTCGTAAAAAATCGTGGTGCGTGGCACAAATTCGCCATTTCGCAATGCCGCCCCACGTTGCACATCGCAAAATGACGACGACAAGCCTTTATTTTTAAACGATATTTTTTGATCGAATGAACTGTCTAACAGCCCCTTGCGCCGAGACCCGCTGACGTAGACTCTTTTACAAGAGCCGGCGCTTCATGTGGTGCAGCGAAATAGACGGGACGAAAACGCAGTCGCAGTATGTCCTACGCTCCATGCATGAAGCCATCGCGGCACAGCGGTTTTTAAATGGCAATTGGGAGACTAAAAATGAAAGGCTTTCGCTTTGGATCGACCCAGGGAGCGTTCTACATTTTGCCGGGCCAGGGCGGTTGGGAGGCAACCTACGGCAACGAGACGCTCGGTGAATTTTCCAGCCCGCAACAGGCAGCCGATGAAGTCGCACGCGGCCTGACCTGCCCGCAGTTGACCGAAGTCGACACGTCGACGCTCGAAATTCCAGAAAAACTCAGCGATTGGGAAATCGTTCACGTGTGAGGGCCAGGCATGACCGCCACCCACGTAAGCGTAGAAACGACGATGGCGCTCCTCGGGAGCGCCATCGTTTTGTTTGCTGCTTACTTCAGTGCCTGCTTCGGTACTTTCAGGAACGGCCTAAGTACCTCATTCGGCACGCCACTCAGCACGTCGTTCCAACCATTAAGCAACCGCGTCCACAATCTTGTTCAGCGTGGCGCTCGGGCGCATGGCCTTGCTCGTCAGCTCAACATTCGGACGGTAGTAACCGCCGATATCCACCGGCTTGCCTTGCGCTGCACCCAGCTCTTCGATGATCTTCGCTTCGTTGTCGGCCATCGCCCTCGCCACGCCGTCGAACTGCGCCTGCAAGGCAGCGTCGTCGGTTTGCGCGGCCAGAGCTTCCGCCCAATACATCGCCAGGTAGAAGTGGCTGCCGCGGTTGTCGATACCGCCAATCTTGCGCGCCGGCGACTTGTCGTTGTCGAGGAACTTGCCCGTTGCCTGATCCAGCGTCTTGGCCAGAACCTGCGCCTTCGGGTTGTGATACGCGCCGCTCAGGTGTTCGAGGGAAGCCGCCAACGCCAGGAATTCGCCAAGCGAATCCCAACGCAGGAAACCTTCTTCGACCAATTGCTGAACGTGCTTCGGCGCCGAACCGCCCGCGCCCGTTTCGAACATGCCGCCACCTGCCATTAGCGGAACGATCGAGAGCATCTTCGCGCTGGTGCCCAGTTCCATGATCGGGAACAGGTCGGTCAGGTAGTCGCGCAGCACGTTGCCGGTGACCGAGATCGTGTCCTTGCCGGCGCGGATGCGCTCGATCGAGAACTTCGTCGCTTCAACCGGCGTCATGACGCGGATATCCAGACCGCTGGTGTCGTGGTCCTTCAGGTATTGCTCGACCTTCTTGATGATCTGGGCGTCGTGCGCACGTGCCGCGTCCAGCCAGAAAATAGCCGGCGTGTTGGTGGCGCGTGCGCGGTTCACCGCGAGCTTGACCCAATCCTGGACCGGCGCATCTTTGGTCTGGCACATGCGCCAGATGTCGCCCGCTTCAACCGCCTGCTCGATCAGCACCGTACCGGCTGCGTCGGTCACGCGAACCACGCCGTTTGCCGGGATCTGGAACGTCTTGTCGTGTGAACCGTATTCTTCAGCGGCTTGCGCCATCAGGCCGACGTTCGGCACCGTGCCCATGGTGACCGGGTCGAATGCACCGTTCTTCTTGCAGTCTTCGATCACTGCCTGGTAGACGCCGGCGTAGCAACGGTCCGGAATCACTGCCTTGGCGTCGTGCAGTGCACCGTCCGCGCCCCACATCTTGCCCGACTCGCGAATCATGGCCGGCATGGAAGCGTCGACGATCACGTCGCTCGGCACGTGCAGGCTGGTGATGCCCTTGTCCGAGTTGACCATGGCCAGTTGCGGACGTTGCGCGTATTGAGCCTTGATGTCGGCTTCGATCGCTTCACGCGTTTCAGCCGGCAGGTCCTTCAGGCGCGCGTACAGGTCGCCGATACCGTTGTTCGGGTTGAAGCCGGCTTGCGCCAGTGCGTCAGCGTGCTTGGTCAGCACGTCTTTGTAGAACACCGAGACCACGTGACCGAAGATGATCGGATCCGACACCTTCATCATGGTGGCCTTCAGGTGCACTGAGAACAGCACGCCCTTCGCTTTCGCATCGGCGATTTCTGCTTCGATGAAGCTGCGCAGCGCGTTCTTGGAGAGCACCGAAGCGTCGATGATCTCGCCCGCTTGCACGGCCGTCTTTTCTTTCAGGACCTTCGCCGAACCGTCGGCGGCGATCAGTTCGATCTTCACGGCGCCGGCTGCTGCGATCAGCGCCGATTTTTCGCTGCCGTAGAAATCGCCGCCGCTCATGTGCGCCACGTGCGACTTCGAGTCCGCGCTCCACGCGCCCATCTTGTGCGGGTGCTTGCGTGCGTAGTTCTTCACCGACAACGGCGCGCGGCGATCCGAATTGCCTTCGCGCAGCACCGGGTTCACCGCGCTGCCCTTGATCTTGTCGTAACGAGCCTTGACGTCTTTTTCAGTGTCGGTGTTCGCCACGTCCGGATACGGCGGCAGTTTGAAGCCCTGATCGCGCAGCTCGGTAATCGCGGCCTTCAGTTGCGGCACCGATGCGCTGATGTTCGGCAGCTTGATGATGTTCGCTTCCGGACGCGTGGTGAGTCCACCCAGTTCCGCCAGATCGTCGGAACCCTTCTGTTCCGCGGTCAGGTAGTCCGGAAATGCAGCGATGATCCGGCCGGCGAGCGAGATATCGCGCGTTTCAACGATCACGTCGGACGAGCGCGTGAACGCCTTGACGATCGGCAGCAGCGAATAAGTCGCCAGAGCAGGCGCTTCGTCGGTCAGGGTGTAGATGATCTTCGGCGATGTGGACATGTTTGATGCTTTGCTAGGTGAAGTGTTAGACAGAGCGTTGGTGGCGCTGAGCCACGAGGTGGCGACAGAGCAGCAAGAACGCAGCGCGACCCACGGCACTACTTTTTACGGCACGGACGTGAGTATATGCGTGTTTTCCAGTACTCGCTGCTAAACAAACATGCCGCCGTGACGCCCCACAGAGGGGCAAGCCCCGCCAGATAAGGCTTTTAGCCGATTGCCCTATGTCTTAAGACAGATGTCTTATAGATGACTTACCGTTTGAAATTAACGATTGTGAATGCGAATCAGATGCATTAACATTCGTAAGCTTTGTAGGTTGAACCGTCCGCTTAATCACCACTCGCTCGACCGACGCCATCCCGCACTTTTTGGTGCGCGGCGTCGTGCTGCCTAATTCAAACAACATGCAGAATTCATTTGTCGCGGCACGCCCTGCGCGCCCAAGCTTTTTACGCGGCCACCGCCGTACCCCGTCTTTGCTCAGTGCAGGGCTCCTCGTCAGCGTCGGCTTATCGTTATCTACTTTGTCATCCTCGGGATGGGCGCAAGTCGCGGCAAGCGATACGGCCGCCACCCTGCCCGCCGTGAGTGTGTCGGCCACGAAAGACACAACCGCGGCGCAGTCCGATACTGTCAGCGCCGGCGCGCTAGGTTCACGCAAACAGGTGGACACGCCGTTTTCGACGCGCGTAGTCACGAGCGACGAAGCGCAAGACCTGATGGCGGCAACCGCCAACGATCTGTTCAAGTACGACCCGGCGGTATCGGCCATCAGCGAAAACGGGATCAGCGAAAACTCCATGTTCACCGTGCGCGGCATGCCGATCGACACGCTGAACAGCATCAAGGTGGATGGCCAGACCTTCCCCTCGTGGGACACCGATCTCTCGCTCGAACCATTCGAGCAGGTCGAATTGCTCAAGGGTCTGTCCGGTTTCATGTACGGCTTCGGTTCGCCGGGCGGCATCGTCAACTACGTGCTGAAGCGCCCGACCGACGATCCCTACCGCAGCATCTCGATCGGCTACAAATCGGCTGGCGTGTTCAGCGAGGCGGTCGATCTGGGTGGCCGCTTTGGCAATGACAATCGCTTCGGCTACCGCCTGAACCTCGTCAACGAAGACGGCAATACTGCTGAGGACCACGGCCACATCCGCCGCAAGGTGGCCTCGCTTGCGTTCGACTTCCGCATTACGCCAGACCTGACCTTTACCGCCGACGCCTTCTATCAGAAGCGCAAAACCAACGGCACGCTATTCGGCCTGATGTTCGGCAGCGGACTCAGTATTCCCGACGCAAGCACCGTCACCCACGCGCTGACGCAACCGCAGAATTACTACCAGACCGAGATGGCCTCGTTCGGCACGGGCCTGGATTACCGCCTCTCCGAGAACTGGCACACGAGCGTGAAGTACCGCTTCGCGAAGGAAAACCGCACCAATTCGGACAGCTTCCTGTATGTCACCGATAGCGCGGGTAACTACTCGAACACGCTCTATGCAGCGATGACGCGTTACTTCTATCAGAACGTCGACGCGATGGTGCAGGGTAAATTCAACACCGGCAGCATCAAGCACGACGTCGTGGTCGGCGCGGGTTTCCAGACGCAAACCAGCGAGTACAGCAACAGCGAAGGCTGGAATAGCGGCTACTTCCTCGGCAACGGCAATCTGTACAACAGCACGCTGTTGACCAACGATGAAGTCAGCATCGGCTCGGATCTGTATCGTCAGCAGCGCACCACGCAGGCTGCCGTGTACGCGAGCGATACGGTGCAGCTCACGTCGCGTCTGTCCGCTCTGGTCGGCGTGCGTTATACGCAATACCGCGAGCACGTGTACAACACGAGCGGCGCCGTCTCGTCACAGTACAGCGCGGATCCGGTCACGCCGACCTTCGCGCTGATGTTCAAGACCGACCCGTATTCGACGGTGTACGCGAGCTATGTCGAATCGTTGGAACAGGGTGGCGCGGCATCGAACACCAACCTCAATTACCCGGACACGTTCGGCCCGCTGAAGAGCAAGCAGTACGAAGTCGGCTTCAAGACGGACCACAGCAAGTGGGGCGCCAATCTTGCGCTGTTCCGTGTCGATCAGGGCTACAACTATACGAACTCGGCCAACATCTTCGTGCAGGACGGCACGAAGCGCTATACCGGCGTCGACGCGAGCGGCTGGCTTGCGCTGACGAGCGAATGGCGCGTGATGGGCGGCGTGATGTGGCTCGACGCAAAGGCGGTCGATGTGGACGACGCCAGCGTCGAAGGCAAGCGCGTGTATGGCGCGCCGAGATTCACCGTGACCGGCCGGATCGAATACAACCCGTCGTATCTGCGTCCGTTGACGCTGGCGTTCGGCGGCAAGTACGTCGGCAACCAGGCGGTCGACGCGGCCAACACGCAGTTCGTGCCGGCTTATGTCACGTACGATCTGAGTGGCCGCTACGAGACGAAAATCGCCGGCAAGGATGTGACGTTCCGTGCGGGGATCAACAATCTATTCAATCGCCGCTACTGGACCACGGCGTGGGGCTATTACGTGGCGCCTTCGCCGACACGAACTGCCGTGGCGAGCGCTACGTTGCAGTTCTAAGCAATACGTAGCAACGGAAGCGCGCCCACCGTAGCAGCGGGGGCACGCCTCCTCATCAGTTCGCTGGGGGCGCTCCAAGCATCCCAGGAATCTCGGCAACGAGCGCATCAATCGCGCAGCGCGTCTTCAACGCGAGATACCGGCTCTTCGGCCACACGACGTTGATCTCCTGTGAAGGTCGAAAACAGTTCTCCATCACGGTCTGCAACTGACCTGTTGCCTCAAAACGCGTGAGCAGCCAGCTTGGTAGCCACGCCAGCCCGAAGCCCGCAATCGCGGCATCCACGATCCCCTGCATATCGTCAAAGCTAAGCTGCGGCACGACATCCGCGCGGCGGATTTGCCCATCGACATCGAGCACATTCCACGGCTCGATAACCCCGTTGCGTGAATAAGCAATGATCGTGTGCCCGTGGAATTCAGCCACGCGGCCCGGCGTGCCGCAGCGCGCCAAGTACGCCGGCGCGGCGCCAATGCTTGCGTACTGAACACCGAGCCGCCGCGCCGCGAGACTCACACTATCGACCAGTGGACCAATCCGCACGACGAGATCGAAGCCCTCTTCCACGACATCCACAAAGCGGTCCGTGACCGAAATGTCGATCTTCAATTGCGGATGCCTGCGCGCAAGCCCAAGCAGCACCGGCGCCACGCAATGATGGCCGAAGGCCTGCGGCACGCTCACCCGCAGACGTCCTTTCGGTTCGCGGCGCCCCGAGTCGAGATCGGCTTCGGCGGCCTCGAGTTCAGCCAGCGCGCGCACGCAACGGTCGTAATACGCTTGCCCGGCCTCGGTGAGACTCTGGCTGCGCGTCGTGCGATTGAGCAGACGCACGCCGAGACGCTTTTCGAGCCGAACGATGACCTTGCCGACCGCCGAGCGTGTCACGTCCATGCGCTCGGCAGCCAACGCGAAACTGCCCGTCTCAACCACACGCACGAACGTTGTCACGCCGTCGAGAATGTCGCTCATACCTTACCTTATTGGTTCCGCCGAGGACGCATTTCTGGGATTTACTCGCGTCAATCGGGACTTAAATTCCCTCTATATTACACAGTCCATGGTGGCCAAAGCCATCGACTATCGAGGTGAATTCCCATGTCCAGGTCCAGAAACGCGCCGCCGCCGTATGACGAAGGTTCCCAAGCGGTTATCGCGGAAGAACATCCATCAAGCTTGTCGGACAGGCGAGCAGCAGACGCCCTTTCGAGCGATGCCGCGCAACCGACAACTCGCTTCTCCATCAGCAAGAACGCCTTGGCGTTGGGCGCCGTGTGCCTGGCTTCGCTGATGTTCGGCCTCGAAATCTCCAGCGTGCCAGTGATCCTGCCGACGCTCGAGCGCGTGCTGCACGGCGACTTCAAGGGCATGCAGTGGATCATGAATGCCTACACGCTCGGGGTGACGACGGTGCTGATGGCAACCGGCGCGCTGGCGGACCGCTTCGGCCGCAGACGTATTTTCGTCATCGGGATCGCGCTGTTCGGCCTCACCTCGCTGATCTGCGGTTTCGCGCAGAGCGTGCCAACGTTGATCGTCGCGCGCCTGCTGCAAGGCGCGAGTGGCGGCGCGATGCTGATATGCCAGGTCGCCGTGCTCTCGCATCAATTTAACGAGGGACCTGAGCGCGTCCGGGCCTTCAGCGCGTGGGGCATCATTCTCGGCATCGGGCTTGGTTTTGGACCAATCATCGGCGGGATGATCGTTGCGGTATCGGGATGGCAATGGGTCTTCTGGATCCACGCACTGCTTGCCTCCGTCACGTTGACGCTCGTTTTCGGCGGCGTCCAGGAGTCGCGCGATCCGCACGCGCATACGCTCGACGTGGCTGGCATCGTCACGCTTTCGCTGGCGGTATTCGGCCTCACGTACTACATCACGCAGGGCTCGGATCTTGGTTTCGCGAGTCTTCGCGCGATCCTGATTCTGGTGGCAACGGCCGTCGCCTTCTTGGCTTTTCTAGGCGCTGAGCGACTCAGTACGCGCCCGATGTTCGACTTCTCCGTATTCAGGATCCGGAAATTTTCCGGTGCGTTGATGGGTTCCGCGGGCATGAACTTCAGCTTCTGGCCGTTCATGATCTATCTGCCGATCTATTTCCAGATCGGCCTCGGCTACGACAGCGTGAACGCCGGTCTTGCGCTGCTCGCGTACACGCTGCCGACGCTGTTATTTCCGCCGCTCGGTGAACGTCTTGCGCTGCGTTATGGATCAGGAATCGCGATACCTGCAGGCCTGTTTACGATCGGCCTCGGCTTCATGTTGATGAAATACGGCAGTCACGTCCTGCATCCCGGCGTGTGGACGATGCTGCCCGGTTGCATCCTCGCCGGCGCCGGCCTCGGCCTCACCAACACGCCCGTCACCAATACGACGACGGGTGCGGTTCCGGCGGAGCGGGCGGGCATGGCATCCGGGATCGATATGAGCGCGCGCATGATTACGCTTGCGATCAACATCGCGTTGATGGGCGCGATCCTGGTTGGCGGCATCCTCGTCAATCTGCGGGCGCGACTGCCTGCGACGCTCGACACCGCCCCACTCGGACGACTGGCGGAGAAGATTGCCGCAGGAGACGTCGAAGCGGTCAGACAGGGAATCCCAGCACTAGCCACACTCGACCCATCCGGAACCGCCGTTCACGCCGCGCTAATAGACGGCTTTGGCTGGGTGATGCTCTATGGCGGCGTCGGAGTCTGGGTGCTCGCCGCGCTGAGTTTTGTGATTTCGGGCAGTGCTTCGAGAAGGCTGGGAAAAATAGAAACGGTCCCGACGCAGCAGTCCGTTCGATGCGACTCCTGCTAAATGCCAACGGCCATTTGACGTTCGATGCGCATTTTTTTGCCTCCGGCGTCAAAGTGCGCCGCTGGCACCTTGATAAGGTCGAGAAGCAGTTCGCAACGCTCAGCGCAACCGCAAAGCGGTTTTGCATTTCCACAAGGCCACAAGACTCAGCGCACCGAGAAATGCCAGGTACAACGCAGGCGAAAGCTTGTTGCCGGTGAGTTGAATTAGCGAATCAACGATCAACGGCGCGAACCCGCCGAAGACCGTTACACCAATGTTGTAGCTGACTGCCATGCCGGTAGCGCGCGTCTCTTTCGGAAAGGCGTCTGCCATCAACGCGGGCAGCGCCCCAAAATACACGGCCTTCAGCAGACCGATCCACGCCATCATTGCCATTAACGCGCCCAGGCTCGGATGACGGATCAATGCGGCAAATACCGGGTAGATCGACAACGTGAAGATCACGCCAGAGGCCGCCATCAAGCGAATTCGGCCCACGCGATCGGAGAGGAGACCAATGAACGGTGGTACGAACATCAGAATTGCCCCCGTCAACACTGTCGCGGTGAAGCCGAAACTCGCCGGCATATGAAGCTGCTTGACCGCGTAGGTCGGGATATAAAGAATCACGTAGCTCGTGCCAGTTGACACGGCCAACACGCCGATCGAAAGCAGCATGCGCAGCTTCTGTTGCGCGAAAACAGTCCTGACAGGCGTACGCGCGACAGGCGATTTGTCCAGGGTATGAAGGTTATGCTCCTCCTTCATCTGTCTGCGAAGGTACAGCCCGATCGGCCCGATCAGAATTCCAAAGAAAAACGGAACGCGCCAGCCCCATGATTCCATGGATGCCGTGTCCAGCGTACTGGTTAGCACCGCGCCGAACGCTGCGGCCAGTAGATAACTGAGTCCCTGACTCGCGAACTGGAAGCTCGCCATGAAGCCGCTTCTATGCGGCGCCTGCTCGACCAGAAACGCGGTCGTGCTGCCAAACTCGCCGCCTGCGGAAAAGCCCTGCAACAGCCGTGCAGCAAGCACGGCGATAGGCGCAGCCATGCCGATTGACGCGTATGACGGCATGACGGCGATCGTGAGTGTGCCGACCATCATCATCATGATCGATACCAGCATCGACGCTTTCCGGCCGTGCCGGTCGGCGTAGGAGCCAAGTGCCAGAGCACCAATGGGTCGCACAAGATAGGAAATACCGAAGGTGCCAAGCGTGACCAACAGCGATACCGCGGGACTGGATGCTGGAAAGAACGTCTTCGCAATAGTCGTGGCAAAGAATCCATAAATCAGGATATCAAACCATTCCAAAGCGTTTCCGATAGTCGCAGCAAATATGGTGAGATAGAAGCTGGTTTTCTTCGGCTGAGAAAGGAGATTGGCGCTCACACTTGCGGATGTATCCATGACATGCTCCATAAGGGCTTAGCAGTGAACCTGCGGGCCATACACCCGATGTGGTATCAATAACCGGTCGCTACGTTGCGTAGGACGACTGCGCGAAGAACAGCAAAGACTCGCTCGATCCCGATCGAAACGGCCGACGCCTCGTCCGTTTCGATTCGATAGCGCATGTGCAAGACGGGCTGCCCGTGAACACCGCCGAGCCAATCCAGTTCTTCTGGCACACTGGACCACAACAACAGCTGTACAGCCCGGGATAACTGTCGCAACGATTTGGCGGCATCCCCCGTCGCCGTAGCTCCGGAGAATGTCTCGTGTTCGCTGGATTCAATCCATGCTCGATGCAGAGATACAGGCTCGGGAATTCGCAGCATCGAGACCTGAGACACGGCGGTGAAGCGCTTCGCCAGCGCGTGTGCAACCGAAGTCGGAATGCTCCCGTCGACGACGATGCACAGTTGCGTGAATTCCGATGCCCGCAGTATCCAATCCCAATCCGCGCTCGACACATCATGCGAATCTAGGCTACCCATTGCACCCTCCGGAAAGGTCAACGTCGCTTCAAAACACCAGACAAGCCTGACCCGCGCTCTGATTCAAATTCTAAAGAATTTGATCCGAAATCAAATTGCGAAGAAAATTTCTCATACTTACTTTAAGAAACTTCATCACGGTGTTTATGCGTGAGAATTTTGCATAGATGCAAATTCGCACAATAAAAAAACGCGGATCAACTGGACCCGCGCCACTCACGCATGCCGGCATGCGGCTTCGTACGACGGTCGTCGCATCTCCCTCAACCCAGCGACATGGCGAGACTCGCGCCGCCGTCGAGCTTGAAGATCGAGACGACTTGCACCAGTTCGTGGGACTGGTTGCGCAGACTGTTAGCCGCGGCGGTCATTTGTTCCACCAGCGCAGCGTTTTGCTGGGTGGTCTCATCCATCTGGGTAACAGCCTCACCGACCTGGGCCACGCCCAAAGATTGTTCGTTGCTGGCAGCACTGATCTCACCCATGGTGTCGGTGACGCGGCGGATGGAGCGAACAACTTCGGTCATGGCGACGCCGGCCTGCTCGACCTGGGCCGAACCCTGTGCAACGCGTTCCACGCTCGCGCTGATGAGCTTTTTGATTTCCTTGGCTGCATCAGCGGAGCGTGCGGCCAGACTGCGCACTTCATTGGCCACTACCGCGAAGCCGCGTCCCTGTTCACCGGCACGGGCTGATTCCACCGCAGCGTTCAAGGCGAGGATGTTGGTCTGGAAGGCGATGCCGTCGATGACACCAATGATGTCGGCGATTTTCCTGGAGCTGTCGTTGATACCTTTCATGGTTTCCACGACCTGATTGACGACTTCCCCACACTGGATGGCGACCTCAGACGTGTTCATGGCCAACTGGTTCGCCTGGCGGGCATTGTCGGCGTTCTGGCGCACGGTGGAACTGAGCTCTTCCATGGAGGCGGCGGTTTCTTCCAGCGCGCTGGCCTGGCTTTCTGTGCGGGCGCTGAGGTCGTCGTTGCCCTGGGCGATTTCGGCGCTGGCGGTGGCCACGCTTTCCGAGCCGGAACGTACGTTGGAGACAACACGCACGAGGCTGGTTTGCATGTCTCTCAGGCTGGTGAGCAACTGGCCGACTTCGTCGGTACTGTGGTTATCGATACGAGCGGTCAAATCGCCTTCGGCGACCTGGCGGGCTACCCCGGTGGCTTTGACCAGCGGCCTCGTGATGCTGCCGGAGATCAGCCACGCACACACCACGCTCAGCAGCAGGCTGACTACGCCAAGAGCAATCATCAGCGTGCGGCTGTATTCGTAGTTGGCCTCAATCTGCGTGGCCACCCTGTCGATTTCATCGCGCTGCTGCTTCACTAAAGCGTCGACCTTCGCCACAAAGAGTCTGGAAGCGGGTATGAACTGTTGCTCCAGCAACTGGTTCGCCTCCTCGGCTTTGCCCGACTTTTTCAGTGCATAGATCTGGTCGCGGGTAGCGATAAAAGCTTTGCGCTGTTCACCGATTGCGGCAAACAAGGATTTTTCCTCGTCAGAGGTCATCAAGGCTTCGATCGACTTTTGCAACGCTCCCGACACCTTGGACGAAGCCACGGCTTCTTCCACAAAGTAACTGGCAAGGCCAGGGTCAGCGCTCTTGGCAATCGCGGTCGTGCGGGTGACTGCGGTACTGATATTGCGCGACCAGTCGTTGACAAGCCGCTCGGTCTGGATTGGATTGGCAACCAGATTGCGGGTTGCCTGCGCTACAGAGGACAGGCGCGCAAGCCCTATGACGATGCTGATCATCGACATGATCAATACCAGAACAAAGCCCGCCCCCAGTCGCTTGGCGATGGGCAGATTGGAAATAAACGTTGGCATAGTCGGTTTCTTCAATAACCAAAGGGAAAAATACCCGCTGACAATACGGACTATCGGAGTTCGCTCACTACACGTATACGGCTGCGAACGCCAACCCTGAAGACGCTATTCCGTGGGCCATTCCTGAAACAGAGGTAGGGATATCCTTATAAGATGTCTGCCTGTCCGCCCGCGATAGCGAATGGTGGAGTCCGGACTCCGAACGTTGGAAGTACCGATCTTGCTGGCGTATCAATGGCCAGTGCCGACCTGCAGGTGAAACGATGAACGCATTCCGGTTTCAAACCGTGCCGACGATGGTCGTCGAATTTGGCGCAGCGCGCCGTCTCGGCGCTTTGCTGCGCGCGCAATTTCCGTTGCTTACACGCCTGTGCGTGGTGACGGATGGGTTTCTTCACCAGAGTGGGCTGCTGAATCCGGCGCTCGCCGATCTCGCGGTGCATGGCTGGAATGCCACCGTGATCGACGATGTGATCGCGGATCCGCCCGAGCACATCGTGCTCGAGGCGACCTCGCGCGCGCGTGAGGCCGGCGCTGAGATCGTGCTGGGGCTCGGCGGCGGTTCGTCGATGGACGTGGCCAAGTTGATCGCCGTACTGGCGCCGCAGGATCAACAAGCGCTCAGCGAGATGTACGGTGTGAACAAGGTGACGGTGTCGCGCCTGCCGCTCGTGCAGATGCCGACCACCGCGGGCACCGGCTCGGAAGTCACGGCCGTATCGATCGTGACGGTGGGCGAGGCGAAGAAGATGGGCGTGGTCGCGCCGCAACTGGTCGCCGATCTGGCGATTCTCGACGCGGAACTCACGCTCGGACTACCGGTTGCCGCAACCGCTGCAACCGGCGTCGACGCGATGGTTCACGCGATCGAGGCGTACACGTCCGCGCATTTGAAAAACCCGGTGTCCGACATGCTGGCGGTGAAGGCGCTAGAACTTCTGTCGCGCAATCTGTTGCCCGCGTGTGAGAACGGCCAGAACCGCGCGGCGCGCGAAGCGATGTTGCTCGGCGCGGCGTTCGCTGGCCAGGCGTTCGCCAATTCACCGGTGGCCGCCGTGCATGCGCTCGCCTATCCGATCGGTGGCATCTATCACGTCCCGCACGGTCTTTCGAATGCGCTCGTGCTGCCGCACGTGTTGCGGTTCAACGCCGAGGCGGCGGCACATCTGTACGCGGAACTCGCGGACGTGGTCCTGCCGGGCATCACGGGCAGCGCCGAGAGCCGGACGCAGGCGTTGATCGAACGGCTCGAACAGATGATTGCCGCGACCGCGATTCCGGCCAGGTTGCGCGATGTCGGCATCGAACGTAGCGGGCTCGAACGGATGGCGAGCGACGCGATGCTGCAAACGCGGCTTCTGGTGAACAACCCCCGGCCTGTTAGCGAGGCCGATGCATTGGCGATTTATAGCGCTGCGTTTTAATCGGCGACGCGCGTAATTGAGGGCGGGAGTCGCCGAGATGTTTGGCGACGACTCCGCGCCGTTACGGCCGGCGGACACGTTACGTAGCATGCTACGTGGAACACGGCATCGCGCCTTTAGACAGAATCGCGTTTATGACGCGATAAATTCTTCATATCATAATTTCTTTAACCACTTATGCGCTGAATTACTGAGATGAAGCGATAAGTGGCATTTGGCGTGCAACTTGCAGTGTTGGCCCCACCAATAGTCGTTCAACGGGGACCATCATGCAAAAATTCGCCGGTCGGACAGCCATCGCTGTTGCGACATCCGCATTACTCGCGCTCTACGGTTGTGGAACCAGTAACATCGGTACTCCCAAAACCGGGCTTAGTGGCGGTGGGCTAGGCGGCACTTCGGGCTCTAGCTCGGGTAGCTCCGGCAGTTCGGGTAGCTCCGGCAGTTCGGGTAGCTCTGGCAGTTCGGGTAGCTCTGGCAGTTCGGGTAGCTCCGGCAGTTCGGGTAGCTCTGGCAGTTCGGGTAGCTCTGGTAGCTCTGGTAGCTCGGGCACTTCAGGTAGCTCTGGTTCTAGCAGCTCCGGTACGAGCAGCTCCGGTACGAGCAGCTCTGGTACTAGCTCTGGTACTAGCTCGGGCACGAGCTCCGGCACGAGTTCCGGTACCAGCTCTGGTACGAGTTCCGGTACGAGTTCCGGCACCAGCTCCGGTACGAGCTCCGGTACCAGCTCAGGCACCAGCTCCGGGACGAGCTCCGGTACCAGCTCAGGCACCAGCTCCGGCACGAGCTCCGGCACCAGCTCCGGTACGAGCTCCGGTACGAGCTCCGGCACCTCAGGCACCTCCTCCACCCCTATCGGCAACATCGTCACGCAAGGCGGCAACCTCATCACTGCCGTGGGCACGACCGTCGCTGATACGGGTTCCAAGATCACCGGCACTTCAGTCCCTGGCGTCAACGGCGCAACGACTGCGAATCTCGGCGCGGCGATCACCGATCTCGGCAACGGCGTCAAGGTACTCGGCAACGGCACGGCCGCAGGCCTCGGCACGCTGGGCAGTTCGACCAATCCGCTTGGCCCGACCCTGACCTCCACATCGGGCCTCGTTACTAATGCAGGCGCGGCCGTTACGGCGGTGGGCGGTGTGGTGACAAGTCTCGGAACCGGGCCGCTTGCGCCGCTCGCACCCGTCACGTCGACGGTGGGTACCGTTGTCGCCGGTGTGGGCGCCGGCGTCATCAAAGTGGGCGCGGGATTGAACTCGGCGCTGACCAGCTCGCCGGTTCAACAGGTCGAGACCCAACTGAGCACGGTCATCAACCCGATCACCCTCGTCGTCTCGAATACGACGCAGACGATCGGCAACACCACGGGTCTCGGCGCGCCGCTCAACGGCTTGCTGAGCACCATCGGCAACGGACTCGATTCGGCCGGCCAGAAAGTGTCCGGCGCGACAGGTGATCAGGTGGGCAAAGATATCGGCGGCGTAGTGAGCCAGTTGGGCAAGACGGTCACGAGCACGGGCGGACTGCTGACGGGCGCGACGACCAACCCGCTGGCGCCGATCGCCGGCCTGGTGGGCCCGCTCGGCGGACTGGGCGGATCGGGTGGATCGGGTGGCGGCCTCAGCATCCCGCCGCTGACCGGCCTGATCGGCAACCTCGGTTCGCTCGGCGGGACCGGTAGCAGCGGTAACCCGCTCGCGCCGATCACCGGACTCCTCGGCGGCCTGGGTTCGCTCGGCGGCACCTCCGGCACCGGCAGCCCGCTCGCACCGGTCACCGGACTTCTCGGCAACCTGGGTTCGCTCGGCGGCACTTCCGGCGCCGGCGGTCCGCTTGCACCGGTCACGGGTCTCGTCACGACGTTGACCTCGACGCTGGGTGGCGCCGCGGGCCAAAGCTCACCGCTCGCGCCCGTCACCGGTCTCGTCACGGCGCTGACTTCGACGCTGACCGGCGCATCGTCCGGTAAGGCCTCGCCGCTCGCGCCGGTCACTGGCCTCGTGAGCGGTCTGACCGGTGGCGCGGGCAGTGCCGGGAGTGGTTCGTCCAGCACGAATCCGCTGGCGCCGGTGACGAACCTTGTCACCGGATTGCTGGGTGGCGTCGCAGGTAAATAAGCGGTAATCAGCACAGCGGCCGGGACTTAAAAAATCAAAAGCCCGGCCGCTATCAATGTCATGACTACGAGGATGACATGAACTCCACTCTGGATAACGTGGCGCACGTGCAGGAGCAGCGGCCGCGTTCGGCGACGCCGTTTTCCGTCGGCCTGCTTGGCATCGCCGTCGGCCTTCTAACACTCTGGCTGCTACGCGACAGTACCGCACTGGACGGCGCGCGCCGCAGCACCGCCGCCTGCCTCGCGATCATCGCAACGATCGCTCTATACGAACTGTTCGTCGCACGCGTGTATCTACGCCCAAGCGCCGGCCTTACGGGTCAGGCGGTTCGACCACTCAGCATCGCGCGTGTAGGCTTGCGTCTCGCCGCGCTGGCTTCCGTGTATGTCAGCATCGGTGTGCTCTACTGGCTCTTGCCCGAGTATCACGGCACGTTCTATAACCCCTTCTGGTCTCTGATCCGTACGCTCGCGCCGTATCTGATCGTGGCCGCGCCGTTTTACTTTGCGTGGATGGACAGGCGTCAGCGCGAAGTCGACGATGCCTATATGTTGTGGGGCCGCCTCGTATTCCTCGGGCAGCGTCCAGCCAACTGGAAGCCCGTGCGTGAAATGCTCGCCGGATGGATGGTGAAAGCGTTCTTCCTGCCGCTGATGATCACCTATCTTTCCACCGATGCGGACCATATCGGCGCCTCGCTTGCGACCGCCATGAACGCGCCGTTCTCGCTTGCGACGTTCAGGTTCATGTACGACCTGTCCTTCACGATGGACCTGATGTTCGGCACGGTGGGTTATCTGTGCACACTGCGCATTCTCGATACCCACGTGCGGAGCGCGGAGCCGACCACGCTCGGCTGGCTGGTTGCACTTCTCTGTTATCAACCGTTCTGGTCGGTGATCTCGGCCCAGTACATGCACTACCAGGGCGCGATGTTCTGGGACAGCTGGTTGATATCCGTGCCCATTGTTCGAATCATCTGGGGCACCGTGATTATCGCGTTGGTCTTCTGCTATGCGCTTTCCACCATCGCGTTCGGATTGCGGTTTTCGAACCTGACCAATCGCGGCATCATCACGTCAGGCCCTTATCGCTTCACGAAGCATCCCGCCTACATCACGAAGAATCTCTCGTTCTGGATGGTCTCGGTGCCGTTCATCGAACCCATGGGCTGGCAAGTCGGGCTCACGCACTGCTTCGCGCTGGCCTGCGTCAATCTGCTGTATTTCATGCGCGCTAAAACCGAGGAGCGGCATCTGATGAACGATCCCGACTACCGGGCGTACGCAGAATGGATCGCGAGGAACGGGCTGTTCGCTAGGATCACACGTGCGTTTGAATGAGATGTTTATGCTACGAACGCGGCCGAGTGCATTTATTGCAGCGCACCATTCTTTAGCGGCGTGACGATGGTGATGAGTATCTTTGACCGCCTGCAGGCAGTCACCGGTGGAAGCAGACGAGCGCGCCCGTTGCCAATTTTCCGCGAGCAGTGGGTGCTCGTCTCAATGACATCGCAGGCAGGACGTTACGTAACGTCCTCTGCCGTGTTCACGACTCGCAGCCTGGCGCCAGCACATTGGCCAACCCGGCCTTCGGGCGAGAGAACAGAAAGCCTTGCACCAACGCTTGCGGCCATGACGCGCTCAACCATTGCAACTGTGCTTTGGTCTCGACGCCATTCACCACGATCTGCACGTCGAGCGCATGAAGCAGATCCAGCAACGCCGACATCACTACGCAGGCACGAGGATCGCGTGGAACCGCTGCCATCAACTCAGGCGCAATCGTGAAGGTGTCCACGTCGAGCGCGCCGAGCAGTGCGAGCGAAGACGCGCCATTGCCCCACTTGCCCAGCGAGACGCCGGTTCCCGCAGACCGAAGGCCAGCCGTCAAAGTACGCAAAGACAAGAGACGTGCTGCATCTGCGCTATCGGGCACTTCGATTTCAAGCAGGTTGCCCGGCACGCCATACGATCGCGCGATGCGCGTGAGGTCGTCGGCAAACGATTCGAGCACGGCTACCTGCGCCGGCACCGTGATCGCGACCGGCAGCAACGCCATCTTCGACGACAGGCAATCGCGCAGTTCACGGCACACGCCATCGATGACGAACAAGGCCATCTCCAGCGCAACCTGCGGGTGCTCGAGCGGCATCATGAAAATACCGGGTAGCAGCAACCCGTAGTCGGGATGCGTCCATCGAACCTGCGCTTCGAGGCGAGCCAGCGCGCCACCTGCCGCGCGATAAGCCCCCTGAAACACGAGATGAAATTCACCCGCGTGCAGACCCTGGTGGACGCGGCTTTCGAGTTCGCTCAGTTCCATGGGATCGTCGCGTGAGCCATCCCAATTGGTCTGTTCAACGCAAACGTTACGCATGCCGAATGTCGTTGCGAGCGATACAGGCTTGTCATAGTCGAGCGATAGCATGGCGTAGGCGCAATTTTTTAACCTGGCTAACGCATGCACATGTCGTGCCAAGCGGCACGTTCACTGCGCGACTATCCGCGGCCTTGGCCAACAAGCCCTTTAGTTCAATGGTTTACGGCCATCCGATCAAATCTGTCGAAGCGTAATTTCAATCGCCAAACGTTTGTATGAACGCGGATGTTACGTAGCGTTTCGCATCGACGTTACGGGGCCGCACAAAACGTCGAACGCGCCGGCTACCACAAGTCCATCGCTTCAAACGGCGAAACCATGTCATGCGTCGTGAATAAGATCGCTAAACAACAAGCGATAAATGAAGGCGTCGCACCGCAACAATAAAATTTGACCGAGAAAAAAAGATTTACTAGTATCGGCAGCAAACGCAGCATGTAACGACTGCGCATTCCCTACACAGTCATTCAAGGCGGCAGATGCTTCAGATCCCCCTCACCGACGCCGATTGGGCGCGTGTTCAGAGTCTTTTTCCCGTGGTTTCGTCAGGGCGCGGGCGCCCTCGCCGCAGTGATCGCGAGATCCTCAACGCGATACTCTGGGTGCTGCAGACGAAAGAAAAGTGGCACAGGCTGCCGGCCACTTTTCCGCCGCAACAGACTTGTTATCTTCGATACATGGCTTGGAAAAAAACGGGCGTTCTTGACCAGGTGAACGAGCGCCTGCCACTGTGCGACCACGAGCTTTCAACTTGCTGAATCAGCGGTAATAATTGTTTTGCATACCGTATCGATTCAAAGGAGAACATGTGTTTCACAGATGGTCGCAGTGATCGCTCGCACCCTTCAGCGCGTCAGGCCTTCCCGTTCATTCGATCCATCACCGCCAGCAGATCAGCGAGCGCCTGCTTGCATTCCGCTGCGTTCGGCGTGCCGGCGCGCAACGCACTCAGCGCGCGGTCGATCGCTTTGTCGACGGTATGCCAGTCAGCTGCGGCTCGAGGCTTCAGCGAAGGCTCGGCGTCGTCCCATGCGAGTTCCAGATCCTTGATACGCGCCTTACCGCCCGCGAGATTGCCTTGGTCGACGAGTACCGCGGTGTCGGCAGCGATCTTGCGGAACGGCGAGAGGTCGCCGAGCTTTGATGCCTTGACGGGCTCGGCAGCCGCAGCCGACGGAAAGCCGATCCCACCTGCCTCGCGATGCCCGAAGCTAACGGCGCTGAGGGCAATGAAAGAAGCGATGACGGCTTTGTTGAGCGTGCGTTGGTTCATGATTGTTCACTTCCGTTTGATTCAACATACGATTGAAAAGGGCTACGTCTACGACCTGTCGAGCGACCCGCGCTCAAGGCTCACGTGTGGCGATCGCGCGCGTGGAGCGCTGTTCGACTGCGCTCGCGAAGACGACCAGAACGACAATGGCACTCAGAAAGAGCACGCTCGTATTGATCGTGCCGAGGCCGATACCGCCGTATGCGCGTGACTGCGAGAGCAGATCGCCGAACGAGGCGCCCAACGGCCGCGTCAGAATGTAGGCAAGCCAGAACGTCAGCACCGGATTCCCGCCGACGTAGTAGATGGCGCACACCAATGCGATTAGCGCACCGAATACCACCACGCCGATCATGAAGCCGAGTCCCAACGCTTCTGTCGCGAGATCACCGGCCGCGGTGCCCAGCGCGAAGGTGAACAACACGGCGGCCCAATAGAAAAGCTCCCGCCGCGTCGTGTAGATGGTGTGAATCGACAGTGTCCGTTCACTGCGATACCAGAGCGCGAACACCACAGCCAGCGCGAGTGCAAACGCGACCGTGCTGGCATAGAGACTGATGCCGAGCTTGTCGGTCAGCGCATCGGTAATCTGCGTGCCGACCACACTGACCAGCACCACGGTCAGCCAGTAAATCCACGGCACGTACTTGCGCATGCGAAGCTGCACGGCCAATGCGGCAATCAGCAACGTGAGCATCATTGCGCCGGTGAGCGCGGTGCCGAGCCCCACGTGAACGGCCAGATAGTCCGCGCCGGTCTCGCCGACGGTGGTCGCCATGATCTTGATCGCCCAGAAGACAAGTGTTGCCTCGGGCACTTTGTTGCGCATCTCGGCAACACGATAAGTCGAGGTCTCTAGCAAGCGGGTTCTCCCATCAATAGGCATTCAATTCGACGTTGCGAGCAGGCGCGCTTGCGCTCGCTCGATGCGGCGAATAGTGCAATGGGGAACCTTAGGAAAACCTTACGGAGTGATCTGCTGCGCTACAACGACTCGGCAAACGCTTCGCACGGCACTTCTTCGCGCAGGATGTAGCCAAGCCCGCGCAAGGTCATGATCTTCGCGCTGGAACTCGCCAGATGTTTGCGCAGGCGGTGAATGTAAATGTCGATGGCATCGGCGCTGGGTTCGTCGTCGAGCGTGAACACCTTGTCCATCAGGGTGGACTTCGAGACGGTCTTGCCCTGCTTCAGCATTAGCGTTTCGAGGATGGCGTGTTCGCGCCGCCGTAACGGCAAGGGCTCGTTTTGCAAGACGAATTCGCGGGAATCGAACAGATAGCGCAGATCGCCGCAGTCGATCGACTGACCCTTATCGCCGGCCGCCTGACGGCGGATCAGCGCCTTGATGCGCGCCACCAGCTCGCGTGCGTCGAAAGGTTTGACGACGTAATCGTCCGCGCCGGCCGAGAAGCAGGCCACTTTGTCGTCGGTCGAGCCGTTGGCGGTGAGCATCAGCACCGGCACGTTGTCGCGTTTGCGCCGTAGACGCGCCAGCACGTCCTTGCCGCCAATGCCGGGCAAGCGCAGATCGAGCAACACTGCGTCGTAGCACTGCATGCCGAGCAGCGTCTCCGCACGCTCGCCGTCCTGCGCCCAGTCAACCACGAAATTCTCGACCTGCATCAGGTTCATCACCCAGCGCGCGAGGTCAGCGTCGTCTTCAACGAGCAGCAGTTTCATAGGTTTCCCCTGATTTGGCGGCGCATCACACCACCGCCGACCATAGTCGCATCTCGACGGTGGCGACCAGGCCGACACCGCCCTCACCCGGCTCGAGCGTAACCGTGCCGCCTTGCCGGCAGGCGATCTCGCGCACGATCGGCAAACCGAGCCCGGTTCCGTCAGCGTGGCTCGACGCGCGATAGAAACGTTCGAACACACGCACTCTCGCCTCGGCTTTGATACCTGGCCCGTTGTCGATCACCCGCACGATCGCCCTGTCATTACCGCGCTGCGTGTGCACAGTGACGCGACCACCAGGTTGCGTATAGCGCAGCGCGTTATCGACGAGATTGGTCACCAACGCCGCGGTCAGCGCCTCGTCGCCGGTTACGTACAGACCGTCTTCCAACTCGGCGCCCAGATCGATTTCACGCGACTGCGCGAACGCTATCAACTCCTCCAGCACCCCCGCGATCAACGCGCTCAGATCGACCCGTTCGCGCGTACTGGAAGGCGCGGCGGATTCGGCTTGAGCGAGCAGCAACAGCTTGTTGGTCAAGGTGGTCAGCTTGCGGCTGCTTTTATGCATGCCGGCCAGTGCCTCGCTGAGCGGCGCGTCCCGATTCTCACGTTGCCGCGCGAACTGGATCTGCGCCACCAGCAGCGCGAGCGGTGTACGCAACTGATGCGCCGCGTCGGAGATGAATTGCCGCTGCGTCGCGGCCTGCTGGCCCATGCGCGCGATGCACTGGTTGATCGCTTCGACAATGGGTCTTAATTCGACATGCAAGCGCGCCACGCGTATCGGTTCAAGTTGCGACGCGTTACGATCGGCGACGTCGTCTTTTACCTTCATCAACGGCCGCAATTCGAAGGTCAGCCCGAGATAGACGAACACCATCGCGAGCACCAGCGTGAGCACTTCGCCGAACAGTTGCGGCCGCAGCAGGCGCCACACCATGGCGTCGCGCGAACCTTCCGTTTTCGCGACCGCGACGACAACTTCTTCGGTGCGGCCCGAGTCGTATAGCTGCCGCACGTAAGTAGCCGCGCGCACGGCACGGCCGTCTTCGAGATGGGTGGAATAGAGCATCGGCACGTCGCTCACGCCGCGCGGCAACGGTAACTCGGGACTGCCGGCCAGCAGGCGGTGGCCGCTTGCTTCGACGCGATAGAACACACTGTCCTGTTCCGGCGACTCGAACAGCTCGAGCGCGGCCGGCGGAATCTGGACCGACACGTTGCCGTTATCCCAGTCGATGTCCTCGCCAATGATGCGTATCGACGATAGCAACGCGTTATTCTGAACCAGGTCGGCGGTGGTCTGCGCGTTGCGATACGAAATCATGCCGGAAATGGAAACGAACGCCGCCAGCGGCAGCAAGAGCCACCAAAGCAAGCGTCCGCGCAGACTGCCTGAAAACACGATTCTTCGTTCCTCTGTGCTGGATGTCTCCGCTATGTCCCGCGTGCGCGGTGGGCGTTCGATGAATCGCCTGCCTCAAATTCTAGGGGTACAAATCCTTCTACAGGCTTTCGAACACGCGTTTCCTGTGCCGATTGCGGGTTTGTCCCGAGTACTTTTGAAGCCGCCGATTTGAAGCGGCCGAGTTAACCGGCCTGAGATTCTTCCGTCGGTGCGCGCGGAAACGAGACGGTCACGTGCACGCCTTTACCGCCCTCACCCGGTTTAAGCACAATCTCCCCGTGATGGGCGTCCGCGATTTCACGCACGATGGCGAGGCCCAGCCCGGTCCCTTCAGTATCTGTCGACGCCCGAAAGAACGGCTCGAACACGCGGGTGCGCGATTCGGCTGGAATGCCGGGACCATCGTCCAGCACCGTCACGGTGACTGTATCGGCTTGACCGCTGACCGCCACCGTGACGTGGCCGCCGCTGCCGGTATAGCGGATCGCGTTCTCCGCAAGGTTGGCGATCAACGCCTGAAGCAAGCCGCGATGCCCTGCCACCGGCGCGGGGCCATTCAGTTCCGCGCCCAGATCGATGTCCCGGGCCTGCGCGAGCAACGCCAGATCTTCCACCACTTCCATCGCCAGCGGCACTAGATCGACCGTTTCCACCGCGAGTTGCTTGTTGTCGGCAGCCTCGGCCTGCGCGAGCAACAGCAGCTTGTTCGTGAGTCCGACCATCGAACGATTACTGCGGTGCATCGCGGCGAGCGCCTCGTCGAGCGCGGGATTCAGGCCGTCCTGCTGGCGTGCAAACTGCAACTGCGTGCCGAGCAGCGTGAGCGGCGTGCGCAACTGGTGCGCGGCGTCGGCGATAAAACGCCGCTGTGCGGCCACCTGCACGCCGAGCCGCGCGATACATTGATTGATCGCTTCGACGATCGGCCGCAACTCGGTATGCAGGCGCTCGACGCGAATCGGTTCGAGCTGCATGGGGTCACGGTCGGCGACCTCTTCCTTCACTTTCATCAGCGGCCGCAATTCGAAGGTGAGGCCGATGCAGGCCAGCGCGACCGCCAGCACGATCATCTCGATCTGCCGCACGAGTTGCGGTTGCCACAATTGCTGCGCCATCGCGTCGCGCGAGCGTACGGTCTTGCCCACCGTCACGCGTACGCGGCGCGTCGCACCGTTGTCGTACATCAGGCGCACGAGGCCGACCGCGCGTACGGGTTGCCCGTGCAGTTCGGTGTCGTAGTGATCGGCCGTGTCGGGCGAGCGCGCCGCGCGCTGCGGAAAATCCGGCGTGCCCGCCAGCAGGCGGCCATCGTCGACCCGCACACTGTAGAACACCTGATCGCGATAGGGCGACACGAACACTTCAAGCGCGGCGGGCGGCACGTCCACGCGCAGAAAACCGTCCACCCACTCCACTTCACCCGCGATCATCCGCGCCGATGAGATAAGTTGATTGTCCTGCACCAGGTCCGCCGTGCGCCGCGCGTTGTCGTATTCCGCTTTGCCCGTGACGAACACGTACAACGCAAGCGGCACCAGCAGCCACCACAGCAGACGCATGCGCAGGCTATTGGTCATCTTCTTTCTTGCGCAGCAGATAACCGAGTCCGCGCAACGTGACGATCGCGGCCGAGCTGCCGTCGAGTTTCTTACGCAGCCGCGAAATGTAGATTTCGACCGCGTCCTCGCTCGGCTCGTCCGCGAGCGTGAAGATCGCGTCGACCAGGGCGGGCTTGGTTACCGTCTTGCCCAAACGCAGGATCAGCGTTTCGAGCACCGAGCGCTCGCGCGGCGTCACGTTCAGCGGCGCGCCCTTCAGCGTGAACTGGCGCGTGTCGATGTCGAACGCGAGATCGCCGCACACTACCTCGCTCGCCTTCGAGGGCGACTGGCGGCGGATCGCCACCTTGATGCGCGCGATCAGCTCGCGTACTTCAAAAGGCTTGACCAGGTAGTCGTCCGCGCCGGCGCCGAGCAGTTCCACTTTTTCGTCGATCGAACCGCTCGCCGTCAGGATCAGCACCGGCGTGGCGTCACCGCGCTGGCGCAAACGGCGCAGCACGTTCTTGCCCGACAGCTTCGGCAGATTCAGGTCGAGCAGGATCACGTCGTAGTGATTGGTGCGCAGCAAGCGGTCGGCGGCGTCGCCGTCCTGCACAGCGTCGAGCGCGAACGCCTCCTGCTCCAGCATCTTCGCGAGCCAGTGCGCCAGCGTGGGGTTGTCTTCGATGAGCAGCAGCTTCATGGGGAGAACGGCGAAATAGGCAACTTAATGCGCGGCAAAAGTCAGGACGCCGATTGTGCCGTAAAACAAGGGCTTTGCGCGCGGCTTGGGTGCTTTGTGGCCCACGTTATGGGGTTTGCCAGGGGGCGCCCCAAAGATTACGGAGGATTTTCGGGTTAACACCCATGATTTGCTCGCAGCCCCGAAAGCTGCCAGAAGGTTTCAGATTTCTATAATCGCCGTCATTCGTCCAGAAAGCGCCGTATCCGCACAGGGCGGCGAATAAACCTCAGGAGACTGCTTCATGCGTACCTTGCGCCAGATTGCCGCCGTGTCAGGTGTTGCGTTTACCCTTGCCGCCGCTTCGGCCGCGGCCCATGCGGAGAAGCTGACGATCATGGTCGGCGGCGCCACCAAGATCATCTATCTGCCGGCCAAGCTCACGGAGCAGCTCGGCTACTTCAAGGACGAAGGCCTCGACGTCGAAATCCTCTCGCAACCGGCCGGCGTGGACGCGGAAAACGAACTGCTGGCGGGCGCGGTGCAAGGCGTGGTGGGCTTCTACGACCACACCATCGACTTGCAGAGCAAGGGCAAAGAAGTCCAGGCACTGGTGATTTTCGGCCAGGTGCCGGGTGAAGTGGAAATGGTCGCCACCAAGTCGGCAGAGACCTTCAAGAGCATGGCCGACTCGAAGGGCAAGACGCTCGGCGTGACCGGCCTTGGCTCGTCGACCAGCTTCCTCACGCAATACCTCGCGCAACGTGCGGGCGTGCCGTCCACGCAATACACGCTGCTGCCGGTTGGCGCGGACAACAGCTTTATCGCCGCCATCAAGCAGAACCGTATCGACGCGGGCATGACCACCGAGCCGACGGTCTCACAACTGCTTAAGACCGGCGACGCCAAGGTGCTGGTCGATATGCGCACGCTGGAAGGCACGCGCGCTGCGCTCGGCGGCACATATCCGGCTTCGAGCTTCTACGTGCAGCGCGCATGGGCCGAGTCGCACAAGGACGACGCCACGAAGCTCTCGCACGCCTTCGCGAAGACGCTGAACTTCATCGCGACCCACAGCGCGGAAGAGATCGCCGCGAAGATGCCGAAGGACTACTACGGCAACAACAAGGATCTGTACGTCGGCGCGCTGAAAGCGTCGCTGCCGATGTTCACGAAGGACGGCAAGATGCCCGCCGACGGCCCGGAAACTGTCCTGAAGGTGCTGTCGGCGTTCAATCCTTCGGTGAAGGGCAAGCATATCGACCTCGCCAAGACCTATAGCAACGACTACGTGTCGGCACCGGTCAAGACCGCGGCGAAGTAACACCCTCTGCGTCACGCCCTTTCAACATCAAGAGAACTGCGAGGCACCAGCCGATGAATCAACCTCTGTCACGCGATACGCCCGCCATCGAGATGCGCAACGTATCGTGCCGTTTCATCTCTCCGGATGGCAAAGCGACGATCGCGTTGCGCGACTTCAGCATGTCGGTTGCGCGCGGCGAGTTCGTCGCGGTTGTCGGCCCGACCGGTTGCGGCAAGTCGACCACGCTCAGCATGATCACCGGCTTGCTGAAGCCCACCACCGGCGAAGTGCGCGTAATGGGCGCACCGGTAGACGGCATCGACCCGCGCATCGGCTTCGTGTTTCAGGCGGACGCCGTGTTTCCGTGGCGCTCGGTCATCGACAACGTGGCGGCCGGCCCGCTCTATCGCGGCCGCTCAAAATCCGCCGCGTACGACGAAGCCAACGAATGGCTGCGCCGCGTGGGCCTCGACAAGTTCGGCAAGCACTACCCGCATCAACTGTCCGGCGGCATGAGAAAGCGCGTGGCGCTGGCGCAAACCTTCATCAACAAGCCGGAAATCCTGCTGATGGACGAGCCCTTCTCGGCGCTCGACATGCAGACGCGCACGCTGATGCAGGACGAACTGCTGCAACTGTGGGGCGGCGCCGGTTCGGTGGTGTTCGTCACGCATGATCTGGAAGAAGCGATTGCGCTTGCGGATCGCGTGTTCGTGCTGACCGCGCGTCCGGCGACGCTGAAGAAGGTGTACGAAATCGATCTGCCGCGTCCGCGCGTCACGTCGGAAGTTCGCTACGACCCACGCTTTATCGAAATCTCGCGCGACATCTGGCACGACCTGCGCGAAGAAGTGCAGATCGGATAACCCAAGGAACGGCAAACATGTCTACTACCCCTCAACAGACGATGCCTTCGGGCATCGATCCCGCGTCGCTCGCGCAAGTCGAACGCGTCGCGCAAAAACGTATCCGCCAACGTCATGCGCTGGTGATCACGCTGCGTATTGTCGTGCTGGTGGTTGTGCTCGGCGGATGGGAATTGTCCGCGCGCCTGAAGTGGATCGATCCGTTCTTCTTTTCGATGCCGAGTGCGATCTTCGATCAGATCATCGACTGGTTCGTGAACGGCACGTCGC
The DNA here is from genome assembly GCF_900116445.1 of Paraburkholderia aspalathi. Lineage (GTDB taxonomy): Bacteria > Pseudomonadota > Gammaproteobacteria > Burkholderiales > Burkholderiaceae > Paraburkholderia > Paraburkholderia aspalathi. The sequence continues at coordinate 146,529 of NZ_FPBH01000014.1, forward strand.
AAGGACCGCTCCTGACGCAGGTGTGGGTCACGCTCGAAGAAACCGGGCTCGGCTTCATTATCGGTTCGGTGGCGGGCGTGTTCTGCGGCATCGTGCTTGGGCGCAACAAGCTGCTCTCCGATGTGTTCAGCCTCTACATCAAGATCGCCAACTCGATTCCGCGCGTCGTACTCGGCTCGGTGTTCGTGATTGCGCTCGGTCTTGGCATGGCTTCGAAGGTGGCGCTGGCAGTGGTGATGGTGTTCTTCGTCGTGTTCGCCAATGCGTTCCAGGGTGTGCGTGAAGCTGACCGCTACATGATCGCGAATGCGCAGATTCTGGGTGCGTCGCGCCGTCAGGTGACAACCTCGGTGGTGATCCCGTCGGCATTGAGCTGGATTCTCGCCAGCTTGCACGTGAGCTTCGGCTTTGCGCTGGTCGGCGCGGTGGTGGGTGAGTTCCTCGGCTCGAAGCAAGGTATCGGCCTCTTGATCTCCACTGCGCAAGGCGCCTTCAACGCAAGCGGCGTGTTCGCGGCGATGATCGTGTTGGCGGTGGTCGCGCTCGCCGCAGACTACCTGCTGACTGCGGTCGAACAGCGGCTGTTGAAGTGGCGGCCCGCAGCGGTTTGAGTTGAACGTCAGGTCGTAAAGGGAGAAAGGGCGCCGTCGGCGCCCTTTTTTCGCGATGCGCACAAGAGCGCATTAACCAAAGCACTCTTCTTTTGTTGCAAATCTCGCAACAAACATTAGCTGAATTGATGATTACTCCGGTCAGATCGCAAAACTACAATGGAATCACTGACTACGAACAACACCGCTCGTAGCAAGATAAAGACCGAACTGGAGGTAGTTCATCATGAAATCGCTCATTCAAGCCGTTGTTGTCGCCGCTGTGCTGGCCGCTCCTGTTGCCTCGTTCGCGCAGTCCAACCAGCCCGTGACCCGCGCCGAAGTCCGCGCGCAACTGATTCAACTCGAAAAGGCAGGCTACCAGCCGGGCCGTTCCGACCCGTACTATCCGGCTGACATCCAGGCTGCACAAGCTCGTGTCGCCCAGCAAAACGGTACCGCAGAAAGCAGCTACGGCGGTGTGGCGAACGGCTCGTCGCAGTCGAGCCAGCCGGTTCCGGTGAGCGGTTCGAAGTCGGTTTATTTCGGTAACTAAGCTGGTAACTGAGTTGCCAACCAAGCCGTCCAGCGGATCGAGGCAGAGAGGCCACGCCGTCTGCCCTGATCTACCGCTAAGCCCGCAACACAGCCGCACGCTCTGATTCAAACGAACTGGCCCGCGACCGAGTATCCCCGATCGCGGGCCAGTTCTGTATTCGATACCTCCGTCATCGGGCTCCCGATGACTTCGCCTGGACCTTCACGGTCTGGGCGCTTTTTGTTTATGTCGTGCTATATCTGGCCTGAGCCTTAGCGGCGCCAGGCTGCTTGCGTTATTCGCGAGCGATCAGATCGCCCACCTGGCCACGACCCGTGACGAGACAACTCGACAGGAAATTTTCACCCTGGCTGCTGGCCCCGGCGTCACCGAAACCCTTTTTCAACGCATTCGCTTTGACCAGCTCCGCGCCCTGGTGGCACGTAATTGTCCCCATCTCTCCGGCTTGCGCGCGCATCAGCGCTCTATCCGCCATCAAATAGCCAAGCAACAACACCACTGCAATATTGAACGCTTGTCTCATGAATCGTCTCCTCTTTTGAAGAGACTAACGCGAACCATCAATGCAGGGTGCCAGGGGTTTCCCGATTGCTGGCGATTCAATAATGCGGATTAAGTTGAAAGGCAATGCCGCGTAAATCGGCTATGCGGCATGACTGAATCCACGTTAAAACCATCGCAACCCACGCTCAGAATCGAGCTTCGATTTGCTTGATCCGCTTTTCAACCGACGCTCGCACCAGACCGTTCGAAGGCACCAGCAGCAGTGAAGACGCAATGATTTGATACACCTGATTGCGCCGCACTTTAGAGACCTTGGCCGGGTCGAGCCAGTCATTGTTATCCACCAGCAACAGCAGCGTATCCAGGCCGATCAGGATCGGCCACAAGCAGGCGAGGCGCAAACGCACTGAAAACGCGGGAATCGCGAGCGTGTAGTCCAATGCCTCGCGAAAATGATCCAGCGACTTGCGCACGAGTTCGACCATCAGCGGCCGGCCGCGAACAGAATTTGCCGGCTGCAGGAGGTCTTGTGCGCTCAGACCATATTGATCGAGCATCGTCTGCGGAAGGTAGCAGCGGCCGATCCGCAGATCCTTGCCGCAATCGCGCAACACGTTGGTCATCTGCAGCGCTTTGCCGAAACCCACGCCGCGGCGCGTCATGATCTCAGACCGCTCTTTCAGTGTGCCGGGCATGTGCGCGTAGGTCATGGTGGTCCAGAATTCGCCGACGCAGCCGGCCACCAGGTAGGTATAGCGGTCGAGTTCGTCGTACTCGCAGAGCGCGGCGATCTGGCCGGAACGTTCGTCGGGGAACGTGCGAAGGTCGAATTCCATGCCCTCGGTCAGCGTCGACACGATCTCGCGTACGGCCTTACGGTCGGACTCGCTCAGTTGCGACAGCACCTCGAGCGCAGGTCCTAGCGACTCGAGCAGCACCTTTTCATCGGACTGGATCTGTTGGCCCGCCACTTCAGTGGCCATGCGCTGGAGCAGCGCGCCGTCGTTCGGGGCGCCGTTGATCTGGTCGCGCAGCGACAGCAGCATTGCAAGGCGTTGCTCGGGCGAGATCAGCGAGGTATCCGCAATCGTGTCGGCCGCGCGCGCGAGCAGGTACGCGAGGCCGATCGGATCGCGCATCCCCGCGGGCAGCACGCGCAGGGTGAGATAGAAGGAGCGTGAAACGCCTTTCAGGAGCGGGCCGAGAAGAAAGGCCCGGGTCGGATTCGGCATGAGTGGGATCAGGTCAGTATTGGGCAAGAATCAGGCGCTGCCGAATTGTATACGGCGAAGCGCCTTTGCCGTGCGACGAGAGACCCAGGGTTAGCGAACGATGCGTGCCTTACGTCGCGCCACACGCAGCCGCGTAAATCACGGCGGGGTCGCGCTGTGCCGCGCCGTACATCGCTTCGACGAGCGCCGCCCGATGCGTGAGCACCGCGCGCTGATTGATCGACCCTTTGTCGGTGATCTCGCCGAGATCGAGCGAAGGGGCGACGTCCATCAGCCGGATACGGGCGATCGTCGTCGCGCCGCCAGTCGCACCGCGATTGAGCGTTGCCAACAAGGCTGCAAAATGCGCGCGCACGGCGGGTGCTTCGATCACCTCACGCGCGCTGGCCGACAAAGGCAAACCAGCCAGTCGCCGGCAATCGTCGAGCCGCGGAAACACCAGCAAACCCACGTCGTCGCGATTCATCCCGGTAACGACCACGTCCTGCACGTACGGCGCGCCTTCGGAAATCACGCGAGCCCGCATCGGGCCGACGCTGACGAAGGTGCCCGAACTCAGCTTGAAGTCCTCGGCGATGCGCCCGTCGAACAGCAGCCCGAGCTCCGGTCGTTCGATATCGACAAAGCGCAACGCGTCGCCGCTGCAAAAGTAACCTTCTTCGTCGAAGACGTTGTCCAACTCCGCGGAATTCGCGCGCCAATAGCCGGCCATCACATGCGGTCCGCGATAACGCGCTTCCAGTTTGTCGCCGACCGGCGCGAGTTTGACCTCACAGCCAGGCGCCGGTGAGCCGACATAGCCGGCGCGCATGATCGGACCTGTGGTGAACAGACAAGACGGCGAGGTCTCGGTCATGCCGAGTCCGGCCATGATGCGAATGCGCTCGCCGCAATATTGCTCGGTGACGCGTTCGAGCCGATCCCACGCGGCTTGCGAAAGCCCCGCGCCCGCGAAGAAATACACCTTCACGCGCGAGAAAAACGTCTCACGCAATTGCGCGTCCTGCTCCAGCGCGATGGCCAGTTCTTCCCAGCCCTTCGGCACGTTGAAGTAGATCGTCGGTGCGATTTCACGCAGGTTGCGCAGCGTTTCTTCGAACTTGCCGTTGACTGGCTTGCCATCGTCGATATAGAGCGTGCCGCCGTTGTAGAGCGCGATGCCCGCATTATGGCTGCCGCCGAAGGTGTGATTCCACGGCAACCAGTCAACCAGCACCGGCGGCACGTTCGCGAACTCAGGAAACGTTTCGAGCAGCATCTGCTGGTTGCTGCACAGCATGCGGTGCGTGGTCGGCACGGCCTTGGGCAGTTTGGTCGAGCCTGACGTGAACAGAAACTTGGCGATGGCGTCCGGGCTCAACGCCGCCTGAACGGAATCGACTGTGGTGGGCGTTGTATTCAGCAGGTCGCTGAATGAAGTCACGCTGCGCGCCGCCTGCGGCTCTTTGGGTTCTGTTGCAGCGACGACTTCGACGTCGGCTGGCACCACGGCATCGATCGCCCTCGCAAAGATGTCGTAGCCCGTTACGAAGACCAGGCCCGGCGTCAGCAGATCGATCGTATGGCGCAGCTTGCCGAAGTCGCCGGAAGCGAGCGCATACGCCGGGGAGATTGCCGCATACGGAATGCCGGCCCACATCGCGCCGAGCGCCAGTTGCAGATGCTCGAGATCGTTGCCCGAGAGAATCACGACCGGACGCTCAACGGAGAGATCACGCGCCAGCAGCGCTTGCCCAATCGCGCGAGCACTTTGCAGCGCCTTCGCGTAGCTCAGGCCGATCCATTGACCGTCACTGCCGCGTCGCGCCGCCAGCCAGCGCTCCGGATGTTCGCGCGCGCCGCTCGCGAGCCGGTCGGTCATTCGTTGTGGGTGTTCGCCGAGCGGCTCGGCAGCGCGCAAATACCACGTGTCGCCGTGCCGTTGCGCGTGCAACGATGACGCGCCGATCGTCGTCGCGCGGTAATGCGTCGACGCGTTGTCGTGCGCGATGGAAGTGTTCGGTTGTCTCGGCTCGGAATGCAACGCCTGTCTCCATGGAAAGCAGTCTGCGCCCCGTTCTCTGCGGCGGCGCGACCTTCCTTTAATGCTCCAACGCGGTCATTCGACCGCGCACAATCAAATCGGATAGTGCCGCGGGCCGGTCTGAATCGTGATCCAGCGCAGGTCAGTGAACTCGGCGATCGACGCCTTGCTGCCAAAGCGCCCATAGCCGCTCTTCTTCACGCCGCCGAACGGCATCTGCGCTTCGTCGTGCACAGTCGGCCCGTTGATGTGACAGATGCCCGATTCGATGCGTTTCGCCACATTCAACGCGCGCGATATATCGCGGCTGAATACTGCCGCGGAGAGACCGTATTCGCTATCGTTGGCGACCTGAATCGCTTCCTCGTCACTGTCCACGCGCTGCACCGTCACCACCGGGCCGAAGGATTCCTCGGCATAGAGCGACATGTCCCGCGTCACGCCATCGACAATCACCGGCTGCATCACCGCACCGTCAACCGAGCAACCGACCGGCAGCTTCGCGCCCTTCTCATGCGCATCTTCAACGAGCGCCTTGATGCGCCGCGCCGCCGCCACACTTTCGAGCACGCCGAGCACGGAATCGGCCGCAGCGGGATCGCCCGCCTTCAGCGTTCGTGCTTTGGCCGCGAGCTTCTCAACCAGCACGTCGGCGATTTTGCGGTCGACGATCAGCCGCTCCGTCGACATGCAAATCTGCCCCTGGTTAAAGAACGCGCCAAACGCGATGCCGTCCACCGCGACATCCAGATCGGCATCGTCGAGCACCACCACAGGCGCCTTGCCGCCGAGCTCGAGCAACGCCGGCTTCAGATGCTGCGCGGCATGTTGCGCGACGATGCGCCCAACTCGCGTCGAGCCGGTGAAATTGACCCGCCGCACTGCCGGATGCGCGATCAACCTTTCGACGATCGCCGGCGCATCTTCAGCCGAATGCGTGATGACGTTCACCACGCCGTCGCCGAGGCCGGCTTCCTGCAACACACTGCCGATCAGTCGATGCACACCGGGACAGCCTTCGGAAGCCTTAAGCACGATTGTGTTGCCGCACGCGAGCGGCATGGCAATTGACCGTGTGCCGAGAATCACCGGCGCATTCCACGGCGCCATACCGAGCACCACACCGCACGGCTGGCGCACGGCCATCGCGAGACTGCCCGGCACGTCCGACGGAATCACGTCGCCGTCGATCTGCGTGGTCATCGCAGCAGCTTCGCGCAGCATGTTGGCGGCCAGCATCACATTAAAGCCGTACCAGTTCGGCATGGCGCCGGTTTCTGCCACACCGGTTTCGATGAACTGCGCGGTGCGCGCATCCATCAGATCCGCTGCAGCCAATAGACGTTTGCGACGTTCGGTCGGCGCCAACGCGGACCATGCCGGGAACGCGCGCGCAGCGGATTCGACCGCCGCATCGGCATCGGCCAACGTGGCGGCAGCCGCACGCGAAGCCGCCACGCCGCTCGCGGGATTGATCCTCTCGAATGTTCTGCCGTCCGATGCGCCACGGCTCTCGCCGCCGATCAACAATGTCACTTCATGCATGTGTCTCGTCTCCTCGCTATATCTCTCGTCCCGCCAGTCTTCCTGCGCGTGTATCTGCCTGCGCTACCTTAGCGCCGGCGATAGCTCAGCGCTTGTAGGTTTGCAGACCCGGCTTGATCGCCTTCTCGTCGAGGAACTGCTTCAGGCCCTGCTCGCGGCCGCCTTCGGGATCGCGCAGTTGTGCCTGGTCCAGCTTGGCGTACAGGTAATCCTCGTTCTGATCCCAGGTCAGTTCACGGCAACGCTTGAAACCGTGCTTGGCCGCGCGCAGCACCACCGGATTCTTCTGCAACAGCTTGCCTGCGAGAACACGCGTCGCCTCGCGCAGTTCGGCACGCGGCACGCTGTTGTTGACGAGACCCATCCGCGCGGCTTCCTGCCCCGTGAACGTCTCGCCGGTCATGATGTAGTAAAGCGCCTGACGATGCCCCACGGTATCCGCCATCGCCTTGCTCACCAGGTTGCCCGGCGGAATGCCCCAGTTGATTTCGGAGAGGCCGAACACGGCTTCGTCAGCGGCGATTGCGAGATCGCACGCCACCAGCGGCGAGAAGCCGCCACCGAAGCACCAGCCGTTGACCATCGCGATGGTCGGCTTCGCGTACATGCGCAGCAACTGCCATTGCCAGCGGCATGCATCGCGGCGAATCTTTTCTTGCAGGATTTCCGGGCCGGCGTCGACTTCACGGAAATATTCCTTCAGGTCCATACCGGCGGTCCACGCGTCGCCCTCACCCGTCAGCACGAGAACCTGTGCTTCGGCGTCCAGCTCGACTGCCTCGAGGACCTCGATCATTTCCTTGTTCAAAGTCGGGCTCATCGCATTGCGCTTCTCTGGGCGATTGAACGTAACCCATGCGATGCCCTCTGCCACATCGACCTTGACGGTTTTCCAACGACCTTCGTAACTCATCTACTTTCTCCGTGAATGTTGACCCCTGCAGCGGCCCGATGAGTGCATTTAATATCAGGCTACCTGATATGTAAAGCGGAATTTCGCTGACTCGGTGCAAACCCCTATCGGTCGAATTAACGCAGAGGCGCGCTAAGATGCAGGCTAGACCGGACCTCCAGCCCACCATGAGCAAAAATCCAGATTCGCCCGCCGAACCCACCACTACGCGTACCCGTCGCCCGCATCTGCGGTTGGCCTACGTGATCGGAAGTCTCGACCGCATCCTGCGGCGCCGCATGACCGAAGCACTCGCACCACTCGGTCTCACGCTTTCGCAATTCACCGCGCTTTCGGTGCTAGACGCAAAGGGGCAGGCGTCCAATGCGCAAGTGGCCGAACGCTCCTTCATCACGCCGCAATCGGCCAATGAAGTGATGAACGCCATGGCGAGCCGGAACTGGGTCAGCCGCGAGCCGGACCCGACGCACGGCCGCATCGTGCTGCTGCAACTGACCGATGAAGGGCGGGCCGTGCTGCGCGAATGCGAGCAAGCGGTGAAGACGATCGAGAAACAGATGATGGAAGGTCTCGAGCTCGACACGGCCGGCGTCGTACAAACTCACCTCGAAACTTTCGTGCGCAACCTGCGCGACTAACTTCTCCGTCTTTGCAAATTGCTAGGTGTTTTCACCGAAGCATTTGCACTTGTATTATCAGTCTACCTGATATTAAATCCTATCCACGATGCAGCGTGTGGAGACGCGTTGCATCGCGTCGAATCAAACGGACAGCAACGCAGACATCGAACCGATGTGCTGTGCGCTGCGGCTTTCGCCGGGCGGTTCTTAAGCATTCCTCGATGACCTCGACGGCGGTCTGAGTCCCGTTTCATCGAGCCGGTCTGGAACACCGGACCGCCCCGACATTGAGCAAACGCAACCGTCTCTGCGCCAAGCCGGCACACCAGACGGCGGCTCCGCACCTGCCGCTCTTCATCGACGCCGGAAAACCACGCATTTTAATAAGGATCACTAACGTGAAAAGAGCCGGAATACTACCCTCGACAGAAAGCCTTGCAGGACCGGCGACGTCCAGCCGGACAAGCGCCTTTGTCACACTCGGATTGTGTTTTGCCGTCGCGTTGCTCGAAGGGCTCGATCTGCAGTCAGTCGGCATCGCCGCGCCACGGATGGCGCGCGAGTTCGGTCTCTCGGTCGGGCAAATGGGTCTCGCGTTCAGCGCCGGGACCTTCGGCTTGCTGCCGGGTGCGATGTTCGGCGGACGGCTTGCCGATCGGATCGGCCGCAAGCGCGTGCTGGTGATTTCCGCATGCCTGTTCGGCTTGTTGTCGATCGCAACCGCGCTAGTAAGCGACTTTCACACGCTGGTGATCGTGCGGGTGCTGACGGGCATTGGTCTTGGCGGTGCATTGCCTAACCTGATCGCGTTGTCGTCGGAAGCGGTCGAGCCGCGCTCGCGCAGCACCGCCGTGAGCGTGATGTATTGCGGCATTCCGTTCGGCGGCGTGATCGCTTCGGTGATCGGCGTGTTGAGCGCGGGCGACACCGAGTGGCGGCACATCTTCTATGTCGGCGGCGCAGGGCCGCTCGTGCTGGTGCCGCTGTTACTCGTGTTTCTCGCGGATTCGAAGGCATTCACTCAAGCCTCCCGAGACGGTCAGGCGAAGCCCGCGCCGGTGGGCGAAATCCTGTTCGGCGGTACACGCGGCCTCTCGACCGTGCAGATCTGGGTCAGCTATTTCTGCACGCTGATCGTCCTCTACTTCCTGCTCAACTGGCTGCCTTCATTGATGGCCGCAAGCGGTCTGTCACGCGCACAAGTGGGCTATGTGCAGATTTTCTTCAACATCGGCGGCGGCATCGGCGCGTTGTGCATCGGCATGTTGATGGACCGGATGCGTTCGGGTCTCGTCGTGGCGGGCATGTATGTCGGGATCATCGCGTCGCTCGCGGCGCTCTCGATGGCGCCCGGTTTCGGCGCGCTCGCCACCTCCGCTTTCTTCGCGGGGATGTTCGTGATCGGTGGGCAATCGGTGCTGTACGCACTCTCGGCCGCGTTCTATCCGACTGCCATGCGCGGCACCGGCGTCGGCGCGGCGGTGGCGGTGGGCCGTATCGGCTCGGTGGTCGGACCGCTGGCAGCAGGTCAATTGCTGGCGATGGGGCGCAGTTCGTCGACGGTGATCGGCGCGAGCATTCCCGTCACGCTGATCGCCGCCGCGGCTGCGCTGTTGTTGCTACGCCGTCCGCGTGCTGACAACTGACCGGACCAGGCAAGAAGACTCAAGAAGATTCAAGAAAACCCACCAACAACAACCACATTCGATCAACGGTTTGGAGACACCCAGCATGCAAGCATCCACACGCATTCTTCTTTGCAGCGCATTGTGCGCCGTCAGCGGTGCCGCGGCGGCTCAATCGAGCGTAACGCTCTACGGCATCATCGACACCGGCATCGAATACGTATCGCACGCAAACGCCGCGGGCAAAAGCGTCTTTCGCATGCCGTCGGTCACCGGCGAACTGCCTTCGCGTTGGGGCCTGCGCGGTAATGAAGATCTGGGCGGCGGCTATAGCGCGGTATTCACGCTGGAAAGCGGTTTCAACGTGCGCGCCGGCGATCTCGGTCAGGGCGGCCGATTGTTCGGACGTCAGGCATTCGTCGGCATCAAGAGTCCGTACGGCACCGTTTCGTTCGGGCGACAGTACACGATGACGTATCTCGCGCTGATGGGCGCGGACCTGATTGGTCCGGACATCTACGGGCTGGGCTCGCTCGACGCCTACGTGCCGAACGCCCGCGCCGACAATTCGGTGAGCTACCTCGGCACTTATGCGGGCGTGACGCTCGGCGCGAACTATTCATTCGGCCGCGACGCGGCGGGCACCGGCAACTCGCCGGGCCAGGGCACCTGCAGCGGCTCTGTCGCCGGGCATGCAACGGAATGCCGCGAGTGGTCGGTGATGTTGAAGTACGACGCGCCGCTGTTCGGCGTTGCGGCGTCGTATGAAGAGCAACGCGGCGGGAGCACTGCTGCGGCGAACTTCTTCGACGGCGTTGCGCCCATTCCGCTCACCAATGCCACCGACAAAGACATTCGCACCCACGTCAGCGCCTACGCCAATATCGGCAAGGCAAAGATCGGCGCGGGCTGGCTCAATCGCCGGGTCGAACCATCAGCCGTCACGATTGCAGCGGTGCGCTCGAATCTGTTCTTCGTGGGCGCCTCGTACTTCGTAACGCCGGCCTTCATCGTTGACGGCGAGGTCTATCACATCACCAATAGCGAGCACGACACGCGCGCCACGATGGGCACGCTGCGCACCACCTATCTGCTGTCGAAACGCACCGCCGTCTACGCGCAGGGCTCGTATCTCGCCAACAGCGCGAAGGCCCGCTACTCGGTCAGCGCCGGAGGCGGCGGCACGACACCCACGGCGGGCACCGGCCAGACCGGCGTAATGCTCGGCATTCGTCACTCGTTCTAGGGGATACCGCATGAAGCACACATCCATCGCACTGGCTGCAGCGGCGGCACTGACTCTCGCCGCGTGTGGCGGCAATGATGTCAGCGACCCGGCCACCACGAGCACGAATGCCCTGCCACAACTGAATGCGGCGACTCCCGGCACACTCGCCGGCAATTGCGCCGCGCTCGCCGCGAAACTCACGTTCGCCAACACCGTCTTCACCTCGGTGTCAGACGTCGCGGCCGGCACGCTCAAGGTGGCCGGCAAACCGATCGCCGAGCACTGCCTGATCCAGGGCAGCATGAATCAGCGCGTGAGCGGCGTCGATGGCAAGACGTACGCCATCGGCTTCGAGATGCGTCTGCCGCTGGCATGGAACGGGCGCTTCTTCTATCAGGCCAATGGCGGACTTGATGGGAATGTGGCGACCGCCACCGGTGAAATCGGCGGCGGCGGCCCGACCAACGACGCGCTCAACATGGGCTTCGCTGTAATCAGTTCGGACGCAGGCCACAGCGCGTCGCAAAACCCGCTGTTCGGCCTCGACCCGCAAGCACGCCTCGACTACGGCTACAACGCAGTCGCCACGCTCACGCCGATGGCCAAGCAGGTGATCAAACTCGCCTACGGCAAAGGGCCGGACCGCAGTTATTTCGACGGTTGCTCCAACGGTGGCCGTCATGCATTGGTCGCGGCGGCACGTTCTTCGGCGCAATACGACGGGATCATTGCCGGCGACCCGGGCTTCCACTTGCCGAAGGCGGCAATCGGCGAAATGTGGAGCGCGCAGCAATTGGCCAAGGTGGCGACCGCCGCAACCACGAACGGCCTGCCCGACATCACGACCGGCTTTACCGCAGCGGAACGTCAGATGGTGGCCTCGAAGATACTGGCCAAATGCGATTCACTCGACGGCGCCAGCGACGGCCTCATTCAGGATATCAAGGCATGCCAGGCAAATTTCAGCCTGGCGACAGACGTACCCATCTGCACGAACAACGTGCGCGACGGAACCTGTCTGACGAGCGCGCAGAAGGACGCGATCGGCAACGTCTTCTCAGGCGCACGCAACAGCGCCGGCACGGCCTTGTATTCGAGCTTTCCATACGACGCCGGGCTCGGCCCGGGCTGGTCGGCATGGAAGCAGGCGAACTCGATCACCCTTGATCCCGCCGCAGCGGCATTCACGTTCACCACGCCGCCACAGAGCGCATCGGTGTTGAGCCAGTTGTCGGCCTACGCGCTGAACTTCAGCATGGATACCGACGCGCCGAAGATCTTCGCCACGAGTGGCGTGTATAGCGAGTCCGCCTGGTCGTTCATGACGCCGCCCGACGAGACCAACCTCAGTGCGTTGAAGCAACGCGGTGCAAAGCTCATGGTTTATCACGGCACGAGCGACCCGGTGTTTTCGTCGAACGATACGACCGACTGGTACCAGCGGCTCACGGCAGCCAATGGCGGCGACGCCTCGAACTTCGCCCGTCTCTACACGATCGCCGGCATGAACCACTGCTCCGGCGGTCCGAGCACCGACCAGTTCGACATGCTCACGCCGATGATCGCCTGGGTCGAACAGGGTAAGGCGCCGGACAGCGTGGTCGCCACCGCGCGCGATGCGAGCAATGTCGTGCCGAACACGGACGTGCCGGCCGATTGGGGTGCGGGACGCACGCGGCCGCTCTGTGCGTATCCGAAAGTCGCCCGTTATCAAGGCGGCGATATTAATGCCGCGAGCAGTTTCGCGTGTAGCTAAGGCGCAACTGGCGCATTGCCGCGCCATTACCGACCCAGCGGAAAACACCTCATCCTCGCGCATGACGGGCACTTTGCATGCGCGAGGGATATCTCATCTCCTCCATTGCCGTGCCCCCTTCGTTGCATCGATTTGAAAAAAACACCGCCACACTCCCGCTGCCCCGCCCTGTAAGCCCCCTCTCTCGCGCCCCTTGCGCACGCTGCGCGCTGGCCTCTCCCTTGCTGCTCACCAAGCGGGAGGCGGGCGCAGCCAGGTTTCCCCTCACCGAATGCCGACACGCTTAGCGGCGCCCACGACCAGGAACGCGAATTGCTGGCGCGGTTAGGTTGAGCGACGCACCTCCGCTTGATTTCATTTGCAAGCTGTCGCTCCTCCGTACTTTGAACGACATATCGACAATGACTATCCACGAATCTCAGACACCTTCCCGCTCCAACATCGAAACAGGTGTCCCCGGTTTCGACGAGATCCTGGGCGGAGGTCTGGTCAGCGGCGGCGTCTATCTGCTGGAAGGCATGGCCGGTGCAGGCAAAACGATTCTGTCGAGCCAGATCGGCTTTCATCGTGTCAGCAAGGGCGAAAAGGTGCTCTACGTGACCCTGATCGCCGAGTCGCACGACAAGTTGCTGGCGCACCTCAAAGGCCTGAGCTTCTTCGACGAAACCGCCGTCGCGCAGCAAATGCTGTTCGTGTCCGGCTATCACGAGCTGATGCAGGACGGTCTCGATGGCTTCCTCAAGCTGATTGCGTCGAGCATTTACGACCATCGGCCGAGCCTCATGATCATCGACGGCTTTCGCAGCGCACGCGAATTCAGCGAAACCGAATTGTCGCTATCGAAGTTCATCCACGAACTGAACGCGCTGGCCGCGGCAATGGATTGCACCACGCTGTTGCTCGCGCCGCTCTCCGGCAACGAACCGCACCCCGAGCACACGCTGGTTGACGGTCTGATCGAGCTGAACCGCTATAACGACGGCATGCGCCGTGGACGCGAAATCGAAGTGCACAAGATGCGGGCGCGCAACCATCTGATGGGCAAGCATTTCTTTCGCATCGCCGAAAGCGGGCTTCTGATGTTCCCGCGCCTGGAATCGCAATGCGCCGCGCAACCAGGCCCGGTCGATCTGAAAACACGGCTCGGCTTCGGTCTCCCGCATCTCGACAATCTGCTCGGCGGCGGTTTTGCTCAAGGTTCCACGACCACGCTGATCGGGCCGTCAGGTGTCGGCAAGACCCTGCTCTGCCTGCAGTTTCTCGCGGCCGGCGTGGCGCGCGGCGAACGCTGCGCGTACCTGGGATTTTACGAAGGGCCGCAGCGGCTGGTCGGCAAAGCCGAGGCCGTCTCGATCGATCTCGCCGACGCGTACGACGACGGCCGCCTCATGATTCAATGGCAACCCGCCATTGAACTCGCGATCGACGAACTCGCGGCGGTTGCGCTTGCCACGGTCAAGCAGAGCGGTGCGAAGCGGATCGTGATCGACGGCGTGGAAGGCTTTCGCGATTCCGCCTTGCGAACCGAACGCTTCGGCCTGTTCCTGAATGCCTTGCTTCATCAACTGAGGGAAGCCTGCGTCACCACGATACTGACTGAGGAGTTGCCGCTTTACGCCGACCCCGGACACGCGAAGAGCGTGCGGGTCTCCGCCTTGACCGAAAACCTTGTGCTGCTGCGCTACGCCGAAACGGACACGGGTTTGCGACGCATGATTTCGGTGGTCAAGCAACGCGAAAGCGCGCACGACACGTCGCTGCGCGAGCTCCTCATTTCGTCTCAGGGCCTCGACGTAATCGAAAGCCCGCTCAGCCCCGCCAACGTGGTTTCAGCGCAAGGCCTGTCGGCCACGCTGACGCCGCGACGAGAAACGTAGCCACCCATGAAAACCATTCTGGTCGTGGACGACGAGTTCGACATCCTCACGGTCTGGCGACTGTTGCTGGAGCGGCATGGCTATGCCGTATTGACGGCCTCCAACGGGGCGGCCGCGCTTGAACAGATCAACAAGACCCGGCCCGACATCATCGTGTCGGACTGCATGATGCCGGTCATGTCGGGGCTGCAACTGTGCGCCGCGCTTTACAACGACCCCAATCTGCGCGCGATTCCGATCATCCTGTGCAGCGCGGCCGCGGATATCCCCGTGCAACCGAATCCCAGCATCGCATACGCGCGCAAGCCGCTTTCATTCGACGCCCTTCTCGCGATGTTGCAGCGAATGGGAGTTTGACGGCTAGGTAAAACCCCGAATCCCTGGCAGACGCCACACGGACTAATCTCGGCACACCCATTAAATAGAACGTCGTTCTGTTGAACAGAACGACACAGCAAGAGACTCCAAGGAGGATTCCATGGCAAGCCTGCCGATCGAAGCACCCGGCGCGTCGCCCGATTCAAGCGCCGGTGCGCAGGGACTTACGACCGGCATCAACGCGCGCATCGACCGACTTCCCGCGACGCGCACGGTATGGATGCTGGTATTCCTGCTGTCGATCGGCGGCTGGTTCGAGTTCTACGATCTGTTTTTTACGGCCTATGTCGGCCCGGGCCTCGTCAAAAGCGGGCTCTACGCGACGACCACCGCGTCGTTCTTCGGCGTGGCCGGGCTGGGCGCTTTTGTAGCGGCGTCGTTCGCGGGACTCTTCATCGGCACGTTCTTTTTCGCGGGCATGGCGGACCGCTATGGCCGCCGAACCGTGTTTACCGTATCGCTCCTGTGGTATTCCGCCGCCACACTGATCATGGCGCTGCAAACCAGCGCGCCGGCTATCAACCTGTGGCGCCTGATCGCGGGCATCGGCGTGGGCGTCGAACTGGTGACGATCGACACGTACGTCAGCGAACTCGTGCCGAAACATCTGCGTGGCCGCGCGTTCGCTTTCGTTCATCTGGTGCAGTACACCGCCGTGCCGTCGGTCGCCCTGCTTGCATGGTGGCTCGTGCCGCAAACGCCGTACGGCGTCGACGGCTGGCGCTGGGTCGTGATCATCGGCGCGCTCGGCGCGGTCGTGGTGTGGGCGATTCGCCGGCGCGTGCCGGAAAGCCCGCGTTGGCTCGCGCAGCAAGGCCGCGCCGCCGAAGCGGAACAGGTCCTGCAGGCGATTGAAGCGAAAGTCGCGAAGCAATACGGCAAGCCATTGCCCGCCCCTGTCCCGACAGTCGAGCCCGCCACCACGAAGGCGGCCTTCCGTGAAATCTGGCAGCCGCCGTATCGCAAACGCGCGATCACGATGCTCGTGTTCAACCTGTTCCAGGCGATCGGCTTCTACGGTTTCGCGTCATGGGTGCCGACCCTGCTGGTTTCGAAAGGCATAACGATCACGCACAGCCTGATGTACTCGTTCGTGATTGCAGCTTCGAATCCGTTCGGACCGCTGATCGGCATGGCGATCGCGGACCGCATCGAACGTAAGACCTTGATCGTGTTGTCGGCACTCGGTATCGCCGTGTTCGGCAGTCTGTTCGCGACGCAAACCTCGCCCGCCATGCTGATGACGCTCGGTGTGCTGATCACCCTTAGCGGCACACTGCTCTCGGTCGGCTATCACGCGTATCAGACCGAACTGTTCCCCACGCGCTTGCGGGCCCGCGCGGTCGGTTTCGTTTATTCGATGTCGCGTTTATCCGCGATGTTTTCCGGCTTCATGATCGCCTTCGCGCTGCGCCACTTCCAGGTGCCGGGCGTGTTCGCGTTGATCACTGTGTCGATGGTGATGGTGATGGGCGCGATCGGCATCTTCGGGCCGCGTACCAACAATCGCAATCTCGACGAAATTTCGCATTGAACGCATTGAACAAGAGGCTTCAAAGATGACGCTGCCGTTGGCTGGAGTACGGGTACTGGATTTATCGAATGTGTTGGCGGGACCCTTTTGCGCATATCAACTCGCGCTGCTCGGCGCCGACGTGATCAAGGTCGAACACCCCGAGGGCGGAGATCTTGCGCGGCGTTTGGGCGCCGACAAGGGCGCATCCATGCGCAACATGGGCGCCTCGTTCGTCGCGGTGAATGCGGGCAAGCAGTCCATCACGCTCAATCTGAAAGACCCGCGCGGCAAGGCCATTTTGCGCGAGCTCGTCAAAACCGCGGACGTGCTGGTCGAAAACTTCCGGCCCGGTGTGATGACGCGGCTCGGCCTCGATTTCGACGCCCTGCGTGAAGTGAATCCCAAGCTCGTGTATTGCGCGATCTCCGGCTTCGGCATGGACGGCGAGTTTTCGAAACGCCCGGCCTACGATCAGATCATTCAGGGCATCTCGGGCGTGATGAGCGTGACCGGCGATGCCGACAGCGCACCATTGCGCGTCGGCTATCCGGTATCGGATACCGTAGGCGGTCTCACGGCGGCGTTCGGCATCTGCGCCGCATTGGTCGACGCCCGCGCGAGCGGACACGGCCGCATGCTCGACGTCTCGATGCTGGAAGCCACGCTGGCGACGATGGGCTGGGTCGTGTCGAACTATCTGAATGCCGGCGTCACGCCCGAGCCGATGGGCAACGAGAACTTCACCGCCGCGCCTTCGGGCACCTTCAAAACCGGCGACGGCCCCCTCAACATCGCCGCGAACGAGAACAAGCAGTTCGCGAGCCTCTGCCATCTGATCGGCCGTGCGGATCTGCTCGATGACGCGCGCTTCTCCGAGCGCAACGCGCGCAAAGTGAATCGCGCAGCATTGAAAGCCGAAATCGAAGCGGCACTGGCAAGCGACAGCGCGACGAACTGGGAAGCCAAATTCTTCGAAGCAGGTGTGCCGGCCGGGCGCGTGATGTCGGTGCCGGAGATTCTCGCGCACCCGCATCTGGAATCGCGCGAGTTCATCCGCGAATTTGCCGGCGACGGCGCCACTGAGCGGCAACGCGTCACCCGTGCGGGCTTTCGCCTCTCCGATGCCGACACGGCACCGACCGCACCCGCGCCGGTTCTATCCGCTCACACGCGCGAACATCTCGCCTCGCTCGGTTACGACGACGCGCAAATCGACCATCTACGCTCCGAAGGAGTGATCTGAACATGACGCAAGCATTCGACGCCGCCAAGCTCGCCGCCGAGTACTGGAGCACCTCGATCATCGATATCCATCCCGGTTCGATCAAGGTGCGCGGTTTCCCGATTCAGGAGTTGATCGGCAACGTCAGCTTTCCGCAGATGATCTGGCTGATGCTGCGCGGCGAACTGCCCGATGCCGCGCAAGCGCGCTTGTTCGAAGCGGCGTTGGTGGCATCGGTCGATCATGGTCCGCATGCACCGTCGATTGCAATCTCGCGGATGGCGACCAGTTGCGGTTTGCCGTTGAACGGCGCGATGGCCTCGGCGATCAATGCACTGGACGATGTGCATGGCGGTGCCGGTCAGCAGGCGGTCGAACTGTACGATTCCATCGCCGAACGCATACAAGCAGGTGCCACGTTGGAAGATGCGGTCGAGCAAGGTGTCGATGCTTTCACCGCCGAACACGGCAAGTATTTGCCCGGCTTCGGGCACCGCTTTCATCCGGTCGATCCGCGCGCCATCCGGCTTCTTTCGCTCGTGGACGAAAGCGTCGAACAGCAAAGCATCAGCGGACGATACGCCGCTATCGCGCGCGGCATTGAAGCCTTGCTCAAGCAACGCAAGAACAAGCCCGTACCGATGAATATCGACGGCGCTACCGCCGTGATCTACGCGGAACTCGGCTTTGCGCCGGAGCTGGCACGCGGGGTGTTCTGCCTGTCACGCGCGGTCGGCATTCTGTCGCATGCATGGGAGCAACGCGGACGCAACGAGCGCAACAAAGGCCCGATGCCGCGCCAGATGAGCTACACGTACACGGGCAAGCCCGAGCGTCACCTGTCCTGAACTTCGGCCGCGCGCCGCTGCGCGTTGCGCATTGCGCGCGAGTCGCCGCCTAATGCATCCGTTGCGCGTGCGGCGCAATCGAACAGCGCGCCGAGATTGCTCTCGAGGAACGCCTGATCGATGCGAGAACTCGGGCCAGCAAGCGTCAGCACGCCACGCAAACTTTGCCGCACACCGAACACCGGCATCGACACCCCCGCCGTCTCGCGGTCACGCTCGCCGATCGACACACAGTAGAAATCCTCGCGGATCTTCTCGTACGGCTCGCCCGGCTTGCCGCCGAACGCCAGCAATGCAAGACCGCCCGAGCCGCTTTCCAGCGGCAGCACGTCACCTTCGCGCACGTGAAATCGCACCGCATGCGTCGAGTCCACACGATGCAGACACACACGCACCGCCTCGTCGCGCACATAAAAGGAGACGCTTTCGCCGCTCGTTTCAGCGAGTTCACGCATCAGCGGCACCACAATGTCGCCGACGTTCAGGCTGCGCTGATACAACGCGCCGAGCATGAAGGTGGCGGAGCCGAGTTGATAGCGGCCGTCGTCTAGTCGCAGCAGCAGGCGGTGCTGAATCAGCGAACCCGCCAGCCGCAGCAGCGTGCTCTTGTAGAGGCCCGTGCGAGCCGCGAGCTCGGCGAGCGTGAGCGCGACGTCGTCCGGCCTGAAGGCGAACAGAATCGCGCAAGCACGATCGATGACGGCAACGCCCTCGCTTTCCTTTGAGTTTGATTTGTCCGCAGGCGTTGGCATGAGTTGGCGTAAATGACGTTACTTCATATCGAAGTGGAAATTTTACGCCATGACGCGGGGCTGTCATACCAGGCGGTGGTTCTTCGGGGCCGAAACAGCCGGAAATCAGCGGCTGGGCGGTGAAAGCCGTCGGAACTTGGCGCCACTGGGGCAAAGCACGCACTGTGAATGCACGTTGAGACGATCGCGCCATTTGTTGAGCCGTTCCGGCATTCAGCGTTTTGCCGCCGCCCTCTACAGTGCGTTATCGAACGCGCAACGCCGGAGCATTGGAGCGCGTCGCAACGTTTCGGAGGATCAGAGATGAACAGCAATCGTGGCACGATTCCAGTTTCTTTCTTCGGGATCGCGGTGGGCGCGCTGGCGTTCGCCAACTTGTGGCGCGTGGCGATCAGGGTGTGGCATCTGCCAACAAGCGCTGGAGACGTGTTGAGCGTCGCAGCGCTTGCGGCTTGGGTTGTCGTTCTGCTTGCTTACGGGCATAAGTGGTTGACGCACGCAGCCGAAGCTCGCGCGGAAATGCAGCATCCGGTGCAATCGTCTTTTGCAGCGCTCGGGCCGGTTTCGAGTTTGCTTGCCGCGCAGATCTTGCAGACTTACGCGCATTCGGTTGCGCTTGCACTGTTCGGCGTCGCCGTGGTCGCGCAATTGGTGCTCGGCGTGTACCTGCATGGACGGCTGTGGCAAGGTGGCCGCAAGCCTGAACTGATCACGGCGGCCATTTATCTGCCAACCGTCGCGTCGAGTTTTGTCGCGGGGACTGCAGCGGCTACCTTTGGTTTTCATCAGCTGGGCGGGCTGTTCTTCGGCGCCGGCGTACTGTCCTGGCTCGCGATCGAATCGATGATTCTGCACCGCGCCGCCGTGCACGAACCACTGCCCGAAGCATTGCGTCCGGTCCTCGGCATTCAACTCGCGCCGCCGGTGGTGGGCGGTGTGACGTATCTGAGCTTGAGCAGTGGTACGCCTGATCTGATCGCGCTGATGCTGCTCGGTTATGGGCTCTACCAGGCGTTGATGCTGTTGCGTCTGCTGCCGTGGATTCGTCAGCAAGCATTCGTGCCGGGATACTGGGCGTTCAGCTTCGGTGTAGCCGCATTGCCGACGATGGCGATTCGCATAGTCGAACGAGGCGCAACGGGTCCGCTCGAATGGATCGCGCCGGTTTTGTTCATCGCGGCGAATGTGGTGATTGGAATTCTGGTAGTGAAGACGCTCAGGTTGCTGGTGCGAGGGAAGTTGATTCCGGCTGTTGTTGAGGCACGGCCCGCGCCTCGGATTCCCGTTGACTCTCGGACGGCGAGCATCAGCTAGGAACCCTACGTTTTTTCGGAAGGCAGGGTGCGGTCGTGTCCGAACATACTATAAAGAGATGCCTTTTGCTTTGACGGGGCGGATAAAATTCCGATCTTCTCCGATGCCTGTCAGGCAAAAATACAAGGGCATTAATGAGCAGATTTGTACGATTCGATCTGTCAGTAGAGTTGACAACAGAGTTGCTGCGAAGGCACCAAACAGGTCGCCTCGCGGAGAGCGACTACCGTCACCAAGTGCTCATCGGCCGTTTCACGAAGGAGGCGCTGACAGTGATCGACATCCCTGATCGCGCCGTTGTTACGTCAGTCCGCCTTCTTGTCAAAATCATGGAGAAGCATGGCCTGCCTCCCGAAACGGTTGCCTCGCTACGAGAACTGATCCTTAAACCCGTCGCTGTGTATGAGTCGGCCACTGAGCGCGATAGCATCGTGGTGGTTACGATCGAAATGCCCGACGATAGCAATCCGCTGCTTGTCACGATCCGTGTCGACGTGCCAGACTCAGCGAACAAGCCGAACATGCATTGGATGGTGAGCGCCTATGCGAAAGATGATCCCGAGATCGTCAAGCGCTGGGAGGCAAATGGACTTCTGATTTGGAAGCGCGAGCCGATGGTTAAAGTCACCATCGACCCGGCAGGCCAGGTGGAAGAAACTGCGACCGCCGAGTCCAATACCTAAGCCGAAAATGAAAAAAGACCGCGACGCGGCCTAGAAATGAAAATGCCTAAGTCCACGGATAGCCAACCGTCTGCTGCTAGTCAGGTATTTATCGTAGCCCTTAGGCAGAGCTGATTATGCGCGTCGATGGGTATTTTGTCAAACGGCACCAATGACTTCCGCACACTGATGCGGACAAAAACTCACTTAAGTCAACGCAACGCCATCACGATCACCACAGCGCCAACGATCGCCACCGCGTCTTCGATCAACGCGGCCGGCAAGTCACGGCCGAATGTGCGCGCCAACGCAGCTCTCACTCTCGCGCCACCCAAGGTGCCGATCACCGCACCCACCACCCCGGCAATCAAACCACCCACCAAGCCGCCATGTGCGGCCCCGATCGCCGCGCCACTCAACCCACCCAGGACGATACGCGCGCCGAATTGCATCGGCACGGTACGGCTAGGTGTCTTGGGCAATTGGTCGGTAATCAGTTCGACGATCGCCAGCACAGTGAAGATATACGGTGTGGCAGCAAAGCCGAGAAATGCCAGCGGCGTGTCCTGCAGCGGCAACCACCCCAGATGCGCCGCCCAACTGATGGCCGCGGGAGCGGTCATCGCGCGGAGTCCGGCCACTACACCGATTAGCAATGCAACGACATAGAGAGGCATAGGAGACTCCGAACCAAGACCAATACTGCGCGGTTGGACAAGCCGACGGCTTACCTGGACGAACGTCGGCGGGAGGTGTCACGCAATCACTTGCACAATCAACTTCTCACCGCGTAAGTCGAGGCCGATCCCCAGTTGTCGGTTCAGTTGCCAAATTCGTCGCCCCCTTCGGTGTGGCCCTAGTGTCGCACGATTCGTCTTTCAACCGTCAGCGAAGGACGCGGGCCGTTTTTTCCCACGAACGGTCCGCCTTTCTCCCGTGGTCAGCGCGTTTGCACCACGAACCGGTTCATGCGCTGAACGTGCTCACTCCATCAAACCGACGCCACGATCAACGCCCCGACGTTGGCAATCGCCGCATTGCTGCGCGCCGCATCACCGCTCGTCTCGGTGAGGTAGACCGTCACGAGAATCGGCCCGCGTCCCGGCGGCCACAGAATCGCGACGTCGTTTGCCGTGCCGTGATCGCCGGTGCCGGTTTTATCGCCGACGCCCCAATCCTTCGGCAGCTTCGCGCGAATCCGTTCGCCACCGGTCTGGTTGGCGGCAAGCCAGGCCAGCAGTTGCGCACGCGACGGCGAAGACAAACGCTCGCCCAGCAGCAGCTCACGCAGATTGCCGAGCATGGCGTTGGGCGTGGTGGTATCGCGCGGATCGCCGGGCGTCGCTTCGTTCAGCGTCGGCTCATTGCGGTCCAGCCGCGTGATGCCATCGCCAATACTGCGCGCGAACGCGGTCAAAGCTGCGGGGCCGCCAAAGCTCGCCAGCAACAGATTCGCCGCCGTGTTGTCGCTGAGCGTAATGGCCGCCTTGCACAAATCGGCGACGCTCATCCCCGCGTCGCCAGTGCGCTCGCGAGTGTGCTGGCTGGTAGCGGGCGAGTACGGCACAAGATCGCTTTTGGAAAACACGATGCGCCGTTCCAGGTCTTCTTGTCCGCGATCCACGCGCGTCAAGACGAAACCCGCCGCCAGCAGTTTGAACGTGCTGCACATCGGAAACCGCTCGTCCGTCCGCAAACCGGCGTGCAATCCGGAGGTCGTGTCGACGATCGAAACGCCCAGCCGCCCACCGCTTTCCGCTTCGATCTGCGCGAGCCGTTGACGAATGGCGTCCGCCTTGGCCACGCTACCGCCCGGCTTTGCTGTGCCCGCCTTCACCGCTTTTCCGAACGCGCCACCACTGCCAACCGCAACCCCAGCTATCGAAACGCCGAGCATCGCGCCCGCGAATTTCCGTCTTGTGATCATCGCCGCTCCTTATATGAAGCCGCAACTATCGGTTTTTCGGCGCCCGCTGGCAAACGATGATAAGTTAGTCGATCCCCTAGAAAATCTTATGCCTCTGCCATGAGACCGTATCTCCCGTTGAATGCGCTGCGCGCCTTCGAATCGTCCGCGCGACATCTGAGCTTCACGCGCGCCGCGCTCGAATTGAACGTCACCCAGGCGGCCGTGAGCCAGCAGGTCAGAACGCTGGAGGAGCGGCTGGGCACCGCGCTCTTCAAACGGCTGCCCCGTGGACTGGCCATGACCGACGAAGGCCTCGCGCTACGTCCTGTCCTCACGGACGCATTCGATCGCATCGAAGCCGTACTCAAACAGTTCGACGGCGGCCACTTTCACGAAGTGTTGACGGTCGGGGTGGTAGGCACTTTCGCGGTGGGCTGGCTGATGTCGCGGCTCAAGTCGTTTCGCGACGCGCATCCGTTTGTCGAGCTGCGGCTGCTGACGAACAACAATCTGGTCGATCTCGCCACCGAGGGCCTCGACTTCGCAATTCGCTTCGGCGACGGCACCTGGCCAGGCTCGCTCGCCACCCGGCTGCTCGACGCACCGCTCGCCATTCTGTGTGCGCCCGAGATCGCCGAGCGTCTGTCCGAGCCAACGGATCTCGCCAACGAAACGTTGCTGCGTTCCTATCGCGTCGACGACTGGATGAGCTGGTTCACGGCCGCCGGCATCTCGCCGCGGCCGATTCGCGGCCCGGTGTTCGATTCATCGCGACTGATGGTGGAAGCGGCCATGCAGGGTGCGGGTATCGCGCTGGCGCCGGCGCTGATGTTCGATCACGAGATCAACACGGGCCGGCTGGTGCGGCCGTTCGAAGTGGAAGTTCACGCCGGCAGCTACTGGCTGACGTGGTTGAAGGGCAAGCCGATGACGTCGGCGATGCTGCTGTTCAGTCAGTGGATCGTCAAGGAAGCGGCCGCGCACACACAAAGCTAGCAAACCGCCGCGCGTCGATGGCCGTTCATGGCGGGCCGCTCGGCTTGCGGCGGGAACACGTTCCACGAGCCGTCGTCATGACGGAAGAAGAAGATCGACAACAACCCGCTCGGCCGCAGAGCTTCCACACAAACGTAACGCTGATGCTGCGACGCGCGGTGGCAAAACTGGACGACACGTGCGGGCATCGAGGGGGTCGGTGCAAGCCATTTATCGACGGCCCAGTGCAAGGTCTTTTCTGCGGCAACCATGATGCTCTCCTCGATCCTTGAATCCCTGAATTGCTGATAACTCGTTACTGCCCGCTCACGCGAGTTGGGCGGCAACCTGACCATTCTTCGCGGTGCGTTCGACAAACGCCTTCACCAGACACACCAGCGTGAGAACGCCGGCACGGGGATGCGTCAGGCAGCAATGCACCTGTTCGCTGCGGCTTTCGCCAAGCAGGCACCACGCACAGAAGTGCTCGCAGTTATTCGTCAGCAGGCGGTAATGGTTTTCGCCAAGGCGGGAGCGCGCACGGCGCACGGCTTCATCTCCGACGTAGCGGGCGCTCGGGGTTGGGCGGATCGTCAAGGGATGACCGGCGGCGAAGTTGGTTAATTCCACTTCTTCCACCGGACCGCGATGTGCCGAGCTCGCAAAACCGGCGTAATGAACCACCCGGCCATTGCCGACATAAATGCCGTGGTGTTCGTAGCCGCGCCGTTGCGTAACGAGATGCGCGCCGATCGGCAGGTCGA
Organism: Paraburkholderia aspalathi; assembly: GCF_900116445.1. Taxonomy (GTDB): domain Bacteria; phylum Pseudomonadota; class Gammaproteobacteria; order Burkholderiales; family Burkholderiaceae; genus Paraburkholderia; species Paraburkholderia aspalathi. The sequence continues at coordinate 171,341 of NZ_FPBH01000014.1, forward strand.
TGGTCGACGTTTCATTGCAGCGTTCGTCTTGATCTTCGCTGCTCGTCGGGAGGTGGTTCGTGTTCATGGCTGGTCTCGCTTCAATATCCAACACTGTTGCGAGATCTTTTGCATCATCCGGGCCATGTGGCGAAAAGCCTTTATTTAAAGGGCTGGCAGGAATTGGGAGGCATTTTGAGTGCCGTATGTGTGCGCCGGGAGCCGACACAAATCGAGCCGATCTGTTGGCAGACGTCGATCATTTGGCGTGTTGTTTGAGCCTTAGCGAGCAGGTTCGCCAAGGGCCGGGAGTCCGGCCAATGTGTTGGGTCCTGCACCGGTGTGAGCGCCCGGATGTTGGCTGCATCCCGACCTCTGCGGCGCCGCACGAACAAGCGCTGCCAGTCAGACGCGCGGGATCGCCCACCAATCAACGCGTTACGAGAAAGCGCCCGCTCGAGCCGCAAATTGGCATGGCACTTGCACCATCACGTTCAATTCCTTTTCAACCGCGCGCCCGACGCACGCGGCCAACCGGAGAACGATATGGCTTCCATCACAGTAAACGACCTCTCGCTGAACCTGGCGCTCGACCGTAAAGCAATGGCCGCGATCCGCGGCGGCGGCGGTGCGCCGTGGGTGTACGGCTGGATTCAGCCCTATGTGCGGGAAACGCCGAGCATCGGTCCGGTAGTGAACCTGTACGACATCTCGAACAACTTCTATGCTAACCAGATGATCAACACGTTCCAGTCGGTTGACGTACGCAACACCGGTGCGAATTCGAACATCAACGTCTCCCCCGACGCGCGCAGTAGAAACGATATGGTGTAGCTCTTGTGACCTGTCCGAGCCAATTTCGATGGACGTCGTCCGCGCGGTCCGACGCGGGACGCGTCCGTGAAATCAACGAAGATGCCTGCCTCGCCCAGTCCGAACCCGGACGCTGGGCGGTCGCCGATGGCATGGGCGGGCACGCGGTCGGCGATCTGGCGAGCCGGCTGGTGATCGATGCGCTGAGCCACCTCGCGCCGCCGCTCGCCATGAAAACCTGTATCGCCGATGCGCGAGCACGGCTGCAAAAGGCCAACCGCCAACTGCGGGACGAGGCCGCGCGCCGCCAGGTGCAGCGGATCGGCAGCACCGTCATCGTGCTGCTCGCGTGCGACCGCTTCTGCGGCTACCTATGGGCCGGCGACAGTCGTCTCTATCTGTATCGCGAAGGACAATTGCGGCAACTCACGCGCGATCATAGTCAGGTGGAAGAACTCAAGTCGCTCGGCGTGATTACCGACGAAGAGGCGCGGCATCATCCCGCGCAGCACATGATCACGCGCGCGGTGGGCGCAACGGACGTGCTCGAACTCGACGATGATGCGATCGAAGTCGCGGACGGTGACGTCTTTCTGCTTTGTAGCGACGGCTTGAGCAACGAAATCAGCGACGAAGAAATACTGGGCGTGCTGACCACGGTGACGTGCGAGCGCGCGTCTGATGAACTGGTCGACCTGGCCATTGCGCGCGGCGGACGCGATAATGTCACCGCCGTTGTCGTGCATGCTGAAGATCCGTATGCGTCCGACAAAACCTTGCTGAACCCGGCACCTTGAAAACACAGCTTTGATTGCCGGTGTGTCCACCGGATGGCCTGGTCCAATCGCTGATTCTTGGCTCTATCGACCAGGCCGTGCGCCAGGTATCGTGAGCGTCGTTCCCTATGGAGACGCCCATGCCTGCCCCGCTTCGCTTCGTTCACCTCGACACGCCCGAATCGCTACTGCCCGCATTCGACGTTATGCGTCAGTTGCGCCCGCATCTGACGGACGCGCACTCGTTCGCCGCGCAGGTGGCAAAACAGCATGCTGAAGGCTATCGCCTGCTCGCTGCGTCAGACGCGGGCAGCGTCGTCGGCCTCGCCGGTTATCGCACGCTGACCAATCTGCTGTATGGCCGCTTCGTCTATGTCGACGATCTGGTTGTAGATGACAGGTTGCAGCGTGGCGGCATCGGCGCGCAGCTGCTCGACGCGGTACGGCAGATTGCGCGCGAAGCGGGCTGCGTGCACTTCGTACTCGATACGGGCCTGCACATGCCGCTTGCGCAGCGCTTCTATTTCCGCAATGGGTTGCTCGCTCGCGGCATGCACTTCGTCGAACCCCTCGCTCCTCTTGCCCATTCCGCGACGGTTACGTCATGAAAATTCTACTGATCAACGCCAGCCCACACGGCGAGGAAAGCCACGGCTACCGTTTTGCCGACGAGATCGTCGGCGTACTGCACGAGCACACCGCACCCGCTGCAGCGGACATCGAAGTTATCGAACGCGATCTGGCAGCTGCGCCACTGCCGCCCGTCGCCCGCGACTATGCGCGCGCCGTCACATCGCGCACGCCGGATAGGGCTCTGTTCGATGTCTCCGAACAACTGATCGATGAAATCGAAACGACGGATGCGCTCATTATCAACACGCCGATGCACAACTTCACGGTGCCGGCAGCGCTCAAGCTGTGGATCGATTACACGTTGCGCATTCATCGGACGTTTGCCTCGACACCGGAAGGCAAGGTTGGGCTGATGCGCGACCGGCCGACCATCGTGATCGTCGGTTCCGGCGGTGTCCATAGCGGCGAACGCGCGCGGCAGCCGGACTTTCTGACGCCGTATCTGCGCTATGCACTCGGAACGATCGGCATCCACAGCGTGCAATTTCTTCTCCTGCAGGGGCTTGTGATGGGCGAAGCGGCCGTAGCCGAGGCACTCGATGCGGCACGTGCCCAACTTACCGGCGATGCGGTGTTCGCCTCGCTTGCCGCGCAGGCAACCCGCAGCGCGAGCATGGCGGCGGGTGCGGCCCAGCAGAGCGCATAAAGCGCGTCAACCGTCCAGACACGCGCGCAACGTTCGCGCGAGACGGCCTGCCTCACGCGCATCGGCGACGTTCGCGAAGCCCATCACCAGGCCGCGCGGCGTGCGCCGCGCGCGGCCATTCGCGTACCAGATCGAAAGCGCCAGCACCCCGAGCCCCGCCTCGCGGGCGCGCGCGGCGACGGCGACGTCGTCGACCGGGCCATCGGGGCCTTCGGCGAACCGCACCGCGAACTGAATTCCACCTGGCGGCAAATCGACAATCAGCCGGTCGCCAAACGCCTGCTCCAGCGCGTTCACAATCAGCACGCGCCGCTCGCCGTACAACGCACGCATGCGCTTCAGATGCCGCGCAAAATGCCCCTGCCCAATGAAATCCGCCACGGCCGCCTGCAAAAGCGTCGGCGATCCGGCATTCATGCTGTGCGCTACCCGTTCGACACGCTCGACTGCCCGCTCCGGCATCACCGCATACGCGAGCCGCAACCCGGGAAACATCACCTTGCTAAACGTGCCGGAATAGATCACGCGATCGCGCCGGTCGAGGCTCTTTAAAGCAGGCAATGGCCGGCCCAGATAACGGAACTCGCTGTCGTAGTCGTCCTCGATGATCCAGCGGGACGCTTTCTCTGCCGAGTCCAGCAGCGCCATGCGTCGTGCGAGCGATAGCGTTTGCCCGAGCGGACTCTGATGCGAGGGCGTGACCACGGCGAAGCGCGCCTCTGCATCCAGCACCGTGCCGCGTTCAACGTCGATTCCTTCACTATCCACGGGCACAGGCACGAGCTGCACGCCGGTCTCTGCCAGATAACCTCGCGCGAGCAGATAGCCGGGATCCTCGAACCACATGCGATCGTTCGGGCGGGCGAGACTGCGCAACACGAGTTCGAGCGTCGCACGGTAGCCGCCGGTCACGAAGACCTGTTCCGGCAGGCAGGTCACACCACGCGAGAGCCCGAGGTACGTGGCGATATGTTCGCGCAACGGCCGGTACCCGGACGGATCCGGGTACGCGAGCATCGCGCGGTCGCCGCTGCGCGCGCGGCGCGATACGAGCCGGTTCCATAGCTTGTTCGGAAATGCGTCGAGCGCGGGCAGCCCTGGTTGCAACGGCCGCGGCGCGCCGCTCATGGCGACGGCGAGGGCCTGCTGACGTGGCGCCGCTTGACCACTGCGCGACTCGCCCGGCGTCTCCGGCGTGCCCGCTCCTCCATTACTCTGCTTGCCGCGCGCGTCCTGAACGCCTGGCGCACGCGACGAGCGCGTCACCGATGCCGGCAGCGACGACGATACGAACGTGCCCGCCGCGCCGCGCATCTGCAGATAGCCCTCGTCGACGAGAATCGTGTAGGCGAGCTCGACCGTGCCACGAGCCGTGCTTAACTGCGTGGCGAGGCCGCGCAGCGCAGGCACGCGATCGCCGGGACGCAGATGCCCCGCGGCGATCGCGGTCCTGAAGCGTTCGCAAATCTGCAGATAGATCGGCAACTGTTGCTGCCGATCGATTTCAATGCTTAATGCGGGCGTTGCTACGGTCATGACGGTCTCGCGGGCAAGGGGAGCGGCAACTGACATGGACTAGTCAAATCGACAATTCTTGTCACTTTTCGATAGAGCATGATTCTTCCACAATAGCCTCACGCGATGCGACTGCGGCGAACACTTTCACGCAATACAACGCCCGCCCGCCGCCACCCGCGTCCATTTACTCTCATCTGGAGAATCTGCCATGAAAATCGTCGTAATCGGTGGTTCCGGCCTGATCGGATCGCGTCTCGTCACGCTGCTCAATAACGCGGGGCATGAAGCGCTTGCCGCGTCGCCGCGCACCGGCGTGAACGCCGTTACGGGTGAAGGCCTGAGCAACGCGCTCGTGGGCGCGGACGTCGTCGTGGATGTGACGAACGCGCCGTCCTGGGAGCCGCAGGCGGTGCTCGATTTTTTCCGCACCTCCGCACGTAACCTCGGCAAAGCCGAAGTGGCCGCAGGCGTGCGCCATCACGTCGCGCTATCAATCGTCGGCTGTGATCGCACACCGGAGAACGCGTATTTCGTTGCCAAGGTCGCGCAGGAAGAGGTGATCGAAGCGGCGGGCGTGCCGTACACGATCGTGCGCGCGACTCAGTTCATGGAGTTCATCGGCGGGATCGCGGATTACGGCACGGTCGACGGCGCGGTGCGCATCAGCGACGGCCTGTTTCAGCCGATCGCCGCCGACGATGTCGCGGCGAGCCTCGCGCAGGTCGCGCTCGCAGCCCCACTGAACGGCACGGTCGATATCGCCGGGCCAGACCGCGCGCCCTTCGCGGAGATCGTTAGCCGCTATCTGAAATCGGTAGGCGACGCACGCCCGGTGGTGACGGATCGCGATGCGCCGTACTACGGCGGCCGTGTCGAGGAACAATCGCTCGTGCCGCTCGGCGACGCGCGGATCGGGCGCATCGGTCTCGACCAGTGGCTGGCGGAGGCCAAAAAGGGTTGATTGCAGTACGAACGCGGCAAGCCTCAACTATCGCTGTCTTCTTCGTCGTGCTCGTCAGCGCCGTTTCTGCCCGTCGACGGCGCATTGCGATTGCGAAAATCTTTCGAATGCAGGCCATGCTTCTTCAGGAGCATTTGCAGATGTGAGCGGTTCATATCGATGCGCCGCGCCAGTTCCGCAACGGTGCCGCTCACTTCGCGCAGGCCGCGCTCAAGGAAGGCTTTTTCCGCGTCGTCGCTCGCGGCGCGCTTCGCGTCGCTCAGCGACATCAGATTCGCCACGCTGATTGGCTCCTGTCCCGTCGCAGTGGCTACATTCGACGCTGCCGCGGCTGATCCAGGCGCGGCCGGCCGCATATCCACGGGCAGATGATCGACATCCGCCATATCGCCGGCCAGGCACGACACGCGATACATCACGTTGCGCAGTTCACGAATATTGCCCGGGTACGCATAGTTCAGCAGAAAGTCCCGCAGACGCGGCGTCAATCTGACAGGCCTGCGTTTTAGCGTTCCGGCGGCTTCATCCCCGAACCAGGCAATCAGCAGCGGTATCTCATCGCGTCGCTCGCGCAGCGGCGGCAACGTGACATGAATCACGCTGAGACGGTAGAACAGGTCCTCGCGGAACTTACCCTCTTCGCTGAGTTGCCGCAGATTGCGATTAGTCGCCGCGACGATGCGCGTATCGACAGCAATCGTTTCATCGGAGCCCACGCGCTGAATCTCGTGTGCTTCCAGCACGCGCAGCAGCTTCACCTGGCCGGCCAGCGGCAATTCACCGATTTCGTCGAGAAAGATCGTGCCGGTATGCGCGCTTTCGAATTTGCCCTTGCGGTCATTCGAAGCGCCCGTGAACGCGCCTTTGCGATGGCCGAACAATTCCGACTCCAGCAGATTGTCCGGAATCGCGCCGCAATTCACGGAGATAAAAGGTTTGTCCGAGCGCGAGCCATTCGCGTGAATCACCTTCGCCATCAGCTCCTTGCCGGTGCCGCTTTCGCCGTCGATCAACACCGGCAAATCTGTCGGCGCCGCCTTCTCGGCGATTTCAAGCGATTCGAGCAAACGCGGATTGTCACCGAACGTCCCTTCGAAAATGAAGCTGCGCTCGATCAACGCCTTTCTGCGCGCGCCACGAGATTGATCCGCGGACACAGCAGGCTCAGCGGCCGTTGCGGCCTGCACAAAACGCTCCTTGTGCGAGAGCTGCATGACCTCGTCGCGCAACGAGGTGGCCTGCCGGAGCAGCTTGTCGATGTCGGCGCGCTCGAGCCGGGACGACCAACGCAGCGTCGAGCGCAGTATCTCGATGCGTTCTATCAAGCCCGCGTATGAAATCGCCGGGCTGATTTCCTCTACTTGGTCGAGTATCTTCATCACGCACTCAACTGTTTCTGGACCAGCTGGTAATACATGCCGCCGCGCTGGATCAGTTCATCGTGACGGCCCTGTTCGACAATCGCCCCTTCATACAGCACAAGAATCTTGTCCGCGCGCATGATGGTGCTGAGCCGGTGTGCAATGATCACCGCCGTTCGGCCCTTCAGAATGTCGTGCATATTGCCGAGGATATTGCTTTCCGATTGCGAATCCAATGCTGAAGTCGCCTCGTCGAAAACCAGCAGACGAGGATCGTGATACAGCGCCCGCGCAATACAGAGCCGCTGGATCTGCCCACCGGATAGGCCAATGCCACGTTCGCCAACAACCTGCTCGTAGCCGAGAGGCATCTTGCTGATGAATGCGTGCGCGTCGGCCATCTTCGCGACTTCCTCGATACGGCGCCGTTCGGGCGCATCGTCGCCGCTGGCAATGTTCTCGGCAATCGTGCCGGAAAACAGCAGATTGCTCTGCATCACATAGCCGATCTGCGCACGGTAGTAGGCTTTATCGACCACACCGAGGTCGTAGCCGTCGATGGTCATCTTGCCCTCGGTTGGCGCATAAAAGCCGACCAGCAGCTTGGCGAGGGTTGTCTTGCCGGAACCGCTACGGCCCACAATCGCCACCAGTTCGCCGGGCTTGATGTCGAAGCTGATATTTTCCAGTACATATGCCGAGTCGTCCTCGCCGTAGCGGAAGTAGACGCCGCTAAAACTGATTTCGCCTTGCAGCTCCGGCAGCATCACGCGCGAAGGCAAATCCTGTGGCTTCTGTTCCGGCTCGATATCGAGCACGTCGCCGAGGCGCTCCATCGCCACGCCCGCGTCGTTCAACATGCTCCATAAGCCGACCAGGCCCATCAGCGGACCCAACACGCTGCCCATGAACGCATTGAACGCAATCAACTGACCGATGGTCATTTCGCGCGCCAGCACCAGATTCGCGCCGACCCAGAGGATAGCGATCGTTGTCGCGGCGTTCAGCAACTGGCTGCCAAGCCCAATGAGAATGTTGAAGGCGTGTGCCCGGTATTGCACTTCGAGCGCCTTCGCGTACTTCTTCTCCCAGCGCAACCGCACCGGCCGTTCGATGCCCATACCCTTGATGGTCTCGACACCGGCGAGCGCTTCCATCAGAAATGACTTCGACTCGGTCGACGCCGTGAACACCTCACGCGCATAGTTCTTGATCTTCGGCGTGGCCAGCGCAGTCAACGCCATGATGGGTATCACGAACGCGATCAGTACCAGTGTCATCTTCACGTTGTAGACGAACATGATCGTGAAGTAGATGAACACCATCAGCAGATTCAATGCTGTGGTCACCGTGGATTCGGTGAGGAAGGCCCGGATTGTCTGGTTCTCCTGGAAGCGCGCGAAGATGTCGCCGGTCTTCCGCTTGGCGAAAAACGAGAACGGCAGCGACATGGTGTGCTTGAAGAACTGCGACATCATCGCGAAGTCCATGTTGCGCACCATGAAATTCGCCAGATACGCGCGAATCGTCGACATCAATTGCGAAAACACATTGGCGATAATCAGGCCGCCGATCAGCAGATGCAGCAGGCTGACGTTCTGATGCACGATCACGCCGTCGAGAATGTTCTGGATGATCAGCGGCGGAATCACGCCGAGTACCTGAATCACGAACGTGGCGAGAAACAGGTGACCGAGAATCTTCTTGTACGGCCTGAGGTAGCCGACAAAGCGTATCCACGGCGAACGCGCGGCCGACATCTGCATGAGATTCGGTCCACCGGTAAAGAGCAGACACGTGCCACTCCAGCCGCGTTCGAAATCCTCAACCGTCATTTTCCGGAAGCCGAGTGCCGGGTCGGCGACCCACACGTAGTCCTTCGAGAGCCCGTACACCACTACATAGTGGTAGCCCTCCCAATGCACGATGAAGGGCAGATCGAAACCGCGCAATGAATCGAACGTGCATTGCACGCCGCGTGCGGTGAAGCCGAGAGACTCGCCGGCGCGCGCGAGACTGTCGAGCGTCGCGCCTTGTGTCGTGACATTGGCGAGTTCGCGCAGTTTGCCGAGCGTCATCGGGATGCTGTAGTGGCGGCATACCATGGCGAGGCACGCGGCGCCACAGTCCATTTCTTCGGCCTGTTCGACCAGCGCAAAGCGCTTGATGACCTTTTCGCCGAATTCGGGCTTGGTCTGCAGGTCGAGCATCAAAGGCAATTTGCGCCGCTGCTCAAGGCGCTTTTGCCGTTGCAATTCACGGTCGCCGTAACGAATCCGCTCGTCCAGGACTTCGCGCAGCTTCGGATTGCGCTCCAGAATGAAATGGACGGTGCGCTCCGGTATCACCAGCAACCGCGTATCGGTCGTTGCCACCACCGACGCCATTTGCTCCTGCCGCATCAAACACGCCTTTTCACCGAAGATTTCGCCTTCGCCCAAGGTTGCAAGCGTGTAGTCGTGGCCTTCCTCATGACGGACGATGCGCACGCCGCCTTGCCGCACCACATAGAGCCGCCGGTCATCGCGCCCATCCTGCTTGAGAATTTCCTTGCCCTCGGCCACCCGCTTCACGCCGACGCTGCGCACATATTCTTCGAGTTCCGCCTTGTTGAGCTTGCCGCGCAGATCGAACAACTGCGCGACGAAACCGCCGGCCGAATTGATCGCCACATAGCTCGCGACAAATGCCAACGCGGCCTGATTGCCGGTGATCACCGGTTCGATCGCGGCGCGGGGAATGAACAGCAGTTCGGTTTTCGCGGACGCCCGTACCGACGCCTCATGCACGTACGCGCGCAACATCGCAATGTCGGCGAAAATCTCGCCGGTTTTGCGCACACCCATGCTGGTTTCCTTGCCGTGCTCCTCGGTGAAGATACGGACCGAGCCCGAGCGAACCACGTAAAGACCGTCAGCCGTCTCACCCGCCGAGCACACCGTTTCGCCGAACGAATAGAAGCGTGCCTGCGCATATTCGGCAAGACGATCGATCTCGTCGCGCGAAAACGGCGAGAGAATTTCCACCGAGGTGAGAAACTCGGCTGCGGAGGGCGTGGTCTGGGGTGCATCCATGGGCTTGCGGACCTCGGTTCGGCTATTCGGCTAGCGTGCTTCGATCACATGTTCCTGCGAGCGGGCAATCAGCCAGCTCTCGCGCAGCAGACGTCTCACTTCAGAGGCGACATCCGCATCGAGCACCGCCGGATATTTCGCGGTCACGGCGAAAATCTCGAAGCACGAACGGTCCGCCGACGGAAACGGTCCAAGCAGATCACCCACCGCCGCGTTGAAAATCTTCGCCTCGATGTCCGGCTTCAACGATCCGCGCAACACTTTGCCGATCACGCCGCCGGCTTCGCGCGTATCCGCAATCGAATGCTCGCGCGCCATGTCGGCGAAACTGTCGGGATCGTCGTGCAGATACGAAATCATTTCCTTCGCCTTGCCTTCGCTGTCGAGCACGATATGGCTCACCTCGATCGCGTCGAACTTCGGCGAATTCAGTGCGAAGTAGTCCTTGATCGCCGCCTCGTTGCCGACCACCTCAAGCATCTTCTCCTGATACAGACCGTCGGTAATGAAGGCCTCGAACTCGTCGAGGCTCACGCCGAGCGCATCGAGGTACTGATTCATATCCGTCGCGCGATGCAAGCCGCGCACGCGGCGGAACTGATCGGCGCGCTGCTGGATGTCGTCGGCGCTAACGGTGATGCCCTGCTTCCTGGCCGCATGCACCGTGAGCTTGTCGCGCACAATCTGCTCGATCAGGCTATCGAACTGGCCGGTCAGTTTCAGAAGACGAATGAACTCGGAAACGTCCACGACTTCGTCATCGATTCGCACTATCGCGGTCATGTCATCCGCTCCTTTAATTGACGTGTGTTCGGCGCGCTCATCCCGCCACCTGTCTGAATGGATCGAGCCCCAGATCGATCAGGCGCCGTTCGCGCACCACGATCTCCGCGCTCGCCGTCATGCCGTAGCGCAGCGGATAGCGGGTGTCCGCGATCTGGTAGTAGTTCTTGTCTAGCGTGACGCGGCCTTCGTACACCGGCTGCTTGTCCTGCAAGGAAGGCTTGGTGGCCGGCGAAATATAGGCAAGCGTGCCGTTGATCAGCCCATAGCGCTGATATGGGAACGCGTTGAATTTCAGCTTCACCAGCTGGCCTTCGTGGAGAAAAGCACGATCGTGTTCGGCGATTTCGATCTTCAGCACGGGCTTCGCATCTTTTGGTGCGATGCCGCCGAGTGGCGCGTTCGCCTGGATCTTGTCGCCGCGCTGTGTGGAGGTCACGTCGGTGATGACGCCGGAGACCGGCGCGAGGATCAGCAGGAAGTTGTCTTTGTCGATGTTCTCGAACCGGATCCGCGCGGCGGCCTCGGACACGAGGCGCGCGGTCTGAAGTTGCAGGCGCAGTTTGTCTTCGGCGTCGGTGATGTCACGGACTGCCGAGTCGTACTGGAGTTGCAGGTCGGTGGTCTGCTGCCCGCTGGTTTCGAGTTGCGCATTGGCCTGCGCGTATTCGTGGCTCAGGCGGAAATCCAGTTCCGCGAGTTTCGATTGTGCGACGCGGTAGGCGTTATCCGCTTCCATCGCGGCGGTTCGCTTCTGCTCAACCTGCAACTCCGCGATGCCGCCGCCACCCGGCTGCGCGAACAGCCGCGAGTAACGATCCAGTTCCTGACGCGCCGCCTCACGCGTGCGCCGCGCATTGTCGAGCACGCTGCGAGCTTCGTCGAGTTCGGCCTTCTGACCTTCGGCGAGCTTGGTTGTGCCCTCGGAGACGCGATTTTCGTGCAGGCGCGCTTCCACTTCCATCTGCGCCTTCAGCGCAGCCGCCTTGCGCTCCATGAGCGCCTTCTTCTCGGGGAACTGCTTCCAGTCGCGCTCGGCGTCTTCGAGTTTGAGCTGCGCCTGCAGCGCGTTACTCGCCGCCTCGATCGCGCCGCGGGCATTCAGCCGCGCCAGCACGTCGCCCTTCGATACCGGCTGCCCCTCGGCGATGTACAGATCGGCGAGCTCACCGTCGATCGGCGCATAGATGCGGCGCACCTCGGATTCCGGCGAGAGCGTGCCTTGCGCGCTGACGATCACATCCGCGCGTCCCACGAACGACCACAGCAAGCCGGCCAGCACCAGCGCGACCATCGCCCAGATCAGCGCGCGTGCAAGCCGCACCGGCTCGGCGGTCAGAATCGCGATGCCTTCGACGCTGTGATCCTCCAGCGCCTCCGACAACGGCCTAGGGTGATTGTCGCGCTTCACTCTGCTCGCCTCCGATCAACGCCAGCTTCGCCTTCAGGAGCCCGGGGTCCAGCACCATGCGCAACTCGGTCAGCGAGCGGCGCTGCAAATCCGCTTCGGCCTGGATATCCGTGAGCAGGCGGTCGAAGTCGGCGGGATGGTCCGCCTTTAGTTGCGTATAGATGCGCATGCCTTGTTGCGCGGAGGACTGTGCATCGGAAAGCAAACGCGCCTCGCTGCGAAAGCCGGGCGAAATTCCCGCTTCCAGCCGCTGCGTGCCGCCGATGGGGCCGCTCGCCCGATATTGTTTCCACAGGCTCTGCGCACGCAGCATCAAATCCTGGGCGCGCGCCAACGCTTTATCGTGCAACGCGGCGACGTCTTTCTGGATCGATTGCACGAACCACACGTCCGCCACCGGATCGAGACTGGCGTAGAACGACAGCAGGCGCTCGTCATAATCCTTGCCGCCGCGCGTCTTCTGCAAGTCGGCGAACTGGTCAAGCTGCGCTTTCTTGTGCGCCAGTTCTGTGGCGATCACGTCGGACCACGGCCCTGCAGGCATGGCCTGCAAATCCGCCAGCGCCTGCTGGGTGTCGCCGCGCTGCCAGGCGGCACTCGCATCGTTATGACGCTGGATAACGTCCGTGGACGGCAAACGGCTTGCCGACAACTGCTGAAACTGCGCCTGAAACGGCGGCGTGTTGAAACGCACCGTCTTCAGCAAGGCGAGCAATGGCGTCAATTGACGGCTGAGCGCCGCGTTCAGCACATCGGTGTAGTGGCGCAAATCTTCCCGCACACGATCGAGGCCGGCGAGGCGCGGATAGCGCTGCGCGTAATCGTCGAGCACGGCAGGCAGCGCGTCGGGTTTGTCGCGCCCGAGTTCGGTACGAATGGTGCCGTTCAGGCGGTCGATGGCGGCGAGATAGACCGAGTCGTCGCTTTCCAGTTTGCGCAGATGGCTCAGCGCCCTCGCGTACGGTTCCGCAAAAACGGGCACATACGAGGCGATGCGGTCGAGCGCGCGCTGATGGCTCCTGGCGTCATCGTCCCAGCGTTGCAGCAGGCCGCTGATGGTCGCCTCGTCGGCGTACATGCGAATGGGTGCGTCCACCCCGCCGCGTCCCGCCACGAAGCGTTCCAGATCGCCCACCCACTGCAATTCGCCGACCAGAGAAGTGGCGTCCGCATTGTTCGCACTCAACGCTCTCATCTCCTTGAGCAGCGTGTCGGCCTGGTCGAACTGCGCTTTTTGCAGCGTATTCAGCCAGTCGGGGAGCTTCGCCTTCAGTAGCGCCTCGCTTGCCAGCGCGCTCACTTTCGTGTCGGCGGGGTGCTTCTCCAGATAGCCGTTTGCCGCGGTCACCGCGCTGGTGTAGTCGCCGCTCGCCAGCAGGTTTCGCAATTCGCGCTCCGACGAGCCGCGCAAGTAGAGCGTCAGCGCAATGGCCACCAGAATGACGAAGGCCGCGCCACTCCACCACACCGCGCGACGCGACATGGTGTGATCACCGCCCGCAAAGGCCTTGCTGAGTTCTCCCGCGAGCAGACGCCAACGCTGCGGCCGGCTCTTTGCTGCGTTCGTGCCATGAGCGCCGTTTGCGCTTTGCTTGTCATGCGTGCCGTTCGCTCTGTTTGTGCCGTTCGTGCCACTCGTACCGTTCGGACCGCCTGTCAGCGTGTCGCGCTTCGCGTGCGCAGATGCGGCCTGCGCCGCTTCGTTGACTTCGTCTTCGCGTTGTAGCCCCGGGTCCACGCAAAAGATATCGAGGAACGAATGTGCGGCGCCGACGAACGTGGTCTTGTCGGCATCGACAGCCTCGTCGGCAACGGGATTGAGGAATAGCTGGGTCACGGTCGGCTCGACTTCAGGGGGTTTCTGCAGCGTCACCCTGTAGACGAAGTGGTCGCCGCCAAATGCAAGGAGGTCCCCCTCCACAAGCGGCACCGCGGTCTCGTCGAGCCGTTTTCCGCCGACGAATGTGCCGTTGGTGCTGCCTAGATCTTCGAGGTAGAGCTCACCGCCCTTCAGAAAGATGTGGGCATGACGCCGTGAGATGTAGTTGACCTGATGCGGATAGCGATCCTTGTAGCGCGAGAAAACCTCGTCCGCCTTGCTGATGAGAAAGGGGAACGCCTGCACGTCGATCGGCTGAAGCTCGAGGTCGTCGCGCTGCGGCACCAGCAGCAGGCCGGGTGCAGGCGCCGTACGTGCGACGACGATCCGCGCGCGCGGCTCGATACTCACGCGATAGCAAAGCTCGCCGCCGAAGCACAATTCGTCGCCGGCACGCAGCCGCGCGGGGGCTTGCCGCACCGCATTACCGTTGAGCGTCGTGCCGTTCTTGCTGCCGAGATCGGCGACATAAACGGCGCCGTGCTCCGTGAAAACCCGCGCATGACGGCGCGACAGGCGGGTAATACGTTCGGCGGGATATTCGGAAAATGGCGCTTCGCTGCGACCGATCGCGAACAGGTTGTCGACGATCCGGATTGCGTCGAGTGCGGGACGCTGCGCGGACGCAACCGGCGACAGCACCACGTCGAACGCGGTGTCCTGTGTCGCGCGCATCTCAGCAATCGGGGCTTCGCCGGCGGTCATTTTATCTGGATCACTAATCGTTTACCCGCTGCGGCGAGAGCGCAACGGGAACGGAAAGAAGAACTACGGCGAATTTCGAATGTTTTTAGTGAGCCGGGCAAAACCGGTCTCCTTACAAATTTTAAGTCACGCATGGCAAGTGTCAATTTTCTGATCGTCGGTTGAAAAGGCCATTCATGCGTCATATGCAGCCGAATTGCGCCACGCCACGCGTCATGCCTCGGATTAGCTCAGTGTTCCTTTACTTCCGCTTGCACATCCACGCTCGGCCAACCGCCGCCCAGCGCCTTATAAAGCAACACCGTGTCGGACAGAATCAACTGGTGGTTAGCGAGCAGGTCCTGCTGCGCTTGCAGCAAGGTCCGTTCAGTTTCGAAGACTTCCAGCTGCGACACCACGCCGAGGCGCAGTTGCGACTGAATCTGATCGGCGACGATCTGTAAGCGCGATACCTGCTGCTGCAATTCCACCCGCTGTTCCTTGTGCGAATTCAGATTGACCAGCGCGTTCTCCACTTCCTCGAACGCACCCATGACAGCCACGCGGTACTGTTGTTCGGCAACCGTCGACTGCGCTTTCGTGACCTTCACGTGAGCCCGCACGCCGGGGTCGAGCAGTGGAATGTTGATGCTGGGCATGAATCCGTAGGTGAACGACTTCAGCAAATCGGTCAGCGCGAAACTCGCCGTGCCGCCGTGGCCAGTGAGACTGATGGTGGGCAATTGCGCGAGCTTGGCCTGGCCGACCAGATCGTAGGCTTCCAGCACTCTGAACTCGGCCGCCACCACGTCAGGCCGGCGCGCAAGGAGTTGCGCAGGCAAGCCGTCCGGCACCGCGGGCAGTTGTACGCGTTGCTGCAAATGTCCTTTAGGCAACTGGAACTCGCCCGCCGGCACGCCAAGCAGCGTGCACAACGCGTTGTTCGCGACAGCGCGCGAGCGGCGCAGTTCGAGTAACTGATTGGTTAGACGGTTGATCTCGGCCTGTTGGCGCAATACCTGAGTCTGCGGCACGAGACCGTTGCGGCGTTGGCCGTCGTAGATCGTGAGAATCTGCCGGTTCGTGACCAGCGTTTGTTGCTGCTGGTCGATCTGGTCGTCGAATTGCAGGATCTGAAAGTAGGTACTCGAGACGTTCGCCACCAGTTCCAGATAACCGGCGCGCCAATCCGCTTCGCTGGCGTGGAACTCGGCCTTTTGCGCCTGCACGCCCTTCTCCACTTTGCCCCAGATATCGATGTCCCAGTTCACCTGCGTCGCGACGTTGTACTGCTTGGCAAACGTCTGACCGGTACTCTTTTCGAAATCGGCGCCGGCGCCGAGATCCATGGTCGGCAATGCGCCGGCTTTGGCTTCGCCGATTTGCGTGGAGGCCACGTCGATACGTGCGGCCAGCACCTTGATATCGAAGTTGTTCGCGATTGCCTTAGCGATCAGCGTGTCCAGATACGGATCGTGGAAGCCTTTCCACCAGTCCGGCTCGATGGTCGCGGCCGCCGATACCGGCGAGCCTTTCTGATCGGACCACGAGGCCTTGGCGGGCGTATCCGGCCGCTTGTAGTCGGGCATGCTGACATCGACACACGCACTCAGCGACAGTGCGCAGACTGTCGCGGCGCAGAGTCCGCGCAGCGCCGTGGCCATGTGGCTCGCACTCGCCGGCCGGCGGCCGGGACAGCACCGCGCTGTGGCGTTGAAAAAGCGCTGACGAACCATTGAATCAAGCAACGCTGACACGATTGTCTCCGATGACACCCGCTACGCTGCACGAGAAGAACGCGCTATTTAAGTAAAGCATGTCCTGCCCGGCTTCACCATTGAAGCAGTGCAAGAAGGTCGGCGCGGGGATCGAGCGGTGACGCTGGGGTCGTGTGGAAAGAACGATTGGATGCGAATTCTTTTTGACGCGCTGGGGTTGCCCGAGCTTGCGCGTCCCGCGGAGGCCTGAGAGCCTCCGCGGCGGCCTGCGCCGTTCAATACACGTTGATGTTGTTGCTCGAGGTCACGTGCGGGTCGATCGTGGTGGTGACACCGGCGACGAACGCTGCGTTGTTGCCGTTGGCGTTCTGGATGTTCATTTCGTTGCTGATCAACTGCGTGGCGCTGACGCTCTTGCTGTTGTTCGGTGCATACACCGGCGAGTAGTTGAAGAACGACGACGACGGATAGCCGTAGCCGAAGCCGCCACGCACGGCGCTCATGGCCTTGCTGTCGAGTTGAGCGGTGATGGACAGGTCTTTGATCATCAGCGTGTTCATGGTAAATCTCCTGGAAGGGAAAAAGCACAGTGTTGCGGTTGGGTTCGAGCATCTTGTCTGCTCGAGTGTCACTAATGCATGGGCTGTGCCAGTTTTGCTTTCCGATCCTAAGAAATTTGCGAATGGCCGTAGATAAAGGGTTTCTGGGATGGTATGCCGCTAGTGGCAGTGCAACGGCGGGGATGCGGCTGGTTGATGCTGGTGGATCACAACCAACAACGCCCGCAACTGTGTTGGCTGTGACGTGACACTGAAGCGAAGCACCGTGTCAGCGCGCAATCACGGTGATCTTCTTTGAGTACACCGGCGGGTTGTGCGGTATATGCATGTCGTCGCCCATCAGCAGCTGCAACGTATGCTTGCCGGGCGGGAGTTGAATCATCGTTTCTGTTTCGCCCGCGCCGAAATGCAGATGGTTGCGGTCCGATGGAATTTCCTGGTCCATCGGCGGCAGGTCCGTGTCGATCAGCAGATGGTGGTGCCCGGTGTTCGGATACTTGACGCCTTTTGGCGCCACGCCCATATAGCGCAAGCCGAACCACACCCGAAACGGTTTGTTGGCCTGCACCACCTGGCCATCGTTCGGATAGCCGATATAGGCATGCGCGCCGGCCGGCGACGGCGTCGTGCCGGCCGTGGCGAGATTCGGCGAGGCCAGTGACACCAATGTCGCAAGTGCCACGAACGCCACGAGCGCGATGATCTTGTACATGTTGGTCTCTCCGTCCTGACGGACCCGCTTTGAATGAACGGGACGCGCTAGTCTTTTAGCACGGTGATGGTGATCTTCTTCGAATACACGGGCGGCACATGCGGCACGTGGTTCTGGTCGCCGAGAATGAGCTGCAAGGTGTGCTTGCCCGGCGGCAATTCGATGCGCGCGTCGGTCTCACCTGCGCCGAAATGCAGGTGATTGCGGTCCGATGGAATTTCCTGGTCGAGCGCCGGCAGATCCGTATCGATCAGCAGATGGTGATGCCCGGTGTTCGGAACCGCCACACCCTTCGGGCACACACCCATGTTGCGCAGCCCCATGCGCACCCACAGCTTGCCGCCGTGAATCACGGTGCCGTCCGACGGCCAGATGATGTATTCCTCAGCGCCCGGTGGCGAAGGCGTTTGTTCAGCGCGCGCGGACTCAGACGTGAACGCGATACCAAGCATGAGCGACAAGGCGGCGCACGAAGCCGTGCAGAGCGTTACAAGGCTCGCCTTCGTTCCACGACGTATGTCGAGCACGCCAGGTGTGAGGGTTCTTCGCATTGCGCACTCTCCCGAAGAATAGTCGTCTCCGCCCCGGCTGCGCGAAGCGCAGGCCGGAGGCTCCGACTGGATGTCGCGGGCGCTCGCGTAGTTGCACGTGGGTTCACGTGACGGGTCGATGTCGACGTCGATGAGCAGCCGCTCTATTAAAACGGCCGTACAGCGCTACTTTGTGAATTAGCTTAGGACGTAACTTGCCAAAAAGATACGCCATACTCGTTAACCGTATAACGCACTAACGATGCGCGGACCATTGTCACGCGCAAACCGCGTGCTATCGTTGTTCATAGGTTGTCGATGGAGAGTCGATCACGGCATCGATGCTGCGATCTATTCGCGCCAAAGCCTGATGCGGGCGTCGCGGTCATCGGAACTCTATGTTCTGTCCGGAACAAACAGGATACGAATATGTGGCGAACATTCCTGCTGGTGTGCATGGTCGGGGCGACTCAGGCGTACGGGAGCAGTGTTTATGCCGCGGCGCAGCGTGACGGCACAGAGCACGACGCTGCCGCTATGCGTACGGCGACTACATCCAGCGCGCCGCTCACACCGCAACAGAACAATCCGCAAGCGGCACGTATCGCCTTGGTGATCGGCAACGGCGCGTACGGCGATCATGCAGACCCGCTTCGTGGCAATGCGCCGCGCGACGCTGAAGCCATGCGCGACACGCTGCGTGCGCACGGCTTCGACGTCATCATGCGCACCGATGCGACGCCGCAGCAAATGCAGCAAGCCATAGGCGAATTCCGCCAACGTCTGCATGATGGCGGAATTGGACTGTTCTATTTCGCGGGCCACGGCATGCAAATCGGACGGAAGACGCTGCTCGTGCCCGCCGGTCTCGACGCGCGCGCGCCGGCACGACTGGTTAGCGAAGGCGTCGATTTGAATACCGTATTGCAGGCAATGCGCGCACCGCGTGCCGACGCGCTCAATCTCGTGATTCTCGATACTTGCCTGAACAACCCGTTCTCCTCCGACGCGTCGGTCGATACAGCCTCGTTGCCCGTCAATACTCTGGTTGCCTACGCAACAACACCGGGCGGCTTTGCAGCAGACGGCATGCGGCACGGCCTCTATACGGGCGCATTGCTGCGCGAGTTAAACGAGGCTTCTTCGTCACAAGAACTTGCGGGCTTGTTTCAACGTGTCGCGGCGAGAGTCAGCGAGGCTACCAGCGGCGAACAAACGCCGTGGATCGCCTCTTCGCTTGCCAACAACGCGAGCGCTGCACTAGCGGCGATATCTCGCGGCACTAGTGCAGCGCCCCTCTCCACTGCCAACGACGACGCAATTGTCGCGCTGCACAGTAGAGGCATTCTGCCGAAGGACAGCAGCGAGCAGTACGAGATCACCTTCTGGAACTCCATCAAGGACAGTAACTACCCGAGCGATTACGAGGCCTATTTGAAGGCCTATCCGAACGGCCGCTTCGCTGCGCTCGCCCACGCGCGTATCGACCGGCTACGCGCTGCTGGAGCGGCGAGTGCGCCGTCTGCTGCACCGCCGACTGCACCATTGCCACAAGCCGCGCGACCAGCCGCACCGGCCAGCGCCGCACCGCAAGACCACCCGCACGCCGCCACGCCGACGCCAACTACGCCGCCTGCAACGACCGCCCCACCCGCGGCACCTGCCGCGCAAGCAGCGGCACAAAAGGCCGCGACGCATCCGCCAAGCGCCGGCGAAAGCCGTGACTGCGCCACCTGCCCGATCATGATCGCCTTGCCTGCGGGCTCGTTTTCGATGGGCAGCAGCACCGACGACCCCTCCGAAAAACCCGTCCATCACGTGACCATCGGCGCGCCGTTCGCGATCGGCAAATACGAAGTGACCGTCGAGCAATGGAATGCGTGCGTCGCAGCAAACGCCTGTCAGAAGCTGACGCCTGAAAGCAATACAAACAAAGCTGCGCCGGCACGCGATCTCAGTTGGGAGGACGCACAACAGTACGTGAAGTGGTTGAGCAAAACGACCGGCAAACCGTACCGCTTGCCCTCGGAGGCCGAATGGGAATACGCGGACCGCGGCGGCACCACGACGGCGTACTGGTGGGGTGATCAGATGCGCAAGGGCAACGCCAATTGCAAGGACTGCGGCGATCCGTGGCATAAGGAAGGACCCGAAGTCGCTGGTTCGTTCGCGCCGAATCCGGTGGGCCTGTATGACATGAACGGCAGCGTTTGGGAGTGGGTCGCCGATTGTTGGCACAACTCCTACCAGGGTGCGCCCGCCGACGGCCATGCATGGGACAGCCCCACCTGCGACATGCGGGTGATTCGCGGCGGTTCGTGGCGTGAAGGCGGGGGCTACATGCTGAGCGCGACACGCTTCAAATACAGCGCGAGTGTGCGCCAGTCGCAGGATGGTTTCAGGGTGGTGAAGGATCTTAAGTAAAGCTTGTGGGCGATCCTAACGCATTACCTAAGGCGTACGCGGCTTCGTCGTGATCGGCGCGAAGTCCGCGACGATATGATCCTGACCGTACTTGCCGGCGATCTGCGCGAGTCGCGTCTCCAGGGCGCGCAGATAATCCGCACGTGATTCGCTTTCTGGCCGCGGCTTGTCGAATAGCTGCGTCGGCGTGATCAACAGCACCACCATCTCCGATCCAAACGGCTTCGAAATGATCCAGTCACCCGCGCTGCCGATCGTGGCTGCATAGTGCGGGGGCGCCTGATTGTCCTTCGCACGCGGACTCGGCACCATGTGCACGACGCTACCGTCGAGCTGGTAGTAATCGAGGTTCACGTACGAATCGTAAGCGGGCGTAGTGACGTCCACCACCAGCGGATCGCCTTCGCTCAACAGGCCACCGGGTGGCCTCACATGCAGCGACGCAACGTGGCCCGCTTGCCAGTTGCGTGTCCAGTAGGGTGCGAGCGCTTTGATGGTGTCGCATTTGTCGTCGGCGATTGGCTCGACCTGGAGCGCGAGCGTATCGACGCCCGGCAACGCTGTCAGCGTGTCCTTCAGATGCGCTGCGCCGTAGCGTTGCGAGACGTAGCCGCGCACCGTCAACGAATGGTCTTGTGTCGATGCAGACAGCGCCGAGCACGGCACTTGCGCCAAAACCGGTGTGACGGCCGCTAAGGTCAAAGCGGGTTTGGGCGCGGGCGGCGCAGGAGGCTGCACGGGCGGTGGTGCCGCAGACGCAGCGGCCGTCGGCGCTGTGGTTATCACGGCAGATGAGCCCGCAGATGAGCCCGCGGCCGACTTTGCGGCGCCTCCGGCGACTGGTCCGGCAGTTGCGGATGATTCAGACGCATTCGTCGCCGCCGAAGCCGTTTGATCCGCCGACGCCTCCGAAACCGCCGCAGCCGGCTGCTGGGCATCTTGACGATTCGGAGCCGAACGGAAAGCAAACACACCGACAACCGCCGCACACACCACCGCAAATCCCGCAAATCCCGCCTTGACCAGCGTCCCTGACTTCTCCGCGCGCGCTTCGTTATCGAACTCCGCAATGAAGCGCACGACACTCGGCATGCGCGTGTTTCTGTCGAACGACAGCGCGGCCCGCAATGCGCGCCACTGCTTTGCATCGAGACTGGGCGGACGCTGCGGCTTGAAGTCCGAATTGCGAGCCTGCGTCGCCGACAATCGATCGAACGGATGGTGGCCCGTCAACAGCTCGTAGGTAATGCAGCCGAGCGCGTAGATGTCGTCGCGTGGGTCTGGCTCGCGATGCTCGATCATTTCCGGACTCGCATACGCGGGCGTCAACGCACCGAGACTGCCGGGATCGAAGACGGTTGCGTCGCTCTCCTCCTCCGGCCGCTGGAACACGCGGGCAATGCCGAAGTCGATGACCTTCACTTCGGCATTCGTCGTGAGAAAAACGTTGGCCGGTTTGAAATCGCAATGCACGAAGCCGTGCTCATGCGCATAGGCGAGCGCATTGCACATGCCGCGCACAATCGGCAGCGCGGCGCGAACCGGCATGCCCTTGTAGCCCGGCGTGCGCAATAGTTGGCTCAGCGGCTTGCCGGTCAGGTACTCCATCGTCAGGTAGACGATCGGTCCGTCCCGGTCGAAGTCGTACACCGTGATGATGTTGCGGTGCGCGAGCACCTGCGCCTTGCGCGCCTCGCGTTGCAGTGCGACGAGCGAATTCGGATTGCCGCGGAACTGAACGTTGAGCACCTTGATCGCGAGATACGGTTTGCGATCCGACGCCTCGAGCTTGCGCAAATCGAGCGCCTTATACACTGTGCCCATCCCGCCGACGCCCAGACATTCCTCGAGGACGAAGCGGTTATTCAGCGTGTCGCCAGTACCTTTGATCTGATCATGTCCCGGCACACCAGCGGCGCTCGGTGCGCCTGTCGAGCTTGCGGCGTTGGCCGCACTGGCAGAGCGTACCGACGGTATCTCGACGGTGGTCCGCATGCCAGTTTCGTCGCCGCCCGCCGCCACGTTCGAGACGCGCAGCTGTTCGATGCGCCGCCGCACTTCGGCGTAGAGATCCTCGGGGAGAGCGGCTTTGCGATGCGCTGCGCCGAGCATTTCCAGCAGCTGCGTGCGATCGAGTCCATCGGTCGTCAACGTGCTGTCGAGCTGAGCCACGAACTCGTCGCGTGACAGCTCGCCGCTCTGATAGTCGCGAATCACATGCGCAAGGCTAGCCATTTGTGCGAAGCGCCCCCGCTGCCGTTGGGCCGGATCGCATGCGACCGGAGCCTTTCTGGCTGATAGAAAACCTGTCGTAATCAGTTACATGTGCCGCTTCGATACTAGCTCCCGACCCGGTCTTTCGCAAACCAGGATTGCCCCGCTGCGTGCACGGCCGATGAGTGTCTTGCGACATCCAACAGAATCCGCTGCGTTGTTGGGTACGCGCCATCAGCCGCGAGTCGTCCTCTAGCGAGCTGGTTGCCGCTTCGATGCGGCGACATGACGTGAAAGCCTTGTGCATCAGGCGTTCGTCAACTTTCTTAGGAGAGGGGAGTAAAACTGGCACAGCCCATGCGTTAGTGACACTCGAGCAGACAAGATGCTCGAGCCCAACCGCAACACTGTGATGTTCCCTTCCAGGAGATTTACCATGAACACGCTGATGATCAAAGACCTGTCCATCACCGAACAACTCGACAGCAAGGCCATGCGCGCCGTACGTGGTGGCCTCGGCTTCGGCTTTGGCTACCCCAGCACGTCGTACACCAACATCAGCCCGGTCTTCGCGCCGAACAACAGCAAGCAGGTTAGCGCTACGCAGTTGATCAGCAACGAAATGAACATCCAGAACGCCAACGGCAACAACGTCGCGTTCGCTGCCGGCCTCACTTCGTCGATCAACCCCTGCGTCACGTCGAGCAACAACATCCACGTCTAACGCCTGATTCGGCGAAGCGGACAGGCCCTCGGCAATTTCCGCTTCGCTCCGATCACGCCCGTCTTCCGCGCACCTTTGGAGAATCACCATGTCATCCCTCATGATTCGCGATCTATCCCGCACCCGCGAGCTCGACCGCCGGGCAATGTCCGCGGTGGCCGGCGGCACCGGCAGCAGCGTGCCCGGCCTGCCCTCGATTGCCGGCCTTAGCGGCATCGCCAATGTCAACGTCTCGGTGAACCAGAATCTCAGCCAGATTCAAACCGTCAATGTTGCCGCTCTCAACAACATCGGCGTGATCGGCGCCGGCTTCGTGCCGTTGCATCTGAATGTCAGCCCGTCGCTGTGGGCTGCCAATTACGCCAACGTTTAACGGCATGCAGTAGCGAAGGACCGGGGGCTTCCCTACTGCTGCCTGCTCATATCGGGCAGGCGAGCTGCAAGCAGATTTCCTATACTGATAGTGCGACGAGACCTCAGCACACTTAAAGACAGTCCCGAGCGACGGCTGGCCAATCGCACCAGCCGCCAGCTCGATCGCTTCCCTGGAGCCACCATGGCAAAGCTCGCTATCCAAGACCTCACTGAAAGCGTCGAACTCGACCGCCAGGCGATGGCCGCCATTGTTGGCGGCGCACGCATTGGTGCACGTGCGAGCATCGCCGTGCAGGTGGTGCCTAGATCCACACGCGTCGTCGACTATCCGCCGGGTTTTCCCGCAGCGCATCAGGCCATTGTCGATGTGCCCGCTGGTGCGATACCGCGCAATTTGTCGCGTAGCTAGGCCTCCAATCAGACACTCGCAACAACGGCACGCGCCTGACGCGCGTGCCGTTTGCGTTTGATGCATCGGCGTTTGTTCGGCGCGCCACTCGCACGTGTGCCGGTGCTGCCGGCACACTGCATGGTCCGCTTCGAAATAGATCGATACCGACATCTTCGCCAGCCGCATTAAAAGGTCCTTCTTATAGGACGCACGAGAGGTCCGCAATTGGAAACGAGCGCGACCGCCAAGCTATTCCTGCGACGGATGAATTTGTTCGATTAACCTGGTGAATGTCCGCACGCGGCGACGTTAGCGATCGTGCACTCACCTATGATGCTTAGGATGCCACGTGGTTTTATGCCGTTCGCCAATAGCAAGCGCTATCCGGACAGCATCCTGGCTCAGAAGCGCTGGGGCGCGAGGCATGCAAAAGCGTCGCACAGCGCGAACGGCGATCACGACCTGCCACGAGCCGGCATCGCCAAACCATATATTGGAGACACGCAATGAAATTCATCGTGCAATGGAATGGCCTGCCGACCGCGGAAAACTCCGTCATCGAGCGCTTCATGAAAACCGGCGGACGGGCGCCTGAAGGTGTCAAACTGCTGGGACGCTGGCATGCGATCGGCGGATTGCATGGCTTCGCAGTCGTCGAGGCGGACGATTCGCGCGGACTGTCGGCGCTAGCGCTCGAATGGGGCGATTTGCTGACAATGAGCATCTTTCCCGCGGCGACTGACGAAGACCTCGGCGCGGCATTGGGCGCGCATCAAGCCAAACGAGAATAAGTGCGCGAGTAAGACCGTCATGACGCCCAACCTTGACACGCCCCTACCCACCGGACAACTGCTGCCGTTTCGCGAGTCGCTGCTGGCGATGCTTGGCGTTGCATTCGTCTCGATGCTGGTGGCGCTCGATCAAACCATTGTCGGCACCGCGCTGCCGCGCATCGTCGCCGATCTGAAGGGCTTCGATCTGTACGCATGGGTCGCGACTGCGTACATGCTGGCTTCAGTGATCACCATTCCGATCTTTGGGCGGCTAGGTGATCTGTTCGGCCGCAAGCCGTTTCTGGTCGCCGCGATTCTGTTGTTCACCGGCGCGTCGGTATTGTGCGGGTTCGCTACCAGTATGCTGTTGCTGGTGATTTCGCGCGGTTTGCAGGGGATAGGCGGCGGCATTCTTATCGGCACGGTGTTCGCTACCGTCGCCGATCTGTTCCCCAATCCGAAACTACGGCTGCGCTGGCTAGTGTTCGTCACCTCTGCCTTCGGGGTTGCGAATATGGTCGGGCCGACGCTTGGAGGCATGCTCACACAATACGGCGGCTGGCGGCTAGTGTTTTTCGTTAACGTGCCGGTTGGCCTCGTGTCGCTGCTGTTCGTGCTGCGGTTTTTGCCACCCCTACGTCACCTGCGACACAAAGGCCCCGTGCGGCTCGACTGGCTCGGCGCGTTCGTGGTCGCGGTCACGTTCGGTTCGTTGCAATTGCTGATCGAATTGTTTCCGAGGTACGGCGTCGACACGATAACGATCGTGCTGGCCGTTGTTGCAGTGAGTTTTGCAATGACGCTCTGGCTATGGGAGCGGAGGATGAAGTATCCGATCATTCCGGTGGATATGCTGATGGACCGTAAGCTGTCGGCGCTCTTCGCGATGTCGGTGCTTGGCGGTTTCGCGCTGTTTTCGCTGGTGTTTTATGTGCCGCTGCTGTTTCAGGGCGGCTATGCGATGTCCGCACACGACTCCGGCATGCTGATCACGCCGCTGCTGCTCGGCACGACGGTCGGCAGCGTGGTGAACAATCGTATCGTCACACGGATCCGTCGCGCGAACGGCATTATGTATGTCGGTTTCGCGCTGTCCGCGTTGGCATGTCTGGGTGTGATCGTACTCAGAGGTACCGAGCCGCATCTGGTGTGGATGTCGTGCATGGGCATCAGCGGTCTCGGGCTCGGTCTGGTGGCGACCAGTTTGACGGTCTGTTCGCAGCAGATCGTCGCGCGCGACCAGCTCGGCGCGGCAACGGCGTTGCTGCAATCGTTGCGTACTTTCGGTGGGATGCTGGGCACGGTGATGACCGGTGCGTTGCTTGGGCATCTCTATACGCAGGGGGTGCATCGCTCGCTTGCTTCGTATCAGGCGACGCAGTGGTTCAAATCGTTTGCGAGTCCCGAACTGCTGGTGGATCGCGCGGAGCAGGCGGCGTTGATCAATCGTCTGGTGAGCGCCGGGCATGCGGGCGATGCGATGATGAATTCTGCGCGGGATGCGCTCGTGCAGTCGATTCATATCGGCATCCTGGTGGCGGGCGCGGCAGCGTTGATTGGGTTGTGTCTTGCGTGGTTTGTGCCGCCGGTGAGGATTAGCTATTCGGAGGCGGAGTTGGTGGTGGGTGGGCCGGCGCAAGCGGATGCGATTCCGCCGCGCGGGAATGCGCTTTAGGTGGTGGTGGAGTTGGGCTCTGTGTCTGATTTCATCAGCTTGCCTGCTTCTTCAGGTTTGGAGGCACTAACTTGTGCCGTTTGACATGTGTCACGCCGAAGCGAAACTGCGAGTAAAAGCCTCCATATTTGAGGCACGGCAAGTACTTCTTGAAATCCATCCGTAATCAAAATACCCCTCAAATCAAGGGACATTCGACGCATTTCTCGAACGAATGATCGTAGGAAAGCTTGACCGAACGATTGCGATTTCTTAACATGGACGTCGCCGCTTGCACACTTAAGACCAACTCGTTTCCAACCAGGCGCGCGCATAGAACAAGGCCAAAACTAAACAACGAGGTCTTCCGGGGTTCTTGCATGACAATGGATGAAGACATCGCGCACGTAGCGCGAGTGATGGCGCCGTCGTTGCGCGCCTTTCGTGGTGAACCTGTGCTGCCACCAGCCTATTGGCGAAAACGACTACAACGCATACAGGATGAATTCCCTCTGACCGAACTGCAAACGTTTCAGATTGAGCGGTTGCTTGGGGAGTTGGATCGGTTTGAGGCGGAGCGGAGGGGACGGGGTTAGTGGGTTCCGCAGTGAACGTGGCGGCCCTCTCCTCCCGTCGAGACTACGGCTGCCAAACCGTGCCAAAGTGGCACGCGAACTAGCGGAACTTCTTGAGCGATGATTGGGTATCGCTATGGAAGACGATTGTCGTGTCGGGGACAAGCCCACGCAAAGAACGCGGATTGAATCGCAGACAGTGGCCGTTATACAGAGGCACTAAAAATAGACGTCTCAGCCGTCGGGGATTTCCAATCATTGCAACAATGAATGACGAAAATTCAATGACATATCTTAAGACGGTGGTTCGATCTAGTGAAGAAACATTAAATTCCCATATTCACGAATCTCTTGCTGCCCAACACCAAAGCATTTTTCGATTCTTGTGAAATTTCATTCAGCACACCACCCCTCCTAACCAAAGCGAGTTAAGCCCCTGCCATTCGACAAGGACGACTCGAAACAGTTGGAACTCGTGCCAGGTGCCCCCCAAAGGTATCATGCCCGGTAACAAGCGCGACGATCAGGTCTTCACGCAGCGCATCGCTCGCCCGCGCAGAGACATGACGGGCGGGGCGACGCCTTGCCAGCGCCGACTTTAGCGGCCAAACGTACGGGCGCGCACGATGGCACGCACCATTTTCCCCATACAATTGGAGAATTCCACTTACGGAACTTGCGTCGCGCAGGGCGCTCACAACCACTCTCGTGCCAAGAACGCGATCAGTTCCCCAAGATTCGATACGAGCAATTGAACGCATTTTGCACTTAGGCATCGGCCAAATCGCCTATCCCGGACAAAAAAATGGCATTCCCAAACGCCGTCAATACGACTATCACCATCCTCGAAACAGGTGGTTTGATAACGCTAAGCATAGGTCTGGTGGTCATTTTTGCTCGCCGGGTCAAGGCACGTCGGCAACACCACGTTGATGCCCGTGAAGCTCAGAATGAATACACTCAGATCCTTCGAGACGCAGGTTGGAACGTCACCGAAGCCTCAAATAACGAAGTCTCATCGGCAGTCCCTCCCGGCGCCATTGACAGACGGACCGCTTCCTACAAAAAATAGGGATCGTGTCTCGCCAATTCGGAACGTGCGCCACGCGCAGCCACTGACATTCAATCAGGCCGTAAGTCCGTTCGCCACAATTATCACGGACAACTCAAATATTTTTTTGTATAATTATCGAAAATAGAATTCGCGCACCGGCTGCGATAGGGGATCAGACCATTATGATTCGAAAAACCGTCTTTATTACACTCATATTTTCCGCAAATTTCGCCTGCGCGCAGACAGATTCGCCTGAGCTTCTCCGCGGATCATTGAATGAGTTTTACTCTCCCTATTCCAGCCCTACCACAACTCATAATCACTACCCGCAGCGATATAACGATAGAAAAAGTCGCTCGAAAATTGACACAGAAGATAAGAAACGCTTCGTCGAGTCGTATCAGATGCCAAGTTTACTTAAAGAGGCAACGACTGATCCTGAATTAAGGGTGCAAGCATTGCTACCCTACGGAAACACTAATCATGGTCAGAGTTTGACGGCCGGGTCATCGGCCAAATATGGCGTCCGACCAGGCTCCGTCACGTCGCGCACTTCACAATCGCCATTCTCCGGTCAGTCTAACTACAGCGATGCTAATTCTGAAGCCGCTCAAGTCTCAGGTGTCGCATCAATGGAAGCTCTACCATCTGCCAAATCTCCTGATAAAAGAGCTACTGGCGGCCTCCCCACATATTAACTCCCGTCCGAAAATTGCTTCTACTGAGTCACGTTAATGTTGCCGAGCACATACCAATTCCCTATCTTGGGCAACACTATCGCGATCTTGTAAGATGGAATTTTGTCCGTCTCTCTGGCTAACAAACCGACGGCAATTTTATACTTTCCCGATTGAACTCCCGAAAAATTTGCAATACTCGACTCTTCGATCGATTTTCCTGGAACCCAACTCGTTGGCGCGCTACCGTTGACAGTGGAGACGCGCACAACTTCTCCAGAATCATTTAATAACGCGACAGCAGTAACGCACGGCATAAATATTTTTGAAACGCCATCATTTTCCCAAATAAATTTCATCGGTAGCGATTTCGATCTTGACACGGAGCCTTGATAGCTTGCCTCCTTCAAAACAAAATGAAATCCAATGCGATTGGTCGCATCCTCTATCAATTTCTTGTATTTGACCAGGATATCGCTTGGGCCCGGCGGAAATTGAATGTAAGTTGGCTTGCCAATTTCAATGCTCTCTGGAATCAGTCGTCCATCATCCCACCATCCCCTCTGCTCAAGGTACGGAATATTCCCCCAAAATTCCATGATCGCCGGAGCCAACCCAAATGCAGGACGCAGCTCCTCCCCATGGGATCCCCCTATTCCGTCGCGGCGAACTGCAACTCCACGAGAAGCAATCCATTCACTCCAAAGAGCGTTCTGACTACTCTGTGCCAAACGAGTCTTTTTAAAATATTTTAGATGCAGCAGGAGGTGAGATTTATCAAAACTCTCTCCCCAATTACCGAATGACCGTACATCAATAAATTCAATTCGAGGATCGCCGTCATACCTCGAGGCCATCGCCTGAACCAATTGTTCAAGAAATTTCATGAAGATAAGATCGTCGTAGTCTCGCGGCTCTCGTTTGACCCCTGGAGATCCGGTCATTGCATCGGATTTGCTATTAATCGTAAAAATATGCTCGGGGACACCGGCATCGAAAACCCATTTGGGCGTTACGTATCCGTCGCCACCGAAATGTGTGTTTCCAGCCATCACCCCAAAGGCGACCTTCTTTCCCTTCGCCGTCCATGCATCAATAAACGCGTCCACCTTCGACCAGTCGAAACGTCCCACTCCATCTGGCTGGATCTGGCTCCAAGCGAATCTGGTGTACCCAACACTAGTTAGAGATAGTTCCTCAGCCGTTTTCCTGGACGGATCATCGTAGGAAATCCAGCCCTTCCCAGGATTTATCAAAGGCGTAAGATCTTCCGTCGGTTGGATCGTTAAGATTTCCTGAGGATGCGCCGGCGTGGTCCTAGAGAACAACAACAGTAAGTATACTGCGCATCGCAGAATCGACCTCCAATTTAAGACCGTCATTATTGATTACCCATTAGCTAGAGAGCCACTCTCAAGCGCCGTTTGCCTATCTACTCCGTACGCGTCAAATGTGCCCTCGACCATTTTTTCCAAGGCAAACCGCTTCGTCGCGAAAAGCCGAGCGGCGCGGCCCATTTTCTCTCGCAGAATAGGGTCATCAATCAGGCGTTGAAGTGCCGAAACAGCATCTTCGTCTGAATGACAAACGAACCCGGTGACACCGTCAATCACGGCCTCCCTGCATCCATCGATGTCGGAGACAATAGCTGGTAAACCAATTAGTTGCGCTTCAATCAATGAGAGTGGCAGCCCCTCCCATTGGGACAGCAGGAGAAAGACGTCGGCTGTCAACAACGTCTCCTGCACACCCTCTCGGCTGATCCAACCGGTGACGCTTACCGTCTGTTCAGAGGCACCCGCCGTCATCAATTCACTCTTTGATTCCCCGTCGCCAATCCAGACAAATTCAGCGTGCGAATGCGAGAACCGATCGGCTATCGCCTTGAATCTGCCTGGCGCCTTTTGCGGTGAAATTCGGCCTACGGTAGCAACTTTCAATCGCCCCTCCTCGAGCGATGCAATCTTTGACACTCTCGGTCTAACAGCATTTTCAACCAACTGCACCCGCTGCGCGAAAACTCTATGCCTTGCCATTTCAGCCTCGCTCGGGGAGCAAGCAATGACGTTTCCACTAACGAATGTCGCCATACGTTCAAATAATAGAAAAAGTTTCCGTTTTATTCTTGAAACATCTTGCCGAAGAAAAGCATATCCGTGCGGGGTATAAAATAGCCGTTGACGATATCCAGCCAAAACACCCGCCAAGCGCCCCACGACGCCGGCCTTCGAAGAATGCAGATGAACAATTGTCGGACTGACGCGTCTTACAAGGCGCCAAATCAAGAGGATCGCTAAGAAATCCCGCCAAATATCCGGTGCAGTCACCATCGGTATGACCACACGTTTGACTCGTGACGAAAAAATCTCGTCCAGATCGGCAGTGGGAGGAGTATCTGACCGAACGGAGTGCGCCAATACAACAACCCAACCCTGATCGACTTGACTATTCACAAGCTGCGCAACGGCATACAGAACTCCCCCGCCCAATGCTTCCGTAACGTGAAGTACACACCCCGGACTTTTTTTCATCTCTTCCCTCTGCGGTCTATTATTTTACTTTGTTATAAACTTCCACCCAGCGAAGCGCGACGTCTTTTATTGAGAACTCATTTCTTACAAAGGTTCGCGCAAGCTTCTCCGCTTTCTCTTTTTCACTATTTGACAGCTGCATCACCTCCCACATCTGACAAGCCAGAGCAACTGGTTGGTGTGGCGGTATTAACCTTCCAACTTGTGGAGTTACCAGTTCGCCCACCCCGCCAACATCAGTCGCAACGACAATGCGACCGCTAGCCATTGCTTCGAGTATCACCATCGGCAGACCCTCCCAAGCTGATGACATAACGAAAGCGTCTGCCGCACACATTAATTCCGGAACGTCGCGACGCGCCCCCAGGAAGATTACGTTATTGGCAAGATCAAGTTCGATCACTCGTTGCTTCAATATGAATTCCTGGGGTCCTTCCCCTACGATGAACACGCGAAATTTTGAACAACCTCTTTCCCGAAGCTCTGCCAGTGCCGCAATCAAATTCTCAAAATCCTTTGCCGGGACCAATCTCCCTATCGCCAACCAGACAAATTCATCCTTCACATCAAAAATGTTTCGTACCTTCGAACGAGTAGCCGAATTCCAATCGAACCTTTCGGTATCAACCCCGTTAGGTATAAATCCACCCTTTTTCGAGTCAATAATCTTTAGATAAACATATCGAAAATAGCCCGCCTGACTAACATTGGTCATATAGGTCGATAAGCGACTGGTCAATCTATAAGCAAGTATTTTTAATCGACTTCCTTCAAATTCATCAATATTGTGAGCCGTCGAAACCAATGGAATGTTGCGAAAAAAAATCCGTGCGATGCGAGCAAAGACGTTTGCATGATACATGTGCGAATGAATAATCTGCGGTCGCCACTTCCTAACCAGAAACACAAATTTAAGTATCGCCCTAAGATCCGCAACTCCCGGGGTCATGTTCATTGAATATACCGACGCACCGAACGCCTCCAGCTCGTCAACAAAATAACGAGGTGCAATCAGCGAAACCACAGCCACCTCCCAACCGAGTTGGCACAATTCCCTAACTATCAATACGATTTGATTTTCCGCCCCGCCCATGTTGAGGCCCGTAATCACGAACATCACTTTTTTCTTTTTCATAGCAAATTCTTCCGCGATGCGGGGAAAGCCGTGCTCCACTGCAAAAGGATTCCTAAAACTGCCCACATTCCAAGAAGTTGAATGTAGCCAGTAACCAAAGCAGCACATGCCACCCAAACAAAAAATACGGAATATCCGAGCATTCGTTGAGATGAAGATCGAATACTCCTGATCGCCTTCATTCCAACCAGCGCCATGCCGATCGCACCAACCACGCCGGTGCCCATGAAGGTAGCTATAATCCAGCTATGAATACCGGACGATCCGGTCGCCTGCAGAGCCAAAGTCGAAACATCGCCTAAGCCGTATCCAAAAAAAAATGGCATTAGATCGCCCCTGAACACCGACTGCAAGGCAAACAGGATCGATGTCAGACGCTCTGTCCACGAGACTCCGTGGTCGAGTTCAGCGTACGCCCGCTCTTGAAATGACATCAGGAATGCGTACACAGCAAGTGCCAAAATTAGTGCGGAGACCACGCTAATCGCGAGCTTCTGGAGCAAGGGCCGACGTAATGTTTTCCTATAAAACAAAGCTAATGAAGGAAGCATGCCAAGCGCGAGATACGGCATCCCGCCGGACTTGGCAAAATATATAAGGAGACCACCGAATATTAACGATTGAATAAATATCAACCTTTCCAAACGGCGAATCTTCCAGCTCCCTACGAATACGACATTGAATAAGATAACAATCCACGGAGCCAACACCGCAAACATCGACGAAGGTTCGGGAAATAGTCCAAATGACCTTTTCGTGTAAACCGCATATAGATCCGTTATTTTACCCGACTCCATTTCTGCGAACGACGGATTAACATAAAT
Organism: Paraburkholderia aspalathi; assembly: GCF_900116445.1. GTDB lineage: Bacteria > Pseudomonadota > Gammaproteobacteria > Burkholderiales > Burkholderiaceae > Paraburkholderia > Paraburkholderia aspalathi. Next base: position 204,730 of record NZ_FPBH01000014.1, read on the forward strand.
CTGAATAAACGGGAAGGCCTCGTTCACGTAAAATATTTGCTGCACTATTCCAACGACCCCGTGGACGAGCATGGCCAGAGCAGCGCCGACGCAGAAATTTCGTATGGCCCCTTTGCGCGAGACAGCGCCACCCGCCGCAATAACCGTCAAAAGCGCAAAAGCCTGCGTTGCTGTCGCATTGACGTTTACGTCGCTTTGACGGCCTAGAATCAGTGGCAACAACGACGGAACAACTAGGAGAAGATAGCAAGCAATAAGATCTTTCTTCACGAAAACCCGCTTGGCCATTAGCCATAGTGCGGCAATCGTGATTACATGCCCCAATTGCAATCCTGTGTTATTTCCCACCGGTAATGCGGGATAGGGGAACAGCACACAGAACGAAAAAACTCCGACGAATTTCTCGAATGCGGTTGTTCGAGAGTAAGATTCCCGGGACGAATATTCGAGATATTTATTCATATATATAGCTCAATATTTCGGCGTGACGGTCCCAGCTCAAATCTGCGCGAGCGGCTTCGAATCCAGACTGAAATGTTTTCTTAAAATCAGAAAGTAGCACCGCCTCTATCGCAGCCGCGATTTCTTCCGGACTATTTTCTTTGATCGTGACGCCGATGCGAAAACGGTCAACGGTTTCCCCCAAAGCGCCTTCTGACGTAGCCACAACGGGAAGCCCAAAGGCAATTGCGTTAAATAGCACGCCACTTTGAGCGGAAAATTCCCGATAAGGAAGCACTAACAACCGGGCGGATGCGAACAGATCTGGCAAATTTTTTTCGTCAATATACGAAGCAATCAATTCGATCTGACAACCATCAACACGCAGAGCGTCAATCTTTGGCCTGATAATTTGATTAAAATATGCCATGTCATCCGGAAATCCCGCTATAAGGAGTCGCACCTTCTTGGACAAGAAAGTCATAGCATCAAGCAGTACATCCAAACCTTTATTTTTTCTGATTGTTCCAAAAAATAACGCTGTCGCAAGCTGCTCAGAAGCTACCGCCGAGACTTGACCTGCTTTGGGAGTCCAAACTCCGTGAGGGGCGACATAAATTTTATCTCGGCGAGATTCCCCCACGAATTGAATTAGATCATGGCGCAACTTCTCGCTATGAACTATCAGAAATTCACAATTCAAAAAGATAAATTTGTTTATTTTATCCACAAAAAATCGTGGGATATATCGTGGATACAGATGAGGATATATATTATGAACGGTTATTCCGACGCGCCTCTGCAAAGCCATCCGGACCATTGGAACTAAGGCCCAGGCGGTCCAAGTGGCAAACTCCTGCATATGTATCACCCGAACATCTGGGCGTTTTAGCAACCAAGTGAAGGTCAAAAAATCACGCCGGAAATAATGCGTCAGACGGGAAATCACCCACTGGATCTTGAAACGAAAATTCTCGCGCAACTTGAGGGCAGGCAAGATGTCATTGATCGCATACGCAGCGTTCCGTCTTGCTGCGTCCAAATCGCGGCTTGTGAGAAGCTCATAATTCCTGTCAGGACGAGCGACGCCATTGAGTGCAACCATCACTTCTTCCGTATACAACGCATGGCCCCCGGCAGGTGTTGGTGCAAACATTGCGACGGTGCTTGTACTGCGATTCGTCAAGCCAGCTCTCATGTCAATCCCCATCTCTATTGCCGATTTATGATTTCTATTTCCGCGGCGCCGGTTTTTTGATTTAGGCCATCCAGTAGTGCGCGAAGTGTTACTCGAGCCAAACCCGATCCCTTAATCAATTCGGCAAAAATTTCTTTGACTACCTTCAATACCGCCAGCACGTAAAAAGCGCGATGAAACCTGAAATAAAAAAGCAATATATTTCGAGCCAGATAGTACTGAGAGAGTTCCGACCGTCCGTCGGAAGTTCTAGTACCAATGGTCCCCCCCTCCTTGTGGTACACGATGCTTTTACTCGCTACGCCTATTTCCCACTGGGATGCTCGTCGTGCCCAATCTATCTCTTCGTAATACAAGAAATACCGCTCTTCAAGAAGTCCGATCTCGCGAACCATTTCAGTTCGGGCAAGTAATGAAGCACCGGCAACGTATGTGGGACGTGTGATCTCTTCACAGCCGTCAGAAAGATGACTTCCGTTTCCAATTTGACGTCCACTCGCCCTGAAAACATTGAACTTGACGCCCCCGATGGCCTGTATGATCTCTCTTTCTCGATAATCAATTAACAGCGATCCGCACATCCCTATTCGATCGTCATCATCCGCTGCGGCAACCAATTCCGCTAGCGCATCTCTGTGTAGCTCCGTGTCATTATTGAGCAGCCAAATATATTTCGCGCTCGACGAAACCCCCAGATTGATCCCGATATTATTGCCAGCGGCATATCCTCCATTTGATTCCGCATTGACCATAATGAAATCTCCGCGATTAATCGAAAATAGCACCCCATCGCGCAAACTTGATTTAGTTGTTTGGAATCGGCTTTCACTTAACGAAGGCTGATTGCTGGCCCACTGCCAAATACGCGCGCGCGAATCGTCGGTAGACGCGTTGTCCACAACCACTACCGAATAGTTTGTATAAGACTGCCTATACAAGCTCTCCAGACAGCAAACAGTATCCTCACCGCGGTTCCAATTGAGGACAACCACGACGACCATTAAATTTTCCGTTTTTGGCCGCATCCTCAGACCTCGCAAATTCTAGACTGCTGCGTGACTTTAGAGCGAAGTGCCAGAAATACGTCTACCAGCGTGTTCTCATAATCCATCAATCTATTCGCGGCTATTTCGTTGCCCAATCCAACGCGGGCTTTAAGCTCAGCGCGATTTTTGCACGCTGCCAAGATCTTTTCTAAGGCATCCTTCGTGCTGTCAACGCGTGCATCAATTACCCATGGGTAATCTAATGCTGAGAACAACCCACTGAATTTTCTGCTGTAGGCCAGAGGGACCACAGGTACTCCGGCAGAAAACGCGGCGATGCAAGCATGCATACGCGCACCGCTGACGAAATCCATACCCGAAATAAATGATTTAGCTGCCCGTGGACCACTGAAGCTCGGTGCGATCTTTAAGCCAGGGTAATCCTTCCGTAGGTCCTCAATCGCAACTCTGTCATCATCATTTGGTATATTGTCGGGAACAACGTGCGGAATGAGCCACACTTCCGTCTCCGGACAGCTAGTCCACGCGTCAAGTAGCCCGCGCATTAATTGGCGATAATCCAACGCGAGTCCGAATTGGTTAGTGCCATCGTAGCCTCCGGAATACAGAAGACCTGAAACATTTAAGCCAATACGAGTAACCGAAGTTTTGCTGGTCGATTTGATTTCATATGGCAATCTGAACGCAACATCAATCGCTTCAGTAAGGTTATTTGATATCCCAAGATTCCGGACGAACTCGGCCGACAATCCATCTCTAGCGACAATCTTTTCGCATCGACGCAAAACAAGGCGTGCTCCCATACGTGCCCACCAATGATTAAATGGCCCAATTGTCTGCGGGCTCAATATCAGCGGCTTTCCGGCAGCCAGAACAAGTAATTTTGTGGCCAGAAGCAAGAAGTATCGTTTTAGACCGTAGATATCAGTAAAACTGTCGCCCTCACCGATATCAAGAACAACGTCGCACTTTCGTATTTGGCGACGAAATTCCGAATCAAGCGAAAAAATATTTTTCAATGAAAGGCTACGACCCTGCTCGACGAACGTTTCGCCTGCGGCATACCTGCTTCCTCCTTTCGTTCCTAGGACTGTGCACGTAAGCCTCACGTTCGCACGTCGTGCAGCAGCCTTACAGATTTCCATTTGCGAGTCCGTCAAAGCACCGACGCCCAAGTTATCCGACGTAACGGAATGCCAAAGCAACACAATTTCAATTGCGGATTCTTGAAAGTCTTCGCTAGGCCGATTGCTATCCAGGAGGTTCAAGTTAGTTTTCATTTTTCGCCCGACGATACGTTCCGACGCAATTTTTTAGCAGGCTAAACATATTCGACGATTGCGAAGCTTTTACCAGGCCTAGTCGACGGACGCGCGGAGCGTGACCAAATGCGAGCTGGGCCCCGATTAAACGAGCCAAGGCAAATCTCTTCCGTTCGCTCTGGTAAGGTTGCATTGACTCTATTTCTCCTACGCTAATTGCGTCCGAGCAAAGCGCGCCAGCTTGTGTAGCTCTTTCCATAAGTTGACGACCCACATCGGTTCTGATCAAAATCAGACTTCGACCATCTCTGTCCGAGAAGTCCGGATAACCGTCTTTTCCGTACCACGCATCTGCGCACACAATGTCGGCAAATTCACCTGTTCCATCAGGACAAATCTTGCATCGAAATTGCAAAAAGCGATTGAGAATCGTCCCCCAAGATTTGGAATAGTCCATTTCTCGCACGTCCCCTGACTTAGAAACGGCTCGTACGTTCCCTGGCCAGCCATTCCCCCGATAGCGAAAACTTCCAACCTCGTCTTTCGTCATATCCAATTGTTTTAGCACTTCGTACGTGCCATTCTGGCTTGGCACTCCGGCGCACATAAACGAAATAAAGTATCGAAACCTTTTTCCCACACGTTCGTCCACACGCGCCAATTGACGGAGAGCCACAACGTCGCATGGCTTACCAACGAAGGCTCCTGTCTCTTCTCCGTCTAGAATCGATCGGATATCTTTCAACGGCGCGGACGGTGCATAGCGAGAGCCGGCCGCCCGAAGTACGTCGGCGCGAGTTCGGCTAATCTGGAGCTCGTTGGCCAATGGGTCGGGTATCGATACAGCTATCTGCGCGACAAAATCTACGGAGCCACTCTCCAATAAATGCAGCAGCAAGCCAGACAGAACTCCGCCCGAAGATCCCACCCGACGAATTTCTTCATCGCAGGAATGTCCGACCCGCGTCTCAACTAGTGGTCCCCAAATGGGGTGAAACTGGCCCTCTGTTTTTTGATGGGAAACAACAACGCCCGGACAAAATGAAGCCAATTTATCTTCGTCATCGCGAGTCAAGGGTTTGATGATCACAGGTCGAAGAAATCCATTACCCGACATTTGCATACGGACAGGATTGCTATCCAGCGCCGATTCGCATAGGCCGCATCCGGTGCAAGAGTTCGACTCCAATACGCTTTCTAGCAAGCCCGACTTGACCATATCAACCCCGATTAAAATTTTCGTCGCTTCGAATATAAAATTATGCTATTCGAATCCAACTTAATTAAACACCACTTCAACTAATGACCGTCATACCCCAAGATTATTTTCACATACCACCTGACGCGAATGCCCGGAGCGACTAAAAATTATTACGTATGACACGGCAACGAATACATTTGAAATCAGCAAGCTATATAGCCAACCTATTATTCCAAAACGAGGCAAAAGGATGACCGCGAGGCCTATGGCGATAATCCAATTGGCGATCCCGACTGCGACTCGACTGCTCTGCAATCCGACGGCAGTCAAAGCAAGCCCCCATCCTGCGGCGATCATGCGGATAACGAAGAGGAAGCCAAACCAAGGTAGGATCGCTTCCAAACTCGCATATTGAACGCCGAACGTTCGATCGACTATTTCACGAGAAAATAGCCACATCGCGGCAGCGGAAACGCCCCCCACAGAAAAAAATGCAATTTGCACCCTTTTCAGCTCTGCCTTAAACTCCTCGGGCACTAGATTTTTTGATGACAATTTCGGAAGAAAAACACTTGAAAATATCGGCGCGACTTGCAACAGTCCGATTGTCAATTTCATGCCGGCCTGGAAAATCCCAACGGAGGAAGCTCCCAAGAAAAATCCAATAATCACATTATCAATTTGTCCAAAAAGACCCTGCAGTCCGAAGTCGAAAGCATATGCGCGCGCCTTTTTTAAAAACTCAACTCCGCGACGTGGCGATACCGTCAAATTTCCCGGGAGATATCTGACGACCGCCAACAAGAACAAAATGGCAGTCACTAGACGAGCGGTCACTATCGCAGTTGCCGCCGAGAGCTCCGAGCGCCGTAGCATGACAACTGACGTCACCGTCCCTCCGTACAAAACAGCTCCAAGCAGCGAGAACTTCGACTCCGTAGCGTATTTACCAACAGATCTCAAAGTTGCACCAAAGAACTCGATGAAGGTGTCGACAAGTGCTGCACAAAGCAAAGTGGCGAATAAAATCCAGCTGTGCAGGCTCGTGTAACGCAAAACAATGGGGCTAAGGGAAATCAAAGCGCATGCGACGATTAGTTTTGAACTCAGCACTCCACTGAATATCGTTACGTTCGATGACGGTCTGCGACCCACCTCGCGCAAGACATAGGAGGTGAAACCATAGTTGCATAGGAGAGCCAGAAGACCTGCCACACCTGACCAGATCATCAAGATGCCGAACTTATTCGCTCCGAGAATGCGCGCGATCACTGCCAAGGTCACAAAGTTGGCACCCAGGCGCACCCCGGTCGTAACTGTCATCAATCCAAGCTGTCGAATGTGGATGAGCTTCATTGTCCGCTCACGACAAGAGGTAGCAGGGCACGGGGGGAACTCACTTTCTGCCCCCGTTCGTTTGCGAGTTCGGAAGCATGCTCAAACAACCTCGCGCGAGTGCGTGTAGCTATAGTAGCCTGCGTATTGGCCGCCATAGCCCAGAGAGCGACGCGGCAAATCGTTGAGAAGAACGCCCTTTAGTGACACCCCCGCTTGCCGGAGACGGCGAACAGACTCAACAATTTCGCCCATCGGATGCTTTCCATGCCGGAGAGCCAGAAGCGTCGTGCCCGCATACTTGCCGACGATAGCGGCATCAGTTACTGCCAGGATAGGTGGCGTATCCAGTATTACGATATCGTACCGGTCAGATAGCTCTGTCAATTCCTCGGCAAATCGCCTATTGAGTAGAAGCTCTGATGGGTGTGGAGGAGTCGCCCCCGTCGAAATGAAATCTAGATTTGGCAGTATCTCGGAATGGACGATATTGTCTAACGCCTTCGTTCCACTGATTAGTTCCGTGATCCCGCCGGCTCTATCGACTCCGAAGAAATCGTGTACGTGCCCACGGCGCAAATCAAGGTCGATCAGGAGAACCTTTTGCCCGGAGGTTGCGAGCACGGCGGCCAAATTGGAAGAGACGAATGACTTTCCAACGCCCGGGCTTGGCCCGGTAACCACCACGATATTGTTCGGTGCATCAAGCATCGCAAACTGAAGTGATGTTCTGAGGCTCCGGAGACTCTCCACGGTGACGTCGTCGGGACACTGCGCCGCAAGGATCTGAAGCCCACCTTCGTGGCGACCAATTGCGGTATTGATTCGCCGTTGCTGCTCGCTGTGCGGAATAGCTGCGTATACAGCCAATCCGGTTGCGCGCTCAATTGCATCACCGCTCTCAACGCCACCTCGAAGGCTTTTCCGAACAAACGCGGCAGAGATACCAAACACAAATCCAAGAACGATACCTAACGCTATAGCGATAGCCTTCTTTGGCTTCACCGGTTTTTCGGAAAGCTGCGCGTAGTCGACGACGCGTACGTTGCCGACTTTCCCGGCCTTTAAGACACGAAGTTGCTGGGTATTGTTGAGCAATCCGGTATATAGATCTGTATCAACAGCAACGTCACGCATAAGCCGCAGAGCGGATTGTTCCACGTTTGGAAGAGTCGCAATGCGGCTACTCAGTGCATTCACCTGCTCTTTTGCCGAAGCAATTTGACTATCGAGAGCAACGACGCTTGGATGCGACGGAGTGAAACGTTGCGCAAGTTCTAGCCTTTTCTGCTCCATATCTAACAGAGCGGCCTTCGAGTCGACAGATTGCTGAAGAATCAGCTTAGCTTCTTCGCTAAGGTTTATGGTCCCGCTCTTGTTTCTAAACTGGTTATACTTTTCTTCCGCCTCATCGAGCTCTTTTTTCAGCTCCGGAAGCTGCTTTTCTAAGAAGGCAATCGTCTTCGCCGCATCAGCAGATTTGAGATCAAGGTTTTGCTTTACATATTCAGCGGACAACGCATTCAAGGTTGCTTGCGTCAACAGCGGACTCGGCCCTTGAAGGGTTACGCTCAAAATGCCAGACTGCTTCCCTTGCTCTTCAATCTTGAGGTTATCCTGAAGTTTTTCGACGGTGTCGAGCTCAGAATTTCTGATAAGTGTAAATTTTGTAGACGCACGAGCATGCAACGACTTCAAGGTCAAACTAACACGCCCATCATCGACACTTCCTACAGCCTGCCGCCCAACCGTACCCTTGAGCACAAGATCGCCATTCGGTGCGAAAAGTTCGTATTTGTCGCCGTCTCTTTTGACGACGGTAAACTCTTTTTCCCAGTAGGTGGACGGTACATTGAACTCAGACGTGTCGATGCTTTCCCCTCCCCAAGCGAAGGAGTCCAGCCCGAGAAACGGTGTAGCAATCGTACCTTTTGGCGCTGCCATCAAGGCGCCCTCGTTGTGCCCTGCCAGCCACGAGCCAAAGATCGGAAAGTATTTCGGGGTAGCGACTATAAATAGGCGCAAAGAGGAAACTGCATTTGTCAGAACGAGGCGAGATCTGATCAGCTCTATCTCTGCCGTAGTCGCCGATTTTGCGTCGAGCAGAGGGCTAAGGTCACCAAGCAGGTTCTTTGCCGAGAAGTCGGAGTCCTCAACCTGAACGATGACGTTAGCTTCATATATGGGCTTAGCCAGGAATGCGTACATCACGCTGAAGGCGGTTACGACGCAAACCACTATAGCTATGAGCCATCTTGAATCATAGATAACGGAGAGGAAGTTGATCAAATCAAGGTCTTCCTCGTTCTGGATCAGATTGCTCTGCGCTTCCGTTGAGTTTGCCATGGCCGTGTATTTAGATTATTTAGTCAATTTTTTCAGTGCGGGCAACCAATCTAGGATCCCGCGATCAATCGCAGCTAGTGCTTGCTCAAACGCTGCAAGGCCTTTTCGATACGGGTCCAAGACGTCAATCTTGCTGTGTTCGCCGAGGCGAAACACCTTGCCGCTTACGAACGGAAACGCGCTCTCAGCCGCCTTCTTCTGACCGGAGTCCATTGCGAATATAAGGTCTGCATCCTTTGCCATCGCCCACGAGAACTGTCGAGCAACGTGCAAACTCAAATCAACGCCTCGTTGCGCCATCAAGTCGATCGCGTGCGGATCAGCCTGCATACCGACGAGTGCCCCGAGTCCTGCCGAAGTGACCTTGACTTCGGGCAAAGCGACGGAAAGCAACGCCTGCACCATAGGGCTTCGGCAAATATTCCCCTCGCATATGACCAGAATTTTTTCCATCATTTCGTGACGATTGCGGCTGTTAGCCCTGCGTTAATTGCAGGCAACAACAAATTGAGCACGCGGCTAAATCGAACAAGTCCGTTCCCGTCGACGTAGACGACATCCTTCGGTTGCAGCTCGAACTGATTGGCGAGGATCATAGATATGGGCGAACTCGCATCTAGGCGAAAGACCTTCGGTGTTTTGTCGAACGATCCGCGAATGACATAGACTTGCGCAGCATCGGCACTGCTAGTGTTAAGGCTGCCGGCCTGAGAGAGCGCATCACTTAGGGTTAGCCGCCCGCTCTTCATTGGCAGCGCAGTCGCGGGCCTGTTAACTTCCCCCATCACAAATACGCCGTTATCGTCACGCGACATCACTCGCAGCATGTCCCCCCCCTTCAACACCACATTAGCCGGATTGATGCCGCGTTCCAGCATTTGAGAGAGGTTGAGGGGGTACGAAGCTCCATCTCGCACCAGCAAAATTCGACTCTGATCTGCTGTCGGATTGAACCCCCCTGCGCGATTGATCGCTTCATAGAGGGTCATGGGAATGTCGTTGATTGGCTGAGCACCTGGTGTATGGACTTCACCGTCGACATAAACCTGTCGCGCTCTGAAGGAGGCAACGCGCAGCGTAACCTGCGGCTTTACGAACACCTGAGACAATCGCTGCGTTAACTTTGCCTGTGCGTCTTCAACACGCAAGCCGGCAACTGGGACGTTACCCACATAAGGAAATTGAACATCCCCCTCGCTATCCACAATGAATCCAGGCACCGGGTCTGACGGACGCGTATTCGTTTGTGTCTGCGTGCCAAGAGCGGCAGCGAGTTCCGGATGGTCCCAGACAGTGATTTGCAGTACGTCGCCGGCGCCAAGCCGATACGCACCTGGCTTATCGAAAAGTTCTTTCGCCTCTTGTGCGCCGTCATCCGCCGCCGATTCATGCATCTGTTTAATCAGCGACAGATTTATGTCAGAGATCGGAATTTGGATCTGGTCAGCCGGTGCGCGAGAATCCGCGCTACTAACTGGAAGCGTCGCCGGGGCGGACATGCGCATTCCTGGCGCGACAGCGCACGCGGATAACACAGCACAGGTGGCCAGACCAATGCCTAACGTCCTAGCCCTTGCCACGCGGCATCCGCGCCTTCCACCTACTATTTCTTGAAAAGTGATCATCCTGCCCTCGCAAACTGGTCCTCCCCTCGTCATTCAAGTGGAGTCGCCGTCTCAAACAACGACCCGACTCGAATGCGAAGATTGTTTGTAATAACCTCAGTCAATTACTTCGTCGTAGTCCCCGTCCCTCCACTCCCCCCCGTCCCACCCGTCGACCCACCACTCCCACTACCAATCGGCGCCGCAGCCCCTGCCGCCTGCGCAGCCGCAACCAAAGAAGCAGCCGGCTGCCCGTTACTCGTAATCGCCCCAGCCGCCAGCAACGTATCGAGATCCGCATCCGCACCCGGAGCGCCCGGCGTAAACGAAACCGTCAAGAACGACGAAGAAGAAAGCGTGATCCCATACGTGTCCTTGATCAGCTTCACAACCGCAGCCTGAGCATTCGCAATCACCGTGCTATTCGACAGCGCGCTCTGATACGAAGAATTAGAAGTAATCCCGGCGAGCAACCCACTAACCGTCGTACCCAACTGTCCCGCAAGGTAGTCCAGCAGCAATTCGGTCAGCGGAGTCACGTTGTACGTGCCCGCCCCTGCCGCAAACGAATGAATAGTGACCGCACCACCTGTCGCCGTAATCGCGCAAGGACCATCAAACGCGAACGTCGCCGTATAAGCGCCGCTGGCATTAGCCGTCGCACTACCCGAACCGTTCTTGCAAGTCAGCGTGATGCTCGCGTTAGCCAGTGCCGCGCCGACAGCGGCCGTACCGCCCACCGTCCCGACCGGCGAGCCGCCGCTACTGGTTCCACCACCGCATGCAACCAGCGCACTGGTCGCCAGCACTATCGATCCGAACTGCAGCGTGCGCAGCGTGGCGCCGTTTAGAAGCTTCATCGCCTATCTCCAAAGAAAGTCATTCACAATTGACCGGCACCAGTGCCCGTCCGTCGCTTACACCCTGCAAACCGT